>NZ_JBHVVP010000012.1:0-209332 GCF_042882605.1 Streptomyces sp. NPDC058198
TAGTAGCTCCGCTACGAGGACATCCCGGCGCCTTGGAATCGCACGCACCAGACCGCGTCCGCTCTCCGATCGAAGGTCACCCGACAGGCTCTCAGTCCTCGCCCAGATACGCCTTGCGTACCGACTCGTCGTGCAGCAGGGACTCACCCGTGCCCGACAGGACGATCTTGCCGATCTCCATGACGTGGCCCTGGTCCGCGAGCGAGAGCGCCGCCTGGGCGTTCTGCTCCACGAGCAGGATGGTCGTGCCCTGCTCCCTGAGCTCGACGATGGTCTCCATGATCTTCTGCATCATGATCGGGGAGAGGCCCATGGACGGCTCGTCCAGCATCAGCAGCTTGGGCTGGGACATCAGGGCGCGCCCCATGGCCAGCATCTGCTGCTCGCCACCGGAGAGGGTGCCCGCGGCCTGCTTGCGACGTTCGCCCAGGATGGGGAAGAGGTCGTAGGCGCGCTGGACGTCCTTCTCGATGCCGGCCTTGTCCGTCCGCAGGAACGCTCCGAGCTGGAGGTTTTCCGTGATCGTCAGCCGGGGGAAGATGTGCCGGCCCTCGGGGGAGTGGGCCAGGCCCAGCGCCACGATCTTGTGGGCGGGAACCCCGCTGAGGGGCTTCCCGTCGAACATGATCCGGCCGGCGGCGGGCTTGAGGAGCCCCGACAGGGTCCGCAGCGTGGTGGTCTTGCCCGCACCGTTGGTGCCGATGAGGGTGACGACCTGGCCGGCTTCGACGCTGAAGGAGATGCCCTTGACGGCCTCGATCTTGCCGTAGGCGACCTTGAGGTCCTCGACCTCGAGGAGTGCGGTCATTTCGCGTCCCCTTCCGAACCGGTGGTGCTGGTGGTGCCGGTGCCGCCCTGTGCGTCGGCCGCCCCCGCCTCCGCCGCCTCGACCGCGGCGACCTCCTCGGCGCCGGGGGCGCCTTCGAAGGGGGTGCCGAGGTAGGCGGCGATGACACGCTCGTCGCCCTGGACGACTTCCGAGGTGCCTTCGACGAGCTTCTCGCCCTGGACGAGACAGGCGACCCGGTCGCACAGGTTGAAGATGAACCGCATGTCGTGCTCGATGACGAGTACGGCGATGCCCTGGTCCCGGATGGCGAAGACGAGCTCCTTGGTGACCCGGGTCTCCTGCGGGTTCATTCCGGCGGTGGGCTCGTCGAGGAGCAGCAGGCCGGGCTCGCTCGCCAGGGCGCGGGCGATTTCGAGCTTGCGCTGCTCGCCGTAGGGGAGGTTGCGGGCGAGGTGGTCGGCCTTGTGCTGGAGGCCGATGAACTCCAGGAGTTCCATGGCGCGCTCGTGGGAGGCGGCCTCGGCCTTCTTGAAGCCGGGGCCGCGCAGGAGCGCGGACCAGAGGCCTTCCTTGGTCCTGGTGTGGCGTCCGACGAGGACGTTCTCCAGGACGGTCATGTTGGCGAAGAGCCTGATGTTCTGGAACGTACGGGCGATGCCTGCCTGGGTGACCAGGTGGGGCTTGGG
This sequence comes from Streptomyces sp. NPDC058198, assembly GCF_042882605.1. Taxonomy (NCBI): domain Bacteria; kingdom Bacillati; phylum Actinomycetota; class Actinomycetes; order Kitasatosporales; family Streptomycetaceae; genus Streptomyces; species Streptomyces sp. NPDC058198. The sequence goes on from NZ_JBHVVP010000012.1 coordinate 1,477, forward strand.
CGGCAGGACGGTGCCCTTGTAGGTGACCTTGCCCTCGGTCGGTACGTACAGACCGGTGAGGCAGTTGAAGAACGTGGTCTTGCCGGCGCCGTTGGGGCCGATGAGGCCGACGATCTCGCCCGCGCCGACGGTGAGGTCGACCGAGCGTACGGCGGTCAGGCCGCCGAATCGCATGGTGACGCCGCTGGCGTCGAGCACGGTGCTGGTGGTGGTCGCGGTCGTCATGTCGTTCACGCCCCCGCCTTGGCGATGCCGACGCCTGCGCCGGGTTTGTCGTCCGGTACGTCGAGTTGGCCGGTCTCGTGGTATTCGAGCTGTGCGCGCCGGTTGGCGATGAGGCCTTCGGGGCGGAACCGCATCAGCAGGATGAGTGCGATTCCGAAGCCGAGGAGCTGGTAGTCCTGGAGGAACTGCAGCTTCGCGGGGATCAGGTAGAGCAGGGAGGCGCCGATCAGCGGTCCGCTGATGGTGCCCATGCCGCCGAGGATGACCGCGGCGAGCAGGAAGGCGGAGTTGGGGGGCACGGGGCCGGCGAAGACGTACATCTCCGGGACCACGGTGTGCTGGACGTGCGCCTGTACGGTGCCGGCGAGGCCGGCCAGGGTGGCGCCGAGTGCGAAGGCGATGAGCTTGACGCGGAAGCCGTTGATGCCCATGGCGGTGGCGGCGGTCTCGTCCTCGCGGATGGCGACCCAGGCGCGGCCGATGCGGGAGTTGCCGGCCCGGCTGAAGACGGTCACCACGAGGATCATGGCGACCAGCATCAGCAGGTAGTAGTTGGCGTAGGAGCCGAGTTCGAAGCCGAGGATGGTGTGCGCTTCGCCGAAGTTGTACCCGAAGAAGTTGAGGTCGGGGATGTTCGGGACACCGTTGGGGCCGTTGGTGATCCGGGGTCCTGAGGCTCCGTCGAGGTTGCCGACGGCGATGCGGAAGATCTCTCCGAAGCCGAGGGTGACGATGGCGAGGTAGTCGCCGCGCAGCCGCAGGGTGGGTGCGCCGATGAGGACGCCGAAGATCAGGGACACGGCGGCGCCGGTGAGGACGGCAGCCCAGAACGGGAAGTGCACATCGAAGACGGACGCGGTGGTTCCGGAGACGAGCGCGGCGGTGTAGGCACCGACGCCGAGGAACGCGACGTATCCGAGGTCGAGCAGGCCGGCGAGGCCGACAACGATGTTCAGTCCGAGGGCGACGGTCGCGAAGATGAGGATGTTGACCGCGATCAGGGTGAACTGGTCGGTGCTCTGGGTGAAGGGGAACGCGGCCGCGGCAACGAACGCGGCGGTGACGGCGATCATGCGGTACTTGGCGGTGAGGCCGTTGATACGCGCCATGAGGCCGGCCTTGAAGAGGGCGGTGGCGGCGAATCCGACGGTGAGCAGGTAGCCGGTGAACAGTTCGGCGTACTCGGTGTCGATGCCGTACGTGAAGGCGTACAGGCCGACGGCGAACACGCCGACGATGATCAGGATCTCCGCCCAGGAGGGCAGTTCCTTGGGCCGCTTGGCCTGACGGGTGTCGTCGGGGAGCAGGAACGCCGCGACGACGGGGATGACGGAGGCGACCGCCGCCACGTAACCGCCGGGTTCGAGGTTGACCACGCCGCCCAGTTCGACGGCGATGGCGACGACCGTGAACCAGGTGGTGGCCAGGCCGCCGAGGGCGAGCATCTGGAGTGCTTTGGCGGAGCCGGTGGGGGTGAGCCAGCGCAGGCCCTTGATGTCCAGCGCGGACAGGGCGAAGAGCGCGGTGAGCAGCCCCGCGACCAGCGTGAGGACCTGGAGGCCGCCCGGGTAGCCGTAGACGGTGAGGTCGCCGGGGAACTCGGAGGTGTAGGTCCAGGACAGGAAGGTGCTGGCCACGGTGGCGACGCCGCCGACGAGGGCGAGGACGCGCAGCTGGGTGGTGCGGGAGGAGGCTGTGTCGGTCATCGATCTCACGCCCGATCCGCGACGCGCTCACCGAGCAGACCTTGTGGCCTGACGAGGAGGACGACGATGAGAAGTACGAATGCCCAGACGTTGGCCCAGGCGCCTCCGCCGAGCTGCTGCATGCCGGGGATTTCTTCGATGTAGGCGATCGACATGGCTTCGGCGAGGCCGAGTACGACTCCGCCGACCATCGCTCCGTAGATGTTGCCGATGCCGCCGAGGACCGCGGCGGTGAACGCCTTGAGTCCGAGGAGGAAGCCCATCTCGAAGTTGATCTGGCCCTTGTCGAGTCCGTAGGCGACCGCCGCGACCGCGGCGAAGGCGGCGCCGATGGCGAAGGCCATCACGATGATGCGGTCGGTGTTGATCCCCATGAGCTTGGCCGTGTCCCGGTCCTGGGACGTGGCCTGCATGGCGCGTCCGCTGCGGCTCTTGGAGACGAAGAGGCCGAGGGCGATCATGCAGAGCGGCGCGAGGACGAAGATGAAGGCGTCCGCGCGCTGGACGTAGAGGTTGTCCGTGAGCTGGAAGGACTCGCCCTTGAATTCGGGGAAGCTGACGGCCTTCTTGGCGTCGGGGTAGAACGCCCAGATGAGCTGCTGCAGCGCGATGGACAGACCGATCGCGGTGATCAGCGGGGCCAGTCGGGGGGCCCCTCTCAGGGGGCGGTAGGCGAAGCGTTCGGCTGCGGTGGCCACGGCCACCGAGGCTATGGCGCCACCTACGATCATGAGCGGGATCGCCACCAGCAGGGAGGTTCCGCTGGGGAGCCAGGTATAGGTGGTGAGAGCGCCGAAGCCCCCGATCATGAAGATCTCGCCATGGGCGAAGTTGATGAGCTGGACGATGCCGTAGACCATCGTGTACCCAATGGCGATCAAGCCGTAAAGGGCGCCGAGGGCAAGGCCGTTGGCCAGCTGTTGCGGCAGTTCGTTCACCGCAGGGCCTCCGATGAGCGTGTCGGATATGACACCGCGCGGGGGCGCTGTGTGCGCCCCCGCGCGGCTTCGGTCGTGTTGCGGGGCAGTGCGGGTCGGTCAGTCCTCGAACGTGGCGCTCTTGACGTCCTTCCAGACGCCGCCTTCCACCTTGTAGACGGTGAGCTGCTTGTTCGTGGTGTCGCCGTACTCGTCGAAGGCGACCTTGCCGGTCACTCCGTCGAACTCGACTGCGCCGGCGGCCTCGACGACCTTGGCGCGGGCGTCCTCGGGCAGCTTGCCGTCGTTGGCGGCGACGACGGCCTTGACGGCCTGGATGACGGTCCAGGCGGCGTCGTAGGAGTAGCCGCCGTAGGCCGCGTACGGGTCCTTGTAGCCGCCGGCCGCGTAGTCGGCGATGAACTTCTTCGCGGTGTCGAGCTTCTCCACCGGGTAGCCGATGGAGGTGGCGAAGTCACCGTCGTTGGACTCGCCGGACGCGGCGATGAAGTTCGGGTCGTAGATGCCGTCGCCACCCATGGTGGGGATCTTGGCGCCCGTCTTCTTGATCTGGTCCGAGAGCAGACCGCCCTCGGGGTACTGGCCACCGAAGTAGACGGAGTCCGCGCCGGAGGCCTTGACCTTGTCGGCGGTGCTGGAGAAGTCCGTCTCCTTGACCGTGACGTGGTCGGTGCCGACGACCTTGCCGCCGAGGCGCTTGAACTCGTCGGAGAAGATCGCGGCGAGGCCGGCGCCGTAGGTCTGCTTGTCGTCGACGACGAAGACCTTCTTCTTCTTCGCGTCGTTGTAGTAGTACTGCGCGGCGAACTTGCCCTGGACGACGTCCGTGGCGGCGGTGCGGAAGTACGACGCGAACGGCCGCTTGAGGTCGCCCGTGGCCCAGTTGTCGCCCTGGCTCAGCGCCGGGTTGGTGTTGGCGGGCGAGACCTGGAGGAGCTTCGCCGAGTTGAAGACGCCCTGCATCGACTGGGCGACGCCGGAGTTCAGCGGGCCGACGACGCCGAGGACGTCCTTGCTGCCGACGAGCTTGGTGGCGTTGGCCTGGCCGGAGGCCGGAACGGCCTGGTCGTCGAGGGCTTCGATCTTGAACTCGACGCCCGGGACCTCGTTGTTCTTGTTCGCGGTCTTGGCGGCGAGGTCGACCGAGTTCTTGATGCCCTGACCGAGCGCGGAAAGCGATCCGGTGAGCGGCGCGTCGACACCGATAACGACCGTTATCTTGTCGCTTCCGCCAGTGCTCTTGCCCTCGTCGCGAGAGCCACAAGCGGTGAGAGTGAGCGCTCCCGTGGTGATCACGGTGGTGAGGATGAGCAAGGAACGGTGTCGCACGGTGAATCCTTTCCCTGGCGCGGCCTCCTCTGCTGAGGTGCCGTTGCGTTCGCCGGGCCGCACTGGGTCGGTATCAGGAGCGAGCCGAATGCACGCCCGGCGGCGCGGTGACTGGCCGTGACTCTAAGCGCAGGTGAGCGACTCATGGAGCGGTGTGCTCAGGATGTGACTCTCTTGTTATGCCAGGGCCAAGGGCTGATGGCCGCAGCCCGGACGGATCGGGCTTTTCCGCGTTTTCGGGATTGACCGCATAGTGAGAACGCGCAGTTCCGCTAAGGGACGTGGGGCCGTTTTGGTGCTGACGGCCAATCGGGCACGTGAAAGCCCTGAAGCGGGCAGCCGGGGGTCTGACAGCGGGCAGCGGAAGGATCCCCGTTCACATCGTTGTTACACAGCGTGAGAAGAGAGGCGGGCGGGAAAGCTCACTTCGGCGCGCGCCAGTTCTCCGAACTGCCGGTGGCGCCGTTCTGGGCGGTGCACCTCTTCTTCGTCTCGCGGTCGATCAGCGCTTCAGCCGCCGCGGTGCCGTGTTTCCTCCGCTCCGCGCGGGCCGCTGACAGGACGTCGTCATGGATCACGTACTGCTCGTTGGACAGCCCCTTCTGTTCCCAGTCGAGGCCGGCCCACTGGCTGCCCTTGAGGGCTTCCTTCGCCCAGTACGAGACCAGCGAGGCGCACAGCTCTGCCGGGGTGGTGCGGTGCGCCGCGGGGGTGTCGCGGGTGTCGGGACCGGATGTTCCGCCACTGCCACACCCCGTTACGGCCGCGCAGAGCGCGAGCACGCACCCGATGCCCCCGGTGAGGCCGCGCAGCCCGATCCGACCCATGCGCGCACGCTAGGCGGTGGTTCCGGCGTGTCACAAGCGGCGTGCACCGGGTTGGGTGCCTCGTTACTTGGCCGCGCCGCTGTCGGTCGCGTCGCGCAGGAGGCAGGTCAGCCGGGCGGTGCAGACGCGCTTGTCCTGCTCGTCGGTGATGACGATCTCGTATGTCGCGGTGGTGCGGCCGCGGTGGACGGGGGTCGCCACGCCGGTCACCACTCCGCTGCGGACGCCGCGGTGGTGTGTGCAGTTGAGGTCCACGCCCACCGCGATCTTCGCGCTGCGGCCGTGCATCATCGCGCCGATGGAGCCGAGGGTCTCCGCGAGGACGGCCGACGCCCCGCCGTGCAGCAGCCCGTACGGCTGGGTGTTGCCCTCGACGGGCATGGTGCCGACGACGCGCTCGGCGGACGCCTCAAGGATCTCCACCCCCATCCGGGCGCCGAGGTGTCCCGCGGAGAAGAGCGCGGGCAGGTCGACGCCGAGCGCGGCGTACTCGTCGATGATGTCCTGCGGGAACGTGGTGGCGGTCTGTTCACCCATGGGGCCCGGCTCCGATCGTGTGAGCGCTGCGGTGTGCGCACCGTATTGCTTACCAGACGGCTGAGCGAGCGCTTAGCCGGGGGCCCTTCCGCGACCGGGGGCCTCCGTGCGCTCAGTCCGTCCGCTCGAAGCGCACGACGACGGACTTGCTCGCCGGGGTGTTGCTGATGTCGGCCGTGGCGCCGAGCGGGACCAGCACATTGGTTTCCGGGTAGTAGGCGGCGGCGCAGCCGCGGGCGGTGGGGTAGTGGACCACCCGGAAGCCGGGGGCGCGCCGCTCCACGCCGTCCTTCCACTCGCTGACCAGATCGGTGTACGAGCCGTCGGCGAGGCCCAGTTCGTCCGCGTCCTCGGCATTGACGAGGACGACGCGGCGGCCGCCCTTGATGCCGCGGTAGCGGTCGTCGAGGCCGTAGATCGTGGTGTTGTACTGGTCGTGCGAGCGCAGGGTCTGCAGCAGCAGCCGGCCCTCGGGCAGTGCCGGGTATTCCACCGGCGCCGCGGTGAAGTTGGCCTTGCCGGTGGCCGTGGGGAAGCGGCGCTCGTCGCGCGGGGCGTGCGGGAGAGCGAAGCCGCCCGGAATGGCCACGCGCGCGTTGAAGTCCTGGAAGCCGGGGATCACGCGGGCTATCCGGTCGCGGATGGTGGCGTAGTCCTTCTCGAAGTCCTCCCACGGGGTGGTGGACCCGGGCCCGAGGACGGCGCGCGCCATCCGGGCGACGATGGCGGGCTCGGAGAGCAGATGCGGGCTCGCGGGCGGCAGGTTGCCCCGGGAGGCGTGCACCATGCCCATGGAGTCCTCGACGGTCACGATCTGCCGGCCGCCGGCCTGGACGTCCTTGTCGGTACGGCCCAGGGTGGGCAGGATCAGCGCGCGGGCCCCGGTCACCGCGTGCGAGCGGTTGAGCTTGGTCGAGACATGCACGGTGAGGCGGGCGCGGCGCATCGCGGCCTCGGTGACCGCCGTGTCCGGGGTCGCGGCGACGAAGTTGCCGCCCATCGCGAAGAAGACCTTGGCCCTGCCGTCACGCAGCGCCTCGATGGACCGTACGACGTCATAGCCGTGGTGGCGCGGCGAGGTGATGCCGAACTCCTGGTCCAGGGCGTCGAGGAAGGCGGCGGCGGGCCGCTCGAAGATGCCCATCGTGCGGTCGCCCTGCACATTGGAGTGTCCGCGCACCGGGCAGACGCCGGCGCCGGGACGGCCGATGTTGCCGCGCAACAGAAGGAAGTTGACGACTTCGCGGATGGTGGGCACGGAGTGCTTGTGCTGGGTCAGCCCCATGGCCCAGCAGACGATGGTGCGCCGCGAGGCGAGGATCAGGGAGAGGGCCCGCTCGATCTCCGCGCGCTCCAGGCCGGTGGCGGCCAGCGTCTCGTCCCAGTCGGCGGCGCGCGCGGCCGCGGTGAACTCCTCGTAGCCATGGGTGTGTTCACGGACGAAGGCGTCGTCGACGGCGCCCGGTGTGTCCAGGATGAGCTTGTTCAGCAGCCGGAAGAGGGCCTGGTCGCCGCCGATACGGATCTGCAGGAAGAGGTCGTTGAGGGCGGCGCCCTTGATCATGCCCTGCGGTGTCTGCGGATTCTTGAACCGCTCGAGTCCGGCCTCGGGCAGCGGATTCACGGAGATGATCTTCGCGCCCGCCGTCTTGGCCTTCTCCAGCGCGGAGAGCATCCGGGGATGGTTGGTGCCCGGATTCTGTCCGGCCACGATGATCAGATCGGCCTGGTGCAGGTCCTCCAGGGAGACGCTGCCCTTGCCGATACCGATGGTCTCGATGAGTGCGGAGCCCGACGACTCGTGGCACATGTTGGAGCAGTCGGGCAGATTGTTCGTGCCGAACTCGCGCGCGAAGAGCTGCAGCAGGAACGCCGCTTCGTTGCTGGTACGGCCCGAGGTGTAGAAGAGGGCCTCGTCGGGGGAGCCGAGCGCGGTCAGCTCCTCCGCGATGATCGCGAAGGCCCGCTCCCAGGTCACCGGCTCGTAGTGGTCGCTGCCTCCGGCTGCGGCTCCCCGCTCCAGCAGCATCGGCTGGGTGATACGGCCCTGCTGGCCCAGCCAGTAGCCGCTGCGGGTGGCGAGATCCGACACGGGATGGGCGGCGAAGAAATCGGGGGTGACCCGGCGCAGCGTGGCCTCTTCCGCGACGGCCTTCGCGCCGTTCTCACAGAACTCCGCCGTGTGCCGGTGATCGCCCTCGGGCCAGGCGCAGCCGGGGCAGTCGAAGCCGTCCTTCTGGTTGACCTTGAGCAGGGTCTGCGCGGTGCGCCGCACGCCCATCTGCTGCTGGGCGACACGGAGCGTGTGCGCGACGGCGGGGAGCCCCGCGGCCGCCCGCTTGGGCGCGGTGACCTGCGGCGCGTCCTGGACCGGATCACCTGCGGGCGGCTTGCTGGCCATCGCGCTCTCCCTCGGACCTGCGTTTCCCGGCTACGACCTGTGTCTGTCGCGTATCTCTCCGATCCTGCCACGGGCCACCGACAGCGGGTGGCCGAGGTCCGGCCGGTCGGGATTGTCAGTGGGGCGTGGCAGGATCGGGTCCGTGGCTGAGACAGCATCGAAGAACACCGCAGACAACCGTCCTCGCCTGCTCCTCATGGACGGGCACTCCCTGGCGTACAGGGCGTTCTTCGCGCTGCCCGCGGAGAATTTCACCACCGCGACCGGTCAGCCGACCAACGCGATCTACGGCTTCGCGTCGATGCTGGCGAACACGCTGCGCGACGAGTCGCCCACGCATTTCGCCGTCGCCTTCGACGTGTCCCGCAAGACGTGGCGCTCCGAGGAATTCCCGGAGTACAAGGCGAACCGCTCGAAGACGCCCGACGAGTTCAAGGGCCAGGTCGAGCTGATCGGCGAGCTGCTGGACGCCATGCGCGCGGACCGGTTCGCGATCGACGGCTTCGAGGCGGACGACGTCATCGCGACCCTCGCCACGCAGGCCGAGGCGGCGGGCTTCGAGGTGCTGATCGTCACCGGTGACCGGGACTCCTTCCAGCTCATCAGCGAGCACACGACGGTGCTGTACCCCACCAAGGGCGTCTCCGAGCTGACGCGCTTCACCCCGGAGAAGGTCCAGGAGAAGTACGGACTCTCGCCCCAGCAGTACCCGGACTTCGCGGCCCTGCGCGGCGACCCGTCCGACAACCTCCCCGGCATCCCGGGCGTCGGCGAGAAGACCGCCGCGAAGTGGATCAACCAGTTCGGTTCCTTCGACGAGCTGGTCGCGCGCGCCGACGAGGTCAAGGGCAAGGCCGGGCAGAACTTCCGCGACCACCTGGAGTCGGTGCGGCTCAACCGCCGGCTCACGGAAATGGTGCGGGACGTCGAGCTGCCCAAGACCCCGCAGGACCTTGAGCGCGCCCCGTACGACCGGGCGGCCGTCAAGGGCGTGCTCGACGTGCTGGAGATCCGCAACCCCAGCCTGCGCGAGCGGCTGCTCGCCGTGGACCCCGGCGCGGTCGAGGACGAGGCCCCGGCGCCCGCCGCCGGAGTGGAGCTGGACGGCTCGGTGCTGGGCTCCGGCGAGCTCGCGCCCTGGCTGGCGGAGCACGGCGCGCAGCCGCTCGGTGTCGCCACGGTCGACACCTGGGCGCTGGGCGTGGGAAGCGTCAGCGAGGTCGCGCTCGCCGCGGCCGGCGGCGCCGCGGCCTGGTTCGACTCCACCCAGCTGGACGAGGCCGACGAGCAGGCCTTCGCGGCCTGGCTCGGCGCCGCGGACCGCCCCAAGGTGATGCATAACGCGAAGGGCGCGATGCGGGTCGCCCCCGAGCACGGCTGGCGGGTCGGCGGGGTCACCATGGACACCGCCCTGGCCGCCTATCTGGTCAAGCCGGGCCGCCGCTCCTTCGCGCTGGACGCGCTGGCCATCGAATATCTGGGCCGCGAGCTGGCCCCCGCGGCCTCCGCCGACGGACAGCTTGCCTTCGGTACGGACGAGCAGGCCGAGGCCGAGGCGCTGATGACCCAGGCCCGCGCCGTCCTCGACCTGGGCGACGCGTTCACCGCGCGGCTGGGAGAGGTCGGCGCCACCGGGCTGCTCCATGATGTGGAGCTGCCGACGTCCGCGCTGCTGGCCCGGATGGAGCGGCACGGCATCGCCGCCGACCGGGCCCATCTGGAGGCCATGGAGCAGCAGTTCGCGGGCGCCGTGCAGCAGGCGGTGAAGGAGGCGCACGCCGCGGTCGGCCACGAGTTCAACCTCGGCTCTCCCAAGCAGCTCCAGGAAGTCCTCTTCGGTGAGCTGGGCCTGCCCAAGACCAAGAAGACGAAGACCGGTTACACCACCGACGCGGACGCGCTGGCCTGGCTCGCCGCCCAGACCGAGCACGAACTGCCGGTCATCATGCTGCGCCACCGCGAGCAGGCGAAGCTGCGGGTCACGGTCGAGGGCCTGATCAAGACGATCGCGACGGACGGCCGGATCCACACCACCTTCAACCAGACGGTGGCGGCGACCGGCCGGCTGTCCTCCACCGACCCCAATCTGCAGAACATCCCGGTCCGCACCGACGAGGGCCGGGCGATCCGCCGCGGCTTCGTCGTCGGCGAGGGCTACGAGTCGCTGATGACGGCCGACTACAGCCAGATCGAGCTGCGGGTGATGGCCCATCTCTCCGAGGACGCGGGCCTGATCGAGGCGTTCACCTCCGGCGAGGACCTGCACACCACCGTCGCCTCCCAGGTGTTCGGCGTGGACAAGACCGCGGTCGACCCCGAGATGCGCCGCAAGATCAAGGCGATGTCCTACGGACTGGCCTACGGGCTCTCGGCGTTCGGCCTCTCCCAGCAGCTGAACATCGAGGCGGCCGAGGCGCGCGGGCTGATGGACACGTTCTTCGAGCGCTTCGGCGGTGTACGGGACTATCTGCAGCGAGCGGTCGTGGAGGCCAGGGCGACGGGCTACACGGAGACGATGCTCGGCCGCCGCCGCTATCTGCCCGACCTCAACAGTGACAACCGCCAGCGCCGCGAGATGGCCGAGCGGATGGCGCTCAACGCCCCCATCCAGGGCACCGCCGCGGACATCGTGAAGGTGGCCATGCTCCAGGTGGACCGGGCGATGACCGAGGCCGGTCTGAGCTCCCGGATGCTCCTCCAGGTCCATGACGAAATCGTCCTGGAGATCGCCCCGGGCGAGCGCGAGCGGGTGGAGGAGCTGCTCCGCCGCGAGATGCCGGCCGCGGTCGAACTGCGCGCGCCGCTGGATGTCTCGGTGGGCGTGGGCACGGACTGGGAGTCGGCGGCCCACTGACCCGCGCCGGGCGGTTCGAGGGGACTTCGGGGCTCCGGGCGACCTGGAGGTGGCGAACTGGTGAAAACCGGTCACCTACCGGTGTGCCGGAGCCAGGAGTTGACGTAGGGTCGCCTGAGTTCTCGCGCCGGGAGCGCGAACAGCCGTCCATGGGGAGGGACCAGACGTATGGCAGCGCTATTCGGCCGCCGACTGCGCAGAGGAGCCACCACCACCGCGGTGGCCGCCGCCGCCATCGCGGCCCTCTCCGCCTCGCAGGCACCCGGCGCCATCCCCACCGACGCGGGGGCGGCCCGGGCGGCCGACGCGACCTCGCCCTCCGGCGACACGGCGGTCACCGGCAACTCCCCGTACTACACGGAGCTTCCGCCGCTGACCACGCCCGACAAGCCCGGCGCGTCGATCGATCTGCCGGCCGCGGGTGCGGCGGAAGCGGGCATACCCGCCTCCGTCCTGGCCGCGTACAAGCAGGCGGAGCAGTCCCTCGCGGAGACCAAGCCCGGCTGCAATCTGCCGTGGCAGCTGCTCGCCGCGATCGGCAAGGTCGAGTCGGGTCAGGCGCGCGGCGGCCGGGTGGACGCCGCGGGCACCACGCTCGCGCCGATCCTCGGCCCCGTCCTCAACGGCGTCGGCTTCGCCAATATCTCCGACACCGACAACGGTGAGTACGACGGCGACGTGACACACGACCGTGCCGTCGGCCCGATGCAGTTCATCCCGTCCACCTGGGCCACCTGGGGCCAGGACGCCAACGGCGACGGACGCAAGGACCCCAACAACATCTATGACGCGGCGCTGGCGGCCGGCCGCTATCTCTGCGCCGGGGACCGCGACCTCTCGGTCGAGAGCGACCTCCACAAGTCGATCCTGGGCTACAACCACTCGCAGGAGTACCTGAACACGGTCCTGACCTGGTTCCAGTACTACAAGAACGGCACGCACGAGGTCCCGGACGGCACCGGCGTGCTGCCGGCCGACCCCGGCCCCGCCGACCCGGGCCCCTCGCCGTCGCCGAGCCCCAGCCCGTCGAAGCCGGGCGGCTCGCCGAGCCCCGGTCCCTCGACCCCCGCGCCCGGCGGCTCCGGCAGCCCGGGCCCGTCCACGCCGGGCGGCGGAGGGCCGACCACCCCCGCCCCGGGCGACAGCGACGGGCCGGGCACCCCCGCCCCGAAGCCCATCGTCAAGCGGATCGAGAAGACCGGCACGGGCACGCTGACCGCCGTGGCCGGCAGCCTGTTCACCGAGCGCGCCGCGGTACGGGCCGAGGACGCGGCGGGCAGGCCGGTCGCCAAGGAGCCGGTGCGGTTCGAGATCGTCGGCGAGACGGACGCCCGGTTCGCCGGAGGCGCGACCAGGGTGACCGTCGCCACCGGCGCGGACGGCGCGGCGACCGCCCCGCCCGTCCAGGCGGGCGAGCAGACCGGTGAGTTCACGATCCGGGCCACCGTCGCCGTCCGGGATGTCGCCGGCGTCGACCACACCGCGACCGTCACGGCCCGCCAGGCGGACGGGCTCGCCAGGACCACCGACCAGGAGCTGACGGCCGCGCCCGGCGCGGAGTTCGCCGCCCCGGTCGAGCTCAAGGCGACCTTCAAGGGCGCCGCCGCGTCGGGTGTGGCGGTGACCGCCGCCATGATCACCTCTGCGGACGATGCCACGGCGCCCGGCAAGGGGCCGTACTTCAAGGACGCGAACGGCGCCCCGCTCCGGGAGCTGAAGGATCTGAAGACGGACGCCAACGGCCTCCTCCAGCTGCCGAAGATCTTCGCGGACGACACGACGGGCACGTTCCTGCTCCGCCTCGAAACCGAGGGCGGCGCGACGCTGACCATCGAACTGAAGGTCGCCTGACCCGAGCGCCACGCATCACGCCACCGCCCCTCCGTCCGGCCGGACGGAGGGGCGGTGGCATGTGCGCACGCGGAGCGGCTCGTGCCATCGCGGCCTCGTGCCCGGCGCGGCTCGGCGCGTCCGTGCTCACCGCCGGGTGTTCGTGCGCCGCGTGGCCGCCGCCGTCGACGGGTCCTCGGGCCAGGGGTGGCGGGGGTAGCGGCCGCGCAGCTCCGCCCGTACGGCGCGGTATCCGTCCCGCCAGAAGGACGCCAGGTCCGCCGTCACCGCCGCGGGCCGTCCGGCCGGGGAGAGCAGATGCACCAGCACCGGCACCCCCGCGACCCTCGGCGTCTCCCGCAGCCCGAACAACTCCTGGAGCTTCACCGCCAGTACGGGCTGCGCGCCGCCGTACTCCACTCGTACCCGTGACCCGCTCGGCACCTCGATACGCTCCGGCGCCAGCTCGTCCAGCCGCGCCGCCTCGCCCGTCGCCCAGGGCAGCAGCCGCCGCAGCGCCTGGCCCGCGTCGAGCCGCCTGAGGTCCGACCGGCGCCGGGCCTTGGACAGTTCCGGCTCCAGCCATTCGTCCGCGCGCTCCAGCAGCGCGGCGTCCGAGACGTCCGGCCAGCCGCCGCCCACCTCCCGGTGCAGAAAGGCGAGCCGCTCGCGCAGCCCCTGCGTGTCCCGGTTCCAGCGCAGCAGCCCGAGCCCCTCGCGCCGCAGGCCGTCCAGCAGCGCCGTGCGCACCAATCCCGGGGCCGGCGACTTCAGTGCGCGCACGGACAGCTCGACCGCGCCCAGCCGTTCCGCCGTCCGGGCGACGACATCGCCGTCCTCCCAGCGCACCTCCTCGCCCGCCGTCCGCAGCTGTCCGGCGGCGGTCCGTGCCGTGTCCTCGTCGATGACCGCGGCGAGCCGGATCCGCGCGGCCGCCGCCGTGGCCGGCCGGTCCGCGACCGCCACCGCCAGCCAGGGCGAGCCGCGCAGCCGCGACCCGTCGCCCAGCTCACCCCCGGTGCCCGACACCATGAGATACGTCCCCTCGCCCCGCGCCCGCGCCACGCGCTCCGGAAAGGCGAGCGCCGCGACCAGCCCGGCGACCGCGTCATCTGTGGCACCCGGCTCACGGCCCGCCGTGTCCTTGCCCGCCGCCGAGGCCAGCCGCCGCGCCTCCTGGCGCCAGCGGGCGGCATAGGCGTCGCCGCCCTGGCGGGCCGTACGCCAGGCCGCCGCCAGATCGTCCCCGTACGACCTCGGCGGTTCCTCGCTCAGCAGTGCCACCACCTCCGCCGCGCGCCGCGTCCCGACCTGCCCGGCGCCGTCGAGGAGCGCCCGCGCCAGCCGGGGGTGCAGGCCGAGCCGGGCCATCCGTACGCCCCGGTCGGTCACCCGCCCCGGACCGTCGGGACCAGCCGCGCCGTCCGCCGCCGCCTCCACCGCGCCGATCGCGGTCAGTACGGTGCGCGCGGCCGCCATCGCCCCGGCCGGCGGCGGGTCCAGCAGCGCGAGACCGCTCGCGTCCGGATCGCCCCAGCACGCCGCCTGGAGCGCGAAGGCCGCCAGATCCGCGATCTTGATCTCGGGGGAGGGGAAGCGGGCCAGCCGGCTGTCCTCGGCCTCCGCCCAGCAGCGGTAGACGGCGCCGGGGGCCTCGCGCCCGGCCCGCCCGGCCCGCTGCCGGGCGCCCGCCTGCGACACCCGTACGGTCGTGAGCGCGCTCAGCCCCCGCGCGTGGTCGGTGCGGGGCTCGCGCGCGAGCCCCGCGTCCACGACGATCCGCACGCCGGGCACCGTCAGGCTCGACTCGGCGACCGCCGTGGCCAGTACGACCCTGCGGCGGCCCGAGGAGCCGGCCAGCACCGCGTCCTGCACGGCGGCCGGCGCCCGCCCGTGCACCTGAAGCACCTCGGCGCCGGCCTCCGCCAACTGCCCCGCCACCCTGCCGATTTCCCCCACTCCCGGCAGGAAACAGAGGACGTCGCCGTCCCGCTCGGCCAGCGCCCGCCGCACCACCGACGCCACATGCGTCAGCAGCGCCGGATCGACCCGCATGCCATGGGGCGGCCGTACCGGCTTCACGGGCGGCGCCCAGATGGTCTCCACCGGATACGAGACGCCCCGCGCCTCCACCACCGGAGCGTCCCCCAGCAGCCGTGCCCAGCCGGCCGCGTCCGTCGTCGCCGACGCCGCCACCAGCCGCAGCTCCGGCCGCAGCGCGGCCCGTACGTCCAGCAGGAACGCCGCCACCGTGTCCGCGTCCAGATGCCGTTCATGGCACTCGTCGAGGATCACCACATCGACACCGGCCAGCTCCTGGTCGCGCTGGAGCCGCTGCAGCAGCACGCCGGTGGTCACCACCTCCACCACCGTGCCGCGCCCCACCACGCGCTCCCCGCGCACGGTGAAGCCGACACGCTCCCCTACGCGCTCACCGAGCAGCCAGGCCATTCGGCGGGCCGCCGCACGCGCCGCGATCCGTCGCGGCTCGGCGACCACCACCCGCCGCACCGGACCGTCGCCGAGCAGACCGGCCAGCACCAGCGGCACGAGCGTCGTCTTGCCCGTCCCCGGTGGTGCGCACAGCACCGCGCAGCCGTGCCCGTCGAGGGCCCGTTCCAGCGCGGGGAGGGCGGTGTGTACGGGGAGGCTGCCGAGGATGTCGTCGCGGATCACCCGCTCAGTCTCGTACGCAGACGAAGATCGCCGTCCCCGGGATCAGACCGCCGCGCAGCGGGGACCAGCCGCCCCACTCCTGTGTGTTCCAGGCCGGCCACTCCGGTTCGACCAGGTCGACCAGCCGGAATCCGCCGGCCACCACGTCCCGCACCCGGTCGCCGACCGTCCTGTGGTGCTCCACATAGACGGCGCGCCCCTGTTCGTCCTGCTCCACATAGGGAGTGCGGTCGAAGTAGGAGGACGCGACCGACAGGCCCTCGGGCCCCGGCTCGTCGGGGAACGCCCAGCGGACCGGATGCGTGACGGAGAAGACCCAGCGCCCGCCGGGCCGCAGCACCCGGCGTATCTCCCGGAACACCTTCACCGGGTCGGCGACGAAGGGGATCGCGCCGTAGGCGGAACACGCCAGGTCGAAAGAGCCGTCCCGGAACGGCAGCGCGCCCGCGTCCGCCTCCACCAGCGGGAAGGCCAGGGAGCGGCCCTCGCCGATCCGCAGGGCGTGCTGGAGCTGGCGGTGCGAGAGATCCAGCGCCACCGGGCGCGCGCCCTGCGCCGCCAGCCAGCGCGAACACTGCGCGGCGCCCGCCCCGATCTCCAGGACGTCGAGACCGCGCAGTGACTCCGGCGGTCCCAGCAGGCCGGCCTCCACCTCGTCGAGCCCCTCCGGGCTCCAGACGAAACGGTCGTCGCCGAGGAAGGTGCCGTGTTCGATCTGGTACTCGTCCGCGTTCCGGTCCCACCAGCCGCGGTTGGCCCGGCTGCTCTCCGTGTCACCGCTGTCGCGGCGGGTGGCTTCGGGGTCGTGGACGGCTTCGGTCTCAGGCTCTTGGATCATCGTGTCCGTCGTCGTAGTGTGCGGAGGAGTGGAAGCGGGGCCGGGTGGCCTCATCAAACGCTGAATGTGCCGGGTTTGAGACGTTCCGCCCCGGGTGTGCGCCTTCGCGCATTGACCGTGCCCGGCTGCCCCCGTATGCTAAAGGTTGCGCTGCGGGCTTGCGCGCCTCAGACGTAGCAGCCGCGCTCGCATCTGTTGTAGTCCCTCGGTTGTCGAGGCGCTTTCCCTGTTGTACGGGGGCGGCGCTTCCTTGGCTGTCCGGCCTCCGACAGATGGCGATACGGGCTCCCGGCGTAGCAGTACCTACGACTCACTGTCCGCACCGGAGCCCTTTCCCACATGACGAGCAGCACCGAGACCACCGCCACCACCCCGCAGGTTGCGGTCAACGACATCGGTAACGAGGAAGCCTTCCTCGCCGCGATCGACGAGACGATCAAGTACTTCAACGACGGCGACATCGTCGACGGCGTCATCGTGAAGGTCGACCGGGACGAGGTCCTGCTCGACATCGGTTACAAGACCGAAGGCGTCATCCCTTCCCGCGAGCTTTCGATCAAGCACGACGTCGACCCCAATGAGGTCGTCAAGGTCGGCGACGAGATCGAGGCCCTGGTTCTCCAGAAGGAGGACAAGGAAGGTCGTCTCATCCTGTCCAAGAAGCGTGCTCAGTACGAGCGCGCCTGGGGCACGATCGAGAAGATCAAGGAAGAGGACGGCATCGTCACCGGCACCGTCATCGAGGTGGTCAAGGGTGGTCTCATCCTCGACATCGGCCTCCGTGGCTTCCTGCCGGCTTCCCTCGTCGAGATGCGCCGCGTCCGCGACCTCCAGCCCTACGTGGGCAAGGAGCTCGAGGCCAAGATCATCGAGCTGGACAAGAACCGCAACAACGTGGTCCTGTCCCGCCGTGCCTGGCTGGAGCAGACTCAGAGCGAGGTTCGTCAGACCTTCCTCACGACCCTGCAGAAGGGCCAGGTCCGCTCCGGCGTCGTTTCCTCGATCGTCAACTTCGGTGCGTTCGTGGACCTCGGCGGCGTCGACGGTCTCGTGCACGTGTCCGAGCTGTCCTGGAAGCACATCGACCACCCCTCCGAGGTTGTCGAGGTCGGTCAGGAAGTCACCGTCGAGGTTCTCGACGTGGACATGGACCGCGAGCGCGTCTCCCTGTCGCTCAAGGCGACGCAGGAAGACCCGTGGCAGCAGTTCGCCCGTACGCACCAGATCGGTCAGGTCGTCCCGGGTAAGGTCACCAAGCTCGTTCCGTTCGGTGCGTTCGTCCGCGTCGACGAGGGCATCGAGGGTCTGGTCCACATCTCCGAGCTGGCCGAGCGCCACGTGGAGATCCCGGAGCAGGTCGTCCAGGTCAACGACGAGATCTTCGTCAAGGTCATCGACATCGACCTGGAGCGCCGCCGCATCAGCCTCTCGCTGAAGCAGGCCAACGAGTCCTTCGGCAGCGACCCGGCCTCGGTCGAGTTCGACCCGACGCTCTACGGCATGGCCGCGTCCTACGACGACCAGGGCAACTACATCTACCCCGAGGGCTTCGACCCCGAGACCAACGACTGGCTCGAGGGCTTCGAGACCCAGCGCGAGGCGTGGGAGGGCCAGTACGCCGAGGCGCAGACGCGCTTCGAGCAGCACCAGGCCCAGGTCATCAAGTCCCGCGAGGCCGACGAGGCCGCTGCCGCCGAGGGTGCTGCCGCGCCCGCCGGTGGTGGCAGTGCACCGGCCGCCTCCGGTGGCTCGTACTCCTCGGAGTCCGCGGACAACTCCGGCGCCCTGGCGTCGGACGAGGCCCTGGCCGCCCTTCGCGAGAAGCTGGCCGGTGGTCAGAGCTGACGCTCCGACCTCGTAGGTAGCTGGTAGTACAGCTGAACGTAAGGCCCGTTCCCCTCAGGGGGAGCGGGCCTTACGCATGCTGCCGGCTGTCCCCGTGCCGCGCGGTGTCTCAGGGGGTGACGGCGCGCCGCAGGAGGTGACGGTGACTCAGGAGGTGACGGTGGCTCAGGAGGTGACGGGGATGTTCGTCAGGCCCTTGCCGCCGGTCACGGTGTTGCTGCTGTAGACCGTCGTGCGGCAGCTCGTGCTGTTGTTGGTGACATTGATGGCGAGCTGGTTGGCGCCCGTCGAACCCTTCAGGTCCGACTTGTTGGAGCGGAAGACCGTGCCGCAGCCCCAGCCGCTCTGCTGGGTGTGGGTCTCGTAGCCGTTGTTCGTGGTGTTCCGGCCGGTGTTGCCCTCGACGAGCACGTTGTTGCCCTTCACGTCGACCCAGGAGTCGTCATAGTTGGCACCGGTCAGACCGTTGCCGTCGAAGGTGTTGCCGATGATCCGCGCGCCGGTGGTGCCTTCCTTGATGTCGATGTTCTCGCCGCCGACGTCCGGGCCGATCGTGTTGTTGAGGATCTGCGCGTTGTCGCTGCGGTCGGAGAGGGTGTTGGCGCTGCCGACGTACACGCCCTCACCCATGCCCCGGCCGTCGTTGCCGGTGTCGTAGATCCGCGAGTTCCTGAGGATCCCGTCGCTGCTCGACGCGCGGAAGTGCACGCCCTCCATGTCCAGGTTGTGCACGGTCACGGAGTCGATGACGACACCGTTGGCGGCGTCCGTCACGATGCCCTTCTGGGCGTCGGTGACGGTGACGCCCTGGACGGTCCAGTAGGCGGCCCCGTTGAGATGGAGGCCGTAGCCCCCGCCGCCGGTGGTCAGGATCGCGGCGGACGAGCCGGTCAGAGTGATACGGGAGCCGGCGGTGCCGGGGGTGGTCGCCTTGAAGTTCCCCTTGTACGTGCCGTCGGCGAGCCGGATCGTATCGCCGGGGCGTGCGTCGGTGAGGGCCGTCTTGAGCTGGGCGGCGGTCGTCACCTGGATGACCGCGGCGGCGCCCGCGGGGGCGGCGCCGGCCGAGGGGGCGAGCAGGGACAGGCCACCGGTGGCGAGGAGCGGGGCCAGCAGGGCAGGAAGCAGTGTTCGGGTGCGCATGGGGGGTGCCTTCCCGTCGGAGTCGAGTCGTGCCGAGTCGATCTCGTGTTCTGATCATCGTTCTTATATATGAACGATGACCGTGTTTCTGAACGCCGGTACTG
Source organism: Streptomyces sp. NPDC058198 (assembly GCF_042882605.1). Classification (NCBI taxonomy): domain Bacteria; kingdom Bacillati; phylum Actinomycetota; class Actinomycetes; order Kitasatosporales; family Streptomycetaceae; genus Streptomyces; species Streptomyces sp. NPDC058198. The sequence goes on from NZ_JBHVVP010000012.1 coordinate 20,730, forward strand.
CCCCGTGACGGTAGAGATGTGCTCTGGGCATGTCAAGGTCTGGACCAACGCCGAGCGGGGGCCCGGGTTTCGTACGGGGGGCGTGGGGAATGCACTCGCCTCGTGAGGCGTTCTTTCCTAGGAACACGAGGAGGAGCGGTAATCGTGCTTGATCCGCAGGGTTTGTACGCATGGGAGCCCAAGGGCCTCGCCGTCGTCGACATGGCACTGGCACAGGAGTCGGCGGGCCTGGTCATGCTCTACCACTTCGACGGCTATATCGACGCGGGTGAGACCGGCGACCAGATCGTCGAGAACCTGCTGGAGTCGCTGCCCCACCAGGTAGTGGCCCGTTTCGACCACGACAGGCTGGTCGACTACCGCGCACGGCGCCCGCTGCTGACCTTCCGGCGCGACCGCTGGACGGATTACGAGACGCCGACCCTCGACGTACGCCTGGTGCAGGACGCCACGGGTGCGCCGTTCCTGCTCCTGTCAGGACCCGAGCCGGATGTCGAGTGGGAGCGCTTCGCGGCGGCCGTACGCCAGATCGTGGACCGGCTCGGTGTGCGTCTTTCGGTCAACTTCCACGGAATCCCGATGGGCGTTCCGCACACCCGCCCTGTCGGCATCACCCCGCACGGCAACCGCACGGACCTCATGCCGGGCCATCGCAGCCCGTTCGACGAGGCGCAGGTCCCCGGCAGCGCCGAGTCACTCGTCGAGTACCGGCTGATGGAATCGGACCATGACGTCCTCGGTGTGGCCGCGCACGTCCCGCACTATGTCGCCCGGTCCTCGTACCCGGACGCGGCGCTGACCGCGCTGGAGGCGATCACGGCCGCGACCGGCCTGGTCCTGCCGAGCGTCGCGCACTCCCTGCGTACGGAGGCCCAGCGCACCCAGACCGAGATCGAGCGGCAGTTGGGCGAGGGCGACGAGGAACTCGTCACGATGGTGCAGGGGCTTGAGCATCAGTACGACGCCGTCGCGGGCGCCGAGACCCGCGGCAATCTGGTCGCCGAACCGACGGAGCTGCCCTCGGCCGACGAGATCGGCCGTGAGTTCGAGAAGTTCCTCGCGGAACGGGAGGGCGACGGGGGCGCGTAAGCCGTCGGCGCGTTCCTCCGGCTGTCCTCCTCCGGGCCGCACGGTATCCGACCGGAACCGTGCGGCTCTTTGTGTGGAGCGGACAGCCCTTAGGCTGAGCGCATGCTGAGGTTGGGACTTACGGGCGGAATCGGCGCGGGGAAGAGCGAGGTCTCCCGTCTGCTGACCACGTACGGCGCGGTACTGATCGACTCCGACCGGATCGCACGCGAGGTGGTCGAGCCGGACACGCCGGGACTGGCGGCCGTGGTCGCCGAGTTCGGTGCGGAGGTGCTGACCTCGGACGGCGCGCTGGACCGCCCGAAGCTCGGCGGCATCGTCTTCGGTGACGGGGAGCGGCTGCGGGCTCTGAACGCGATCGTGCATCCGCTGGTGCGCGCCCGCTCGGCCGAGTTGGAAGCGGCGGCAGGACCCGACTCGATCGTGGTGCACGATGTGCCCCTGCTCGTCGAGAACGGCATGACCGACCTGTACGACCTGGTGGTCGTCGTGGACGCCTCGCCCGAGACCCAGGTGGACCGGCTCGTGCGACAGCGGGGGATGGCGGAGCCGGAGGCGCGCGAGCGGATGGCCGCGCAGGCCACTAGGGAGGAGCGTCGCGCCGCCGCCGATGTGGTCATCGACAACGACGGACCGCTGGAGCGGCTCGAACCGCAGGTGCGCGCGGTCTGGCAGGAGCTGAGCGAGCGCGCGGCGGCCGGGCGCTGACCTCCGGGGCCGCCGAGGGGCCCGCGGCAGGGGCCCGCGGCAGGTCGTCGGCAGGTCCGCGTCAGCGCTGCGGCAGGTCGTCGTCAGGTCCGCGTCAGAGCTGCGTCAATCCGTGGGCCGGGTCGGTCTCCGCGCACCGCTCTCGGGCTACGCTCGGGAAAATGATTGTTTTCGCGGCCTTCGCAGCACTCGGAGGGCTGATCGCGCTCCTCGCGGGTGCCGTGGGTATCCGCAGGACCCGCCGTATCCTCTCGGCCGGAGAGTCCGCCATGGCGCTCGTGAAGCGCGGACCGCCCGGCTCCGAACGCCAGTCGCTCCAGTACGAGACGGCCGACGGCCATGTCCTTGAGGTCATCTCACCGGTCCTGCTCGAAGCGGGCACTTCCGTGCTGCTCTCGTACGACCCCGAAGATCCGCGGGAGGTGGTGCTCCCCGGCTATCCGCGCACCCGTGTCGATCTGGGCTTCGTGCTGCTGGGGCTGGCAGTGATCCTCGCCGGGGCGGCCTTCGCGTTCACCGCGTTCTGACCCTCTTCCGCTTGCCTTCCGCTTGCCTTCCGCTCGTGGGCGGAGGCCACGCGGAATAGCATCGCCGCGCGCGGCGTTGAAAACGCGCAGTCAGGGAAGGATGCGAGCGTGCCCGAGAGCCCGGAGACCCACGTCATCGACTATCGCGCGGCGGAGCAGTTGCTGGCCGCGCGGGATCCGCGCGGAGCCGTGAAGCTCCTCGACTCGGTGATTGCGTCCCACCCGGAGAACACCGCGGCCCGGCTGCTGCGCGCCCGCGCGTTCTTCGCGGCGGCCCAACTGCGCCCCGCCGAGCTGGAATTCGAACTGGTCCTGGAGCGTGAGCCGGACAACGCCTTCGCGCATTTCGCCCTGGCGCGTACCTTCGAGCGATCCGGCCGGCCCGAGCAGGCGAAGCGGCATTTCCGTCTGGCGGCGGCCCTGGACCCCAAGCCGGAGTATCTGAAGGCCGCGCGGTTCGAGTCCGACACGCGAGCCGAGGACGACTGACGGCTACTGACGGCGACTGGCGGCGTGCCTACGGGCCCGGTGCGGCCGACGCCGCCGGGTCGGCCGGACTCGTCATCGGCCGTGCGAGCCGCGATCCGGGCCCTGGCCCCGGTTCGGTGTCCGGTGCCGGTCGAAGCTCTGATCCGCACCGTGGTCCGGCTCGTACGGCGGGACGTCCCGGCCCGGCTGGTAGTGCGGTCCCTGATGGATATGGCGCAGGATCATGACCAGATCTGTCATGACGATCAGCAGGAGCACCCCACAGGCGAGCGCCCACCCCATCCGCCCGTTGATCGCGAACGCTGTCGTGCCGGCGGCGGTCCAGATCAGGCCCCACACGCTCAGCCACAACCGCATGCGCAGCGGACTCCGCGCGGTAACAGGCTCGCTTCCGGTGCGCATGATTCACATACCTCCCATCGGCTTTCTACCCATAGGTGTCCCCTTTGATCCGGATTGGGTAGCGGGGATCGAGCCACCCGGAACTCATCGCTCGCCGTATCGAAATCGCGGGCCGGCCGGCGATGAGTTCCGGGCGGGTGTCCCGTCTATCTCGGTGAAAGCGCCATCGAACGCTCAACCGAGGAGACCCCGCCATGTCCGACGCATCGACCTCCGCCACCGCTACAGCCCTCGTGCCGTACACCCCCTCGCGCCGGGCGCACCTCACGGTCCGCGTGCTCCAGATCGTGCTGGCGCTGTTCTTCGGGGTCGCGAGTGCCGCGCCGAAGCTCGTCGCCCACTCGTCCGCCACGGAGTCCTTCGACACGATCGGTTTCGGCCACTGGTTCATGTACGCCGTCGGGGCGCTGGAGCTGGCCGGTGCCATCGCGTTGCTGATTCCCGTCCTGTCCGGGCTGTCCGCGCTGGCACTGATCGGCCTGATGATCGGCGCGTTCGTCACCCAGCTGACCGCCTTCGACGGGCAGAACGCGCTGACGCCCGTGGTGCTGATCGTGCCGCTGGCCGCCATCGCCTGGGTCCGGCGGAATCACACCGCGGAGCTGGTCGCCCTCGTCCGCGGGCGGGTGTAGCTTCCGCGCCCCCCTATCGGTCAGTGCACGATCGCGTAGCTGTGCCACGGCCCCATGCCAGGGCTGATCCCATCGGACAGTGTGGTGGCGATATACCCGCTCTCGTCGCCGGTGCAGTCGGGCGTCGCGTACATCACGAAGTCGACCAAGGTGCGGTTCGTGAGCTCGACGGCCCCGGGGGGAGCAAGCCGATGGCAGCCCGTGACCAGGGGGTTGGTCACCTGGACGCTGCGCTTCTGCTCGGTCTCGTAGACGACGGTGCCCACCGCGGTCCGGCCGAGGCCGGAGCAGCCCGCGACGGCGAAGGTCAGGAGCGCTGCCCCGGCGGCGATGGAGAGGCGCCGGTGATCGGTCACGGTCATGCGCGGTCCTCGTCTCTGCGGGTTCCGGGTCTGCGGGGATTCCTGGTCTGTGCGGGTTCCGGGAAGCCTGGTGCTGGTCACACTGCCGGATCCCCGAGGAGGCGGCACCACAGGTGCGGCCGGCCGGGCTACGCGCCGGTAATTTCCTGCTTCAGTGCCTCGACCGACAGGTCATATAAGGCATACCGTGGTATTAACACACAGGTCCGGCGGAAGAGGGCCATCATGGTTGAAGGACTGGTCGTAGCGGTCATAGCGGCGGTATGCGCCTGTGCGCTCTACGCGATGTCGGCTGCGAGGGTCGTGAAGCAGTACGAGCGAGGCGTGGTGTTCCGCCTCGGCCGACTGCGCGAAGGTATTCGAGGGCCCGGTTTCACGGTGATCGTCCCGTTTGTCGATCATCTGCGTAAGGTCAATATGCAGATCGTGACGATGCCGGTGCCCGCACAGGACGGCATTACGCGGGACAACGTCACCGTGCGGGTGGACGCGGTGATCTACTTCAAGGTCGTCGATCCGGCCGACGCGCTGGTGCGGGTCGAGGACTACCGGTTCGCGGTGGCGCAGATGGCGCAGACATCGCTGCGGTCGATCATCGGCAAGAGCGACCTGGATGATCTGCTGTCGAACCGGGAGAAGCTGAATCAGGGCCTGGAGCTGATGATCGACAGTCCGGCGATCGGCTGGGGAGTGCAGATCGACCGGGTGGAGATCAAGGACGTGTCGCTGCCGGAGACGATGAAGCGGTCGATGGCACGGCAGGCGGAAGCGGACAGGGAGCGGCGCGCGCGGGTCATCAACGCGGACGCGGAGCTCCAGGCATCGAAGAAGCTCTCGGAAGCGGCCAAGCAGATGTCCGGGCAGCCGGCCGCGCTCCAGCTGCGGCTGCTGCAGACCGTCGTGGCCGTGGCGGCGGAGAAGAACTCCACCCTGGTCCTGCCGTTCCCGGTCGAGCTCCTCCGCTTCCTGGAGCGCGCCACCCCGGCCGAAGCGGTCCAGGCCGTGCAGGCCGTGTCCGGAGCCGTGGAGGCAGCGCCGACCGTGCCCACGGCACCGGACGGTCAGGCCGCTCGTGAACGGGAGCCGGTGTCACCGGCGGCAGCGGCCCCGGCGGCCGCGGCGCGGACCGACCGGTTGCCGACGGATCCCGCCGCACCTGATCGTGCCGCGCCCGATCCCGCCCCACCGCAGGCCGTGTCGCCCCAGACGCCGGTGCCGACCCAGCCCCATGCCTGAACCCATCGAAGCCGCCGACACTCATTCCTGACGAACCACACCCCCGGTCTTACCTATATGGCGCGCACATATAAGCGGCCGGGGGATGTGCTGTCTACCGTGAGCCATGTCCCTCTCGACCCCCTCGCTGACCACACGGCGTATCCCCACCCAGCGGCTGACCGTCCAGGTCGCCGAGTGCGTGGACCGTGAACACGCCGAGCCTGTCGTTCTCATCCACGGCAATGTGTCCTCGTCGGTGTTCTGGCACGACACCATGCGCGATCTGCCGGAGCGGTACCGCCCCATCGCCCCCGATCTGCGCGGCTTCGGCTCCACCGACCCGCTGCCCGTCGACGCGACCCGGGGCGTGCGCGACTACTCCGACGATCTGGCGGCGCTGTTCGACGCCCTGGGTGTGGAGCGCCCACATCTGGTGGGCTGGTCCCTGGGTGGCGGCATCGCCCTGCAGTTCCTCCGTGACCGCCCGTCCGCCGTCTGCTCGCTCACCCTGGTCAACCCGGTCTCCCCGTACGGCTTCGGCGGCACCCGCGACCACGACGGCACGCTGGTCTCGCCCGACGGCGCGGGCTCGGGCGGTGGCGCCGCCAACCCGGACTTCGTACAGCGGCTGGCGCGGGGCGACCGGAGCGAGGAGTCCCCGCTCTCGCCCCGCCAGGTGCTGGCCACCTGCTACGTGAAGCCGCCGCTGCGCCCGGACCGGGAGGACGAGTACGTCGAGTCGATGCTCACCACCCGTACCGGCGACGATCACTACCCCGGCGACAGCACCCCGTCCGAGGCCTGGCCCGGTATCGCGCCCGGCACGCGCGGCGTGCTCAACTGCCTGGCCCCGACTCACTTCCGTATCGACGACCTGCACACCGTCACGCCCAGGCCGCCGGTTCTCTGGGTACGCGGCGAGGACGATGTGATTGTCTCGGACACGTCTCTGTTCGACCTGGCGCACCTCGGCGCGATCGGTGCCGTACCGGGGTGGGACGGCACACCGGCCCAGCCGATGATCGCCCAGACCCGCCATGTCCTGGATCTGTACGCGAAGGCCGGCGGCAGGGTACGAGAGGTGTCGGTGCCCGACGCCGGGCACGCGGTGCACATCGAGCGGCGGGAGGAGTTCGCCGCGGCGCTGCTGGAGACGCTGGCCGAAGGAGCATGACGCGTATGGAACCGGTGTGCACGACCCGGCAGGGCCGGGTCGGAGGACGTCTTTCCCCGGCCCTGTCCGGTACACCGTCCGAGGCGGCGCCCGTGGTGGCGTCGTTCCTGGGCATCCCGTACGCGACCGCGCCACGCTTCGGCCTGCCGGTCTCGCCCGAGCCGTGGGAGGGCGTACGGCCGGCGGTCGCGTACGGCCCCACGGCGCCCAAGGCCCCCTACGCGCCGCCCCTGGACGCGCTCATCCGGGAGGACTCCATCCCCGCGCGGGCGGGGGAGAGCTGCCTCAATCTGAACGTCTGGACCCCCTCGCCCGGCCCGGAGGCCCGTCTTCCGGTGATGGTGTGGGTGCACGGAGGGGCGTTCACGAACGGCTCGGGTTCGGCCTCCGGGTACGACGGCAGTACGTTCGCGCGGGACGGCGTGGTGTGCGTGACGCTCAACTACCGGCTCGGAGTGGACGGTTTCCTCCACCTGGACGGCGTACCGGACAACCGGGGCCTGCTCGACCAGATCGCGGCACTGGAGTGGGTGCGGGACAACATCGCCTCCTTTGGAGGCGACCCGGAACAGGTCACCGTCTTCGGCGAGTCGGCCGGTGCGATGAGCATCGGCGTCCTGCTGGGAATGGAACGGTCACGCGGTCTGTTCCGGCGGGCGATCCTGCAGAGCGGCGCAGCCCATCATTTCCTGCGTCCGGACTCCGCGCGTCTGATCACGGCCAGGCTGGCGGAGAAGCTGTCGATCGCCCCCACGGCCGAGGCTTTCGCCGCCGTCCCCGACTCCAGGCTCCTTCCCGCGCAGACGGAGCTGCGGGCGGAGGTCGGAGCCCGCCCGGACCCCACGCTGTGGGGTGAGGCGGCCCTCAACATGATGCCGTTCGAGCCGGTGCTCACCGAGCGGACCCTGCCCGCACCCGACTGCGGCGTCGAACTGCTCGTCGGCAGCAACCGCGAGGAGTACCGCCTCTTTCTGGTGCCCACCGAGAGGCTGGACGCGCTGTCGGAGGCCAAGCTGCGCGCGACCGCCTCGGCGTACGGCCTCGATCCCGACAAGGCACTCTCCGTCTACGGCGAGGCCAGGCCCGGAGCGACGGCCGGTGAGCTGTTCGACGCCATGGCGACGGACTGGTTCTACCGGATTCCGGCGATCCGTCTCGCGGAGTCCGTCCCGGGCTCGTATCTGTACGAGTTCGCTTGGCGCTCGCCACGCTTCGACGGCCGGCTGGGCGCCTGTCATGCCATAGAACTGGGCTTCGTTTTCGACCGCCTGCATGACCCGTCGTACACCCCGATGCTCGGCGAGCACCCGCCGCAGGACGTCGCGGACGCGATGCACCGCGCCTGGGTGGCGTTCGCCTCGACGGGGGATCCGGGCTGGGAGCCTTACGACCGGGACACGCGGACGGCGATGGTGTTCGGCGGCGGCGGAGCGGCTTCCGCAGCTGTTCAAGACCTCGGGGCGCAGGAGCGCGAGCTCTGGGAAGGACTGCGCTGACCTGCGGAAACTTCGCTCCGGGATCGACTGTCACACCCCCCGCCTAGACTCGCAGAGGTAATCGGATCTTGCGGTGGGAGGGAGTCGGCGAGCATGGCGCAATTCGCGCATACCCCCGCACAGCTGCCTGCGCGAGCCGCCACCGGCCGGCTCGCCCCCGCTCCGGCGACTGCCGGCCTCGCGCGCTGCGCAGCGGTCTTCCTGCCCGCCGGGCTGCCTCGCGAGGGGCGGGTCGCTTTCTGGGATCCGGAGGGTGAGCTGTTCGCCGGGGCGGCGGGGGAGTCCACGGCGGGTGAGCGGGGGGAGACCGACCCCGCCGGTCACGCGGAGGAACCGGGCGTGGCCGGGCCGGATGCGGCCGGGCTGGGTGTGGGCGGGCTCGGCCGCGGGGAGCTGACGGTTGTACGCCGCCATGGCACCGGCGTCCGTGCGCACACCGTCCCCGCCGTGCTGCTGCCCGTCGCCGAGGCCGTGCCGCTGCTGGTCCGCGCCCGGCGCGACAAGGCGGCGCATCCCGCCGCCGCCTGCTGGGGCGCCGCCGCGCTGCACGCCCTCCAGCTGGCCGCGCGCGGCCGACTGCTCCCCGGACTCACCGCGTCCGACCACGACGCGTGGCGGGCGGGGCCGCTCGACGCCGACGACATCGCGCAGTTGAGAGCCATCGCGGCGGCCATGCCTCCCGAGGCCCACGCCGTGCCGCTCCCGGATCTGCGCCCGCTCCAACTGCCCGACCCCGAAGCCCTGGTGCGGGCGTTCCTCGACGCCGTGGCGGACTCCCTGCCGCGTACCCCCGCCGCGGCGTTCGCGGCGGGGGCCCCGTTCGCCGCCCGAGCGGCGCAGTACCTGCCGGGCGCCCGCACCTGGGCGGCGGAGGCGGCGGCCGGAATGGACGCCGGGGTGCGGGTCTCGCTGCGCCTCGACCTGTCGGCGTACGAGCTCTTCGACCAGGCGCCGACCGGCACGGACGCCGGCGCCGGCACCCCCACCCGTACCGCCCCCCGCCCTGCCCCCCGCTCCGAGTCCGAGTCCGACTTCGGCTTCGGCTCCCGTGGCGATGACGCCGACGTCGTACGGCGAGCCGGGGCCGCGCTCGTCCAGATCCACAGCCTGGCCGACCCGACCCTGGTGATCGACGCGGCCCGGCTCTGGGCGGGCGACGGGGACGAGAGCTTCGGTCCGCGCGCCCGTATCGACGCGATGCTCGCCCTGCGCCGCGCGGCCCGCGTCTGGACCCCGCTCGCGAGACTGCTGGAGCGCGACGTCCCCGACGCGCTGCCGCTTTCCGAGGACGAGCTGTACGAACTGCTCGGCCCGGGGGCGGCCCGCCTCGCCGCGGCGGGCGTCGCCGTCCACTGGCCCCGGGAGCTGGCCCGTACGCTGTCCGCCGCCGCGGTCGTCCGCCCCGCGCCCGGCTCGGCCACGGACGGCACGCCCTTCTTCGACTCCGAGGAACTGCTCAAGTTCAACTGGCAGTTGGCGCTCGACGGTGATCCTCTCAGCGAGAAGGAGATGGACGCGCTCGCCGAGTCCCACCGCCCGATCGTCCGGCTGCGCGACCAGTGGGTGGTCGTCGACCCCGCGCTCGTCCGCAAGGCGCGCAAACGGGAGCTGGGCCTGCTGGAGCCCGTCGACGCCCTGGCCGTCGCCCTCACCGGCACCGCCGAGGTGGACGGCGAGACGGTGGAGGCGGTCCCGACGGGCGCGCTCGCGATCCTGCGCGACCGTCTCATCGCCGGCCCCGCCGCGGTGCCTCAGCCGGCCGCCCTGGCCGCCACGCTGCGCGACTACCAGCTGCGGGGCCTCGCCTGGCTGGACCTGATGACCTCGCTCGGTCTCGGCGGCTGCCTCGCGGACGACATGGGCCTCGGCAAGACGATCACGGTCATCGCCCTCCATCTGCACCGGGCCCGTACGGCCCCGACCCTTGTCGTCTGCCCCGCCTCCCTCCTCGGCAACTGGCAGCGCGAGATCACCCGTTTCGCCCCCGGCGTGCCCGTGCACCGCTTCCACGGCGCGGGGCGCACGCTGGACGAGGTGGCGGACGGCTTCGTCCTCACCACGTACGGCACGATGCGCGGCAGCGCCGACATACTGGCCGCGCACCCCTGGGGGATGGTCGTCGCCGACGAGGCCCAGCACGTCAAGAACCCCTTCTCGTCGACCGCCAAAGCGCTCCGCACGATTCCGGCGCCCGCCAGGGTCGCGCTGACCGGCACCCCCGTCGAGAACAACCTCTCCGAGCTGTGGGCGCTGCTCGACTGGACCACCCCCGGACTGCTCGGCCCGCTCAAGGCCTTCCGGGCCCGCCACGCCCGCATCGTCGAGAACGTCGAGAACGCGAAGAGCGCCGACATCAAGGACGCCGACAACGCGCAGGCGGTGGAGCGGCTGTCCCGGCTGGTCCGGCCGTTCCTGCTGCGCAGGAAGAAGTCCGACCCGGGCATCGTGCCCGAACTGCCGCCCAAGACCGAGAGCGACCACCCCGTCGCCCTCACCCGGGAACAGGCCTCCCTCTACGAGGCGGTCGTCCGCGAGACGATGGCGGCCATCGAGAGTGCGGAGGGCATCGCGCGCCGCGGCCTGGTCATGAAGCTGCTCACCTCCCTCAAACAGATCTGCAACCACCCCGCGCAGTATCTGAAGGAGGACCCGGCCCGGCTGACCGGCCGCTCCGGCAAGCTCGCCCTCCTCGACGAACTGCTCGACACGATCCTCACGGAGGACGGCTCGGTCCTGATCTTCACCCAGTACGTATCGATGGCCCGGCTGCTCGCCGCCCACCTCAGGGCGCGCGCGATCCCGTCCCAGCTCCTGCACGGCGGCACACCCGTCCTGGAGCGCGAGCGCATGGTGGACCGGTTCCAGTCCGGCGAGACGCCGGTCTTCATCCTCTCCCTCAAGGCCGCGGGCACCGGCCTCAACCTCACCCGGGCCGGCCATGTCGTCCACTTCGACCGCTGGTGGAACCCGGCCGTGGAGGAGCAGGCGACGGACCGCGCGTACCGCATCGGGCAGACGCAGCCCGTGCAGGTCCACCGCCTGATCGCGGAAGGCACGGTCGAGGACCGGATCGCCGAGATGCTCGCCTCCAAGCGGGCGCTGGCCGACGCGGTCCTCGGCTCGGGAGAGGCGGCCCTGACGGAGCTGACCGACCGGGAGCTGGCCGATCTGGTCTCCCTGCGGAGGCTGTCATGACCGCCCCGCGCACCCCGCGCCACGACGACCGCCGCCGCACCTTCCCCGCCCTGCCGCGCCGGCCGGGCACCGAAGGAGATTTCGCCGCCACCTGGTGGGGCAACGCCTGGGTGGAATCCATGGAGGACGCCGCCCTCGACCCGGCCCGCCTCCAGCGCGGCCGGGCCTACGCGGGCGGCGGCCATGTCGACGCGATCACGGTCACTCCCGGCCGGGTCATGGCCTACGTCCATGGCTCAAGACCTCGCCCGTACCGTACGGAAATCCGCCTGCGCACCCTCGGCGACACCTCCTGGGAGGACCTCCTCGACGCCGCGGCGGCCCGCCCCGACCACATCGCGGCCCTCCTCGACAAGGACATGCCGCACACCCTCGCGGCGTCGGCCGATCTTCTCCCCACCGTGGGCGACCTCACCCCCGACTGCTCCTGCCCGGACGACGGTTACCCCTGCAAGCACGCCGCCGCCCTCTGCTACCAGACGGCCCGGCTGCTCGACGAGGACCCCTTCGTCCTGTTCCTGATGCGCGGCCGCGGCGAACACGAGGTCCTGGCCGATCTGACCCGGCGCAACGCCACCCGCTCGGCGGCCGAACGGACCACGGCCGCACCGCCCATGCCCACGGTCGCGGCCCGCGCCGCCCTCACCCCGCGCACGCTCCCGGCGCTTCCGCCCCCGTTCCCCGCGCCCGCGCAGCCCGGCCGCCCGCCCGTCTATCCGCAGACACCCGGCGCCCCCGACCCGCTGGCGCTCGACCTCCTCGCCACCGAAGCGGCGTCCCGCGCGCATACGTTCCTCACCACCGGCCTCGACCCCGTCGCCGCCCTCACCCCCTGGCAGGACGCGGTCCGCCTGGCCGCCGCCCACCCCGGTTCCGGACTGACCGCCTCGACCCGCGCCCTCTACCGCGACCTCGCCGCCGCCCTCGACCGAACCCCCACCGACCTGGCCCGCGCCGTCGCCGCCTGGCGCCAGGGCGGCCTGGCCGGACTCGCCGTACTGGAAGACCCCTGGGATCCCCCCGCCGGCCCCTTCGACCGCGCCCGCCCCGCCCTGGCCGCCGCCGACTTCGGTCACTTCCGCCCCTGGCGCAACCGCCTCTCCACCCCCTCCCTCCAGCTCCGCTTCGGCCGCGACGGCATCTGGTACGGCTACGAATCGGACCGCGACCGAGAAGACTGGTGGCCCCGAGGCACCCCCGACACCGACCCGGTCGGCGCCCTCACCGCCCTCCTCGGCAGATGAGAGGTATCCCGGTGGCCCGTGGGAGCGCCGGCTCCGGGACGGCGGGCCCGTTCCACCACGGGAAAGCCCGCCGGCGGCAGGGCAGCGGGGTATCGGACCCCATGTCCTGTCGCGGCGGGCTCAAGCCCGTGGCCCACGCTCCGTCAGGTGCTTCGGGCCGGGCCGGGGAAAGTCAGGCGGTGCGGGAGGTCAGGCGGTGTGGAGGGTCAGGCCGTAGCGGCCCAGGATCTCGTTGATCGGCTGGTACCAGGTCTCGCCGCCGCTGCTGCAGTTGCCCCAGCCGCCCGAGGTGACGCCCTGGGCCTGGTCGCCGCTGAGGAAGGAGCCGCCCGAGTCGCCCGGCTCGGCGCAGACGCTGGTCTTCGTCATCTGGTAGACCGCGCCCTGGCTGTAGTTGACGGTCTCGTTCTTCGCCAGCACGTTGCCGCAGTGCCAGTGTGACGTGGAGCCGGAGCGGCAGATCGAGGCGCCTATGGGGGCCTCCGCCGAGCCGCGGACCAGCTGGTCGGGGACGGCGCCCCAGCCGATGACCACCGGGACGGTCCACCAGCCGCTGCCGACGTTCACCCACGCGTAGTCGTCACCCGGGAAGGACGATCCCTGGAAGTTGCCGATGTACGAGCCGTCCCAGCCGCTGACCGAGGCGCCCGCCTGGCCGCAGTGGCCGGCCGTGACGAAGCCGCCGTACACGGAGAAGCCGATGGAACAGCGCACGTTGCCCGTGTAGTACGGGTCACCGCCGACGGTGCCGGCGGAGAAGGTCTGGGGTGCGGCGGCGGTCGTCTTGACGGTGACGGGACCGGCCTGCCGCGCGCGGGTGAGGAAGCCGCGGACATCGTTGTCGTTCTTCTGCGCGGCGACGACGTTCACCACGACCTGGTTGGCCCGGGGGTCGACGTGCCAGCTGCTGACGCCGGCCGGTGCGGAGAGCGCGTCGATCTGCGCCTTGGCCGCGTCGAGCTGCCGCGCGCTGTGCTTCACGAGCCGTACGGTCGCGCCCGTCGCCCGTACGGCGTCGGCCTTCCGGTCGCTGGTGACCGCGACCGTCAGCTTGCCGCTGGCCGCCTCGAACCAGGAGCCGCCGTACGACGATCCCGCCGCGCGCTGTGCCTTTCCTTCGACAGCCGTGGCTGTCTTCTCCGCGGTCAGTCGCGCCTGGGCCTGGCTCTTCGTCAGGCCCAGGTCCTTCTGCATCGCGGAGAGCAGACCGCTGGAGGCCTGCGGTGCGGGGGCGGGGGAGGGGGAAGCCGCGGCCGCCGGGACCATACCGGCGGTTGCCCAGGTTCCGAGGAGGAGGAGTGCGGACAGACCGGTACGGATCACTGTCGTGCGTCTCAAGGGAGTGGCCCTTCTGTTGTTCCAGCATCGTGGGGATGGAACAGCAGGCGCCTGAGAGCGCTCTCAGGCGATGCCTGGGCGGAGCGTAGCCGAGGATTAAGGACAGGTCCATGCCAATCAAGAGGGACGACCGAACGGGCCGTGGACGCCGGTGCCGCGTGCCCGGATTCAGGAGGCGCGCGGCCCGATTCCGTCCGCCCAGCGCACCAACGCGGCGAAGTCCGCCTCCCGCAGTCCCCGGCGCGGATGGATCCGCAGCAGCAGCGCCGGAGCGTCGTGGTGCGCCGCCACATGGGCCGTGTCCCGGTCGGTGATCATGTCGTCGACCCAGGCGAACGGGCGGCCCGCCGCCCACTCCAGCAGGGGGCGGGTCTTCCAGTAGAGGCCGTCGGGGTCCTTCGCGAAGAGCTCCGGCCATTCGATCACCGGGAGGTCCGTGGGGAGGCCGACCACCGGGGCGATCATGGCGTTGGCCTCGTGCATCCAGGTGGTGGCCCAGGCGAGTTCGAACGGCAGGGCCAGCAGCCTGGGGCCATGGCCGGGGTTGAGCCGGACACGCAGACCGCGGCGGTGGCTGCGCGAGCCCGGGGACTGCCGGGAGAGCCAGATCGAGGGGTGCAGATAGGTGCTCGTGTAGCCGCGCGGGCGGTGCAGGCGGGCGCCGTAGGGATTGAGGGGGCCGTCAACGTCGAGGAGGAGCAGTGGTCGGTCCGTCATGGAAGAGAACTGCCCCTCGCGGAGGCGGATTACGACTTTCGTGCGCCGCTATCGGTTAATCATTCGATCGCCGGTGTCCGATCTTGCTAACGTCCATGACGTGGCGAAACTCAATCAGATCATCGCAGTCGAGAAGGGCGTCAAGTCCAAGGCGCACCAGGACCTGACGGCAGCTCATCACGGTCTCCAGAAGCCGGCGTTGCTGGCCGGTATCTCCCGTACGTACCAGACGAAGGACGAGGAGGGCGAGCAGCTGCCGCCCGAGTCGACCCGGGTGCAGGTCAAGGCCGAGGACGTACTGCGCGAGACCGCGAAGACCCTGACCAGGCTGTTCGATGTGACCGCCACCAAGGACTGGGCGAACTGTGCGGCGCGCGCCGATGTCACGGTCGACGGGCGGGTGCTGGTGAGCGACGTACCGGTGGCGTATCTGCTCTTCCTGGAGAAGCAGCTGACGGACATCAACACCTTCGTGCGCAAACTGCCGGTGCTGGACGCGTCGGAGTCCTGGAGCCAGGACCCGTCGACGGACGCGTGGAAGACCGAGGCGGTACGGACGCTCCGTACGAAGAAGGTCCCCCGCAACCATGTGAAGGCCGAGGCGACGGAGAAGCATCCGGCGCAGGTCGAGGTGTACTACGAGGACATACCCGTCGGGTACTGGACGACGGTGAAGTTCTCCGGCGCGCTGCCGGCCCGGCGGGTGAACGAGCTGCTGGACCGGGTCGAGAAGCTTCAGCAGGCCGTGAAGTTCGCCCGCGAGGAGGCCAACGGCGCCGAGGTCACCGACCAGCGGGTGGGTGACGCCGTGTTCGGCTACCTGTTCGGGTAGCCTCAATGATTCCCCGGCCGCCTGTTGGTCGGCCGGGGTGCGCGAGGAGCGCAAGCTGAAACTGAAGCTTGTCGTGACGGCGCGGTTCCAGTGGAGGTTCGAGTCCTCCCCGCGGCACATCCGGAAGGGTGGACGGGCCGCGGTAGCCCAACGGGCAGAGGCAGACCGCGATCAATCTCAGACTATTGCTCCAGACTCAGCATTCGCCACCGATCGCCGGATCGAACGGGCTCAGGCCCCGGACGTCGAAATGCCGGTTCAAGTCCGGCCTGCGCAGCTCGATGCGCGGTGGTCCAAAGGCAGGACGCGGCGACTTCACACTGACCTGAGTCCTCAAGTGTGCCGGCGTGCGAGATGGGTGGCATCACAGGGCCCGGGGGCCGGCTACGCCCCCGGGTCCGCTCCTTTTTGCGGCGTTCACGGCGTTCACGGCGTTCACGGTGCTCACTGCGCTCCCGGGGCACAGCGAGCGGCGTCATGCGGCTTCGAATCCAAGGCGGAGGAGGGAGGCGACGCGGAGCGTCGTCGACTGACGACAACGCCGGAGGCGGAGTCGCAGGGCGTCGGGAGCCCGCTGGCTATCGTGCACCAGGTCGTTAGGGCGTCTGTCGCGTTCGTGGTGCGAAAGAGACACCGCGGCCCGCGAAGAAGCGGGTGAAGTCGTCCAGGGGCAGATCGGCGGCGCGGCTCTCCTCCGTCGTCCCCGACGGATTGTGGAAGTGGACGCGGTCCTCCGTACGGCCCGTGGCAAGGACCAAGTGGCCGCCCCGGCCCGGGGCCGGACGCCGCGGGTTGCGGATCTCGTAGTGGACCGAGGCCATGACCGAGCGGCCCTGGTCGAGGAGGTCCACCAGCTCATCGGGGGTCAGCAGCCGGTGGACCGTCGCGTCCAGGCCGTGTGTCGCGCGTACGTACTCCGCGAACGGGGCGTAGATCAGGCCGCGGATGGTGCCGTCCTCCGGGTCCTCGGTGTACGCGCCGTACTTCAGCGCCCCGTCCCGCAGCGCGAACAAGGTGGGGACCGTCTCGCCGGGGGCCGTGCCACCGGCGGCGCCCAGGGCCATGCGCAGACAGGTCATACCGCACAGCTGGCCGCACCAGCGGCCGTAGTCCGCCAAGGTGGCCGCGCCCGAGGTCGCCCAGGCCGGGTCGGTGGCCGGGTCCAGGCCGCCGTACACGATCTGCTCGATCAGATCGGGGGAGGCGAACTGGGTGTGGACGGGGACATGGCAGGTCGGGCAGGTCACCGTACTCCCTGATGTGGCTGATCCGGCCGAGGCGGCTGATGTGGTTGGTCCGGCTGAGGCGGCCGGCGGGACGGACGCCGCCGGTGTCACTGGCGGTAGCCGCTCAGGAAGCGGCCGATGCGGCTGATGGCCGCGTCGAGATCGTCGGCGTACGGGAGGGTCAGGATGCGGAAGTGGTCCGGCCGCGGCCAGTTGAAGCCCGTCCCCTGGACGACCTGGATCTTCTCGCGCAGCAGCAGGTCCAGCACGAACCGCTCGTCGTCATGGATCTTGTGCACCTTGGGGTCGAGCCGGGGGAAGGCGTACAGCGCGCCCTTCGGCTTCACGCACGACACCCCCGGGATTTCGTTGAGCTTCTCCCAGGCGCGGTCGCGCTGCTCGTACAGCCTGCCCCCGGGTGCGGTGAGCTCCCGGATGGTCTGCCGGCCGCCGAGCGCGGCCTGGATGGCGTACTGCGCGGGCGCGTTGGGGCAGAGCCGCATCGAGGCGAGCATCGTCAGGCCTTCGAGATAGCTGCGCGCATGCTGCTTGGGGCCGGTGACGACGAGCCAGCCGGAGCGGAAACCGGCGACGCGGTACGTCTTCGAGAGCCCGCTGAAGGTCAGGACGACCAGGTCGGGGGCGAGGGCCGCGGCGGTGTGGTGGACCGCGTCGTCGTACACGATCTGATCGTAGATCTCGTCGGCGAACACCATCAGCTGATGGCGGCGGGCGAGATCGAGGATGCCTTCGACGATCTCGCGTGGATAGACCGCGCCGGTGGGGTTGTTGGGATTGATGATCACGACGGCCTTCGTCCGCTCGGTGATCTTCGACGCCATGTCGTCCAGGTCCGGGTACCAGTCCGCGGACTCGTCGCAGAGATAGTGCACGGGGCGGCCGCCGGCCAGGGTGGTGACGGCGGTCCAGAGCGGGAAGTCGGGGGCCGGGATCAAAACTTCGTCGCCGTTCTCCAACAGCGCCTGTACGGCCATCGAGACCAGCTCGGAGACGCCGTTGCCGAGGAAGACGTCATCGACGGTGACATCGGCCAGACCCAGGGTCTGGTAGCGCTGGGCGACGGCGCGGCGCGCGGACAGGATGCCGCGCGAGTCCGTGTAGCCGTGCGCCTGCGGCAGCATCCGGATCATGTCCTGGAGGATCTCCTCCGGCGCCTCGAACCCGAAGAGCGCGGGGTTGCCGGTGTTGAGGCGCAGGACGCTGTGGCCCGCCTCCTCCAGGGCGTCGGCCTGCTCGATCACCGGGCCGCGGATCTCGTAGCAGACCTCGCTGAGCTTGCTCGACTGCCGGAATTCCATGCGGTGGCCTCCCAGACCTTGTTGCGATACTTGGTTTTACCAAGTGTGAGCTTGGAAAGTCCAACAACATGTCTAGGATGCGTCACATGCCACGCCGCCGAAGCTACGACCAGTACTGCGCCGCCGCCCGTGCCCTCGATGCCGTGGGCGACCGCTGGACCCTGCTGATCGTCCGGGAACTGCTGGCGGGTCCGCGCCGCTACACCGATCTGCACGCCGATCTGCCCGGCGTCAGCACGGATGTGCTCGCGTCCCGGCTCAAGGACATGGAGCGCGACGAACTGGCCACGCGGCGCAGGCTGCCCCCGCCGGCCGCCGCGTATGTGTACGAACTGACCGAGCGGGGGCGGGGGTTGCTGCCGGTCCTGACGGCGCTGGCGGAGTGGGGCGCCCCGGCGCTCGACGAGCGCCGGCCCACCGATGCCGTACGGGCGCACTGGTTCGCCGTACCCCTGCTGCCGGTGCTGGAGGGGCTGTCCGGCCCGGACGGCTCCGGCGGCTCCGGCGGATCTGACGGTGGCTCCACTCCGGGCGGTCCGGGTGTGGGTGTGGGCGTGGTGGAAGTCCGGCTGGACGAGGGCGCGTTCCATATACGGCTCGGTGACGGCGAGCCCGCCTACGGCGACGGGCCGGCCGACCACCCCGACGCCCGCCTCGTCCTCGACGCCGACACCTGCCGCGCGCTGACCGGGGGCGCGCTGACGGTCGGGGACGCGGTGCGGGACGGACGTATCGAGGTGTCGGGCGAGGGGACGCTCGCCAAGGTGCTGCGCGGGGAGTGAAGGGACGGTCCCGGGGGATCCCCGGGGACCGGCATCAGCGGCGGCGTCCGGTGGCCGCGCCGCCGCGGGCTCCGGTCCGCTGGACGATGATGGACGGGTGCGACTCGAAGCGATCACCTGGGAGCGGCTGACCGAGGCCCTGGCCGAACGGGTTCTGGAGACAGGGGCGGCGGACGGGAGCCCCTGGCTGCGGGTCGCCGTCGACGGCGCGCCGGCCGCCCGGCCGGGGGAGCCGGCCGCCGCGCTCGCCGAGGCGTTGCGGGTACGCGGCCGGTCGGTGGCCGTCGTCGGGACCGGCGGTTTTCTGCGGCCCGCCTCGCTGCGGTACGAGTACGGGCGCGAGGACCCCGAGACCTACTACGGCGGCTGGTTCGACACCGGTGCGCTGTGGCGGGAGGTGTTCGGACCGCTGGAGCCCGGCGGCTCCGGCCGGATCCTGCCCGACCTCTGGGATCCGGCCACCGACCGGGCGACCCGCAGCCCGCGCAGCGAACTCCCGCCCGGCGGTGTGCTGGTGCTGCACGGGCCGCTGTTGCTGGGGCACTGGTTCCCGTTCGACCTCACGGTGCATCTGCGGCTGTCGCCGGGCGCGCTTCTGCGCCGTACCGACGAGAACGAACGCTGGACGCTCCCCGCCTTCGAGCGGTACGAGGCAGAGGTGGACCCGGCCGGGGCCGCCGATGTGGTCGTACGGGCCGACGATCCGCGCCATCCCGCGTGGGGCGGCCTCGGAGCCCGGCGCGGCTGAGCGGGAAGGTCCGGGCCGGGCGGGAAGGTCCGGGCCGAGGCGCTACGTCACGTCCGGGCGGCCGCCGGTCACCGTCACCGCCCGCGCCCCCGCCCGGCAGCCCTCCACCGCGGCCGCCACGGCATCCGCCCCGGCGAGCCGGGCCGCGAGGAACGCGCCGGTGAAGGCGTCGCCCGCCCCCGTCGAGTCCACGGCCCGCGCCGGGACCGGCGGGACGCGCGCCCTGACGGCGCCCGCCTCCGCCACCAGAGCGCCCCGCGCCCCGAGGGTCACCACCGCCACCGGCACCCGTCGGCTCAGCTCGGCCGCGGCGTCCGCCGTGTCCGTCAGCCCGGTCAGGAGCCCGGCTTCGTCGGCGTTGGGCAGCAGCGTTTCCACCCCCTGGACCGCTGCGAGGAAACGGTCCGTTCCCAGTTCCTTGAGGAATCCCGCCGAGGCGGGGTCCACGCTCACCGGAACACCGCGCTCCCGCGCCGACCGCAGCGCGGTGACGGCGAGCCTTCGGCTCGCGTCGGAGAAGAAGAGATAGCCGGAGAGATGCAGCCGGGCGACGCCGTCCAGCAGCGACGGCGACCAGTCGGCGGGTGACAGGCACAGGGACGCGCCGCTGTCGGTGAGGAGAGTGCGCTCGGCGGACGCGTCGACCAGGCAGATCACCGTGGCGGTCGGCGCCCGGTCGTCGACGACGAGATGGGCGCGTACGCCGGCCTGTCGCAACCGTTCCTCATGCCAGCCGTGGGCATCCGTCCCCACCCGGGCCAGCAGCCGCACATCCGCGCATCCGGTGCGGGCCGCCCAGCAGGCGGCGTTGGCCCCGGCGCCGCCCGGCAGCGTACGGATCTCGGCGGCCGTGTCCGTACCGTGCGCGAGGGGGGTGCGATACCGCGCCACCACATCGGTGACCACGTCCCCGATCACCAGCAGCGCGCCGCCGCGGTTCGCGGAGCCGCCGGCCGCGGAGCCGCCGCCCGGCCCGTCGCTCACCGGCCCGTTGCTCACGACGCTGCCGCGATCCGCGCCGCCGCGATCCGCGCGGCGAGCCGCACATTGCCGCGTACCGCGGCGAGGTTGGCCTCCAGCGAGGCGCCCCCCGTCCGCCGCATCAGCTGGTCCAGGAGGAACGGAGTCACGGCCTGCCCGACGATGCCCCGCTCCTGGCATTCGGCGAGCGCCTCCGCGAGCACCCGGTCGTGCAGCGCCGGATCCAGCTGTTCCGCCTCCGGTACCGGATGGGCGACGAGGAGCGCCGCCTCCGGGCCGCCGAGCGTGTCCTGCGCGGCCATCACCGCCGCCACCTCCTCGGGCGTACGGACGGTCCAGTCGACCGGCTCGCCGGAGGAGGCCAGGTAGAAGCCGGGGAACCGGTCCGTCCCGTAGCCGAGGATGCCGACGCCCAGTGTCTCCAGCCGCTGCAGCGTCGCCGGAACGTCCAGGATCGACTTGACTCCCGCGCAGACGACCGTGATCCGGGTCCTGGCCAGCAGCCGCAGATCGGCCGACTCGTCCTGCGTCTCGGTCCAGCCGCGATGGACCCCGCCCAGGCCGCCCGTCGCGAAGACCCGGATGCCGGCCCGCGCCGCCAGGAACGCCGTGGCGGACACGGTCGTCGCCCCGCTCGCCCCGGCCGCGAGCGCGGGCGCCAGATCACGATGACCGAGCTTCCGTACGGAGTCGTCCTCGGCGACCCGCTCCAACTGGTCCTTGGACAGGCCCACGTGGGGCCGGCCGTCCAGCACGGCGACGGTGGCGGGGACGGCCCCGCCGGACCGTACGAGCGCCTCCAGCTCCTCCGCGACCGCCAGATTGCGCGGGCGCGGCAGACCGTGCGCGATGATCGTCGACTCCAGGGCGACCACGGGACGGCGCGCGGCGAGCGCCTCCCGTACCTCCGGGGACAGCTGCGATGTGGTGTCTGACATGTCCCCATCCATGACACATCCGAGGCCCGCGCAAACGTCAGCCGCAGGCCGGCAGCCCGGGCAGCCGGTCCGTGCGCACCACTTGGATCACGGAGCGCGAGCCGGCCGCCTTCGCGTCCCCCTCGCTGAAGGCGACGGCCAGAGCTCCGTCGCGCGCCTGCGCATAGCCGTAGCGCGGGGTGATCCGGGTGTACGAGGACGACCGGAGGTCGAGCGCGTAGGCGGCCTCCGGGGTACGCCAGGTGATCAGCGCACCACTGATCCGCGGCTGGTCGATGCCCTCGGTCGCGCTCGCGGTCTCGGACGCGCTCGCGGTCTCGGACGCGCTCGCGGTCCCGGACACCGGTCCGGAGCGAGCTGCCGCCAGCGGCTCCGTGGGCCGCGGCTGCCCCGTGCGCCACACCATCAGCCGTTGCCGCTCCTCGCCGGCGATCCACGCCCATGCCGAGCCGTCGGAGACCACCGAGCGGATGTCGCGCACCGCCGCGATCTGCGACGGGAGCTCGGCCGGCCGCCGGGTGACGAGCGAGACCGCGGCGAGCCGGGTGGCCCGCCCGGTCGTGTCGGCCTCCCGCCAGACCAGCAGATCACCGGCGGCGAACGGCGTATCGAGGACTCCGCTGTGCAGGGAGAGAGGCGTCCCGCCGGCGGCAGCACGTATCGCGTGGACCGTGGCCCTGCCGCCGCCCGCTCCCTGTGCCCAGTAGACCCAGCCGCCACGCACGACGGGCTGCGGCAGCGGCCCCGGCAGGGTGGACCGGGCCAGCCGCCGGCTGGTGCCCGTGGCGGCGTCCCACACGTACAGGGACCAGGGGCTGTCGAGCGTACGGCCTTCGAGCACCGCGAACGCCGCCCATCGCCGCCCGTCGAAGTCGGCGCTCAGCAGCTGGTGTTCGACGGGGTCGGCCAAGGTCAGCAGGGTGCGGGGCGGGTCGTCGCCGCGGACGAGGGCCGCTCTGCGCCGCCGTTCGTCCGACAGCTGTACGGCGGTCCAGGCGGCCGCGGGCCCCACTTCCGTCAGTACGGCCCGCTGCCCGGCCGGTGCGCTCAGCTCGCCCGCGGCCAGGGCGGAGCGCCAGCTCGCCGGGAGGGGGACCTCACAGGCCGCGGCGGACGGCGCCGCCGCCCCGGACGCCGGTCCTGACGCCGGTCCTGACCCCGCCCGGGACGCCCGTCCGTGCGCCGGTCCTGACGCTGCCGACGAGCATCCCGCGAGGCCCGCCAGCAGCAGTGCTACGCCCAGGACGCGAACGCCTCTGCTACCAGACGTACCCACGGCCACCCATGATCGTGGTCAGGGTGTCGGCCGAGATCCGGGCGGATTTGGGCACCCCCGCCGCCCAGGGGATGACGCTGGTGCTGACCCCGCCCACCGGATCGAGATAGTTCACCTGCTCCGCCGCCGTGTCGCTGTTGTAGCCGTCGATCGACACCCAGTGGAAGATCTCGATGTTCGGATGCCCCGCCAGATGTGGTCCGCCGGGGACCTCCCAGGCGTTGCCCGCGATGGCCCAGTCGTTGTCCGTGTTGTGAACGATGCTCTGCTTGAAGGCGGTCTTGTCGCTCGCGGTGGGCTCGTAGGGCAGTGCCTGGGGCGCGTAACCGGCCCCGGGGAGCCGCTGGTTGAGCGCGTCCGCCATCGGATAGCCGGTCGGATCGGGCACATTGATATTGATGCCGTACCAGGCCGTGCCGCCGCTGTCGGTCTTGAGCAGCGTCGCCGCCTCCTGCTGCGAACGGCCGCCGACCTCGTCGTGGGCGGACTGGGTGATCACGAACGCGGCGGGGCCGCACCAGTAGGAGGTCTGCTGCGACTGGTGGATACCGCCGGAGAGTACATAACCGGCCTGGGAGGAGGACGACCCCGGGGCGGACGCTCTTCGGGTGGTGAGGTCCTCGTACGATCTCGCCGCGCGGGCCCGCTTGGCGGAGGCGAGTTCTCGCTGATCCTGAGTGAGCCGCTGCGGGCCGAGCGTGTCGTGGGCCGCCTTGTAGGAGGCGTCGGGGGTGGGGGGAGCGGCCTTCGCGTTCGCGGGGCCCGTGGCCGACAGGGCCACGAGCACTGCGCCGACGGCGGTGAGGGCGAGCCAACGCCCTGTGCGCGCTGCTGACATCTGTCCTGTTCACTCCTGTCCGAGGTGGGGGGAAGCTCGGTGAAGCGTTGTGCGGTGAGTTTGACGGGTCCGCGCAGGCTCTGTCAGCGGCTCGAACGTATTACCGGGGACCAACATTGGGCGCACCAAAGACGGAATCGCCGACCAGCGAGGACGCCGGCCGGCGAAACTTCTGAGAGGTGTTCCTGGGAGACCTTTCGCAAGGCCTCCCAGGAAGGAGGCGGGTCAGGCGGCCCTCAGGATCAGGCGGCCTTCAGCCCGTCCAGCGCGCCACTCGGGTTGAGCACGTACTTCCGGCTCGCTCCGTGGTCGAACTCCGCGTAGCCGCGCGGCGCGTCGTCCAGGGAGATCACCGTGGCGTTGACCGCCTTGGCGATGTGGACCCGGTCGTTCATGATCGCGTTGGCCAGGCCCCGGTGGTACTTCATCACCGGGCACTGACCCGTGCTGAACGTGTGGCTCTTCGCCCAGCCCAGGCCCAGCCGTACCTTCAGCGTCCCGGTCTTGGCGTCCTGGTCGATACCGCCCGGATCGTCCGTGACGTACAGGCCAGGGATACCGAGCGCGCCGCCCGCCTTGACCGTGCTCATGAGCGAGTTGAGGACGGTCGCCGGAGCTTCCTCCGTGTCATGGCCGTGGGCGCGCGCTTCGAAGCCGACCGCGTCTACTGCCGCGTCCACCTCCGGCTCGCCCAGGATCTCGAAGACCTGGTCCTCGACCGAGCCCTCCGTGAGGTCAACCGTCTCGCAGCCGAAGCTGCGGGCCTGGGCGAGCCGTTCGCCGTTGAGGTCGCCGACGATCACGACCGCCGCGCCCAGCAGCTGCGCCGAGGCCGCGGCCGCCAGGCCGACGGGGCCCGCGCCCGCGATGTACACCGTGGAGCCGACGCGCGTGCCCGCGGTCACCGCGCCGTGGAAGCCGGTCGGGAAGATGTCCGACAGCATCGTCAGGTCGAGGAGCTTCTCGCGGGCCGCGTCCCGGTCGGGGAAGCGGAGGAGATTGAAGTCCGCGTACGGCGCCATGACGTACTCCGCCTGGCCGCCCACCCAGCCGCCCATGTCCACGTAGCCGAATGCCGCGCCGGGACGAGCCGGATTCACGTTCAGGCAGATGCCGGTCTTCTGTTCCTTGCAGTTGCGGCAGCGGCCGCAGGCGATGTTGAACGGTACCGATACGATGTCTCCGACCTGGATGAACTCCACGTCGGGGCCGCGCTCGACGACCTCGCCGGTGATCTCGTGTCCAAGGATCAGACCCTCGGGTGCGGTAGTACGGCCGCGCACCATGTGCTGGTCGCTGCCGCAGATATTGGTCGCGAGGATTTTGAGGATGACCCCGTGCCGGCAGACGCGGCCGATGTTCTCCTTGGCCACTCCCGGGCCGTCCTTCAGTTCCAACGTCGGGTAGTCGATGGTCCTCACTTCGACCTCACCCGGCTTGATGTATGCGACTCCCTTGTTTCCTCCACTCATGGCTGACTCGCCGTCCCTTCGCGTCTACTCGTCCAGCTGATGACTCGGCCTATGTGCGTGCTGGAGTTCGCTACCGCTCGGGCGGTCCGGCCATGAGCGCGTTCGAATGCAGGAACTGGCCCGGTCGGTGGGTGCCGGACTTCCCGCACCCACGCACTGTCTTCGCCGGGCTGTACGCGCGGTGGTGCTCCACTGATCAGCCTAAGCCCGCGACGCAAAGCGGACAAGTGGCGTTAAAAAGGTGCAACTTGTCGAGTGGAGTGTGTGTGGTCCTGCCCCCTGGCCGCGATTACCGCGCGTACACCGTTGGCTCACCGTCGGCGAGCGCGGGGTCCGCGGCGGCGCTCAGAACAGCGGCTCCGGGAGCACGCCCTCCAGGGCCAGCAACTGCCGCTTTGTCTCCAGCCCGCCGCCGAATCCGCCGAGCCCGCCGTCGCTCTCCACCACCCGGTGGCACGGCACCACCACCGGAAGCGGGTTCGAGCTCATCGCGATGCCGACCGCCTGGGCCGCCCGCGGCTGCCCCACCCGGCCTGCCAGATCGCCGTAACCGATCACCGTGCCGTACGGGACACCCGTCGCCAGCTCGCGCAGCACCTGCCGGTTGAAGCCCGAGGAGAGCGACCAGTCCAGCGGCAGCCCGAACTCCCGCAGCCCGCCCGCGAAGTACGCCGACAGCTGGCGTATCGGCTCGGCCAGCCGGCCCGACACGGACTCGATCTGCTCGGCGCCGAGGCGGTCCCTGAGCTGCCCGAGCGTCTTCTCCCGCACCGGCCCGTCCGCGTGGAAGGCGACACTGACCAGCCCCTGGCCGGTCGCGGCCAGCAGCAGCGGCCCGATGTCGCTGCTCACGACGGCCCACTCCAGCGGCGACTGCCCGTAGTTGTTCATGCGGACCACCGTACGATCCACCACTGACAACGGACCGGCGAAGTTGGCCACCATGTGAAGGGATTGCGTGGGAAAGCCCCCGGACCGAGGGTTTCGGCCCTTTCGTGTCGACAAATCACCTGCCACCTGTTTGTTTACCGGGCCGGTCGTCCTACTCTCGCCCGAACCAGCGCTTCCGCACACGGAGCACAAGGGGCGAAGGGCACATCGGTATGCAGGGAACGATCGACGGATTCAGCTACGGCCTCGTCACACCCGTGGCGGCCTTTCTCATGGCCTGTCTGGGCGGGGCGCTCGGCCTTCGCTGCACCGCGAGATTCCTGCGCACCAGGCACCCGTGGAAGCCGGGCGGCCTCGCGCTCGGCGCGGCCTCGATCGGCTCCGGCGTCTGGACGATGCACTTCATCGGGATGCTCGGGTTCTCCGTCACCGAGGTACCGGTCGGCTACGACAGGCTGACGACGTTCGCCAGCCTGGCCGTGGCGATCGTCATGATCGGCATCGGGATCTTCATCGTCGGCTACCGCGGTACGACCCCGATGGCGCTGGTCACCGGCGGCACGATCACGGGCCTCGGCATCGCCACCATGCACTACCTGGGAATGGCCGGTATGCGGCTGCACGGGCGTATCGAGTACGACACCGTGACGGTCGCGCTCTCCGTCCTGATCGCCGTCGCCGCGGCGACCGCGGCGCTCTGGGGGATCGTCTCGCACCGCGGTTTTCCGGCGAGCCTGGCCGCCAGCGTCGTGATGGGTGTCGCGGCCACCGGGATGCACTACACCGCGATGGCCGCGCTCCACATTCATCTGGACACCGGCGCAGGCACCCCCGGCGGCGCTCCTGGCGGCGCCCCGGCGACCGAGCTGCTCGTCCCGATGCTGGTCGGCCCGGCGGTCTTCCTGCTGCTGGCCGGCGTGGTGGTGCTGTTCGACCCGCTGATGGTGACGGGCGACCCGGACCGCGAACGGCCCGTGGAGGCCGTGACCGGGCCGTGCCGCCGGGCCGGGGTGCCCGCGCAGCGGATCAGGCCGCGCCGGCCCTACCGTGAGCCGTCCCCCTACGAGCCGCCCGGCCGCGAGCCGGCCGAGCGGACGGCCGCCACCTCCCGCCGCCAGGGCTCCCCGGACCTTCACGACTGGTGATCCGCCGCCGCCCGGCCCCCGTCCCTCGCCGCTGACCGCCCGACTGTCAGTGCGGGGTCGTACGGTGGATCCATGCGGCCCGTTTCCCACATCGAACGTACGGTGGCGCCTTTCGAGGTCGTCAGTTCCTACCAGCCCAGCGGCGACCAGCCGACGGCCATCGCCGACCTGGAGCGGCGCATCCGCGCAGGTGAGCAGGATGTCGTCCTGCTCGGCGCGACCGGCACGGGAAAGTCGGCGACCACCGCCTGGATGATCGAGAAGCTTCAGCGCCCCACCCTGGTGATGGCGCCGAACAAGACGCTCGCAGCCCAGCTGGCGAACGAGTTCCGCGAGCTGCTGCCCAACAACGCAGTCGAGTACTTCGTCTCGTACTACGACTACTACCAGCCCGAGGCGTACGTCCCCCAGTCGGATACGTACATCGAGAAGGACTCCTCGATCAACGAGGAGGTCGAGCGGCTGCGCCACTCCGCGACGAACTCGCTCCTGACCCGGCGCGATGTGATCGTGGTCGCCTCGGTCTCCTGCATCTACGGCCTGGGTACCCCCCAGGAGTACGTGGACCGGATGGTGCCCCTGAAGGTCGGCGCGGAGATGGACCGGGACGAGCTGCTGCGCCGTTTCGTCGACATCCAGTACACGCGCAATGACGTGGCGTTCGCCCGTGGCACCTTCCGGGTCCGGGGCGACACCATCGAGATCTTCCCGGTCTACGAGGAGCTGGCCGTCCGCATCGAGATGTTCGGTGACGAGATCGAGGCGCTGTCCACGCTGCACCCGCTCACCGGCGAGGTCATCAGCGACGACGACGAGCTCTACATCTTCCCGGCGAGCCACTACGTGGCCGGCCCCGAGCGGATGGAGAAGGCGGTCAACGGCATCGAGCAGGAGCTCGAGACCCGCCTCGCCGACCTGGACAAGCAGGGCAAGCTGCTGGAGTCCCAGCGGCTGCGCATGCGTACGACGTACGACATCGAGATGATGCGCCAGATCGGCTCCTGCTCCGGTATCGAGAACTACTCGATGCACTTCGACGACCGTTCCCCCGGCACCGCGCCGAACACCCTCATCGACTACTTCCCCGAGGACTTCCTGCTGGTCATCGACGAGTCGCATGTCACCGTGCCCCAGATCGGCGCGATGTACGAGGGCGACGCGTCCCGGAAGCGGACCCTCGTCGACCACGGCTTCCGGCTGCCGTCCGCGCTCGACAACCGCCCGCTGAAGTGGGAAGAGTTCCAGAAGCGGGTCGGTCAGACGGTCTATCTCTCCGCCACGCCCGGCACCTATGAGCTCTCCCGCTCCGACGGCTTCGTCGAGCAGATCATCCGTCCCACCGGGCTCATCGACCCGCAGGTCGTCGTCAAGCCCACGGAGGGCCAGATCGACGACCTGGTGCACGAGATCCGCGAGCGCACCGCCAAGGACGAGCGCGTCCTCGTGACCACCCTCACCAAGAAGATGGCCGAGGACCTCACCGACTACTTCCTCGAACTGGGCATCCAGGTCCGCTATCTGCACAGCGACGTCGACACCCTGCGCCGGGTCGAGCTGCTGCGCGAGCTGCGCGCCGGGGAGTACGACGTCCTCGTCGGTATCAACCTGCTCCGTGAGGGCCTCGACCTGCCGGAAGTCTCACTGGTGGCGATCCTCGACGCCGACAAGCAGGGCTTCCTGCGCTCGGGCACCTCACTGATCCAGACCATCGGCCGTGCCGCGCGAAACGTGTCGGGCCAGGTCCATATGTACGCGGACAAGATCACCCCGGCGATGGAGAAGGCCATCGACGAGACGAACCGCCGCCGGGAGAAGCAGACCGCGTACAACACCGAGCGCGGTATCGATCCACAGCCGCTCCGCAAGAAGATCAACGACATCGTCGCGACCATCGCGCGCGAGGAGGTCGACACCGAGGCCCTGCTCGGCACCGGCTACCGGCAGGCGAAGGACGGCAAGCCCGGCAAGGCCCCGGTGCCCTCGCTCGGCGGGAAGAACGCGAAGGGCGGCAGGGCCGGTGCGCGGGGCGCGGTGGTCACCGACCGCCCCGCCGCCGAACTCGCCGGAATCATCGAGGAGATGACCGATCGGATGCGGGCCGCAGCCGCCGAGTTGCAGTTCGAGGTCGCCGCGCGGCTGCGCGACGAAGTGGGCGAACTGAAGAAGGAATTGCGGCAGATGAGGGAGGCGGGACTCGCCTGACGCACCGGGACATCCGGTGTGTTGCAAGACCGACACAAAAACGGTTTAAGCCTCCTGCACCGTCCGCACGACTGCGTAGGGTTCTGCGCAACCGCACACGGACGGTTGCGGGGGAACCATTCGAGAGGGGACAGCGCGTGGTGGACGTATCCAAGGGCAGTGCGCCCGGGGGCCCTGGGGTCAATCTGACCAAGGGTCAGGCCATCAGCCTGGAGAAGAAGGGCGGCGGCACCCTGACCGCGGTGCGGATGGGGCTCGGCTGGCAGGCCGCGCCGCGCCGGGGCCTCTTCGGCTCCCGGACCCGCGAGATCGACCTCGACGCCTCGGCGGTGCTGTTCGCCGACAAGCAGCCGGTCGATGTGGTCTTCTTCCGCCATCTCGTCAGCGACGACGGCTCGGTGCGGCACACCGGTGACAACCTGGTCGGCGGCGTCGGCCAGGGCGGCGACGACGAGGCGATCCTCGTCGACCTGCAGCGCATCCCGGTCCATATCGACCAGATCGTCTTCACGGTGAACTCGTTCACCGGCCAGACGTTCCAGGAGGTGCAGAACGCCTTCTGCCGCATCGTCGACGAGACCAACGGCCAGGAGCTGGCGCGCTACACGCTCGACGGCGGCGGTCAGTACACCGCCCAGATCATGGCCAAGGTGCACCGCGCGGGCGCGGGCTGGCAGATGACGGCCCTCGGAAACCCGGCCAACGGCCGTACGTTCCAGGACCTGATGCCGTCGATCCTGCCGCACCTGTAGACACCCGGTAGACACCGCGGTTCGTCGGAGCGGAGCACACAGCTCGCGGAGGCCAGGTCCTGTCCGACAGGGCCTGGCCTCCGGGGGCTCCACCGACACGTGAATCCGAACACCTCGACCGACACCTGAACACCGACGCGAGACCGATGAGGGGACAGAGGCGATGACGGCCGAGCTGGTCCGGGGGCAGAACCACCCCTTGCCCCACACCCGACTGGAGATCCGGGTGACGGCCGGCGCCCCGGTCATGGCCTGCGCCACGCTCGGCGACGCCCAGGGCAGCGTGCGCGGCACGGAGTGGATCGCACACCCCGGCTCGCCCACCCTCCCGGGCATCGAGGTGTCCCGCCAGGCCGCCGCCGGCCTGCGTTTCCACATCGATCTGGAAGCCGTGCCGGAGCAGGCGCATCTGGTGCATGTGCTGCTCGCCCTCCCCGAAGGCGTCGGCGGACCCGACCGCTTCGGCACCACCGCGGCCCCCTTCGCCGCCGTCACCTCCACCGACGGCACCGAGGTCGCCAGCTTCACCCTCACCGGTCTGGACGCCGAGTCCGCCGTCGTCGCGCTGGAGCTGTACCGCCGCCAGGGCGCCTGGAAGGTCAGGGCCGTCGGCCAGGGATACGCGGGCGGGCTCGCCGAGCTCTTCGGCGACCAGGGCCTGCCACAGGCCCGCGCCGTCGCCGCGGACATCCAGCAGGCGGTGGCCCGGCACATGGCCGGCGTCGTCCAGACGCCCCTGCCCGGCACGTCGGACGGCGTGCGGGTCAGGCCCGACGGGCTTCCGTCGTCCGCGGCGTCAGGACCGGCCACCTCGGGCGGCGCCCCCGCCCCGCAGCCCATGACCCCCGCGCCGCAGACCGCGCCCGACGCCGTACCGCAGCCGGCGGCCGCCGCCGCGCAGGCCGGGGCGGGCGGGGCGGGCGGCGCGGGCGGCGCGGTCAACTACACGCACCCGGGCCGTCAGACCTCCGCGCCCCCGACGCCGCCCCCGGCCGCGCCGCCGGGACCGCCGGGGCAGCCTGCCCGGCCCGTCGCGGGCGACGCCACGGGCTGGTCGATGGAAGAGCGCCTCTACAACCAGGTCTGGGGCATGTTCGAGGACCTGGCCCGCACCATCGCGGCGTACCGCAGCGCGATGGACTTCGCCGAGTCCCGGCTCGACCAGGAGCTGGACCGCGTCCTCTCCGATCCCCGTAACCGCATCGGCGGGGCGGGCGACGCCGCCCGTGAGGCGGCCCGCGCCAAGCACGACCAGCTCGCCGGCCAGGCCCGCGACGTCCTGGAGCGCGATCTCGCCCAGCTCGTTGCCGAGTCCGAGGTCGTGGAGCCCGCGCTGCCGGCCGCCTACGCCCGCTGGGACAGCCCCGTCTGGCACGCGTACCGCGTCCCGATGGAGATCCCGATGGCGCTGCGCCTCGGCGATGTCCATCTGCCCGAGCGCCCGGAGCTGCGGATCCCGATGCTGGTACGGCTGCCGCTGGAGCGCGGGCTGTGGGTCGACAGCGGCCGGTCGGGCTCCGAGGCCGCCCTGATGATGGACGAGGCCCAGCTGCGCGGGCTGGCCATGGACACCGCGGTCGCCCTCGCGGCCCGGCTCCTCGCCGTCTATCCGCCCGGCGAGTTCACCGTCCATGTGATCGACCCGGCCGGTTCGGCGGCCCGGTCACTGGCCCCGCTGACGGCCTCCGGCGTGCTCGCCGAGCCTCCGGCGGCGGGCGCCGGGGGAGTGGCGGCCGTCCTTGCCAAGCTCACGCAGCGGGTGGATCTGGTGCAGATGGCGGTCCGCGGCGGCGCCGCCGAGTCGCTCCCGCCGGATCTGGACACCGCTGAGCAGTTGCTGATCGTCAATGACTTCCCGCACGGCTTCGACGACCGCGCGGTGACGCAGCTGCGTTATCTCGCCGACGAGGGCCCGGCGGTCGGCGTGCATCTGCTGATGGTCGCGGACCGCGAGGACGCGAGCGCGTACGGACCGGTGCTGGATCCGCTCTGGCGGTCCCTGCTGCGGATCACCCCGGTCCCCGACGATCACCTGGCCGACCCGTGGGTCGGACATGCCTGGACGTACGAGCCGCCGGCGGTACCGCCGGGGAGCCGGGTGCTGCTCCAGGTGCTGGAGCAGGTGGCGCTCACTCGACGCTCCTGGCGTCGCTGACCTGCACACTTGGCTCCCCTTTACCTTTTTCTTTACCTTTCCTTGGTCTTTCCTGTACTCTTCTTTGCAGCGGAGGGGAGTACTCCCACATCGCGACGTACCCGTCAATACGGACCGCAATCGGTCCCGGGGCGTCGGCCCGGCCGGCGGTAAGACCGCCCGGGTGGAAGAGACCTCCGGCAGCGACGACGCTGATCAGTAGCCGTACGACGCCGGAGGCGCAGTGGACGTTTCATTGAACTTGTGGGTGCTGACCATTCTTGGTCTGTCCGCCCTGATCGCGGTCGACTTCTTCATCGGGCGCAAGCCCCATGACGTGTCGATGAAGGAAGCCGGTATCTGGACGGTCGTCTGGATCGCCCTCGCCGCGCTGTTCGGCCTCGGCCTGATGGTCTTCGGTACGGGCCAGGCGTCCGGGGAGTTCTTCGCGGGCTTCATCACCGAGAAGTCGCTCAGTGTCGACAATCTCTTCGTCTTCGTCCTGATCATGGCGAAGTTCTCGGTGCCCTCACATCTGCAGCAGCGGGTGCTGCTCATCGGTGTGCTGATAGCCCTGGTCCTGCGCGCGATCTTCATCGCCGCCGGCGCCGCCATCATCGCCAGCTTCTCGTGGGTCTTCTTCATCTTCGGCGCGTTCCTGATCTACACCGCCTGGAAGCTCATCCAGGAGGCGCGCTCCGACGACGAGGACGAGGAGTTCGAGGAGAACCGCCTCCTCAAGTCCATCGAGAAGCGTTTCGGTGTCGCCGACAAGTACCACGGCACCAAGCTCTTCATCCGGAGCAATGGCAAGCGGATCCTGACCCCGCTGATGGTGGTCATGCTGGCCATCGGCACCACCGATGTGCTGTTCGCGCTGGACTCCATCCCCGCGATCTTCGGTCTGACCCAGGATCCGTACATCGTCTTCACCGCCAACGCCTTCGCCCTGATGGGACTGCGGCAGCTGTACTTCCTCATCGGCGGACTCCTCAGGAAGCTGGTCCACCTCAGCTACGGCCTGTCGGTCATCCTGGGCTTCATCGGAGTGAAGCTGGTGCTGCACGCGCTGCACGAGACGGGTGTGCACGTCCCCGAGATCTCCATCCCGGTCTCGCTGGCGGTCATCTGCGGTGTCCTGGTCATCACCACGATCACCAGCCTGATCGCCTCCAAGAAGCAGGCGGAGCGCGACGCGGCCGCCAAGACCGAGACGGACAGCAAGGACAGCATCGAAGCCTGATCCGCACGGCAGGGGTCCGGGGCGAGTGGCGAGGCTGCCACCCGCCCCGGACGCGTTTCGCGGCGGCGACGGCTCGTTCAGTAGGCGGCGGCGGTTCAGCGGTGGCGACGGTTCAGTAGGTCACGGTGATCCGCCGCGCGGTCCCGTCCACCCGCACAGGACCGCCGTACGGGATGACCAGCTGCGGGTCGGTGTGGCCGAAGTCCACATCGAAGACGGCCATGGTGCCGGGGGCGTACGCGGCCAGCGCGCGCAGCACCGCCGCCCGCTGCTCCCGCGCGTAGCGGCCCGCCTCCTCCGGGCTGTGCGGGCGCTGCAACGACCAGGTCTTGGGGCGTGCCATCAGCAGCGCGGGAAAACGCCGCAGCAGATCGCGCTCGCCCATATTGCGCAGAATCCGGAACACCTCCTCGGCGGCCGGCAGTTCCTCCGAGGTCTCCAGGAGCAGTACGCAGCCGTCGTACGCGGAGAGATCGGCCTGGATCTCCCGGTCCGCCATCAGCAGCCAGGAGAGAATCTCCAGATTGCCGCCCCAGCTGCGGCCCTCCACCACCCGCTCGGGCCCGTGCCAGCTCCAGCCGCCGCCCGGCCGGGTCTCCGGCTCCGTCATGAAGGTCGCCGGATCCGCCCAGTCGCGGTCCGTGTCCCCGAACCGCCGGGCAGGACGCAGTTCGTACGGTCCGGAGCCGAACAGCGCGGCCCGCAGCGACTCCTCGGTGAGCGGATCCATCGCGCCGGGCCGGCCCAGCGCGGTCATCACACCCCCGCCGTGGTAGCCGACGATCCCGGTGTTCCACAGATACGCCAGCAGATTGGTGTGGTCGCTGAAGCCGAAGAAGGGCTTGGGGTTCTCGCGGATCAGCTTCCGGTCCAGCAGCGGCAGCACGGTGATCTGATCGTCCCCGCCGATGCTCGCCATCAGGGCGGTCACGGTCGGATCCGCGAAGGCGGCGTGCAGGTCGTCGGCCCGCTCCTGGGGCGTCGAGCCCATCTTCCGGGTCGTCGGATACTCGACCGGGATCAGCCCGAAGTCCTTCTCCAGCCGGCTGAGGCCCAGTTCGTACGGGAGCGGCAGCAGCCCCGGCAGGCCGGAGGACGGCGAGACCACCCCGATCCGGTCGCCGGGGCGGGGCTTCGACGGATACACAGGGGTCGGCATGGAGCGATCGTAAAGAGCGGGCCGAGGGCTATCGAGCGATTATCGCTGGGCAGCCGAGCCGAGCCGAGCCGGG
The DNA here is from genome assembly GCF_042882605.1 of Streptomyces sp. NPDC058198. Classification (NCBI taxonomy): domain Bacteria; kingdom Bacillati; phylum Actinomycetota; class Actinomycetes; order Kitasatosporales; family Streptomycetaceae; genus Streptomyces; species Streptomyces sp. NPDC058198. The sequence goes on from NZ_JBHVVP010000012.1 coordinate 55,332, forward strand.
CAGCCGAGCCGGGCCGGGCCGCCGGGGCCCGCCGGGTCACCAGCCGCGGGCCCGCCACTCCGCGAGGTGCGGGCGTTCCGCGCCGAGGGTGGAGTCATTTCCGTGGCCGGGGTAGATCCAGGCCTCGTCCGGCAGGGCGTCGAAGACCTTGGCTTCGAGACCGTCCATCAAGCTCGTGAAGTCCGCGGGGCCGGCTGTGTTCCCGGGGCCGCCCGGGAACAGGCAGTCGCCGGTGAACACATGCGCGTGGCCGTGCGGGTCGTCGTACACCAGGGCGATCGAGCCGGGCGTGTGGCCCACCAGATGCAGGGCGGTGAGCCCGATCTCCCCGACCCGGATCGTGTCCCCGTCCTCGACGAGGACATCGGTCGGGACGGGGATGCCCTCGGCGTCGTACCGGCCCGCGTACGTACGGGCGCCGGTGGCCGCCACGACCTCGGCGAGAGCCTGCCAGTGGTCGCCGTGGCGATGGGTGGTGACGACGGACGCGATGCCGTCGTCGCCGATCAGGGTCAGCAGCGTCGCGGAGTCGTTGGCCGCGTCGATCAGCAGCTGCTCGCCGGTGGCCCGGCAGCGCAGCAGATAGGCGTTGTTGTCCATCGGCCCGACGGCGACCTTGGAGATCATCAGGGCGGGCAGCTCATGCACATCCGCCGGTCCGCCGACCTTCACCGCTCCGCTGTACGTCATACGGCTCAGCCTATAGCGGAGGCAGGAGGGGCAGGGGGGCGTCCGGGGACTTCAGCGCCGACCCGTCGCGGCGGCCCGCGAGCCAGCCCATCAGGTCCGGGGCCGGACCGGTGACGGGGAGCGGGGTGCCGTCCGTGCGCCCGGTGCGCCAGCTGCGTCCGTCGGGGGTGCTCAGGGCCAGCGGCGGGACGGTGGGGTTCCCGGCGAAGCGCTCCGCGAGGAAGTCGATCTCGCGCCCGGTGAACTCCTCGGACAGGTCTTCCAGCTCACGGTCGAGGCCCAGGTCGACATGGTGCAGCTCGATCTCGATCCAGCGGCGGAACGGAACGCGGGCGGCCACGTCCGTGACGCCGTTGCGCATCGTGATCACGCGGGTCCAGTCGGCGGGAGCGGCCGCCGCGGAATGCAGGAAGCGGTCGGCGGTGTTACGTAGGTCGGCGAGCTGGTCGGCGGGAGACCTCGGAGCGTCCCGCTCGATGTCTGCGTCGCGCGTAGCGGCGTCCGCGTACATCGGCCGGTCTTCGAGGACATTGACCAGCGCGTCCGCGTTCCTGGCGAGATGGGCCAGCACATGACCACGGCTCCAGCCCGGGAGCCGTGACGGCGCGGCGACCGCCGCGTTGTCCAGTACGGCGACCGCGGCGAGGAGCCGCTCGGTCGCTTCACGTACAGATGCCAGGTCGCGCACATGATCCATCATGACGCCGACGATAGCCCCGCCACTCGATCGGGTGAAGGCGGTGAAGGACCACCGTAAATCGAATGTGCGTGCTATAAGCTCAGGAGAGGCATCCTGGCATGTAGACAACCCTGAGCCGGGCAGTCCCGAACCCGGCGATTCACCGCTTGGCAATCCATTGCTCTGGCGACCCCCCTAGTCTGCGTAGGGGGCTCTGCCCCTGCTTCTCTCAGAAAGGTGCGGACCGGCGTGGCCGACCGTCTCATCGTCCGTGGCGCGCGCGAGCACAATCTCAAGAACGTCTCGCTCGACCTCCCCCGTGACTCCCTCATCGTCTTCACCGGGCTTTCCGGGTCGGGCAAGTCCTCCCTCGCGTTCGACACGATCTTCGCCGAGGGGCAGCGCCGGTACGTGGAGTCACTGTCCTCGTACGCCCGGCAGTTCCTCGGTCAGATGGACAAGCCGGACGTCGACTTCATCGAAGGTCTCTCCCCGGCGGTCTCCATTGACCAGAAGTCGACCTCGCGCAACCCGCGCTCGACGGTCGGCACGATCACCGAGGTCTACGACTACCTCCGGCTGCTCTTCGCCCGGATCGGCAAGCCGCACTGCCCCGAGTGCGGCCGGCCGATCTCGCGCCAGTCGCCGCAGGCCATCGTGGACCGGGTGCTCGAGCTTCCCGAGGGCAGCCGCTTCCAGGTCCTCTCGCCGCTCGTCCGCGAGCGCAAGGGCGAGTTCGTCGATCTCTTCTCCGATCTGCAGACCAAGGGCTACAGCAGGGCCAGGGTCGACGGGCAGACCGTCCAGCTCACCGAGCCGCCGACGCTCAAGAAGCAGGAGAAGCACACCATCGAGGTGGTCATCGACCGCCTCACGGTGAAGGACAGCGCCAAGCGCCGGCTGACCGACTCGGTCGAGACCGCCCTCGGTCTCTCCGGCGGCATGGTCGTGCTCGACTTCGTCGATCTCCCCGAGGGCGACCCCGAGCGCGAGCGGATGTACTCCGAGCATCTGTACTGCCCGTACGACGATCTCTCCTTCGAGGAGCTGGAGCCCCGCTCCTTCTCCTTCAACTCGCCCTTCGGCGCCTGCCCCGACTGCACCGGTATCGGGACGCGCATGGAGGTCGACCCGGAGCTGATCATCCCCGACGAGGAGAAGTCCCTCGACGAAGGCGCGATCCACCCCTGGTCCCACGGACACACCAAGGAGTACTTCGGACGGCTGATCGGCGGCCTCGCCGAGGCCCTCGGCTTCCGTACGGACATCCCGTGGGCCGGACTGCCGCAGCGCGCCAGGAAGGCCCTGCTGCACGGCCACAAGACCCAGGTCGAGGTCCGCTACCGCAACCGGTACGGCCGCGAGCGCGCGTACACCACCCCCGCCTTCGAAGGGGCGGTCTCCTTCGTCAAGCGGCGGCACAGCGAGGCCGAGAGCGACTCCAGCAGGGAGCGCTTCGAGGGCTATATGCGCGAGGTGCCCTGCCCGACCTGTCAGGGCACGAGGCTCAAGCCGATCGTCCTCGCGGTCACGGTCATGGACAAGTCCATCGCCGACGTCGCCGCGCTCTCGATCAGCGACTGCGCCGACTTCCTGGGCATGCTCAAGCTGAACGCCCGGGACAAGAAGATCGCCGAGCGGGTGCTCAAGGAGGTCAACGAACGGCTGAAGTTCCTGGTCGACGTCGGCCTGGACTATCTGTCGCTCAACCGCGCCGCGGGCACCCTGTCCGGTGGCGAGGCCCAGCGCATCCGGCTGGCCACCCAGATCGGCTCGGGTCTTGTCGGGGTGCTGTACGTCCTGGACGAGCCGTCCATCGGCCTGCACCAGCGGGACAACCACCGGCTCATCGAGACCCTGGTCCGGCTGCGTGACATGGGCAACACCCTGATCGTCGTGGAGCACGACGAGGACACCATCAAGGTGGCCGACTGGGTGGTGGACATCGGCCCCGGCGCGGGCGAGCACGGCGGCAAGGTCGTGCACTCGGGGCCGTTGAAGGGGCTCCTGGCCAACAAGGAATCGATCACCGGCCAGTACCTGTCGGGCAAGCGGGCCATCCCGACCCCCGTCATCCGCCGGCCCGTCGACCCGGGGCGGCGGCTCACCGTGCACGGCGCCCGGGAGAACAATCTGCGGGACATCGACGTGTCCTTCCCGCTGGGCGTGTTCACGGCGGTCACGGGCGTCTCGGGCTCCGGCAAGTCGACGCTGGTCAACGACATCCTCTACACGCACCTGGCACGCGAGCTGAACGGCGCCAAGTCGGTGCCGGGGCGGCACACGCGCGTCGACGGCGACGACCTGGTCGACAAGGTGGTCCATGTCGACCAGTCGCCCATCGGCCGTACGCCCCGGTCCAACCCGGCCACGTACACCGGCGTCTTCGACCATGTGCGCAGGCTCTTCGCGGAGACCATGGAGGCCAAGGTCCGCGGCTATCTCCCCGGGCGCTTCTCCTTCAACGTCAAGGGCGGCCGCTGCGAGAACTGCTCGGGCGACGGCACCATCAAGATCGAGATGAACTTCCTGCCGGACGTCTATGTGCCGTGCGAGGTCTGTCACGGCGCCCGCTACAACCGGGAGACGCTGGAGGTCCACTACAAGGGCAAGTCCATCGCCGAGGTGCTGGACATGCCGATCGAGGAGGCCCTGGACTTCTTCGAGGCCGTCCCGACGATCTCGCGCCACCTCAGGACGCTCAACGAGGTCGGCCTCGGCTATGTCAGGCTCGGCCAGTCCGCGCCGACCCTCTCGGGCGGCGAGGCGCAGCGTGTGAAGCTGTCGAGCGAGCTGCAGAAGCGCTCCACGGGCCGTACGGTCTACGTCCTGGACGAGCCGACGACCGGTCTGCACTTCGAGGACATCAGCAAGCTGATCACGGTGCTGTCGGGTCTGGTCGAGAAGGGCAACTCGGTGATCGTCATCGAGCACAACCTTGACGTCATCAAGACGGCGGACTGGGTGATCGACATGGGCCCCGAGGGTGGCAACGGCGGCGGTCTGGTCATCGCGGAAGGCACCCCCGAGCAGGTGGCAGGGGTTCCGGCCAGCCACACGGGCAAGTTCTTGCGCGACATCCTGGACGTCGAGCGGATCAGCGACGCGGCGCCGGTGAAGAAGGCCACGGCGGGGAAGGCCACGGCCAAGAGGACCCCGGCCCAGAAGACAGCGGCCCAGAAAACCCCGGCTCAGAAGACACCGGCCCAGAAGGCGGTCCCGGCCAGCGCGGCCGCGCGCCGCTCCTGACCGGCGCACCCCGCCGGGAGATCACCGCCTCATCAAACGGCTGTCCCGTCCATTCCGCACCCCGCACAATCCAGGGATGGACGAGACGGCCGTGCCGGGCGAGGCAGTACTGACGGACGACGGGATCCGGCTCTGGGCAGCCCGGGCGGCGGACGGGCCGGGCGAGCCCGTGATCCTCTGCCATGGCGGGCCCGGCATCTGGGACACCCTGGAGGAGCCGGCCGCCCTGCTGAGGGAGCACCGGGTGTTCCGCTGGGACCAGCGCGGCTGCGGCCGCTCCCAGCGGTCGGGGCCGTACAGCACCGAGCGCTCGGTGGCCGACCTCGATGCCGTACGGCGCCACTTCGGCCTGGAACGGATGGCGCTGCTCGGTCACTCCTGGGGCGCCCGGCTGGCCCTGAGCTACGCCCTGGCCCGTCCCGCGCGGGTCAGCGGCCTGATCTATGTCTCCGGCACCGGCATCGACGACGACTCCACGTGGCACGCGGCGTACAAGGAGACCTTCCGCGGGCAGCTGGGCGGACACCGCGAGCGCTGGGAGGAGCTGCGTGACCGGCGCGGTGACCGTACGGAGGCGGAGGACCGGGAGTTCGCGGTCCTCCAGTGGTCGGTGGACTTCGCCGACCGCGACCGCCGCCGCGCCCTGGAGCGGGCCGAGGCCATGGCGACTCCGTGGTTCGGCGTCAATTACGCGTGCAATGCCACCATCACCGCGGAGCTGCGGCGGACCTCGGCCACGGACGGGCTGCGGGACCGGTGCGCGGCGCTCGGCCTGCCCGTACTGATCGTGGACGGGGAGAACGACATCCGGCCCCGGCGGGCGGTGGACTCGCTGGAGCGCGCGCTGCCCGACGTGACCAGGACGACCCTGCCCGGCGCCGGGCACATGCCCTGGAGCGAGGACCCGGAGGGCTTCCGCGCGGCGGCCGGTGCCTTCCTCGCCCGGCTCCGGGGCGACAGCCGCTGAACGCCCGCCGGAACAGCCCCGGTATCGTCGCGTATGTCACCGACACGCCCCGCCCGCCCGACCGGCCCGACCAGCCCGGTCCCCTGCCCCGTGGAGTCACCATGCCCGGCCAGCCCGCCCCTCGCCGCACCGTGCTGAAGGGCGCCGCGCTCGCCGGCGCGGCCGGACTCGGTCTGGCGGCCTGTTCCACCGAATCGAAGCTGGGGCACGCCGAGGACCCGACGCCGACCTCCCCGGTCGACCTCGGCGCGGCGGACGAGATCCCGGTCGGCGGCGCCAAGCTCTACCGGGAACAGCGGCTGGTCGTGAGCTGCCCGGCGGAAGGCCAGTACAAGGCGTTCAGCGCGCAGTGCACCCACGCGGGCTGTCTCCTGGAGAAGCTGGAGGGCACCGTGGGTGACTGCCCCTGCCACGGCAGCCGCTTCGACGTCACCACCGGCAAGGCGCTCAAGGGCCCGGCGACCGTGCCGCTGTCCGAGGTGCCGGTCAGGGCCGAGGGCGGAAAGCTCGTCGCGGGACCGAACGCCTGACGGCCGTCACCGCGGACGGACTCCCGGCGCGGCCACACTGTCGGTGCCCGCCAGTAGGGTGGACGGCATGGCCGACCCCTCCAGCTACCGCCCGAAGCCGGGACAGATCCCCGACTCGCCGGGGGTCTACAAATTCCGCGACGATCACCGCCGGGTGATCTACGTCGGGAAGGCGAAGAGCCTGCGCCAGCGGCTCGCCAACTACTTCCAGGATCTGACGAGCCTGCACCCGCGCACCCGCTCCATGGTCACCACGGCCGCCTCCGTCGAGTGGACCGTCGTCTCCACCGAGGTCGAGGCGCTCCAGCTGGAGTACTCCTGGATCAAGGAGTTCGACCCCCGTTTCAACGTCAAGTACCGCGACGACAAGAGCTATCCCTACCTCGCGGTGACGATGAACGAGGAGTTCCCGCGGGTTCAGGTCATGCGCGGCGCCAAGAGGAAGGGCGTGCGCTACTTCGGTCCGTACGGACAGGCCTGGGCCATCCGCGAGACGGTCGATCTGATGCTCCGTGTCTTTCCCGTACGGACCTGCTCCGCCGGGGTGTTCAAGAACGCCGAGCGGACCGGCCGGCCCTGCCTCCTCGGCTATATCGGCAAGTGCTCGGCGCCCTGCGTCGGCCGGGTCACCCCCGAGGAGCACCGCGAACTGGCCGAGGAATTCTGCGACTTCATGGCCGGCCGTACCGGCACGTACATCCGCCGGCTGGAGCAGCGGATGACGGACGCGGCCGAGGAGATGGAGTACGAGAGGGCGGGCCGGCTGCGCGACGACATAGGCGCGCTGCGCCGCGCGATGGAGAAGAACGCCGTCGTGCTCGCGGATGCCACCGACGCGGATCTGATCGCGGTCGCCGAGGACGAGCTGGAAGCCGCCGTACAGATCTTCCATGTCCGTGGCGGCCGGGTCCGCGGCCAGCGCGGCTGGGTCACCGACAAGGTCGAGGCCGTCGAGACGGCGGGACTCGTCGAGCACGCGCTGCAGCAGCTGTACGGGGAGGAGCGCGGCGACACCGTCCCCAAGGAGGTGCTGGTCCCCGCCCTGCCCGAGGACACGGACGCGGTCACCCAGTGGCTGAGCGACCGGCGCGGCTCGCAGGTGTCCCTGCGGATCCCGCAGCGCGGCGACAAGAAGGACCTGATGGCGATGGTCGGGCGTAATGCCCAGCAGGCCCTTGTCCTGCACAAGACCAAGCGCGCCAGCGACCTCACCACCCGCTCGCGCGCCCTGGAGGAGATCGCGGGAGCGCTCGGCCTGGACAGTGCGCCGCTGCGGATCGAGTGCTTCGACATCTCCCATCTCCAGGGCGACGACGTCGTGGCGTCCATGGTGGTCTTCGAGGACGGCCTCGCTCGCAAGAGCGAATACCGCCGCTTCCAGATCAAGGGGTTCGAGGGCCAGGACGACGTACGGTCGATGCATGAAGTGATCAGCCGTCGCTTCAGGCGCTATCTGCAGGAGAAGGAGAAGACGGGGGAGTGGTCGGAGCAGCCGGAGCAGGAGCCCACGGCCGAGCCCACCACAGGGCCGATCGCCGAGCCCGCCGCAGGGCTGGTCACCGGGCCCGCCGCAGGGCCGGCCGCCGAGACCCCCACAGGGCCGGCCGCCGGGCTCTCCGACGAGCTTCCGGCCGGATCCCCGGTCGAGGACGACGGCAGGCCCAAGCGCTTCGCCTACCCGCCCCAGCTGGTCGTGGTCGACGGCGGACAGCCCCAGGTCGCGGCGGCCAAGAGGGCCCTCGACGAGCTGGGCATCGACGATGTCGCCGTCTGCGGCCTCGCCAAGCGGCTCGAAGAGGTCTGGCTGCCCGAGGACGACGACCCGGTGGTACTGCCCCGCTCCAGCGAGGGCCTCTACCTCCTCCAGCGCGTGCGCGACGAGGCGCACCGCTTCGCGATCACCTATCAGCGGGCCAAGCGGGCCAAACGCATCAGGACCAGTCCGCTGGACGACGTCCCCGGCCTCGGCGAGTCCCGCAAACAGGCCCTCATCAAGCATTTCGGCTCGGTGAAGCGGCTGCGGCAGGCGACAATCGAGCAGATCTGCGAGGTTCCGGGCCTCGGCCGCAAGACGGCGGAGTCCGTGGCCGTGGCGCTCGCCAAGGCGGCCCCGGCGGCACCCGCCGTGAACACGGCAACAGGAGAGATCATGGAAGACAACGGGGGCAGTACGCATGACTGAGCACGACCGGGACGGAGCGGAGCACGTGAGTACGGGCACCACGAAGGAGGCCGGTGAGGCCGTCGACGCGGCCATCCCCGAGCTGGTGATCATCTCCGGCATGTCGGGCGCGGGGCGCAGCACCGCGGCCAAGTGTCTGGAGGACCTCGGCTGGTTCGTCGTGGACAACCTGCCGCCCGCGCTGATCCCCACCATGGTGGAGCTCGGCGCCCGCTCGCAGGGCAATGTGGCGCGGATCGCCGTCGTCGTCGACGTACGCGGCCGCCGGTTCTTCGACAACCTCCGCGAGTCCCTCGCCGACCTCGACGCGAAGGAGGTCACCCGGCGGATCGTCTTCCTGGAGTCCTCCGACGAGGCGCTGGTCCGCCGCTTCGAATCCGTACGCCGACCGCACCCGCTGCAGGGCGACGGCCGGATCGTCGACGGCATCGAGGCCGAGCGCGACCTGCTGCGCGAGCTGCGCGGTGACGCCGATCTGGTGATCGACACCTCCAGCCTCAACGTCCACGAGCTGCGCGCCAAGATGGACGCCCAGTTCGCCGGCGACGAGAAGCCGGAGCTGCGGGCCACCGTCATGTCCTTCGGCTACAAGTACGGCCTGCCGGTCGACGCGGACCTGGTGGTGGACTGCCGCTTCCTGCCCAACCCGCACTGGGTTCCCGAGCTGCGCCCCTTCACCGGGCTCAACGAGGAGGTGTCCGCCTATGTCTTCAACCAGCCGGGCGCCAAGGAGTTCCTCGACCGCTACACCGAGCTGCTCCAGCTGATCGCCGCCGGATACCGCCGCGAGGGCAAGCGCTATGTGACCGTCGCCGTCGGCTGTACGGGGGGCAAGCACCGCTCCGTCGCCATGTCGGAGAAGGTCGCCGCACGCCTCGCCTCCGAGGGCGTCGAGACCGTCGTCGTCCACCGGGACATGGGGCGCGAGTGACCGGACGCACCTTCCGCCTGCGCCGGCTGAGCAGGGGCGCCCCCGCGCTGTCGGCGCGGGGGCGCGGTGCCCAGCCGAAGGTCGTCGCGCTCGGCGGTGGCATGGGCCTGTCCGCCTCCCTCGCGGCGCTCCGCCGGATCACCGGCGACCTCACCGCCGTGGTCACCGTCGCCGACGACGGCGGCTCCAGCGGCCGGCTCCGGGAGGAGCTCGGCGTCCTGCCGCCCGGCGATCTGCGCAAGGCCCTGGCGGCGCTGTGCGGTGACGACGACTGGGGCCAGACCTGGGCCCGGGTGATCCAGCACCGCTTCCAGTCCCAGGGCGAGCTTCATGAGCACGCGGTCGGCAATCTGCTGATCGTCGCTCTCTGGGAGCAGCTCGGTGACCATGTCCAGGCCCTGGACCTGGTCGGCAAGCTCCTCGGCGCGCACGGCCGGGTGCTGCCCATGTCCGCCGTACCGCTGGAGCTGCAGGCGCTCGTACGGGGCCATGACCCGGCACGGCCCGACGAGGTGCAGACGGTGCGCGGCCAGGCGACGGTGGCGCTCACCCGCGGTGAGGTGCAGTCGGTGCATCTGGTGCCGCACGACCCGCCGGCCGTCCCTGAGGCCGTCGCCGCGGTCATGGACGCGGACTGGGTGGTGCTCGGTCCCGGCTCCTGGTTCTCCTCGGTGATCCCCCATCTGCTGGTGCCCGAGCTGCTCGAAGCGCTCGTCGAGACCAAGGCCCGCCGGGTCCTCTCGCTGAACCTCGCGCCACAACCCGGTGAAACCGATGGGTTCTCACCGCAGCGTCATTTGGAGGTTTTGGGGCGACACGCCCCTAAACTCGCCCTGGACGTGGTGCTGGCCGACCAGGCCGCCGTGCCCGACCGCGAGTCACTCGCCGATGCCGCAAAACGGTTCGGTGCCGCGGTCGAGCTGGCGCCGGTGGCAGCGCCCGACAGTTCCCCGGTCCACGATCCGGAGCTGTTGGCAGCCGCGTACGACCGTATTTTTCGGATGCATGGAAGGATCGGCCCATGGCGATGACGCCAGCGGTGAAGGACGAGATCGCCCGCCTCCCCGTCACCCGGACGTGCTGCAGGAAGGCGGAGGTCTCGGCGATCCTTCGGTTCGCGGGCGGGCTGCACCTGGTGAGCGGCCGCATTGTGATCGAGGCGGAGCTGGACACCAGCATCGCCGCGCGCCGGCTCCGCAAGGACATCCTGGAGATCTTCGGGCACAGCTCCGAGCTGGTGGTGATGGCCCCCGGCGGACTGCGCCGCGGCAGCCGTTACGTCGTACGGGTGATTACCGGTGGTGATCAGCTCGCCCGGCAGACCGGCCTGGTCGACGGCCGCGGGCGCCCGATCCGCGGACTGCCCCCGCAGGTCGTCTCGGGTGCCACCTGTGACGCCGAGGCCGCCTGGCGCGGCGCGTTCCTGTCCCACGGCTCGCTCACCGAGCCCGGCCGCTCCTCCTCGCTGGAGGTGACCTGCCCGGGCCCCGAGGCCGCCCTCGCGCTGGTCGGCGCGGCCCGCAGACTGCAGATCGCCGCCAAGGCCCGTGAGGTGCGCGGGGTGGACCGCGTGGTCGTACGGGACGGGGACGCGATCGGCGCGCTGCTGACCCGGCTCGGCGCGCACGAATCGGTGCTGGCCTGGGAGGAGCGGCGGATGCGCCGCGAGGTCCGCGCCACGGCCAACCGTCTCGCCAACTTCGACGACGCGAACCTGCGCCGCTCCGCCCGCGCCGCGGTCGCGGCCGGCGCCCGGGTGCAGCGCGCGCTGGAGATCCTCGGCGAGGAGGTGCCCGAGCATCTCGCCGCCGCGGGCCGGCTGCGTATGGAGCACAAGCAGGCGTCCCTGGAGGAGCTGGGCGCGCTCGCGGACCCGCCGCTCACCAAGGACGCGGTCGCGGGCCGGATCCGCCGTCTGCTGGCCATGGCCGACAAGCGGGCGCAGGATCTCGGGATTCCGGGCACGGAGTCCAATCTCAGCGAGGAGCTGGCCGACGGTCTCGTCGGCTGAGCGGCTCTGAGTCCGCCCCGTCGCCTGCTGCCCGCGCCCAATAGGTGCTGGCAGCAGGCATGTTGCGGGTTACCGGTAGGCCCTTGACATGATCATGGAGCATGGTCAGCCTGACGTCTGTCCACGGATGTGGCACACAACGGCAAGGGGGGCACATGAGACGAAGAGCGAGATCGATCCTCGCGGCGGGCGCGTTGCTGCTGGGCGGAATGACGGCGGCGCCCGCCGCCCAGGCACAGCCCGGATCCGAGGCAGGACCCGGCGCGGACGCGGTGAAGGTCTTCGACGCCGAGGTCACCAAGGAGCAGATACCGCTGCTCCTCTCGGCCGGCCAGGACGCCCACGAACTGACCGAACGGGCCCCCGAGAAGGGGACCGCGAAGGTCGAGCTGTTCATCACCGACGCCCAGGCCCGCGCCCTGGGGAAGCAGGGCGTCGATGTCACCGAGCGCACGGTTCCCGCGAAGGCCGCGGCCCGGCTGCGGGCCGCGGGCGACGGTGTCTACCGCCCGTACAGCGGCAAGGGCAATCTCCAGGAGGAGATCGTCACGACCGGGCAGGCCAACCCCGGGATCGCCAAGGTCGTCTCCATCGGCAAGACGCTCAAGGGGCAGGACATCCTCGCCCTCAAGGTCAGCAAGGGCGCGCGGACGACCAAGGACGGAGCCAAGCCGTCCGTGCTCTACATGTCCAACCAGCACGCCCGGGAGTGGATCACTCCCGAGATGACGCGCCGGCTGATGCACCACTTCGTGGACGGCTACGGCAAGGACCGGCGGATCACGAAGATCGTCGACTCCACCGAGCTGTGGTTCGTCCTCTCCGCCAACCCGGACGGCTACGACTACACCCACACCGGTGACAGCGCCCGGCTGTGGCGCAAGAACCTCCGTGAGGTCGACGGGGACGGCACGCTGACCTCCGCCGACGGCGTCGACCTCAACCGGAACTTCGGCTACAAGTGGGGCTACGACGACGAGGGTTCGTCGCCCCGCTCCACCAGCGAGACCTACCGCGGCGCCGGCCCGAACTCGGAGCCCGAGACGCAGGCGATCGACCGCTTCGAGAAGCGCATCGGCTTCGACTACGGCATCAACTACCACTCCGCCGCCGAACTGCTGCTCTACGGCGTGGGCTGGCAGGTCGCCACGCCGACACCCGACGACGTCCTCTACAAGGCGCTCGCCGGCACGCCCGAGAACTCCGCCGTCCCCGGCTACTACCCGCAGGTCTCCTCCGAGCTGTACACCACCAACGGTGAGGCCGACGGCCACGCGGCGAACGTCAACGGAACGATGATGTTCACCCCGGAGATGACGACCTGCCAGACCGCCTCCGCGAGTGACCCCGGTGACGCGTGGGAGGCCAGGGACTGCCGGTCCGGCTTCAACTTCCCCGACGACGAGAAGCTGATCCAGGAGGAGTTCGCCAAGAACGTCCCCTTCGCGCTCTCCGTCGCCGAGACCGCCGCCCACCCCGACCAGCCGTCCTCCTCGGTCGGCCTGGACGCCCCCGACTTCACCCTCGACCCGTTCACCACCTCGTACGCGCGCGGCGCCGACCAGGAAGTCTCCGTCATCGCCCGCAAGTCGGTCCGGGACAAGGAGCTCAACTACCGGATCAACGGCGGCCGTACGCACGACGAGAACCTCAAGGCCTGGAAGGGCGGCGAGACCTACGGCGGCGAGGACAACCTCCACTTCGACGAGTACCGCGCCGAGGTCGAGGACGCCGATCCGGGCGACAAGGTCGAGGTCTGGTTCACCGGACGGACCAAGAACGGCAGGTCCACCTCCAGCGAGCGCTTCACCTACACCGTCGCCGACCGCTCCCGCGCCGACACGCTCGTGATCGCCGAGGAGGGCGCGGCCGCCCAGCAGACCCGGGCGTACGTCGACGCCCTGCGCGCCAACGGCCGCACCGCGGCCGTCTGGGACGTCGCCACGCAGGGCGCCCCGCACGCGCTGGGCGTCCTCAGCCACTTCTCCACCGCCGTCCACTACACGGGCGCCGTGGCCCCGGGCGGCGCCACCCAGCTGGCCGTGCGCGCCTTCCTCAACGAGGGCGGCAAGCTGATCGAGGCCGGCGAGCAGGCCGGCGGCAACGCCCAGGTCGGGCGCGCCGCGACCGACGACTTCAGTCAGTACTACCTCGGTGCGTACGGACGTACGTCCAGCCCCGGCGCCACCGGCTTCACCGGTGCGGGAACGCTCGCCGGGGCGAGCGGACCGCTCGGGGCGGCGCCCGGCAACCCGCTGAACGCGGCGGGCGCCTACACCGTCACCTCCGACGTCCTGAACCCCGCGACGTATCCGCAGTTCAAGAGCGCGCAGGCGGGCACGTACGCGGGGATCGTGAACCCGTACGCCCCCTACGCGGGCCAGTGGATGGCGGCCGCCGCCCACGAGGACAACGACTGGCGCCGACTCGCCCGCACCGTCGACCTCACCGGCGTCACCGCGGCCGACAAGCCCGAGCTCCGTTTCGCGCTCAACTGGAACACCGAGCCGGGCTACGACCACGCGGTCCTGGAGGCCCACACCACCGGGGCCGACGACTGGACCACACTCCCCGAGGCCGGCGGCGCGAGCAGCACCACCGTCCCCGCCGAGTGCGAGGCCGGCTTCTTCCTCGACGGCCACCCGTTCCTGGGCCGCTATCTGACGCTCGGCACGGACGGCTGCACCGCGACCGGCACCAGTGGCGCCTGGAACAGCCTCACCGGCAGCTCCAACGGCTGGAAGCAGGTGGCCTTCGACCTGAGCGCCTACGCGGGCAAGAAGGTCGACCTGTCCCTCAGCTACATCACCGACCCCGGCAGCGGCGGGCGGGGCGTCTTCGCGGACAGCGCGCGGCTGGCCGTGGGCGGTGCGGAGAAGGAGTCCGAGGGCTTCGAGACCTCCCTCGGGGTCTGGACCACCCCCGGATCCCCGGCGGGAAGCCCCGTCGTGGAGGGGGACTGGGCGCGATCCCAGGAGCTCTTCAAGTCGTACGCCGCGGTCACCACGCGTGACACCGTGCTGCTCGGCTTCGGCCTGGAGCACGTGCAGGACGCGGCGCAGCGCGCGGCGGTGCTCGGCAAGGCGCTGCGCGCCCTGCGGCACTGAGGCCGCGCCCGGCACACGCGTACCGGGCGCCCGGCCCGGCGGCGGCTCGTACCCCCTACTGGTGGGTACGGGCCGCCGTCGGCTCGCAGGGCCGCTCGATGTCACCGGGCGGCCCGTGGAGAGGTAGGGTCATAAGCGGTCGGGGACATCCCATACAACTCGCCGGCGTCGAAACCCGGCGTACCTAACGAGGAGATCGGTTCGTGACGATCCGCGTAGGCATCAACGGCTTTGGCCGCATCGGTCGTAACTACTTCCGCGCGCTGCTGGAGCAGGGTGCAGACATCGAGATCGTGGCTGTCAACGACCTGGGTGACACTGCGACCACGGCACATTTGCTGAAGTACGACACCATCCTGGGCCGCCTCAAGGCCGAGGTCTCCCACACCGCCGACACCATCACGGTCGACGGTCACACCATCAAGGTGCTCTCCGAGCGCAACCCGGCCGACATCCCCTGGGGTGAGCTGGGCGTCGACATCGTCATCGAGTCGACGGGCATCTTCACCAAGAAGGCCGACGCCGAGAAGCACATCGCGGGCGGCGCCAAGAAGGTCCTCATCTCGGCTCCGGCCAAGGGCGAGGACATCACCATCGTGATGGGCGTCAACCAGGACAAGTACGAGGCGGCGAACCACCACGTCATCTCCAACGCCTCCTGCACCACCAACTGTGTGGCGCCGATGGCCAAGGTTCTCCTGGAGAACTTCGGCATCGTCAAGGGCATGATGACGACGGTCCACGCGTACACGAACGACCAGCGCATCCTGGACTTCCCGCACAGCGACCTGCGTCGCGCCCGGGCCGCCGCGGAGAACATCATTCCGACCACCACCGGTGCCGCCAAGGCCACCGCGCTGGTGATCCCGGAGCTGGCGGGCAAGCTCGACGGCATCGCGATGCGTGTCCCGGTCCCGACGGGCTCCGTCACCGACCTGGTGATCGAGCTGGAGCGCGAGGTGACCAAGGACGAGGTCAACGCCGCGTTCCAGAAGGCCGCCGAGGGCCAGCTCAAGGGCATCCTGGACTACACCGAGGACCCGATCGTCTCCTCGGACATCGTCAACTGGCCGGCTTCCTGCACCTTCGACTCCTCCCTGACCATGGTCCAGGGCAAGAGCGTCAAGGTCATCGGCTGGTACGACAACGAGTGGGGCTACTCCAACCGTCTGGTCGACCTGACCGTCTTCGTCGGCGGCCAGCTCTGATCCAGGGCCGGTAGGCATCTCGATGTGAGCGACAGGGCTCGGTCGGCGCACCCGCGGCGACCGAGCCCTGTCGGCCTGTCCAGACACCCTCAAGGAGTCCAGCAGCAGATGAAGACGATCGACGAACTTCTCGCCGAAGGGGTCGGCGGCAAGCGCGTATTCGTCCGCGCCGACCTCAATGTGCCGCTCGACGGCACCAGCATCACCGACGACGGCCGCATCCGCGCCGTACAGCCGACGATCGCCAGGCTCGCCGAGGCCGGCGCCCGCGTGATCGTCGCGTCCCACCTGGGCCGCCCCAAGGGCGCCCCGGATCCCGCCTTCTCGCTCGCCCCCGTCGCCGCGCGCCTCGGTGAACTCCTCGGAGCCGACGTGGCGTTCGCGACCGACACGGTCGGCGACTCCGCCAAGGCCGTGGTCGCGGACCTCGCCGACGGCCGGGTCGCCGTCATCGAGAACCTCCGCTTCAACGCGGGCGAGACCTCGAAGGACGACGCCGAGCGCGGCGCCTTCGCCGACCAGCTCGCCGAACTGGCCGACCTGTACGTGGGCGACGGCTTCGGAGCCGTGCACCGCAAGCACGCCTCGGTCGTCGACCTGCCGGCCCGTCTGCCGCACGCCGCGGGCGGTCTGATCGCCACCGAGGTCGGCGTCCTCAAGAAGCTCACCGATGACGTCGAGCGGCCGTACGCCGTCGTGCTCGGCGGCGCCAAGGTCTCCGACAAGCTCGGTGTCATCGACCATCTCCTGGAGAAGGCCGACCGCATCCTGATCGGCGGCGGCATGGTCTTCACCTTCCTCAAGGCGCAGGGCCACGAGACCGGCTCCTCGCTGCTCCAGGAGGACCAGATCCCGGCCGTCCAGGACTACCTGAAGCGGGCCAAGGCGCGTGGCGTGGAGTTCGTACTCCCCGTGGACGTCCTGGTCGCCCCGGAGTTCCCGGACCTCAAGACCAAGGCCCCGGCCCACCCCACCACGGTGGCGGCGGACGCCATCCCGGCCGGGCAGATGGGCCTGGACATCGGCCCCGAGACCGGCCGGCTGTACGCCTCGAAGCTCGCCGACGCGGCCACCGTCTTCTGGAACGGGCCCATGGGCGTCTTCGAACACCCCGACTACGCCGAGGGCACCAAGGCCGTCGCCCAGGCGCTCGTCGACTCCCCGGGCTTCTCGGTCGTCGGCGGCGGCGACTCCGCCGCCGCCGTCCGCATCCTGGGCTTCGACGAGAAGGCATTCGGCCACATCTCGACCGGTGGCGGCGCGAGCCTCGAATATCTCGAAGGCAAGACGCTTCCCGGCCTCGCCGCACTGGAGGACTGACCCCTTAATGGCTGCTTCATCAGAAAAGACCGGCCGCACCCCGCTGATGGCGGGCAACTGGAAGATGAACCTCAACCACCTCGAGGCCATCGCGCACGTCCAGAAGCTCGCCTTCGCGCTGGCGGACAAGGACTACGACGCCGTCGAGGTCGCCGTCCTGCCGCCCTTCACCGACCTGCGGTCCGTACAGACCCTGGTCGACGGCGACAAGCTCAAGATCAAGTACGGCGCCCAGGACATCTCGGCGCACGAATCCGGTGCGTACACCGGTGAGATCTCGGGTGCCATGCTGGCGAAGCTCAAGTGCGGCTACGTGGCCGTCGGGCACTCCGAGCGGCGGCAGTACCACGCCGAGACGGACGAGATCTGCAACGCCAAGGTGAAGGCCGCGTACCGGCACGGCCTGACCCCGATCCTCTGTGTCGGCGAGGGCCTGGACATCCGCAAGGCGGGCGAGCAGGTCGCGTACACGCTGAGCCAGCTCGACGGCGGTCTCAAGGACATCCCGGCCGAGCAGGCCGAGTCCATCGTGATCGCGTACGAGCCGGTGTGGGCCATCGGCACGGGCGAGGTCGCCACCCCGGAGGACGCCCAGGAGGTCTGCGGTGCGATCCGTGGGCGGCTGGCCGAGCTGTACTCGCAGGAGCTGGCCGACCAGGTCCGCATCCAGTACGGCGGCTCGGTGAAGTCCGGGAACGTGGCCGCGATCATGGCCAAGCCCGATGTGGACGGCGCCCTGGTGGGCGGCGCGGCGCTGGACGCCGACGAGTTCGTCAAGATCGTCAGGTTCCGCGACCAGTGAGTATGCGGTAGCACGGATCCGTCGTACCCTTGCGGGGGCCGCGTGAGCATTTCCGGTTGTGTGTCACGGAAGATCTCGCCCGGTCCCCGCAGTCCGTCTCAGTCCCGTCAGTCCGAGGAAGTTGGTCCAGCCGTGGTTATGGGGTTCTCGATCGCCCTCATCATCTTCAGCCTGCTGATGATGCTGCTGGTGCTGATGCACAAGGGAAAGGGTGGCGGTCTCTCCGACATGTTCGGTGGCGGAATGCAGTCGTCGGTCGGTGGTTCCTCGGTCGCCGAGCGTAACCTCGACCGCATCACCGTGGTTGTCGGTCTGCTGTGGTTCGCGTGCATTGTCGTCCTTGGTCTGCTGTTCAAGCTGGACAGCTGACCACGCGTACGGCGCCGCGGGCGCGGCCTATCATGGGGTTCCGCGCCCGGCGGCAGGGGGTAACTCCCTTCACTGGACGCGCGTTGGGCCTTACGTAGACTGGGGCGCCTTGGCAGCGGAGCTGCCTATCGATGCTTTGCGGCACCATCACGCAGGGAGTTACGACCGTGGCAAGTGGCAACGCGATCCGGGGAAGCCGGGTCGGAGCGGGGCCGATGGGTGAGGCCGAGCGTGGCGAGTCCGCGCCGCGTCTGCGCATCTCCTTCTGGTGCTCCAACGGGCACGAGACGGTGCCGAGCTTCGCCAGTGACGCACAGGTTCCGGAGACGTGGGACTGCCCGCGCTGCGGTTTCCCGGCCGGCCAGGACCGGGACAATCCGCCGGCTCCGCCGCGCACCGAGCCGTACAAGACGCATCTCGCCTATGTACGGGAACGGCGCAGCGACGCGGACGGCGAAGCGATCCTCGCCGAAGCACTCGCCAAACTGCGTGGCGAAATCTAGCCAACATTTTCTGGTAGCCAACATTTTCCGGCCGGACCCTTCAAGGTGTCCGGCCGGAATGTTTTTGTTCCGTACCGCCCCCTTTGGGCGCCTCCGGCGTCCGGGCCGCGTTGTCAGTGGCACCCCCTACGGTCATGAATCGGTCGACCGGAAGGGGTAGTTGTGACGGCTGTCGACGCTGTGGAGGTACGGGCGCCCGCGTGGCGCGGGGGGTTCGGCCGGCTGTGGTCGGCCGCGGTCATCTCCCGGTTCGGTGACGCGCTGCGGGCGGCGGCCATGCCCCTGCTCGCCGCCTCGCTGACGGACGACCCGCTGCTGATCGCCTCGGTGACGGCCTGCGGCTATCTGCCCTGGCTGCTGTTCGGGCTGCTCGGCGGGGCGGTCGCGGACCGGGTCGACCAGCGGCGGGCGATGTGGGGTGTGGATCTGGTACGGGGCGCGCTGATGGCGGCCTTCGCGGTGGCGGTCGGCCTCGGCCAGGCGTCGATCGCCCTGTTGATCGCGCTCGCCTTCGTCCTCACCACCCTCCAGACGCTCTTCGACAACGCCGCCACGGCCCTGCTGCCCTCGCTGGTGCCGCCGCAGGCGCTGGGCAGCGCCAACGCCCGGCTGATGACCGGACAGCAGATCGCCAACGCCTTTCTCGCCGCGCCCCTGGTGCCGGTGCTGCTGCTCGCGGGCGCCGCCGTGCCGTACGCGGCCGACGCCGTGACCTATGGGGTGGCCGCGCTGCTGATCGGCTCGCTGCGGGCCGAGCCCCCGGCGCGGGCCCCGCGCAAGGCGGGATCCACCCTGCGCGGGGAGATCGCCGAGGGAATGCGTGCCCTGGGGCGCGACCGGACGCTGCGCGGTCTGTGCCTGGCGACCACGCTCTGCAACATAGGGATGGGCGGTCTGATCGCGACCCTGGTCCTGCATGTCACGGGCTGGCTGGACGCGGGCACCAAGGGCTATGCCCTGACCCTCGCGGCCTACGGGATGGGGAGTGTGCTGGGCGGCCTGCTGGCCAAGCGGCTCTCCGAGCGGGTGGGACGCGTACGGAGCATTTTCCTCGCCGGGCTGGTCCAGACGGGCAGTCTGGTCGTGCTGGGGACGGTGCGTGAGACAGCGGCGGCGATCAGCTGTCTCGCGGTGTTCGGTGTCTTCGGGATGGTGTGGAACGTGAACCAGACGACCCTGATGCAGGAACGCAGCCCCGCGCACATGCTGGGCCGGATCAGCTCCGCCTTCCGTACCCTCGCCGTGGCCGGGGCGCCGTTCGGCGCGCTGCTGGGCGGTGTGGCGGCGGCCGGCTGGGGGCTCAATACCCCCGCCCTGCTGGCAGCCGGGCTGTTCGCGCTGGCCGTCGCGTCGTTGTCGGCGCTGATCAATTAAGTTGGTTCGGACAGCGGCGGCGCAGGCACGCAGGCACGAGAAGAAGTGGGCTGATGTCCGAGATGAACGCAGGAAGCCGTACCAGGCTCAACCGGATGCCCGAGTGGAGCGCACTGGGCAAGCACCGCGAGCAGCTGGGGGCGACGCAACTGCGGGAGCTGTTCGCCTCCGATGCGGCGCGCGGCACCGGCTACACCCTCCAGGCCGGCGACCTCCACCTGGACTACTCGAAGCATCTGGTGACGGACGAGACGCTGGCGCTGCTGCGCGAGCTGGCCGCGGCCGCCGGGGTGACGGAGCTGCGGGACGCGATGTTCCGCGGCGAGAAGATCAACACCACCGAGGACCGCGCCGTGCTGCACGTCGCGCTGCGCGCCCCGCGTGACGCCGTCATCGAGGTGGACGGGGTGAACGTCGTGCCGGGGGTGCACGCCGTGCTCGACAAGATGAGCGCCTTCGCCGACAAGGTCAGGTCCGGCGAGTGGACCGGCCACACCGGCCGGCCCATCAAGAACGTGATCAATATCGGTATCGGCGGCTCCGACCTCGGTCCCGCGATGGCGTACGAATTCCTCCGGTCCTTCACCGACCGCGATCTGACGGTCCGTTTCGTCTCCAACGTCGACGGCGCCGATCTGCACGAGGCCGTCCGGGACCTGGACGCGGCCGAGACGCTGTTCATCATCGCCTCGAAGACCTTCACCACCATCGAGACCATCACCAACGCCACCTCCGCCCGCGACTGGCTGCTGACCGAGCTCCAGGACGGCCAGGAGGCCGTCGCCAAGCACTTCGTGGCGCTCTCCACGAACGCCGAGAAGGTCTCCGACTTCGGCATCGACACGGCCAACATGTTCGAGTTCTGGGACTGGGTCGGCGGGCGCTACTCGTACGACTCGGCGATCGGGCTCTCGCTGATGATCGCGATCGGCCCCGGCCGTTTCCGCGAGATGCTCGACGGCTTCCATCTCATCGACGAGCACTTCCGTACGGCGGCGCCCGAGGACAACGTCCCGCT
The DNA here is from genome assembly GCF_042882605.1 of Streptomyces sp. NPDC058198. Taxonomy (NCBI): domain Bacteria; kingdom Bacillati; phylum Actinomycetota; class Actinomycetes; order Kitasatosporales; family Streptomycetaceae; genus Streptomyces; species Streptomyces sp. NPDC058198. The sequence goes on from NZ_JBHVVP010000012.1 coordinate 76,272, forward strand.
GCTGCTCGGCCTGCTCGGCGTCTGGTACGGATCGTTCTTCGACGCCCAGTCGCACGCCGTCCTGCCGTACAGCCACTACCTGTCGAAGTTCACGGCCTATCTCCAGCAGCTGGACATGGAGTCCAACGGCAAGTCCGTGGACCGGGACGGCAACCCCGTCGACTGGCAGACCGGGCCGGTGGTCTGGGGCACGCCGGGCACCAACGGGCAGCACGCGTACTACCAGTTGCTCCACCAGGGCACCAAGGTCATCCCGGCGGACTTCATCGGCTTCGCCCGGCCGGTCGACGATCTGTCACGCCGGCTGGTCGCGCAGCACGACCTGCTCATGGCCAACTTCTTCGCCCAGACCCAGGCGCTCGCCTTCGGCAAGACGCCCGACGAGGTACGGGCCGAGGGAGTGCCCGAGGAGCTGGTGCCGCACAAGACGTTCCGCGGCAACCACCCGACCACCACCATCCTCGCCGAGAAGCTCACCCCGTCCGTCCTCGGCCAGCTGATCGCGCTGTACGAGCACAAGGTGTTCGTCCAGGGCGCCATCTGGAACATCGACTCCTTCGACCAGTGGGGCGTCGAGCTCGGCAAGGTCCTCGCGAAGAAGATCGAGCCGGTGCTCACCGGAGACGAGGCCGGTGAGGGGCTGGACAGCTCGACCGCGGCGCTGGTCGCCACCTACCGCTCGATGCGCGGCCGCTGAACCGATGGGGGAGGGGATACGACGGCTGCGGCCGCCGAAGAACACGCTGGACGAGCGCGCCATCGGCTGGTGGCGCGCGCAGTGGCTGCTGCTGACCGTGATCCCCGTCGCCGTGCTGGCCGTGCTGGGGGCGCTCATCGCCCCCGCGCGGCTGTGGCTGCTGGTCCCCGCCGTGGTGCTGGCGGTGCTCGGGACGGCCTGCACGGCGCTCATACCCGGGTGGTGGTTCCGGGTGCACCGCTGGGAGGTGACGGACGAGGCGGTCTATGTCCGCACCGGCTTCTTCTGGCAGGAGTGGCGGATCGCGCCGATGTCCCGGATCCAGACCGTGGACACCGTGCGCGGTCCGCTGGAGCAGCTGTTCAAGCTCTCCACCGTGATCGTCACGACCGCGTCCTCCAAGGGCGCGGTACGGATCGAGGGGCTCGACCACGAGCTGGCCGCGGAGCTGGCCGAGCAGCTCACCCGGATCACCCAGGCCACCCCGGGGGACGCCACATGAGCGAGGCGGCGGAGCCCGCGGAGCAGGAGTGGCGGCGGCTCGACCGGCGTACCCTCCTCGTCACCGCGGCGGTCATGGCGGGGGTCGTCCTGGGCGCGGGTGTACCGGCCGCCATCGGAATGGCGGGCGGCATGCCGCTCTGGCAGGCGCTCGCCTGGGTGCTGGCCGGGGCCGTGGCGCTGATCGCCTGCGGTACGGGCGGGGACTACGTCCGCTGGCGCCGCACCCGCTATCGCATAGGGCCCGAGCGTGCCGAGCTGCACACGGGCCTGTTCCTGGTCAGGCGCCGCTCACTGGCCCGCGAGCGGATCCGCAGTGTCGACCTGACGGCCCATCCCCTGCTGCGGGTGCTCGGCCTCGTGAAGGTCCGCATAGGCACGGGGGAACACTCCGGCGGCGAATCCACGCTGGAACTCGACCCCGTCACCCGGGCCGAGGGCGAGCGGCTGCGCACGGAGCTGCTCGACCGCACGCCGGCGGCGCCCGGGGCGCACCGGGAATCCACGCTGGCCGTTCTCGACCCCGGCTGGATCCGCTACGCCCCGATATCCTTCCTCGCCCCAGCGCTCGGTGGCGCGGCGGCCGGCGGTCTGCTGCAGGTCAGCGAGTGGTTCGGCGCTCAGGCGCGGGTGATCCACTGGGTGGGCGACCGGTTCAGGGACACCCCGCTCGTCTGGATGATCCTGATCCTCATGGCAGCGGCGGGGCTCGCCGGGGTCGTCGGCGCGCTCGGCCTGTGGATCGAGATGTGGTGGAACTACCGGCTGGAGCGGGAGCCGGGCGGCACCCTGCGGGTCCGCCGGGGGCTGCTCACCTCCCGTTCGGTCTCCATCGAGGAGCGGCGGCTGCGGGGCGTGGAGCTGGTCGAGCCGCTCGGCGTCCGGATGGCCGGGGCGGCCAGGCTGGACGCGGTCGCCACCGGCCTCGTCCAGGACGAGGAGGACCAGCACGCCGACCACAAGACCCTGCTGCCCGCCGCGCCGCGTGCGGTGGCTGACGCGGTGGCGGCGCGGGTCCTGCGCGAGCCCGCGTCCCCGCCGCACACGGCCCGGCTGGCCCCGCACCCCCGCGCAGCCCGCGGCCGCAGGCTGCGCAGGGCCGTGGCCGCCGCACTGCTGCCGGCCGTCATCCTCACCGTCCTCGGGCTGCTGCTCACCGACGTCCTGCTGTACGTGGCGTCGGCGACCGCCGTGATCCTGCTGCCGGCGGCCGTCCTCCTCGCCCTTGACGCCTACCGCAGCCTGGGCCACGGCCTCAGCGGCTCCTATCTGGTCGCCCGCTCGGGAACACTGCGCCGTACGACGGTCGCCCTCCAGCGCGGCGGCGTGATCGGCTGGACCGTCAGACAGTCGTACTTCCAGCGTCGCGCGGGCCTGCTCACGCTGACGGCGACCACGGCGGCGGGCGCGGGCGCGTACCACGTGTTCGACGCGGCGGAGGAAGAGGGCCTCAGCTTCGCGGAAGCGGCGGTCCCCGGCCTGCTGACGCCCTTTCTCGAAACCTGACCCGCGCAAACGGCGCGGCCCGGACCGCCGGGGAGGCGAGCCGGGCCGCGTGCTGTCGTACCGCTGAGGCTGAGGCGTCAGGCGGACGCCGGGGGATAGAGGTCGCGGGGGAGGGCCGACGCCGCCGCCGCGTCCAGCAGCCACAGCGTGCGGCTGCGGCCGTAGGCACCGGCGGCCGGTGCCTGGATCTCGCCCGCGCCCGACAGGGCGATCTCCGCGGCCTTCGCCTTGTCCTCGCCCGCCGCCAGCAGCCACACCTCGTGTGCCGCGCGGATCGCGGGCAGCGTGAGGGAGATACGGAGCGGCGGGGGCTTGGGGGCGCCGTGCACCGCGACCACCGTGCGTTCGGTCTCCCGTACGCCCGGCAGCTCCGGGAAGAGCGACGCCACATGGGTGTCCGGGCCGACACCGAGCATCAGGACGTCGAAGCTCGGCACCTGCGCGTGGTCCTCCGGCCGGGACGCGGCGGCGAGTTCCGTGGCGTACGCGGCGGCCGCCGCCTCCACGTCGCTCCCGTACGCACCGTCCGAGGCCGGCATCACATGCACCCGCGACGGGTCGAGCGGCACCGAGTCGAGCAGTGCCTCCCGCGCCTGGGTGATGTTCCGCTCCGGATCGCCCTCCGGGAGGAAGCGCTCGTCGCCCCACCACAGATCCAGCCGTGACCAGTCGACCGCGTCACGCGCGGGCGCCGCCGACATCGCGGCCAGCAGCCCGTTGCCGTTGCGTCCGCCCGTCAGGACGACCGAGGCGGAGCCCCGGGCGGCCTGCGCGTCCACGATCTTCGTGATCAGCCGGGCCGCCGCGGCCTGCGCCATCAGCTCCTTGTCGCGGTGGACGACGAGTTGGGGAGCACTCACTTCGAGGCCGCCTTCTTGGCCGGTGACTTCTTCGCCGCGGCAGCGGCGGCCGGCGGGCCGGCCTTCGAGGAAGCGGACGCCGGCTCCGACGCCTCACCCAGCCGGTGCACACCGAACCGCAGCACCGACGCGTAGGTGTCGTCCGGGTCCAGCCTGCGCAGCTCCTCCGCGATCAGCTCCGAGGTCTCGCGGCGCTTCAGCGCCACCGCCCGGTCCGGCTGCCCCTCGATGGCGAGAGTCGCCAGTGAGCCGTCCGCCCGGTCCAGCTTGATCGGCCCGCAGGTCGTCTCCATCCGTACGGCCGTGAGACCGGGACCCGACGAGACGCCGCGCTTCACCGGTACCTTCAGCCGGCTCGCGAGCCACATGCCGAGCAGCTCGCAGCTCGGGTTGTGCTCCTCGCCCTCCACCTCCACCGAGGTGACCGCGCAGTCCACCTGGTCCAGAGCGGCCGCCACCATCGAGCGCCACGGCGTGATCCGGGTCCAGGCCAGATCCGTGTCGCCCGGGGTGTACGCGTCGGCGCGGGCCGTCAGCTCCTCGACGGGGTGCTCGGCGGCGTAGGTGTCCGTCACCCGGCGCTGCGCCAGCTTGCCCAGCGCGTCCGCCGCCGGGTTCACCGGCGCGTTCACCGGCCACCACACCACGACAGGAGCGTCGGGCAGCAGCAGCGGCAGCACCACCGACTGGGCGTGGTCCATGACCTCGCCGTACAGCCGCAGGACGACCGTCTCACCGGTGCCCGCGTCCACGCCCACCCGTACCTCGGCGTCGAGCCGGGGCTTGGCCCGGTCACGCGGCGAACGCGAGATGCGCTTGACGACGACGAGCTTCCTCGACGGATGCTCACGGGACGCCTCGTTGGCGGCCTTGAGCGCGTCGTACGCGTTCTCCTCGTCGGTGACGATGACCAGCGTGAGAACCATGCCGACCGCGGGGGTGCCGATCGCCCGGCGTCCCTGCACCAGTGCCTTGTTGATCTTGCTGGACGTGGTGTCCGTAAGGTCGATCTTCATGGCCGGCGCCAGCTCCGTCCGTCTCGTGCGAGCATCTCGTCCGCCTCGGCCGGACCCCAGGTCCCGGACTCGTACTGCGCGGGCTTGCCGTGCTTCTCCCAGTACTCCTCGATCGGGTCGAGGATCTTCCAGGAGAGCTCGACCTCCTCCACGCGCGGGAAGAGGTTGGAGTCGCCGAGCAGCACATCGAGGATGAGCCGCTCGTACGCCTCGGGGCTGGACTCCGTGAAGGACTCGCCGTAGGCGAAGTCCATCGAGACGTCCCGCACCTCCATCGAGGTGCCCGGCACCTTCGAGCCGAAGCGCATCGTCACGCCTTCGTCCGGCTGGACCCGGATGACCAGGGCGTTCTGTCCCAGTTCCTCCGTGGCCGTGTGGTCGAAGGGGGAGTGCGGAGCGCGCTGGAAGACGACCGCGATCTCGGTGACCCGGCGGCCGAGCCGCTTGCCGGTACGGAGATAGAACGGGACACCCGCCCAGCGGCGGTTGTCGATCTCCAGCTTCACCGCGGCGTAGGTGTCGGTCTTCGACGTGGCGTTGATCCCGTCTTCCTCCAGATAGCCGACGGCCTTCTCGCCGCCCTGCCAGCCCGCCGCGTACTGCGCGCGCACCGTGTGGGCGCCGAGGTCCTTGGGCAGCCGTACGGCCCCCAGCACCTTGGTCTTCTCCGCGGCCAGCGCGTCCGCGTCGAAGGAGGCGGGCTCCTCCATCGCGGTCAGCGCGAGCAGCTGGAGCAGGTGGTTCTGGATGACGTCACGGGCGGCGCCGATGCCGTCGTAGTAGCCGGCGCGGCCGCCGATGCCGATGTCCTCGGCCATGGTGATCTGGACATGGTCGACGTATGACCGGTTCCAGATCGGCTCGAAGAGGGTGTTGGCGAACCGCAGCGCCAGAATGTTCTGGACGGTCTCCTTGCCCAGGTAGTGGTCGATCCGGAAGACCTCGTTGGACGGGAAGACCTCGTGGACGACCTTGTTGAGGTTCTGCGCGGAGACCAGGTCGTGGCCGAACGGCTTCTCGATGACCGCGCGGCGCCAGGAGCCCTCCTTCTCGGCCAGCCCGTGCTTCTTGAGCTGCTTGACGACCTGGGGGAAGAACTTCGGCGGCACGGAGAGATAGAACGCGAAGTTGCCGCCGGTGCCCTGCGACTTGTCGAGCCCCTCGATCGTCGACTTCAGGTTCTCGAACGCGTCGTCGTCGTCGAAGTCGCCCTGGACGAAGCGCATCCCCTGGATGAGCTGCTGCCAGACCTCCTCGCGGAACGGGGTGCGCGCGTGCTCCTTGACGGCGTCGTGCACCTCCTGCGCGAAGTCCTCGTCCTTCCATTCGCGGCGGGCGAAACCGACGAGCGAGAAGCCCGGCGGCAGCAGACCACGGTTGGCCAGGTCATAGATCGCAGGCATCAGCTTTTTGCGGGACAAATCGCCCGTAACGCCAAAGATGACCAGGCCCGACGGCCCCGCGATACGCGGGAGCCGTCGGTCCGCGGCGTCACGGAGCGGGTTTGCTCCGTGGGTTGCGGTCAAGGGTTCAGCCCTCCGAAGGAGCGAGGCGCTTGAGCTCCGCCTCCGTCGACTTGAGCAGATCGGTCCAGGCCGTCTCGAACTTCTCGACGCCCTCGTCCTCCAGCAGCTGGACGACGTCGTCGTACGAGATCCCGAGCTTCTCGACGGCCTCGAGGTCGGCGCGCGCCTGGTCGTACGTGCCACGCACCGTGTCGCCCGTGATCGAGCCATGGTCCGCCGTGGCGTCGAGCGTGGCCTCCGGCATGGTGTTCACCGTGTTGGGGGCCACCAGCTCGTCGACGTACATCGTGTCCTTGTACGCCGGGTCCTTCACACCGGTCGAGGCCCACAGCGGACGCTGCTTGTTGGCCTGCGCCCGGTCCAGGGCCGCCCAGCGGTCGCCGGAGAAGACCTCTTCGTACGCCTCGTACGCGAGGCGGGCGTTGGCCACGGCCGCCTTGCCGCGGGCCTCCTTGGCCTCGGGCGTGCCCAGCGCGTCGAGCCGCTTGTCGATCTCGGTGTCCACCCGGGACACGAAGAAGGACGCCACCGAGTGGATCTTCGAGAGGTCCAGGCCCGCGGCCTTGGCCTTCTCCAGACCGGTGAGGTAGGCGTCCATGACCTCGCGGTAGCGCGCCAGCGAGAAGATCAGCGTGACGTTGACGCTGATGCCGCGGGCGATGGTCTCGGTGATCGCCGGCAGACCGGCCTTCGTCGCCGGGATCTTGATGAGCGTGTTCGGGCGGTCCACCAGCCAGGCGAGCTGCTTGGCCTCGGCGATGGTCGCCGCCGTGCTGTGCGCCAGGCGCGGGTCGACCTCGATGGAGACCCGGCCGTCCTGGCCCTGCGTCGCGTCGAACACCGGACGCAGGATGTCGGCGGCGTCACGGACGTCCGCCGTCGTGATCATGCGGACGGCTTCTTCGACGGTGACCCTGCGGGTGGCGAGGTCGGTGAGCTGGCTGTCGTAGCCGGTGCCCTGCGAGATCGCCTTCTGGAAGATCGACGGGTTGGTCGTGACGCCCACCACGTGCTGCTGGTCGATCAGTTCGGCGAGATTGCCGGACGTGATGCGCGTGCGCGAGAGGTCGTCGAGCCAGATCGCGACGCCTTCTTCGGAGAGGCGCTTGAGTGCGTCTGTCATGAGGTTTGCATCTCCTACTGTCGTATACGGGCGTCAGCGCGCTGACGCCGCAAGAGATTCCCGGGCTGCGGCGGCCACCGCGTCAGCGGTGAAGCCGAACTCGCGGAAGAGGACCTTGGCGTCCGCGGAAGCACCGAAGTGCTCCAGCGAGACGATGCGACCGGCCTCACCGACGAAGCGGTGCCAGGTGAGCCCGATCCCGGCTTCGACCGCCACCCGCGCCTTGACGGACGGCGGCAGCACCGAGTCCCGGTACCCCTGGTCCTGCTCCTCGAACCACTCCACCGACGGCATCGAGACCACCCGGGCCGCGATACCCGCGGCCTGGAGCTGCTCGCGCGCCTCCACGGCCAGCTGCACCTCGGAGCCCGTACCGATCAGCACGACCTCCGGAGCGCCGCCCTCGGCCTCGAACAGGACGTAACCGCCCTTGGCGGCATCCTCGTTGGCCTCGTACGTGGGCACGCCCTGGCGGGTGAGAGCCAGACCGTGCGGGGCGCCCTTGGCGTGCCGCTTGAGGATCTCGCGCCAGGCGATGGCCGTCTCGTTGGCGTCGGCCGGCCGGACGATGTTCAGACCCGGGATGGCACGCAGCGCCGAGAGCTGCTCGACCGGCTGGTGGGTCGGGCCGTCCTCGCCCAGACCGATGGAGTCGTGCGTCCAGACATAGGTGACGGGCACCTGCATCAGCGCCGCGAGCCGGACGGCCGGGCGCATGTAGTCGGAGAACACCAGGAAAGTGCCGCCGTAGATACGGGTGTTGCCGTGCAGCGCGATGCCGTTCATCGTCGAGCCCATGGCGTGCTCGCGGATGCCGTAGTGCACCGTGCGGCCGTAAGGGTCGGCCCCCGGCAGCGGGTTGCCCACCGGGAGGAACGACGACGTCTTGTCGATCGTCGTGTTGTTCGACCCCGCGAGGTCGGCGGAGCCGCCCCACAGCTCGGGGATGACCTCACCGAGCGCCTGGAGGACCTTGCCGGACGCGGCGCGCGTCGCGACGGCCTTGCCGGTCTCGAAGGCGGGGAGCTTGTCCTCCCAGCCCGCGGGCAGTTCGCCCGCCCGGACGCGGTCAAAGGTGGCCGCGCGCTCCGGGTTGGCCGTACGCCACGCGGCGAACGTCTTCTCCCATGTGGCGCGCGTCTCGCGGCCGCGGTCGAGCGCCTCACGGGTGTGCGCGAGGACCTCGTCGGCGACGTCGAAGGACTTCTCCGGGTCGAAGCCGAGGACCTTCTTGGTGGCTGCGACCTCTTCCTCGCCCAGCGCCGAGCCGTGTGCGGCCTCGGTGTTCTGCGCGTGCGGGGCGGGCCAGGCGATGATCGAGCGGGCCGCGATGAAGGAGGGGCGCTCGGTCTCCGCCTGCGCGGCCTTCAGCGCCTTGTACAGACCGGCCGGGTCGAGGTCGCCGTTGGGCAGCTGCTCGACGCGCTGGACGTGCCAGCCGTACGCCTCGTACCGCTTGAGGGTGTCCTCGGAGACCGCGGTCTCCGTGTCGCCCTCGATCGAGATGTGGTTGTCGTCCCAGAGCAGGACCAGATTGCCCAGCTTCTGGTGGCCGGCCAGCGAGGACGCCTCGGCCGAGACCCCCTCCTGGAGGCACCCGTCACCGGCGATGACCCAGACGGTGTGGTCGAAGGGGGAGGTGCCGGCCGCCGCGTCCGGGTCGTACAGACCGCGCTCGTAGCGGGAGGCCATCGCCATGCCCACACCGTTCGCGACACCCTGGCCGAGCGGGCCCGTGGTGGTCTCGACGCCGACGGTGTGTCCGTGCTCCGGGTGGCCCGGGGTCTTCGAACCCCAAGTGCGGAAGGCCTCGAGATCAGACAGCTCCAGGCCGTAGCCGGCCAGGTAGAGCTGGATGTAGAGGGTCAGGGACGAGTGCCCCGCCGAGAGGATGAACCGGTCGCGGCCGGTCCACTGAGCGTCTGCCGGGTCGTGCCGCATGAGCTTCTGGAACAGTACGTAGGCGGCGGGCGCCAGGCTCATGGCCGTACCCGGATGGCCGTTGCCGACCTTCTGTACGGAATCCATGGCCAGGACGCGGGCAGTATCGACTGCCCTACCGTCCAATTCGGTCCACTCGAGGTCTGTGGTGATCGGCTTGGTGCTCACCCTGAGTCAGGGCTCCTCTCCACATGATCGAATCCCGGTGTCTGAGGGCGCACCGGTTCGCTGTCGAGCCTACCCGCAGCCAACAGCCATCTTTCCGAGTGCGTTACCAGGGTGCGCCGCGTGTGCCGACTTCGCCTCCCGGCACGGTCACCGGCCGTCCCCGGAGGGCCCTCAACACGACACCACCCCCGCGAAGAACGGCATCTGGGCAACGTCTAGAGTGGCGTGGTACGCGCAAGTCTTTACCCGGTCTTCACGCGGGGAGCTTGCTGGGATTTCTCTGTCAGGGGTGTGCGTGACGGCCGTCGAGTCCCGACCCGCAGGGGTCGTCTTGACTCCGAGCCCGGGGGGCCATCGGCCGTTCGGGGCCCGCGTCAAGGCATTCGTGGCGCTGACCAAGCCGCGGATCATCGAGCTGTTGCTCATCACCACCGTGCCGGTGATGTTCCTGGCCGCTCAGAGCGTGCCGGATCTGTGGCTGGTGCTCACCACATGTATCGGCGGTTATCTGTCCGCCGGCGGTGCCAACGCCCTGAACATGTACATCGACCGCGACATCGACGCCCTGATGGACCGTACGTCGCAGCGTCCCCTGGTCACCGGGATGGTCTCGCCCCGCGAGGGGCTGGTCTTCGGCCTCGCGCTGACCGTGATCTCGACGCTCTGGTTCGGATTCCTGGTCAACTGGCTTTCCGCGGCCCTTTCGCTGGGCGCGCTGCTCTTCTATGTCGTCGTCTACACGATGATTCTCAAGCGCCGTACCTCGCAGAACATCGTCTGGGGCGGTATCGCGGGCTGTATGCCGGTGCTGATTGGCTGGTCGGCGGTCACGAATTCGGTGTCCTGGGCCGCGGTCATTCTCTTCCTTGTCATCTTCTTCTGGACGCCGCCGCACTACTGGCCGCTGTCGATGAAGGTGAAGGAGGACTACGCGCGCGTCGGTGTGCCGATGCTCCCGGTCGTCGCGTCCAACCGGGTGGTGGCCCGCCAGATCGTCCTCTACAGCTGGGTGATGGTCGCCGTCTCGCTGCTGCTGACCCCGCTGGGCTACACCGGCTGGTTCTACACGGCGGTGGCGCTGGTGGCCGGCGGCTACTGGCTCTGGGAGGCGCACGGACTCCAGTCGCGCGCCAAGGCCGGGGAGAGCGGCGGCAAGCTCAAGGAGATGCGGCTGTTCCACTGGTCCATCACCTATGTCTCGCTGCTCTTCGTGGCGGTGGCGGTGGATCCCTTCCTGCGGTAACCGCCGGGAGACAGACATCGCGGGCGGGGTGCGTGGCCGAGGCCACGTGCCCCGCCCGTCGCTTATTGATCTACCCGTCGGTAGTATCCCGTTCATGGCAGAGATCCAGCAGGTCGACCAGAGCGACGAGAACAGCGACGAGAACAAGGACCGGTCCCGGCGGGAGGCGCGCGACGAGCGCAGGGCCGCCCGGCTGGCCAAGCAGATCGGCGCCTTCACCAAGCGGCACGGCGGCGCCGAGGGGCAGCTCGCGTACCTCGGACAGGCGGGCACCCGCATCGTGCTCGTCGGGGAGGACGGCCACTGGGGCGATCTCGTCGCTCCCTCGCACGCCCTCGCGAAGAACGCCGCCGAGAAGGCGGGGCTCACCCTGCACGAGTCCTTCGACGGGGAGTTCGCGGCCAAGGTGCGCACCGGGCCGTACGAGTGGAGCCGGATGGCCGGCATTCAGATCGGCGGCCGCGCCAACAGCTGACGGGCCGCCCCTGAGGCTCTCGGACGACTGTCGGACGGCTGACAGCGCTACGGCTGTCAGACGGTGGACAGCGCCGTGTCCGACTGCGCGGGGATCTCCGCCGTGGTCCGCGGCCGCTCGCGCAGGCTCATCGCCACCCGCAGGACGGAGATCCACACCAGGCAGGAGCCGAACATGTGGGCGCCGACCAGGACTTCGGGGAGATCGGTGAAGAACTGCACGTAGCCGATGGCGCCCTGGGCGAGCAGGACCAGCAGCAGGTCGCGGGCGCGCGCCCGGGTGTCGAGGGGGGCGTCCACCACGCGCAGGACCAGCCACATCGCCAGGGCCAGTGCGCAGACGATCCAGGCGAACACCGCGTGCACATGGGCGGCGGTGGCCCAGTCGAACGGCATCCGGGGCACATCGCTGCTGTCGCCCGCGTGCGGTCCTGAGCCCGTCACCGTCGTGCCCGCCGCGATCAGTACCACCGAGGCGACGACGAGCGCCCAGGACAGCTTGCGCACGGGGCGCGGGACGCGCGGGCGTGCGGCGCCGTCGCCCTCGCGGGTGCGCAGCCAGGTCAGGGTGGTGACGGTGAGCAGGCCGGTGGCGAGGACGAAGTGGCCCGCCACGGTCCAGGGGTTGAGCCCCATCCACACGGTGACGCCGCCGATGACGGCATTGCCCATCACGATCCAGAACTGCGACCAGGCGAGCCGGGTCAGTCCGCGCCGCCGGGGCTTGGTGGAGCGCGCCGCGATGATCGCCCAGCCGACCGCCGCGCACAGGACGTACGTCAGCATCCGGTTGCCGAACTCGATCGCGCCGTGCAGCCCCTGTTCCGGTGTGGCGAAGAGGCTGTCGTCCGTGCACTTGGGCCAGGTGTCGCAGCCGAGGCCGGAACCGGTCAGCCGGACCGCGCCGCCGGTGATGATGATCAGCACGCTCATCATGACGGCGCCGAGCGCGGCGCGCTGGAGCGTGCGGGGGGACGGCGTCCAGCGCTGGGCGATGTAGGCGAGGGGGGTCAGCACGGCAACCATGGTAGGCGCGAGCTTGTGCAGGTTTTCACGAGGGGTACGTATGCCGCGTCTCCGCGGCCGCGGAGGCCCGTTTCCCGCCTACTCCCAGCGGAAGAACACGCCTGCCGCGCCGAGGCCGGCAGCGGCCCAGACGGTGAGGACGCCCAGGTCGCCCCAGGGCATCGCCGTGCCGTGCTGGAGGACGTCCCGCAGCCCGTCGGAGAGCGCCGAGATCGGCAGCAGCCCGAGCACCGACTCCGCCGTGTCCGGGAACCTGTCCAGCGGCACGATCACTCCGCCGCCCACCAGGAGCAGCAGGAAGACCAGGTTCGCGGCGGCGAGGGTCGCCTCGGCCCTGAGCGTCCCGGCCATCAGCAGGCCGAGCCCGGAGAAGGCCGCGGTGCCCAGCACGAGCAGCAGCAGGACGGCGAAGGGGTTGCCGTGCGGCGACCAGCCGAGCGTGAAGGCGATCACCGTCAGCAGCGCGATCTGGAGTACTTCGGTGACCAGCACGGACAGCGTCTTGGCGGTCATCAGGGCCCAGCGAGGCAGCGGCGAGGCGGCGAGCCGCTTGAGCACTCCGTACCGCCGCTCGAAGCCGGTGGCGATGGCCTGGCCGGTGAACGCCGTGGACATCACGGCCAGCGCGAGGACACCGGGGGCCAGGAAGTCCACCGCCTTGTCCGTGCCGGTGTCGATGATGTCGACCGTCGAGAACAGCACCAGCAGCAGCGACGGGATGATCACGGTCAGCAGCAGCTGTTCGCCGTTGCGCAGCAGCAGCTTCGTCTCGAACGCCGTCTGCGCCGTGATCATGCGGAGCAGCGGGGCGGCGCCGGGCGCCGGGGCGTACGTACCGGTGCTCATGAACGCAGCTCCCTGCCGGTCAGTTCGAGGAAGACGTCCTCCAGGGTGTGCCGCTCGACGGAGATGCCGTCCGGCATCACGCCGTGCTGTGCGCACCAGGAGGCCACCGTGGCCAGCAGCTGCGGATCGACCGTGCCGCCGATCCGGTACGCGCCCGACGCAGGCTCGTCGGCCGTGCTGCCGTGCGGCAGCGCCTTCAGCAGCGAGCCGAGGTCGAGCCCGGGGCGCCCGGTGAAACGCAGGGTGTTCTCCGCGCCGTCGCGGCACAGTTCCTCGGGGCTGCCCTGGGCGATGACCTTGCCGGCGTCGATGATCACGACATCGTCGGCCAGCGCCTCGGCCTCGTCCATGAAATGCGTGGTCAGCACCGTGCCCACGCCGTCGGCGCGCAGCTCGCGCACGAGATCCCAGGTGGAGCGGCGGGCCTGCGGGTCGAGCCCGGCGGTCGGCTCGTCCAGGAAGACCAGTTCGGGGCGGCCGACGACGGCCAGGGCGAGCGCGAGCCGCTGCTGCTGGCCGCCGGAGAGCCGCCGGTAGGTGGTACGGCCGCAGCCGCCCAGGCCGAGCCGCTCGATCAGGGCGTCCACATCGAGCGGGCGCGCGTGCAGCCGGGCCATGTGGCGGAGCATCTCGTCGGCGCGCGCGCCGGAGTACACGCCACCCGACTGGAGCATCACGCCGATACGGGGGCGGAGCCGGGCGGCGTCGGCGACGGGGTCGAGACCGAGGACGCGTACGGTGCCCGCGTCGGGTCGGCGGTAGCCCTCGCACATCTCGACCGTGGTGGTCTTGCCCGCTCCGTTGGGGCCGAGGACGGCGGTGACCGTACCGGCGCGGACCACCAGATCCAGGCCGTCCACGGCGGCCTTGCCCCCGTAGCGCTTGACCAGGCCCCGGATCTCCACGACGGGCTCTCCGGGGGGCCGGCCCGCGGCGGTGCCGCTTTCGGGCAGGGAATCACCCGGGAGGTCGCTGTACATGCCGGGAAGTCTAGGCAGCGCCGCGAGGGCCCCGGTCCGCGGGGGCGAAAGGGGTGGTCAGCACGGGCGGAACGCGCCTTCTTAGGTAACCCTTAGTGATGGAGCGCACGGTGACCTGCGCCGGACGACGGTTGTCACGGTCGGAGGAATTACGCAACAATGGCGTTGTGAAATACGTTGGCGAGGCTCCCCAGGAGGAACTCGCGACCGGCGAGCACTCGACTCGCAACCGGGTCGCGCGCTCCATCCTGGACCACGGCCCGTCCACCGTCTCCGAGCTGGCGGGGCGCCTCGGCCTGACCCAGGCCGCCGTCCGCCGTCACCTCGACACCCTCGCCGCCGATTCCGTGGTGGAACCGCGCGACCAGCGCGTCTACGGCTCACGCGGCCGCGGCCGCCCCGCCAAGGTGTTCGTCCTGACCGACTGCGGCCGGGACGCCTTCGACCAGTCCTACGACCAGCTCGCCGCCGACGCCCTGCAGTGGATCGCCCGGGCGGCGGGCGGCGGAGAGCGGGGCGAGGCGGCCGTCGCCGCCTTCGCCCGCGCCCGGATCGCCGCCCAGGCCGGGGCCTACCGCGAAGCGGTCGAGGCCGCCGAGCCCGGGAGGCGTACCGAGGCACTCGCCAAGGCGCTGAGCACCGACGGGTACGCTGCTACGGCGCGTAGCGCGCCCAACCAGCAGGGCGAGCAGCTCTGCCAGCACCACTGCCCGGTCGCGCATGTCGCCGAGCAGTACCCCCAGCTCTGCGAGGCGGAGACGGAATTCTTCTCCCAGCTGCTCGGGACGCATGTGCAGCGGCTGGCCACCATCGCGCACGGTGACGGGGTCTGCACGACTTTCATTCCCCGTGCCACCCCACAGACCACCCATCACGCATCTGAAAGCACAGCCGGGAGGAACCCCGAATGACGCTCCCCACGGAGACTGCCCATCCTGAGCTCGAGGGTCTGGGCACGTACGAATTCGGCTGGGCCGACTCCGACGCGGCCGGCGCCGCTGCCAAGCGCGGTCTCTCCGAGGCTGTCGTCCGCGACATCTCGGAGAAGAAGAACGAGCCGGAGTGGATGCTGAAGCTGCGGCTCAAGGGTCTGCGCCTGTTCGACAAGAAGCCCATGCCCAACTGGGGCTCGGACCTGTCGGGCATCGACTTCGACAACATCAAGTACTTCGTACGGTCCACCGAGAAGCAGGCCGCCTCCTGGGAGGAGCTGCCGGAGGACATCAAGAACACGTACGACAGGCTCGGCATCCCCGAGGCGGAGAAGCAGCGTCTCGTCGCCGGTGTCGCCGCGCAGTACGAGTCCGAGGTCGTCTACCACCAGATCCGCGAGGACCTGGAGGAGCAGGGCGTCATCTTCCTGGACACCGACACGGCGCTCAAGCAGCACCCGGAGCTGTTCCAGGAGTACTTCGGCACGGTCATCCCGGTCGGCGACAACAAGTTCGCCTCGCTGAACTCGGCCGTGTGGTCCGGCGGATCGTTCATCTACGTGCCGAAGGGTGTGCGCGTCGACATCCCGCTCCAGGCCTACTTCCGTATCAACACGGAGAACATGGGCCAGTTCGAGCGGACGCTGATCATCGTCGACGAGGACGCCTACGTCCACTACGTCGAGGGCTGTACCGCCCCGATCTACTCCTCGGACTCGCTGCACAGCGCCGTGGTCGAGATCATCGTCAAGAAGGGCGCGCGCTGCCGCTACACGACCATCCAGAACTGGTCGAACAACGTCTACAACCTGGTCACCAAGCGCGCCGTGGCGTACGAGGGCGCGACCATGGAGTGGGTCGACGGCAACATCGGCTCCAAGGTCACCATGAAGTACCCGGCCGTCTACCTGATGGGCGAGCACGCCAAGGGCGAGACCCTGTCCATCGCCTTCGCGGGCGAGGGCCAGCACCAGGACGCCGGCGCCAAGATGGTCCACATGGCCCCGAACACCTCGTCGAACATCGTCTCCAAGTCGGTGGCGCGCGGTGGCGGCCGTACCTCGTACCGCGGTCTGATCGAGATCGGCGAGGGCGCCGCGGGCTCCAAGTCCAACGTGCTCTGTGACGCGCTGCTGGTCGACACCATCTCGCGCTCCGACACCTACCCGTACGTGGACGTCCGCGAGGACGACGTGTCCATGGGCCACGAGGCGACCGTCTCCAAGGTCTCCGAGGACCAGCTCTTCTATCTGATGAGCCGCGGTCTCTCCGAGTTCGAGGCGATGGCGATGATCGTGCGCGGCTTCGTCGAGCCGATCGCCAAGGAACTGCCCATGGAGTACGCGCTGGAGCTCAACCGGCTGATCGAGCTGCAGATGGAAGGCTCCGTCGGCTGACCCGGCTCGACACGCCCTTCCCCAGCAGCGACCGTTTTCTTACGCAGAGGCAGAGAGAGAGCACGACGACAGCCATGGCTGAGGCTCAGAACATTCCGGCGGGTTCCACCACCGCCGGGTCGATCGCGGTGGCCGCCGAGTCCACCGTAGCCACGCGCATGAGCGCGCCCCCCTCCTTCGACGTCGCGGACTTCCCCGTCCCACACGGCCGTGAGGAGGAGTGGCGGTTCACGCCGCTGGAGCGGCTGCGCGGGCTGCACGACGGCACCGCCGTCGCGGTGGACGGCAGCGTCACGATCGAGGTGACCGCCCCCGAGGGTGTCATCGTCGAGACCGTCGGCCGTGACGACGCACGCGTCGGCAAGGCCGGTACGCCGGTGGACCGGGTCGCCGCCCAGGCGTACTCCTCCTTCGAGAAGGCCTCGGTCGTCTCGGTGCCCAAGGAGACGGTGCTGAGCGAGCCGATCCGGATCGCCGTCCACGGCGAGGGCGGGACCGCCTACGGCCACCAGATCATCGAGCTGGGAGCCTTCGCCGAGGCGGTCGTGGTCATCGACCACACCGGCGACGCCGTGATCGCCGGCAACGTCGACTACCTCATCGGCGACGGCGCCAAACTGACCGTCGTCTCCGTCCAGGACTGGGACGACAAGGCCGTCCATGTCGCCCAGCACAACGCGCTGGTCGGCCGGGACGCCTCCTTCAAGTCGATCGTGGTCACCTTCGGCGGCGATCTCGTACGGCTCCAGCCGCGCGTCCAGTACGCCGCCCCCGGCGGTGAGGCCGAGCTGCTCGGCCTCTACTTCACCGACCGCGGCCAGCACCAGGAGCACCGCCTCTTCGTCGACCACAACGCCCCGCACTGCAAGTCCAACGCCGCGTACAAGGGCGCGCTGCAGGGCATCGACGCGCACGCCGTATGGATCGGCGATGTGCTCATCCGCGCCTCGGCCGAGGGCACCGACACCTACGAGATGAACCGGAACCTGGTCCTCACGGACGGCGCGCGGGTCGACTCCGTGCCGAACCTGGAGATCGAGACCGGTGAGATCGCCGGCGCCGGCCACGCCTCGGCCACCGGCCGGTTCGACGACGAGCAGCTCTTCTATCTGATGGCCCGCGGCATCCCCGAGACCGAGGCGCGCCGCCTCGTCGTCCGGGGCTTCTTCGCCGAGCTGGTCCAGCAGATCGGTCTGCCGGACGTCGAGGAACGCCTGCTGGCCAAGATCGAGGCGGAGCTGGAGGCATCGCTCTGATGGCCTTCGTCCGTGTCTGTGGGCTGGGCGAGCTGGAGGAGGACACCCCGAAGCGGGTGGAACTCGACGGCACGCCGGTCTCCATCGTCCGTACCGAGGGCGAGGTGTTCGCGATCAACGACATCTGCTCGCACGCGAATGTGTCGCTGTCGGAGGGCGAGGTCGAGGACTGCATGATCGAATGCTGGTTGCACGGCTCCAGCTTCGACCTCCGTACCGGTAAACCGTCCGGTCTTCCCGCGACGCGCCCCGTCCCCGTATACCCCGTAAAGATCGAAGGGGACGATGTGCTCGTCTCCGTCACCCAGGAGTCCTGAGTCACCCATGGCAACGCTTGAAATCCACGACCTGCACGTCTCCGTCGAGGCCGAGCACGGCGCCCGCGAGATCCTCAAGGGCGTCGACCTGACCGTCAAGCAGGGCGAGACGCACGCCATCATGGGCCCCAACGGCTCCGGCAAGTCGACCCTCGCCTACTCCCTCGCGGGCCACCCCAAGTACACGATCACCGGTGGCACCGTGACGCTGGACGGCGAGGACGTCCTGGCGATGACCGTCGACGAGCGGGCCCGCGCCGGCCTCTTTCTCGCGATGCAGTACCCGGTCGAGGTCCCCGGCGTCTCGGTCTCCAACTTCCTGCGCACCTCCGCCACCGCCGTCCGCGGCGAGGCCCCCAAGCTGCGTACGTGGGTGAAGGAGGTCAGGGAGACCATGGAGCGCCTCCAGATGGACCCCGCCTTCGCCGAGCGGAACCTGAACGAGGGCTTCTCCGGCGGTGAGAAGAAGCGCCACGAGATCCTCCAGCTCGAACTGCTCAAGCCCAGGATCGCGATCCTCGACGAGACCGACTCCGGCCTCGACGTCGACGCGCTGCGCGTCGTCTCCGAGGGCGTCAACCGCGTCCGGGAGACCGGCGAGGTCGGCACCCTGCTGATCACGCACTACACGCGGATTCTCCGCTACATCAAGCCCGACTTCGTGCATGTCTTCGCACAGGGCCGTATCGCCGAGTCCGGCGGCGCGGAGCTGGCCGACAAGCTGGAGAACGAGGGCTACGAGGCATACGCGAAGGGTGGCGTCACGGCGTGACACAGTTGCCGGGCCTTCTCGACACCGAGGCGATCCGCAAGGACTTCCCCCTGCTGGATCGTGTGGTCCACGACGGGAAGAAGGTCGTTTACCTGGACAACGCGGCGACCTCGCAGAAGCCGCGCCAGGTGCTCGACGCCCTCAACGAGTACTACGAGCAGCACAACGCCAATGTCCACCGTGGCGTGCATGTGCTCGCCGAGGAGGCCACGGCGCTGTACGAAGGCGCCCGTGACAAGGTCGCCGCCTTCATCAACGCGCCCAGCCGCGATGAGGTGATCTTCACCAAGAACGCCTCCGAGTCGCTCAACCTCGTCGCCAACATGCTCGGCTGGGCGGACGAGCCGTACCGGGTGGACCACGAGACCGAGATCGTCATCACGGAGATGGAGCACCACTCCAACATCGTGCCGTGGCAGCTGCTCTCGCAGCGCACCGGCGCGAAGCTGAAGTGGTTCGGCCTCACCGACGACGGCCGGCTCGACCTGTCCCACATCGACGAGGTCATCACGGAGAAGACGAAGATCGTCTCCTTTGTGCTGGTCTCCAACATCCTGGGCACGGTCAACCCGGTCGAGGCGATCGTCCGGCGGGCGCAGGAGGTCGGCGCGCTGGTGCTGATCGACGCCTCGCAGGCCGCCCCGCACATGACGGTCGACGTGCAGGCCCTCCAGGCCGACTTCGTGGCCTTCACCGGCCACAAGATGTGCGGTCCGACCGGCATCGGGGTCCTCTGGGGCCGGCAGGAGCTGCTGGAGGACCTGCCGCCGTTCCTGGGCGGTGGCGAGATGATCGAGACCGTGTCGATGCACTCGTCGACCTACGCTCCGGCGCCGCACAAGTTCGAGGCGGGTACGCCCCCGATCGCCCAGGCCGTCGGCCTCGGCGCGGCCGTGGACTATCTCTCCGCGATCGGCATGGACGCCATCGCCGCGCATGAGCACGCGATCACCGCGTACGCGGTGAAGCGGCTGCTGGAGGTCCCGGACCTCAGGATCATCGGCCCGGCCACGGCCGAGGACCGCGGCGCCGCGATCTCCTTCACGCTCGGGGACATCCACCCCCACGATGTGGGGCAGGTGCTCGACGAGCAGGGCATCGCGGTCCGGGTCGGCCACCACTGCGCGCGGCCGGTCTGCCTGCGGTACGGAATTCCCGCGACCACGAGGGCGTCTTTCTATCTGTACTCCACTCCCGCCGAGGTCGACGCTCTGGTCGAGGGGCTGGAGCACGTCCGTAACTTCTTCGGATGAGGACTTGAGAGGCTGTCCGTGAAGCTGGATTCGATGTACCAGGACGTCATCCTGGACCACTACAAGCACCCGCACGGGCGCGGTCTGCGGGACGGCGACGCCGAGGTGCACCACACCAACCCCACCTGCGGTGACGAGATCACGCTGCGGGTGCGGTACGAGGGTTCGCTGATCGCGGATGTCTCGTACGAGGGCCAGGGCTGCTCGATCAGCCAGGCCAGCGCATCCGTACTGAACGAACTCCTGGTCGGCAAGGAGCTGGCCGAGGCGCAGAAGATCCAGGGCACCTTCCTGGAGCTGATGCAGTCCAAGGGGCAGATCGAGCCGGACGACGCCATGGAGGAGGTGCTGGAGGACGCGGTCGCGTTCGCCGGCGTCTCGAAGTACCCCGCCCGCGTCAAGTGCGCTCTGCTGAGCTGGATGGCGTGGAAGGACGCGACGGCCCAGGCTCTGGGCGACAGCGCGACGAAGGAGACGGCATGAGCGAGAACGAGACCGTGACCATGAAACCGGCCTCGGAGGACGAGGTCCGCGAGGCGCTGTACGACGTCGTAGACCCCGAGCTGGGCATCGATGTCGTCAACCTCGGTCTGATCTACGGCATCCACATCGACGATTCCAATATCGCCACCCTGGACATGACCCTGACGTCCGCGGCCTGTCCGCTGACCGATGTGATCGAGGACCAGGCGAAGTCGGCGACGGACGGCATCGTCAGCGAACTCAAGATCAACTGGGTCTGGATGCCGCCGTGGGGACCGGACAAGATCACGGACGACGGCCGCGAGCAGCTGCGCGCGCTGGGCTTCAACGTCTGAGCGGACGCTCACGAAAGGACCCCACGACCGACCGGGTCGTGGGGTCCTTTCGCATGTTCCGCTACGGACCGGACCGGAGCTAGCGCGCGGGCGGGACGGCCGCGGCCTCGATCAGGGCGGCGGCCAGGTTCTCCTTGCGGATGCGCTGATCCAGGTAGAGCAGGTTCAGTACGAGCTGCGGGAACGTCGTCGTGATGAGCTGGCTGATCAGCTGGGAGAACAGGACCAGCAGCAGATAGCCGCCCACGGCCACCAGCAGCTGAGCGGCGGTCGGGTCGCCGTCGACGTCGGAAGCGCCGATCATGCCGGGGAACAGGCCCACCACGTTGACCAGCTGCTGGATCACCATGCTCGTGACGGCCGCCATGACGTAGGCCAGCAGCGAGATCCCGAAGATCCGCCACCAGGCGCCGCGCACCAGGTCCGCCGAGCGGCGCAGGGCCGCGAGCGGGCCCTGCGACTCGATCACGGCGGCCGCCGGGGCCAGACTGAAGCGGACCCACAGCCAGACCGCCAGGGGCGCGAACGCCAGCGCGCCCAGGAAGCCGAGCGGGATCAGCCAGGCGGCCCCGCCGGAGCCGTCCAGCGCCACGTACGTGAACAGGATGGCGCCGAACCCCGCGAGCAGCAGGACCATCGGGACGAGGCTGATCAGGGCGCTGATGACGACCGTGCCGAGCACCGCGGGAATCCGGGCCGAGGCCCGGCGCCATATCGCGCCGAACGTGGCGGGACGGCCCAGGACGGCGTCCTGGACTATCGCGGGACAGGTGGCCTGGATCATCGCCGTGGCGGCAAGCAGCGCCAGCATGCCGAAGGCCCAGACACAGCCGAAGGCGATCAGCAGCGGCCGGATGTCGGTCCAGGACGGATCCACGTCGTACGGCGGGTCGAAGACCTTGGGCAGATGGTCGCCGACAGCGCCGTAGGCGACCGCCGCCGCGGCCGCGACCGCCAGCATGGCGGCGCCGTACACCGTCAGGGCCACCCCGAACAGCTGCTTCCAGTAGCGGCCCAGCGTGGCGAACGCGCCGCCCAGTATCCCGCCCAGGTCGAGCGGTGCCAGCGGGATGACCCCGGGCTTGGGCGGCGGAGGGGGCGTCCAGCCGCCCCAGCCGTAAGGCCCCTGCGGACCGTTCCCGTACGGGCCGCTTCCGTACGGACCATTCCCGTACGGGCCGTTTCCGTACGGTCCGCCGTCCCCGCCCCACCCCGTGCCCTGTGTCACCGCTGCCCCGCTCTTCCTCGCCCCTGCCCGAACGGCACACCGTAGCGGTTCGGCACGGACCGGTGCGTACCGGTGCGCCACAGGGGTGTGTACGGCCGTACACATCGATGCGTACACTCGTACGCATGGGATACGGACTACTGGCCGCGGCCATCGCGGCGGAGGTGGCCGGCACGACGGCCATGAAATACAGCGAGGGCTTCACCCGGCTGTGGCCCTCGCTGGTGACCGTCGTCGGCTATGTACTCGCCTTCACCCTGCTCGCGCAGACGCTGAAGACGCTCTCCATAGGCACCGCCTACGCGATCTGGGCCGGCGCCGGCACGGCGGTCATCGCCGCCATCGGCATGATCTTCCTGGGGGAGTCGGCGAACCTGGTCAAACTGGCCGGCATCGCCCTCGTGATCGCGGGCGTGGTCGTACTCAACCTCGGAGGGGCCCACTGATGAGCCGTCGTTACGACCCCGAGCGGCGCCAGCGCATCATCGACGCCGCGATCCGGGTGGTCGGACGCAGCGGTATCGCCGGGCTGAGCCATCGCACGGTCGCCGCCGAGGCCGATGTGCCGCTCGGCTCGACCACGTACCACTTCGCCTCCCTGGACGAAGTCCTGGTCGCCGCGTTGCGGCAGGCCAACGAGGGGTTCGCCGCCGCCGTACGGGAGAGCGAGGTCTTCGCCCACCCGGAGTGTGATGTCCCCGCCGAGCTGGCCCGGCTCACCGGGGAGTGGCTCGCCGGGGAGCGTACGGGGGTGGAGCTGGAGTACGAGCTGTATCTCGCGGCCCTGCGCAAGCCCGCGCTGCGCCCGGTCGCGGCCGAGTGGGGCGACGGCGTCGCCGAGGCCCTGGCCCGGCACACCGATCCGGTCACCGCGCGGGCGCTGGTCGCGCTGCTGGACGGGATCTGTCTGCAGGTGCTGCTCACGGACGCGGTGTACGACGCCGAGTACGCGCGCGAGATGCTGGGGCGGCTGATTCCGTGAGCCGGGCCGCCCACCGGCCGCTCCGCTCGGCGGAGGTAGGTTGATCGAATGGACACCCCACCCCCGGGCCCTGAGATCACCTATGCCGAGTGCAGGCAGTGCGGCACGCTGATCGCCGGGCTCGACGGCCGCTACAGCTGTGGCGTCTGCGGCTGGGTCAACCACCACTCCGAGGGGCACGCGCCGCTGCCGCGGGCGGAGGACGACGTCGACCACACGGCGGGCGGCCGCGACCCCAACCGGCTGAGCTGAGCGCGGCCCATCCGGTGCGCCGCGCCGGCCGGATACGCGTACGCGCGGGGGACGCGCCCGTCACCTGAGACCGGTTCGCCCGCGCCCCGCCCCGCCCGTTAAGTTCTGAACATGACCGACACGACTTCTCCCCGCACCACCGGCGCCGTCGCCGCCGGCCTCGCCACCCTCACCGAGGACGGCACCGTCCTCGACACCTGGTTCCCCGCCCCCGGACTCTCCGCGGAGCCCGGCCCGGCCGGCACGGAGCGGCTGACCGCCGAGCGTGCCGTGGAGCTGCTGGGGGACGGCGCGGCCAAGGCCATCGGGCCCGACGCACGCCGCGGGGTCGAGGTCGTCGCCGTCCGTACGGTCATCGCCTCGCTCGACGACAAGCCGCTGGACGCCCACGACGCCTATCTGCGCCTGCATCTGCTCAGCCACCGCCTGATCGAGCCGCACGGCCAGAACCTGGACGGTCTCTTCGGGCTGCTCGCCAATGTCGCCTGGACCTCGCTCGGTCCGGTCTCCGTCGGCGCCCTGGAGGCGGTACGGCTCAACGCCCGCGCCGAGGGGCTGCACCTTCAGGTGACCTCGGTCGACAAGTTCCCGCGGATGACCGACTACGTCGCCCCCAAGGGGGTCCGGATCGCCGACGCCGACCGGGTACGCCTCGGCGCGCACCTCGCCGAGGGCACCACCGTGATGCACGAGGGCTTCGTCAACTTCAACGCCGGCACGCTCGGCACCTCCATGGTCGAGGGCCGGATCTCGGCCGGCGTCGTCATCGGCGACGGCACCGACATCGGCGGCGGCGCCTCCACCATGGGCACCCTCTCCGGCGGCGGCAAGGAGCGCATCGTCATCGGTGAGCGCTGCCTGATCGGCGCCGAGGCGGGGATCGGCATCGCGCTCGGCGACGAGTGCGTCGTCGAGGCGGGGCTGTATGTCACGGCCGGTACGCGCGTGACGCTGCCCGACGGGCAGATCGTCAAGGCGCGTGAGCTGTCCGGCGCGAGCAACATCCTCTTCCGCCGCAACTCGGTCACCGGCGCCGTCGAGGCCCGTCCGAACAACGCGGTCTGGGGCGGCCTCAACGACGTGCTCCACAGCCACAACTGAGCGCCACAACTGAGCACACCGGCCGTACCGGTCACGGCAGCGGTCACGCGGTCACGCCGGGCAGGTGGCGCCCGCGAGTTCTCCGTACGCCTTCAGCAGCCCGTCGGCCGTCTCCCGGCCGGCGGGCTGCAGCGGTTCACGGACCGGTCCCGCCGGCATACCGAGCCCGTCGAGCAGCGCCTTCGCGGTGACCGTGCCCGGCAGCCCGGACGCCATCATCAGCTCGGCCAGCGGAAGGGTGAGCTGGTTGAGGCGTACGGATTCGGCGCACGCGCCGGAGTCGTACGCGTCGAGGGCGGACCGCAGCTGCCGGGGCGCGACGTTGGCGACCGTGCTGACGAATCCGGCGCCGCCGACCGCGTACAGCGGGAGATTCAGCTCCTCGCACCCCGAGTAGTACGCGAGCGAGGTGCGGGCGATCACCGTGGAGCTGCCGAGCAGGTCGTACGCGCAGTCCTTGACGGCGACGATCCGGGGGTGTGCGGCGAGGCGGAGCATCGTCGCCGGCTCGATACGGGTGCCGGTGCGGCCCGGGATGTCGTAGAGCATCAGCGGGATGCCCGCCGCGTCGGCGACGCGCAGGAAGTGCGCCTCGACGGCCGGCTGCGGCGGGCGGCTGTAGTACGGCGTCACCACCAGCAGGCCGTCCGCGCCCGCCTGTTCGGCCGCGCCGGCCAGTTCGATGGTGTGCCGGGTGTCGGCGCTGCCGACACCGGCGACGATCTGGGCGCGCCCGCCGACCTCCTCGCACACGGCCCGGACGAGTGCGGTCTTCTCGGCGTCCGTGGTGGTGGGGGACTCGCCGGTGGTGCCGTTCAGGACCAGTCCGTCGCATCCCTCGGCCACCAGATGGCCCGCGAGCTTGCGGGCGCCGTCCAGATCCAGCTCTCCGGCGGCGGTGAAGGGCGTGATCATGGCGCACAGGGCGCGGCCGAAGGGGCGTGGAGTGCTCATACCGGCAGTGTCCGCCGGGGCACTGTGAAGGTCCACTTAGTTCCTCTTGGGGTGAAGGTGTAGCTGCGCTGAAAAGTATCGGCCGATGAGGTGTCCGGCAGGGTCGACGGCGGCCTCACAAGGGGCCCGATCCGGAAGGAGGCCGCATGAGGGGGATACGCCGTTCGGCCGCTGTGGCGGCCGGGGCATTGGTGCTGATGGCCGCGGCCGGATGCGCCGCCCTCAGAAACCACCGGACGGTGACGTCCTGAGCCGTCAAAACGGGGCGCGCTGCCCGTATTTCGGCATCAAATGGTGATCGATTGACCGTTCGGGATGCGGCAGGATGCTCCCATGACGCGTACCTTCCGGCCCCCGCTGCTTCCGCTCTTACCGCCCCTCGCGACGAGGACCGGAGCCCCGCACCACGGCGTGCCGGAGGGGGCCTCGGGGTAACGGTGACCGAACTGTCAGAGGTCGCTGTTCCAATGGAGAGCATGGAGAGCATGGACACCGAATACGCCAACCCGGGCGAAGCGGACCGGAGCGAACTCGACGCGCTGCGCGCGGCCTTCCCGCCGGAGCACTGCACGCCGGCGCTGGGATGGGACGCGGTGCGCGCCTTCGAGCGTGAACAGGGGATCGTCCTGCCCGAGCCGTACCGCACGCTGGTCGCCGAGATCTGCGACGGCTGTAGCGAAGGGCCCGCCGATGTCGACGGGCTGATACCCGTGGCGGCGGTGCCCGCCGACTGGGGCTGCGACGAGAAGCAGCGGGTGCTGTCGAAGCCCTTCCCGCTCACCGAGGCCTGGGTGTGGGAGGACGACCCCCGTCCGTACGAGGAGATCGAGCCCCTCATCGACGAGGTGTGCAACCACGGCAGCGTGGTGCTGGGCACGGACGGCTGCGGTATGTACTGGCATCTTGTCGTCACGGGCGCGCACCGGGGCCGGATCTGGAACATCAGCGACGTGGGCGCGGCGCCCTACGGAGCGGCGTTCGGCCACCCCACCGCCGAGGGCTTCGCGGCCTGGGTGGGCCACTGGGCGGCCACGCGCCGGCCGTGGTTCGACGTCGTGGTCTGAGGGGCGCCGGTCCGGGCCCGCCCGGGATCACCCGGCCACAGTGGCGGCGGTACACAGCGCGATCAGCCTGAGCGCCGGGTGAGAGCGGTGGTCCGGCCGTACGTGGGGTATGGCCGGACCACCGCGGCTTCTCAGGGGCGGAAGCGCAGCACCTGCGGGTCGTGGTCGCTGTTCTGCTGGGCGAACTCCGCGTTGATGTGCACGCTGTCGTAGTCGAAGGAGCCGCCGGTGATCGACGGACTGGTCAGGATCTGGTCCAGGACCTGCGTGTTGCCCTGGTAGACGTACGAGTAACGCTCCGAGGCGGGCAGGGACTTCACCGCCGGGTACAGCGCGCCGCCGGCGGACAGCGCCTTGGCCGTGTCCGAGAACTCGAAGTCGTTGATGTCGCCGAGGACGAGGACGTCCGCGTCGCGCTGGGCCGCGAGGATGTCCTTGACGAAGGCGTTCACCGACTGTGCCTGCTGGAGCCGCTGGACCTCGGAGACACGGTTGACCGGCTGGTGGTGCGAGGTCAGGCTCTCGTCGCCGCCCTTCGAGGCGAAGTGGTTCGCGATCACGAAGACCGGGCGGCCGCGGAAGGAGAACTCACCGGCGAGCGGCTTGCGGCTGGTCGTCCAGGCGGCGTTCGCCGGGTCGATCCGGCCGGGCGAGAGGGTGAGGGCCGCGCGGCCGTTCGCGCGTACGACGCCCGTCGCCGTCGTCGCGTCGCCGCCGGGGCGGTCGGTGAAGGAGACCCGCGCCGGGTTGTAGAGGAAGACCTGGCGGATGTTGCCGCCGGGCGCGCCGCCGTCCGTGTTGTTCTCCGGGTCGACCGTGCGCCAGGCGTAGGAGGGACCACCGGCTGCGGTGACCGCCGCGGTGAACTTCTTGATGGTCTCCTCGGCGGACACCGTTCCGTCGTTCGTGGCGCCCGTGTTGTCCTGGATCTCCTCCAGCGCCAGGATGTCGGGGGAGGCCAGGTTCCGCACGACCGCGTCCGCGAGCGCGTCGAACTTCGCCTGCGGGTCGGAGGGCGCGAGGTTCTCGACGTTGTACGTGGCGACCGCCAGCTCGGCGTCGCGCTGCGGACGGGTGGTCTCGCGGGTCAGCTTCCGGTCGGTGACCGTGCCCAGCGTGCGGGCGACGAGCGTGTAGCCGCCGTACTGGTTGAAGTCCAGGGGGCCTTCGGTGGTCCCGGACAGGGTGTCGCCGACGTTCGCGGTCGGGAAGGGCCGCTCGGCGACCGGAGCCAGCTGCTGGATCTGCAGCCGGCCGGTGTTCTGGGACGTGTACGAGCCGTAGACCGTGCCGCCGCGGCGGTTGTCGTTCTCCTGCGGCTTCACCGTCACCCACAGCTCGGCGAACGCGTCGGTGGCGCCGACCACGCGCGAGCCGCCGATGCGGACGTTCATGCCCTCCAGCGACTCGTAGTGGTCGAGGGCGTAGCTACGGGGCTTGAGAGCAAGGCCGTTGATGCTGCCGTCGGCCGCCGGGTCGCCCTTCGGGGCGTACGCCGAGGGCACCGACTTCTCCGAAATGGTGACCGGCGCGGGGACCTTGTTGCCGGAGGAGACGACCGTCACCTTCGGCGAGGTGATCTGGGTGAGCGACTGGTTGCCGGAGGCGGCGCCGCCGGGGATGTACTCGGCGACGGTGCCGGAGACCAGCACGGAGTCGCCCACGGCGACGGTCGGCGCGGTGCTGGTGAAGACGAAGACGCCCTCGCTGGTGGCGTCGTCGCGGTCCGGGTTCGGGTCCTGGATCCAGAAGCCCCGGGAGCCGGAGGTCCGTACGCCGGTGACGATGCCGGGGACGTCGGCGACCGGGGCGCCCACCAGCGGGGATATCCGGCCGGTGCCCTGAATGCCGTGGATCCGGATCTCCGCGGCGGTGGCGGGGCCCGCGCCGGCGAGCAGTCCGGCGGCCAGAGCGGTGGCGACGAGAGCGGGCACGGCGGCCGCTCTCGGTACGGAAGAAGGCATCACTGAACTCCGGAAGTGAGGGACGAGGGTGGTTCCACGCGGTTCTACGCGCGTCAATCTCTTGGCTGGACGAGCTCTTGTCAAGGGCGCCCGGCTGTACGCCGCTTGTCGGGCACCGGAACCGGGTGGGAAGGGGCCAAAAACGTCTACGCTGGAAAGGCTATTGATCCCGCACGCCGCAAGGAGAACCGCCAGATGCCCGGAGACCTCCCCACCCTGCCGCCGGTGCGACTGCCCTCGGACGCGGAACTGGCGCGGGACGCGCTCGCCGCCCCGCTGCTCGCCCGCGCGGTGCGCCTCGCCCGCTGGGCGGGGCCGGGGACGCGGGTCGGAGCCGGCGGCGAGCTGGTCGACGAGCAGCTGCCCGCGGCGGCGGAAGTGCTCGGCCTCGGCGACGAACTGACGGAGGGGGACGGCGAGGCGTACGCGAGCGAGGCGTGGCGGGTCGCCGTCGATACGGGACTTGTCACGGTCGAGGACTCGGACGAGGACGCGCACGGCCGCTCGGACGAGGACCACACCGCGGGGCGCGTCACCGCGGGCCCGCAGCTCGGGCGGATCACCTCCGGTTCCCCCCAGGACATCCTGTCGCTCTGGCTGGACGCCCTCGACGTCGTGTTCGCCGACGCCACCGCGCCCGTCCTGGACGACCTGGCCGCGGCCATCGGCGACGACGGCGAGATCGACCTCGAGTCGCTGGACTGGGATCCGGAGGCGGAGGCGGAATTCCTGGAGGGCGTCCTCGGCAATCTCTACCTGCTCACCCTCGCCGACGGCGACGCGGCGGAAGGCCCCGTACCGCTGCCCGTCCTCGCCGCCTCGATGATCGTGCCCGAAGACATGGGCGACCCCACCGACGACATCCTGGAGCAGGTGTCCGAGGCGATGATGCGGCTGGACGACCAGTTCCGACTGCTGGAGCCGATCGGACTCGTCTCGTACATGCCGGTGGACGAGGCCCTGATGGCGGAGGACAACGAGGACCAGGCGAACGCGTCCACCCCGTCCATCGACGCGGAGGACGTCACCCGCTACGGCATGGTCCAGCTGACGCCGCTCGGGCTGCACGGCATCAGGTCACGGATGCTGGAGGCGGGGGTCGACGCCCCCGCCGTCGGCGATCTCGCGGACAAGGACGCGCACGCGCTGCTCGACGGCGTCGCGCACTTCCCCGAGTTGTCCGCCCGCGCCGAGACGGAACAGTGGCTGGCCCGCCGCGCGCCGGCCGACGCCGCGCGTGAACTGCTGGCCGCCGCCCGCGGCACCGACCCCGGCGCTCCGCTGCGCCGCCTCCACTGCCAGCAGGCGCTCTCGCTCGTCGGCGCGGAGGCCGAGCCCGCGGTACGGGAGGTCCTGGACGACGCGGAACTGGGCGGCCTGGCCCGCGTCTGGCTGGCCGAACTGGGGGCCGGCGACGTGCCGCCGCCGCCCGAGTCGATGATCTTCTGGCTGGCCATCGACACGATCGCGGCGCAGCTCGACGCCGAGGACGAGCCGGCCGAACTCCAGGAACTGGTCGAGAGCCTGGTCGGCCGGCACCGCGGCTTCTTCGACGCGGCGTGGCGGGTCGACCATCCGGCGACGGCGGAGGTGCTGGAGGCGATGGGGCGGCTGCACCGGGACCGGGCGGCGTCGAAGGACGCGCGGAAGGCGGCGTTCAAGGCGCGCTCGCGTGGGAGCGCCTGAGGGGTACGGACGCGGGGTCGCGCGGCGGGGGGTGAGGGCCGGGGTCGGCCCCCACCCCCGGCCCGACCCCTACATACGGAGATGCGACGCGCCGTTCAGGTCCAGGATCGCTCCCGAGGACCACTCCGCCGACGGCGACGCCAGCCAGAGCACGGCGTCCGCCACTTCCTCCGGGGACGCCACCCGGCCGAACGGGCTCTGCGCGCGGATCGCGTCACCTTCGGCGCCGGCCAGCCGGTCCGCCACCCGTTCCGTGCTGAAGAAGCCCGGGGCGACAGAGGCCACGCCGATGCCGTGCGGGGCCAGGGAGACCGCCAGGGACTGGCCCAGGGCGTGCACCGCCGCCTTGGTGGCGCCGTAGGCCGGGTGGTCCGGTTCGCCGCGGAAGGCGCCCCGGGAGCCGATGTTGACGATCCGGCCCGCCGCGCCCCGGTCGATCATGGAGCGGGCGGCGCGGTGGCTGAGCAGGGCCGTGGCCAGGAGGTTGACGGACATGTGGCGCTGCCAGGCCTCCGCCCACTCCTCGTACGACGTCGTGGGCAGCGGATGACGCTCGTTCACCGCCGCGTTGTTGACCAGCACATCGATCCCGCCGAGCGCCTCCGCCGCCTCGTCCGCGACCCGCGCCGCCCCGGCCGGGTCCGAGAGATCGCCGCCCACCAGGGCATGGCCCGTGCCGGCCAGTGACGACAGGGTGAGCCGGGCGTCCGAGGCGCGGCTGCCGTAGTGGACGGCGACCCGGTCGCCGTTGGCGGCGAAGGCCCGGGCGACGGCGCGGCCGAGACCGCGGGAGGCGCCGCTGACGAGGACACGGCGGCCGGTGGCTGGCAGGTTCATGGAAGGGGGCCTTTCGATGTCGGACGGTGTTCAACCGGCGTTCAGGCGCGGGCGGGAGTGTCGGGAGCGTAACCCCGACTCAGGTGCCCTTCAGGAGACCGTGATGCCGCTGACCCGCAGGGAATTCACCGGAAAATCCGCACTCACCGGGGCGGGATTCGTCGTCACCGGCGCCGCGGGCGCCCTCGCCACCGCGCCCGGCGCGCTCGCCGCCGAGGACGCTCCCGAGGTCAGCGGCGCGGCCGCGCCCGAGCCGGGGTACGGACAGCTGGTCCCCGACCGCCGGGGCATGCTCGCGCTGCCGGCCGGCTTCTCGTACCAGGTCATCACGCACAGCGGTGTCACCACGCTGGAGACCGGCGAGGACACCCCCTCCAATCACGACGGCACCGCGACGTTCGAGGGCCCGCGCGGAGTCACGCTGCTCGTCAACAACCACGAGCTGAAGGGCCCCAGGGCCGACTGGCAGTACCCGGTGCCGCTCACCGAGGGCCTGGTCTACGACCCCGCCGCGGCCGGCGGCTGCACCGTCGTGGAGACCCACCACGACGGCCGCACCGCGGAGTGGGTCGGCATCGCCGGTACCTCCACCAACTGCGCCGGCGGACGCACCGCCTGGGGCACCTGGCTCACCTGCGAGGAGAACTCCGACCGGGCCGGTGAGAACGGCATGACCAAGGACCACGGCTATGTCTTCGAGGTCGACCCCTACGACCGCCGCGCCAACCGCGACCCCCGGCCCGTCAAGGCCTTCGGCCGCTTCGACCACGAGGCCGTCGTCGTCGATCCCCGTACCGGCTACGCCTATCTGACGGAGGACGCCTCGGGCCCCAACGGGCTCCTCTACCGGTGGGTTCCGCCGCACGGCTTCAAGCACGGGCGCGGCCGGCTGCGCCGGCTCGCCGACGACGCGGGCACCCTGCAGGCACCCCGCTGCTTCGACGCGGGCGGCCGCTTCGTCGACGACCTCTCGCGCGCCACCAAGCTGGGCACCGTCTACGGCGTGGACTGGCTGGACGTACCCGACCGGGACGCGAAGACCGTTGACGTGCGGGAGCAGTTCGACGGCGAGGACGTCACGCGGGCCAGGAAGCTGGAAGGCATGTGGTGGGCGGACGGCGGCGCGTACCTCGTCTCCTCGTACGCCCGCGACGAGAGCCCGGGCGCCCCGCACGACGGGCAGGTGTGGTTCTACCACCCCAGGCGGCGCACACTGACGCTCAAGGTGCTGCTGGGCGTCAACGCAGAACCGGACCGGGACGGCGCCTTCGACGGCCCGGACAACATCACCGTCTCCCCGTACGGAGGTCTGGTCATCGCGGAGGACGGTGAGGGTGTCCAGCACCTGTTCGGCGCGACGGAGCGCGGCCGTACGTACCCCCTCGCCCGCAACGACCTCAACGACAGCGAGTTCACCGGCGTCGTCTTCTCGCCCGACGGCCGCACGCTGTACGCCAATATCCAGGAGCCGGGCATCATGCTGGCCATCACCGGCCCGTGGCGGCGCTCGCCGCGGCACTGACCGCGCGGTACGCCCGTACCGACGCCGCCGGTTCCACGCTCCGCCGAAAACCCGTGGCACCCGCTCAGTCGCTCCTCCTAAAGTGATCCTTGTCCAGGTGCGACAGGCAGGACCTACTTCCACTTCTAATGGGGAGGCCGCGGGTTCGAATCCCGCCATCGGCATTTCGTGCCGGTGTAGCTCAGTTCGGCAGAGCACCACACGTCGGTTCCGCCGGCCTTGATCTCTGGACATTCGACGTCAGGCACGCACCTCCCGGTGCGCGGGCCGCGGCTACTTCCTTTCCCGAAATCACGCCGCGGCCACTTTGATCTCGGGAGGCGCGGCGTGCCGCTGTGCACGCCGCGCTTTCCCTGAACATCCGGCATTCTGGAATTCGGGGGAATTCTCATGGCCCGCTTCAACACCCGTACCACCAAGGCCCGCACCACGTCGCCCGTGCGGTCGGCCGGCGTCACCACGCGCACCCACGAGGGCGGCGCGGGCGTCCTGCGTGACCCCAAGTCCGAACTCTTCCTGCTCGCCGTCGCCAACTTCGTCGCGCAGCAGACATTTTACGAGCCGGGCGACGAGCGCGACGACCGGTTCGCCGGGCTCGTGCGCAGGCTCGCCGTCGAGGACCCGGAGTGGACCGCCGCGCTGCTCGGCTGGCTGCGGGACGACGGCCGGATGCGCACCGCTTCGATCGTCGGCGCCGCCGAGTACGTCAAGGCGCGGCTCGACGCGGGCGCCACGGAGGGCCCGGCCAACCGGCAGGTCGTCACCTCCGTCCTGCTGCGCCCGGACGAGCCGGGCGAGCTGCTCGGCTACTGGACCTCGCGATACGGCCGTAATGTCCCCAAGCCCGTCAAGCGCGGCATCGCGGACGCCGTCCGCCGGCTCTACAACGGAAAGTCGCTGCTCAAGTACGACACCGCCGCCAAGGGGTACCGCTTCGGCGACATCCTCAACCTGGTCCATGCCGCGCCCGACCCGGCGAAGCCGTGGCAGGGCGAGCTGTTCCGTTACGCCCTCGACCGGCGCCACCACCCCGAGGCCGCCGTCCCGCCCGTCTCGGACCGCGTCCTCACCGCCCACCGGGCGCTGATGGAGCTGCCGGTCGCGGAGCGGCGCGCGGTGGTCACCGCCCGCGACGGCGCGGCGCGTCTGGCCGAGGCGGGTATGACCTGGGAGGCGCTCGCGGGCTGGCTGCAGGGGCCGATGGACGCGGCGGCCTGGGAAGCCGTCATTCCGTCCATGGGCGCGATGGCCCTGCTCCGTAACCTGCGGAACTTCGACCAGGCAGGGGTCGGGGACGAGGTCGCGGCGGGGGTCGCGGCGAAGATCTCCGATCCCGAAGTGGTCGCGAAGGCAGGACAGTTCCCGTTCCGCTATCTCGCGGCGTACCAGCACGCGCCGTCGCTGCGCTGGGCTTATCCGCTGGAGAAGGCGCTCGGTCATTCGCTGGCCAATGTGCCGTCGCTGTCCGGCAGGACGCTGATCCTGGTCGACCGTTCGGGTTCGATGTGGAACCGGCTCTCGGACCGCTCCGAGCTCAACCGCGCCGACGCCGCCGCGATCTTCGGTGCGGCGGTGGCCATGCGGGCGGCGGACGCCGATCTGGTGGAGTTCGGTACGACGAGCGCGCCGGTGGCCTACCGGCGGGGCGAGTCCGTGCTGAAGGTGCTGGAGCGTTTCGGGAACCTCGGCGGCACGGACACCACCGAGGCCGTCCGCACTCACTACCGGCGCCATGACCGCGTGATGATCATCACGGATGAGCAGGCGGCGTACCACGGTCACGGGGATCCGGCCGGGCAGGTTCCGGCGGATGTTCCGGTCTATAACTGGAATCTCGCGGGGTACCGGGCCGGGCACGCCCCGTCCGGTCAGGACGGGCGGCATACCTTCGGCGGCCTGACGGACGCGGCGTTCCGCATGGTCTCGCTGCTGGAGAGCGGACGGGACGCGGACTGGCCCTGGAAGGGGTGATCCGGCGGCCCGTCGGACGCCGGGCATGGCGCGGCAGGGCCCCTTGGGCGCATACTCCAAGTAATGACAAAGTCAGCCGGATCCCGGCGCCACCTGCCGTCCAGTCCCTTCAACCGCCAGGCCCCGGCCTCACCCCCGCCCGAGCAGTTCGATGTGGGAGACCGTGTCTCCCACGATCAGTTCGGGTTGGGCAGAGTCATCGGAGTCGAGGGCGAACATGCCGTGCTCATCGATTTCTCGGGGCGACAGGGGAGGATCCTGAGCCCCTTCGCCAAGCTCACCAAGCTCTGAAGCCGAGCCTGGAGCGGGAGGCCGAGCCCCTGGGCCGCCGCGGGTCCTGAGGGACCGCGGCGGCCCGCAGGGGCGTCTTTTTTTGCCCGCCCGCGCGGCCGCCCCCCGGCCGCCCGCGCCGTCGGTCAGAGGATCTTCGCGGCGGGCTTCACCATGCCGCGGACCGTGCGGGACTTCACGAACTCCCCGAGGCCGGTCATCTCCCACTCGCCGGAGAACTGCTTGATCAGCTTCGCCATCATCACGCCGGTCTGCGGCTCGGCGGTGGTCAGGTCGAAGCGCACCAGTTCCTCGTCGGTGGCCGCGTCGATCAGCCGGCAGTAGGCCTTGGCGACCTCGGTGAACTTCTGGCCCGAGAACGAGTTGACCGTGAAGACCAGGCCCGTCGCGTCGGCGGGCAGCCGGCCGAGATCGACGACGATCACCTCGTCGTCACCCGCGCCCTCTCCCGTGAGGTTGTCGCCGGAGTGCTTGACCGCTCCGTTGAGGATGGAGAGCTTGCCGAAGTAGCAGCTGTCCAGGTGGTTCCGGTTCGGACCGTAGGCGATCACGGAGGCGTCGAGGTCGATGTCCTTGCCGCGGTACGCGGGCTCCCAGCCGAGGCCCATCTTGACCTTCGAGAGCAGCGGGCGGCCGCCCTTGACCAGGGACACCGTCTGGTTCTTCTGGAGGCTGACCCGGCCCTTGTCCAGGTTGATCTTGCCGCTGCCCGGAGCGGCCGCGGGCGGGGCGGGCGCAGCGGCCGGCGCCGGGGGAGCGGCGGCGGCGCGCGGGTCCGCCACGGCGGGGGCAGGAGCGGGCACGGGGGCGGCTGCCGGGGCGGGCTCCTCGACCGAGACGCCGAAGTCGGTGGCGATGCCCGCGAGCCCGTTGGCGTATCCCTGGCCGACCGCGCGGACCTTCCACGCGCCGTTCCGCTTGTAGATCTCCACGATCACGAGGGCGGTCTCGGCGCCCAGCTGCGGCGGGGTGAAGGTGGCGAGCGCGCGGCCGTCGGAGGCGTCACGGACCGTCGCGGTGGGCTCGATGCCCTGGAAGCTCTGGCCCGCGGCGTCCGGGCTCGCCGTGACGACGATCTTCTCGATACCGGCGGGGACGGCCGCGGTGTCGACGACGATCGCGTCCGGCGCGGAGCCCCCGCCCGAGCGGTAGCTCACACCGGGGCCGGCCGGCTGGTTGTAGAAGATGAAGTCGTCATCTGAGCGCACCTTGCCGTCGGCGGTGAGCAGCAGGCCCGATACGTCGAGCCGCACCGGAGCGGCGACGTCCACCGCCACATGGGCGGTGGAGAGGGGGATGTTCGAGCCGGGGGTCATAGCTGTCATGCCAGACGTAACGAGCGAACCCGCTTTACCGTTCCCTTACCTACCGCCGATTGCGCGGATGACCGCGCGCCGTGCGTTCGTTTCCGAATTTGTACGCACCGGTCCAGCGCGCCATCACCAGTTGGGCGTCGCCCGACTCCACCTCGGCGAGGAACTTCTCCGCCCGGCCGCCGCGCAGCACCGTGGCGGCGCGGCCGCGATGCGTGATGACGACCGAGCCGTCACCCCGCTGCTGATAGCTGAATCCGAAAGGCCGGGGCATCCGCTCATCGTGCCCGTACGCGTATGCGGCTGTCGCGCGAATTGTTCCGCCGGTCCCGCTCGTCCGCCGGTCCGGCTCAGTGGGGCCACAGCGGCGGGTTGGTGGTGAAGTGGCCGCCCAGATGCGCGTGGTCCGGATTGTCCGGGTCCAGTTCGCCCTGTTCCGCGATGAGCTTCTCGGCGTACTGCTCCGAGTCGTCCTGGGGCTCGTACCCCAGTGCTCGCGCCGTCGTCAGGTCCCACCACAGCCGGGTGTTGGCGGAGGAGCCGTAGACGACGCTGTGGCCGACGTGGTCCGCGGTGAGCGCGGCGTGGAAGAGCCGGGCGCCGTCGCCGGGGCTCATCCAGACGGAGAGCATGCGGACCGAGGCCGGTTCCAGGAAGCAGGAGCCGATCCGGACGGAGACGGTCTCCATGCCGTGCAGATCCCAGTAGAGCTGCGCGAGGTCCTCGCCGAAGCACTTGGAGAGTCCGTAGTACGTGTCGGGGCGGCGCGGGGCGTCGATGGGGATGAGCGGATCATCGCCCCGCGGGCGCGGGGTGAAGCCGATCGCGTGGTTGCTGGAGGCGAAGACCGTGCGCCGGACGCCTTCCGCGCGGGCCGCCTCGTAGAGGTTGTACGTCCCCTCGATATTGGCGCGCAGGATCTTGTCGAAGGAGGCTTCCAGCGAGATGCCCGCGAGGTGGATGATCGCGTCGACGCCCCGCACGGCCTCCCGCAGGGCCTCCTTGTCCGCCAGATCGGCGGTGATGGCGGCCGGCTCGCCCTCGATGGGGGTTGCGTCGAAGAGGCGCAGTTCGTAGCCGTACGCGGGCAGCAGGCCCCGCATCAGGGTGCCGAGGCCGCCGGCGGCGCCGGTGAGCAGGACGGTGCGGGGTGCGGACATGGGCGGAATCTCCTCGACGGCTCGGATCAAAACTCAGATCCGTAGACGATATTCACATGCGTGGACACGCTAAGGAGTGGTGTGCGGCACCGTCAAGTGTCGCGCGGAGGGGGTTGATCCGTCTCTGGGTTGCGGTTTCCCGTCTTGACCTGCGGCGCGCGGCTGCCCTAGCGTGGCAGCGTTCAGAGATATGGACGTCGATCAGAATTGTGCACGAGCGGTCAGCGCTCGGCGCACGGCCCAGGGAGCGCCCGTGACCTCAGCCCCGCTCGCCGCCCGCCTCACCCGAGTGGAGGGGCCGCTGTTCTTCCCCGTCACCGCGTACGGACCGGACGGCACCCTCGACCTCGACGCCTTTCGCGCGCATGTCAGAAGGGGCGTCGACGCGGGAGCCGCCGCGGTCTTCGCGTGCTGCGGCACGGGTGAGTTCCACGCCCTCACCCCGGAAGAGTTCCGCGCCTGTGTCGCCGCGGCCGTCGAGGAGACGGCGGGCCGGGTTCCCGTCGTGGCGGGGGCCGGTTACGGCACGGCGCTCGCCGTCCAGTACGCGAAGGCCGCCGAGGAGGCGGGTGCGGACGGACTGCTCGCCATGCCGCCCTATCTGGTCGTCGCCGACCAGGAGGGCCTGCTGCGCCACTACACCGCGCTGGCCGCCGCCACCGGCCTGGAGACCATCGTCTACCAGCGTGACAACGCCGTCTTCACCCCCGAGACCGTCGTCGAGCTCACCAAGGTGGACGGCATCATCGGCCTCAAGGACGGTTACGGCGACCTCGATCTGATGCAGCGCATCCTGAGCGCCGTACGCACCGAGGAGCCCGGTCGCGACTTCCTCTTCTTCAACGGCCTGCCCACCGCCGAACTCACCGGCCTCGCCTACCGGGGCATCGGCGTCACCCTGTACTCCTCCGCCGTCTTCTGCTTCGCCCCGGAGATCGCGCTCGCCTTCCACCGGGCCCTGGCCACCGGCGACGACACCACCGTGAACCGCCTCCTGGACGGCTTCTACCGCCCGCTGGTCGAACTGCGCGCCAAGGGACGCGGATACGCCGTCTCGCTCGTCAAGGCGGGTGTCAGGCTGGGCGGACTGGACGTCGGGGAGGTACGGCCGCCCCTCAGCGAGCCGCAGCCCGCGCACATCAAGGAGCTCGGCGAGATCATCGAGCGGGGCTACGCCCTCCTCGGGGACGGCGCCGGCGCCGGGAACGGCCCGAAGGACAGCGCGGACGACGGCGTGCGGGACGGAGTGCGGGACGGCGCGGACGACGGCGCGCGGGACGGAGTGCGGGACGGCGTGGGGGACGGCGCGCGGGACAGCGCGGAGGGCGGCGCGTGAAGACCTCCGCGTTTCTCTACCCCTGGGACGTGACGGGCGACCCGGACGCCGCCGCGAGGATCGCGGACCTCGGAGTCCAGCAGGTCACCCTCGCCTCCGCCTACCACTCCACCCGCGCGCTGACTCCCCGTCATCCGCGCCACCGCGTCGTCACCGCCGAGCACGCCGCCGTCCTCTACCCGCCGGACGAGTCCCGCTGGGCGGAGCGCGACCTGCGTCCGTACGCCGCGGGGGCCTGGGCCCCCGGCGATGCCTACGGCGAGGCCGCCGAGGCGCTGGCCGGCGCCGGTCTCGACGTACACAGCTGGGTGGTCCTCGCGCACAACTCCCGCCTCGGCGCCGAGCGTCCCGACACCTCCGTGGTGAATGCCTACGGCGACCGCTACCCCTGGGCGCCCTGTATCGCGCGGCCCGCCGTCGCCGCGTACCTGGTGGAGCTGGCGGCCGAGGCGGCCGTACGTCCCGGGGCGCGCGGCACCGAACTGGAGTCCTGCGGCTGGTACGGACTGGCCCATCTGCACGCCCACGACAAGATCGCGGGCGTCGGCCTCGGGGACGCGGCGCACTATCTGATGTCGCTCTGCTTCTGCGCCGACTGCCGGGCGGGATACGCCGGACTCGGGGCGGACCCGGACGAGCTGGGCTGCGCCGTCCGGCGCGCGCTGGAGCCCGTCTGGGCCACGGGTTCCGCCGAGGCGGGAAGGACCGCCGTCGAGAAGCTCCTCGGCGCGGATCTCGCCGCCGTCACCTTCGACTGGCGCGGCGGGAGCGCCCGTACGCTCCAGGAGTCGGCGGTCGCGGCCGTACGGGCGGCGGCGGAACCCGGCTTCCAGGTGCTGCTGCACGCCGACCCCGCGCCGTACCGCACCGGCGCCAACGCGGGCGTGGACCCGGCGCACATCCTGGGTGTCGCGGACGGGGTGGTCCTGCCCTGCACCGGGGGCGCGGCGGAGGCGATGCTGACGCCCTTCGCGGACCACCGGTCCGAGTCCTCCGTCCTGGCCGCCAACTTCACCGTCGTCAGCGGGATGGGCGGCAGCCCGGGCACCCTCGCCGAAGACGCGGCGCGGGCCGAGGCGCTCGGCGCGACCGAACTGCGCCTGTACCACGCGGGTCTGGCCTCGGACGCGGACCTGACGTCGGTCGCGGCAGGTCTGTCACACCTCGGCTGAGAGCCTGTCGGGTGGCCTTCGATCAGAGGTCATCCGACAGGCCCCGAACCCGCTCCCGCGTGGTCGTCCCGGCCGTCCGCGGCCAGGACGGCGCGGCGCCGCGCGTGACCGGGAGAGGCCAGGGCGATGCCCGTCAGCAGCCCGATCACCCCGGCCACGGGCAGCAGCACGGTGATGTCGACGAACGCGATCAGGCCCGCGCCGAGCCCCAGCGCCACCGCGTTCGGCGCGAAGATCAGCGTGTTGGCGGTGGCGGCGGTCCGGCCGAGCACCGCGGCCGGGATCTCCCGCTGCACCGCCGTCAGCGCCGCGATCAGCACGCACGGCAGCCCGAGCCCGACCCCGAAGGAGCCCGCCAGCACCACCGCGTCGTACGGCAGTGCCCGCAGCCCGAGCGAGACCGCGAACAGCGCGATGCCCGCGGCCGCGAACACCCGCTCCGGCAGTCTGCGCAGCAGCGGACCGGCCACCAGCCCGATCAGTACGGACCCGGCCCCCTGCACCGCGTACAGCAGCCCCAGATAGCTGGGGGCGCGGCCGAGGCCCTGGTCGACGACCGCGAAGGCCGTCGCGCCGTTGAGCCCGGCGAGCAGCATCGTGACCGACGCGGCGAGTACGAGGGGGCGTACGACGGCGGAGCCCCGCAGCCTGCGTACGCCCTCGGTCAGCCCGGCGAGCCGGGCCCCCGTGGGTTCCGGGGCCGGTTTCTCCTCCCGTACGCGCATCATCGCGAAGAGCCAGGCGGCCAGGACGAACGTCACCGCGTCGAGCACCGCCACGGGCCCACCGCCGAACCGGGCGTAGAGCCCCGCGCCCGCGAGCGGCGCGATGAGCTTCATGCCCTCGTTGGCGGTCATCCGCAGCCCGTTGAAGTCGCCCAGCAGCCGCTTGTCGACGGCGGTGGCGACGAGGGCCGTCTCCGCCGCGTCCTGGACGACCCCGTTCACCCCGTACAGGAACAGGACACAGAACAGGAGCCAGACACGGTCCGCCGAGTCGACGGCGAGCAGCGAGACCAGCAGCGCCGCCATGGCGAGATTGCAGCCGATCAGCAGCGGCCG
Organism: Streptomyces sp. NPDC058198; assembly: GCF_042882605.1. Lineage (NCBI taxonomy): Bacteria > Bacillati > Actinomycetota > Actinomycetes > Kitasatosporales > Streptomycetaceae > Streptomyces > Streptomyces sp. NPDC058198. The sequence goes on from NZ_JBHVVP010000012.1 coordinate 116,818, forward strand.
CCGGCGTACCCGGTCGGCGACCGTCCCCAGCAGCGGCCCCACCAGCGTCGGGGCCCACATCGCGAAGACGGTGAGCGCGGCCAGACTGTCGGAGCCGGTCAGTGACTTGACCCAGATGCCGGACGCGAGCCACAGCGCGGACGTACCGAAGCCGGACACGATCACCCCGGACAGATACAGCCCCGCGTTACGGTCCCGCAGGACGCTCCCACCGGTCCATCCCATGCCCCCACCAGCCCTTTCGCCCCACCCGAGCGCTCTGTCTCCCACGGGTCGCCAGCGTGGCAGCTGAGGTCCGGGGAGGGGCATCGGGCAATCGCCCTACTTCCGGGCGGGAGAAGGCCTTAGGCGGCGGTCGCGGCACAAGGACGGCGGTCGCGGTACAGACGGCGGTCGCGGTACAAGGGGGTCGCGGCACAAGGCGGTCGCGGCACAAGGGGGAGCGATGCGTAACACGGTCGAGACCTGATCCGTCCCTGACAGGGGCACAATCCACCTACCCCCCGTGACCGTCAGCCAGCGAGGAGCACCATGTCAGGCCGGACCGTGGACAGGACACCCGAGACACCAGAGACGCCGGAGACCCCCGTGGGGGCCGCGCCGTCCCGGGGGAGCGCCGTCGACCGCTACTTCAAGATCAGCGAGCGCGGTTCGACGTACGGCCGCGAGATACGCGGCGGCTTCGCCACGTTCTTCACGATGGCCTACATCCTCGTGCTCAACCCGATCATTCTCGGCGGCGCCGAGGACAAATTCGGCGCCCATCTCTCCGGGCCCCAACTCGTCACCGTCACCGCGCTGGTGGCCGCCGTGATGACCGCGATCATGGGGCTCGGCGGTAATCTGCCGCTCGCCGTCGCCGCCGGCCTCGGGCTCAACGCCGTTGTCGCCTTCCAGCTCGCGCCTCTGATGAGCTGGCCGGACGCGATGGGACTGATCGTCCTGGAGGGCCTGCTGATCTGTGGGCTGGTCGTCACGGGGCTGCGCGAGGCGGTCATGCACGCCATCCCGCAGTCGCTCAAGCAGGCCATCAGCGTCGGGATCGGCCTCTTCATCGCCTTCATCGGCTTCATCGACGCGGGCTTCGTGACCCGCATCCCCGGCGAGACCGGTTCCGTACCGGTCCAGCTCGGCGCCTCGGGTCAGCTGGCCGGCTGGCCCGTCCTGGTCTTCTGCCTCGGTGTGCTGCTGACCGTCGCCCTGGTGGCCCGCAAGGTGAGGGGCGCGATCCTCATCGGCATCGCCGTGACGACCGTCGTGGCGGTCGTCATCAACGAGATCGCCGACATCGCGCCCGCGGCCTGGGGCCTGACCGCGCCGTCCGTTCCCGAGGACATCGTCGCGGCCCCCGACTTCGGGCTCGTCGGCGCCTTCAGCCTCTTCGGCGCCTTCGAGCAGATCGGCGTGGTCACGCTCGTCCTGCTGGTCTTCACGCTCCTTCTGAGCGACTTCTTCGACACCATGGGCACCGTCGTCGGTGTCTCCAACGAGGCCGGGCTCCTCGACGAGAACGGCAAGGTGCCGAACCTCGGCCGGGTCCTGCTGATCGACGGCGCGGCGGCGGTGGCGGGCGGCGCGGCCTCCGCCTCCTCCAACACCTCGTACATCGAGTCGGCGGCGGGCGTCGGCGAGGGCGCCCGTACCGGCTTCGCGTCCCTCGTCACCGGCGCTCTCTTCGGGCTCAGCCTGTTCCTCGCGCCGCTCGCGCTGATCGTCCCGGCGCAGGCGGCGGCCCCGGCGCTGGTCGTGGTGGGCTTCCTGCTGATGGCGCAGGTGCGGAACATCGACTGGGAGAAGTACGAGATCGCGATCCCGGCGTTCCTGACGATCGTCATCATGCCGTTCACGTACTCCATCACCAACGGCATCGGCGCCGGCTTCGTCGCGTACGTCCTCATCAAGACGGTGCTGGGCAAGGCGCGCGAGGTGCACTGGCTGCTCTGGGGTACCGCGGCGCTCTTCCTCGTCTATTTCGCCATCGACCCGGTCGAGCAGCTGTTCCACGCGGGCTGAGGGCTGATCACCTTCCATGAGGCCTGACGGCTGATCGACGAGCCGGGCCGCTCACACGCCGAGGGTGAGGACCAGCTCGTCGATCTCCTCGCCGCGCCCGGGTGCGAAGTCCCTGTGGTGCCCGCTGACCGTGAAGCCGCACTTCTCCAGCACCCGGACGGAGCCCGCGTTGTCGGCGGCGGCGCGGGCGAACAGCGGCCGTTCCGGTACGAGCACGAGCAGCTCCCGCAGCGCGGAGGTCGCGATGCCGCGGCCCCAGTACGCGCGGTCGATCCAGTACGTCACCTCGCGCTCCTCCGGCGGCCCGTACACCGCGGTGTTCCCCACCACCGCGCCGTCGGCCAGCACCGTGCGCAGCACGTCGGCCGAGTCCAGGATCCGCGCCCAGTGGGCCTCGAAGCGGACCCGGTCGGCGGGGTCCTCCACCGTGAAGGCGGCCATCCGGTTCGCCTCGGGGTCCTGCGTCATCGCGAAGAAGGCCGGCAGATCGCTCTCCCGTACCTCCCGCAGCCGTACGTCCATCACCACCGCCTTACATCCGCCATCGCCTTACATCCATCAGAGTCTCCGGGTGGCGAGCGTGAGCCGGTCGCGCGCGTCGAACAGCGCGTCCTTGATCATCTGCTCATGGCCGGGGGTGAGCCTGGCCACCGGCACCGAGCAGCTGATCGCGTCGCGCGCCGGAGTGCGGTACGGGATCGCTATACCGAAGCACCGCAGCCCGAGGGTGTTCTCCTCACGGTCCACGGCGTAGCCCTGCTCGCGGACTGTGTGCAGCTCCTCGATGAGCTTCTCGCGGTCGGTGATGGTGTGCTCGGTGAGCGCCGGCATGGTCTCCGGCAGCATCTTGCGCACCTGCTCATCGCTGTGGGTGGCGAGCAGCGCCTTGCCGAGCGAGGTGGAGTGGGCGGGCAGCCGGCGGCCGACGCGGGTGAAGGGCCGCAGATAGTGCTGGGACTGGCGGGTGGCGAGATAGACGACATTGGTGCCGTCGAGACGGGCCAGGTGGATGGTCTCGGTGGTGTCGTCGGAGAGCCGGTCCAGGGTGGGGCGGGCGGCGGCGACGACCTCGTCACCGTCGATGTAGGAGGTGCCGACCAGCAGGGCCCGTACGCCGATGCCGTACCGCGTGCCCGTCGCGTCCGTCTCCACCCAGCCCAGCTCGACCAGGGTGCGCAGCAGCATGTAGAGGCTCGACTTGGGGTAGCCGACCGCTTCCTGGACGGCGGCGAGGGAGTGCATGCCGGGGCGTCCCGCGAAGTATTCGAGCAGCTCCACCGTCCGTACCGCGGACTTGACTTGTGCCCCACCGGTTTCGGCAGCCGACATCGTCCCTCGCCCCTTCGTGCCTTCTAGACCGCTCTTGACCACACAGAACGCGCGGAAATAGAGTCCCTTCAGATTCACTATCAGGAACCGCGTTCAGAATACCGAACAAGTCCTGTGGGATGGCAGAGGTCCGGAAGGCCGGGAAGGAAGCCGCCGTGGCAGCAGCACCAGTCTGGAGTGTCGACCCCCGAACGGGGAAGCCGCGTGAGCACGTCGCGGACGAGGCCACGGCCGAGGAGATCGACAGCGCGGTCCGCGGCGCGTCCGCCGCCGGGTCCGGGCTCGCCGACCGTACCGTGCGCGCCGCCCTGCTCCGTACCGCGGCCGACCTGCTCGACGCGGCGGGTGACCACGTCATCGAGGCCGCGGACGCCGAGACCGCCCTCGGCCCGGTCCGGCTCACCGGGGAACTCGCGCGCACCACCGCCCAGTTGCGGGCCTTCGCCGAAGTGGTCGACGAGGGTGCCTTCCTCGACGTACGCATCGACCACGCCGACGGCGACCGCACCCCGCCCTGGCCCGATCTGCGCCGCTGGAAGGTGCCGCTCGGCGTCGTCGCCGTCTACGCCGCGAGCAACTTCCCGCTCGCCTTCTCCGTGCCCGGCGGCGACACCGCGAGCGCGCTCGCGGCGGGCTGCCCCGTCGTCGTCAAGGCGCACCCGGACCACCCCGCCACCTCCGAGCTGTGCGCCTCCGTGCTGCGCCGGGCCGCCGCGAAGGTGGGCCTGGACGAGAACGTGGTGACCCTCGTGCACGGCTTCGAGGCGGGCGTCGAGCTGATCAAGCACCCGCTGGTCGCCGCCGCGGGCTTCACCGGCTCGGTACGGGGCGGACGCGCGCTCCACGACGCCGCGGCCGCCCGGCCCGCGCCCATCCCCTTCCACGGCGAGCTCGGCTCCCTCAACCCCGTGGTGATCACCGAAGCGGCCGCCGCCGAACGCGCCGAGCAGATCGGCGCCGGGCTGGCAGGCTCGATGACCCTGGGGGAGGGGCAGTTCTGCACCAAGCCCGGTTTCGTACTCGCCCCCGCAGGCCCGTCCGGGGACCAGCTGCTCACGTCCCTGACGACGGCCGTCAGCGAGACCGAGCCCGGTGTGATGCTGGACCACCGGATGCGGAACGCGTTCGTCGCGGGCGTACGTGAACGGGCCGCGCTCCCGGGCGTCGAAGCCCCGATCACCCCCGGCGCCGGCGGCGAGCACACCGTCAGCGCGGGCTTCCTGACCCTGCCGGCGGAGCTGCTCGCGGCGAAGGGCCCGCACGACCTCCTGCTGGAGGAGTGCTTCGGTCCGGTGACCGTGGTCGCCCGCTACACCTCGACCGAGGAGATCAGCACGGTCCTCTCCCGGCTCCCCGGCAATCTCACCGCCACCCTCCAGCTCGCCGCGGCGGAGGCCGACGGCACCGAGCCCGGCGCGGCCCGGCTCCTCGCGGAGCTGACCCCGCTCGCCGGACGCGTCCTGGTCAACGGCTGGCCGACCGGCGTCGCCGTCGCCCCCGCCCAGCAGCACGGCGGCCCGTACCCGGCGTCCACCTCCACCTCCACCTCGGTCGGCGCCACGGCGATCGAGCGCTGGCTGCGCCCGGTCTCGTACCAGTCGACGCCGGCCGCGCTGCTCCCGCCCGAGCTGCGCGACGACAACCCCCTGGACCTGCCGCGCCGCGTCGACGGCCGGGCAGAGAACTGAGCACGCACATGGCCGGCCTTGTCGATCTGCCCGAACTCCCCTTCCCGCTGCGGCCGTACGGTCCCGAAGGCGGCTGGTCGTACGCCGACGGGACGCTCACCGGCCGGGCGGGCGCCCGGCAGGACCGCTTCGTACCCCCGTCGGGGGAGTCCCTGGAATCGGCCTCCGACGCGCCCCGGCTGCTCGGCACACCGGAGGGCGACTTCCAGCTGCTCGCCCGGGTCACGGTCGGCTTCGCCGCGGCCTTCGACGCGGGGGTGCTCTGTCTGGAGGTCGCCGAACACCAGTGGGCCAAGCTCTGCCTGGAACTGTCCCCGGCGCACCCGACCATCTGCACGGTCGTCACCCGCGGCCACTCCGACGACGTCAACTCCTTCGTGGTGGAGGGCGACAGCTTCTGGCTGCGGATCAGCCGCACGGGCACGGCGTTCGCCTTCCACGCCTCCCCGGACGGCGAGCGGTGGACCTTCGTCCGGGTCTTCACACTCGGCACCCCGCCGGAGCTCGCACGCGCACGCGTCGGCTTCCTGGCCCAGTCGCCGACGGGCGAGGGCTGCGCGGTGACATTCGACCACATCACCCACCACCCCCAGGGCCTCACAGACCTCCGAGACGGCACCTGACCCACCCCACCCCGGCAGCGCCGGCCAGTCACCTCGCGCTGCTCTCCGCGCTCGCGTCCTGTCCTGTTTCAACCGTCCCGGGGCGGGGGCAATCATGCGTGGCCGGGTATTGGGTCATGACCGCTGATCAGGAGCTGAAGCATGGAATACGAAATGCGTGCGGAGTACGCGCACGGCGCCTCTCCCCGTGACCGGGACGCCGGACTCGAGGTGTGGCACATGACGCGCCTGCACGAGACGACCGCGCTGTGCGGGCGTGACCTGGACACGGAAGCTCTCACGCAGTCGTCCGACGCATGGGGCACGCCCGACGGACAGCCCCTCTGCCACGCATGCGGCGCACTCTACATCCACCAGGTCCCCTAAAGGCTGTCCCGTAATCCCTGGCGGGCGCACGACGACAGCTACGGCACCTCGCTGCGTTGTCGGAACGCCCGAATACATCCAGTATGTGGACGTCCCTCCGCCTTGCGATGCACCGTATCTGACGCCGTGCGCTGATCCACCACGGATTACGGGACAGCCCTTAGCCCCGCTTGTTCATCGTCACCGGTGGGGGTGCCGGTGATGTGTGGTGTCCGCCCCGGCGTTGCCCGGTCGTTGCCGTCCGGACAGGGTCTCGCTGGTGTTGGCCTTGGAAGCACAGCAGCGGGTGACAGCCGAACCCTCCCTCGTAGGTGGCGGCGGCCCGCAGCCGGGCCACACCTCGTGTGCCGAAGCACGGGCAGTGAGAAGCCGGGGCAGCATGCTCTCGTAGGTGGCGGCGAGCAACTGCGAGGCCGTGGGTGTGGACGCCACCGGGCCAAAACGTCCCGCTGGACGCGCAGGACGGCCAGATCCGTAATGGTGGTGCGGCCAGGTCGTGACCGGTCCCGCGCGGCAACCGTGCTCCGACATGCCCGACCATGCCTGACCCGTCAGCGGTCACGTGGAGCTTGGGACGCGAACCGAAACCCTGCACGTGATAGCCGTAAACCACGGCACACAGCCTCCAAAAGTGCGGACAAGTACGTCAGTCACCCTTCGAGTCATGATTTCGACGGGTCTCTCACCTCGGGGAGGTTGGCATATCCCATGCTCATGTGCCCCAAGTTGTTGTGGGGGGCAGGTTTTTACATGTTTGTTCATGCGCCATGTAAATCCTTGACGATCAAGGCTGGGTGCGCCTACCGTCCGCGAGCGACCTTCACCAGAAGGTCATGAAGTGATGGGTCTGGGGAGGCCCTGTACCGGGGTGGGAGAGAGCTATGTCTGTCAGTAGACGGAGAGCTGGGCGGGTGTTGGGCCCGTTCCTTGGCCTTGCGCTGATGGCTGCCGCAGCTCCTGCCCATGCAACCGGTGCCGAGACTGTGATCAAGACGACTGCCAACGTTATTGACTCGGTTGCGGAGCAGACCGCGCTGGCACAGGCCGCAGAGACCGGGGAGCCGGTCGAGATCACTGCGGAGCGCACCGAGTATGCGACGACTGAGGCGAATCCCGACGGCTCGTTCACGCTGACACAGTCGACGGTCCCGCAGCGTGTGCGCGCAGGTGATGGTTCGTGGCAGGGCGTAGACACGACGCTGGTGCGCCGTTCCGACGGTTCGGTGGGACCGAAGGCCTCTGTGGTGAGTTTGGCGTTCACCGGCGGTGGCGGTGGTAAGGACATGATCCGTCTGGGCAGTCGGCAGGGCTCGGTGTCTTTGGGCTGGGCCGGCGCATTGCCGGAGCCGACCATCAACGGTGCGACTGCCACGTATGCAAATGTCATGGCGGGCGTCGACCTCGAGCTTACGGCGACGGCCGAGGGTTACCACGAGGTGCTGGTCGTCAAGTCGGCTGAGGCTGCTGCTAGTTCAGAGCTTGAGCAGGTGACTCTGTCGGTGTCCGGTGACGGCCTGCAGGTCGTGCCGGGAGCCGGCGGAGGCCTGCGAGCGGTCGACGAGAACGGAAACACGGTCTTCACGGGTCCGGCGGGCCAGATGTGGGACTCTGCGGGCGACCGTGTGCCCGCGGCCCAGCAGGCTCGCGCGGCAGTGGCGGATGATCCGCAGGATCCAGCCGGTGAAGGCAATCCCACGCAGCCGGGGATAGGCGATGCCACAACGGTGCTCCCGGTGAAGGTCGAGGGTGAGGCCGTCTCGGTCACGCCGGATCTGGACCTGCTGCGGGGTGCGGAGACGGTGTATCCCGTGCGTATCGACCCGTCGGTCGGGCTTGGGGTGTCCGAACGGTCGGTGATCTCTTCGGACGGCGACCGGTGGTGGCAGTTCAAGGGGGAGTATGGCGTCGGGCTGTGCGGGAACGCGGACGGCTACTACTGCGGCAGCGGTTACACGAACCGGATGCTTTACGAACTCTCGCCGAGCCAACTCTCGGGGAAGTACGTTCTGGACGCCACTTTCCGGGCGCGCGAGACGTGGTCGTTCAACTGTGACGCGCACTGGGTGGATCTGGTGCGGACCGACAACATGTCCGAGGGCACCCGTTGGCCGGGGCCCAAGATCCTGGACCTGATGGGCGACCGGAATGTGTCCTACGGCCGCGGTGACAACTGCAGCCCGTCGCAACCCGACAGCTGGGTCGAGTTCAACGACAATCCTGCTGAGTCGGACGAGAACCTGAAGTCTACGGTCCGCTCGTTTGCCGACGGGAAGATCAAACGTCTGACATTCATGCTGAAGGCCAAGGACGAGAACGACGCGAGGTCTTGGAAGCGGTTCGACGACAATGCCGAGCTCAAGGTCAACTATGCCCATCAGCCAGGTGTCCCGACGAATGTGGGCGTCGTGCCGGGGAACGGCAACACCTCGTACTGCAGGACATCTTCGGCCGACCCGCTGATGGTCACCCGTGTTGACCCGATGGTCCAGGCTCGTGTTCAGACGAAGGTGGAAGCCCACCTGGGGGACGAGGAGGGGTCACTGCAGGCCGAGTACGTAGTCGAGCGGGGCGATGACGCCGCATGGCATCAGGTCTGGTCCGACTACCGCCCGGCCAGTGGCTGGGTACCGGATGAAACACTGCAGAGTCTGCGCACGTCCAATCGTGCAGATGGTGGCCTGTACCGCCTCAAAGCGCGTACCCAGTCCCACTGGTCCTATGACGGGGCTTCGGGTGACCTGTTCTCCCCGTACTCGGCCTGGTGCTACTTCAAAATCGACTCGACTGCGCCGAAGGCCCCCACCATCTCGGCAGGTACTCCGTACAGCGAATGCACGGTGGAGAAATGCGAGGGCCAGGGCGGTCCGGGAACTCCGGGCAGTTTCACCTTCGCACACAACGCCGCAGACACCGACGTCAAGGCCTACCGGTGGCGCTTGTTGACATCCTCGGCCCAGGACACCAAGCAGGTCAGCGGATCCACAGTGACAGTCGACGACGTGACCCCGTCGCTGACCGGTACCCAGGTACTTTCGGTCGAGGCCAGTGATCTGAAGCTCGACGCCTCTGGCCGAACTCGTTGGGGGACACCGGCGGAATTCGTCTTCAAGGTGTCACCGGCCAACGGACCGGTGGGCCGCTGGCACTTGGACGACGGAGCCCCTGGGTCGGGCATCATGACCGCGAAGGACACCGCCACGGAGGCGGGTGCCCGTCACGACGCGACGTTCTACGGTGCGGACGGTACGGGCTGGTCGACACGGGCGCGCCGCGGCGACGGGGACTATTCGCTGCGGTTGAACGACGACACCACTGACCCGGCCAAGCAGATCGGCTACGCGGCGACCGCTTCAGCCGTGGTGAACACCAAGGACTCTTTCACCGTCTCGGCGTGGGTGCAGTTGTCGAATGCATCAGCCAACCAGGTCGTACTGACTGAACCTGGAACCAATGGCAGTGCGTTTGCCCTGTACTACTCGGCCGGCGGTCACCAGTGGATCTTCAACCGATTGGCCAAGGACACGGCGACGGGGCCGGTGTACATCCGCTCGGTTGCCGACCAGACCAACCCACCGCTCAATGTCTGGACACACCTGACCGGTGTCTTCGACGCCAAGGGCGATTCGGACAAGACCAACGACACGATTCAGTTGTTTGTGAACGGCCGCCCGCAGGGAATGCCCGTCGTGCTGTCCACCGGCGCGTCGACATATGAGCCGTGGACGGCGAATGAAGGCCTGCAGATGGGCCGCTCGAAGGTCGGCGGGAAGTACGGCGAGAACTTCTTCGGCCTGCTGGACGAGGTGGCCGTATGGCAGCGCCCCCTCACTGGCGACGAGATCGCCAAGGAGGCGCAGGCCGCCGTGGACGATGTGCCGACCAACGAGCTCGTGGCCCAGTGGGATGCCGCTGCAGCGACGGCCACGGAAATACCCGAGAACACGGCCTACCCAGTAGCTTCGATGAAGCTGGCGGGCGGCGCCGCGCCGAACACGGACCAGAGTGCGGTGGTACTCAACGGAACCACCGGATACGCCTCAATGACTGGCCCTGTGATCGACGAGAGCGGATCCTTCACGGTCTCGGCGGCGGTCGAGGTGGACTCCGTAGCACTTGCGACGAAGCCGGTGGGCTACACCGGACAGGTGGCCGGCCAGCGCACGGGCAATGAATCGGCCTGGGCACTGTGGATCACCAAGCCCGCAGAGGGCGTTTATCAATGGAAGTTCACCCGGACCGCCCTCGGTTCCGACGGCAAGGTCACCCAGAGCGCCGAGGTCGCCGGTGAAGGGCTCGCAGAAACCGACACGTGGGTCCAGGTGACCGGAGTCTTCGACGCGCAGGAAGTCTGGGACGACACCTCCGATCCCTCCAAGACAGTGTCCCGCTACGGAAAGCTGCATCTGTACGTCGGCGGCTTTGATCAAGCGTCCGACGCGAGTTCAGGCTTCACGGCAGCTAAGCCCGGCAGCGGTGAGCTGGCCATGGGGCGTGGCGCCAAGGGCGGAAACACCGGCAACTACTTGCCGGGCGGCCTGGAGGACCTGAGGGTCTGGACCGGCGCTATGACGGCCGACCAGGTCAGCTCCCAAGTGCAGGCGGGTTCGGGCGCAGGCTGATCGGCGAGCCAGGTGGCGGCAGAGATTGAGCCGTCACCTGGCCGCGCTGTTGCGTCGGCTTTCAGATTCCTTGTGTTGCCCACCAATCGTCCCCCCTCGGCACTGCTGTGGGGCAAGAACACCGGCCGCCCGAGGCGGCCCATGCGGGGAGCGGAAAACCAGATGAACGGGTTCGGATCAGCTATGCGTACGCGCAGAAGCCGACCAGGCGAAACATCCTGGACACGACGGATCGCGGCGCTTGCCGGCTTCAGTCTTATACCTGGGCTGCTGTCGCCGGTCGCGTTTGCGGCTCCTGCTGATCCGCTGGGCAAGCCGCAGGTCAAGTTGCACCCTGACAAGGTGTCGCCGTTCACCGCGAAGGTGAACAAGAAGACAGCGGCAGAGGTGGAGAAGTCGGCTGCCGAAGGCCGAGCTGCAGTCGCGCGAGCGGAGAAGGATCGCGAGAAGGTTGTCATCTGGCCAGAGGCCGGCGAGACCCAACTGGCCATGCCTGCAACAGGGTCGGCGAAGGCTTCGCCCGGCACCCTCCCACTGACGCTGGACCGCCCACACCAGACCAAGGGAAACAAGACGGCCGAAGCGGTCGACTCGCTCAACGTCAAGGTCCTTGACCAGAAGCAGGCAGCCGAGCTGGGTGTCAAGGGCATCGTCCTGTCCGTAACCGGCCCGGTTACGGGCGGGGCCGCTCAACTCGGCATTGGGTATGACAACTTCGTCTCCGCGTACGGTGGAGACTGGGCCGGTCGCCTGCAGGCAGTGCGCCTGCCGGACTGCGCGTTGAACAACCCGACAAAGGCCGTATGCCGCACCCGTACGCCTCTTGACTTCACCAACGACCGAAGGCACAACCGCATTGATGCGCAACTCGCCTTCGAGGCCGCGCCTGACGACAAGCCAGACACCCAGACCGTAGGCCGCACGATGCTGATGGCGCTGGCCGCAGGCACTCAGTCGGGGAGCGGTGACTACAAATCGACCCCGTTGGCGGCCTCGTCCACCTGGGAGGCGGGCGGTTCCGCGGGCACGTTCACCTGGTCGTACCCCCTGCGCACCCCGCCGGCGGCGGCGGGTCCGGCACCGAGTCTGTCGATCTCCTACGACTCCGGTGCGGTGGACGGCCAGACCGCGAACACCAACAACCAAGGCACCACGATCGGCACCGGCTTCGACATCACCTCGTCGTATGTCGAACGCAAATACGGCGTGTGCGACGACGACAGTCAGACCGACAAGTTCGACCTGTGCTGGAAGTACGACAACGCCTCCCTCGTCCTCAATGGCAAGGCCAGTGAACTGGTCAAGGACGACACGTCGGGCAAGTGGCGGCTGAAGAACGACGACGCTTCCACCGTCACGCATTCCACCGGTGCCGAAAACGGTGACGACGGCGATGTCGGCGTGGACGGCAAGGGCGAGTACTGGACCGTCACCACAGGGGACGGTACGAAATACGTCTTCGGTCTCAACAAACTGGATGGCGCTGGCACTGCTGACCGCACCGACTCGGTGTGGACGGTGCCGGTTTTCGGCGATGACTCCGGCGAACCCGGCTATGCGGACGGCACAAGTTTCTCCGGCCGGGCCAAGAAGCAGGCATGGCGGTGGAACCTCGACTATGTCGAGGACACCCACAAGAACGCCATGTCCTACTGGTACACGGCCGAGGCCAATAACTATGACCAGCTCGGCGACGACAACACCGGCACCCCCTACACCCGCGGCGGCCACCTGAAGGAAATTCGCTACGGGCAGCGAGCCGACGGCCTTTTCGCCACCCAGCCCGCCTCCAACAAGGTCACCTTCACCTACGCCGAGCGCTGCGACGCTTCCGGCACCGGCTGTGACTCCCTGACCGAGGACACCCGGGACAACTGGCCGGACGTTCCGTTCGACTCCGTCTGCAAGGAGGGCGACAAGTGCACCGGCAACGTCAGCCCGACCTTCTTTACCCGCAAGCGGATGACCGGTATCACCACCTACGCCTGGGACGCTGCAGCGGCCACCCCCGACTTCTCCGCCGTGGACAACTGGGCACTGAAGCAGCACTACATCGACCCCGGTGACACGGGTGACTCAACGGACCAGTCGCTCTGGTTGGACGAGATCAAGCACACCGGCAAACGTGGCGCCGACCTGGCCCTGGACCCGGTCGTCTTCACCCACGAGGCTCGCCCCAACCGCGTCGACTCTCCCACCGACGACATCCTGTCCCTGGAAAAGCCACGCCTGAAGACGGTTACGTCCGAGGCCGGAGCACAGACCATCGTCACCTACATGGACGCCGGCTGTACCTCCAGAGACACCCTGCCCCGCCCGGACCAGAACACCGGACGCTGCTACCCGGTGTTCTGGTCCCCGAACGGGGGGAAGACCCCGATCCTGGACTGGTTCCAGAAGTACCCAGTCGCCTCGGTGTCCACCACCGACCCCCACGGCGGGTCCGAGGCCGTACAGAACACCTACAGCTACTCCGGCGGCGGTGCCTGGCACTACAACGACGACCCGATGACCAAGGAGAAGGAACGCACCTGGTCCATCTGGCGCGGCTTCGGACAGGTCACCCACCTCACCGGCGTCCCTGACAAGGCCCAGTCGAAGACCGTCACCATCTACATGCGCGGCATGAACGGCGACCGCGTCCTCAAGGACGACGGGCAAACCCTCGACCCGGACAAGCGGAAAACCGTCAAGGTCACCGGTATCAAGGCCGCGGAGATCACCGACTCCGAACCGTACGCCGGATTCACCCGCGAATCAGTCACCTACAACGGAGCCAACGAGGTCGGCGGCACCATCAACGACCCGTGGTCGAAGAAGACAGCCACACAGCACAAGTCGTACGCAGACACCGAGGCCTACTACGTACGCACCGCCGCCACCCACGCTCGCACCAACATCACCAGCAGCGAAACTCCCAAGGACCGAGTCCGTTCCACAGTCACCACCTTCGACGACTACGGCATGGCCGAAACCGTCGAGGACAAGGGCGACGACGCCGTCACAGATGATGAAAGGTGCACCCGCACCTGGTATGCCCGCAATGACACCCTGGGCATCAACTCCCTGGCAGCCCGGACCCGCACGGTCGCCAAGCCCTGCTCCACCGCGGACTCCGCGCTGGACCTGCCCGCAGACTCCACCAGTCCCGGCGACGTCATCTCCGACATCGCCACCGCGTACGACACCACCACCTGGAGTGCGACACAGAAGCCCACGCAGGGCGAAGTTCAGTGGACGGGCCGAGTCAAGTCCTACGGCCTCGACGACGCGCCGGTCTTCCAAAAGCTCGTCACCACGACCTACGACATCCTCGGCCGGCCACTCACCGTCAAGGACACCAACGACGCACTCGTCACAACCGCGTCATACACCCCGTCCGGCAAGATCGGCCCGCTGACCTCTAGCACCAGTACCAACATCAAGGGCTACACGACCACCACGATCGCGGACTTCGCGACTGGCGCCGCCACAATGATCACCGACCCCAACGGCAAGATCACCGAGTCCGAGTACGACTCGCTGGGACGGGTTACCAAGGTATGGCTGCCCAACCGCCTCAGCGTCCTGAAAGCCACCCCGAACTACGTCTACAACTACAGTGTCACGGCCACGGACACACCATGGGTGTCGACCGGCACGCTCAAGGGCGACGGCTCCGGCTATAACACCGCCTACGACATCTACGACTCGCTCCTGCGGCCCCGGCAGACGCAGACCCCGTCGCCGAACGGCGGAACCCTCGTCGCTGAGGCCCTGTACGACGAGCGAGGCCTTGCGGTCACCTCCCTGGCAGACATCTGGGCGGACAAAACAGTTCCGTCCGGCAACCTGGTGGAAACCGAAGGCGCCCAGGCGCCCATGGAAAGCGATACGACCTACGACGGTGTCGGCCGTGCCACCCTGTCCGTGACCAAGGTCAGGGGCGCCGAGCGCTTCAAAACCAAGACCGACTACACCGGCGACACGGTGTCCACCAGTGCCCCGGCGGGCGGCCAGGCCACCATGGTCACCACCAACGCACTGGGGCAGACGACAGAGCGTCGCGAATACGCGGGACCGCTGGCGACCGGCAGCGACTACACCACCACGGGGTACGAGTACACCCCGGCCGGCGAGCAGAAGATCGTTACTGGTCCCGACCAGGCCAAGTGGTCCTACACATACGACCTCTTCGGACGACAGGGCAGTGCCACCGACCCGGACAAGGGCATCTCGCACACCTACTACAACGCGCTCGACCAGGTGACCAGCACCAGCGACTCGCGCGGCAAGACCCTGATCTCCGATTACGACAACCTCGGCCGTCAGACCGGTCTGTGGGACGGGACCAAATCCGACGCCACCCAGCTCGCCGCCTGGACCTTCGACACCCTGGTCAAAGGCCAGCAGGACACGGCCACGCGCTACGTCGGCGGCCTGACCGGCAAGGCCTACACCACGAAGGTCACCGGCTACGACAACCTTTATCAGGTCACCGGTAGCCAGCTGATTCTGCCCGACTCCGACCCGCTGGTCACGGCTGGCGTCCCTAAGACGCTGTCCTTCACCACCGGCTACAACCTCGACGGCACCATCAAGCAGGCATCCCAGCCCGCCGTCGCAGGCCTTTCTGCCGAGACCGTTTCCAACAAGTACAACGCCCTCGGCCAGCAGACCGCCGCTCAGGGCACCACTGCCTACCTGCAGACAGCTGTGTACTCCCCGCAAGGAGACCTGCGCCAGCTTACGGTGGGCACCGACTCCACCACCTCGGCGAAGAAGGCGTACCTCAACTACGACTACGAGGACGGCACCCGCCGCCTGACCCGCTCCTACGTCACCGACGACGTTCACGGCTACATGCCGCAGGAGCTCAAATTCACCCAGGACGATGCGGGCAACGTCACCTCAATCTTCGACGCCAGCACCCAGGGCGGCACCGCGAAGGCGGACTATCAGTGCTTCACGTACGACGGCAACCGCCGCCTGACCGAAGCTTGGACTCCCAAGACCGCAGACTGCGCCTCCAGCGGGCGCACTACGGCCAACCTCGACGGCGCAGCTCCGTACTGGACCAGCTACACCTACTACGAGTCGGGTCAGCGCGAGAGCGAGAAGCAGCACGCCGCCTCGGGTGACACCACCACCTCTTACGCATACGGCACCACCACCGGCCAGCCCCACCCGCTGACCAAGACCACCGGTCCCAAGACCAGCACCTACGCCTACGACGAAACGGGCAACACCACCAGCCGGCCCGGTACCCAGGCCCAGCAGACCCTGGTCTGGAACTCCGAGGGCAAACTCGTCTCCACCAGCGAACCCGCAGCCGGCAGCAAGCCAAAGCTCGAAACCAGCTACCTGTACGACGCCTCCGGTCAACTCCTGATCCGGCGGGCGACCGGCGACGGCGACACCGTGCTCTACCTCGGCGGCACGGAAGTCCGCCTCACCACCAAGGGCACCACGAAGACGCTGGCCGGAACCCGCTACTACACCGCAGCGGGTCAGACCATTGCGGTACGCACCGCCATCAGCGGCTCCACGGGCACCAAGCTGAACTTCCTCGCCGCGGACCCCCACGGCACCGCCACTCTGGTACTCGAACCCACAACCTGGGCCGTCACCAAGCGCTACACCACCCCCTTCGGAGCCACCCGCGGCACTGCCCCCACCACCTGGCCCGACGACAAGGGATTCCTCGGCAAACCGGCCGACACCACCACCGGCCTCACGCACATCGGTGCCCGTGAATACGACCCGGGAACCGGCCAGTTCATCAGCGTCGACCCAATCCTGGCACTCGACCAGCACCAATCCCTCAACGGATACAGCTACGCCAACAACACTCCGGTCACAGCAAGCGACCCCACCGGCCTTGCCTGCTACGGGGGGAACCACTCCGCAAGCTGCAACCCCACCGGACAGGGAGGAGGCGTAGCTGGAAGCGACAACTGCTACGGGGGGAACCACTCCGCGAGCTGTAACCCCACCGGACAGGGCGGCGCCGTGCCGGGCGCGGCTCCAGGAGGTTCTACAGGCGGCAGCAAAGGCACGGCGAGTGGTGGCAGTTCCGGTGGCAGCGGGAAACACTGCGGCTTCTGGTCCAAGTGCGCATGGTCGAGCGCTTGGGGAGACACCAAAGACTGGATGCAAGACCACAAAGAGATTGTTACAGCGGCCACTGAAATCGGCGTTGGTTTCGCCTGCTATACCACGGCCGTCGGCGGCGCAGCGGCCACTGGTGGCGCCAGCCTCGCAGTGGCTGCAGGATGCGGTGCGATCGCAGGTGCCGCAGGCGCTGCGGTAAACAACGTCCTGTCAGAGGAGGCAGACCACAGCACCGTCGGGCAAGTCTCGGACATGATCGACGGCGCTGCGTGGGGAGCCGCCAGTGCCGTGGTGACCACGGCCATTGCAGGGAAGATTCTTGCGAAGGTTACGAGGACATGCCACAGCTTTCTTCCCGGAACTGGAGTGCTGCTCGCTGACGGCACCAGCAAAGCAATCGAGGACGTGGAAGTCGGCGATACCGTAACAACAACCGATACCGCCACGGGGAAAAGCGTAAAAAAGAAAGTCATCTCCACCATCACGACGGAGGATGACAAAGAATTCACTGAAGTCACCATCGCCACAGGTGACACGGTCTCAAGCATCGTAGCCACCGACACCCACCCCTTCTGGGTACCTGAACTCAAGCAATGGGTCCGCGCTGGTGACCTGCAAGTCAGACAGTGGCTCAGGACAAGCGCAGGAACGCATGTCCAGATCACCGCGCTCAGCCACTACACCAAGCGCCAACGCACCCACGACCTCACCATCCAGGACGTCCACGCGTACTATGTGCTGGCGGGCACCACACCGCTCCTGGTTCACAATTGCGGAGGCAGCACCGCAAGTCACTCGACTGCTTGCGCTTGCGCTACTGGGGCTCAGCCCAGGCTGGCCAACGGCCAGATGGGTCCCAGTCTCAACCCGCGGCCGACGCCGGCTCCATCTACTCACGGAAACGCGCGGAACAGTACCGCGACGAACTACCTGTACGTTCTGGAGGATGCAAATGGGGGCTACCTCAAGACCGGCATCACCCAAGACCCGGCAGGTCGATATTCCGCGAGGGATATGGCCACGATGGGCGCAGATCGAATGCGTGTGCTAACTAGCGGCTCGCGGTCGGATATGCTCGGTCTGGAGAAGTGGATCGTGCAGCGTTGGCCTGGCCCGTTCAATAAGGAATCACATGCAGGGAAAATGGATCTGGGGTTGTGATGTCGGAAACTGATGGAGGCGCGAACACGCCTCTCAGCCCCCTGTCCCTGAAGTCAATCATCGGTGGCGGGCTTGAGGACAAGCGGTGGACTGCTGCGCTCGACTCCTTGAGGGGGGCAGCACAGAAAATCGGTACGCCGTCTGATGTTCCGTTCAACCTAACGGTTACGTACTTCGTCCCAGGGGAAATCTACGGTCCGAAGTTCTCCGGCATCAGAATCGGATCATTCCTGGAGGATTTTCGATCGCTGGTTGTTCAGGTGGCACTCCCAAGGCATCCCGAGGCGGACGCGCGAGCAGAGTTGCTCGACCTTCTTGGCGAGGCCATCACCAGGGCAGAGGAATGGGGAAAGCGGAAGAAGTTGCTCTCTGGACCGCTAGAGGCGGCCAGGAGGGCGGCGTCTGACCTGCGGGGATATTCGGCCTAGTAAGGCCCCCCGGGACTTGCCGCCGAGGGCGTCATGAACGTTGACGCCCTCTTGGAGCAAGCCATGCAGTAGCAAATTTGAAGCCCCGTCAGGTACGCCCTGGCGGGGCTTCTGCGTGGTGTGACGGCAGTAGTTGACGGCAACGTCAGCGGACGAGTGAGGCGCAAGGTGGCGGTTTGTCGCCGTCGGAGCGTGCCGTCTCGGTGGTCTCCGGGCTGCCGAGTGCTGTGCCGAGGGTGTCGATGGCGTCGCGCTGGAGGCGGAGCCTGACGTGAACGTAGACGGTGGCGGTGACGCCGATGTGGGCGTGGCCGAGGAGTTCCTTGATCACGACGAGTTCGACGCCTTGCTCCAGGAGCAGGGTGGCGGTGGAGTGCGGCAGGTCGTGGAAGCGGATGCGGCGGAGCCCGGCCCGATCGAGGGGTGAGCGGAAGCTGCGATTGAGGTTCGCGGGATCGATCGGCCCTCCTGCTGGTGTGGCGAAGACGAGGCCGTCGTTCTTCCAGCCTCCTTCTGCCGCTTCACGTTCTCCTTCCTGACCTTCACGGTGCTCACGGGCGCAGCACTGGCAGGTTATGCGGAGCTGGTTGAGCAGGTGCGGACGTCCGTCAGGGATGCGCTGACGCTGCCATGCGCGGACGGTACGGGGACGCCGCGGGTTGCTGACGGCGATCTTCTCGGTGAGCTTGGCGAGGGCTTCCTTGCGGGTGGTGCCGTAGACGCGGACGCGCTTGCGGGTGTTGCAGGGCGAGGACGTAGCCGACGGCTTCCCAGCGTCCGTCTTTGCGTTGGTAGACGGTTCCGTTGGCGCGGACGCGACGGGAGGAGATGCGGCGGGCGCGGCCGAGGGCTATCGAGGCAAACTAACGGTTCTGGAGCAGGCCGTAGACAGCGGAGCGGATGAACTGGAGGCGGGCCATGACCGGGTGCCTTTATGTGTTTGGTCAAGGTCGGAGACCAGTAGGTTTGTTGTGGTCGAGGGTGGAGGCCAAGCCGTAGGGGTGTGCATGGGCGATAGCCAGGTCACGATCAAGCTCACGAGTGATGAGGCATTGGTTCTGTCGCACTGGCTGGAGAAGCTGCAGATGACTGATCTCACTCGCGTTGTTGATGATCCGGCGGTCTGGGCACCGATCCATCGAATCGCCGGGACGCTGGACAAAGCGCTTCCTGAGCTGTTCGCGTCTGACTACGACCAGCGGCTTGAGGCCGCTCGTCAGCGGCTTCGGCCGGAGGGCTGACTGATCGGTCCGATCCCTCATCGGGCCGCAGGTCACGGCAGTAGCGTGGTGTTCGTCCTTGCCGATGTCCAGGCCGAGGAAGACGTCGATGCCGCCGGTGTCGGTCACGGGTGGGCCCCTCCACTCACGCTTTCATCCGGCCTGACACGCACCGAGCTGCCACACCGAGTTACGGAGAGCTCTTCCGGCCCGCGTGAAGGCGGTGCTCAAGCCCCTCATCAGCGGTCTGTCGATGCCTCCGGAACGACCTCGGTGTGTCGCACGAGGATGGAGAGTCGGTCTCGACCAGCCGGGAATGGCAGGGGGGCCGGGGGTGTTTTTGTGGGGGCGGGGGGTGTCTCCGTGGTGTATGAGACTCGTGATCCTGGAGAAGTAGACACATGCGCGTCGAGATCTGGAGCGACATCGCCTGTCCCTGGTGCTATATCGGGAAGGCCCGCTTTGAGAAGGGCCTTGCGGCCTTTGCTCACCGGGACGGGGTCGAGGTGGTGCATCGGTCCTTCGAGCTGGATCCGGGGCGGGCCAAGGGGGACACCGCGCAGGTGGTGGACATGCTGGCGGCCAAGTACGGGCGTAGCCGCGAGGAGGCCCTCGCCATGGAGGAGCATGTGGCCTCCAACGCGCGCTCCGAGGGGCTCGCCTACCGCACCGAGGGGCGTGACCACGGCAGTACTTTTGATATTCACCGGCTTCTGCATCTGGCCAAGGCCCGCGGCCGTCAGGTCGAGTTGCTGGACCTCGCCTACCGGGCGAACTTCGCCGAGGAGCGTTCCGTCTTCGATCAGGAGACGCTGGTGGGTCTCGCGGTCGAGGCCGGGCTGGATGAGGCGGAGGTCCGCGGGGTGCTCGCGGACTCCGGGGCGTACGCCGACGACGTACGGGCCGACGAGCGCGAGGCCGCCGAGCTGGGGGCGAACGGGGTGCCGTTCTTTGTCCTCGACCGGCGGTACGGAGTCTCCGGCGGGCAGCCGGCCGAGGTATTCACGCAGGCGCTCGAGCAGGCATGGGAGGGACGGGCGATCACGCCCATCGGCGGATCCGCGCCGGACGCCGAGGTCTGTGACACCGACGGTTCCTGCGAGATTCCGCAGGCCGGGGCCCATTCATAAGGACTGCTTGGGTGTGCCCTTCAGCCATGCGCGATTGACTATGAGGTGAGGGGGTTCCAGGGTGGCTGCATGGACACCCTGGGAGGCGCCGAGTTCGCGCCGGTGATGACGTACCTGAACACGTCCAGCTGTGGGCTGCTGCCCCGCCGGGCCGTCGAGGCCGTACACGCCCTGGCCGAGGAGAACGCGAGCGGCCGGCGGGGGGAGGGCGCGGGGAGCTTCGAGTCCGTGGGCGCCGCTCGCGCCTCCTTCGCCCGGCTGGCCGCCGTCCCCGCGGAGCGGGTCGCCGTGGGCAGCTCGGTCTCCGTGCATGTCGGACTGATCGCGGCCTCGCTGCCGCCGGGCGCCGAAGTCCTCTTCCCGGAGGGCGAGTTCAGCTCGGTCGTCACCCCGTTCGCCGTCCGCGGCGACCTCGTGCTGCGGTACGCGCCGCTGGACGGCCTGGCGGAGGCCGTGCGGCCGGGCACCGCGCTGGTGGCCTTCTCGGCGGTCCAGTCCGCGGACGGGAGGATCGCCGATCTGGACGCGGTACGGGCCGCAGCCGCCGCGCACGGCGCCCGGACGCTGCTGGACGCCAGCCAGTCGGCCGGCTGGCTGCCGCTGGACGCCGGGGCGTACGACTACACCGTCACCGGCGCGTTCAAGTTCCTGGTCTGCCCGCGCGGTACGTCCTTCCTCACCGTGACCGAAGAGGCGCAGGAATCGCTGGTGCCGATGCACGCGGGCTGGATCGCCGCCGAGGACCTCTGGGCCAGTACGTACGGTCCTGTCGAGCAACTGGCCTCCTCCGCACGCCGCTTCGACGAGGCCACGTCCTTTCTCTCGTACCACGGAGCCGAGCAGTCCCTCGCACTCCTGGAGGAGATCGGCGTCAAGGCGATCCATGCCCATGGCACCGCCCTCGCCGCCCGCTTCCGGGCGGGGCTGACCGGCCTCGGTCATGAGCCGGTACCCGGGGAGTCCGCGATCGTCTCCGTCAAGGGACTGACGCACCGGCACCCCGACCTTGAGCGAGCCCAGGTGGCGGTCTCCATCCGGGCGGGCTACGTGCGGGCCGCGTTCCATCTCTACAACTCCGACGCCGATGTCGACCGGGCGCTGGAGGTGCTCGCCGGCTGAGCCAGCCCCACCGTGCGAGGCCGCCGTACGCAGCGCGCGCAATCGAGCTACAGGAACCGTCCGAAGAACGCCCGGGTGCGGGGGTTGGCCGGGTGGTCGAGGACCTCCTCCGGAGTGCCGCTCTCCAGCACCCGGCCGGCGTTCATGAAGACCACCCGGTCCGCCACTTCCCTGGCGAAGCCGATCTCATGGGTCACCACGAGCATGGTGAGTCCGTCGCGGGCCAGATCCCGCATCGTGGCGAGGACCTCGCCGACGAGCTCGGGGTCCAGGGCGCTGGTCGGCTCGTCGAAGAGCATCAGCTTCGGCCGCATGGCCAGTGCGCGGGCGATGGCGACGCGCTGCTGCTGGCCGCCGGAGGGCTGCCGAGGATAGGCGGCCGCCTTGTGAAGGACACCCTCGCCCATCTGCTCACCGACGAGGGTGCGAGCCGGTGTGTGCGGGCCGCCGCGGAGCGGTACGACCTGCGGCGCAACGAGCTGGCCGAGCGCCTTGCCCGGCGTGGGGTGCGCACCGAGAACCGGGACGGGCTGATGCTGTGGGTGCCGGTGGCGGACGAGACATCCGCGCTGGTCACGCTCGCGGCCCGGGGCGTCACGGTCTCGCCGGGCAGCCGCTTCTGTGTCTCCTACTCCCGCCCGCATGTCCGGATCGCCACCAGCCGGCTCACGGAGGACGCGCACGCGCTCGACGAGACGGCCGTACTGATCGCCCTCGCCGCCTCCACCTCGTCCGTCCGACTGGACTGACGCGTCCTCAGCTAGGTTCTCAGCCAGGCCCTCAGCGCTGGACGTCCTCCGCGTCGGCGGGTGGGCCGGTGCACGCGTCCGCCCCCCGTTCCGGGCAGCCCTCCGTCTCCGCGCAGAGGTTCGACTCGACCTTGGCGAGTAGCCGGATCAGTTCCCCGCGCTCGGTGTCGTCGAGCCCCGCGAGGGTGTGCTCCTCCAACTCGGTCCAGGCGTCCTTGACCTCGGTGCGCAGCGCGCAGCTGTCCGACGTGGCCTCGACCAGCACCGCACGCCGGTCCAGCGGGTCGGGGGAGCGCTTCACGTACCCCGCGTGATCCAGCCGCTGAAGCATCTTGGTCACCGTCGACGGGTCGAGGTCCATCGACTTGATCAGCTCGGACTGGCGCACCCCGTCCGAGTCCCACAGATGCATCATCAGGAACTCCTGGCCGGGGTAGAGGCCGGTGCGCCGCAGCAGCTTGCCGGCCGTCATGCGGTGCAGCCGGGAGATCCGGGACAGGGCGTGACTGACCGGGCCGCCCCGCGCGGCGCCGGGCAGTTCGTCCGTACAGGCAGGGTCGTCGGATGTCATGTCACGGAGTTTAGCTTGGTCGACCAAGGAATGAGCTACAGTGACTCGCGGTTGATTACTTGGCCGACCACATATTTGCTACGGGAGCCTCCATGACCACCGCGTTCGATCCGATCGACCTTTCGGGTACGCAGCTCGCCAACCGCATCGCCATGGCCCCGATGACCCGCAGCCGGGCCTTCGGCCCCGGACTTGCGCCCACCGCCTCGACGGCGGAGTACTACGCGCAGCGCGCCTCGGCCGGCCTGATCATCACCGAGGGAACCCAGCCCTCGGTGGTCGGCCAGGGCTACCCGAACACCCCCGGTCTGCACAGCGAGGAACAGATCGCGGCCTGGCGTGTGGTCACCGACGCCGTCCACGCCAAGGGCGGGAAGATCTTCGTTCAGATCATGCACGCCGGCCGGATCGGCCACCCGGTCCTGCTGCCGGAGGGCCTGACTCCGGTGGGCGCCTCCGCCGTCGCCGCGCAGGGGCAGGTCTACACGCACGAGGGCGCCAAGGACTTCATCGCCCCGCGCGAGCTGACCTCCGACGAAGTACGGGAGACCATCGCTGACTTCGTCTCCGCGTCGCGCAACGCGATCGAGGCCGGTTTCGACGGAGTCGAGCTGCACGGCGCCAACGGCTATCTGATCCACCAGTTCCTGGCTCCCTCCTCCAACCTGCGTACCGACGAGTGGGGCGGTTCCGTGGAGGGCCGGATCCGCTTCGCCGTCGAGGTGACCCGCGCCGTCGCCGCGGAGATCGGTGCCGAGCGGACCGCCCTGCGGATCTCGCCGGGAAACCCCTACAACAGCATCGAGGAGCCCGAGCCGGAGCCCACGTACACCGCCCTGGTCCAGCAGCTGGAGCCGGTCGGCCTCGCCTATCTGCATCTGATCGAGAACACCCGGGAGTTCACGCTCGTCGTGCGCAAGCTGTTCACGGGGACGCTCGTCCTCAACGCCGCGACCGACGGATTCACGAGCGCGGATGAACTGGCCCTGATCGAGGACGGCACCGCGGACATAGTGTCCTTCGGCGCGCTCTTCCTCGCCAACCCGGACCTGCCGTCCCGGCTGCGGGCGGGCGGCCCGTACAACACCCCGGACCCGGCGTCCTTCTTCGGCGGCGACGACAAGGGCTACATCGACTACCCGTCCCTGGAGAGCTGAGCTCCGCACGCGGGAAAAGGGGCGCGGGGCCGGGGGGCAAGAACCCCCCCCCCCCCCCGGGCCGCCCGGGGGGGCGGGGCCCGCTCACCCCCCCCCGCCCCGCGCCCCTGTGCCTCCTGTGCCTGCCTGCCCCTGACGCGTACGGTCAGCGCACCGGGGTGAAGTCCTGCGCCCCGATGAAGGACGGCCGCGGCGAGGGGGCCGCGAACGGCTTGACCGCCGCGTTCTCCACGCTGTTGAACACGATGAAGACATTGCTGCGCGGATACGGGGTGATGTTGTCGCCCGAGCCGTGCATGCAGTTGCAGTCGAACCAGGTCGCCGAACCGGCCTTGCCCGTGAAGAGCTTGATGCCGTGCTGGTCGGCCATGCTCGTCAGCGCCTCGTGCGACGGCGTGCCCGCGTCCTGCATCTGCAGCGACTGCTTGTAGTTGTCCTGCGGCGTCTCGCCGGCGCAGCCCAGGAAGGTCTTGTGCGACCCGGGCATGATCATCAGGCCGCCGTTGGTGTCGTAGTTCTCGGTCAGCGCGATCGAGACCGACACGGTCCGCATGTTCGGCAGACCGTCCTCGGCGTGCCAGGTCTCGAAGTCCGAGTGCCAGTAGAAGCCCGAGGCGCCGAAGCCCGGCTTCACATTGATCCGTGACTGATGGACATAGACGTCCGAGCCCAGGATCTGCCGGGCACGGCCCACCACCCGCTCGTCGCGGACCAGTCCGGCGAAGATCTGGCTGATGCGGTGGACCTCGAAGACGGACCGTACGTCCTTCGTCGTGGGCTCGATGATCGAGCGCTCGTCGGCACGCACCGCCGGGTCGGTCGTCAGCCGCTCCAGCTCGGCGCGGTAGAGCGCCACCTCGTCCGGGCCGATCAGCTGCTCGATGGAGAGGAAGCCGTCCCGCTCGAAGCTTCCGAGGTCGGCCGGCACGATCGGGCCGGGGGCGCCGTGCGCGGACCAGACGACGGGGTCCTGACGCGGGGTGGTCACCTCGCCGACGCCACGGGTGGGATACAGGTCGGTACGTGCAGGGGCGGTGGTCATGGTCAGCCCTCCTCTGTCAGCAGTGGGTAGACGCCGTTCTCGTCATGGTCCTCCCGCCCGGTGACCGGCGGGTTGAAGACGCATACACAGCGGAAATCGGTCTTGGGACGGAGTGTGTGGCGCTCGTGCCCGTTCAGCAGATACATCGTGCCGGGGGCGATCCAGTGGGTCTCGCCGGTCTCGTCGTTGGTCAGTTCGGCCTCGCCCTCCACGCAGAGCACGGCCTCGATGTGGTTGGCGTACCACATCGAGGTCTCCGTGCCGGCGTACAGCACGGTCTCGTGGAGGGAGAAACCGACCTTCTCCTTGGCGAGCACGATGCGCTTGCTCTCCCAGGTGCCCGAGGCCGACTTCACATGACGGTCGGTGTTCTCGATGTCCTTGAACGATCGGACGATCACGGTGCGTCGGTGCCTTTCTCTTCTGCGGCTTCTGCGGCTTCTGTGGTCGCGTAGGTCCGCGTATGTCGTGTACCCGTACGGTCGTCCCGTACGGGTACGTGAACCGCGGATCAGGCGGTCTCGCGGACCGCGCGGGCCAGGGTGCGCAGGCCCTCGTCCAGCTCGTCGGGGCTGACGGTGAGCGGCGGAAGCAGCTTCACCACCTCGCTCCGCGGGCCCGAGGTCTCCAGCAGCATCCCCAGCTCGAAGGCGCGGGCGCAGACGGCGGACGCCCGGCTCTTGTCGGCGAACTCCAGGCCCCAGACCAGGCCGCGGCCACGGAACTCGGCCGCCGCGCCCGCGCTCTCGGCGCAGATCGCCAGCAGCGCGTGCTCCACCTGCTCACCGCGGGCTATGGTCTGCTTCTCCATCTGACCGTCGGCCCAGTACGTGTTGAGCGCGGCGGCGGCGGTGACGAAGGCCGGGTTGTTGCCCCGGAAGGTGCCGTTGTGCTCGCCCGGCTCCCAGATGTCCAGTTCCGGGGTGAACAGGCAGAGCGACATGGGAAGCCCGTACCCGCTGATGGACTTCGAAAGCGTGACGATGTCCGGTGTGATGCCCGCCTCCTCGAACGAGAAGAAGGCGCCGGTACGGCCACAGCCCATCTGGATGTCGTCGACGATCAGCAGCATGTCCTGGCGGTGGCAGAGATCGGCCAGCGCCCGCAGCCACTCCGGGCGGGCGACATTGATGCCGCCCTCGCCCTGGATCGTCTCGACGATGACCGCGGCGGGCTTGTTCAGGCCGGAGCCCTGGTCCTCGAGCAGCCGCTCGAACCAGAGGAAGTCCGGGGTCTGGCCGTCCAGATAGTGGTCGAACGGCATCGGAGTGCCGTGCACCAGCGGTATGCCGGCCCCGGCTCGCTTGAACGCGTTGCCGGTGACGGCGAGCGAGCCCAGCGACATGCCGTGGAAGGCGTTGGTGAAGGAGACGATCGACTCGCGGCCCTTCACCTTGCGGGCGAGCTTGAGGGCCGACTCGACCGCGTTCGTGCCGGTGGGGCCGGGGAACATCACCTTGTACGGGAGGTCGCGCGGCCGCAGGATCACATTCTGGAAGGACTCCAGGAAGGCCCGTTTCGCGGTCGTCGCCATATCGAGGCCGTGGGTGATGCCGTCACGCTCGATGTAGTCGATCAGCGCGCGTTTCAGCACCGGGTTGTTGTGGCCGTAGTTGAGTGAGCCGGCGCCGGCGAAGAAGTCGAGGTAGCTGTGGCCGTCCTCGTCGGTGAGACGGCTGCCCTGCGCGCGGTCGAACACGGCGGGCCAGCCGCGGCAGTAGCTGCGCACTTCGGATTCGAGGGTTTCGAAGACACTCAGTGCTGGCGGGGTGATGGTCACAGGGGTCTCCAGGCGATGGGATGGGGAAGAGCGGGAGGGTGCTCGGAACGGAGCGCGGTGCGCTCACGCCCGGCTGTCGGCGTGTCTCGCGTCTACTGATGTCTCAGGGCGAGAGCGGGCCGATGCGGTACAGCACCTCCGGCTGGTGCACCCCGTCGGGGAACAGCCCGCCGTCGAAGAGGACCTCGCGCTTCAGCGCCGCCCCGTGGCGGTCGGCGAAGGCGGTGAACAGACGGTCCGAGGCGGTGTTGTCGGGCGTCACGGTGGTCTCGATCGCCGTGATCCCCAGCTCACTGGCCACCCGGGCGGTCAGCTCGTCGAGCAGCGTGCCGGCGAGCCCCTTTCCCCGCTGGCTCTCGTCGACGGCCACCTGCCAGACGACCAGCGCCTCGGGGCGCTCGGGCCGGATGTATCCCGTGACGAAGGCGATCGGTGATCCCCCCTCGTCGCGGGCGACGACGGAGGTGGCCGCGAAGTCACGGCACCAGAGCAGATAGCTGTACGAGGAGTTGAGGTCCAGGACCTCGGAGTCGCGGGCGATGCGCCAGATCGCGGCCCCGTCCTCCACTCGTGGGGTGTCGATCGCAAAGGGACGGGTGAATTCGCTTCGGGCGCCTGCAAGGTCTGCTTGTGCGGCGGTCATGTCTATTTAATTTACCGAGCAAAAGCAGAACATGCATCTTCTGCAGGGGTTGGGTGAGAAGCCGACCTGTGTTATCAGGCGGGCGCGGGTGCCCGTGCGGATCAGGGGACAGCTGGGATGACATCGACCGAAATTTTGGGGCAAAGTGGCCTGGTCTGTGGACTCGGTCACATATCCGTAACGCTCGCGAGACCGGTCGGAATCACTCCGATGGCCCTGTTGAAATCTTGGCGTTTAGGGTATTGAAATGCGGGCATACGAATACGGGAAGCTGCTCTCTATAAAGCACCTTCCCGTATTCCTGAATTAGCGCCTTTTTTGATTTCCGGATGCTACTCCCACACCTCGCCGACCGCCCGCGCGGCCGCCTCCTGCCACACCTCGGCGCCGCCCTCGCCGAGCGCCTCGCCCAGTGCGGCGAGCGAGGCCAGCACCGCGTCCCGTGTCGCGTCGGCGCCGTAGTGATTGACCCGGATCATCTGGGTGGCCAACGCCCCGCCGCCCGCGATCAGCGGCAGCGACGGATCGGCGGCCAGCGCCTTGGCCACCAGCTCGCCCGCGTCCACCCCGGCCGGGGTGCGGAGCGTCGTGGCCACCGGAGCGGCGTCGGCGGCCTCGTGGACGAACGGCTCCAGGCCGCCGCCCAGCGCCAGCGCGCCCGCCCGCGTGGCCGCCGCGGCCGAGGCGTGCCGGGCGATGACGGTGTCCTGGCCGTCCGCCTCGATACGCTCCAGGCACGCCTCCAGCGCCAGCATCTCCAGCTGGGCGGGGGCGTGGAGCAGCGTCCGGCGGCCGCCGTCGATCCAGCGCTCCTTCCAGTCCAGCAGCGAGAGGTACGAGCGGCGGGGTGCCTGCGGATTGGCGGCGAGCCGCTCCCAGGCCCGCTCGCTCACCGACACCGCCGAGACCCCGGCGGGGCCGCCCATCGCCTTCTGCGCGCCGATCACGCACAGGTCCACGCCCCAGGCGTCCGGCAGCAGCGGCTCGGCGGCCACCGAGGCGACGGCGTCCAGCATGAACAGCGCGCCGTGGGCCCGTACCACCTCACCGATCGCGGCGACCGGGTTGGTGTTGCCGGTCGCCGCCTCGGCGTGTACCAGCGAGACGAAGTCGATCCCGGGGTGCGCGGCCAGGGCACGTTCCACCTGGGCCGCGGTCACCGCGGTGTGGAACGGCACCTCCAGATCGACGACCGTCGCCCCGCAGTCGCGCAGCCAGTTCCCGAAGGTCTGCCCGTACGGTCCCGTGACCACGTTCAAGGCGGTCGAACCGGGCCTGGCGCCGCCGCGGACGCAGCCCTCCAGGGGCAGCAGGGCCTCACCCTGCATGATCACGACATCGTTCTCGGTGGCGAGGAGCGAGGCGACGCGTCGCTCGATGGCGGCGAAGCGCGCGGCGGTCAGCGGAGCCAGGTCCAGCAGCGGGTGTGTCATGGCGGTGCTCTCTTCGGATGCGTGTTCGGAATCTGCCCGGTCGAGGGTACCCACGGCCTCGTACAGTGCTGCGCATGAGCGATCACGCGGTGCTGCGGGTGAAGGGGCGGGTGCTCGTCGGCCCCGAGGAGGCCAGGGACGAGTTGTGGGTGGTGGGCGGCCGGATCACGTACGAGCGGCCGGCCGGCGCCCGTGATGTCCGCACCGTCGAGGGCTGGGCGCTGCCCGGTCTCGTCGACGCGCACTGCCATGTCGGCCTCGACCACCACGGCGCCGTCGACGAGGCGACCAGCGAGAAGCAGGCGATCGGCGACCGCGAGGCGGGCACGCTGCTGCTCCGGGACGCCGGCTCGCCCGCGGACACCCGCTGGATCGACGACCGTGAGGATCTGCCGAAGATCATCAGGGCGGGCCGCCATATCGCCCGTACCCGCCGTTACATCCGTAACTTCGCCCATGAGATCGAGCCGGACGACCTCGTCGCCTATGTCGCCCAGGAGGCCCGGCGCGGCGACGGCTGGGTCAAGCTCGTCGGCGACTGGATCGACCGCGACGCGGGCGATCTGACCGCCTGCTGGCCGCGCGGCGAGGTCGAGGCGGCCATCGCGGAGGCGCACCGGCTCGGCGCCCGGGTCACCGCGCACTGCTTCGCCGACGTCGCGCTGCGTGATCTCGTCGAGGCGGGGATCGACTGCGTCGAGCATGCGACGGGGCTCACCGAGGACACCATTCCGCTCTTCGCGGAGCGCGGCGTCGCGATCGTCCCGACGCTGGTCAACATCGCGACGTTCCCGCAGCTCGCGGCGGGCGGCGCGGGCAAGTTCCCGCGCTGGTCGGCGCATATGAACCGGCTGTACGAGCGCCGCTACGACACCGTGCGCGCGGCGTACGACGCGGGCGTCCCGGTCTTCGTCGGTACGGACGCGGGCGGCTCGCTGGCCCACGGTCTGGTGGCGGCCGAGGTCGCGGAGCTGGTGAAGGCCGGTATCCCGCCGCTGGAGGCCCTCTCGGCAACCGCCTGGGCCGCGCGTAGCTGGCTGGGCCGCCCGGCGCTGGAGGAGGGCGCTCCGGCGGATCTCGTGGTCTACGACGAGGATCCGCGGGCGGACGTACGGGTCCTGGCGGCGCCGCGGCGGATCGTACTGAACGGGCTCGTCGTCGGCTGACGGACCGTGACGGGAGGGCGGCCGGCGTCGTTGAAGGTCTTCATGTGCTCCTGGCCGGGGCCGACCGGCGCACGACCCGGATCCGTGTCACATGGGTGAGTGTCCAGAACGCCCGTGCCACAAGAATCGAAAATAGACGCGGAAACCCCACTTTGGAGTGAACTAACCCCAGGTGTCTGCCGGTTCACTCTCAGTGCGTAAAGATTCCGGTGTCTCGGTCGCCGCCGTCACGTGTCCCCGTGGCGGCAGGTCGGCGACGCCATATCTCTGTGGGGGTTCCACCATTTTGAACAGCAATACCTTCCGCATGCCCGCACGCCGCTGCGCCACCGTCGTGGCCGCCGCGGCGCTGACGGCGGGCCCCGTGCTCCTCGCCGCTCCGGCCCAGGCCACCGGCGGTACGGGCGAGGGGCGGGCGAGCGCGGTCGTGCTCAGGACCGGCCTCGATGTGTCCCTGCTCAACAAGACCGTCCAGGTGCCGCTCAGGGCCACGCTCAACGAGGTGCAGGCACCGGCGAGCGCCGCGAAGACGGCGCTGAGCGTCCAGCTGAACGGGGTCGACCACGGCAAGCCCTTCAGCGTGCTGCGCGCCGACGTGGCCACCGCGAAGGCGACGGCCGACGGTCGCACGGCGCGGGGGTACACCAACCTCGTGCACGCGAGGGTGCATGTGCCGGGCCTGCCGCTGCTCTCGCTCATCGAGATCCAGGAGGTCACCTCGACGGCGGTCTGTGAGGCGGGGAAGCGGCCGGTCGCCGAGTCCAATCTGCTCGGCGGGGTGACCGTCCTCGGCAAGAGGATCACGCTCTCCGCAGGGGGGCCGACCCGCGTCCGGGTGCCGGGGGTGGGCGAGGTGACGCTCGACCTGTCGAAGACCCGCACCACGTCCCGTACGGCCGCGGCCACGGCGCTCGAACTCAAGGTGTCGGTCAACCCCCTTGAGCTGAACGTCGCCGAGGTCGAGGGCTCCGTCACGCTCGCCGAGGCCACCTGCGAGTCGCCGAAGGTGCCCGCCGCCGCGCAGCAGCCGGAGCCGGAGAAGCCCGAGGCGCAGCAGCCCGAGGAGCCGGTGAAGACGGATCCGAAGCCCCAGGGCGCCGCGGAGCCGGTCAAGGAGAACCTCGCGGAGACGGGCGGCAACTCGATGACGCCGTATCTGGCGGGCGGCGCGGCGGTCCTGCTCGCGGCGGGCGGCGGCGTGCTCGTCCTGGCCAGGGCCCGCGCCAGGCGCTGACCCCGAGGACCCGGCCCTTGGGGGGGCCGTGAGGGAGAGCGGTGCTCCGACAGGGGCACCGCTCTTCGCGCGTGCGAGTCGCGTATGAGTCGCGCGTACGAGTCGCGTACGAGCGGGAGCGCGGCGCCCCGGGCCACCCGGCCCGGGACGCCGGCACCCACCGTGTCAGCCGCCGACCGCCGTCAATGCCTGGTCCAGGGCCTGCAGGAAGCGGTTGGTCGTGGACCGGTCGCGCACCGCGAGGCGCAGCCACTCCGGGCCGAGGCCCGGGAAGGTGTCGCCGCGCCGGGCGGCGAAGCCCAGGGTGCGCAGGCGGGCCCGTACCGAATCGGCGCGGCGCATCCGTGCGAGGACGAACGGGCCCGCCGCCTGCTCCACCGCCCGTACCTCCTCGAACTCCGCGAGCCCCGCCAGCAGATGGGCCCGCTCCACCGCGGTCCGCCGCGCCGCCTGCTCCGCCTCCGCGAGCGCGGCGGGTGACATGCACGCCTCCGCGGCGACCAGCGCGAGAGTGGAGACCGGCCACAGCGGCTGTGCGCGCTCCAGCGCGCTCACCGTCCGCGGATCGGCCAGTGCGTAGCCGATCCGCAGGCCCGCGAGCCCCCACGTCTTGGTGAGGCTGCGCAGCACCACGAGCCCCGGCACATCGGTGTACCCGGCGAGCGCCTCCGGCTCGCCGGGCACCGCGTCCATGAACGCCTCGTCCACGACCAGCGTCCGCCCCGGCCGGGCGAGCTTCGCGATCTCCGCCGCCGGATGGAGCACCGACGTCGGGTTGGTCGGATTCCCGAGCATCACCAGATCCGCGTCCTCGGGCACCGCGTCCGGATCCAGCCGGAAGCCGTCCTCCACCCGCAGCAGCACCCGCCGCACCGTGTGCCCGGCGTCCCGCAGGGCGGCCTCCGGCTCGGTGAACTGCGGATGGACGACGACGGGTCTGCGCACCGGCAGGGCGCGGGCGAGCAGGACGAACGCCTCCGCCGCCCCCGCGGTCAGCAGCACCCGCTCCACCGGCAGTCCGTGCCGCGCCGCGACCGCCGCGCGCGCCGCCCGCCCGTCGGGGTAGGCGGCGAGCCCGGTCAGCGACTCGGCGAGGCGCGCGCGCAGCCAGGCCGGGGGAGTGTCCGTACGGACGTTGACCGCGAGATCGATCAGTCCCGCCGCTCCGTCCCGCATCTCGGCATCGCCGTGATGCCGCAGGTCGTAGAGGTCAGCGCGCGTAGACATAAGAGCCACGGGACTGATCGCAGGGTATGACGGGGGGCACGTGCGACCGCGCCGGCACCGGCGACAGCCGGTCGGCCGACGGCTCCTGGGGCGCCATGCTCTCGATGGGCTGGACGACGCGGGTCACCGGGCTCCTTCCGCATGCCACCGGCAGCCCGGGGCGTCACTGTGCGGCCCACGGTGCCCCGCGCGGCCGCTGTTTTCCACAGTCAACACCGACATCATGTCCGCCCGCACCGGTTCCACTCCGACCGGCCCCCCTGACGCGCCACGGCGCAGGTGACCGAAGCGGGCCGGCCCGCCGGGCTCGACTTCCGCTTCGGTACGAGGAGTTCACCCCCGCGCGCGAGTGCGGCGGCCTCGGCGACGGACGGTGTCCCCACGGCGGCCAGCGGCGCACCGGACGGATTCGGTACGGCGATCCCGGCCAGCAGGGCGGCTGGGTACCCGCGTACGGGCACGCCCAGCCGCGCGGCCGCGCCGACGATCCCGGCCTCGCCCGTCTTGGTGTCGACGGTCGCCAGCTCGGCGACGGACGACGCCGGGAGCCCCGCGTCCCGCAGCGTCTGTTCGATCAGCCCGAGGACCTCCCCGACGGGAGCGCCCCTGCTCGCGCCGATTCCCACGACCAGCGACCACCCGGTGGCGCCGGCGGTCACGAACGGCCCCTTTCCGGTCCGCGGGCCGGTCCGGGATGTGCGCGGCACGGCCCTGATCGGCTATGCAGGGGCGCATGGCGGTCTTCGTCGCGCTCGGCGCGTTCCTCATGACGCTGTTCGGCGGCTGGACGGCGCAACGCGTCACCGACCGCCGTCATCTGGTGCTGGGCCTGGCCGGGGGCCTGATGCTCGGTGTGGTCGGCCTGGACCTGCTGCCGGAGGCGATGCACGCGGCGGGCGAGGAGATCTTCGGCGTGCCACAGGCGCTGCTGCTGTTCGTCGGCGGATTCCTCGTCGCCCATCTGGTGGAACGCCTGCTCGCCGGCCGTCAGGCCGCCCACGGAGGCGACCCGCAGGGGGGCGGCGGGCACGGTGCGGCCCCCGGAAAGGACGGCCGCGTCCCCCAGCTGGGAGTGACCGCGGCGGCGGCCATGGTGGGCCACAGCGTGATGGACGGCATCGCGCTCGGCGCGGCCTTCCAGATCGGCAGCGGCATGGGCACCGCCGTCGCCCTCGCCGTCATCGCCCATGACTTCGCCGACGGCTTCAACACGTACACGCTCACCAGCCTGTACGGGAACGACCGCCGCAAGGCGATCATGATGCTGGTCGCGGACGCCGTCGCGCCGGTACTCGGCGCCGCGTCCACGCTGCTGTTCACCCTCCCGGAGGAGGTGCTCGGCAGCTATCTCGGCTTCTTCGGCGGCGCCCTGCTCTATCTCGCCGCCGCCGAGATCCTGCCCGAGGCCCACCACGAACACCCGGCGCGCTCCACGCTGCTGTGCACGGTCCTGGGCGTGGTCTTCATCTGGCTGGTGGTCGGCTTCGCCGGATGAGAGCCTGCCGGGCGCGCGCCGCCCGGCCCCGGTCAGGCCGCGCATCTCTCCACGAACCGCCGCGCCAGGTCCGGCGTGGCCGCCCAGTGCGTATGGAGATAGCTCGCGTGCACGCCCTGCTGGACGAATCCCTCCAGCCGGCGCTCGGGGTGTACGAGCCCCCACGCGGGAGCCGTCCCCGCGCCCGGATCCAGCACCGTCCGGTGGAACTCGTGCCCGCGGACCCGCGTCCCGGCCCGTGCCAGCGCGCTGTCGCCGATCGCCACCGCCTCCCGGTAGCCCAGCGTCAGCCGCCCCGACATCCGCGCGTCGGCGGCCAGCACCCCGCACATCGGCTTCCCGTCCAGGGAGCGCGCCAGATACAGCAGCCCGGCGCACTCGGCGGCCACCGGAGCGCCGGAGTACGCCAGCTCCGCCACGGCCTTGCGCAGCGGCTCGTTGGCGGACAGCTCCGGGGCGTACACCTCGGGGAAGCCGCCGCCGATCACCAAACCCCGGGTGCCGTCGGGGAGTTCCTCGTCACGCAGCGGATCGAAGGGCACGACGTCCGCGCCCGCGGCCGTGAGCAGCTCCGTGTGCTCCGCGTACGAGAAGGTGAACGCGGACCCGCCGGCCACGGCGATCACCGGGCGGGCGCCGCCCACCGGCTCGACGTCCGGCTCCCAGGCGGCCGTGTCCAGCGCCGGCGCGCTGCGCGCCAGGGCGAGCAGCGCCTCCAGATCGCAGCCCGCGCGCACCCGCCCGGCCAGCTCCCGCATCGACCCCAGGGCGTCCGCGTGCCGCTCGGCGGCCGGGACCAGGCCCAGATGGCGCGAGGGCGTGACCTGGTCGGTGCGCCGCAGCACCCCCAGCACCAGTACGCCCGACTCGTCCAGCGCGTCGCGCAGCAGCCGCTCGTGCCGGTCGGTGGCGACCTTGTTGAGGATCACCCCGCCGATCCGTACCTCCGGATCCCAGGACGCGAAGCCGTGCACCAGCGCCGCCACGGACCGGGACTGCGACGAGGCGTCCACCACCAGCACCACCGGTGCGCGCAGCAGCTTCGACACCTGGGCGGTGGAGGCCAGTTCACCCTGGCCGGAGGCGCCGTCGTACAGCCCCATCACGCCCTCGACGACTGCGAGGTCGCAGCCCGCCGCGCCATGCGCGAACAGGGGCGCGATCAGCCCGGGTCCGCACATGTACGCGTCGAGATTGCGCCCCGGGCGGGTCCGCGCCCCCGTCGACACCGCCAGCGCGTGATACCCCGGATCGATGTAGTCGGGCCCGACCTTGTGCGGGGACACCGCGAGCCCGCGCTCCGAGAAGGCCGCCATCAGGCCCGTGGCCACCGTGGTCTTGCCGCTCCCGGAGGACGGCGCCGCGACGACCAGGCGCGGGACGTTCACCACTCGATGCCCCTCTGGCCCTTCTGACCGGCGTCCATCGGGTGCTTGACCTTCGTCATCTCGGTGACGAGATCCGCGAACTCCACCAGCTTCTCCGGAGCGTTGCGGCCGGTGATCACCACATGCTGGGTGCCGGGACGCGCGCGCAGCACCTCGATCACCTCGTCGGTGTCCACCCAGCCCCAGTGCAGCGGGTAGGCGAACTCGTCCAGGACGTACAGCCGGTGCGTCTGCGCCGCCAGATCCCGCTTGACCTGCTCCCAGCCCTCGCGCGCCGCCTCCTCGTTGGACAGCTGCGAGTCGCGCTGCACCCAGGACCAGCCCTCACCCATCTTGTGCCAGGCGACGGAACCGCCCTCGCCGCTCGCCCCCAGCACCTTCAGCGCCTGCTCCTCGCCGACCTTCCACTTCGCCGACTTCACGAACTGGAACACCCCGATCGGCCAGCCCTGCGTCCACGCGCGCAGCGCGAGCCCGAAGGCCGCCGTCGACTTGCCCTTGCCGGTGCCCGTGTGGACGAGCACGAGCGGGCGGTTGCGGCGCTGACGGGTGGTGAGCCCGTCGTCCGGTACGGTCTCCGGCTGTCCCTGTGGCATTACGCGGCCCTCCTGGGTCCGTTGGTTCCCCTGGCTCCGTGCGCGGCGCCGGGTGCGCCCTGTCCGCCCTGTACGTCCCTGACCAGGCCGGCGATGCTGTCGGCGCGCAGCTCGTCGAGGGTGACGGCGGCGCCCTCCAGATCCATGGCGAGCGTGCCGGCCAGACCGAGCCGTACCGGCCCCGACTCGCAGTCCACGACCACCGAGGCCGTTTTCTCCGCGGCGAGCAGCCGCGCCGCACGCGAGGCGAGCGCCACCGGATCGGGGCCGCCCGTCGCCCGCCCGTCCGTCACCACCACCAGCAGCGGGCGGCGCGCGGGATCGCGCATCCGCTCCACCCGCAGGACGTCGTGCGCCTTCAGCAGCCCGGCGGCGAGCGGGGTGCGGCCGCCCGTCGGCAGCGACTCCAGCCGGGCCGCGGCCGCGTCCACCGACGACGTCGGCGGCAGCGCCACC
This sequence comes from Streptomyces sp. NPDC058198, assembly GCF_042882605.1. NCBI lineage: Bacteria > Bacillati > Actinomycetota > Actinomycetes > Kitasatosporales > Streptomycetaceae > Streptomyces > Streptomyces sp. NPDC058198. The sequence continues at coordinate 153,544 of NZ_JBHVVP010000012.1, forward strand.
GCCGCGTCCTTCCCCCGGAAGGTGACCAGTCCGACCTTGTCGCGCCGCTGGTAGGCGTCCAGCAGCAGCGAGAGCACCGCGCCCTTCACGGCGCTCATCCGCTGCCTGGCCGCCATCGACCCGGACGCGTCGACCACGAACAGCACGAGATTTCCCTCGCGCCCCTCCCGCGTCGCCTGCCGCAGATCGTCCCTGCGGACCACCAGGCCGGGGCCGCTGCGCCCGCGCGCCCGCTGGTGCGGCGCCGCGGCCTGCACGGTCGCCGCGAGATGCAGCTTGGTGAGCGCGCCACGCGGCCGTCGCGACCCCGTCGTCCTGCCGTGTTCCGTACGGGCCCGGGAGCGGCGCCCGGCCGCGCCCTCGCCCAGACCGGGAACGCTCAGCATCTTCGTACGGAACGGCTCGGCGGCCTGTACGGCGGACTGCTCGCCGGCTCCGGCACGCTGGGGCTGTCCGGCCTCCGGCTCGGGCCGCGGCTCCGGCCGCTCGGGCGTGTCGTCCTGCCCGGAGGCGTCCCGCTCCGGCGCGTCGGGCCCTTCGGGACCGGACTCCGGCGGCCGGCCGCCCCCGCCTCCGGATCCGTCGGGACCGTCCGGATCAGGGTCGTTGTCCCCGTCGCCGTCCTCGCCGGTGAACTCCTCCAGCGTGTCGTCGAGCTTCTCCTCGTCAAGTCCCGGCGCGTCGAACGGATTGCGGCGGCGCCGGTGCGGCAGCGCCAGCAGCGCGGCCTGCCGTACGTCCTCCGCGCGTACGTCCGTACGCCCCGCCCACGCGGCCAGCGCCGTCGCGGTCCTGGCCATCACGATGTCCGCCCGCATCCCGTCCACCTCGAAGGCGGCGCAGGTCGCGGCGATCTGCAGCAGTGCGGCATCCCCGAGCCGCACCTCGGGCAGCAGGGACCGCGCCGCGGCGATCCGCTCCCGCAGGGCGCTCTCCTCGCCGGCCCAGCGCGCGGCGAAGCCGGCCGGATCGTCGTCGTACGCGAGCCGCCGCCGTACGACCTCCACGCGCAGTTCGGGCTCGCGCGAGGCGGCGACCTCCACGGTGAGCCCGAACCGGTCCAGCAACTGCGGCCGCAGCTCGCCCTCTTCGGGGTTCATCGTCCCGACCAGCAGGAAGCGCGCGGCATGCCGTACGGAGACGCCCTCGCGCTCCACGTACGAAGCGCCCATGGCGGCCGCGTCCAGCAACAGGTCGACCAGGTGGTCATGGAGGAGATTGACCTCGTCGACGTACAGCACCCCGCGGTGCGCGTCGGCGAGCAGTCCCGGCTCGAAGGCCTTCACGCCCTCGGACAGCGCCCGTTCGATGTCCAGCGCCCCGACGAGCCGGTCCTCGGACGCGCCGACGGGCAGCTCGACCATCCGGGCGGGCCGGGACACGCCGGGTGCGCTCTCGTGCGGTCCGTCCGGGCAGCGCGGATCGGGCGCGGCGGGATCGCAGCTGAACCGGCAGCCGGCGACGGTCGCCACCTGGGGCATCAGCGCCGAGAGCGCCCGCACGGCCGTGCTCTTGGCCGTGCCCTTCTCACCGCGGACCAGGACACCGCCCACGGCCGGACTGACGGCGTTGAGCAGCAGGGCCAGCCGCAGATCGTCCATCCCCACGACGGCGGTGAACGGAAAAGGGGTGCTCATATGCTGATCGCTCCTTTGAACGGCTCGATGGTGGTCATGGCGCCCCCGGCGGGATGAAGGGCAGCCCGGCGGGCGCTCCCTCCTCGATCAGCCGCATCAGCGCGTCCGTGTCCGCGTGCTCCTCGACGAGGTCGCCGAGCAGGTCGAGCTGTTCCTCGCGCAGTGCGCCGAAGCTCGTGCCGGGCGCGGGCACGAAGCGCCGGCCCGCCGCCCGCGCCACCTCCGTCAGGAAGCGCCGCCGGAACGCGTCGCTCTCCAGCGCCCCGTGCCAGTGCGTGCCCTGCACGGCCCCCACCCGGCAGCCGTCGAGCGCCCGTCCCTGCTCGTCGGAAACAAATGCCTCGCCGCCCCGCACCTCGGCGACGCCGTGATGGATCTCGTACCCCTCGACGGGTTCGCCGAGGGCCACCCCGACCGGCCTGGCCAGGGTTTTGTGCCGGTCGAACCTGACCCGTACGGGCAGCAGTCCCAGACCGGCCACCGCGCCCGCCCGCGACTCCACCTCGTCGTCGATGTGCTCGCCCAGGATCTGGTAACCGCCGCAGATGCCCAGCACGGGACGCCCCTCGGCGGCCCGCCGGACGATCGCGTCGGCGAGCCCGCGCTCCCGCAGCCACGCCAGCGCCTTCACCGTGCCGCGCGTGCCCGGCACCACCACCAGATCGGCGTCGGCCAGCTCCTCGGCCCGGTCCACGAACCGCACGACGACACCCGGCTCGGCGGCCAGCGCGTCCACATCGGTGAAGTTGGACATCAGCGGTACGGCGCAGACCGCCACCCGCAGCACGTCCTCGCCGTGCGGGGGAGCGGTCAGCGACTCGCGCACGGCGCCGCGCAGGGAGACCCGCAGCCCGTCCTCCTCGTCGATGCCCAGACCGTGCCGCCACGGCAGCACCCCCAGCGTGGCCCGCCCGGTCAGCCCGCGGAGCATCTCGAGACCCGGCTCCAGCAGCGACACGTCGCCCCGGAACTTGTTGACGAGATAGCCCGCGATCAGCGCCTGGTCCTCGGGGCTCAGCAGCGCGGTCGTCCCGAAGAACGAGGCGAAGACCCCGCCGCGGTCGATGTCCCCGACCACCACCACCGGCAGCCGTGCGGCCCGCGCGATGCCCATGTTCACGATGTCGGTACGCCGCAGATTGATCTCGGCGGGGCTGCCCGCCCCCTCGCAGATCACGGCGTCGTAGCTGCCCCGCAGCTCTTCCAGGCACTCCAGGACGGTCCCGAGCAGGGCTGCCCGCCCGCCGCCGTACAGGGCTCCTCCGGGGGACGACGGTCCGCCGGGCTCTCCGAAGAATCCCTTGGCGCTCAGCTCGCCCACCGGCCGCCCCAGCAGCACCACTTGGCTGCTGAGGTCGCTGCCCGGCTTCAGCAGGACGGGATTCATCAGCGCGGACGGCTCGACCCGGGCCGCCTGGGCCTGCATCGCCTGCGCCCGCCCGATCTCCGCGCCCTCGCGCGTCACGAACGAGTTCAGGGACATGTTCTGCCCCTTGAAGGGCGCGACCTTCACCCCCCGGCGTACGAGCCACCGGCAGATGCCCGCGGTGACGACGCTCTTCCCCGCGTCCGAGGTCGTTCCGGCTATCAGCAGCCCACCGCCGCGCCCGCCCCGACTCATCCGCGTCCCTTTCCCGAAGCTGTCCGCCGTAGGGCGCCGCAGCCGAACCGGCCGGCCACACAGGCCGCCAGGGCGAGCTCGCTCACCCGGCGCGACAGGCGCACGGCCCGCTCGATGTCCGCGACCTCGACGGGCCGCCCCTCGCCGTTCAGCACGGGCCGGTGCTCGACGCGTCCGCCGTACGTGAGCGTCCCGCCGAGCCGTACGCCCAGCGCGCCGGCGAACGACGCCTCCACCGGGCCCGCGTTGGGGCTCGGATGGTGGCGGGCGTCGTCGCGCAGCGCCCGCACGGCCCCCCGGGGATCGCCGCCGGCCAGCACGGCCAGCGCGGCGGTCAGCCGGGCGCCGGGCCAGCCGGCCACATCGTCGAGACGGGCCGAGGCCCAGCCGAACCGGCGGTACACGGCGGACTTGTGACCCACCATCGCGTCCAGGGTGTTCACGGCACGAAAGCCCACGAGCCCCGGCACCCCCGCGACCGCTCCCCACACCAGCGCGCCCACGACGGCGTCGGAGGTGTTCTCGGCGACGGACTCCACGACGGCCCGGGCGATCTGCTGTCCGTCCAGGGCCTGCGGGTCACGTCCGCACAGATGCGGCAGCCGCTCCCTGGCCCGTTCGATGTCCCCGGCGGCGAGCGCGCCGCCGATGGCCCGCGCCTCCCGCCCCAGCGAGGTGCCACCGACAACGGCCCAGGTGGCGGCGGCGGTCAGGGCCACAGAGGCGGCGCGACGGTCCCGTACGCCCCGGGCGGCGAGCGCCGCGGCGCCGACGGCGCCACCGGCGCACACCACGGTGTGCAGCGCGCCCCATCCGCGGTGGTCACGCCGGAGCGTCCGCTCGACGGCCCCCGCGGTCCTGCCGAACACGGCGACCGGGTGGCCCCGTCGGGGATCGCCGAACAGCCGGTCGCACAGGAGGCCGGCGGTGGCGCCGTACGCGAAGACCCGCTCGGCGGCTGAACCGCGGCCAGGCATGGCGAAATGTCCTCACTCAGGGTCCGCGCCCCGGCTCGACGAAATGCGGCGGCGAGAGTTCCTGGCTCCTGGGGACGAGATTCCCAGTGACAGTGGCGGGACCGCGCCGGATTCGCACCGGCTTCCTCTTCTGCCTCCGTATATGGCCCCGGCAGTCCACCACGCTGCGCAAACACCCGTCAACTCATCTCTGACCTGCGACGGGACAGAGTGCCCAGCCCCACACGGCGCGTGTTCCCCACGGGCCACAAGGAACCGGCCCCGGCGCACACGAAGTGCGCCGGGGCCGGCCGGGGTCGAACTGCCGTAGTCGAACGGTGTCGTAGTCGAACTGTGCTCAGGGGTCAGGCGACGATCAGGTAGATGCCGTACGCCACGGCCGCCGCGCACAGCGCGAAGCAGGCGTAGGCGCCGGTGCGGGCCAGTGCCACCGAGCCGTTGGCGCCCTGAGTGGCGGCGGACTCCTGCTTGGCGAGGCCCACGATGCCCAGGGTGAACAGGCCCACGAGTCCGATCGTGGCCACGAGGCTGACGCCGAAGACGGAGCCGAGGGCTGCCCAGTCGATGTTCATGCGGTCCTTTTCCTTGCGGTCTGGTCGGCGGGGGAGCCGTTACACCGTGGCGGTTCGCGCCGGCTCGCCGGCGGGGCCCGTGGGGGCCGGGATGGTGGTCGAGAGGTCCTGCGCGGCCGCGGCGGCGGCCGTGGGCGGCGGGGTGACGGCCGCGATGGCGGTGGTCACCACACCCGCGGGCTCGGTGTCCGTGGCGGGGCCGGCCTCGCCGCCGGTCTCGTTGACGTTCGTGTGGTCGACCGGCCGGCGGCGCGAGGCGAGCCAGATCACACCGGACAGCACGACGAGCAGGACGGCGACGACCGTGACGCCCCAGGCGCCCTGGCCGGTCAGGAACTCGGCGCCGGCGGCGACCAGGCCCGCGGCGGGCAGCGTCAGGCCCCAGGCGACGAACATCCGGGTGGCGGTGGACCAGCGGACCACCCCGCCCTTGCGGCCCAGGCCCGCGCCCATCACGGCGCCGGAGCAGGACTGCGTCGTGGAGAGGGAGAAGCCCAGGTGGGAGGAGGCCAGGATGACGGTCGCGGCGCTGGTCTGGGCGGCGAAGCCCTGCTGCGGCCTGAGGTCGGTGAGGCCGGTGCCCATGGTGCGGATGATGCGCCAGCCGCCGAGGTACGTGCCGAGCGCGATGGCCACACCGGCGGAGACGATGACCCACAGCGGGGGGTTGGAGCCCGGCGCGAGGACGCCGCCGGTCACCAGCGCGAGGGTGATGACACCCATGGTCTTCTGCGCGTCGTTGGTGCCGTGGGCGAGGGAGACGAGACCCGCGGAGGCGATCTGGCCCGCCCGGTAGCCCTTGGCGGTGGCCTTCTCGTCCGTGCGGCGGCCGATCCGGTACGTCAGCCGGGTGGCGAGCAGGGCCGCGAGGCCGGCGACGAGGGGGGCGGCGAGCGCGGGGATCAGGACCTTGGTGACGACGACGCCGCCGTTGACCCCGGAGGCGCCGACGGACATCAGGGTGGCGCCGATCAGGCCGCCGAAGAGTGCGTGGGAGGAGCTCGACGGGAGGCCGAGCAGCCAGGTGAACAGATTCCACAGGATGGCGCCGACGAGCGCCGCGAAGATCACTTCTGGCTGGATGCCCTGTTCGTTGATGAGTCCGCCGGAGATCGTCTTGGCGACCTCGACGGACAGGAACGCGCCGACGAGATTCAGCACGGCGGACATGGCCACCGCGATCTTGGGTTTCAGGGCGCCGGTCGAGATGGTCGTCGCCATCGCGTTGGCGGTGTCGTGGAAACCGTTCGTGAAATCGAACACGAGCGCCGTCACGATGACAATCGCGAGCAGCAGGGTGAGGTTTTCCATTGACCCAGGCAATCGTTCGACGTCGGTGGCCTCGGTGAACGTAAGGAGTCAGGGTGAACGGAAGATGAACTAGGCAGGTCTTTGCGGTGACCCCATGTGAGGACATTCCGCGCGGCGCGCGCCGGGAGCGGTGACGGCCCTGCACGGGCCGCCTGAGAAGATCGCCCCATGACCGGTCAGCAGCGGCAGCAAGCGATCGAACAGGCCTGGCAGGACCTGGTGGCCACGGCCCGCAGGACGGCGGCGGAGGGGCTGGTCGTCGGCACCTCGGGCAATGTCTCGGTACGGATCGGCGGACTCGTCCTGGTCACGCCGAGCGGGGTGCCGTACGAACAGCTGGCCGCGGAGGACCCCGTTGCGGTCGGTCTCGACGGCCGGCAGCTCCTCGGCGATCTCACCCCGACCAGCGAACTGCCGCTGCACCTCGCGGTCTACCGGAACACCCCCGCGGCCGCCGTGGTCCACACCCACGCGGTGCACGCGACCGCCGTCTCCACCCTCGTCCCCGAACTGCCGCTGATCCACTACATGGCGGCGGCCCTCGGCGGCGCCGTCCGAGTCGCCCCGTACGCGCTGTACGGCTCGGACGCACTGGCCGCCGGCATGCTCCAGGCGTTGCGCGGGCGCACGGCCTGCCTGCTCCAGAACCACGGCACCGTCAGCTACGGCGACTCCCTCGCCCAGGCCTACGACCGCACCGCCCAGCTGGAATGGATGTGCCGTCTCTGGCTCACGGCCGGCTCCCTGCCGGGCCACACCCCGACGCTCCTGTCCGAGGCCCAGGTGCGCGAGGCCGGGGAGAAGCTGAAGGGCTACGGCCAGTCGGGCTGAGCCGGGCTGAGCTCGCCCGCGCGGCCGAGCCGGTGAGCCGGGCCGAGCCGGGGTCCGCCGTCCCCTGACGGACCCCGCCCACTGGCTTTACGGCGCGTGCATGACGACACTGAGACCGTGCGCCCGGCTACAGCGACGGCAGCGGCCGTCACCACACTGCTCGGGGTCGGCGCGGCTGCGGTCGCGGCCGGCCGGTACGCCAGCGATGTCGCTCTCAAGGCATCGCCGGGGCGGCCCCTGCCCAGCGACCCCCGCCTCACCGTGCACGCCACGGCCGCCGGACAGGTCACCCTGACCCGCTGCCTCGCCGCCCTGCGCCCCGGTACGTACGGGCTCGAAGGGCCGGGCGTCCACGCGGTCGTCGGACCCGTCCTGGAGGGGGTGGCGCACGCCCCCGACACCGTTGTCCGCCGGCTGGAACGCGTCAGCCACGGCAGTCTCGTCGTCGGCCACCGCGTCCGTCTCACCCCGCAGGTGTACAGCGGCGACCCCGGCACCGCCCTCGGTCTCGACTACAAGGACGTGGAGATCCCCGGCGAACTCGGATCCCTGCCCGCCTGGTTCGTGCCGGGACAGCGGGAGACCTGGGTGATCACCGTGCACGGCCTGGGTGCCACCCGCGAGCACCCCATGAACATCATGGGATTCCTGGCGGAGCACCAGTTCCCGGTGCTCGATCTCGCGTACCGCGGCGACCCCGGCGCCCCCCGCTCCCCGGACGGTCTCGGTCATCTCGGTGACTCCGAGTGGCGCGACCTCGACGCGGCGATCCGCTACGCCATCCGTTTCGGCGCCGAGCGGGTCGTCCTGCACGGCTGGTCCACCGGCGCCTCGATGGCCCTGCACGCCGCCGCCAAGTCCGCGCTGAGCGGTCGGATCGCCGGGCTGGTGCTCGACTCCCCGGTGCTGGACTGGGAGGCCACCCTGCGGGCGCTGGCCACCGCGCGCCGCACCCCCGCGCCGCTTCTGCCGCTCGCGGTCAGGGCGGCCCAGGGCAGGACCGGACTGCACGGGGACCGGCTGCTCCGGGCCGCCGACCCCGACCACATGCGTGCCCCGGCGCTGATCTTCCACGGCCCCGGCGACACCCTCGCGTCCTGGGAACGCTCCCGTGAACTCGCGGCCCGCGGCCCCGGGCTGATCAGCCTCCACATCGTGCCGCAGGCTCCGCATGCCGCGATGTGGAACGCGGATCCGGCCGGATACGAGGAGACGCTCCGCCGCTTCCTCACACCCCTCGGTTAGCGGCTGCCCCACGGCCCGCGCCGGGGCTGCCAGAAGGCCGTTGTCGCAGGCAGAACCGGTCGGCGCGGGTCCGGTCAGCCAGCCGCCCCCGCGTCGTCCAACGGGCCTCCACCGTCCCTTCCGTCCCCTTGCGGAGCCCCCCTCGCGGCGGCCTCCTCGGTCGTTCCGGTACCGACAGAACAGATTCCGTTTGGGCTTTCGGGCGGTCACCGGGAAGACTGCCTCTCGTGACGTCCCGAAAGCCTGATGAGCAATTGGGCAACTCCAGACTCCGACTCGTCCGCCCGCGGCCGTTGGCCACGGCCCGACGGGCAGTGACCGACGGCCGCAGCCGGCCGGCCCCCAGGCCGCCCGAGGGCACTCCGCCCACCGCGGAGCTGGCCCGCCAGGCGAGGGCGGTCCTCGCCGATGCCGTACGGATCGCCCGCTGGGCGGCCGTCGACCGCGACCCCGGTGCGGGGCCGCTGGCCGAGCCCGCCCAGAAACGGGCCGCCGCGGCGCTGGAGTTGACACCGGAACAGGTGCGCGCGGGCTGGGACCGGGCCAGGCTGGCCGGACTCGTCGAGCTGCACGGCGGCACCGTGCGTCCCGGCTGGCGGCTCCAGGCCTGGGACCGCGACGACAGCGCCGTCCAGCGCGGCTGGGTCGCCCTCTTCGACGCCTGGTCGCTCGTCCACCCGGCACCCGCCGATGTCGCTCCTGCCACGGTCGCCGAGGTCGTCGAGGCCGTCCCCCAGGTGCTCTCCCTCCTCCAGCTCTCGGCCGGGCCCGTGCTCGTCCCCGCGCTGCTCGACCTGCTGCGCCAGCGCGTCGCCGAACTCCACGAGGAGCGCTGCGAGGTCCCGTACGGGCCGGAGGGCGCCGAAGAGCCCCCCGCGGCCGACGTCCCCCTTCCTCCGCTCCTCGACTGGGCCCTGGAGGGCCTGGCTGCCGTCGGCGCGCTGACCCTGGGAGAGGGCCAGGCGACCCTCACCCCGCTCGGCAACTGGGCGGTGTGGGTCAAGCTGGAGCAGATCTGCGTCGCCGCCCAGAGCCCGGCGGGCAATATCGAGCAGTCCGCCCAGGACATGCTGCGCGGCTGCGCCCGGCTCACCCCGGGACCGGCCCGCGCCGAATACCGCGCCTGGCTCGCCGCCCGCACCGTCGGCAGCGCCGTCACCGAACTCCTGGCCGTCGCCCGCGGTGAGGACGCGCTCCTGCGCGGGCTCGCCTTCGAGGCGCTGCGTGTCGTCGGCGCTCCGGCCGAGGCGGGGGTACGGGCGGCGGCCGACGACACCTCGCTGCGCCCCTACGCCCTGCTCTGGCTGGCGGAGTACGAGGGCGCCGACCCCGACGACGCCGCCGAGGTCCTCACCCGTGAGGAGTCGACCTGGCTCTGGGTCGACACCGCGGCGGCCGTCGCCGACCACGGCGAGAGCGAACTGCTGGTCCGCCACCTGGACTCCGCCGTGCAGGGCAATGTGCCCGCCCTGCTCGACGAGGTCAGGGCCGTCGACCACCCCAGGACCGTCCAGGTCCTGGTCGCCCTGGCCGCCGCCCACCCGGATCCCGCCCTCGCCAAGGCCGTGCGCCGGGCCGCGTTCCAGGTGCACACCGGCGGATCCTGACCGCACACCGGGGCAGGGGCCCGGCCCGCCGGCCGGTGCCCGGCCGACGGGCTCAGATGCTGATCACCCCTTCACGGGCTGGACTGTGACGTGGATCTCAGTCTCGCACCGGCCACTGACAGCCGGGCAAGGCCGAACGGGGGATGTGCCCGGTCGCGGCCGCCGTGTCGTACCAGGTGCCGGTCCCGGCCGCGCCGCCCGTCGCTACGCTCGCGCCTGATCCGGGCCAGGGGAACCGAAGGGGAACAGTGACCGCTCTGCCGACCACCACCCTGCCGGCCACGGCGACGGGCGGCGGCGCCCGCAGCGGCAGCCGGCTCGCCCTCGCGCTCGTCTCGGCCGTACTGGCCGTCCCCCTGGTGACCGCCGCCCACCAGTCCCGGCACGCCCCCTTCGGCGACCAGCTCACCGTGCACGCCGCCGTGTCCGCCACCGCGCCGGGCGCCCCCGACCCCGTACTGCGCTCCGCGGGCCCCCGCGTCGAGGCACGCGACCCGCGCTCCGGCGCGCTGCGCTGGGTCCATGAAAGGACCGGCCACCGCCCGCTCTCCCTGGCGGCCGCGCCCGGCCATGCCTTCGCCCTCTGGAGCGACGGTCTGGTCACCGACACGGAACGCACCACGGGCGACGCCGTCCGCTGGCACCGCGCCCTCCCCGGCCTCGCCGACTGGCTGGCCGCCGGCCCCGGCCGCGCCGCCGGGGTGCTCCAGCCCCTCGGCCCCCGGGGCCGGATGCTCGCCGTCGTCACTCCGCGGCGCATCGCCGCCTACCGCGTCCCCGACGGGGATCTGCGCTGGGTGCTGCCCGCCGCCGGCGGCTGCGCCTTCGAACCCCGCCGCTCCGTCCGCACGGGCGGCGCCCTGCTCGTCGCCCAGCCCTGCGGCGGGCGGGGCGCCTGGACATCCGGAGTGATCGCCGTCGACGGCCTCGGCCGGATCGTCCCCGGCCGCACCCCGCTCGGCAACGAACTCCCGGAGGACCGCCCGAAGAGCCAGGGGCACCGGCCAGAGAAAGCAGTGACCCGGCCCGGCTAGAATGGGCCGTATGGCATTTCTCCTTGTGCATTAGCCGGCGTCGAAGAATCCCTCCGCCTGCCCTCTTCCGCCGTCCATACCGCCCTGGAGTCTTTCCGTGATCACCGCAACCGGCGTCGAGCTGCGCGCCGGCGCCCGCATCCTCATCGAGTCCGCTTCGTTCCGTATCGCCAAGGGCGACCGCATCGGTCTCGTCGGCCGCAACGGAGCCGGCAAGACCACCCTCACCAAGTGCCTCGCGGGTGAGGGCCTGCCCGCCGCCGGCACCATCACCCGCTCCGGGGAGGTCGGCTATCTGCCGCAGGACCCGCGCACCGGCGACCTCGACGTCCTCGCACGCGACCGCATCCTCTCCGCCCGTGACCTCGACTCCGTACTGAAGAAGATGCGGGAGAACGAGCACCGGATGGCGAACGGCCAGGGCGCCACCCGCGAGAAGGCGATGAAGAAGTACGAGCGCCTGGAGACGGAGTTCCTCACCAAGGGCGGGTACGCCGCCGAGGCCGAGGCCGCCACCATCGCCGCCGCGCTCGGCCTGCCCGACCGGGTGCTCGGCCAGCCCCTCCATACGCTCTCCGGCGGTCAGCGCCGCCGCGTCGAGCTGGCCCGCATCCTCTTCTCCGACGCCGACACCCTGCTTCTCGACGAGCCCACGAACCACCTCGACGCGGACTCGATCGTCTGGCTGCGCGACTACCTCAAGACGTACCGCGGCGGCTTCATCGTGATCTCCCACGATGTCGAGCTGGTCGAGACCGTCGTCAACAAGGTCTTCTACCTGGACGCCAACCGCTCGCACATCGACGTCTACAACATGGGCTGGAAGCTCTACCAGCAGCAGCGCGAGTCGGACGAGAAGCGCCGCAAGCGCGAGCGCGCCAACGCGGAGAAGAAGGCCGCGACCCTGAACTCGCAGGCCGACAAGATGCGCGCCAAGGCCACCAAGACCGTCGCCGCGCAGAACATGGCCCGCCGCGCCGAGCGGCTGCTGTCCGGTCTGGAGCAGGTACGTCAGCACGACAAGGTCGCCAAGCTGCGCTTCCCCGAGCCGGCCCCCTGCGGCAAGACCCCGCTGACGGCCGAGGGCCTGTCGAAGTCGTACGGCTCCCTGGAGATCTTCACCGATGTGGATCTCGCCATCGACAAGGGCTCCAGGGTCGTCATCCTCGGCCTCAACGGCGCGGGCAAGACCACGCTGCTGCGGCTGCTGGCCGGGGTCGAGAAGCCGGACACCGGACAGGTGACCCCCGGGCACGGCCTCAAGCTCGGCTACTACGCCCAGGAGCACGAGACCCTGGACCCGGAGCGCTCCGTCCTGGAGAACATGCGCTCCTCGGCCCCCGACCTCGATCTCGTCGAGGTCCGTAAGACGCTCGGCTCCTTCCTCTTCTCCGGGGACGATGTCGACAAGCCGGCCGGGGTGCTCTCCGGCGGCGAGAAGACCCGGCTGGCGCTGGCCACCCTGGTCGTCTCCGCCGCCAATGTGCTGCTGCTCGACGAGCCGACGAACAACCTGGACCCGGCCAGCCGCGAGGAGATCCTCGGCGCCCTGCGTACGTACAAGGGCGCGGTCATCCTCGTCACCCACGACGAGGGCGCGGTCCACGCGCTGGAACCGGAGCGGATCATTCTGCTGCCCGACGGGGTCGAGGACCTCTGGGGCGCGGACTACGCGGATCTGGTGGCGCTCGCCTGACAGCCCGCCGGCCTGCCGGTGCCATGATCGGCATGGTGATCCACGCGCGTGATCCATTCCCGTGATCCACTCCGTATGGATCATTCGGCTCAGCAGTGATCCTTCATCTGAGTGAGTGCGTCTCATACCCCGGCGCGCCGCGCGACGGGCCGGTCCTTCCCGGAGATGATCTTCGGCCGCCACCCCCGGCACGCCGCTGACCTGGCATTTCAGCCGGGACTGCGGCCGGGGGCGGCGGCCTCCACGTCTGGAATACGCAATTCCGGTCGTGTCCGGACGCCTACGTCCGGCAAAGCTGGTCGTACAGACCTTGCCGAATGGGTGGCCAGGAGGCTCGCGAGGGGTGATCATGAGAAGTCCAGAGCGCACTTCCCATGAGGAGGCACGGGTGGCCGAGACTCTGAAGAAGGGCAGCCGGGTAACCGGCGCCGCGCGTGACAAGCTCGCGGCAGACCTGAAGAAGAAGTACGACAACGGTGCGAGCATCCGTGCGCTGGCCGAAGAGACCGGCCGTTCCTACGGATTCGTTCACCGGATGCTCAGCGAGTCCGGAGTCACGCTGCGGGGACGCGGCGGAGCGACGCGAGGCAAGAAGGCCGCTTCGGCCTGACGACCGAGCATGGCTCCTCCTGGCCACCGGTTCGGATGGTGGCCACCCGGTCGATCACACGATCGCCCAGGTGGTTACTGTGCAGTCACTTGGCTCGATGCCCTGACTGCCCGAACCGGAGGCGCCCCATGACTTCGCTCGAACCAGTACTCGACAAGGATGGCGTACGGCTCACCGTCGAGGACGCGGTCGCCACGGTAAGTCTGACCAATCCGGCCAAGCGCAACGTCCAGTCTCCCGCTCTGTGGCGGGCGTTGACAGACGCCGGAAGGTCCCTGCCGGGCGACGTGCGGGTCGTGGTGCTGCGCGCGGAGGGCACGTCCTTCTCCGCGGGGCTCGACCGGCAGGCGTTCACCCCCGAAGGCTTCGACGGCGAGCCGTCCTTCATGGACCTCGCACGAGGTTCCGACACGGAGCTCGACGCGGCCATCGCCGAGTACCAGGAAGGCTTCGTCTGGCTGCGCCGCAACGACATCGTGTCGATCGCGGCCGTCCAGGGGCATGCGATCGGCGCCGGCTTCCAGCTCGCCCTGGCGTGCGATCTGAGGATCGTCGCCTCGGACGTGCAGTTCGCCATGCGCGAGACGAGCCTCGGCCTGGTCCCCGACCTCACCGGCACCCATCCGCTGGTGGGGCTCGTCGGCTACGCCCGCGCGCTGGAGATCTGCGCCACGGGCCGCTTCGTCCAGGCCGAGGAGGCGGAGCGCACCGGACTCGCCAACCTTGTGGTGCCCGGCGAAGAACTCGACGCCGCGGTACGGGACTTGGCGGGTGCGCTGCTGGCCGCGCCGCGTGACGCCGTGATCGAGACCAAGGCGCTTCTGCAGGGCGCCGCGGGCCGCTCCTTCGAGGCGCAGCGCACGGCCGAACGCGCGTCCCAGGCCCGCCGGCTGCGCGACCTCGCGGGTCTCGCCGACTGATACGTACGCGTCCTAAGGCGTGTCCGGCGCCGCCTCCATCGCCGAGACCAGTACGGCCACCGAAGGAGCCCCCGGCAGCGCTGCCGTGACCGCCGCCCGCACCGCCCGTGCCACATCCAGCGGGCGGTGACCCGCCGCCGTCGCCAGTTCGACCCGGACATGTCCCGGCGTCAGGACCACTCCGGGGCCCAGGGCCCGCGTCAGATGTGCCACACCGGGGACGGCGGCCACCACCTGCGCGGGCCCGCTGTCCGGGAGAGCGAGCGGTACCTCCACCGGCCCAGCGGGCGCCGGTGATTCTCCCGTCAGGTCCAGCAGCGCCGTCACCCGCAGATCGGTCTGTGTCACCAACAGCCCCAGCCGGTCCACCGCACAGCCGGACAGCGCCTCGCGCAGCCGGTCGGCCAGGGGGAGCAGTGGCTCGCCGGCCGCCGCCGCGAACTCCCCGTCGATACGCAGCGGTCCGGGCGGCAGCGCGCTCGGCGGGGGCGGCACGGCGGGCTCCCCGGGCGCGTCCGGCTCCGCCAGGGAGAGCCGCACCGTACCGAGCGCGACACCCGGCACCCGCGCCGCGGCCCGCCGCAGCGCCCCCACGGCTGCCTGCTCGGACAGCCAGGCCCCGTCCGCCGCTTCGCCGAGCGGCAGCAGCCTGCCCAGGCCCAGCCGTTGCCGTACCGCGGCCGTCCATCCGTCGGTGCTGTGCTCAGTCGTCATCGTGCCAGCCTGCCGCATCCACGGCGCGGGACCGGGCAAGCGCACCTAATGTGTGCAAAAGAGGTCACCACCGCCCGGAAAGGGATGAATGGCGATGTCCGACACCGCACCCCGCAATCAGTCCGTGTCTTCCGGCAGAGAGCTCTCGGGCGACGAGGCGCGCAAACCGTCCGTCACCAGGCGCGGCGGCGGCCCGCCCGCTTCCCGCGGCCGCACCACCATCGCCGACGGTGTGGTGGAGAAGATCGCCGGCCTCGCGGCCCGCGACGTGCTCGGCGTGCACGCCATGGGCAGCGGCATGTCCCGCACCTTCGGCGCCGTACGCGACCGTGTCCCCGGCAGCTCCCGATCCGTCAGCCAGGGCGTCAAGGCCGAGGTGGGCGAGGTGCAGACGGCGCTCGATCTGGAGCTGGTCGTCGACTACGGCGTCTCCATCACCGCTGTCGCCGCCGCCGTACGGGAGAACGTCATCTCCGCGGTCGAGCGGATGACGGGCCTTGAGGTGGTCGAGGTCAACATCGCGGTCAGCGATGTGAAGCTGCCCGACGAGGACGACGACGAAGGGCCGGAGACGCGGCTCCAGTAGCGGTGGCCGTAACCGGAAGAGGAGCGGAAGAGGAGAGAGCGCGATGAGCATGGCGGTGCTTGGCCTGTTGGCCGGTATGGCGCTCGGATTCGCCGGGTATTTCGGCGGCTTCGGAGCCTTTGTGCTGGTGGCCGCGTTGGGAGTGGTGGGTTTTGTGGCGGGGAGGTTCCTCGACGGCGATCTGGATCCCGGCGAGTTCTTCCGCAGTCGCGAACGCTACGACCGGCGGCGGTGACCCGGCGTGGCCGGTGACCGGGTGGCGGCCGCCGAGCGCGGGGAGATCACGATCGCGGACCGGGTCGTCGCGAAGATCGCCGCGCGGGCGGCGCGGGAAGCGCTCGGCGGCGTACCGGAGGGCGGTGCCGCACCGCATGCCACCGTCACGGTGCACCACGGCAGCGCGCACGTCCGGGTCGGTGTCGAGCTGGACTATCCCACCGACATCGGTGCGCGGTGCGGCGCGGTGCGTCAGCAGGTCGCCCACCGGGTACACGCGTTGGCGGGCATGGAGGTGCCCGAAGTGGTGGTGCAGGTCGAACGGCTGCACTCCGTCCATTCGCGCGGTGTGGCACAGGGGAGAATCCGATGAGTGAACCCGTGGCCGGGGGAGCCGGGCAGGAGACGGGCGGCGCGCCGGGCGGCGTACTCGGAATGGACCAGGCGTCGTCCGCGACGCGGTACGAGCCCAAGCCGGCGCCGAAGGACGACAGGGGCGGCAGAACCGGACGCTTCTGGTCCGCGCGCCGGATCCCCGCGGCCCTGGCCGCCCTGGTCGTGCTCGGCGCGGCAGGACTGCTGCTCTACGACATCGCGGCGGTACGGGCCGGCCATCCCGCCATGTCCTGGCGCCGCCGGCTCGCGGGCCAGCTGGCCGCTCAGCCGCTCGACGAGATCTGGGTGCTGGTGGCCGCGGCCGTCGCGATGGCTCTCGGACTGTGGCTGATCCTGCTCGCCCTCACCCCGGGGCTGCGCGCGCTGCTGACGATGCGGCGGGACTTCACGGGGGTACGGGCCGGGCTGGACCGGGACGCCGCCTCGCTGGCGCTGCGCGACCGGGCCATGGAGGTCTCCGGGGTGCAGTCCGCGCGGGTACGGGTGAAGCGCTCCAAGGTGAAGGTGCGTGCCCAGTCCCACTTCCGTGAACTCGACGACGTACGGGCCGACCTGGACAACGCGCTGGGCGCCGGTATCGGCGAACTGGGCCTCGCCAGGCCGCCCGCCCTGACGGTGCAGGTCCGCAGGCCCACGAAGAAGGGATGACGGGATGGTCCGGGTGGTCAACCGTGTGCTGCTGGCCCTGATCGGCCTGGTGCTGCTCTGCGCGGGCGGCGTGGCGCTCGCCCAGGGGCTGGGGTGGCCGGTGCCGTCCTGGTGGCCGTACGGCGGGCCGCACGATGTGCTGCTCAGCCGCGCGAACCGGCTCCGCTGGCGCAACGAGGGCTGGTGGTGGCCGGCCGTCATCGCGGTCCTCGCGGTCGTGGTCGTGCTGGCCCTGTGGTGGCTGCTGTCCCAACTGCGCCGCGCCCGGCTGGCGGAGGTGCTGGTCGACAGCGGCGACGGCGAGGGCGCGCTGCTGCGCGGCCGCGCGCTCGAAGGCGTGCTGGAGAGCGAGGCGGAGTCCATGGACGGAGTGGCCGGCGCACGGGTCAGGCTGACGGGCCGCCGCAGCGAGCCCGCCGCGCGCGTCCGCCTGCTGCTGGAACCGCACGTCGCCCCGGGTGAGGCGCTGAGCCGTCTCTCGGGCGAGGCGCTGACCCATGCCCGTGACTCGGCGGGACTGGCGGCGCTGCCGGCGGAGGTCCGCCTCCGCGCGGCGAAGCACCGCGCGGAACGGGTGAGCTGAGGCCGGGCGCCCGGGAGCCCGCCGAGATCCGCCGGGCACGCCCTAAAAGCCGTGCAGGGCGCCGCCGTCCACCGGGAGCATCAGGCCCGTCAGATAGGACGCCGCCGGGGAGAGCAGGAACGCCGCCGTGTTGCCGAACTCCTCCGGGGTGCCGTAGCGGCGCAGCGGGATACGGGACTCGTGCGTCGCCCGCGCCGCCTCCGCGTCGCCCGACAGCCCGTCGAGTTCGCGGACGCGGTCCGTGTCGATACGGGCCGGCAGCAGGCCGAGCACCCGGATCCCGCGCGGGCCGAGCTCGTTGGCGAGGGACTTCGCGAAGCCGGCCAGGCCGGGCCGCAGACCGTTGGAGATGGTCAGGCCCGGGATCGGTTCGCGCACCGAGCCGGAGAGGACGAAGCCGATGACACCGCCCTCGCCCAGCTCCGCCGCCGCCTCGCGGGCCAGCCGTACCGCCCCCAGGAAGACCGACTCGAACGCCGTCTGCCACTGCTCGTCCGTGTTGTCCGCGGCGAACCCGGGCGCGGGCCCGCCGACGCTGATCAGGACGCCGTCGAAGCGGCCGAACCGCTCCCGGGCCGCGGCGATCAGCCGCCGTGCGACAGCCGGATCGGCGTTGTCCGCGGCCAGCCCGTACGCGCCGGGCCCGATCGCCTCGGCGGCCTCGGCGACGCTCTTCTCGTCGCGCCCGGAGATGACCACCTTCGCGCCGTCGGCCGCGAGTGCCCGCGCAGCGGCGTTACCCAGCCCGCGCGAGGCGCCCGTGACGACATAGACGCGGTCCTTCAGTCCCAGATCCATGGGCCCTATCCTGCCGTGCCGATCCCGGCCAGGGTCAGCGCGGTCACCACCAGTCCGATATGACTGAAGGCCTGGGGGTAGTTGCCGAGCTGCCGTCCGGCCACCGGGTCGTACTCCTCCGCCAGCAGCCCGACGTCGTTGCGCAGCGAGAGCAGCCGCTCGAAGAGCTCCTCGGCCTCCTCCGTACGCCCCGTCATATGGAGCGCGTCGGCCATCCAGAACGAGCAGACCAGGAAGGTCCCCTCGCCGCCCGGCAGGCCGTCCAGCTCGGGGCCCTGCGCGGTGTAGCGGCGTACGAGGCCCTCGTGTCCCAGCTCCGTCCGTACCGCGTCGACCGTGCCGATGACCCGCGGATCGTCCGGCGGCAGAAAGCCGACCCGGGGGATGAGGAGCGTCGCCGCGTCCAGCTCCGAGGAGCCGTACGACTGCGTGAAGGTGTTCCGCACCGGGTCGTAGCCCTTCTCGCACACCTCCCGGTGCACCTCGTCCCGCATGTTCCGCCACCGCCTCGCGTCACCGCTGAGCGACGGATCGGCCTCCAGCGTCCGTACGGCCCGGTCCGCGGCGACCCACGCCATCACCTTGGAGTGCACGAAGTGCCGGCGTGGGCCCCGTACCTCCCACAGCCCCTCGTCCGGTTCGCGCCACTTCGACTCCAGGAAGCCCAGCAGGCTGAGCTCCAGATTCCAGGCGTGCGGCGTCGCGGCGATACCCGCGGTGCGGGCCACATGGAGCGAGTCGATGACCTCTCCGTACACATCGAGCTGGAGCTGATCGACCGCGCTGTTGCCGGCCCGGACCGGGGTGGAGTCCGCGTAGCCGCTCAGCCACGGAAGCTCGGTCTCCGGCAGCCGGCGCTCGCCGGCGAGTCCGTACATGATCTGCAGATCGGCCGGGTCACCGGCGACCGCGCGGAGCAGCCAGTCGCGCCAGGCCGCCGCCTCGTCCTGATAGCCGACCGACAGCAGCGCCCCCAGCACCAGCGTGGAATCGCGCAGCCAGCAGTAGCGGTAGTCCCAGTTGCGTACGCCGCCCAGATCCTCCGGCAGGGAGGTGGTGGGGGCGGCGACGATCCCGCCGGTCGGGCCGTAGGTGAGCGCCTTGAGTGTGATGAGGGAGCGCATGACGGCGGCGCGGTGCGGGCCTTTGTACTGGCAGTGCTCGGCCCAGCTCTCCCAGTCCTCGAGGCTGTGCCGCAGCGACTCGTACGGATCGACCAGCGGCGGGCGCGGCTCGTGGGAGGGATGCCAGGTGAGGACGAACGCCACCTTCTCCCCCTCACCGACGGTGAACGAGGAGCGCGTGCTGAAATGCTGGCCCCAGGTCTTGACCTCGGGCTCGCTGCGCAGCCAGACGGAGTCGGGGCCCGCGACCGCCACCCGGTGGCCGTCCGAGCGCCGCACCCAGGGCACGATCGAGCCGAAGTCGAAGCGCAGCCGCAACGTGGCACTCATGTCCACCGAGCCGCTGACGCCCTCCACGATCCGCACGATGTCGGGCGCCACATCGCGCTGCGGCATGAAGTCGGTGATCTTGACGGTGCCGGTCCGGGTCTCCCACACGGACTCCAGCACCAGCGAGTCACCCAGATAGCCGCGCCGGGTGCAGTTGCCGGCCCCCGTCGGGGCGATCTGCCAGTGACCGTTGTCCTCGTCGCCGAGCAGCGCGGCGAAGCAGGGCGCCGAGTCGAAGCGAGGAAGGCACAGCCAGTCGATGGAGCCGTTCATGCCGACCAGGGCGGCGGTCTGCAGATCGCCGATAAGTGCGTAGTCCTCGATGCGTTGGGTCACGCCAGCCCTTGTTCCCGCAGCACGGGGGCGTTAAGCAGCGGGTCAGGCGGTCACATCAGGCAGTCACGGGTTCGGGCGCGGACTCCGGCTCGGTGGCGCCGCGCTCCGCCGCCGCCTCGCGGTCGCGCTTCTCCCGGCGTACGAGAATGACCCAGCCGACGGGCACGGCGGCGACGAACAGCCACCACTGAACGGCGTACGCCATGTGCGGGCCGATCGAGCTGTCGTCGGGGTCCGGGATCTGCTCGGGGCTGTCACCGGCCGGTACCGGAGAGGTCTGCTCGACATAGCCGCCGAGGACGGTACGGCCCAGCTGCTTCTGCTGCTGCCCGCTGTTGATCAGCATGACCTGGCGGGACGGCAGACCCCGCAGGTCCCTGATGCCGCTGGACGCCGTGGTCTCGTCGGCCTTGAGACGGCCGGTGACGGTGACCTCGCCCGTGGGGGCGGGCGGGATGTCGGGGAAGGCCCGCTGGTCGCCGTCGGCGGGGATCCAGCCGCGGTTGACGATGAGAGCGCGGCCGTCGTTCAGGATGAGGGGGATCAGGACGTGATAGCCGACCTGGTCGTCGGCGGAGGTCCTGCGGCGTACGACGACCTCGTGCGCGGGGTCGAACCTGCCCGTGGCGGTGACCCTGCGCCAGTAGTCGGCGCGCGGGACGGTATGGCCGGGGGAGGTCAGCTCCGTGACCGGGACGGGCTTCGCCTTGAGGTTGTCCGAGATCAG
Organism: Streptomyces sp. NPDC058198; assembly: GCF_042882605.1. Taxonomy (NCBI): domain Bacteria; kingdom Bacillati; phylum Actinomycetota; class Actinomycetes; order Kitasatosporales; family Streptomycetaceae; genus Streptomyces; species Streptomyces sp. NPDC058198. The sequence continues at coordinate 174,063 of NZ_JBHVVP010000012.1, forward strand.
GGAGTTCTGGGCGACCTTGTGTTCGTGCCGGTGAAGCTGCCAGAAACCCAGCTCGATCATCGCGGGGATGAGGGCGAGGGCAAGGAGGGTGAGGATCACCCACTGCCGGGACAACAGGAAGCGGTACACGCCTTCGACGGTACCCGGCCGGTGACGCCCGCCGGACGGCGGGTGTCCGGTGCCCCGGCGTCCTGGTCCCGGATCCGCCCCGTTCAGACCCGGTCGACAATGCCCGCCCGGCCGTCGGCGCGGGCGCAGTGGGCCCCGCAGAACCAGTGGCCCTCGGCCTCGACGCCCTGGCCGATGATCTGGACCCGGCAGTGTTCACAGATGGGCGCCATCCGGTGGATGGCGCAGGAGAAGCAGTCGAAGACATGCACCGCGCCCTGCGCGTGCACCTCGAAGGACATCCCATAGTCGTTTCCGCAGACCTCGCAACGTGCCATGCGCCACAGGGTGTGACGCCGGGCGCCGGTGCGCGAGCGGGCCGCTGGCGAGTCGCCCGCCAATCACCCGTCTGCCGGGAAGGGAGCGGACAACGGAAGGCACTCGGGCTCCGGCGCCGGCGCGGGGGCCGGGACGGAACCGCGCGCCGGCGCCACGTCCCGCAGCAGCTGGGTGAAGGCCGCCTCGTCGATGACGGGAGTGCCGTACGACGCGGCCTTGACCGTCTTGGACGTCGAGGCCCCCGGGTCGTTGGTCACCAGCAGGCTGGTCAGCCGGGACACACTCGTCGCGATGTGCAGCCCCGCCTCCACGGACCGGTCCTCCAGCAGCTCACGGTCGACGGAGGTGTCGCCCGAGAACGCCACCCGCATGCCCTGCGTGAGCGGCTCGCCCGGCGCGTACCGGCCGGGGTTCGGATACGGGCAGGCCGGCCGCTTGCGCGAGGGCCGCCAGCTCGTCGGCCGGTACGACGACTGGTAGCCGACCCGGGGCCGCGCCGGCGCGTCCGACCACTCGGTGAGCGGCAGGCATTCGAGCAGCGGCAGCCGGACCCCGTCCCGGGCCGCGGCGTGCAGACTCGGGCGGAATGCCTCTGCCAGCACCCGCGCGTCGTCGAGCGCGTGGTGCGCGCGCTGCTGTACGACTCCGAAGTGCGCGGCGAGCGACTCCAGTTTGTGGTTGGGCAGGGGCAGGCCCAGCTCCTTGGAGAGCGCGATGGTGCACAGCCGCTGCCGGGTGGGCGCGGTCCGCTCCGCGCGTGCGTACTCCCGGGCGATCATCGACCAGTCGAAGATGGCGTTGTGCGCGACGAGCACCCGGCCGTCGAGCCGCTCGGCCAGCTCGGCGGCGACCTCGGGGAAGAGCGGGGCGCCCGCCAGCACATCACTCGTCAGTCCGTGGATCCACACGGGGCCCGGATCCCGCTCCGGATTGACCAGCGTGTACCAGTGGTCCTCGACCTCGCCCCGGGCGTCCAGGCGATAGACGGCAGCGGACACTATCCGGTCGTCGCGGGCGAGTCCGGTGGTCTCCACGTCGACGACCGCGTACCCCTCGGGGTAGGCGGCCGGCCACGTCGCTGCAGTCGTCAGGTCGTCGAGCATGGTCACAGAGAATACGGGCCGCGACTGACAACGCCGTCGGCCGGTCGGTCCTGACGGGCCGTCGCCGGGGCGCGAGCGGTCGTACCGTCAGGGTCCGTACGGAGGAGGTGAACCATCGCCCCATTGACGGGGGAGCGTCCGTCGCTCCGTCCGGCGGTCCGTCCGCCGGGCGTGACGGTCCGTCCGTGAGACCCTCCCCGGATGACTGACACCACCCACGACGAGCCCCACGGCGACGCCCTCGGCACCCGCCTCAACTGGCTCCGCGCCGCGGTCCTCGGTGCCAACGACGGCATCGTCTCCACCGCGGGCATCGTGGTCGGTGTGGCCGGGGCGACGGACTCACGCGCCACGCTGATCACGGCGGGCCTCGCCGGTCTGCTGGCCGGTTCCATGTCGATGGCCGCGGGGGAGTACGTATCGGTGTCCACGCAGCGCGACTCGGAGAAGGCCGCCCTGGCCGTGGAGCGCCGCGAGCTGCGCGAACAGCCACAGGCCGAACTCGACGAGCTGACCGGGATGCTGGCGGAGCGTGGTCTGTCGCAGGACGTGGCCCGCGAGGCGGCCGAGCAGCTCACCCGGCGCGACGCTCTGCGCGCCCACGCGAGCGTGGAACTGGGCATCGACCCCGACTCCCTGACCAACCCCTGGCACGCGGCCGGCGCCAGCTTCCTCGCCTTCACGGTGGGCGCGCTGCTGCCGCTGCTGGCGATCGTGCTGCCCCCGGTGTCGTTGCGGCTGCTGATCACCGTCCTCTCGGTGCTGGCGGCCCTGGCGCTGACGGGCTGGTGGAGCGCCCGGCTGGGTGCGGCGCCGGTGGGCAGGGCCATACTGCGGAACATGGGCGGGGGAGCGCTGGCGATGGGCGTGACGTACGCGGCGGGGACGCTGCTGGGGGCGGCGGGGGTGTGACGGCGCCCGTGTTTTTGGGGGAAGTCACCAAAAGCCGCTGACAGTTCGTCTCGCATACTTGTCGGTAACAACATCTAGCCGCGCCCCCGCGGCCGCCTCTACGGTGCTCGCATGCCGCCGAACCTGCCCGATGTCGTGCTGTGGTCGATACCCGCTTTCGTGCTGCTCACCGTGGTCGAAATGGTGAGCTACCGGCTTCATCCCGACGAGGACGCGGAAGGCTACGCGGCCAAGGACGCCGCCACCAGCGTCTCCATGGGACTCGGCAGCCTGGTGTTCGACCTGCTGTGGAAGATCCCGATCCTCGCGGTCTACACCGCCGTCCACGAGCTGACGCCGCTCCGGGTGCCCGTCCTGTGGTGGACGATCCCGCTGATGCTGCTCGCGCAGGACTTCTTCTACTACTGGTCCCACCGAGGCCATCACGTCATCCGGATCCTCTGGGCCTGCCATGTGGTCCACCACTCCAGCCGCAAGTTCAATCTGACCACCGCGCTGCGCCAGCCGTGGACCTCGCTCACCGTCTGGCCGTTCTACGTCCCGCTCATCGCCTGCGGTGTCCATCCGGCGGCCCTCGCGTTCTGCTCGTCCGCGAACCTCGTCTACCAGTTCTGGGTACACACCGAGCGGATCGACAAGCTGCCGCGGCCCTTCGAGTACGTCCTGAACACCCCCTCTCACCACCGGGTGCACCACGCGTCCCAAGGCGGCTACCTGGACCGGAACTTCGGCGGGATCCTGATCGTCTGGGACCGGCTGTTCCGCTCCTTCGCGCCCGAGACGGAACGGCCGGTCTACGGCCTCACCAAGAACATCGGGACCTACAACCCGCTGCGGGTCGCCACCCATGAGTACGCCGCCATCGCCCGCGACCTCCGGGCGGCACACGGCTGGCGCGAGCGGGCGGGCCGCGTCCTGCGCGGGCCCGGCTGGCAGCCCGTACAGAACCGGACAGCCGCTGCCGCCGAGGCCGCGCCGCCCGCCGCCGAGTCCGCCGCATGAGCGCTCGCCCGGCCGCCGTACCCGCACCCCCGACGCGTGAGCGGCTCGCCCGGCTGCTGCTCGCCGCGTTCCTCCTCGTGGCGCTCTGCGAGCTCGTCTCCCTCGCCCTGGGCAGGGAGACGGGCCATCTTGTCGCCAAGCCGCTGCTGATGCCCCTGCTCGCCGCGTACACGGCCGTACGGGGCGGACCTCCGCTGCTGACCGGCGCGCTGCTGTTCGGCTGGGGCGGCGATGTCCTTCTCATGTTCGACGCCGACGGGGCGTTCCTCGCCGGGATGGGGTTCTTCGCCGCCGGGCACGTCTGCTATCTCGTGCTCTTCCGGCGGGGGCGTCCGCAGGGACTCCTCGGAGCGGTCTACGTACTCATCCTCGCCGTCACCGTCGCGCTGCTCTGGCCCGGCCTCCCCGCCGAACTGCGCGTCCCGGTGGCCGGCTACAGCCTGCTGCTCACCGCCATGGCCTGGCGGGCCGGCGGCCTCGGGCCGCTCGCGGGAGCCGGCGGCGCGCTCTTCCTGCTCTCCGACACCCTGATCGCGGCGGGCATCGCGGACTGGCCGAGGCCGCCCGCGCCGGACTTCTGGATCATGCTCAGCTATCTCGCGGCGCAGTCGCTGCTGGCCGCCGGATCACTCCGTCACGGATCCCGGGCGCGGGCGTACGGGGCGGGCCGCGCCACCGGTTGACCTGTGCCGTGCCGACAGGACGCGGGCCGCCCCCCATCGAGGGGGACGGCCCGCGCGTGTACTGCCTATGTGATCAGTGCGGAGCGGCGTACTGCTTAACCGCGCACCGCGTCCAGGGCGTCGGCGATGCCGGCCCCGTAGAAGCCGTTGTGGGCCTTGCCGCCCTCACAGACGGCGTCGACCTCTCCGTCACCGTCGATGTCGTACGGCGTCGGGCAGGCGACATCGTCGGCCTGGGCCGTCAGAAGCGTCTTGATGGTCTGGGCGGAGGCGTTCGGGTGCGTGGACTTCAACAGCGCGGCGACACCCGCGACATGCGGGGACGCCATTGACGTGCCGGCCATGTAACCCCACTGGCCGCCCGGCAGCGGGCCCAGGATCAGACCGCTGGTCGCCGGCGGGGCCGGTGTCTGGTACCTGGTGGAGTCGCCGCCCGGGGCCGCGATGTCGATGATGCCGAGGCCGTAGTTGGAGAACGACGACTTCAGGCCCTTGGCGCCGGTGGACGCCACGGTGACCACGCCCGGAAGCTGGGTCGGTATGTCGAGGCACTTGGACGGGTCGATGACCCGCTCGCCCGGAGTGGTGTCGTTCGGGCTGGTCGTGTCGGTGATCGAGTCGGACGCGAGATCGTAGTTCTCGTTGCCCGCCGCGGCCACATTGACCGTGCCCTTGCTCTCGGCGTACTTCGTCGCGCGGGTGATCGCCTCGACCAGGGCCTTCTGGTCCGGGTCGTTCTTGCAGTTGAAGTACCACGGGTCGGTGTAATAGCTGTTGTTCGTCACATCGACGTCGTGGTCGGCGGCCCACATGAAGCCGCAGACGACGGCCTCCGTGTAGAACCAGCCGGCCGTGGTGGACACCTTGATGCCGGACACCTTCACGCCCGGCGCGACACCGGTCATGCCGATGCCGTTCTTGGCACCCGCGATCTCGCCCGCGACATGCGTGCCGTGCGGGCTCTCCTCGGCGCTCGGCCGCCAGGCGCCGTCCGTCGTGTCCGGCTTGCCGCTGACGCAGTTGACCGACGCCTTGCGGTCGAAGTTCGGCGCGATGTCCGGGTGGGTGTCGTCGACACCCGTGTCGATGACGGCGACCGTGACCTTCCGGCTGCCGAGGGACTTCTTGTGCGCCTGGTCCGCCTTGATGGCGGGCAGGTCCCACTGCAGAGGCTCCAGCGGGTCCTGGCCGACGGCCTTGTCGGCCTTCGCGGCCGCGAGCTCCGCCGCGGTGAGCACCCGGGGCGCACCCATGTCCGTCGTGGACTGCGCGGGCATGGGCGCGGTGCGGGTGGCACCGGCCGAGTTGACGCCGCTGACCTTGCGAATGGTCTTCGCGAAGTCAGGGTTCTCCGAGGTGGCGACGATGACACCTATTTGGTCATAGGACGTGACCACCTTGCCGCCGGCCCGGCCGATCTCCTTCTTGACCGACTTGACCGTGGAGCGCCCGCCATAGGTGTTGACGACGTACGAGAGCTTCGGACCGACCGCGGTGACCGCGGCGGTGGCGCTGTCGGCCGGGGCGGCCGCGGCCGTACCGGTCGGCAGGAAGCCGAGCGAAGCGGTGAGCGCCAGACCTGCGGGCAGAGCGAGTGCGCGCCGCCGTCTGGATCCCAGATGAGCCATGGGTTCTCCACATCATCCGTGAGAGCCGCCCTTGCGCACGCTGCGCACGGACGGGTACATGACCAGGGAAGCTATCTCCGACCAGTGGTATTCATCAATCCTTTCCAGAAGAAAAAGGCTGAGGTTGAACCGCTTCGCCGTGCCTCCCGTGCCGTTGTCAGGGGGACGAGCACCATCACCGCACCCTCACAGCCCCTCAAGAGGTCCCCCTTGTCCAACCCCACCGCACCCGCGTCACGAGGAGATTCCGTGGCTACCGATGCACCGCCGCCCGAGGGCGGTACGGCCACCAGCCCAGACCAGAACACGCCGGCCCCGTCCACACCGGCCCAGCCCACGACGGCTCAGTTCGTCGAGGTGCAGGAGAGCGCGGAATTCGGCGAACTGCGCCGTACGTACCGCTCCTTCGCCTTCCCGCTGACCGTCGCCTTCATCGCCTGGTACCTGCTGTACGTCCTGCTGTCCAACTACGCGGGCGGCTTCATGGGCACCAAGCTCTTCGGCAACATCAACGTCGCTCTTGTCTTCGGACTCGCCCAGTTCGCCACCACCTTCCTCATCGCCTGGCTCTACTCACGGCACGCGGCCCGCAGGCTCGACCCGAAGGCGGAAGCCATCAAGTCCCGTATGGAGGCCGACGCATGAGTCACTCGGTCCAGCTGCAGCTCGCCGCCGCCTCGGACGCCAGCGAGCACCGGCCGCTGATCATCACGCTCTTCGCCGCCTTCGTCGTGGCGACCCTGGTCATCACCGTCTGGGCCGGCCGCCAGACCAAGAGCGCCGCCGACTTCTACGCGGGCGGACGGCAGTTCACCGCCTTCCAGAACGGCCTGGCCGTCTCCGGCGACTACATGTCGGCCGCCTCCTTCCTCGGCATCGCCGGGGCCATCGCCCTCTTCGGCTACGACGGCTTCCTCTACTCCATCGGATTCCTGGTCGCCTGGCTGGTCGCGCTGCTGCTCGTCGCCGAACCGCTGCGCAACTCCGGCCGGTACACGATGGGCGACGTCCTCGCGTACCGCATGCGCCAGCGCCCGGTACGCACCGCGGCCGGCGCCTCCACCATCGTCGTCTCGATCTTCTATCTGCTGGCGCAGATGGCCGGCGCGGGTGTGCTGGTCTCGCTGCTGCTCGGTATCACCAGCGACGGCGGGAAGATCGCCATCGTCGCCCTGGTCGGCCTGCTGATGATCGTGTACGTGACCATCGGCGGAATGAAGGGCACCACCTGGGTCCAGATGGTCAAGGCGGTCCTGCTCATCGCGGGTACCCTGCTGATCACCTTCCTCATCCTGCTGAAGTTCAACTTCAACCTCTCCGACCTGCTGGGCACGGCGGCGAGCAACAGCGGCAAGGGCTCGGCCTTCCTGGAGCCCGGCCTCAAGTACGGTGCCACCTCGGTCTCGAAGCTGGACTTCATCTCGCTCGGTATCGCGCTGGTGCTCGGTACGGCGGGCCTGCCGCACATCCTGATCCGCTTCTACACCGTGCCGACCGCCAAGGCCGCCCGCAAGTCGGTGAACTGGGCCATCGGCATCATCGGCGCCTTCTACCTGATGACCATCGTGCTCGGCTTCGGCGCGGCCGCCCTGCTCAAGCCCGGGGACATCATCGCCTCCAACAAGGCGGGCAATACGGCGGCTCCGCTGGCCGCCCTGGAGATCGGCGGCGGGGCCGGTTCGACCGGCGGCGCCATCCTGCTCGCCGTGATCTCCGCGGTCGCCTTCGCCACCATCCTCGCGGTGGTCGCGGGCCTGACCCTGGCGTCCTCGTCGTCGTTCGCCCACGACATCTACGCCAATGTCATCCGCAAGGGCCAGGCCACCGAGAAGGAGGAGGTCCGCGCGGCGCGCTGGGCCACCGTCGCCATCGGCGTCGTCTCCATCGCACTCGGCGCCCTCGCGCGCGATCTGAACGTGGCGGGTCTGGTCGCGCTCGCGTTCGCCGTCGCCGCCTCGGCCAATCTGCCGACGATCCTCTACAGCCTGTTCTGGAAGAAGTTCACCACCCAGGGCGCCCTGTGGTCGATCTACGGCGGTCTCGGCTCGTCCGTGCTGCTCGTGCTGTTCTCCCCGGTCGTCTCCGGGAAGCCCACGTCGATGTTCCCCGGCGTCGACTTCCACTTCTTCCCGCTGGAGAACCCCGGTCTGATCTCGATCCCGCTGGGCTTCCTGCTCGGCTGGCTGGGCACCCTGCTGTCGAAGGAGAAGGCGGACAAGGGCAAGTACGCGGAGCTGGAGGTCAAGTCCCTCACCGGCACCGGAGCACACTGACCGGTGCGCCGAACGGCGCATCGGCCAAGGCCCCGAGTTTGTCCGTACAACAGCCTTTTCCGCGGCCGCGTCGTAGAGTCCTACGACGCGGCCGCGGCGCTCCTCGTGGCAAAGGCCCTCTGGCGATGTCAGAGGTCTGCCGTAGGCTCGACAGTGTCGATCACGGATCACGAGGGAGGGGGCCCACAGTGCTCATCGACACCTACGGCCGTGTGGCGACCGACCTGCGTGTCTCGCTCACGGACCGGTGCAATCTCCGGTGTACGTACTGCATGCCCGAAGAAGGCCTGCAGTGGCTCACCAAGTCGGACCTGCTGAGCGACGACGAAATCGTCCGCCTCGTCCGGATCGCCGTGACGCGCCTGGGGATCACCGAAGTCCGCTTCACCGGCGGTGAGCCGCTGATCCGGCCCGGCCTCGTCGGGATCGTCGAGCGCTGCGCGGCCCTGGAGCCGCGCCCCAGCATGTCGGTGACCACCAACGGCCTCGGACTCAAGCGCACGGCCGCCGCGCTGAAGGCCGCGGGCCTGGACCGGGTCAATGTCTCGCTCGACACCCTGCGGCCCGATGTCTTCAAGGACCTCACCCGGCGCGACCGGCACGCGGATGTGATCGACGGCCTGCTGGCGGCCCGCGACGCCGGACTGACCCCGGTCAAGATCAATACCGTCCTGATGCCCGGCCTCAACGACGACGAGGCCCCCGACCTGCTCGCCTGGGCCCTGGACCACGGCTACGAGCTGCGCTTCATCGAACAGATGCCGCTCGACGCCCAGCACGGCTGGAAGCGCGACGGGATGGTCACGGCCGGTGACATCCTGGAGTCGCTGCGTACGCGCTTCATATTGATCCCGGAGGGCGACTCCGTGCGTGGCTCGGCGCCGGCCGAGCGCTGGATCGTCGACGGCGGGCCGCAGCGCGTCGGCGTGATCGCCTCCGTCACCCGCCCGTTCTGCCACGCCTGTGACCGCACCCGGCTCACCGCCGACGGGCAGGTGCGCAATTGCCTGTTCGCCCGGGAAGAGACGGACCTGCGGGCCGCGCTGCGCTCCGAGGCGCCCGACGAGGAGATCGCCACGCTCTGGAAGCTGGCGATGTGGGGCAAGAAGGCCGGCTCCGGCCTCGACGACCCGGCCTTTCTCCAGCCCGACCGGCCGATGTCGGCGATCGGCGGCTGAGAGGTCAGCGATCGGTGGCCGGGCCGCGCTCCCACGCCTCCAGGGTCACCACGTCCTTCAGGAAGCCGCGCACGTTCAGGAACGAGGACAGATGCTCGCGATGTTCGTCGCAGGCCAGCCAGGTCTTGCGGCGCTCCGGCGTGTGCAGCTTGGGATTGTTCCAGGCCAGGACCCAGACGGCGGCCGCGCGGCAGCCCTTCGCGGAGCAGACCGGCGCCGCGTCGTCGGAGGCGGCGGATTCGGGGAAGTTCACCCGACCACTCTAAGTGAGTCCACCCGGCGCTCCCCGGGCCGCGTCCGTCGGCCCAAAAGGGCGACGCCGAGCAGCCACGGGGGGAGCTGCCCGGCGTCGGTCCGTCGCTCCGACGGGGGATGCGGAGCGCCTACAAAGTATGTCACGGGCAACGGCGTGTGGTGCACCGGAACTTCACGATTGATCTGAGCTTTTATTGAGCTTTGCGGACCGTTCGGGACCGGCTCCGCACCCGCTCGGCCGCGTCTGCTCGCGTCAGGTCGAGGGCTGCTCACGGTCGGTGGCCCCGGCGCCGGCTTCCGCCGCACCGGGTCCTGGCGCCGGCGCGATCATCGGAAGGACCGGGGCGGAGACATATGCCGACGGCATGGAAGGAGCGTTCTCCCGGCCTGCGTTGGCGATCACCACGGCCACGTACGGCAGCAGCACCCCCAGGGCCAGGGTCACGATCGCGACCGGCCGTTCCACGTTCCACAGGGCCACGGTCAGGATCACCGCGAGCGTCCGTACCAGCATCGAGATCACGTACCGGCGCTGCCGGCCGCGCACATCGTCGGCGAGTCCCTGCCGGGCCCCGGTGATCCGGAAGACCTCGGTGCTGCCGCGCTTCCGCGTCACGTTCCACCACCCGATTCCTGTGCCGGACTCTCCCCGGACCGGACCAGAACCACGGTACGCCGCGGCTCAGGCGCGTACGAGAGCGGGGCACCCCTCATCCTGACCCGATACCTCTGGTCCCACCACGTACGGCGCCGTCCGACATGCGGCGTACGGCCGCTCCACACAGACTGACGCTCACGCGTATACCGCGCGGTGCGAGGAGGCGGACATGAACTGGCTGTGGGTCATCATCGTGGGTCTCGTACTCGGTGTGCTCGCCAGGGCGATCATCCCGGGCAAGCAGCACATCCCCCTGTGGCTGACGATCGTGTTCGGCATCCTGGGCAGCATCCTCGGCAACGCCGTCGCCGGGTGGCTGGGTGTCGCCCACACCAACGGCATCGACTGGACCCGCCATGTGCTCCAGCTGGTCGGCGCCATCCTCGTGGTCCTCGTGGGCGAGCGGCTCTGGAGCATGATCCGGGGCAACCGGGCGAACAAGCAGCGAGCCTGAGCCGGCACGGGGCGGTACGGCCGCGGCCGGGCGCGCGTATGTGACGCGTGCCCGGCCGCGGCCGTGCGCCGTCCCGGACGGGGACGGCCATGGATCAGCCGGCCGTGACCTCGATCGCGGCCAGATTCTTCTTGCCCCGGCGCAGCACCAGCCAGCGGCCGTGCAGCAGGTCCGCACGGTCCGGCACGGTGTCCGCGTCGGCGACCTTGACGTTGTTCACGTACGCCCCGCCCTCCTTGACGGTGCGGCGGGCCGCCGACTTGCTCGGCGCGAGACCGGCCTCGGCGAAGAGTTCGACCATCGGGCCCAGCTCGGCGACCGTCGCGCGCGGCACCTCGGAGAGCGCCGCACTCAGCGTCGCCTCGTCCAGCCCCGTCAGCTCCCCCTGTCCGAAGAGCGCGCGGGACGCGGCGACGACCGCCGCGCACTGGTCCGCGCCGTGGACGAGGGTCGTCAGCTCCTCCGCCAGCGCCCGCTGGGCCGCGCGGGCCTGCGGACGCTCCAGGGTGACCTGCTCCAGCTCCTCCAGCTCCTCGCGGCTCTTGAAGCTGAGGATGCGGCTGTACGTGGCGATGTCACGGTCGTCCACGTTCAGCCAGAACTGGTAGAAGGCGTACGGAGTGGTCATCTCCGGGTCGAGCCAGACCGCCCCGCTCTCGGTCTTGCCGAACTTGGTCCCGTCCGCCTTCGTCATCAGCGGGGTGGCCAGGGCGTGCACGGTGGCACCCGGCTCCAGGCGGTGGATCAGGTCGAGGCCCGCGGTGAGATTGCCCCACTGGTCGCTGCCGCCCTGCTGCAGGACACAGTCGTAGCGCCGGTACAGCTCCAGGAAGTCCATGCTCTGGAGCAGCTGGTAGCTGAACTCGGTGTAGCTGATGCCCTCGTCGGACTCCAGCCGGCGGGCGATGGAGTCCTTGGTGAGCATCTTGTTCACCCGGAAGTGCTTGCCGACGTCCCGCAGGAACTCGATCGCGGACAGGCCCGCGGTCCAGTCCAGGTTGTTGACCATGGTGGCGGCGTTCGGGCCCTCGAAGGAGAGGAACGGCTCGATCTGGGAGCGCAGCCGGTCCACCCAGCCCGCGACGGTCGCCGGATCGTTCAGCGTCCGCTCGGCGGTCGGCCTGGGGTCACCGATCTGACCGGTGGCCCCGCCCACCAGGGCCAGCGGCCGGTGCCCGGCCTGCTGGAGCCGGCGTACGGTCAGCACCTGCACGAGATGCCCCACGTGCAGGCTGGCCGCCGTGGGATCGAAGCCGCAATAGAACGTGACGGGACCGTCCGCGAGCGCCTTGCGCAAAGCGTCCTCGTCAGTGGACTGGGCGAACAGCCCGCGCCACTTCAGCTCGTCGACGATGTCCGTCACGGTCGTGTCTCTCCTTGATCGATGCGGCCCGGAACGAGGCCGGTCTCTGCCCGCCAGTGTATGGGGGTCATACTCCCCGGCTGACCGAGCTCATATTGAAATCGGGAATGCGCAGGGCGGGCATGGCGGCCCTGGTGAACCAGTCGCCCCACTCCCGCGGCAGGGTCTTCTCCGTACGTCCCGCCTCGGCGGCCCGCGACAGCAGACCGACCGGCGACTCGTTGAACCGGAAGTTGTTCACCTCGCCGACGACCTCGCCGTTCTCGACGAGATATACGCCGTCCCTGGTCAGTCCGGTCAGCAGCAGCGTCGCCGGATCGACCTCCCGGATGTACCACAGACAGGTCAGCAGCAGCCCGCGCGCGGTCGAGGACACCATCTCCTCCAGCGAGCGCTCACCCCCGCCGTCCAGAATCAGATTGCCGATGCCGGGCGCGACCGGGAGCCCGGTCAGGGCGGCGCTGTGCCGGGTGGTGCCCAGGTGTTCCAGCTTGCCGTCCCGTACCCAGTCCGTCGCCCCCAGCGGCAGCCCGTTGTCGAAGACGGAGGCGTCGTCGCCCGAGGAGTGCGCGATCACGAACGGCGCGGACTCGAGGCCCGGCTCGTTCGGGTCGCTGCGCAGCGTGAGCGGCAGCTCGGAGAGCGTCTCGCCGACGCGGGTGCCGCCACCGGGGCGGGAGAAGACCGTACGGCCCTCCGCCGCGTCGCGGGCGGCCGAGGACCACTGCTGGTAGATCAGCAGATCCGCCACGGCGGTCGGCGGCAGCAGCGTCTCGTACCGCCCGGCCGGCAGCTCGATCCGGCGCTCGGCCCAGGCCAGCCGCCGCGCCAGCTCGGCGTCGAGGGCCGCCGGGTCCACGTCCTTGAAATCACGGGTGGCGCGGCCCGCCCACGCCGAGCGGGAGCGGTCGGGGGACTTGGCGTTCAGCTCCAGCGTGCCGCTGGGCTGGTCGTGGCGCAGCCGTACCCCCGTCGACGTACCGAGGTAGGTCGAGGTCATCTCGTGGTTGGCGAAACCGTACAGCTGACGGCCGCCGGCGCGGGCGCGGGCGAACGACTCGCCGAGCGCCGGCGCGAAGTCCGCGAAGACCGCGGAGGTCGTCTCGGCGGGCGCGTCCATGAAGTCCCCGGACGTCTGACCGGCCCGGTCGGTGCCGACCAGCGGCTGGGCGTCCTCGGCGGGGCCCGCCGTGCGCGCGGCGGCCTCGGCGGCCCGTACGAGCGGCTCCAGATCGTCGGCGGTGACGGCGGAGCGCGACACCACGCCGGAGGCGGTGCCCTGCGAGCCGTCGACGGTCGCGATGACGGTCAGCGTCCGGCCACGGGTGACCCCGTTGGTGGTCAGCGCGTTGCCCGCCCAGCGCAGATTGGCGGAGGACTCCTCGTCGGCGATGACCACACAGCCGTCGGCGGTGGACAGTTCGAGAGCACGCTCGACGATCTCGTGCGGCTTGCTGATGCGGCTCGTGGTCATCGTCCGGCCTCCTGCGTGGTGTTCAGAATGTTGACGCCGCGGAACAGGGCGGAGGGGCAGCCGTGGGAGACCGCCGCGACCTGGCCCGGCTGGGCCTTGCCGCAGTTGAAGGCGCCGCCCAGGACATACGTCTGCGGTCCGCCGACCGCCTCCATCGAGCCCCAGAAGTCCGTCGTCGTCGCCTGGTAGGCGACATCGCGCAGCTGGCCCGCCAGCTTGCCGTTCTCGATACGGAAGAACCGCTGGCCGGTGAACTGGAAGTTGTAGCGCTGCATGTCGATCGACCACGACCGGTCGCCGACCACATAGATCCCGCGCTCCACCCCGCCGATCAGGTCCTCCGTGGCGAGACCGCCCGGATCCGGCCGCAGCGACACGTTCGCCATGCGCTGTACGGGCACATGGCCCGGCGAGTCGGCGTACGCGCAGCCGTTCGAGCGGCCGAGGCCGGTGAGCTTCGCGATCCGGCGGTCCAGCTGGTAGCCGACGAGCGTGCCGTCCTTGACCAGGTCCCACGACTGCGCCCCGACGCCCTCGTCGTCGTACCCGATGGTGGCCAGCCCGTGTTCGGCGGTCCTGTCGCCCGTCACATTCATCACCGACGAGCCGTACTCCAGCTTCCCGAGCTGGTCGAAGGTGGCGAAGGAGGTCCCGGCGTACGCCGCCTCGTAGCCCAGCGCCCGGTCCAGCTCGGTGGCATGGCCGATCGACTCGTGGATCGTCAGCCAGAGATTCGACGGGTCGACGACCAGGTCGTACGTCCCCGCCTCGACGCTCGGCGCGCGCATCTTCTCGGCGAGCAGCCCGGGGATGCGCTCCAGCTCGGAGTCCCAGTCCCAGCCGGTCCCCGTGAGGTACTCCCAGCCCCGGCCGACGGGCGGGGCGATCGTCCGCATCGAGTCGAACTCACCGCTCTTGCCGTCGACCGCGACGGCGGTGAGCTGCGGATGCAGCCGGACCCGCTGCTGGGTGGTGACGGTGCCCGCGGTGTCCGCGTAGAACTTGTTCTCATGGACGGTGACCAGCGACGCGTCCACATGGGCGACGCCCTCGGCCCGCAGCAGCCGCGCGCTCCACTCCGCCAGCAGCCCGCTCTTGTCCTGGTCGGGTACGCCGAACGGGTCGGTCTCGTACGCCGACACCCAGGTCTTGTCGGCGTGCACCGGCTCCTCCGCCAGCTCGACGCGCTCGTCGGAACCGGCGGCGGAAATCACCTTCGCGGACAGCTTCGCCATCGCCACCGCCTGCCCCGCGACCCGCGCCGCCGCGTCCATGGACAGATCGACCCCCGACGCGAAGCCCCAGGCGCCGCCGTGCACCACCCGGACCGCGTAGCCGAGATCCGTGGTGTCCGACGACCCCGCGGGCTTGGCGTCCCGCAGCCGCCAGGACGCGCTGCGCACCCGCTCGAAGCGGAAGTCGGCATGCTCGGCGCCGAGCGCCCGCGCCCTGGCGAGCGCGGCGTCGGCGAGCGCCCGCAGCGGCAGTGCCGTGAAGGCTTCGTCGATGGAATGAGGCACTGATGTCTCCCTGTCGTCCGGACCGGTCGCCCCGATCATGTCGCGTCGGCGGTCCGCTTGCCCACCACTTTCTGTAGGGATCCAACAGGGTCCGTACCGAGGCGCTGTCAGGGGTCGATTCTCCGCGGACGGGACGGGACCGATAGGTTTTCGAGGTACCAGACCGCTAGGGAAAGGCCCATCCGTTGAGCCGCTCGGTTCTCGTCACCGGAGGAAACCGGGGCATCGGCCTCGCCATCGCCCGCGCTTTCGCCGACAACGGCGACAAGGTCGCCATCACCTACCGCTCCGGCGAGCCGCCGGAGGCCCTGACGGAGCTGGGCTGCCTGGCGGTCCGCTGCGACATCACCGACACCGAGCAGGTGGAGCAGGCCTACAAGGAGATCGAGGAGAAGCACGGTCCCGTGGAGGTGCTGGTGGCCAACGCCGGTATCACCAAGGACCAGTTGCTGATGCGGATGTCCGAGGAGGACTTCGCCGCCGTCCTCGACACCAACCTCACCGGCACCTTCCGGGTCGTCAAGCGCGCCAACCGCGCCATGCTGCGCGCCAAGAAGGGCCGTGTCGTCCTCATCTCCTCGGTGGTGGGGCTGCTCGGTTCGGCGGGCCAGGCGAACTACGCCGCGTCCAAGGCCGGCCTGGTCGGTTTCGCCCGCTCCCTCGCCCGCGAACTGGGCTCGCGGAACATCACCTTCAACGTCGTCGCGCCCGGCTTCGTCGACACGGACATGACGAAGGTCCTCACCGACGAGCAGCGCGCGGGCATCGTCTCTCAGGTGCCGCTCGGCCGCTATGCGCAGCCGGAGGAGATCGCCGCGACCGTGCGGTTCCTCGCCTCCGACGACGCCTCGTACATCACTGGAGCCGTCATTCCCGTTGACGGCGGATTGGGCATGGGTCACTGATCACATGAGTGGAATCCTCGCCGGCAAGCGCATTCTCGTGACGGGCGTCCTCACCGACAGCTCCATCGCCTTCCACGCCGCCAAGGTGGCGCAGGAGGAGGGCGCCGAGGTCATCCTCACCGGCTTCGGCCGGCTCTCCCTCGTCGAGCGCATCGCCAAGCGGCTGCCCAAGACCGCCCCGGTCATCGAGCTGGACGTCACCAACCAGGAGCACCTGGACGGGCTGGCCGACCGGATCCGTGAGTACCAGGGCGAGGACGCCGGGCTCGACGGCGTCGTGCACTCGATCGCCTTCGGCCCGCAGGGCGCCTTCAACTTCCTGGAGGGGAGCTGGGAGGACGTCTCGACGGCGGTGCATGTCTCGGCGTACTCCCTGAAGTCGCTGACGACGGCCTGTCTGCCGCTGATGGAGCGTGGCGGCTCGGTGGTCGGCCTCACCTTCGACGCGCAGGTCGCCTGGCCCAAGTACGACTGGATGGGCGTCGCCAAGGCGGCGCTGGAGTCCACCAGCCGCTATCTCGCCCGTGACCTGGGTGCCAGGAACATCCGCTGCAACCTGGTCTCGGCGGGTCCGCTCAAGTCGATGGCCGCCAAGTCCATCCCGGGCTTCGAGGAGCTCGCGGACGTGTGGAACCACCGCGCCCCGATCGGCTGGGACCTGTCCGACCCGGACCCGGCCGGCCGTGGTGTCGTCGGTCTGCTGTCGGACTTCTTCCCGAAGACGACCGGCGAGATCGTCCATGTCGACGGCGGCGTGCACATGATGGGCGCCTGACCCCCGTACGTACCTCCGGAAGCCGCGCGACCGTCCAGCGGACGGCGCGCGGCTTCCGTGCTCAGACTCTTTCGCGCTGGCAACTGAGGGCATGACTCGCGGCCTCGGCCCCCGCCGCCTCCACATCGCCGTCCCTGATCGCCGCCACCAGCCGTGCGTGGTCCATATGGTCCTCGGGCCGCAGCTCCCGCCCCACGTCGTCGCGGAGCCAGTCGCGCAGCAGATGACCCAGGTCCGCGTAGAGCGCCGTCAGCACATCGTTGTGCGAGGCCGAGACGACCGCCAGATGCAGCGTCGCGTCCGCGGCCACGAACCGGTCCGCGTCGCCCGCGCTCCAGGCCTCCTCGCGCCGTGCGAGCAGGGTGTCCAGCTGCCGCAGATCCCGCTCCGTACGCCGCTCCGCCGCCAGCCGCGCGGCCGAGGACTCCAGCGTGGAGCGCAGCTCAGCGACATGCCGCGGATCCGCGCCGGCGAACCTGCGGTGCATCACCCCGGCCAGCTCGCTCGTCGCGATGACATACGTTCCCGAGCCCTGCCGGATGTCGAGCAGCCCGTTGTGGGCGAGCGCGCGCACGGCCTCGCGGACGGTGTTACGGGCCACGCCCAGCTGCTC
Organism: Streptomyces sp. NPDC058198; assembly: GCF_042882605.1. Taxonomy (NCBI): domain Bacteria; kingdom Bacillati; phylum Actinomycetota; class Actinomycetes; order Kitasatosporales; family Streptomycetaceae; genus Streptomyces; species Streptomyces sp. NPDC058198. The sequence goes on from NZ_JBHVVP010000012.1 coordinate 191,306, forward strand.
GACCAGCTCGGGTTCGGTGGGGATCCGCGATCCGACCGGCCATTCGCCCGACGTGATCTGGTTCCGCAGTTCCGTGATCACCTGGTCGGAGAGCGCGGAACGCCGGGGAGAGGACAGCGCCATGGTGCTCCAAGTCGTAGAAAAGGCCGGAAGGTGATTGGACAACCAATCATCCCATGATTCTATGATGGCGCCATGCCAGACGAGACCCAGACACGACGGCCCGTGAGCCAGGCCGGCACCCTACCGGTGGCCGCGTCCGTATCCGCCGATTCTCCAGCACGGCGCTCCTCGGTCCGGCTCACCCGGCTTCTCGTCGTCGGCCTCGTCCTGGCCGCCCTCAACCTCCGCCCCGCCATCACCAGCCTCGGCGCGCTGCTCGAAGAGGTACGGGACGGGCTGCACATGAGCGGCACCGTCGCGGGGGTCCTCACCTCCGTGCCGCCGCTCTGCTTCGCGGTCTTCGGTTTCGCCGCCCCGCGGCTGGCCCGCCGCTTCGGCCCCGGCGCCGTCGTCTGGGCCGGCATGGTGGCCATCACGGCAGGGCTGCTGATCCGCCCGTTCGCCGGCGGCACGGCCGGCTTCCTCGCCGCGAGCGCGTTCGCGCTCATGGGCATCGCCGTCTCCAACGTGCTGATGCCGGTGATCGTCAAGCGGTACTTCCCCGACCGCGTCGGCACCATGACCGGTCTCTACTCGATGGCCCTCGCGCTCGGCACCGCCGCCGCGGCCGCCGCGACCGTCCCCATGACCGAGGCGCTGGGCGGCGGCTGGCGCCGGGGCCTCGGCATCTGGGCCCTGCTCGCCGTCCTCGCCGTGCTCCCCTGGACCGGCCTGATACGCGACCGCGGCGCCGCCATGTCACCGGCCCAGCAGCGGCAGACCCCCGGGCTCAGGCTCGGCCGCAGCCGCACCGCCTGGGCGCTCGCCTGCTTCTTCGGCCTCCAGGCCACCGGCGCGTACATCACCATGGGCTGGATGCCGCAGGTCTTCCGCGACGCGGGCGTCTCGCCGGGCACCGCGGGCCTGCTGCTCGCCGTGACGATGGTGATGGGGGTACCGCTGGCCTTCGTGATCCCGCGGCTGGCCGCGCGCATGAAGAACCAGGGCCCGATCGTCGTCGGCCTGGGAAGCTGCGGACTGACCGCCTTCGCGGGCCTCTACTTCGCACCGGCCGAGGGCGCCTGGCTCTGGGCCGTACTGCTGGGCATCTCGAACTGCTCCTTCCCGCTGGCCCTCACCATGATCGGCATGCGGTCGAAGACCGGCGCGGGCGTCGTACGGCTCTCCGCCTTCGCCCAGAGCACCGGCTACCTCATCTCGATCCCCGGCCCGCTGCTGGTGGGCGTGCTGTACCAGCACACCGGCGGGTGGGGGCTGCCGATCACCCTGATGGCGTGCTTCCTGGTGCCGCAGATGGTCGCCGGCGTCATCGCGGGACGGGACCGGACGATCGAGGACGAGGCCCGGATGCGAGACTGAGCGCATGCCAGTCCTTGACCCGAACCCCCAGAACGGCCAGCAGAAGCTGCTCCTCGTCTTCGGCGCGATCATCGGCATCCTGGTCATCATCGGCACCATCGCCTCCCTAGCCGCGCCGTGATTTTTTAGGGCTCGGTGCGCCCCTTTTTTTGGGGCTCGGTTCGCCTCCGGGGCGCTTTATGCCGATACCGACGGTCGACCGTGCTCGCCCCCTCGTTCCTCGGGGCCTGTGCGCGCTCTCCCTTTCGGTACCGGCGCGCCCCTTCGGCTCACTCGCCGGCGGTCGGCAGGAGGCGACGAGACCACATCCTGGCCCCCGAGCGGGCGTGGGCGGCTCCTGTCGACGGCCCCGTCGAGTGAGCCGAAGGGCGCGCCGCTGTCGAAAGGGAGAGCGCGCGGAGGTTCGTGAGGTACGAGCGAATCGAGCACGGTCGACCGTCGACAGGGGCATAAAGCGCCCGGAGGCGAACCGAGCCCCAAAAAAGAGGGGTGCTGGCACTACTGTCCCCTAGGGGGGCAGGGTCAGGGTCAAGTGGGTGGGTCACCGGATGGGAACCGGGATCCATGATCCGTAGGTTGGACGCACACCGACCCGCAGACCCCCGGAGGCGGCCATGCCGGCCCGAACGCACTCGCGCTCCCACCCCAAGGGCTCCTCCGACAGCATCGAGATCCAGTTGCCGTGGTGGGCGGTTGCGCTGCCCGCCGTCGCCTTTGCCGCGCTGCTTCTGCTGATGGCGGGTCCTGGCCAGGCACACGCCGCGGCCGGTGACCCCGCGGTCGGGCGGATCCTGGAGCACATCCACCTGACCTTCGCTCGCTGAGACCGTCACCCGTGCCGGGGCAGCCCGTCAACACCCTGCGCCCGATGCCGCATTTCATGCGAAGCTGGGATGCATGAGCGTCGATACACCTCGCAGGATCGTCCTACTCCGGCATGCGAAGGCCGACTGGCCGGAGGTGTCCGACCACGAGCGGCCGCTCGCCGAGCGGGGCCGCATGGATGCCTCCGTCGCCGGTCGTAGGCTCGCCGAGACCGGTATCGCCTTCGACCTGGCTCTCTGCTCGACCTCGGCCAGGACCCGTGAGACGTGGAAGCTGGCCGTGCACGAGCTGCCGCAGCGCCCCAAGACCGTCTACGAGGAGCGGCTCTACGATGCCACCCTCGGCGATCTGCTCGCGCTGATCAACGAGACCCCCGATGAAGTGAACGATCTCCTTCTCGTCGGTCACAACCCCACGACGCACGCCCTCGCCGACGCGCTCTCGGGTGATTCGGAGGGCGACACCATCGCCCGGATGACCCGGAGCGGATTCCCGACCGCCGCCTACGCCGTCATCGTCATCAACGGCAGCTGGAAGTCGGTGGAGCACGGAGTGGGCAAGCTCGTCGACTTCTGGGCTCCCCACGACTGAGCTTCCGGGCTCCCGACGACCGACCGCGGAAGGCCCCGGCACGGACACCGTACCGGGGCCTTCTCCGCTGCTCAGATGGTGTGGTCCTGGTCGTAGTCGGTCTCGCCGTCGGCCGCCTCGACCTCCTCGCGCGTGATGCCCAGCAGATAGAGAACGGTGTCCAGGAACGGCACGTTCACCGCGGTGTGCGCGGCCTGGCGGACCACCGGCTTGGCGTTGAAGGCCACGCCGAGCCCCGCCGCGTTCAGCATGTCGAGATCATTGGCGCCGTCGCCGATGGCGACGGTCTGCGCCAGCGGCACCCCCGCCTCCGCGGCGAACCGGCGCAGCAGCCGGGCCTTGCCCGCACGGTCCACGATCTCGCCCACCACCCGCCCGGTGAGCTTTCCGTCCACGATCTCCAGCGTATTGGCGGAGGCGAAGTCCAGTCCGAGCTGGTCCTGCAGGGCGTCGGTGACCTGGGTGAAGCCGCCGGAGACGACCCCCACCTGGTAGCCGAGCCGCTTGAGCGTACGGATCAGGGTGCGGGCACCGGGCGTGAGCCGTACCTCCGCCCTCACCTTTTCCACCACCGACGCGTCGAGCCCGGCGAGCAGCGCCACCCGCGCGTGCAGGGACTGCTCGAAGTCCAGCTCCCCGCGCATGGCCCTGGCGGTCACCTCGGCGACCTCGGCCTCGCAGCCGGCATGCGCCGCGAAGAGCTCGATGACCTCGTCCTGGATCAGGGTCGAGTCGACGTCCATGACGACCAGTCGCTGGGCCCGGCGGTGCAGCCCGGCCGAGACGACCGCGACATCCACCCCGATCTCGGCGCCCGCGGTGGCCAGCGCGGTGCGCAGCGGCTCGGTCTCCACCCCGGACACCGCGAACTCCACCGCGGTGACCGGGTATTTCGCCAGCCGGAAGATCCGGTCGATATTGCCGCCGGTCGACGTGATGCTGGCCGCTATGGCCGCCGTCGACTCCGCGGTCAGCGGGTTGCCGAGCACGGTGACATGCGAACGGCCGCTGCCGCGCGGCCGGTTGTCGCCCGTGCCGGAGATGATCTCGGCCTGGAGCTTGAGTGAGTCGGTCCAGCTGTGCACGGTCGCCCGCAGCTCGCCCGCACTGGTACCGCCCGCGGTGGGCGCGGTGATCAGCGCGCAGAGGACGATCCGGCCACGGGTGACGACCTGCTCGATGTCGATCACGTCGACGGAGTAGGCGGCGAGGGTGTCGAAGAGCCCGGCGGTGATCCCGGGGCGGTCCTTCCCGAAGATCTTGACGAGAAGAGTGGGGACGTCGGCGGTCCGAGGGGGCTGTGATGCACTCATGGTGTTTCCACCGTATCGGGCGGGGCACGGAGACCGGCCGACCGTCCCGCGTACCGGACACGTGTTCTGGACACCAAGGGTGCGGGGCCGTCGGCCGAGGGTGTTCGGCCGACACCTTCTCCGGAGGCTTGTCTGGGCGTGAACGGGGTATTCATCAGGGCCGACTTTCCCGGTGAGGAGCGGGCCTGAAATAGTTCCCCACGATGTTCGCCATCCCTAGACTCCCTGCGATGGGGGAAACCGGGGGACAACTAGTGGGGCATGGAGTGCCGGAACTCGTACTGGAATTGAACGGAAGGACCTGGACGCTCGATCCGTCCAGGTCATACACCCTCGGACGCGATCCGCAGGGCGACCTGGTGATCGATGACGCCAGGGTTTCGTGGCGTCACGCCACCATCAGCTGGGGGGGCCGAGGTTGGGTCATTGAGGACCACGGCAGCACCAACGGCACGTATGTGCAGGGCCGGCGCGTTCAGCAGACGGACATCGGTGCCGGTTCGGCCGTGCATCTCGGCAACGCCACCGACGGACCGCGGCTGAATCTCACCGGTGCCGCGGCGGGCGCCGGCGCGTACAGCGCCCAGGGCGCGGTGCCTCACCAGGCGCAGGGCCGGCCGGCCCCGTACCAGCAGCCGCAGCAGGGCGGACAGGGCTGGGCGCCCCAGCAGCAGACACCGCAGCAGACGCCGCAGCAGGCACCCGTCCCGCAGCAGAAGGACTGGCAGCAGCCGCAGCAGGCACACATACCGCCGCAGCAGAGCGGGCCCGGCGCGCAGTTCCCTCAGCAGACCCCGGCCTCGGGCGGTGCCGCGGGGGCCCCGCCGGTGTACGGAGACCGCAGCCCGACCACGTTCCACCAGCTCGCCCTCGGCCGCGTGATGCGCATCGGCCGTGCGCTCGAGAACGAACTGGTCGTCTCCGACCTCCAGGTCTCGCGCCTGCACGCCGAGTTCACGGCGACTCCCGACGGCCGCTTCCAGATCCGCGACCTCGGATCCCACAACGGCACCTATGTCAACGGCCAGCCGATAGCCAAGTCCGGCACCGTACTCATCAGCCCGAACGACATCGTCGGCGTCGGCCACTCGGCCTTCCGGCTCGTCGGCGACCGCCTCGAAGAGTTCGTCGACACCGGTGAGGTCTCCTTCTCCGCCCGCCATCTCACGGTGACGGTCGACGGCGGCAAGCAGATCCTCAAGGACGTCTCCTTCGGCGTCCCCGAGAAGTCGCTGATCGCGGTCATCGGCCCGTCGGGCTCCGGCAAGTCCACCCTGCTCAAGGCGCTGACCGGCTACCGCCCCGCCGACCAGGGCGATGTCCTCTACGACAACCGGAATCTGTACAAGCAGTTCGCCGAGCTGCGCCAGCGCATCGGCCTGGTCCCGCAGGACGACATCCTGCACAAGGAGCTGACCGTCAGGAAGGCGCTCAAGTACGCGGCCAAGCTCCGCTTCCCCGGCGACACCGCCGAGGCCGAGCGCGAGGCCCGCATCGACGAGGTGCTGCGCGAGCTCAAGCTCGACATCCACAAGGACAAGAAGATCACCTCGCTCTCCGGTGGTCAGCGCAAGCGGGTGTCCGTGGCCCTGGAGCTGCTCACCAAGCCGTCCCTGATCTTCCTGGACGAGCCGACCTCCGGCCTCGACCCGGGTATGGACCGCGATGTCATGCAGCTGCTGCGCGGTCTCGCCGACGACGGCCGTACGGTCCTGGTCGTCACCCACTCCGTCGCCGAGCTGGCGAGCTGCGACAAGCTGCTGGTGATGGCCCCCGGCGGTTCCGTGGCGTACTTCGGCCCGCCGGAGGAAGCGCTCAACTTCTTCGGCTACAGCACCTGGGCCGATGTCTTCTCGGCCTTCGAGAACTACCGCGACTACGACTGGGCGGGCCGCTGGCGCGGTTCGCAGCACTACCAGATGTACGCCGCGGACATCGACGCCGTCGCCGCGCAGTCCGTCCATATGCCGTCGCCGCAGCAGATGCGTCCGCCGAAGCCGCAGAGCTGGGGCTCCCAGCTCTGGACGCTGATCCGCAGATACTCCTCGGTGATCGCGTCCGACAAGGGCTTCATGGGTCTGATGGTGATCCTGCCGGCCGTCCTCGGCCTGGTCAGCGTCGTCATCCCGGCCGAATTCGGCCTCGGCCCGCCCGAGCCGCCGTCCACCTTCAACGGCAAGGCCGGCACGATCATGCTGATCCTCGCGGTCGGCATGTGCTTCTCCGGCGCGGCCAACTCGGTCCGTGAGCTGATCAAGGAACGGGTCATCTACGAACGGGAACGGGCCACCGGCCTGTCCCGCTCCGCCTATCTGATGTCCAAGGTCATCACGCTCGGCGTGATCACCGCGTTCCAGGGCGTCATCATCTGCGGCATCGGCTTCGCCACGCGCGACATGCCGGCCGAGGGCCTGATCATGCCGCCGGCCGTCGAGATCTGCCTTGTCGTGATCGCCCTCGGCTTCACCTCGATGATGTTCGGCTTGGTCATCTCCTCGCTGGTGAAGACCGCGGAGAAGACCATGCCGCTGCTGGTCATGTTCGCGATCATCCAGGTCGTCTTCACCGGCATCCTCTTCCAGGTCTACGGTTCGCCGGGCCTGGAGCAGTTCGCCTGGCTGATGCCGTCCCGGTGGGCCATCGCGGGCGCGGGCACGACCCTCGACCTGGCCCATCTGATGCCGCCGTGGGATCCCAAGAACCCCACCGACCTGGACCCGCTGTGGGAGCACTCGGCGGGCCAGTGGGGCATCAACATCGGGATCCTGCTGTTGATGGGCGCCCTCTGTGGTGTCGTGGTGTCGCGCCTGCTGCGCCGCCACGAGCCGGAGGTCATGCGCAAGTAACGAGGCCGGACCGGGACAGGACCGGCCATACGTCTGAGGGCGGCACCCCGCGGGGTGCCGCCCTTCGGCGTCGGTCGACGTCAGCGCGCGTCAGCACGCGTCGGTGTGCGCCGGCTCAGTAGGCGCTGTTGACGTTGTCCATCGAGCCGTACTTGTCCGCGGCGTAGTTGGCCGCGGCCGTGATGTTGGCGACCGGGTCGTAGATGTCGAAGGGCGTTCCTTCGACGTGGTAGGCCTTGAAGGTCGGCGGGATGACCTGGAGCAGGCCCTTCGACGGGATGCCGTTCTGGGCGTTGATGTCCCAGTTGTTGATCGCGTTCGGGTTACCGCTCGACTCGCGGAGGATGTTGCGGTGCAGACCCTCGTACGAACCGGGGATGCCCTTGGCCTTCATGATGGCCAGCGACTCACGGATCCAGCCGTCCAGGTTGTTCGGGTAGACCGGCTTACGGTCGGCGGAGCGGCTGGCGGCCGCGGCCTTGGCGCGCTTCTTCTCGGCTGCTGCCTTGGCCTTCGCCTTCGCCTTGGCCTTCGCGGCCGCGTCGGCCTTCGCCTTCGCGGCTGCCTTCTCCTTGGCCGTGGCGTCGGTCTTGACCGTGACGTGCTGCTTGGCGAGGCTCGCCTGCACGGTCGAGGTCGTGTTCCAGGCCACCGGGGCGGTGGCGGGGGACTGGCTCTCCGTCTCCGCGTGGGAGCCGGGAACCAGCGAGAAGGTGAGAGCCGCGACTCCGGCCGCGGCAACGCCGGCGATGGATGCCCTGTGGGTCTTGTTCAGACGGGTGGGGCCAGGGGTGCGTGACGAGAACATAGAGACGTACCTCTTCGAATAGCGGGAGTCGCGGAGGCCGGACGGCCAGCCTGCTCGGCGGCGACGTCGGCAATTCTTAGCGGCCGCAAAAACGTGTGGCAAAGGTGTGACGTACGACCCCGGATAGTGGAGCGGGGCGCCGAAAGGGGACCTCTTGCCCCATTTATCCACAGCTCACACCACCCTTTTCTGGCGACTAGTCGCGTTCGTAAGTGATGTACGTCCTATGTGCGGGCTCACATCGGAGGCACGCCGAACTCACCCTTGGTTGCTACCGCAATGCGCTGTGTGAGCGGCCAACTGGCATCAGCGGATGCGAGGCCTCGGGCTCGCGCGGCCCTGCCCGCCCCGCGCTGCCCCGGCGGAATCCGCCCCGGCCCGCAAGGGCCCTTCGGCGTAGGTCGCTGGTCCTGGTCGGGGGCCTTCCGGGGGCCGATACGGTGCGTCTCACCCGCCGGTACGGTGAAGCCATGAGCCACCGACCGCGCTCCGGCCTCGCCGCTGTGAGCACCGCACTCCTCGCGATGAGCAGGCATCTGGAGGTGCGCGACGTCCTCAAGACGATCGTCGCCTCGGCCCGCGAACTGCTCGACGCCGAGTACGCGGCGCTCGGCGTGCCGGACGATCACGGCGGCTTCGCCCAGTTCGTCGTCGACGGCGTCAGCGACGAGCAGTGGAAGGCCATCGGCCCGCTCCCGCGCCAGCACGGCATCCTCGCCGCGATGCTCCACGACGAGAAGGCCGAGCGCCTCGCCGACGTACGCAAGGACCCGCGCTTCGAGGGCTGGCCTTCCGCCCACCCCGACATGTCCGACTTCCTGGGCCTGCCGGTCAGGGACGGCGACGAGACCATCGCCACGCTCTTCCTCGCCAACAAGCGCTGCCCCAAGCCGGACGGCGCCTGCGGATTCACCGAGGAGGACGAGGAACTCCTCGCGATCCTCGCCCAGCACGCCGCCATCGCCCTCACCAATGCCCGGCTGTACGAGCGCAGCCGGGAACTCACCATCGCCGAGGAGCGCTCACGCCTCGCTCACGAGCTCCACGACGCCGTGAGCCAGAAACTCTTCTCGCTGCGGCTGACGGCCCAGGCGGCGGCCGCGCTGGTGGACCGTGACCCGGCCCGTGCCAAGGGCGAGCTCCAGCAGGTCGCCGCCCTCGCCGCCGAGGCCGCCGAAGAACTGCGCGCCGCCGTCGTCGAGCTGCGCCCCGCCGCGCTCGACGAGGACGGCCTCGTCCACACCCTCCGTACCCAGATCCAGGTGCTCGACCGGGCTCACTCCGCCCGGGTCACCTTCGACAGCTGCGGCGTACGGGCCCTCCCGGCCGCCCAGGAGGAGGCGCTGCTGCGGGTGGCCCAGGAGGCGCTGCACAACGCGCTGCGCCACTCCGGCGCCGAGCGGGTCGATGTCACCCTCTCCCGCCGCGCCCAGGGCGCGGTCCTCAGCGTCACCGACAACGGCAGCGGCTTCGAGCCCCGGACGGTGCGCCGGGCGGGCCGTCATCTGGGCCTGGTCTCGATGCGCGACCGTGCGAGCGGCGTGGGCGGCAGGCTCACGGTGGAATCGGCGCCCGGACAGGGCACCACGATCGAGATGGAGGTGCCGGGTGGCTGAGAAGGACAGGGGCGGGATCCGGGTCCTGCTGGTCGACGACCACCAGGTGGTGCGGCGTGGCCTGCGTACGTTCCTGGAGGTCCAGGACGACATCGAGGTCGTGGGCGAGGCGTCCGACGGCGCCGAGGGCGTCGCCCGCGCCGAGGAACTGCGCCCCGACGTCGTGCTGATGGACATCAAGATGCCCGGGACCGACGGCATCGAGGCGCTGCGCAAGCTCCGTGAACTCGACAACCCGGCCAGGGTCCTGATCGTCACCAGCTTCACCGAGCAGCGCACCGTGGTCCCCGCGTTGCGCGCCGGCGCCTCCGGCTATGTCTACAAGGACGTCGACCCCGAAGCGCTGGCCGGTGCCATCCGCTCCGTCCACGCGGGACATGTGCTGCTCCAGCCGGAGGTCGCGGGCGCGCTGCTGGCCCAGGACCACACCGGCAGCGGCCAGGGCAGAGGGACGTCGCTCACCGACCGGGAGCGGGAAGTACTCGGCCTGATCGCCGACGGGCGCTCCAACCGGGAGATCGCCCGGGCGCTGGTGCTCTCCGAGAAGACTGTCAAGACGCACGTCTCGAACATTCTGATGAAACTGGATCTCGCGGACCGTACGCAGGCGGCGCTCTGGGCCGTACGCCATGGGATCGCGGACTGATCCGGAACGGCGCCCTCCGGTCTGAGATTCATACCGTCGGGTGTATGTCACCCACACGGCGCATCCTTCTCGCGGGCCGGGCGTTCTTCATGGCGTGCCGCGGCGTACCGCCGCGGTCACTGATGACGCGATTAAGGAACATCCCATGAAGGTTGCCAAGAAGGCCGCACTGGTCCTCGTCACCGCCGGTCTTGCCGCGGGTGCCTCCGCCGGCGCCGCGTTCGCCACCGACGGCGGCGCCCAGGCCAGCGGCGCGGCGACGCACTCCCCGGGTGTCGTCTCCGGCAACGTGATCCAGGTCCCGGTGCACATCCCGGTGAACCTCACCGGCAACACGATCAACGTGATCGGCCTGCTGAACCCCGCGTTCGGCAACCACTCGGCCAACTTCTAAGACTCGGTTCGCCTCCGGGGCGCTCTATGCCACTGTCGACGGTCGATCGTGCTCGGCCTCTCGTTCCTCGGGGCCTGTGCGCGTTCTCCTTTTCGACAGCGGCGCGCCCCTTCGGCTCACGCACCTCTTTTTGGGGGCTCGGTTCGCCTCCGGGGCGCTCTATGCCACTGTCGACGGTCGATCGTGCTCGGCCCCTCGTTCCTCGGGGCCTGTGCGCGTTCTCCTTTTCGACAGCGGCGCGCCCCTTCGGCTCACTCGCCGGGGGGCGGCAGGGGTGTGTTCTTCTGCCGCTCCTCCACGTAGGCGTTGTACGCGGCCACCTGCGCGCGGCGGGCGAGGCGCTCCACCGGGCGCAGCGCCTCGCCGCGTGCCGCCATCTCCGACGCGCTCACCGCGCCGCCGTGCCCGTGCTCGTACGCCAGCGAGACGAGCAGCCCGACCCGCTGGGCCAGCTCCAGCACCCGCACCGCGCGCGGCGGATAGCCGGGAGCCAGCACCTCGCGGCCCCGCTCCGCCCGCGCCCGGTACGCGTCCAGGGCCGCCTCGGCCACCGGGCCCGACGCCGCCACATCCAGCCGGGAGAGCGCCTCCGTCGCGTCCCGCAGCGCCTCGGCCAGCTCGCGTTCCGCCTCTCCGAGCGAGGGCACATCCGCCGGCGGCGCGTCCCGTACCGGCAGGCAGTGCCAGACGACCTCGATGTGACGGTCCCCGTCAGGACCCACCGCGGACACCTCGGGCACCAGCCCGTACGCCGCACCCGTGGCGATCACCGCCTCCTCGGCCTCCAGCGCCCGCGCGTTGAACTCCGGCGGCCCGCTGAGCCCCAGCGGATGCCCCGGCGCGGGCAGCGCGACCCTGTATCCGGTCACACCGAGCGCCCGCAGCCGCCCCAGCGCCAGCGTGAGCCCCACGGGCCCTGTCTCGCCCGGCAGGCCCTCCACCCGGTGCAGCGCGTCGTCGCCGACGACGGCCATCACAGCGTCGTCCGGCGATACAAATCCGGCCAAAAGGGCGTTTCCCCAAGCGGCCAGCAGTCCTGAGCGTGGTTGCGAAAGCATGGCCCCAGCCTAGGGAACGGACCTCAAGGCCGGATCGCTGGACCGGTGGCGTAGGTTTTCCCTGGGAGATGTGCCTACAGGCGCACCCAGAACCTCAAGACGATTGCATGGGGAGACAACGCGCTCATGAGCGATGTACTGGAGCTGGTGGACGTATCCGTGGTCCGCGACGGACGCGCTCTGGTGGACGATGTCTCCTGGTCGGTCAAGGAGGGGGAGCGCTGGGTGATCCTCGGCCCCAACGGCGCCGGCAAGACCACCCTGCTCAATCTCGCGTCCAGTTACCTCTTCCCGACCACCGGCAAGGTGACGATCCTCGGGGAGCGGCTCGGCAAGGTGGATGTCTTCGACCTCCGCCCGCGCATCGGCGTGGCGGGCGTCGCCATGTCCGAAAAGCTACCCAAGCGCCAGACGGTCCTGCAGACCGTCCTCACCGCCGCGTACGGCATGACGGCGACCTGGAACGAGGACTACGACGAGGTCGACGAGCAGCGCGCCCGCGCCTTCCTCGACCGGCTCGGCATGACCGAGTTCCTGGACCGCAAGTTCGGCACACTCTCCGAGGGCGAGCGCAAGCGCACCCTGATCGCCCGCGCGATGATGACCGACCCCGAGCTGCTGCTTCTGGACGAGCCCGCCGCTGGACTGGACCTCGGCGGCCGCGAGGACCTCGTGCGCCGTCTCGGCCGCCTCGCGCGCGACCCGTACGCCCCCTCCATGATCATGGTCACCCACCATGTCGAGGAGATCGCCCCGGGCTTCACCCACGTCCTCATGATCCGCCAGGGCAAGATCCTCGCGGCCGGCCCCATGGAGACGGAACTGACCTCCCGCAACCTCTCGCTCTGCTTCGGACTCCCGCTCGTCGTCGAGCGCGCGGGCGACCGCTGGACGGCGCAGGGCCTGCCGCTCAGCTGACCTGAACTCGCCCCTGTCCTGAGGGGGTTCGCCGGACCTACCATGAACACGTGGAAATCGACGCGTGGGTGTGGTGGCTGATCGGCGCGGTCGGACTGGGCATTCCGCTCGTCCTGACAGCGATGCCCGAGTTCGGCATGTTCTCGGCCGGAGCGGTCGCCGCCGCCATTACCGCGGCGCTCGGCGGCGAAATAGTGGCCCAAGTCCTGGTGTTCGTCGTGGTGTCCGTCGCGCTCATCGCCGTCGTGCGTCCGTACGCGGCCCGGCAGCGCCACGCAAGTCCGGGCTCAGCCACCGGAATCGACGCGCTGAGAGGCCGTCAGGCCCTCGTCCTGGAACGAGTGGACGGCAGAGGTGGCCGGATCAAGCTGGCCGGTGAGGTCTGGTCGGCCCGCACGCTCGACAGCGATATGACGTTCGAACCAGGCCAGCAGGTCGATGTCGTGGAGATCGACGGCGCCACAGCCGTGGTCATGTGAGCCAACCCGGCTGAACGGTCCCCACGTACGTCCCCGGTCTGAGAAACTCGATCATCAGAACATCCGGCAGCGAAGGGCCCGAGGAACGCGATGCCATCAATCATCATCGTCTTGGTCATCCTGGTGGTGCTTGTATTCATCGCCCTGATCAAGACGATCCAGGTCATCCCGCAGGCAAGCGCCGCCATCGTGGAGCGCTTCGGCCGCTACACCCGAACCCTCAACGCGGGCCTGAACATCGTGGTCCCGTTCATCGACTCGATCCGTAACCGCATCGACCTCCGCGAACAGGTCGTGCCCTTCCCGCCCCAGCCGGTGATCACCCAGGACAACCTGGTCGTCAACATCGACACCGTCATCTACTACCAGGTGACCGACGCCCGGGCCGCGACCTATGAAGTCGCCAGCTATATCCAGGCGATCGAGCAGCTCACCGTCACCACCCTGCGCAACATCATCGGTGGCATGGACCTGGAGCGGACCCTCACCTCCCGCGAGGAGATCAACGCGGCCCTGCGCGGTGTCCTCGACGAGGCCACCGGCAAGTGGGGCATCCGCGTCAACCGCGTCGAGCTGAAGGCGATCGAGCCCCCCACCTCCATCCAGGACTCGATGGAGAAGCAGATGCGCGCCGACCGTGACAAGCGCGCGGCGATCCTCACCGCGGAGGGCATCCGCCAGTCGCAGATCCTCACCGCGGAGGGCGAGAAGCAGTCCGCGATCCTCCGCGCCGAAGGTGAGGCCAAGGCCGCCGCGCTGCGTGCCGAGGGCGAGGCACAGGCGATCCGTACGGTCTTCGAGTCGATCCACGCGGGCGACCCGGACCAGAAGCTCCTCGCGTACCAGTACCTCCAGATGCTCCCCAAGATCGCCGAGGGCGACGCCAACAAGCTCTGGATCGTGCCCAGCGAGATCGGCGACGCCCTCAAGGGGCTCAGCGGAGCCTTCGACAACCTGGGCGGCGGCATGCCGGGCTTCAATACCGGCAAGGAGCGGCGGCAGACCCCCCCGCTCGACTGATCCACCCGCCCCTTCGTGCATGATCGGTGCATCCGGCACCGATCACCGAAGGGCTTTACCGTGACCATCTGGGAGATGCTCGCTGTCTTCGTCGCGGGCATCAGTGCCGGCACCATCAACACGATCGTCGGCTCCGGCACGCTGATCACCTTCCCCGTTCTGCTCGCGACGGGCCTCCCCCCGGTCACCGCCACCGTCTCCAACGCGCTCGGCCTGATACCCGGATCGGTCAGCGGAGCCATCGGCTACCGCGCGGAACTCACCGGCCAGGGCCGCCGTGTCCTGCTCCTGAGCGTCGCCGCGCTCGTCGGCGGACTCAGCGGCGCCACCCTGCTGCTCGTCCTGCCCTCGACGGCCTTCGAGACGATCGTGCCCGTGCTGGTCACGCTCGCCCTCGTCCTGGTGATCCTCCAGCCCCGGCTGGCCAAGGCCGTCCAGGCCCGCCGCGAACGGAACGGCACCGTGGCACGCCCCAACGGCGGCCCGCTCCTGTTCACCGGGCTGCTGCTCGCCAGCGTCTACGGCGGCTATTTCACCGCGGCCCAGGGGATCATCTACCTCTCCCTGATGGGCATGCTGCTCGACGACGCCCTGCAACGCCTCAACGCCGTCAAGAACGTCCTCGCCGCCGTCGTCAACGGCGTCGCCGCGACCTTCTTCCTCTTCGTCGCGGAGTTCGACTGGACGGCGGTGGTGCTCATCGCGGTCGGCTCCGCGCTCGGCGGCCAGCTCGGCGCCAAGGTCGGCCGCAGGCTGCCGCCGGTGGCCCTGCGCGCACTGATCGTGGTGGTCGGCGTGGTCGCCATCGTCCAGCTGCTCGTCCGCCGGTACGGCTGACGCGGACATACGAAAGCCCGCTCCCCGGGAAGGGGGCGGGCTTTCCCGCTTCTGGTCCGCTCACGCGGCGGGTTGAACCCCCGCCAGCCAGACCGGCAGCTCCGAGCGCTCGCCCGCCCGCAGCGAGAGCAGCATCGCATCCGCCGGAGACGGCACGAACGGGTCGCGCAGCAGCGGCATCCCCGCCTGCTCCGGCGTACGGTCAGCCTTGCGGTGATTGTCCTCGGCGCAGGACGCGACCGTATTCAGCCAGCTGTCCGCACCCCCTCGGGACCGCGGCACGACATGGTCCACCGTCGTCGCGCGCCTGCCGCAGTACGCGCACCGGTGCTGGTCCCGTATCAGCACACCCCGTCTCGACCACGGAGCCTGTCTTCGGAAAGGCACCCGGACATACCGGCAGAGCCTGATCACCCGGGGCACCGGCAGCTCCACCGCGGCCGCACGCACACGGAGACCGGGGTGGGCCTGCTCGACAACGGCCTTGTCCTGCAGCACCAGCACCACCGCACGGTTGAGTGTCACCGTCGACAGCGGCTCGAAGCTCGCATTCAATACCAGCGTGTCCCGCATCCCGCCCACCTCCCGTGTGCCGGCCCACCGCCTGGCGGGCTTGGATCAACTCTGGCCGGGCACGCCGAGAGGGACAACACAATAAAAAATGCCCTGCCCTGGTCTCTCCAAGACCAGGGCAGGGCAAACAAAACGCAAACGGTCAGCTCTCCGCGGGTGCGGCGTACTCCCCGATGAGCTGCGCACGCGCCAGCGCGTGGAACCGCAGATTGAACCCGACGAACGCGGGCGACGCGTCACTGTCCGGCCCCAGCCGCTCGCTGTCCACCGCGTACACGGTGAATACGTAGCGGTGCGCGGGATCCCCGGCCGGCGGCGCCGCGCCACCGAAGTCCTTAGACCCGTAGTCGTTGCGTGCCTGTACGGCGCCCTCGGGCAGCCCCTCGAACGTGCCGCTGCCCGCACCCACCGGAAGCTCGGTGACCGACGCCGGGATGTCGAAGACCACCCAGTGCCAGAATCCGCTGCCGGTGGGCGCGTCCGGATCGAAACACGTCACGGCGAAGCTCTTGGTCTCCGCCGGGAAACCCTCCCACCGCAGGTGCGGCGAGGTGTTCCCGGCGGCGTGGACCTGCGCGTCCTTCAGCACTGCCCCCGGCGAAACGTCGTCGCTCACCACGGTGAACGACGGCACCTGCGGATGGAAGTCATGAGGGAGCGGAGCCCTCTTCACCTCGGTCACGTGAACCTCCGAATCGGCTGTCCTGCCTTGCGACGCCGAGCCTAGAGGTATGCCTAGAACCAGTTGCGACGGCCACCGACCTCGGCGAGCCACTGGTTGAGATAGGCGGACCAGTCGGTGCTGTGGAAGTCGCCCAGGCCCACCTGGAAGGCCCGGAACGAGTCGCTTCCCTCGGTGAACAGGCCCGGCTTCTTGTCCATCTCCAGGATGACGTCCATCTCGCGGTCGTCCGCGACGAAGGTCAGCTCGACCTGGTTCAGCCCGCGGTACTGCTGCGGCGCGAGGAACTCGATCTCCTGGTAGAACGGCAGCCGCTGACGCGTCCCGCGGATGTGCCCGCGCTCCATGTCCGCGCTCTTGAAGCGGAAGCCCAGCTGGATGAAGGCGTCCAGGATGGCCTGCTGCGCCGGCAGCGGGTGGACGTTGATCGGGTCCAGGTCGGTGGAGTCCACCGCCCGCGCGATGTCCAGCTCCGTGGTCACGCCGATGTTCATCCCGCGCAGCTGCTGCCCGTCGATCGTGGTGATCGGCGTCTCCCAAGGGATCTCCAGACCGAACGGAACCACATGCGCCGCTCCGGCCTGCACCTCGAAGGCACCGCCGATGCTCTGCTTGGTGAACTCGATGTTCTGCTTGAGCTCCTGGTCGTTGCCCTCGACCTCGACCCGTGCCTGGAGGCCGACGGAGAGCCCCTGGATCTGCTGGTTCACCGAACCGCCCTGGAGCCGCACCTCGCCCTGAACGACGCCGCCGGGCACGACGTTCGACTCGGTCAGCTCGGTCTCGACGGACGCGCCACCGGCGCCCACGCTCGCGAGCAGCTTCTTGAAGCCCATGTTCACTCCTTCTAGTCCTGACCCCTACATACGCGCCATGACGGTAGTCGGTTCCCGGGTAGGCTCGTACGCCATGAAGGAGAGCCCCGATCGAACACCGCTGCCCCGGGACTTCTTCGACCGCCCGGTCCTGGAGGTCGCGCCCGACCTCCTCGGGCGAACGCTGGTACGGAGCACGGACGTTGGGCCCATTGAACTCAGGCTGACCGAGGTAGAGGCGTACGCGGGCGAGATCGACCCCGGCTCGCACGCCTTCCGTGGCCGCACCGCCCGCAACGGTGTGATGTTCGGTCCGCCCGGTCACGCGTACGTCTACTTCACCTATGGGATGTGGCACTGCCTCAACCTGGTGTGCGGACCCGAGGGCACCGCGAGCGGAGTCCTGCTGCGGGCCGGCGAGATCCGCGTCGGCGGCGAACTGGCCCGCACACGTCGCCTCTCGGCCCGCCATGACAGAGAACTCGCCAAAGGCCCGGCCCGGCTGGCCACCGCCCTCGACATCGACCGCGCTCTCGACGGGACGGACGTCTGCGCCGGCCTCGACGCCCCGCTGGCGATACTGGCGGGCACCCCTGTCGCGGATGACCAGGTCCGCAGCGGTCCGCGTACCGGAGTGGGCGGCGACGGCGCCGTCCATCCCTGGCGCTTCTGGATCGACGGCGAGCGGTCGGTCAGCCCCTATCGCGCCCACGTACCGCGGCGACGACGAACTTGACTCGTCCTGTTCATCCGCCTAACGTAGCCCGAGCCGCTTGACACGGGCCCTGCTGTTCAGCAGCCGCCCGTAGCGGCCATCCACTACCTACGTTCGAACCCCAACGGGTGTGGATTTCGGCATGCCGAAATTCAAGCCCCACGACTCGATTATGAGCCGCACGGGGAATCGGCTAAAGTAGTGAACAGCCGAAAGGCAAAGGCCCACTCCAAAGGCCACCGGAATTCAAGAGGCAAGAACAGCCAAATGAATCTGGTAAGGTTGGAAACACGAAGTACAGAACAAAATGAAGTACCGAAGGGAAGCCCGGAGGAAAGCCCGAGAGGGTGAGTACAAAGGAAGCGTCCGTTCCTTGAGAACTCAACAGCGTGCCAAAAGTCAACGCCAG
>NZ_JBHVVP010000013.1:0-146945 GCF_042882605.1 Streptomyces sp. NPDC058198
AACACCTCCCCCCCACCAAACTTGTCCGCCGCAACCGCCAAACCCTCCGGCACCAAACGCAACACCCCCGCCACCGGAAAACCCGGCCCACGAAGTGCGAAATGGGACCACAGCCGCCACCCGCCGGCGGGCAGAAGTACGGTTTCAGACATGGCTGGACTACCTCCAGGGGAAGTGCTTCGGGAGCGCGCGGGGTGTCGCGGTGGGGGACGCGAGGTGCGGTGCGGGACAGGTGACGCGGTGGGGGGTGACCTGGCGGGTCAGCCGGCCTGAGTGCCGGTCATGCACCACTCCAGGACGGCGCGCGCACTGTGGTACTTGTTCTCCGCCTGCTGGAACGCGATGCTCGCGGGCCCGTCGAGCACGTCCGCGGTGACCTCCTCGCCCCGGTGGGCGGGCAGGTCGTGCATGAACACCGCGTCGGGACTGGTGGCCATCACGGCCGGGCCGACCTGGAACGGGGCGAACAGACGCGGCCAGTCGAGGTCCGGTTTGACCGTACCGGTGGTCTGCCACCGGGTGGTGTAGATGACATCGGCCTGCGGAAGCCCGTCCATGTCGTGCCGCTGCTCGACACGCGCCCCGCTCTTCTTGGCGTTCACCGCCGCCCGGTCGAGGTAGCGCTCCGCGACTCCGTAACCGGGCGGGGTGCGCAGGAACAGCTCGGTGCCCTGGTAGCGCGAGAGCGCCAGCGTGAGGGCCGAGGCGGTGTTGTTCCCCTCGCCGATGTAGAGGACGCGCAGACCCTCGATCCGCCCGAACCGGCCCAGCAGGGTGGTGAGATCGGTGAGCGCCTGGGTGGGATGCTCGTCGGCGCTCATCGCGTTCACCACGGCCATCCGCTGCTGGTCGGCGTAGGCGCGCAGCTCGGCCTCGCTGCCCGCGGTGCGGGCCACGAGCGTGTCGATCATCCGGGACAGCACGGCGGCGGTGTCCTCGACGGTCTCGCCGGTGTTCTCCTGGAGATCGCCGGGGCCGTACGTGATCAGCCGTGCGCCCAGGCGCAGCGCGCCCGCCGAGAAGGCGGTCCTGGTGCGGGTGGACGTCTTGCGGAACAGGACACCGACGACGGCGTCGTGCAGCGGGCGCGCGTCCTCCAGCTCCCCGGCCGCGAACTGGACACCGCGCCGGACGATCCGGTCCAGGTCCTCGGTGGCGAGGTCGTCGATGGAGATGAGATGGCGGCGGGTGGGGCGGGTCATCGAATGCTCCCTGCGTTCGGTCGTACGTACTGGCGGTCCCGCATCAGCGCGCCCGCAGGCCCTCGTGGAGCACCGCGAGGCCGCGGTCGAGCAGGGCGGGGTCGATGTTCAGCGGGGGCATGACCTTGATGACCTCGTCGTGGCGCCCGCACAGCTCGACGATGACGCCGTGCTCGAAGGCGTACCGCTGCGCGGCGCGGGCCCGTTCGGGGCCGCCGGCCGGGCCGGTGTCGATGCCGAGCACCATGCCCCGGCCACGCAGCGACAACCCCGGGTCGAGCGCGGTGAGTTCGGTACGGAACCGGCCGAGGCGCCGCGCCGCGTCCGTCAGAGCGGTCTGGAAGCCGCTGTGGTGCCACAGTTCGCAGGCGGCGGTGGCGGCGACGAACGCGAGCTGGTTGCCGCGGAACGTACCGGTGTGCTCCCCCGGCTCCCACACGTCGAGTTCGCGCCGGAACAGGGTGAGCGAGAGCGGGAGTCCGTAACCGCCGATCGACTTGGAGACGGTCACGATGTCGGGGACGATCCCGGCGTCCTCGAAGCAGAAGAAGGTGCCGGTACGGCCGCAGCCGGACTGGATCTCGTCGAGGATCAGCAGCACGCCGTACCGCTCGGTGAGCGCGCGCAGCCGCCGCAGCCACTCCCGGCTCGCCGGGTAGACGCCGCCCTCCATCTGCATCGGCTCGACGATCACCGCGGCGGGCAGGTCGGCGCCGGAGGAGGGGTCGGCGAGCAGGCGCTCGATGAACCCGATGGAGTCGAACGAACCGAGCGGGCCGTCCTCGTACGGTACGAACGTCACGTCCTGGCCGCTCACGCCGCCGGCCCTGCGGGCGCGGCGGCTGCCGGTGACCGCGAGCGAGCCGCGCGACATGCCGTGGTACGCGCCGGAGAAGGCGATGAGCCCGGTGCGTCCGGTCGCCTTGCGGGCCAGTTTGAGTGCGGCTTCCACGGCGTCGGTGCCGGTGGGCCCCGCGAACTGCACCTTGTAGTCCAGGCCGCGCGGCCGCAGGACGAGATCGGCGAAGCCGGCCAGGAAGTCGCGCTTGGCGACGGTGTGCATGTCCAGGCCGTGCATGATGCCGTCGGAGGCGAGGTAGTCGGTGATCCGGTGCTTGATGAATTCGTTGTTGTGCCCGTAGTTCAGGCTGCCCGCACCGCAGAAGAAGTCGATGAAGGTGCGGCCGTCCTCGGTGTGCAGTTCGGCGCCCTTAGCCCGTTCGAAGACCACCGGGAAGGTACGGCAGTACAGCCGGACCTCCGACTCCAGGTCCTCGAAGACGGAGACGTCGGGGCGGCCGGGGCGCGGGGCCCGGTCGACGGACGGGTGGGGCGGGACGGTGGTGGTCATGGTGGTTCCTCTCGGCTCAGGATGCTGCGGTCGCTCCGGTGATGCCGCTCAGCGGCCTGTCCTGCGCCGGCCGGTGAGCACCGGCATCGGGCGGTTCACGGACACCCGGGGGTAGTCGTCCAGGGCTCCGGCGAGCGCGGCGACGGTCGTGTGGTCGAACAGGGCCCGTACCGGTACGTCGATACCGAGCACGCCCCGCAGTCGCACCGAGACCCGGGTGGCGAGCAGGGAGTGCCCGCCGAGCCGGAAGAAGTCGTCGTGGGCGCCGACCCGCGGCACCCCGAGGACCGTCTGCCACACCTCGGCCACGGCCTTCTCCTCGGGGGAGCGCGGGGCCAGGTGATCGGCCGCCGTCGCGGCCGGCGACGGGGCGTGCGGCAGGGGAAGCGCCTTCCGGTCCACCTTGCCGTTGACCGTGGTGGGCAGTTCGTCCAGCGGCATGAAGGACGCGGGGATCATGTAGTCGGGCAGGGTCTCCAGCAACCGGTCGCGCAACTCGTCGGCGCCGGGCAGCCGGTGGCCTTCGCGGGCCACCAGATAGGCGGTGAGCTGCGGTTCCCCGGACCCGCCCGGAGTCGGGTGGACGACGGCGGCCCGGACGGCCTCGACGGCCAGCAGGGCGGCCTCGATCTCGCCGGGCTCCATCCGGTGCCCGTGGATCTTCACTTGGTGGTCGCGGCGGCCGAGGATCTCCAGCGATCCGTCCGGGCGCAGGCGCCCCAGGTCCCCGGTGGCGTAGAGCCGCCCGCCGGGTTCGGCGGCGTACGGATCGGGCAGGAACGCGCCCGCCGTCTGCACCGGCTGTCCGTGGTAACCCCAGCCGACACCGGCGCCACCGATGTGGATCTCCCCGGTCGCGCCGTGCGGAACCGGCTCCAGCCGCTCGTCCAGCAGCCGTACGGTGGTGTTGTCCAGGACGGCCCAGTCGTCGGGCCGCCCGTCGGCGCCGACCCGCGCCGCGGTCGTCCACACCGTCGTCTCCGTCGGCCCGTACAGGTCCCACACCGGGGCCCCGTGGGCGCCGAGCGCGTGGACGAGGCCGGACGGGAGCTTCTCGCCCCCGGAGAGCACGGTCAGGGTCGGCGGCGGTGTCCAGCCGATGTCCGTCAGCATCCTCAGGGCGACGGGCGTGGCCTGGAGCACGGCGGGCCGTACCTCCTCGATCAGGCGGGTCAGCCGCTGGGGATCCCTGGCCTGTTCCGCGTCGGCCACCACCACATGGGCCCCGGTGGTCAGCGGCAGGCACAGTTCGAGCAGCGAGGGGTCGAACGAGACGGTCGTCACGCCCATCACCGCGTCCCCCGGCCGGATTCCGAGCCGGCGTGCCATGGACACCAGGAAGTTGGTCAGCGCGTGGTGCGGGATCAGTACGCCCTTGGGCCTGCCGGTGGAGCCCGAGGTGTGGAAGATGTACGCGAGATCCCGTGGACCGGCGGTCCGGCCCGGAGCGGCCGTGGGCAGTGCCTCGATCTCCGCGCGGTCCCGGTCGAGCAGGACGGTCCGTACCCCCGTCCCCGCGAGGCGCCCGGCGAGCGCCTCCTCGGTGATCACCAGCCGGGCGCCGGTGTCGGCGAGCAGCGCGGCGAGACGCGCGTCCGGGTGGATGGGGTCGAGCGGCAGATACACCGCGCCCGCCTTGAACACGGCGAGGACCGCCGCCACGAGGTTGGCGCCCCGTTCCAGATGGACCCCGACCCGGACGCCGGGACCGGCGCCGAGCGCCCGGAGCCGGTGCGCGAGCTGGTTGGCCCGGGCGTCGAGCCCGGCGTACGTCAGCTCGGTGCCCGCCGACCTGACCGCGAGCGCGTCGGGCGTGGACCGGGCCTGCCGCTCGAACAGCGCGTCCGCGGTCAGCTCGGGCGCGGGGCGCGTGCCGCCGTCGCCCAGCGCCAGCAGCCGCTGCCGCTCCTTGCCGGGCAGCGGGGCGATGCGCCCTGTGGTCTCGGCCAGCGGCGCGTCGGGTGCGGCGAGGACACCGCGCAAAAGCTCCGCGTAGCCGTCGGCGAGCCGGCGCATCGTGCCGGCGTCGAACAGCGCGGTCGCGTACTGCATGCGCCCCGAGAGACTGCCGTCGGAGCCGCCCATGAGGTCCAGCACCAGGTCGAACGGGGTGCCGGTGGCGGGCGTGGGCGTCAGTTCCACGTCCAGCCCCGGCAGGGCGGGGGGTTCGGCCTCGCCCCCCAGCAGCAGGAAGGAGACCTGGAACAGGGGATTGCGGGACAGGTCACGCTCGGGGGTGAGTTCGGCGACGATGTGCTCGAACGGGGCGTCGGCGTACGAGAAGTCGGCCAGCGTGCTGTCCCGTACCCGGCGCACCAGCTCACCGAAGTTCGGCTGCCCGGACAGATCGGTCCGCAGCACCACGGAGTTGACGAACAGCCCGATCAGCTGCTGGAGTTCCGCGCCGCCGCGGCCGGCGACCGGAGCGCCGACGGCGAGGTCGGTCTGTCCGCTGTACCGGCCGAGCAGCGCCTGGAACGCCGCGAGCAGCACCATGAAGCGGGTGGCGCGGCGGGACCTGGCAAACGCGTCGACCGCGCCGACCAGCTCGGGGGGCAGAATGAACCGGGTCATCGCGGCATCGCCCTGCCACACCTCGGGGCGGGGGCGGTCGGTGGGCAGTTCCAGCGGCGCGAGGCCGTCGAGCCTGGCACGCCAGTAGTCGGTCCGGCCGGCCAGCCGGGCGCCGGAGAGCAGCTCGCGCTGGCGGGCGGCGAAGTCGGCGTACTGGAAGGGAAGTTCGGGCAGGTCCGAGGGCTCGCCCGAGGTCCGCTCGCGGTAGGCCGCGGCGACTTCCCGGGTGAGCACGCCCCACGAGGTGAAGTCGAACGCGATGTGGTGCACCACCACCAGCAGCAGATGGTCGTCGGCCCCGAGCCGGGCCAGGGTCAGGCGCAGCGCGGGCGCGGCCGACAGGTCCAGCGGGCGGCGCAGCTCGCGCTCGAGGACGGCCTGAAGCCCCTTTTCCTGGTCGTCGGGGTTGGCTCCGGTGAGGTCGACCCGGTCGAGCGGGATCCGTACGTCCGCCACGACGTCGGGTACGGGCTCACCGTCGACCGCGGCGTAGCGGGTGCGCAGCACCTCGTGACGGTCCACGACGTCGGCGAAGGCACCGGTGAGCGCGGGGACGTCGAGCTCACCGCGCAGCCGCAGGGCCATCGGGAGGAGATAGTCCGCGGAGCCGGGCCGGAGCTGGTCGAGGAACCACAGCCGCTGCTGTGAGAACGACGTCGTCCGGGCGCCGCCTGGTGTGCGGCTGTCACCGTGGTCCACCGGCCTACCTCCATGGGTCGGAATGTGTGCCACGTCCGCGACGGCCGTGGGGCACAGCGAGAGCTTGACTGCCGCGCCGGGCGCGGCAACAGGGAAGGAATGGCAGCGGTCCGTCGCCGGGCTTGCTGCGCTTATGTCTCTGTGCGCCGGGCTCCGGCAGCGGGCACGCTCGGCGTCGGCATGGTGCACCGGCGGCCGGGCCGGCCGCACGGCCGGGGCGCTCAGATCAGACCGGTGCGGACCCCGTAGGCCACCGCATGGGCGCGGTTGCGGACCTGTAGCCGGGCCATCAGGTCGTAGATGATGTTCTTCACGGTGTGCTGCGAGCACGACAGGGCGCGGGCGATGGCCGCGTTGCCGTGTCCCTCGGCGACCAGGGTGAGCACCCTGGTCTGGCGGGCGGTCAGTTGGGGCACGCCGATCGGATCCCCCGGTTCCGGGGCGTACGGCTCGGCGGCGCCGCTGAGCAGCCGGACCAGGATGCCGGACGGCATCCGGCCCTCACCGTGGTACGCGGAGTGCACCGCGGCCGACAGCCGGGCCGGGGTCGCCTCCGCCGACTGGAGCATGGCCCGCGCCCCGGCCCGTACGGCGCGCAGCACGCCGGCGGCCGTGAAAGTGGTGGCGACGACCAGCAGACGGCGGGCGCCGGCGTGGTCCAGCGCCGGGCACGCGTCGAGGGCTTCGTCGACCGTGCCCGCGACGGCCACCAGGACCGTGTCCGGCGACCAGGCGGGGGCCCGTTCGATGCCGGCCCCGCGCAGGGCCGCGGCGACCGGGTCGGCCAGCTCGGCGCCGGGCGCGAAGACGCTCACCCGGGGGCGGTCCCGGTACGGCCCCATGGGCCAGGAATCGCCGCGCGCCTCGGCGGCCAGCATCGCCGCGACGGCCGTTTCGATCACCTCGGCCGCGGCCTCGTCGACGAGGTCGGGATATCTGGGGGCGGCGGACCGCGCCACCGTGGGGGCGCTCACAGCAGACCCGCCCGCAGGGCGTACGCCACCGCGTGGGCGCGGTTGCGGAGCCGGAACCGCTGGGTGATGTCCCGCATCACGGTCGTCACGGTCCGGGTCGAGTAGCTCAGCTCCTTGGCTATCTCACCGGTCTCACGGCCGTCGGCGACCAGCCGCAGCACCGCGCGTTCACGGTCGTTCAGGCCCCAGCCGGAGATGTGAGGCCGTGCGATCGTCCCGGCCTGGGCGCCGGCCCCCTGTTCCAGCAGGCGGTCGAGGAGATCGGGGGGCACCGTGCAGTCGCCCCCGGCCGCCGTGAGAACGGTGCGCACCAGCCGGTCGGCGCTGGCCTCACGGCGACGCAGCAGGCCGCGGGCGCCCGCGGCGATGGCGTGCAGTGCCTCGGCCGGCGCCAGGTCGGTCGCCACCAGCACCACTTCGGGGCGGTGCGCCTCGCTCCGGGTGGTACGCACCATGTCCATGGCCTGATGGGCCACTTGATCGACCATCAGGACGGTCACCTGGGCCGGTTCGTGCGGCAGCACCAGGGTGATGTCCGGACTGCTGTGCAGGGCGCTCCTGGCCCCCGCTTCCAGCAGTGGGTCCAGTGCGACAACACTGACGGGCATGGCTTCGCCCATGAGGTACTCCTCAGATCTGCGTGCTGTGGACTCTCGGTACGCAGCTTCGGCGAAGTGCCGGGACATCACATCGGTGGCGTGTCCCCCGCATTTGCGCGGGGCACGCGGAGCGTACGTAGGAAAGGGGCGTCCGGCCGGTCGTCGGCGGCCGTGGGACCGGGCGGGGGCCCGCGTCCGGTGCCGGTGCCGGGGCGCGGGGACCGTACGAAGTCGCCTCGCGGAACCGGTCGTGCCCCCTGTCGGCGCGGGGCATGAGGGGCGGGTGCGGCGGACATGGGTAGTGCGCCCACGGAATATGCGGGGTCCGCCCCCATGCTGCCCGGACGGCGGTCTGCGAGGGTTACCGCTGTGACTTCCTCCGCCCCTTCCGCCGCCTCCGCCCCAGGACTGCCGAACTCCTGGTGGGCCACTGGCCTGACGCTCCGTGAGCGGCTGGCGGCGCCGCACGCTCCGCTCGCCGCGGCATCCGCCGCCGCCCACGGGCGCCGCGCGCTGCCGGAGCTGGAGCAGGCCTGCTGGACCGCGCGGCTGGGAGCGCTGGGAGTCCTCCCGGAGCAGGCGGCCGCGCTCGCCGCGGAATCCGCGGAGCTGCTGGGCGAGCGCGCGGCCGAGCCGGGCTGGGCACGGTTCGTCGAGGAGGCCGTGGCGGCGGCCCCGGAGCTTTCCGGCAACGACGGCGCCGGGCACAGCCGGGACGGGAAGCCGGACTCACCCCGTGCCGAGGGATCCGACGTGTTCGTCCCGGTGTTCCGTCCCCTCGTGGACGCGGCGGTCCGGGCGATGACGGAGAAGTGCGGGCCGTCGGCCGCGGCGGACGCCGCGACGCTGTCGGGACAGTTCGCCGACCGGCTGGGGCAGCAGCTCGCCCGCCAGGCCGCCCGTACGCTCGTCGCCGAGCTCGCCGCCGCGCGTGCGGCGGCGGGGCTGACGGGCGCAGGACCCGAGGACAGGTTCGCGGACTTCCTGCGGCGCACGGGCAGTCGGCGTGGGCTCGCCCGGCTGTTCGCCCGCTATCCGGTGCTCGCCAGGCTGCTGGCCCAGACCTGCGAGCAGGCGGCTGACGCCGTCGCGGAGCTGCTGACCCGGTTCACCGCCGACCGTGCGGGGATCGTCGCGGCGCTGCTGGGCGACGCGGACCCCGGGCCGCTGGTGGCGCTGGACCTGGGGCTCGGGGACACCCATCAGCGGGGCAGATCGGTGGCGCTGCTGCGGTTCGCCGACGGATCCATCGTGGTCTACAAGCCGCGCGCGCTCAGCCAGCACCATCTGCTCGACCGGATGGTGGAGTGGCTCAACACCAAGGTGCCCGGCCTGGAGCTGCGGACCGCGCCGACGGTTCACGGCGACGGCTACGGCTGGCTCGGGCACATCGACCACCTGTCCTGCGCGTCCGTCGTCGGCATCGACCGGTTCTACCGGCGCCAAGGCGCGCTCCTGGCGCTGATGTACGCGGTCGAAGGCACCGATCTGCACTACGACAACCTCGTCGCGCACGGGGACCAGCCGATACTGATCGACGTCGAGACGCTGCTCCACGCCGAACTGGCCGAGCCGACGACGGCCGGGCCCGACCCCGCGTCGGCCGCGCTCTCCTCCTCGGTGCACCGGACCTGTCTGCTGCCCCAGCTGATGGTCGGGGAGCTGGGCGCCGTGGACATCTCCGCCGTGGGCGGAGCGGCGGGCGGCAGCGGCCCGAACGCGCGGATCGCGTGGGAGGGCGCCGGTACGGACACGATGCGCCTGGTGCGCCGCCCCGCCCCGTTCGGCGGGGGCCGCAACCGCCCGCTGCTGGCGGGCAAGGACATTGGCCCCGGACCCGCCGACTATGTGGCCGCGCTGCTCAACGGCTTCCGGGCGGGCTATGACGCGATCACCTCGGACCGGGACGAACTGTGCGGCCCGGCCGGGCTGTTGGCGGACGGCGCGCGTGAGGCCGGCCGGCTGATCGTACGGCCCACCCAGCTGTACGCGCGTCTGCTGGAGGAGTCGCTGCACCCGGGCGTCCTGCGTGACGCGCTGGACAGGGACGCCCTGCTGTCGGTGCTGTGGGCGGAGTCCTCCGCCGACCCGGTCAGGCAGCGGCTGATCGAGGACGAGATAGCCGATCTGTGGTGCGGGGACGTTCCGGTCTTCTTCCACCGGCCGGCGGGGCCCGATCTGTGGACGTCCCGGGGCGCGCGGATTTCCGGGGTGCTGGACACACCGGGGCTGGCGAGCGCCGTCGGCAAGATCGAGGCCATGGGCGAGGTCGACCGCCACGACCAGGAATGGATCATCTCCGCCACGCTGGCCACCGCCCGGCCCTGGGCCGGGAGTCCGCACGGACCGGCCGCCGTACCGGCCAGGACCACACCGGCGGCGGTGCCGGAGCCTTCCGTACTCCTCGCCGCCGCCTGCGGAATCGCCGACGAGATCGTGGCGCGCGCGGCCCATGGGCCGGTCCCCGGCGGGCCGCTTCCCGGACACCGGGGGCGGGCCAACTGGATCGGCCTGGAGCTGATCGACGACGCCCACTGGGCCGTACTGCCCATGGGGGCGGGCCTGGGGCAGGGGTATTGCGGAGTGGCGCTGTTCCTCGCGCAGCTCGGCCGGCTGACAGGCTCGTCCCGCTACACCGACCTCGCACGGGAGGCGCTCACCCCGCTGCCCGCGCTGGTCGGCGCGCTGGCCGCGGACCCCGGACTCAGCCGGGCGGTCGGGCCGGGCGCGTTCCACGGACTGGGCGGGATCTGTTACGCCGTCGCCCGGCTGGCCACGCTGCTCGGGGACGGGACGGGCGACTGCCTGCCCACCACCCTGGCCGCGCTCGCCCACACGGTCGACGAGGCCCCGGACGCCGCCCTGTCCTTCGATGTGTCGGCCGGTCTCGCGGGTGCGCTGGCGGCGCTGTTGTCGGTACGCCGCGAGCGGGGGATCCCGGAGGCCGACGGGCTCGCGAACCGGATCGCGGACATCCTGCTGGCGCGGGCGGACGACGGACGCACCGGCGCGGGGGCGCGGGGATTCGCCTTCGGCGACGCGGGAGTCGGCTGGTCCCTGCTGCGCTACGCCGCCGACGGTGGCGGCAAGGCGCACGGCGACGCGGGCCGGGAGATGGTGAGTTCCGCTCTCGCCGCCACGGAACAGAACAACCAGGACGATCTCAGCTGGTGCTCGGGGCTCTCCGGCACCGTCCTCGCGGCCGCCGACCCGCTGGGCCGGCTGTCCGCCGGGACGCGGGGCGCCGGTCCTGACGGTCCCGATGTGGACCGTGCCGTACGGGTGCTCGGCGCCCACACACCACTGACCGACCACAGCCTCTGTCATGGCGACCTGGGCACGATCGAGGCCCTGTCCGTGCTCGCGGCGCAGGGCCACCAGGAAGCCAGGACCGGTCTCGCACGCCGTGCGGCACTGACCGTCGGTGCGCTCCGGCACGGGGGCCACCGGTGCGGCACCCCCGGCCAGGTCCACTCCCCCGGCCTGCTCACCGGGCTGTCCGGCATCGGATACGCCCTGCTCCGGCTGGGGTTCGCCGAGCAGGTGCCCTCGGTGCTGCTCCTCGATCCCACCCCGACCTGAAAGCCGGGCCCGGGGTGATAAATCTCCGTGAACTCCGGGCCCGTACGTTCAGTGACCAGTTCAGTGCCACTCGCCCCATCCTCACACCGCAGAAGGGAAATTCCATGAACACGTCATCGCAGAGAGACCAGCACACCGTCGAGGACGCAGCCGCCCTCCCGACCGCGCCGGAACAGGACCCGGCGGGCACGATCAGCCTGGCCCGGCGGAATCTGGCGTGCGCGCGGACCCGGGCCCTGGCCGGGCTCACCCTCGGCAGTGGCCTCGTGATCACGCTCAGCTCGCTCCACACCACGGTCTCCGTTCCCGGATGACCGAGCGGGCCGCCGCGATCCAGCCACTCGCACGGAAGCGGACGAGCCACGAACGGACCGCTACGATGCGCACTCATGCATCTGCGCGCACCCGAAGTCATCGGTCGTGACACAGAACTCGCCCTGCTCGACGAGTCGTTGCTCAGCACTCGGCAGGGGAGCGGCCGCGCGGTGTTCCTCGCCGGCGAGGGGGGAATCGGCAAGTCGCGGCTGGTCGCGGAGGCGACGGGCTCAGCTCTCGGCGCCACCATGCGCGTCCTGCGCGGGCGGAGCGGCACCATCGGCCCGATGGTGCCGCTCCGCCCGCTCACCGAGGCACTGATGCCGCTGTCCCGCGGCGGCCAGCCACTGGACGAGGCGTCGCTCGGCCCGTACCGGCCGGTGCTCGGACGGCTGATACCGGACTGGCGCGACGGCACCCAGCCCGACCAGAGTTCGATGGTGGTGCTCGGCGAGGCGGTGCTGCGTCTGCTCGCCGCCACCGGCCGGGGCAGCGGCAGCGTGCTGATCCTGGAGGACCTGCACGACGCCGACACCGAAACCCTCGCCGTGGTCGAGTATCTGATCGACAATCTGGAGCAGCTGCCCGTCATGCTGCTCGCCACGGTCCGGGCCGAGCCCAGTGACGCGCTCGGACTGGCGCACTCGGCGGCGCGGCGCAGGACCGGGACCGTCCTGCGGCTGCCGCCCCTGTCCAGGACCGAGGTCATCCGCATGATCACCTCCTGCCTGGACGCGGATCCCACGCAGGTGCCGGCCGAGTTACTACAGCGGCTCTGGAAGGACAGCGCGGGCAATCCCTTCCTCGTCGAGGAACTGCTCCAGGGGATCATCGGCGACGGGTCGCTGGTCCGGGACGGCGCCGGCGGCTGGCGCATGATCGGCGACATACGTCTGAACCTGCCCAGCGCCCTGGTGCAGGGCGTCATCCACCGCATCGACCGGCTGGGTTCCCAGGGCCAGATGCTGATGTCCGCGGCGGCCGTACTGGGCCGCCGGTTCCCGCTGTCGGTGCTCCAGCAGATGACCGGCATCGACGACCGGTCCCTGCTCAGCCATCTGCACGCGGGGGTCGCGGCGCAGTTGGTCATACCCGACGAGCCCGCGCCCGACTG
Source organism: Streptomyces sp. NPDC058198 (assembly GCF_042882605.1). Lineage (NCBI taxonomy): Bacteria > Bacillati > Actinomycetota > Actinomycetes > Kitasatosporales > Streptomycetaceae > Streptomyces > Streptomyces sp. NPDC058198. The sequence continues at coordinate 12,411 of NZ_JBHVVP010000013.1, forward strand.
GTACGCGTTCCGCCATCCGCTGACGGCCGAAGCACTGCTCACCCAGCTCACGCCCACCAACCGCGCCGGTCTCTCCGAGCGGGCCGCGGACGCGGTCGAGGCGCTGCACCCCGGCCTGGAAGGCGAGTGGTGCCCGCTGGTCGCGTCGCTGCGGTCGGACGCCGGGGACGCCGCCCGCGCCGGGCGCCTCTTCACCGAAGCGGGCCGGCGCGCGCTCGAGGACGGCGCGATCGGCTCGGCGGTGGCGCTGCTCGACCGGGCCGAACGGCTGCTGGCCACCGGCCCCGACACCGCGGCCCGCGCCGAGGCGCTGGAGGCGCTGCTGCCCGCGCTCGCCGAAACAGGCGATATCGAGAGGGCGTTGAGTCTCGCGGACAGTCTGCGGCAGCTGGTCGGCGGCGGACTCGGCGCGACCAGGCTCGCCGCCCTGCACACCCGTCTCGCCCAAGTCGCGCACATGGCGGGCCGGTGGGCCGACGGCAACGACCAGATCGCCCGTGCCCGAGCGCTCCTGGGCCCCGAGCCCGACGAGGTGCACACCGCGCAGATCGACGTGGTGGCCGCCTATCTGACGCTCGACACCCCGGGCCCCGACCGGACGCAGCGGGCCGAAAGGCTGGTCAGCAGCGCGATCGACGCCGCTGAGCGGCATCAGCTGCCCTTGGTCGCCTGCCAGGCGTGGGAGCTGCTGGGCGTACTGGCCAGGGAACGCGACATGGGCGAGGCCGCCGCCTGCCTGCAACAGGTCCTGGAGACAGCCGAGCGGCACAACCTGCCGCTGCAGCGGATGTACGCCCTCGCACGCCTCGGCGGCACCCACTGGCTGGCCAGTGGTGACACCACGACCCTGGCGACGGCCCGGGAGGAGGCCCAGCGGCTCGGCGCCGTCACGGTCGTCTACACGATCGACGGGATCCTGGTCCTGCACAGCGTGCTGCTCGGCCGGTTCGCCGAAGCGCGGGAACTGAGCGACGAGTGCCTGACCATGGCCGTCCGGCTCCGGCTGGCTCCGGTGGCCCGCTACGTACTGATGGCCAGGGCGGTGCTCGCCGCACACCAGGGCGACCGGACGGCGATGGACGACGCCCTGGCCGAGTTCCGGCGGACGGACGGCACCGGCTCCCAGGAGGAGCCGCTGGTCTACGGACTGGCCGGCGCGTTCTGCGCACTGCTGGAGGAGGACAGGCCCCGGGCCCTGCGGGAGCTGGACAAGGTGCGCGCGCTGGAGGCGGAGAACCCGACCACGTTCCACCTCGACGGACGCCGTGGCATCGGCCTCCTCCTGGACGTGCTGGCCGGGACCGCCGACCGCGGCCGCCACCACGAGATCGCCACCAGCTCGGCCGGCCGTATGCGGTGGAACCGCCACTTCGTCCTGCTCGCCGACGCCGTACTCCTCGGCCAGGAAGGACACCCGGAAGCCGCGGCGAGCGCCGCACACGAGGCGCAGGAGATCGCCGCAGCGCATCCCACCGCACTCCATCTGGGGCACCGCCTCGTCGCGGAGGCGGCCCACGCCGCGCACTGGGGCGCCCCGGAGAGCTGGCTCCGCCAGGCCGAACACCACTTCGAGCAGACCTCGATACCGGCGGTCGCCGGTGCTTGCCGCTCACTGCTGCGCCAGATCGGCGCCCCGGTCCGCCAGCACCGCGCCGGCAGCAACCGGATACCCGCACAACTACGCACCCAGGGCGTCACCGTCCGGGAGTACGAAGTCTTCCAGCTGCTGGCCGACCGCCTGAGCAACAAGGCCATCGCCACCCGCCTCTACATCTCACCGCGCACGGTCGAGAAGCACATCGCCAGCCTGATCACCAAGACCGCCCAGCCCAACCGCACGGCACTCTGCGAACTCTCGGCCTCCCAATAACAGAAGCCCCGCGCACTCACGTTCCGCCGCTCGCGTCAGTGCCGGACCGTGGGCCCACGGTCCGGCACCGTTCTGGTCCCGTCAGGCCCTCACCGTCGCCGCCTTAGCGGTGGAGTACGGCATGCAGACGGCGGGTGCTATAGCGAAGAAAGCCGCTGCGCTCACGAGACAGACCGCGAGAGGCCTGACTACGGGAACCATTCTTGCTTTACGTGCCACGTGCGGAACTCCTTCGACTTCATAGGAATTTTGGAGCAGGCGGACGGGCGTGACTGATTGCCACAACGATGCGGCGACCTCGCCCACATTGCCGGGACAACATATCGCTAAGTGAGCAGCTCGCGTCGCAAAAGCCATCGCCGCCGAATCATCCGGCATCCGTAACGAAAGCCGGCGCGTCGGAGAATGCCAAATGAATATGCCGACGTCAGATCGACTGTCGGTTATGCCCCGTGGGGCGGGCCCCCGAGCCGGCGCAGTCGCGTCAGCGCGCGCAGGGTCCTGGCCTCCTCCGAGCGGGCGCCGATCCGCCGGCTGATGGAGAGGCTCTCTTCCAGGTGCGCGACGGCCTGCCGCAGCCGTCCGGTGCTCTGCTCGGCCCGACCCAAGTCATGCAGGACCGTGGCCTCCTCACCTGCGGCCCTGATGCGCCGCACCACCGCGAGCGCCGCGATGTGGTGGGGCAGGGCCTCCTCGCTGCGACCGGCCGCCTGGAAGGCCCTGCCGGTCCCGTTCAGCGCGATGCCCTCGCCCCGCACATCTCCCACGCTGCGCAGCGCGGGCAGGGCCTTCCCGTAAAGAGCGAGCGCTTCTTCCGCCTTGCCGAGGGCGGTCAGGATGCTCGCGAGATTCATTTGGAGAGTGGCATGATCGCCCCTGCTCCCCATGGTTCTTGATACGTCTATCGCTTCTCGATAAGCGCGTTCCGCGGCGTCCTGGTTACCGGTCTTCTGGTGCAGTTCCGCAATATTGTTGAGCGTGCGATACCTGCCTCGCTGATCGCCCGTCTCGGTAAATCCGGCGAGAGCGTGGAGGAAGCATTCAATCGCTTTGTGGTCCTGGTCCAGGTGGAGATGGGTGATGCCGAGCAGATTGTAACTACGTGCTATCTGCAAGCGATCGAATGTTTGCAGTCGTAAATTTAAAGATCGTTCCTGAAGGGTCTGCGCCAGCGCGTACTGTCCCGTGTGCCACAGAGGGATCGTCAATTGATGGATGGACTCGCTCTCCAGCGCCGAATCCTTCAGGGACCGGGAGATGCCGAGAGCCTCGCGCGCCGTCGCGTGGGCCTCTTCGTACTGACCGCTGTGCGCGCACACCGTACTGAGGTCGAGCAGGGCCCTCGCCCGCGCCGGGCCGTCACCCACGGCCTGCCAGTGGGCGGCGGCGCGGCGGAGGAGAGGTTCGGCCGTGAGGAGGTAGCCCTCCACATCCAGAAAACCCGCCAACACATGTACCAGTAAGGACAATTGGCGATCCAAACCGAAGCGGCGGGTCCAGTCCAGAGCAGCCAGCAAATTGGGGCCTTCGGTGATCAGCCATTGCTCGGCCGCATGCGCGTCGGGCATCTCGGGACCTGGCACCGCGGCAAGATCGCCGGAGTCGACGACGGTGCGCGAACGGAATGGATAAGCCAGCCGGTCGGCCCGGTCCGCCACGTGGAGATAATGATCCACCAGACGCTGGAGCGCCTGCCGGGCTTCACCTTCGGTGTCGATATGCGGTTCGGCTGTCGCTTCGGAGCCGTTCTCGTCGTCCTTTTTGATCAACGTTCGGGCATACTCGCGTAAGAGATCATGAATGGTGAATCGATGCGGGGACGGCTCGGAAATGAGGTGGTGGGCGAGTAGTTCTTCCAGTGCGTGTTCGGTCTCCTCGAAAGGGAGTCCGGTCAGGGCCGTCACCGCATACGGCCCGAACTCCGACTCGAAATGCAGGCCGATACGGCGAAAGACCAGCTGCTGGACGGGCGTCAGCGCGCGGTACGACAGCGCGAAGACATGGGCCATCGTCCTCTCGCCGTCACGCAACTCGAACAAATGACCGTTGCGGCCGGTCAACTGCTTCAGGAGGTCGGCCGTCGTCCACGAGGGCCGGGACAGCAGGCGGCTCGCGATGATTTCGATGGCCAGCGGCAGATGGTCGCAGAGGCGCACGATCTGCGCGATCTCCGACGCCCGGGTGGTGCGCAGCGGGCCGAGGCGGTGGCCGAAGAGCGCGACGGCATCCTCGCGCGGCAGCACATCGAGGGAGATGGGCCGTACCCCTGGCAGGCCCGTCAGCCGCTGCCGGCTGGTGACGATGACCGCCGTCGGGGAGGCTCCGGGCAGTAGCGGTCTGACCTGAGCGGGGTCAACGGCGTCGTCCAGGATCACCACCATGCGGCGGTCCCGCACGGTGGTGCGCCACAGGGAGATCAACTCGTCCAGGCCGTGCGGCAGTTCCGCCGGCGCCCGGTCGAGCAGGCGCAGCAGTTCGGTGAGTGCCTGGGCCGCTGTCAGGGGCGCCCGCTCGGACCCCTGACCGTGCAGGTGGAGATAGAGGCGACCGTCGGGGAAGCGGTCGCGCATTTCGTGCACGGCATGGACGGCCAGCGCCGTCTTGCCGATGCCGCCCAGGCCGTCGATCGCCTCGACGGTGACGGCCGGCGCGGCCGTCCCGCTTGCCTCGGCGAGTGCCGCGGTGAGCCGCCGCAGCTCGTCCCGACGGCCGACCCAGGGCACATCGCGCGGCAGATTGTCCGGAATCCTGGGCGCCGGCCGGGCGATGCGGGGGCCGGCGCCGGTGTGCTGGAGCAGCGCCGCCGGGGGCGCTCCCGCGAGGATTCCCTGCTGGACCCGGCGCAGCCGACGGCCGGCGTCGATGCCGGCGTTGTGGACGATGCGCCGCTGTGTCCGCTGCAACAGCTGGGTCGCTTCCGCGACGCGCCTGCTGCCGTACAGGGCGACGGCGAGTTGCTCGACGAGCGCTTCGGCCACCGGGTGCTCCTCGACCAGGGGCAGCAGTACGGGAACGGCGTCCGCGAAGTGCCCTCTCCCCATCAGGATTTCGGCCCGCGTCATGGCGGCGGCGAGGCTCTTCTCGCCGATCGCGGCGCGCAGGTGGCCGGCCCAGTAGGCCGTGATCCCGGCCAGCGGTTCTCCGCCCCAGAGGCTCGCCGCGCGATCGAGAAGACGGACGGCCTCGTCCTCGCCGTCGCTGTCCTTCAGGGAACGGGCCTGGTCGACCAGGCTCGCGTAGCGGCGCAGGTCCACCCGATCCGGATCCACGCTCATCAGATACGAGTTCGTACGGCTGATGACATCGGGGGCGTCGTCCCCGGCGATCTGTAGGGCCTTACGGATGCGCGACACATGCGTGTGCAGCGCTTCTCTGGCCTTGGCCGGCGGATTCTCGTCCCAGATCCGGTGAATCAGCGTGTCCACGCTGACGGTGCGACTCGCGTCCCAGGCCAAAGCGGCCAGTGCCAGCCGCGTTTGGGGGGGTCCGAGATCACCGCGTTGGCCGGCGGCCCGCACTTCGACCGATCCGGAAAGTCGAATCTCGAACTCCACCAGCGCCCTCCCGCCGGTACGGCCCCGCAGCATCGGGATATTCGAGAGTGACATGCACATGCCCTGTATGGCTATATGGCAATCTTCAAAGTCCGAAACTGACTTATCGCTGAACGACTTTGTTCATATGCAGACGCGAGTGGGGAGGTACTTTCTGGTTGAACTGAAGACAGAATATTCCCGTTGCATATGCTCCCGGGAGTTGAGGCACCGCGAAAGGGGGCTGCGGACGTGGAAACTCCGGAATCCGGAGGGGCGGAAGCGCTGTTGTCGGCCATGGCCGCGTACGGAACGGAACAGGAATCCACCGCGTGGCGGGAATTGACCCACCTCGTGCGAGCGGCGGCGCGCGCGGACCAGGAGGTGGCACGGCTCTGGCCCGCCGTGACGGCGGGAGGCGCCGCCGCGCTGCGTCAACTGGCCCTGCTGCTCGCCGGTCTGGCGGCCCGTGACGCCGATATGAGCCGCACCGTGCATGACTGGCTCCGGCGCCACGCACCGCCCGCCGGCCATCCGGCACACACGAACGCCATCGGCGGAGCGGCCGTCTTCCACGGACCGAGCGTGCAGGCGCGCGACATCCGGGGCGGCATCCACCTCCACCAGGCGGCCCCGCAGCACCCGCCCCGGCCGCCGGTGCCACGCCAACTTCCGCCGATGCGCGCACAGTTGGTGGACCGGCTTGACGATATGCGGGCCTTGGACGATCTCCGCGCGCGGCGTCCGGCGGGGGCGCCCCAACTGCTGGTGGTCAGCGGGTTCGCGGGCGTCGGAAAGACCACCCTCGTCTCGCGATGGCTGCACGAACGCGCGGACGAGTTCACCGACGGTCAGCTGTACGCCGATCTGGGCGGTCATGTCTCGGGCGAGGGGGCCGGTCCGGCCCGCGCCGCCGCCGTCCTGGAAGGCTTCCTGCACGCGCTCGGGGCGCCCTCCGTACCGGCACAGACCGCGCACCGTATCGCCCTCTGGCGCTCGTTGACATCAGGGCTGCGGCTGGCCGTCCTCCTGGACAACGCCTTCACCGCGGCCCAAGTGAGGCCGCTGCTGCTCGGCACCCCGACCGGGCTCACCGTGGTCACCAGCAGAAACCACCTCAGCGGTCTGGTCGTCGACGGGGCGTCGGTGCACCGGCTCGGCGCCCTCACCCCGGAGTCGGCCGTGGAGCTCCTGACCGCGGGCGGTGGCGGAACACGGGTCGCGCAGGATCCGGACGCCGCGCGCGAGGTGGTCACCCTGTGCGCGCGGCTGCCCCTTGCGGTGTGCCTGGCCGCCGCCCAGCTCGCCGCCCGCCCGCACCGTTCCGTATCCGCCCTGGCCGCCAGCCTGTCCCGGGGCCACGGCCCACTCGATGCCCTGCGTGTGGACGGAGAAGCCGTGGTGCGTACGGCGTTGGACATGTCGTACGGCCTGCTGCCCCGCGACGCCGCGTCGCTCTACCGGCGGATGGGGCTGCTGCCCGCGGATCGGTACGACCTCTTCATGCTGACCGCGATCAGCGGCGAAGGAACCGACGCCACGGAGGGCCAGGACCGGACGGACATGGCCCTGGAAACCCTGATGGAGGCGAACCTCCTGGAGGAGACGGGACCGGGCACCTACCGCTTCCACGACCTCGTACGCCCCCACGCGCGCCGGCGCGGCGAGGCGGAGGAGAGCGCCGCGCAGCGCGAGCACACACTCCGGAGCTTCGTCGACTGGTGCCTTGCCACCGCGACCACGGCGGAGAGTGTCCTCTCCCCCAGCCACCGCACACTGGCACGCGACTACGCCTCGCCGGCCATCGGCCCCACGCCTCTCGAAGGCCCGGCAGAGGCGCTGGCCTGGCTCGACGGGCAGCGCGCCGCTCTGATGGGCGCCGTACGGCACAGCGCGCGGGCGGGCTGGCACACCGCCTGCTGGCAGCTGGTGGACGCCATGTGGCCCCTCTTCCTGCGGATGCGCCCCGTCGAGCTGTGGATCGAGGCGCATCGCACGGGTCTCACCGCCGCGCGCGCGGCCGGATCCCGGGCGGGCGAGGGCCGCATGCTGACCTCGGGCGCGATCGGTCTGCGCGATGCCGGCCGCTACCCGGAGGCGGCCGAGTGGTACGCCGAGGCGCTCGCGCACGCCACGACCGACGCGGACGTACGGCAGCAGGCGCAGGCCCTCAACGGACTCGGCCGCATCAGTCTGCTCACCGACCGGTTCGACGAGGCACGGGAGCACTTCGAACACGCGCTGCGGCTGCGGGAGTCGATCGGTTACCGGCGAGGCGTCGCGCTGTCCCGGAGGCGTCTCGGCGAGACCGCCTCGGCGACCGGTGACCACCGCACGGCCGCCCGGCACCTGGAGCGGGCGTACGCCGAGCTGGAGTCGGAGGGGGAGGAGTACGAGGCGGCCCGCGCTCTCGCGCTCCTCGGCCACGCCCTGGTGTGCGACGGGGACCACGAAGGGGGCACGCGCCGGCTGCGCGAGGCGCTGGACAGGTTCCGGGAGCCCGCCGCCCACGCGCAGGACTGGCAGGGGCGGTCCCTGGAATGGCTCGGACAGGCCGCGCAGCACCGGGGCGACACGGCGGAGGCCGGCCGGTGTTACGAGGCGGCTCGCGATCTGTTCCTGCTGGTGGGCCGCCCCGACGCGCAGCGCCTGGACGACCGGCTGCGGCAGCTGTGAGCTGCGGCGCAGCCGGCCCTTGCCCCGTTGTTCCCGATCAGTGGTGACGGTCCGGCACGGACAGCCGGACGGACCGGAGAGCCTTCAGCGAACCACCGGCGACCAGCCATGCGTGCACGACCGAGGCGACGATGTGCGGCTGAGCCGTGAGGCCGGCCTCAGCCGCTCCCGGCACCGCCCACAGCGAACCGGCTTCGCCGCCGCGCACGGTGAGGGCGTACCCCTGCTCGGTGTCGGGTACGGCGGCGACGAGGCAGCCCGGATACCGTGCGAGCAGTTCGTCCGCACGGCAGCGGGCAGCACCCGGTGACCGCGCCGCCCTGGCCACGAGTACATCGGCGTACTCCGCCCAGCGAACTCCGCGTGGGGCGTCCGGATCCACCCACAGGTGTGTGTCACACGCACGGCAGCCCGGTAGGTACGCGTGACTGTCGGTGGCACCGGGCACCGCGTCCAGCCGGGCGAAGGCCGGGCTGTGTCCGGTCACCGAGCGCCGGGCGACGGAGGCGGGGACGGAGACCACGTCGGAGCCGCAATCGATACGACGGGCGCCGAGCCGCACGGTGGACCAGTCGGCGTCCGGCACGGACAGCCGGTCCGGCGTGGGCCACCCGGGACCGGCCGTCACCGCGCCTCCCCCAGCTCGGTGGCCTCCCACTGCTCCAGCGGCGGTGGCAGCGGCAGCGGCGCCACCGGGGGCGCGCAGGCCGGTTCGCCCAGCTTCAGCAGACGGTAGACGACCGCGCGCATCCGCCGGTGGAACTGGCCGGGCGCCGACGACAGCAGGGCCGCCACCTCCTCGTACTGGCCCGGCCGGTGCTGCTCGGCGGCGTAGCGCAACTGCTCGGCCAGCGGGTACGCGGGCGAGACGACGGGTGCGACGGTGGCCAGGAGCGCGGCCGGGGAGCTGGCCGAGATCTCGCGCCTCGGTCCGGGGGTGAGCAGCATGGTGGCCTCGGTCAGGGTGCCGTACGCGGTGAGCGATCCGTGGTCACCGATGATCCAGTCGGCCGCGATCAGCGGAGCCTGCCAGTCCGCTTCCGGCGGCACGACCGCGATGCCCCGGCCCCGGCAGCCGGCCAGCCAGCTCTGCACCTGCCAGGGGCCGTGCCCTGCCCAGACGTTCGGGTGGACCAGCAGCGCCACCCGGTAGCCACGCCCGGGAAGCTCGCTCAACAACCGCGGCAGCAGGGCGTCGAGCCGTCCGAAGGTGGAGGTGGGCCCCCAGGTCGAGGTGACCATCACGAGGGGTTGCCGCTCGTCGACGCCGAGTGCCCTGCGGTACTGCTCGCGCCGGGGCATGCCGGCCACGATCCGGTCGACGCAGGGATCTCCCACCACATGGGCCACCGGCAGCGCCTCGGGGCAGGAGACCGCCAGTTCCGCCAGATCGCGCTCGTGCGCGTAGACGACGGCGGCCGGCACCACCCGGCCCTCGTGCATCAGATGCTGACGGCTCATCATCCCCGGCGGCCGCCGGTCACCGGGCGCCAGGGACGTGGTGTCGGTCAGCAGTTTGATGTGGCCCGCTCCGTGCGAGATACGCACGACCGGAGCCCGTAGCTCGTGCACTCCGCGGGATCCGGCGGCCAGCGCGAGGTCGAACTCGGTCCGCAGGGCTTGCTCCCAGGGCACGGTCGTGATGCCCAGGCTTCGCAGATACTGTGGTACGCCGTCCCCGAACGCGTGCGGCGCGGCGGTGAAGACCACCTGAATACGGAAGTCCGCCTCCAACAGGCAGAAGACTTCCCGCAGGCGCTGGGCGAACGTCACGGTGTGAACGACGACCAGCACCCGCTTGCAGTCCTGTACGGTCAGCCACTGACCCTGCTCGATCAGCGCCGATTGTGTGGTTTTGACAGACACAACGGTCCCCCATGAGTGTCGGCTGCGTACAGCAGTCCGAGCGAGGGTTTTCCCGGCTCCCCACGGCGCTTTCCTTGCAGTCGCCTTGCAGCAACCTTGCCGGCGTCGCACCGGTACGGTGAGGCGGTGCCCGTCCTACATGCCGCGAGCCGCGCTCGTCCGCGCGTGAGCGCCGTACCCCAGATAGCTTTCCGGGGTGACGGTGAACGCTAGCGTAGGCCCGCCGCTCCGTGTCCCGGTGGGACACGACGCCCAGCGGTGGAGCACCTTCCACGGGGAGAAGACGCTGGTCGTGGCCGCTCGGACGGTCACGTCCACGGTGCGTGTCCTGGAGCTGCTGCCGGCTCTGGTACGCGGCGACAGCAGGGTCACCGTCGTATTCGCCTACGACCCCACCTCCGCCTTCAATGACGGAGTCCTCCAGCTGCTGCGGGATGCCGGGTGCCGGATCATGTCCTGGTCCCAGCTCGCCGGCATCACCCCCGATCTCATCATCTCCGCCAGCGAGAACGTCGACGTGCCGGACGGCGACTGTCCGGTGCTCGTGCTGCCGCACGGCGTGGGCTTCCAGAAGCTGGTCCCGGATTCCCGTACGCCGGACACCCGGCTGTCCGGCGCCGTACCGGACTCGTTGCTGGGGACCGGCCGCGCGTGGCTGGCCCTCTCTCATCCGGACCAGCGGGAGCAGCTGCTCGCCTCCCACCCGAAGGCCGCCGGCCGCACGCTCCTGGTGGGCGATCCCGTCTTCGACCAGCTGTTCAACAGCCTTCCGCGTGCCCGGTCCTACAAGGAAGCACTGGGCGTCGCGGCCGACCAGCGCCTGGTGGTCATCAGCTCCACCTGGGGCCCCACGTCGCTGATCGGCCGCGATCCGGGGTTTCCGGCCCGGCTGCTCGCCGAACTGCCGTACGACGAATACCGGGTGGCCGCGATCCTCCATCCCAATGTGTGGTCGGGCCACGGCTCCTGGCAGATCCGTACGACAGAGGCAGCCGCACTGGAAGCGGGCCTGATGCTGGTGCCACCGGTGCATGCCTGGCAGCCGGCGCTCGTGGCGGCCGATGTCGTGATCGGCGACCACGGCTCCGTGACCCTGTACGGCTCCGCGCTGGGCAAGCCCGTACTGCTCGGCACGTTCGGCCACGACGCCGTACCCGGAACGGCGGTCGCCCGTCTCGCCCACGCCGCGCCCCACCTCGACCGGCGAGAACATCTGCGTGCTCAGATCGACTCCGCCGTCCGGGAGCACGCCCCCGCTCGTTACGCCGAGATCGCGGCCCGCGCCTTCGCGGAACCGGGCCAGGCACTCGCGCGGCTGCGCGCCGTCGTGTACGAGCTGCTCAAACTGACCGAGCCCGAGTCGGGGCCGCTGCGACCGACCCTCGCGCCGGCGGATCCGCCGGTCGCCACGGTTACTTCCTGGATGGTGGAGACAAGCACCGCCTCGGAAGAAGGGCGGTGCGTGGTGACGGTGCGCCGCCACGCCGCGGCCGTGTCCCTGTCCTTGTCCGGGGACAGCCGCGAGGTCCCGGGTACGTTCCTCCATCTCGCGTGCGACGAGGAGGAGCGGGATCAGCATCTGACCGAGAGCGCCTCGGTGCTGCTCCGACACCGCCCGGCCCCGATCACGGTCACCGCGCTTCGCTGGATTCAGGACACGCTGGACCGCTTTCCCGGCAGCTTCCTCGCCGCCACGGCGCTGGACGGGGGCGGCTGTCTGGTGGGGCTGCGCGACGGACGGATCGTGGAGGCGACCGTCACCGGCCGCGCCAACGCCCCGGGGCTGCCGGCCGCCGTGGTCTATACGTGTCTGCGTGCGGAACTTCCCCTGGACGACGTCTTCGTGACGCTCAGGATCGGCGGCGTACGGGAGGAGGACGTCTCGCTCCGCCTCCGGCCTTCCCCTCTTCCCGATCCCTCACGCTGAGACGCCGTCCTGCCTCATCGCCCGACTTCATCTCTTTCATCCGTCCCGTCCACGTGTGCCAGACGCGCGCGCAGAGTCTCCGCCTCCGGGCTGCCGCCGTCCTCGTAGATCTTGAGGGCGCTCGTCAGATATTCCCGTTCGGCATCTCCGCGCCCGCCCATCCGCGCGGTGATGTCGGCGAGCCGCACCAGAGCCTGTGCCTCGTAGTGGCTGGCCTTCTGAGCGCGCAGTACCTGGATTGCCTCGCTCAGCGCGCCCATCGCCTGATCGGTCTCGCCCAGGTGCTCGTACACCACCCCGATCGCGGCCATCGTCCGCGCCGCCATCCGCAGGTCGTCGCGGGCCGTCAAGTCCTGATGCGCCCTGCGCAGGGTGGTCAGGGCCTGGCCGTGCTCACCCGCCGCATCCTGCGCACACCCGAGGAAGTAGGTGGCGATGGCCACCCCGCGCCACTCCTCGGCCTCGAGGTTGAGCTCGATGGACCGCCGGTACGCCACCGTGGCACGGGCAGGATCAACGCGGTCCCAGTACCGCCCGAAGAACTCCTGTACGGACGCCCCCAACGCCGCGTGACCCGAGATCTCGGCACAGGCGACAGCGCTCTCCAGCTCCGCACGCGCCCGGTCGTACTCACCGAGGTCCATCAGCGGACGCGACAGCAGACTGCGCAAGCGCGCCTCCGCCGCGGGCGCCACAGCCTCAGCGGCGGCAACCGCTCCCAGTTCGAGCGACTCCTTCCAGTCCCCCAGGTACCTGCGGTGCAGGAACAGCACCGTGAACCCCTCCGCCAACTGCCAGACCGGCTCATGGAGACCCTGCCGGGCAGCCTCGCGCAGCAGGGCCAGGATGGTGGAGCGCTCGGCCTCCAGCCAGGCCAGCGGCGGCGGGCCGCCCTCGGCCGCGAACGGATCCGGCACATCCCTCAGCAGGCCGGCCAGGTCGGCGATACGCAGCCGGTCCTCCCTTACGGCCCGGTCCGCGAAGGCGGTGAGGGCGAGGTAGTGCCTGAGCACCCGTGCGATCAGCGCGCGGTGTCCGGCCTCCGGCTCCTCCTCGGCAGCACACTCCCGAGCATGCAGACGTACCAGATCGTGGAAACGGAAGCGGTCGTCCGCCGTCACCTCCAGCAGGCTCGCGTCCTGCAACACGTACAGCAGCGACTCGGCGGCAGGGGCGTCGATGCCCGCGGCGGCGGAGGCGGCCCCCGCGTCGAACGTGCGACCGGGAAACCATCCCAGGAGCCGGTACAACCGAGCCGCTTCGGGCGGCAGGTCCTGGTAGGCGAGACCGAGTACGGCGGACACCGAGTGCTCCCCTCGTAAGGACATTCCCGCGAGCCGGCCGGTCTCGTCGGCCAATTCCTGAGCCAGCGCGGCCATGGTCAACCGCTGATTGGTCACAAGGCGTGCCGCCACCACATGCAAGGCCACCGGCAGGCCGCCACAGAACTCCACCAGCCGCTCGGCTGCCCTGCGTTCCCGCGCGACCGCTGCCTCACCGCATCGGTCGGCCAGCACCCGCAGGCTGCCGTCCATGTCCAGTGGCTCGAGCGACAGCAGACGAGCGCCGTCCAGGACGGCCAGCTCGCCGAGCCGGCCGTTGCTCGTGACCAGCAGAACACTGCCGGGCCCCTTGGGCACCAGGGGCCTGACCTGCGCGGGCTGGTTCACCCCGTCGAGGACGACGAGCAGACGCCGGCCGGAGGACCGGGAGCGGAACAACGCGGTCCGCTCGGCCAGGGACTCCGGGAGGTAGGTACCGGACACTCCCAGGGCCTTCAGGCACACGCCCAGCGCCTCGGAGACCTCACCGCCCGCCCGGTCCCGCAGCGGATGGAAGTCGATATAGATCTGTCCGTCCGGGAACAGATCACGAGATTTTTCCGCCCATCGGCAGATGAACGCGGTCTTGCCGACGCCGGGCAGTCCGCTGAGCGCGCCGAGTCCGACCGGCGGGGAGCCGTTCCTGTCGCCCCCGAACCAGCCGTCCAGTACGGAGAGGTCCGCCGAGCGGTTGACGAACCGTACGGTCAGAGGGGGGACCTGATCCGGTCTGGTCTCCGGCGCGTGCGGGGACGGAATGTGCACATTGAAGGTGATACCGCCATGGATCTGCTGGGCCTGCACGCTCGGCCCGTTGACCTGCCCCGACAGGGAATTGCTCACCTCGTGCACTTCGCGGTGAGCCCCGCAGTCCTCGCCGCTCACACGGCCCTCGCGCCCCGCTCGGGCGGAAGGCTGCCCGAGCTGTGAAACGTGAGTCCGCCGGAGAAGTTCTGGCCTTGAAGGACGGGAGCGTTCTGCACGCCACCGCTGATGCTGTTGTGCACGACGACGGCCGGCCCTCTGCCCGCCGGAGGGGTCAGCTCCGCCAGCAAGAGCCGCAGCTCCTGCGCGGCGGCGGGGTCCGTCCGCAGTACACGGCGCAGCCTCATCCGCCAGATCGCCTCAATGTCGGCGGCAGCCGCTTCGTCCTCCGTCTCACGAGCCGTCGCCAGTTCCTGCTGGGAAACGCGGAGCTCTTCCTCGGCGGCGCTCTCGTCCTCACCTCGCGCGAAGAAGCGGGCCAGTCGCTCTCTCCCTTGAGTCCAGGCATCCGAGACCATAAGACCGACCAGCGCCGTCGCCCCCGACGTCGCCAATGCCGCCAACTCGGCTTCCATGGATCCCCCTTGTAGCTCAAGCCGTCGTGAAGTCCCTGAACCCACCGTAGAGAGATCATGAAGGCTTGGATAGTCCGGCCTCCGGCGTGGCGCCGTGCCGCGCCGTGAAGGCACCGGCCCGGGCCGTCGGGGGATCGCCCGATCGGCCGTACGCACTGTTGTGCCAGGGCCGATCGGGGGTACCTCGCCATGGACTGCGAACTCGCGAGCCCCGCGAAGCCGCGAGCCCGCACCACCGAGAACCCGGAATCCGAGGGAGCCGCTGTGAAGTTCGGTGTATCGACCTTCATCACCGACCAGGGCATCGCGCCCACCGCGCTCGGGCGCGCCATCGAGGAGCGAGGACTCGACTCCTTGTTCATCGCCGAGCACACCCACATCCCGGCGGACCGCCGCTCGCCGTACCCGGGCGGCGGCGAGCTGCCGGAGATGTACTACCGCACGCTCGACCCGTTCGTCGCGCTCACCGCGGCCGCCGCGGTGACCGAGCGGCTCCTGCTGGGCACCGGCGTCGCCCTGGTGGTCCAGCGGGATCCGATCATCACAGCCAAGGAGGTGGCGTCCCTGGACCTGGTCTCCGGCGGTCGGGTCCTCTTCGGGGTCGGTGTCGGATGGAACAGGGAGGAGATGGAGAACCACGGCACGGACCCGCGCACCCGGGGCCGTCTCGTGGACGAGCGGCTGCGGGCCATGCGTGAGCTGTGGACGGAGGACAAGGCCGAGTTCCACGGGGAGTTCGTCGACTTCGACCCCGTCTACTCCTGGCCGAAGCCGGTCCAGCGCCCTCACCCGCCCCTCTACGTGGGCGGCGGCGAGGCGGCCTTCAAGCGGGTGGCCGCCCTCGGCGACGCCTGGCTGGCCAACAGCATGTCGGCCGGCCAACTGGGTCCGCAGATCGACCGGCTGCGGGCCGTCGCGGGCCGGCAGGTGCCGGTGACCGTGTACGCGGTGGAGAAGGAGCCCGAGATCGTCGAGCAGTACACGCAGCTGGATGTGGAGCGGCTGCTGTTCTATCTGCCGACGATGCCGGAGGCCGAGACACTGGCGTATCTGGACCAGCTCGCCGATGTCGCGCGACGCTTCCAGTGAGCCGCCGAGTGCCGCGGCGCCCGCGATGAGCCGGGGGCCGTGGCAGTGCCGACGATGACGAGCGGCCAGGCCCGGGAGCACTTCGCCCGGGCCCGGATCGCCCGCCTCGCGACCATCGACGCCGCCGGCCGCCCGCACCTGGTGCCCGTGGTCTTCGCCCTCACCGGGGACACGGCGGCCTTCGCCGTGGACCACAAGCCGAAGCGGTCGGCCCGGCTGAAGCGGCTGGCCAACATCCGCGCCCACCCCGAGGTCTGCCTCCTCGTCGACGGCTACGACGAGGACTGGGACCAGCTGTGGTGGGCCCGCGCGGACGCCACGGCCACTGTGCTGCCGCCGGCCGAGGGGTCACCGGTGTCCGCGCGGTACGTAAGCCTGCTGACGCGGAAGTACCGGCAGCAGTACGCCGACCGCCCGCCGGAAGGACCCGTGGTGGAAATCGCGGTCACGCGCTGGTCCGGATGGCACGCCACCTGACCGGCCCCAGCGCCCGGCGGTCGGTCGCCCGGCCCGCGCACGCGTCCAGTCGGAGATCATCCGCGGGAACGGGCTTTAAACTCGGCGAATGGCGAAGTATTTCGACGTACACCCCGAGAATCCCCAGCGACGCACCATCAGCAATGTGGCGGACAGCATCCGGTCCGGCGCGCTCGTCGCGTACCCGACGGACTCCTGTTACGCACTGGGATGCCAGCTGGGCAGCCGTGACGGCATCGACCGCATCCGGTCGATCCGGAAGCTCGACGACCGTCACCACTTCACCCTGGTGTGCCAGAACTTCGCGCAGCTGGGTCAGTTCGTGCAGATCGACAACGACGTGTTCCGCGCGATCAAGGCGGCGACACCCGGCAGGTACACCTTCATCCTGCCCGCGACGAGGGAGGTGCCTCGTCAGCTGCTGCACCCGAAGAAGAAGACGGTCGGCGTCCGGATCCCCGACCATGTCGTGGCTCAGGCTCTCCTCGCCGAGCTCGGCGAGCCGCTGCTCTCCAGCACCCTGCTCCTGCCCGACGAGGAGGAACCGATGACACAGGGCTGGGAGATCAAGGAACAACTCGACCACGTCGTGGACGTCGTGCTCGACTCGGGCGACTGCGGTACCGAGCCGACCACGGTCATCGACTTCTCCAGCGGCGAACTCGAGATCGTACGCCGGGGCGCGGGCGACACCACGCGGTTCGAGTAACCGCGTCGACCGCCTACGGGCCCGGCGTACACAGGTGCGGTCAGGAGAGTCGCAGCACACTCCCCTCGCCATTGGCCGAGACGAAGAGGCAGCCGTCCGGGCCGACCGCGAGGCCGGCGAACTGGCGGGGGCGGCCGGGAACGCCGGGAACCGGCCGGGGTTCGGTGCGGACGATGCCGGGAGGCAGGCCGACCGCGAGGTTCTCGGCGTCGATCCTGCTCTCCCCCGTGGCGAGGGATATCGCCCGCAGCCGCCGGTGCGCCGTCTCCACCGTGAACAGTTCGCCGGCGCGGACGACCAGGCCCTGCGGCGCACCGAGCCCGTCCGCGACGGTGACCGCTTCGCCGTTGTCGATCCGGAGCACCGCCCCGAGCCGGTCGTCGCTGACGTAGCAGCGCTGTTCCGCGTCGAAGGCCACGTCCACGGGATGTTCGAGCCCGGCGGCGAGCACGGTGACGCTGTCGGCCTCGTCGATCCGCAGGATCCGGCCGCTGCCCGTTTCGGCGACCACGAGTGAGCCGTCCGGCGCGACCGCGATTCCGGTGGGTTCGCTCAGCCCGGTCACCCGCACGCGCGTGGTCTTCCGTACGGGGTCGTAGGTACGGACGTCGCCGAGCTGCGAGGTGAGGTGCAGGAACCCGTCGTCCGCGGTGACGCCGTGGACGAAGTGCAGCAGATCGTGTGTGATCACGCCGCCGTGCTCGGTCCTGTCGGAGCCCCCCGGGCTCGCCAGGCTGAAGTGGTCGGCCGCGTACACCGTGCCGCCGAGATCGACCGTCACACCGAAGGGACCGTCGAGCCCCCGGGGCACGATCTCCCGGATCCGGCCGTCGGTGTGCATCTCCGTGACCCCGCCGCTCGCGTAGCTGGAGACGAACATCCGGTTCTCCTCGTCGAACGCCGCGTTGTCCAGCCCCGCGACACCGGTGACGACGGTCGACCGCGCTCCGGTACGGAGGTCGATGCGGGTCACAATGCCCGCCACCCCGCGCGACAGCACGACCAGGACACCACCCCGGTCGAACCGTACGGCGACCGGGTCGTCCACGTCCTTGGCGACCAGCTCGGGTACACCGCCGTCGGGAGATATCCGCCAGACCTCGTTGGCGATCATGTGCGGGTAGTAGAGCAGGCCGTCCGGGCCGAGTTGCATCGCGTTGCCCCAGGCCAGCCCGTCGGTGAGCACCAGTGGGTCACCACCGTCGGGGAACAGCTCCATCAGACGGCCGTTGCTGCGCATCTCGTTGACGAAGAGGCGGTTTCCGACGCAGGTGATGCCGTTGGGCACCTTCACCGTTTCGGAGACCAGCGTGAACTGCCCCTCGGGGCTGCGGCGCCACACCCTGCCGGGTGTCAGATCGGCGATGTACATCGCACCGTCCGCGCCGAACGAGAGATCGTCCGGCGCCTCGACCGGGCTGTCCAGGTCCACCACCACCTCGACGTCTCCCGAGGCGGGGTCCACGGCGCTGATCTGTCCGGCGATGAACTGCGCCACGTACAACCGCCCGTCGGGCCCGAAGGTGATGCCGTTCGAGCCCCACAGCCGGTTCGGCGGGTTCAGCCTCGTCGTATTCCACCGCTCGCTCGTGGCGTGCTGGTGGCCTGTGTCGTCGAATCGGCTGGGCCGCGTCATCGCTCCCCCTCTTTTGGAGGTGTCGTCCTTTTGAGGGCGTCGCCCATGTCCCCGTCCGTGCGCCAGCGTTTGATCAGTTCGTAGAACTCGATCGGCCCGCCGCCGTACGACTCGCTCCGCTTGCCGGGGTTGCCCTCGTTGTTGTAGTAGCCCGGGGTGCACTCGGCGAGGAACGCGTGGGTGTTCCGCGCCTTGTCCCGGATCGTGGCGACCCAGGCGGCCTCCGCTTCGGCCGTCGGCTCGATGTACCGGGCCTGGCGCTTGTGCGCCTCGGCGACGACCTCGGCGATGTGGACGGCCTGCTCGTCCAGGACATGGGCGAAGTTGACGGAGACCGCGTTCTGCAGGGCGCCGAGGTGGAAGAAGTTGGGGAAGCCGTGGCTGTAGAACCCGTGGAGCGTCTTCGGACCGTCCTTCCAGGACTCGGCCAAGGTGACACCGCCCCGGCCGCGTACGTCGAGTCCGGCCCGCTCGGCCGGCGGGCCACCGAGGTCGAACCCGGTCGCGAAGATGACGCAGTCGACCTCGTACTCGACGCCGCCGGCCACGAGAGCGCCCTCGGTGATGCGCTCGACACCGCGCCCGGCCGTGTCGACCAGCGTGACGTTGGCCCGGTTGAACGTGGGCAGGTAGGTGTCGCTGAACGTGGGGCGCTTGCACATGTAGCGGTACCAGGGCTTGAGTGCCTCCGCCGTTGCCCGGTCCTCGACGACGGCGTCCACCCGGGCACGTATCTCGTTCATCTTCTTGAAGTCGGCCAGCTCGGCCAACTCGGCCACGCGGCCGCGCTGCTCGGGCGACAGCTCCTCGCCGCCGCTGCTCGGCATGAGGCTCTGGAGCAGACGGGCACTGGTGGTCCAGCGGTCGGACACCATGTCCTCGTCCGCGCCGCCGCCGGCGACCTGCGCGAGGAAGTTGTCCCGGCGGCGCCGCTGCCAGCCGGGCGTCAGCGCCCCGGCCCACTCGGGATCCGTGGGGCGGTTGTCGCGTACGTCGACCGAGGACGGCGTGCGCTGGAACACGTAGAGGTGCTGAGCGTCCCGCCCCAGGTGCGGCACGCACTGGATGGCGGTCGCGCCGGTGCCGACGACGGCGACACGCTTGTCCGCGAGCTTGTGCAGACCGCCGTCCGGGTCACCGCCGGTGTACTCGTAGTCCCAGCGGCTCGTGTGGAACGTGTGCCCGCGGAAGGTCTCGATGCCCGGGATGCCGGGGAGCTTCGGCCGGCTGAACGGCCCGCTGGAGACCACCACGTAGCGCGCCCTCATACGGTCGCCGCGGTCGGTGCGGAGGGTCCACTCGCACGCGGTCTCGTCCCAGCGGAGTTCGGTCACCTCCGTCCGGAAGCAGACGTCACGGTAGAGATCGAACTGCCGCCCGATCGCCCGCGCGTGCTGCCTGATCTCCTCGCCCGGCGCGTACTTCATCCTCGGCACATGGCCGACCTCTTCGAGCAGCGGCAGATAGATGTACGACTCGATGTCACAGTGGATCCCCGGATACCGGTTCCAGTACCAGGTTCCGCCGAAGTCCCCGGCCTTCTCGATCACCCGGATGTCCCGCACACCCGCCTGACGCAGCCGGGCGCCGGCGACCAGGCCACCGAATCCGCCACCGATGATCGCCACCTCGACCCGGTCGTCGAGGGGCTCCCGGTCGGGCACTGGCTCCGCGTACGGGTCGTCGACGTAGTAGCCGAACTCTCCGGTGGTACGGCGGTACTGCTTGCTGCCGTCGGGGCGGATCCGGCGGTCGCGCTCGGCCCGGTACCGCTCGCGCAGGGCGGCCGGGTCGAATCCGGGCGCCTCCGGGTCCGCGCCGTCCGCCGTACCTGCCGGTGTCTCGGCCATATCACTCCTCGGTGGGGACTCCGCCGGAACGGAGAACGGGGAAGGGGGCCGGAGGCCTCCGTGCCTGGACACCGATACAACCGGAGCGGACTGACACCATCCGGCCGGATACCTGACAACAAGCTGACGTGACGACGATCACACGCGCGATACGGCGTCGGTGATACCCAGGTCCACCAACGCGCGGGCCGGTCGGCGACCGGACCGGTCAGCGGCCGAGCCGGTAGCCGAAACCCCTGCGGGTATGGATCAGCGGCGGTTCCTCGCGGTCGACCTTGCGCCGGAGGCGGGAGACGAGCTTCTCGATGGCGTTGTCGGCACGGCCGTCGCCCCAGACGTGGCGGCAGATCTGTTCCTTCGAGAGGACCTGGTCAGCGTTGACCAGCAGATGACGCAGCAGCCGGTACTCCGCGGGAGTGAGATCGAGCGCCCGCGCCCCGCGCCACGCCTGGCAGATGTCGTCATTCAGGACGAGGTCGCCGTAGCAGGGCCCCCGCCGCACCGGGCCGCGGCCACGGCCGCGCAATAACACCTTCGCCCTGGCCAGGACCTCGGCGATCCGGAACGGCATGGTGACGTAGTCCTCCTGGCCGGGCCCCAGTTCGGGAACGAGGTTGTCCAGGTACTCGCACACGGTCAGGAAGAGCACCGGCGGCCGGTCGGCGTCGGGGCGGCGCCCGCGGGCGAGAGCGTTCAGGTCCGGCAGCGTCGCGTCGAGGACCACCAGGTCGAAGCGGTGTCCCGCGATCCGGGCAAGGCCCTCCGTACCGGTGCGCGCCGTTCCGACCCGATAACCCGCCAGTTCCATGGTGGTCGAGAGCAGTTCGGCGATTCCCTGGTCCCCGACGACGAGCAGGACGTGCTGACCGGCCCCACGAACCGCCGACGGTTTCTCGCCGATGCTCCCGCGCATCTCGTACACCCCGCACATCCCGTACATCGAAGGACCACGTCGCGTAAGGCTCACACTTCACGTCCGAACGGCAGAGCCGAGACCTCGGGCACCCGGAGCCGTGGGTGTCAGGCGGGGCGCCGCGGCTGGGCGTCCTCTTCCTGTTCCTGGGCGGCGCCGGCCTTGGCTTCGGCGTAGCCGAGGAAGTCGTCGACCATGCGATGGAACAGGGTGGCGAGTTGCTGGAGGTCCTGCGGCGACCAGGCCGCCAGGGCCGCCCGCATTCCCTGGCAGCTCGCCTCGCGGATGCGGTCGACCACCTCCTGCCCGGCCGGGGTGAGCTCGATGCGCTGCGCGCGGCGGTCGTCCGGGTCCGGGACGCGGGTCACGTACCCCGACCGCTCCAGCTGCTGCACCTGCCGGGTGATATGGGACGCCTCGACGGCCAACCGCGCCGCCAGCGCACTGGGGCGCAGGGGTTCGGAATCGGCGATCCGCCGCAGCAACGCCACGGCCGCACGGTCCAGTGACACTCCGGCCTGGGTCATGAGGCGGTCGTGCTGCCGGACGCGGCTGGACAGATAGGCGATGCGGCTCAGCGCCCGCTCGATCTCGATCACGTCGGTCGAACCCGGGGTAACCGCCGGCGGTGGAGTGGGCATGTATGCACCTTAACATCTACTTGCGTAAGTCAACCAATTTTACATTCACTTGATTGACTCAATCAACTCGCACATGCTTGCCTGACTCAAGCAAATCGCCGTCCCGCCGCGCTCGGACCGGGCCGGACCTCTCTTCCAGCACCGCAGGAGTTCTCTCATGACAGACACCACCACGACGGTGGCCGAGCGGGACGCGACCGGTTCACCCACAGCGACGCCCAGACCGGGCCTCACGCTGGTCGCCCTGGGCGTCGCCGGACTGGTCGTATCCCTCCAGCAGACGCTCGTCCTGCCGCTGCTGCCCCGGCTGATGCAGACCTTCGACACGTCGGTGTCCTCGGTCGCCTGGGTGTTCACCGCGACACTGCTGGCCGGAGCGGTCGCCACCCCGCTGCTGTCCCGGTTCGGCGACATGTACGGCAAGAAAAAGATGATCACACTGACGATGGCGTTGCTCATCGTCGGCTCGGTGGTCTGCGCGCTCTCCGACTCACTCAGCATGATGATCGCGGGCCGCGCGCTCCAGGGCGCGGCCGCGGCGGTGATCCCGCTGGCCATCGGCATGATCCGGGACACCTTCCCGCGCGAGAAGGTCACCTCGGCGATCGGTGTCGTCAGTGCCACCCTGGGCGTGGGCGGCGCCTTCGGCATGCTCGTCACCGGCGTCGTCGCCGACAACACCGACAGCCACCACCCGGTGTTCTGGATCTCCGCCGCGATGGCCGGGATCGGCCTGGTGTTCGTCGTCATGTTCACCACGGAGGCGGGCAAGCGCACCGGCGGCCGGCCCGACCTGCTCGGCGCCGCCACCCTGGCCGCCTGGCTGGTCATGCTGCTGCTGGCCATCAGCCAGGGCAACGCGTGGGGCTGGACCGACACACGGATCATCGGCCTTTTCGTAGGAATCGCCGTCCTGCTCCCGCTCTGGGTCTTCCTTCAGCTGCGCTCCCGCGACCCGCTGGTCCGGATGGGCCTGCTGGTGGGGCCCAGGTCGCTCCAGGCGAACGTGGCCTCCCTGCTGCTCGGCTTCGCGATGTTCGCCGGCTTCACCCTCGTCTCCAACTTCATCCAGACGCCTGAGGACAAGGTCGGCTACGGGCTGAGCGGCTCGGTGCTGGACGTCGGCCTGTACATGCTGCCCAGCACGGTGACCATGCTTCTTTTCTCCGCGCTGGCCGGACGGTTCGAGGCCCGGCTCGGCGCGGCGTGGACCCTGGCCATCGGCTCGTCCATCGGCGGACTCAGCTACGTCTGGCTGGCTCTCAACCACGGCAGCGCCGCGGACGTCATGATCTTCAGCGCCATCCAGGGCGTCGGCTTCGGCATCGCGTACGCGGCGCTGGGCACCCTCGCCGTACAGCACGTTCCGATGGAGCAGAGCGGAATCGCCAGCGGTATCAACTCCCTCGTCCGCACCGTCGGCGGCAGCGTGGCCAGCGCGGCGACGGCGTCCATCCTCACCGCCAACGTCATCCAGAACACGTCCGTACCGACGGTGGACGCCTACGTGCTCTGCTTCGTCATCGCCGGCATCACCGCGGTCCTTGGCGCGGTCACCGCCGCCTCGCACGGCCTCAGGTACCGCACCTCCGGCTGACCGCGTTCCCGCGCCGAGGCCCCGGCACCGACCGCCGCGGCCCACGCAGACCGGGGCCGCCACGAGCGGAGACCGGCCCCGCCGCGCCAGACCCGTGGGGACGGGGTACGGCGCGGTCCCGGGCCCGGCGGCAGGTCTTCCGAGATCTCCGCCGGGCCCCCGAGGACCCACCGCGCCTGCCCGTCGCAGGGCGGTCGCCTCCGGCCTCCTGACCGGATCAGGCCGTCGCCCGCGCCAGCCGGCGGTCCACCTGGGAGGGTGACAGGGCGTGCTCGGTCGCGAGAATCCCCGCCCCGATGACCGCGGCGTTCTCGCCCGTACGGCTCGGCTCGATCCGCAGCACCCGGGTGGCCAGCGGATGCGAGCGCCGGTACACCGCCTCCCGTACCCCGGCGAGGAGTTGGTCGTGCACGGCGGCCAGGGCGCCGCCGAGCACCACTGTGTCCGGATTGAAGAAGTTCACCAGACCCGCCAGGACCTCGCCGACCGCCCGGCCCGCCTCACGCACCATCCGTACGGCGTCCCGGTTGCCGGAGGCCACCAGCCGCACCACGTCGCTGCCCGAGGCCGCGTCCAGCCCCAGACCGGCCAGTTTCGCCGCGAGCGCCGCACCGCCCGCCACCGCCTCCAGGCAGCCGGTGTTGCCGCACCGGCACGACTCCGCCTGGTCCCCGACCTGGATGTGTCCGATGTCGCCGGCGCTGCCCTGAGCGCCGCGGTGGAGCCGGCCGTCGGCCACGATGCCGCAGCCGATGCCCGTACCGACCTTGATGTAGAGGAGGTAGCGGGTGTCGGGAAACGCCCGACGCTGCTCGGCCAGCGCCATCACGTTCACGTCGTTGTCGACCAGCGCCCGCACCCCGAAGCGCGAGGCGAAGAAGTCCGGGATCGGATACTGGTGCCAGCCCGGCATGATCGGCGGATCGATGGGGCGGCCGGTCGAGAACTCGACAGGTCCCGGCACCCCGACCCCGATCGAACGCAGCGTCCGTGGATCCCGTCCCGTCTCCTTCAGCAACGCCTGCAGTGCCCGCTCCACCCGGCGCAGGACCGATTCCGGCCCGTCCGCGATCGACAGCGGCTCCTTGTGCGTGGCCAGCACCGCTCCCCCGATGTCCGTCAGCGCCACCGCGCAGTGCGAGGCGCCGAGGTCGACGCCGGCCACCAGGTGCTCGGCGGTGCGCAGTTGGAGCCGGCGCGGCGGGCGGCCTCCGGTCGAGTCGCCGGGGGCGGGAGCCGATTCGTCGACCAGGCCGTGCGCGATCAGGGTGTCCACCCGCTGGGAGACCGTGGAGCGGGCCAGTCCGGTGATCCGCGCGATGTCCGCGCGCGTCGTCACCGCTCCTGAACTGATCAGCGCCAGCACCTCGCCGGGCGAATGGGTGGCGGAACCGCTGTGATCCGACGGCGCAGGCATGACAGTCACCCTAGGTACGACTTTCGCTGCTCACAAGGCGTTCTAAGTTCGCCGGTCGACGCAAGTTCCCGTCAACTCCCTTATATACGTGCCCTCTTGGACCCTTGACAGGTCAAAGGCCAGTCACGACTCTGCACTGCAGACCGCTGACCGAGGAGTTGGCCGATGCTGACGATGCAAGGCGTGTCCAAGAGCTTCCTGGGGGTGCGGGTGCTCCACGACGTGGGGCTCGACCTCGAACGGGGTGAAGTCCATGCCCTGGTGGGCGAGAACGGCGCCGGCAAGTCCACCCTGATGAAGATCCTCGCCGGCGAGTACGTCCCCGATACCGGCACCATCACGCTCGACGGCACAGCGCACGCCTTCACCCACCCGGCGCAGGCTCAGGCCGCCGGAATCGGCATCATCCACCAGGAGTTCGCGCTCCTTCCCCACCGCACGGTCGCCGAGAACGTCTTCCTCGGCCGTGAACCGGTCCGCTGCGGACTCGTGAACCGCACAGCCATGGAGCGCCGCACCGGTGAACTCCTGGACGGGATCGACGAGACCGGCATCACCCCGCGCACCCTGGTCAGGGACCTCTCCGTGGCGCGGCAGCAGACCGTCGAGATCGCCAAGGCTCTCGCCTCCGACGTCCGGGTCCTCGTCATGGACGAACCCACCGCGCCCCTGGCCGGCCATGAGAGCGAACTCCTCGCGGCGCTCGTGCGCCGGCTCACCGCGCGCGGCCTCGGGATTCTCTACATCTCCCACCGCCTGCCGGAGGTCTTCGACCTCTCGCAGCGCATCACCGTCCTCAAGGACGGCCGCCGCGTCAGCACCCTGCGCACCGCCGAAACCGACGCCGACCAGGTGGTCCGGGGCATGGTGGGGCGGGAGCTGACCGCCTACTACCCGCCGCGCGCCCGCCCGGAGGAGATCGGAGCGGAGCGGCTCACGGTCACCGGCGGCGGCAATGCCCGCCTCCGTGGCATCGACCTGACCCTGCGTGCGGGAGAGGTCGTCGGCGTGGCAGGACTCCAGGGATCCGGGCGGACGTCCCTCGCGCGCGCCCTGTTCGGTGCGGCCCCCTTCACCACGGGCGGCATGACCGTCGGCGGCAGGCCGCTGCGGCCCCGCCGCCCGCGCACCGCCATCCGCGCCGGCATCGCGCTGGTCACCGAGGACCGCAAGACGGAGGGCCTCGCGCTGCACCAGTCCGTACGGGACAACGCGCTGCTCGTCACGCGGGCCGTCGCCCCGCGCGGCGGACCGCCGACGGGCAGGGAGATCACGGCGCTCCTCGATCGCGTGCGCCTCCAGGCGCGCGGCGAGGACCAGCAGGCGCTGTACCTCTCGGGCGGCAACCAGCAGAAGGTCGTCATCGCCAAGTGGCTCGCGGCCCGGCCCCGCGTACTCCTGTTCGACGAGCCGACCCGCGGTGTCGACGTCGGCGCCAAGGCCGCCATCCACACCCTCGTACGTGAACTCGCCCGTGAAGGGCTCGCCGTACTGATCATCTCCTCGGAACTGCCCGAGCTGATCGGCATGAGCGACCGGCTCCTCGTGATGTCCGAGGGCCGCCTCGTGGGCGAGTTACCCGCCGGCGCGCAGGAGGAGAGCATCATGCGACTCGCCACCAGCGGCCGCCGGGGCGGACGGGAGGCCGTCGCGTGACCGCGACCGGACCCCGGCCGCTCGCGCCGCCCCGAGCCGGCGTCCGCCTCCACGGGGTCCGGCTCGGCGACCCCGTCGTCGGTGTCTGGCTCGCGGCGCTGACCGTCACCGTCCTCGGCTGGATCGTGGTCGCCGCCCGCGGCGGGGACTTCCTCACCGCCACCAACGTGGTCACGATCCTGCAGAACAGTGTCGCGCTCGGCCTCGTCGCCGTCGGCCAGTCCGCCGTCATCCTCACCGGCTCCCTGGACCTGTCGGTCGCCTACCTCATCAGCCTCGGCACACTCGTCGCCGCCGAGACCATGGCGAGCGGCGGCGTCGTGACGGCCGTGATCGCCGTCCTCGCGCTGTCGGCCGCGGTCGGGCTCGCCAACGGACTGGTCGTCACCGGCCTCAAGGTCAACGCGTTCATCGCGACGCTGGGGACGGCGTTCATCCTGCGCGGCTGGATCGAGGACAACTACACCGGCCCCGCCGGGAAGGTACCGGCCTCCTTCCAGCACCTCGGCTACGACCGTATCGGCCCGGTCCCCGTCTCGGTGTTCCTCCTCGCGGCGGTGGCCGGCGCGGTGTGGTTCCTGACCCGCCGTACCCGCCTGGGCCATCACATGTACGCGACCGGCGGCGACGAACACGCCGCCCGGCTCTCGGGCGTCCGCACCCGCCGTACCGTCGTCATCGCGCACATCATCTGCTCCCTGTGTGTCGGTGCGGCCGCGCTCTTCCTCGCGGCGCGGCTCGGCGCGGGAGCGCCCTGGGCGGGTACGGAGGCCCGCTACGACCTCGAGTCGATCGCCGCGGTGGTCCTCGGTGGCACCGCGCTGGCCGGCGGCCGTGGCGGAGTGGCGGGGACGCTCGGCGGTGTCCTGGTCCTCGCCGTCCTGGACAGCGTCTTCAACCAGCTCGCCGTCGACCCGTTCTTCAAGAACGTGGTCCGCGGGGTCGTCATCATCGCGGCCGTCGCCGTCTACGCCAGGCCCCGCCGTGCCGCGAAGGCGAGGCCGACCGCATGACCGAAGGGAAGGCCGACCGTATGACCACGGCAACCGTCACCCGCGGCAAGCGCGTCGTACGGGCGCTGGGCACCGGCGCCCCCGTGTATGTCCTGCTCGCCGTGCTGCTCGCCGCGCTGGCCCTCACCGATCCGGGATTCTACGAACCCGACCGCTTCCTCTCCTTCGTCAAACGCGCCGCGCCCCTCGTGATCCTCGCCGCCGGCCAGTATCTGGTCATCGTCTGCGGCGAGTTCGACCTCTCCGTAGGGGCGATCGTGACCGCGGGTGTCGTGGTAGCCGCCGAGCTGTACGGCTCGTTCCCCGACGCCCCCTGGCCGCTCGTCACCGCCGTGCTGCTCGTCGCGGGCGGGGTGGCCGGACTCGTCAACGGGCTCATCACCACGGCCCTGCGGGTGCCGTCGTTCATCACCACCCTCGGCATGATGCTGATCCTCGAAGGCGCGGTCTTCTTCTGGACCGGCGGCTCCCCGCAGGGCGCCCTGCCGGCCGCCTTCCGCCAGCTCGGGCGCGGCGCCGCGTTCGGCTGGCTGCCGTCGGCGGTGATCGTCTGCCTCGTGGCCGGCGCCGCCGCCGTACTGCTGATGCGCTCGGACTTCGGCCGTACGCTCGTCGCCACCGGCGACAGCGAACGCGCCGCGGCCCTCGCCGGGGTGCGGGTCGCCCGGTCCCGGACCATCGCCTTCGTCCTCTCCGGGACCGCCGCGGCGCTCGCCGCCGTCCTGGTCGGCGGCTTCTCGGGCGTCTCCGCCCAGGCGGGCAGGGGCTACGAGTTCGAGGCCATCACGGCCGTGGTCCTCGGCGGCGTGGTGCTCGGCGGCGGGCGGGGCTCCGTCGTCGCCGCCATGGCCGGCGCCTTCTCGCTGCAGGCGCTGTTCACCCTGCTCAACCTCCAGGGCGTCTCCGGCGCGCTGGAGTCCACCGTCCAAGGATGCATCGTCATTGCCGCCGTCGGCCTGGGAGCCGCCGACTGGTCCCGGCTGCGCCGCCGACGTACCAACCCCTCGGGAGGACAACCCTTATGACAGCGATCCGCCCCCTGCGCAGAAGCCCGCTCCGCGGCCGCGCCCTCACCTCGGCCGCCGCCCTGCTCGCGGCGGGTCTCCTCGCGTCCTGTACGAGCGACACGCCACCGGACTCGCCGGGCGCCCCCGGCAGCGCCTCGGCGACGGGGAACGGAACGGGCACCGGCAAGCAGTCCACGTTCTTCGAACAGGGCGAGTACGAGCGTCAGTTGGCCCTCGCGAAGGAGCAGCCGCAGGGCCCCGCGGGCAAGCCGTGGGAACAGATGCTCAGCCCCGAGCTCACCGACACCGCGCGGTACAGGAAGGAGACGGCCGGCGATGTCCACCTCTGCTTCTCCAACGCCGGTGTCTTCAACCCCTGGCGCCAGGTCGGCCTGAAGAACATGAAGGCGGAGGTCGGACTGCACAAGGAGATCACCGACTTCACCGTCCTCGACGCCCAGGGCAAGGACGACAAGCAGATCTCCGACATACAGGAGCTCACCGGCAAGGGCTGCGACGCCCTGATCGTCTCCCCGAACACCACCGCCACCCTCACCCCCGCCGTCGAGCAGGCCTGCGCCGAGGTGCCGGTCATCGTCTTCGACCGCGGGGTGGAGACGGACTGCGCGGTCACGTTCATCAACCCGGTCGGAGGCTACGGATACGGGGCGGTCGCCGCCGACTTCCTCGTCGAGAAGGTCAAGCCCGGGGGCAAGATCCTCGCCCTGCGCATCTCGCCCGGTGTGGACGTGCTCGAGACCCGCTGGTCGGCAGCGGCGGTCGCCTTCGACAAGAGCGAACTCGACGTCGTCGACGTGAAGTTCACCGACGGTGACCCGGCCAAGACCAAGTCGGTCGTCACCGACGCGCTGACCCGGCACGGCAGCCTCGACGGCGTATGGATGGACTCCGGCGCGACCGCCGTGGCCGCGGTGGAGGCGTTCGAGGACGCGGGTCAGGACGTACCGCCCCTCACCGGTGAGGACCAGCAGGACTTCCTGCAGGCGTGGAAGGAGAAGAAGCTCACCGCCATCGCCCCGACGTACCCGACCTTCCAGTGGCGCACCCCGGTCATAGCCGCTCTGAGGATCCTTCAGGGGCAGCAGGTCCCCAAGGAGTGGAAGCTCCCGCAGCCCTCCGTCACCGAGGACAACCTCGACGAGTACCTCAGGCCGGGCATGCCGCCCCTGCACTACGCGATGTGCGGCTGCGCGGATCTGCCCGGGTTCCCCGAGGACTGGGGAGGCAAAGGATGACACGGTTCCCGCTCGGCGCCAATCCGTGGATCTGGCACTCCCCCGTCGACGGCGCCGCCCTGGCCGAGGTCCTTCCGAAACTGGCCGGCTGGGGTTTCGACTGCGTCGAACTGCCGCTGGAGCAGACCGGGGACTGGGATCCTGCGGCCACCGCCAGGTTGCTGGACGCGACCGGGCTCGCCCCGGCGGCCGTGATCGCGGTCATGCCGCCCGACCGGAATCTCGTACGGACAGAGCCGGGCACCGTGCGGGCCACCCAGGACTATCTGCTGCGGTGCGTCGACGCGGCCCACGCGGTGGCGGCCCCCGTCGTCGCCGGCCCGGTGTACACCGCTGTCGGACGCACCTGGCGTATGAACCCCGCAGAACGGGCCACCGCCTGCGCGGAGTTCAGGGAGAACATCGCGCCCGTGGTCGACCACGCACGCGCCGCGGGGGTACGGATCGGGGTCGAGCCGCTCAACCGGTACGAGACCGGTCTGCTCAACACCGTGGGCCAGACCCTCACGGCCCTGGAGGGCCTCGACGCCTCGGTCATCGGGGTCGCTCTCGACACCTACCACCAGAACATCGAGGAGCGCGGTCTGCCCGGTGCCGTCCGCGAGGCCGGCTCCCGCATCGTCCACGTCCAGGTGTGTGCCAACGACCGCGGCACTCCCGGTGCCGACCATCTCGACTGGGCCGGGTTTCTCGCCGCGCTGGACGGGAGCGGCTACCGGGGCGCTCTGTGCATCGAGTCGTTCACCGCGCACAACAACACGATCGCTGTCGCCGCGTCCGTCTGGCGCCCCCTCGCCCCCACTCAGGACGGGATCGCCACCGAGGGCCTCGCCTTCCTCCGCCAGGCTCTCGACACCCCCTGATCGGTACCGCACCCGCGCACCGAACTCCCCCCAGAGAGGACCGGTAATGAGCCGTCATGCTCGCGGTATAAGAAGGGCGGTCGTCGCCTCGGCGAGCGCGTTACTGCTCGGGCTCGCCGCGCTTCCCGCCGGCGCCGCCAGTGCCGACAGTGCCGAACCCGCCTTCCGTGCCCTGCTCTTCACCCGCGCCGTGGGTTACGTCCACGATTCCATCCCCGCGGGCATCAAGATGTTCGAGGAAGAGGCGGCCGAGAACAACTTCGAGATCGTCCAGAGCGCCGACCCGGCCGTCTTCGACGACGAGACGCTGAAAGACTTCGATGCCGTCATCATGCTGCAGAACTCCGGCATGGTCTGGGACACCGACGCGCAGCGCGACGCGATGGAGACGTACGTACGCAGTGGGAAGGGCGTCGTCGCCCTTCACAACACGCTCGACATGGGCGTCGAGGAACAGTTCCCGTGGTGGGACGAGACCATCAACGGCGGCGTCCACATGCCGGCCCACTCACCCGGCGTGCTCCAGGGAACAGCCAAGGTCGCCGACCGCGTCCACCCCTCCACCAAGGGCCTGCCCGAGCGCTGGGAGCGCCCGGAGGAGTGGTACAACTTCGACCGCAATCCCCGCGGCGATGTGCACGTCCTGGTCACCGCGGACGAGACGACGTACAACCCGGGCGGCTCCGCGATGGGCGCCGACCACCCCATCTCCTGGTGCCGCAGCACCCAGGGCGGCAAGGTCTGGGCCACCGCGATGGGGCACGACACCCCGGCCTACAGCGAGGCTTTCTTCCGGGACCATGTCATCGGCGGACTGAAGTGGGCCGCGGGCAACGAGGCGGGCGACTGCGGCGGCACCGTCTGGAGCGGCTACGAGAAGGTCACCCTCGACGACAACACCGCCGACCCGATGGAACTCGACGTCGCCAAGGACGGCCGCGTCTTCTACGTCCAGCGCAGCGGCGAAGTGAAGATCTTCGACCCGGAGGCCCACTCCACCGTCACCGCGGGCAAGCTCGACGTCTACACCGGCGGCGAGGACGGCCTGATCGGCATGGAGCTGGACCCGGACTTCGGCACGAACGGCTGGATCTACCTGTACCACTCCCCCGCCGGAGCCACGAACGACGTCAACCGTCTCTCCCGCTTCACCATCAACGGCGGCACACTCGACCCGGCCAGCGAGAAGAAGCTCCTTGACGTCCCCGCCTACCGGGACCGCACCTTCCCCGAACCCGGACACACCGGCGGCGCCGTCGAGTTCGGCCCGGACGGCACCCTTTATCTCGGGGTCGGCGACGATGTGCCGCCCAACCTCGACCCCGACTGGCAGGGGTACGCGCCGATCGACTGGCGTGCGGGCAAGGAGATGCTCGACGCCGCACGTACCGCGGGCAACACCAACGACCTGCGCGGCAAGATCCTGCGCATCAAGCCCACCACGGACGGCGGCTACACCATCCCCGAGGGCAACCTCTTCACGCCGGGCACCGAGAAGACCCGCCCCGAGATCTACGCGATGGGCTTCCGCAACCCGTTCCGCTTCACCGTCGACCCCAAGACCGGATACGTCCACGTGTCCGACTACGGCCCCGACCGCGGAGCCCCCGCCACCGACAGGGGGCCGGAGGGCCTCGTCGAGTACAACGTCATCAAGAAGCCGGGCAACTTCGGCTGGCCGTTCTGCCACGGCAACAACCAGGCGTACGCCCCGTACAACCCGGACACCAAGGAAGTCGGCGCCAAGTTCGACTGCGCGAACCCGACGAACCCCTCGCCCAACAACACCGGGCTCACCGACCTGCCGGCACTCACACAGCCGGAGATCTGGTACGGGTACGACACCTCCGAGGAGTTCCCCGAGATGGGCTCCGGCGGCTCAGCCCCGATGAGCGGCCCGGTCTACCGCTACGACAGCGAGAACCCCTCCACCACGAAGTTCCCCGCCTACTTCGAGGGAGCCGGCTTCTTCTACGAGTGGGCGCGCAACTACGTCAAGGAGGTCCGGTTCGACACGGACTCGAAGCTCCTCAAGATCAACGACTTCCTGTCCTCGGTGCGGTTCAACAAACCGATGGACATGACCTTCGGCCCCGACGGCTCGCTGTACGTCCTCGAATGGGGCAGTTCCTTCGGCGGCGGCAACAACGACTCGGGCCTGTACCGCGTCGACTACGCCCAGGGGCAGCGCATCCCGGTCGCCAAGGCCACGGCCTCCGCCACGAACGGGCCCCTGCCGCTCGAAGTCGCCTTCTCCAGCGAGGGCAGCACCGACCCGGACGGCGACGCGCTGTCCTACGCCTGGGACTTCGACGGCGACGGTACGTACGACTCCACCGAGGCGGCCCCCACCCACGCGTACACCACCGCGGGGGACTTCACCACCCAGCTCAAGGTGACCGACTCCACCGGCAAGTCGGGCTACGCCAACATCCCGGTCACCGCGGGCAACACCGCGCCGAAGGTGACCATCGACTTCCCGGTCAACGGCAAGCTCATCACGTTCGGCGACACGATTCCCTACAAGGTCACGGTCACCGATCCGGAGGACGGGCCGGTCGACTGCTCCAAGGTCACCGTCAACCCGGCCCTCGGCCACGACGACCACGAGCACCCGACCACCGACCTCCCGGGCTGCGAGGGCACCGTCGACACCGGCGACCTGGGCGGCCACCCCGAGGGCGCGGACCTCACGTACGTACTCAACGCGAAGTACACGGACGGGGGCGCCACGGGAACCTCCGCTCTCACCGGCTACGGCCGCGCCGTCCTGCAGCCCGAGCACAAGCAGGCCGAGTACTACGACGCGCAGTCCGGCACGCGTGTGGTCGCGCAGGCCGGCGCCGAGAACGGCGAGCGCATCGGCGACGTCAGCGACGGCGACTGGATCGCCTTCGACCCGATGAGCGTCGAGGGCATCGGCGGCGTCAGCTACACGCTGTCGTCCCCGTACGGCGTCGGCGCGATCGAACTCCGGGCGGACGCACCCGACGGCCCGCTCCTCGCCACCATCCCCGTCCCCAACACCGGTGGCTGGGACACCTACCGGTCCACCCCGTCCGTCCCCGTCGAGCCGCTCGCGGGCACCCACCGGCTGTATCTGGTCTTCACGTCCCCGCAGGACAATTCGTTCGACGTGGACGCGGTCGGGTTCATCAGCTCCTAGGTCCTGGCAGCCGTACCGCACGCGCCGCGCGCCCGGTGCACTCACCGGGCGCGCGGCGCACGTCCTGGGTGTCGGTCACCCGGCTGATCCCTTCCGCTCCTCGTACGGCACCGGGCGGCCGGTGAACGCGTCCAGGAGGACACGGTCGCCGACCGGCCGGTCAAGCTTCACCGTCACCTCCTCGGCACGCATGTCGGAGGTGCAGGGACCGTCCTTCGTCCCGACCACGGACGCGGACAGCACCACGCTGCCGCCCGTCTCCAGCACGTCCACGGCGGGGCCGTCGTCACAGGATCCGTGCGTGGCGACCACGGTGACGGACCGGCCGTCCCCGGCCACCTCGACCAGCCCGCCGAGCGGCGCCAGCTCGTCGGTGGGCAGCTTCCCGGCGGGCTTGACCGGCGACTTGGGGGCCGTCGACGGGCTGAGGGCGACCCGCTTGAGCGGGGTGTCGTAACCGTCCAGGGTGAACAGCCAGGCCGGGACGGTCGCCGGGCCACGGCTGGTGGCCACGGTCATCTCGCCCAGCTTCGCCCCGGTCACGGTGAGATGCGGCCCGTCGTTGCCGCCGCGGGCCACACTCTCGTACGCCTTCTCCGCCCCCATCAGCGGCAACGCGAGCGAGCCTCCGCTCTCCCACTTCACCTGCCCGTCCTTCCGCGGGGTGGCGGGAAGTTCGCCGCGCAGGACGAAGTTCTGGGTTGTGTAGGCGCGCTTGTCGGCGTCGTTGCGGAAGGCGTTCTCGGGCAACTGGACCGCGTCCCCCGTCGGGTAGTAGCCCTGGCCCCACACCTCGGCGGCCCGAGAGCCGTCCCAAGCGTCGGCGACCTGACGGGCGCGGGCCTCCCGGTCCTTGTCGCTGTCGCAGCCGGCGACGACGCCGGTTCCGGCGGTGAACAGGACGAGCAGGGCGAGCAGATTGACGGCGCGCGCGGGTTTCGTACGCATGAGTCCCCCCAGGACTGACGTGACGAGTGAAGGTGGTGTGGTGAAGGTGAAGGCCACGACACCCCTGTGACGCACCACCCCCGACCCGGGTTCCGCGGCACAAGGGATTCCTCCCCACCAGGGGTCTGCCTGGCCGGCGACCGCATATCGGCCGAACCGGAGCGGAATGACGGCTTTCACCCCTAAAGTGGTTGCGCTCGACGGCTGCACTGCTCTTCTTGCCTGGCACGCGCCCGCCCCGCGGAGCCGCGTGCCCCTGCGGACGGAGAACAATGAGCGCCACTTCAGACGTCTCCTGGCGACGACTGCGCACGATCGTCTTACTCCTGGCCGCCCTGGCGGCCACACTCCTGGGGGCAGCCGGGCCGGCTGCCGCCGACCCGCCCTACGACCCGAGCCTGGGCCGCACTCCGTACCAGCCGGGTCCGATGCTGGTGAACCCCGGCGCGGGAGCGTTCACCGCCAACCCGTACGGCTTCAACCTCGCGCCGGTCGGCGGACTCGCCAATCCCGCGTACTACGAACTGCGGGACAGCTACACCGTGAAGCTGTACTTCAACTACCGCGGTGCAACGGACTCCACGACAAAGAACAAGGAGGAGCACTGGGTCGAGGGCCTCGACGACGTCATGTCAACCATGGTTCTGGAGACCAACAAATGGGTCGGCGGACGGCTTCGATACGAACCGTACGACGGTGACATCTGGCCCGGCACCCGGCCGGCGAACGAGATCGCCATCGTCTTCGACAACATCAACTCGACCGGGATCGCCTCCCCCGCCACCGCGCTGGACAACCGAGGAGCGATCTACAACGGCGGCCTGATCCGTCTCATCGCCTCCGACGTCTGGACCGGCCTCGTGGACGACAGCAACGACGGCGACCGCTGGTCCCGGTACGCCATGGCCATCCCCACCATGCACGAGATCGGTCACATCCTCGGGCTGGCTCACTACAACACCCCGTTCCGCGGCTACAACACACTGATGTCCTCGGTACGCGTCGCTGACGACGTCTCCAGTTGGAACGACGTGTGGACTCCTGGCGACAAGGCCGGGCTGATGAACATGGCAGGGTGGCGCGAACGGGCCACGACCTGCGCGCAGACCGGATCATGCACCCAGATCTGGCAGAAGAACGACCCCCTCGCCTGGCCACCCCAGCCCCCGGACCACACATACGACCGCGTGCACTGACCCTCCAGAGCAGCGGCCGCAGCCCCCGAACCAGCGGCCGCTGCCGCGCGACGGCCTCCGCACCGACTGAGGCCTTCGGCCAATAGCCTGACGTATCCATTTCCGGTGATGCGGGAGGCGGTGAGGCGGGCAAGGGGCTACAAGGGGTTCTTGGGGTCGGAAATCGACACACCCCGAGGTGCCTGTGGCGCCCGCCTCTTCACGTCTTCACGGGACGGTTTCGGATGATCGACAGACGGACCTTCGGCAAGGTCGTCGGCACGGGAATGGCCACGGCTTCCCTGGCCGGTCTCGCCTCCGCGTGCTCGACGACCACAGCTGACCGAAGCAGCCCGACAGCTCCGCCGACGAACGAGCCGGGGAAGGGAAAGCCTGGGGACTCGGCATTCGGCCCGCTGAAGCAGATCAAGGCCGGCACGCTGGATATCGGATACGTCGAATCGGGCTCCGCCCATGACCCCGCGGTCATTCTGCTGCACGGCTGGCCCTACGACATTCACAGCTATGTCGAGGTAGCGCCTTTGCTGGCGGCGAAGGGTTACCGGGTCATCGTTCCGTATCTGCGTGGCTATGGCACTACACGCTTTCTTTCGAGCAGCACACCGCGGAATGCCGAGCAGTCGGTTTTCGCGCTCGACATCATCGCCCTGATGGACGCCCTGGGGATCGAGAAGGCGATCCTCGCGGGTTACGACTGGGGATCGCGGACAGCCGACATCATCGCGGCGCTCTGGCCGGAGCGCGTGAAGGGGCTCGTCTCCGTAACCGGCTATCTCATCACGAATCTGGAAGCCAACAAGAAACCGTTGCCGCCGAAGTCCGAGTGGGCATGGTGGTGTCAGTATTACTTTTCTACCGAACGCGGCCGACTGGGCCTCGAACAAAACCGAGTCGATTTGGCCAAACTCATCTGGAAGTTCAACTCACCGACCTGGAACTTCACTGATGCCACGTTCGACCGCACCGCGACAGCCTTCGACAATCCGGATTACGTGCCCATCGTGATCTACAACTACCGGTGGCGGCTGGACCTGATCAAGAGTGACCCCCAGTACGCGAGTCTCGAGAAGAAACTCGCCCAAAGCCCCGTCATCACCGTGCCCACCATCACCCTCGACGGCGAGGTGGACCCCTTCACCCCTCCCGGGAACGGCTCCTCGTACCGCGACAAGTTCTCGGGCACGTACGCGCACCGGACCTTGAACGGAATCGGCCACAACGTGCCGCAGGAAGCCCCCGCGGCCTTCGCCCAGGCCGTCATCGACGTCGACACGTTGTGATCGGCGACGGCTGGAGCACTGGCGACTTCCTGCGCATCGGGCGGGGCGGCCTCCGGCGGTGGGGCCGCCCCCGGGCGTTCGGTCAGGCGGTGGCGAGGAGTTCGAGCGTGTCGATCACACGGTTCGAGAAGCCCCACTCGTTGTCGTACCAGGCGACCACCTTGACGTGGCGGCCGTCGACGCGCGTAAGGGCCGAGTCGAAGATCGACGAGGCCGGATTGCCCGTGATGTCGGACGACACGAGCGGGTCGTCCGAGTACTCGAGGATGCCGGCGAGCGGCCCCTCCGCCGCGGCGCGGTAAGCCGCCAGCACGTCGTCGCGCGTCACCTCGCGGGCGACGGTCGTGTTGAGTTCGACGATCGAGCCCACCGGAACCGGTACGCGGATCGAGTCGCCCGACAGCTTGCCGTCGAGGTTCGGCAGCACGAGGCCGATCGCCTTGGCGGCGCCCGTCGTGGTCGGCACGATGTTGACAGCGGCGGCGCGAGCGCGGCGGGCGTCGCGGTGCGGGCCGTCCTGCAGGTTCTGCTCCTGCGTGTAGGCGTGGACCGTCGTCATGAAGCCGTGCTCGATGCCGGCGAGCTGGTCGAGGACCACGGCCAGCGGCGCGAGCGCGTTGGTCGTGCACGAGGCGTTCGAGATGATCGTGTGTGCGGCCGGGTCGTACGCGTCGGTGTTGACCCCGAACGCGAGCGTGACATCGGCGCCGTCCGAC
This sequence comes from Streptomyces sp. NPDC058198, assembly GCF_042882605.1. Classification (NCBI taxonomy): domain Bacteria; kingdom Bacillati; phylum Actinomycetota; class Actinomycetes; order Kitasatosporales; family Streptomycetaceae; genus Streptomyces; species Streptomyces sp. NPDC058198. The sequence continues at coordinate 50,375 of NZ_JBHVVP010000013.1, forward strand.
GGTGCGCTGACGAGCACCTTCCTCGCGCCCGCGTCGAGGTGGACACGGGCGGCCGTGGCCGAGGTGAAGCGGCCGGTCGCCTCGAGCACGATGTCGACGCCGAGCTCGGCCCACGGCAGCCGCACCGGGTCGCGTTCGGCGAGCACCGCGATGCGGCGGCCGTCGACGACAAGGTCATCCCCGTCGACGGTCACCGGGCGGCCGAGCCGGCCGGCCGTCGTGTCGTAGGCGAGCAGCCGGGCGAGGACGGCGTGCTCCGTGAGGTCGTTGACGGCGACCACCTCGAGGTCGCTGTCGCGTTCGAGCAGCGCGCGCAGCACATTGCGTCCGATGCGGCCGAATCCGTTGATGGCGATACGAGTCATGAGTGGTGTCCTTTCGGGTCGCTACCAGGTTCGCGCGCGGCGTCCGCGCGTGACGGCGGCGGGAGCGCCATGGTTCGAAAGGATCGCGCCAGCGGGCGCGCGCTACTCGCCCTGGGTGAAGGTGCGCCGGTACTCACTCGGCGTGGTGCCGAGGGTGTGCCGGAAGTGCAGCCGCAGATTCGTACCGGTGCCCAGACCGACGTCGGCAGCGATCTGCTCGACGCTCCGCTCGGAACGTTCGAGCAGCTCACGGGCGACGTCGATGCGGGCGCGCATGACCCACTGCATCGGGGTGTACCCCGTGTCCTTGACAAAGCGCCGGGAGAACGTGCGAGGCGACACCGCCGCATGCCGGGCGAGCGTCTCGAGGGTGAGAGGGTCGCCGAGCCGGTGCAGCGCCCACTCGCGGGTGGCGGCGAACCGCTCGCCGAGCGGCTCGGGCACGCTGCGCGGCACATACTGCGCCTGACCGCCACTGCGGTACGGGGCCGCGACCAGGCGCCGGGCCGCGTGGTTCGACGCGGCCACCCCGAGGTCGCCACGGAGAATGTGCAAACACAGGTCGAGGCCCGAGGCGGCGCCGGCCGACGTCAGCACGCTGCCCTCGTCGACGAACAGAACGTTCTCGTCGACCTCAACGAGCGGATGCTTCGCCGCGAGCGCCCGCGTGTAATGCCAGTGCGTCGTGGCGCGCTTGCCGTCGAGCAGACCCGTGGCGGCGAGCGCGAAGGCGCCCGTCGAGATCGCGGCGAGCCGCGCGCCCAGATCGTGGGCGGCGATCAGCGCGTCAACGACGGCCTGCGGAGGGTCGTCACGGTCAGGAAACCGGTAGCCGGGGATGAAGACGATGTCGGCCCAGGCAAGCGCGTCAAGGCCGTGGGCGACGTGGTACGACAGGCCGTCGCCGCCGGTCACGAGACCAGGTGCCGCGCCACACACCCGCACCTCGTACGGCATGCTCGCGCGGGTGGTGAACACCTGCGCGGGAATGCCGACATCGAGCGGCTTCGCACCCTCAAGGACGAGGACGGCGACCCGATGCAGGCGTGAGGCTGACACGGGGAACAGGGTACGCGGCGGTGGGGTGCGGTTCAGATACGCCGGCTGCGCCGCCCCCCGGCCGGGGGCACCCGTCCACGGTTGACCGGAGGCCGGACCGCAACTCACGCCAGGGTGACGTGCATGCCGCCCCCGGCCAGGACAAGGTCAGACAGCCGCCAAAGTAGCCGCCCGGCCCGTTCTCCGCCTCGCCGAGCGCCAGTAGAGGCCCGGCGCGTCGGTGATGTGCCGGCCTTCGAGTCCGTAGGCCCGACCAGCCGGCTGGTCCCGGTGGGCGCGCCGAGGCCCGCTCTCGAACGAGATCGAACCAGGCCCCGCGGAGTCGGGTGTCGAGGCCGGACCAGGCGCTCAGGATCTCCGGCGGCCCGGCGAACCACCGCTCCCGGATGGGCCGGACGTATTCGGGAACGGGCCTGAAGAAGCCGTGGTCGAGCTCCAGGTCGATCAGACCCGTTCCCCAGACGGATGGGAGCCAGGCGCTGACCTTGGCCCACAGCAGACGTTCGGTGAGCGGCTCGCCCTGGTCGTCCCGTATTTCCGGCGCGGCCTGTTCCAGGTCCAGCCCCCGCCGGGTGCCCTCCATCAGTCCCGCCCGCAGCTGATCACCTGGGCAAGCCCGCGCACGACGAGCGGGTGCGCCGCCTGCTCGCGCGGCACGACACGGGCAAATTCCCGGCAGGAGCCCAGCCACCGGTGCCCGTCACGCACTCGACGGAACCCCTGTGTCCCTCAGGCGAACCTTCGTAGTCGTCCAGAGGCCGGTGAGCACGAGACTGTCTGTCCCAAGGAACTGCCCTGGGCCTCCCGCCTCCTCCAGCAACCAGGCCTCAAGCGCCTCGTCTTCCGGCACTAACCACACTCGGTTACCCGACCAGCCGCAGGCCTGCGCGGACGGAAGCGCGTCGCTCGTATCCGCCAGGATCAGCTCGCGCAGCTCGGCGGCGAGAGTCACCAGGTGCAGGACGGAGCGGGAGAGCCGGTCGAGCCGGATGACCTTCAAGGTGTCGCCCTCGGCGCATCAGGTGCATGACGGGGTCGAGCTTCGGCCGGGACGCCTTCGCGCCGCTCGTTTGCAGACACTCCAGAGACCTAGGAGTCCGTCCGGCAGTGGGCGACCATCTCGGCGAGGAGTTGCTGGCCAACCGGCCCGGCCAGTCAGCCGCTGCCCGGCAGCGGCAGCGCGCCCGGCGAAGGGTACTGCGCGAGGCACTCGTTGCGGCCTGCCCAGCCGTGGCTGAGAAACTAGGGCCTGTGGATGCGATAAGGCGGTTCCGGCCGGCGGTCATCGAGTGGGCGGCTGGCGGTGGGGGCTCCAGCAGCCGCCGCGGCCGCACACGAACTGGCTGCCAGCACCGCTTTGCGCACGGCCGTACTCGTGGAAGGGGTCAGCGACCCGGTCGCCCTCGAAGCGCCGGCTGCGCGTCACGGCCGCGCCCTGGGTGGGGAGAGCGTCGCCCTCATCCCGCTCGGAGGTGCGACCAGCATCGGCAGATTCCTGAATCTGCTGGGTCCTCAGGGGCTCGACGTCGGACTGGCGGGTCGTGACGCCGGAGAGGAAGGCCACTTTTCGCGCGCCCTTGAGCGAGCAGGTCTCGGCTGCGACCTCGCTCGCGCCGACATGGAGCCCCTCGGCTTCTACGTGTGCGTCGCCTGCTGATATGCGACCGACAGTCCCCATCGCCGAGGATCAGCGCGTCACTCCTTCCGGGCGACGTACCCCCACTGGTCCACGTCCGGATCCATCTGTCCCTCGGGATACCAGCGGTTGATCGGGCCGAGGCCGGGCGGAGGGACGGTCAGGCCGGCCGCCATAGCCATCATCTCCTCGGCGGTGCTCGCCGTGTACGGGTGCGTGCCCGACGCCGCGTACTTGACGTTCGCCGCCGCGACCTCCGGCGAGTCCAGCGTGGTGCACAGGACCAGGTAGCTGCCGGGAGCCAGACGTGCCATGTAGGTCCCCACCAGCTTCGCCGCCGCGGCCGGGTCGGTGACGTGCCCGATGGTGGAGAGCAGCATCAGCGCGACCGGCTGGTCCAGGTCCAGCGTCCGCGCCGCCTGCGTCAGCACCGCGGCAGGGTCGGTCAGATCGGCGTCGAGGTAGTCGGTGGCGCCCTCCGGTGTGCTGGTCAGCAGAGCCCGCGCGTGTACGAGGACGATCGGGTCGTGGTCGACGTAGACGATCCGCGCGTCCGGGGCGACGCGCTGCGCGACCTCATGGGTGTTGTCAGCCGTCGGCAGCCCCGTGCCGAGGTCGAGGAACTGGCGGACGCCGGCCTCTCCGGCCAGGTGACGGACCGTACGGCCGAGAAACGCGCGGGAGGCGCGGGCGATGTCGACCGCCGCCGGCCACTCCCGCATCATCTGCTCCGCGAGCAGCCGGTCGGCCTCGAAATAGTCCTTACCGCCCAGCAGGCAGTTCCAGAAGCGCGCGCTGTGCGGCACATGGGGCTGAAGGTCAAGCTCCTGGTGCCGGGTCAGGTCTTCCGTCTCGTCCGTCATCGGGCGAATCCTTCCGGGAGCGGTGGGCGGTAGAAGGCGAGGGCTGCGGGCCCAGCTCCCCCTTGACGACGCGTGACATCCGGGCCCCCGCATGACCCGCAGGAGGCAGTCGGGCGGGCCGGACACCCGCACACTCGGACGTTCCCCGCTCAGGCTGCGGGCGCCCGCAGCCCGGGCGGCCCGATCCAGAAGGCTGCCACAACGACAGGGGTCCTGTCCTCCGGTTCACGACAGGTAGGACAGGACCCCTGTCTGCTTTTCAGACCAGCCCCTGACGTCATCACGCATCAGCGCCGCGTATTCAGCGGGCTGCTGCTCGCGCAGGACCCGAGCCATACGCCAGCCCCCCGAGCAAAGTCTTCGGCAGTCATCTTCAGGTGCCAGATGCTGAACGATGTAGAAGGCATCGTCGTACGGCAGTCGGCGAGGTTGCACGGCCTCTGAGTCAGTCGGAACACTGGCCGCGTCGGCAACGGAGGGCTCGTCGTCTTCCTGCGCTGCCGGCCGACGCTGGGCCGGTGGCCTCGCTGCACTCCGCACTCGCTCGCCGACCGGCTTGTTGTCCGTGGACAACAAGTCCTTGCCCTCGCCTCCTGACGGCGCCTCGCCCGGTGGGGCGTCCAGACCGACATGCACCGCGCTGTGGAAGCACCGCTCACCGTTGACCAGGACGTGGCCGGCATCGAAAAGCCTGCCCTCATGGTCCGGCCACAGCGCGAGATAGGCGGCCCGGGTCACGGCCACGCACGCGGCCGGCTGCGCTTGACGCAACTCCTCGCCGAACCGGGTCTTGTCCTCGTCCGTGCCGAAGTTACAGCGCGGATTGAGAGGTGTGAGGGAGACCTCATCCAGCCGCAGCCGCACCAGGTTCGCAGACGGGCACGTCTCCCTGCGTGACGGCCTTGGCTCGGCCTCGAGCACTTCGGCCGCGCCGCGCAGCACTGAAAGAAGCGCCGGTTCCCAGCCGTTCTGCGACGCTCATCCGCTGATCCTCCGTGCGATCGTCCGCATTGCCTCCGCCTGCTCGCAGTACGCGGCATACGCCAACAGCGGAGCCTTCATCCGCACCGCCTCCCGCTGATCCTTCCGCTCCGGCACCACAGCCAGTACCGGAGGCTCTCCGATCTTCTGCCACTGCCCTAAGGGCTGTCCTACATGTTGACGACGAAGCCGAGCTGGGCGATGACGAGTGGGTGGGGCTGGACGGCGCGCTGCTGCCCAGCCCGTTCACGCCGAAGGGCGAGCCCCCGGAGGGGCCGGCCTGGTACGCGACGCCGACCGTCGCCTACGCCCAGGAGCTGGGGTACGAGGTGCGTCCGGTGGAGGCGTGGGTGCGGCGCGAGAACGGCCGCTACCTGGACGGCTGGTACAACCGGCTGCGCGACGCCTGCCTCGCCACGATGACCGACCTCGGTGTCGACGCGACGCCGGCACAGGCGTCCGGCAGTATCTCTCACTCGGCGAGACATCGGCCGGGACGGCCGCTATCGTGCCAGCCGCGGCATGATTTCGCTGGCGAAGAGTCGCATTGGCTCGGGGTCGGTCGGTTCGTGGAAGTAGAGGATGAAGTACTCGATGCCCGCCTCGATCAGCGCGCCGAAGATCTCGACGAGCTTGTCGGGGGTGCCGACCGCACTGCCGGCGGCCAGTTCCTCGCGGCTGCGGCCGTGCAGGTGGGGTTCCAGTAGCCGTGTCACACCGGCCTGGTCGGGTGCGGTGAACACGGAAAGGGTGGCGGTCTTCAGGATCGAGGAGTAGTCACGGCCGATGCGCTCGCAGTGCTGGGCCAGTACGCCGAGCTTGTGGCGGTAGAAGCCGGGATCGGTGTGGTCGGTGAGGTTGCAGGCGTCGGCGTGCTCGGCGACGAGCCGCAGGGTGACATTCTCCCCGCTGCCGCCGATGAGCAGCGGAATGTGCGGCTTCTGCACCCCCGTGGGCACGTTGACGGCCTGTTGTACCCGGTGGAACTCTCCCTCCACGCTGGCCTTGGGTGTGCGCAGCATGGCGGTGATCACCTGTGCTGCCTCGCCGAGACGACGCAGCCGCTCTCCGGTCGACGGGTAGGGCGCGGGATAGCCGTATGCCTCGTACTCTCGCTGGTCCCAGCCCGCGCCCAAACCGAGGAAGGCACGTCCGCCGCTGGCCGCGTCGAGGGTGGCCGCCATCTTCGCCACCAGCGTGGGGTTGCGGTAGCTGTTGCAGGTGACCAGCTGTCCCAGTCGCACGCGGCTGGTCTCACGTGCCATCGCCGCGAGACTGGTCCAGCACTCGAAGGTGGTCTCCTGGGCGCCGGAGACCGGCTGCAGGTGGTCGTAAAGCCACACCGAGTCGAAGCCCAGTGTCTCGGCCTCGCGGGCGACGCCCACCATGGCGTCGAACTGCGCCACGGGGTCGGTCAGATGCGTGAGGTCCAGCCGCCAGCCCTGGGGGGCCACCGCACCCCAACGTATCGCCACCATGGCACACCCTCTTTTCTTCCATGCCTGATCAAGAGCCCAGCAGAGGCTACGCCATCGAAGGAGCCAGGTCGCAAGGCCGGGGCGCGGCCGCCGCCGACGGCAAGACCATCGCCCGAGGCACCCCGGACGCCGTCCACGACGTGGAAAAACGGGCCCGTGCCGGCGTGGCTTAGTTGGTCTCTAGGAACAGCGTTTGTCGACTGGTTCCCCGATCCGACCGGCCAGGCGCACGACCCGTAGCCAGGCCGCCCCCAGCACCAGCGTAAGGAAGTCGGGGATGCGAGTCCGCGCCGTCGAGTAGGGCGAACCGCAGGCGGAACGGCTGCGACAGCACCTCCTGGACCCCGCCAGCGAAGTCCAAGGCCAGCAGCAGGCGCCGCTCGGCCAGGCTCTCGAAACCGTGCTGCCGCCCGGTCGAGACGAGGAACTCCGGCCCTGGACGGTGCTTCTGGCCCCCTGTCCTCGAGAACCGGCGTACTGGCACGGACAACGACCTCGGCGCGCGGGCCAGGTCGCGTACGGTCACGATGACCTTGGCCTTGCCCGCCTTCAAGCCTGTCGTCCAGGTACGCAGCCAGTCCGGATCACCGCTGAGCCGGTAGACAGCCTCGTCGGGCACGCGTAACGGCAGGAAGAGCTCATCGAGGGCGGAGGTGTACGACCACAGCGGCCCGGCTTCGCCTACAGCCATGTCATCCGAGGAATTCATGCCCTCAGAAGACCGTACCCGCGCCGCGGGGAGATCACCGGAAATCCGTCTGGCCTGCGAAGAACCTTGCTATTTCGCGATCAGGACGAGTAGCGCGCGGCCGCCGAGCCGGTAGCTGGTGCCGGCGCCCCCGATGACGGCCTCAGCACCGGGAGAAGCAACCTGGCCGGGGCCCTCGGCCCAGGCGGAGGTGTCCGTCACGCGGTACCACTGCTTGCCCGACCCTGGGGACGGGAGGGTGAAGTCGACGTCACCGGACCAGCCGTTGTAACCGACATATAGGGCGCTGCTCGAGTCGCCCAATTCGGTTCCGTCGATGCGCCACGCGAGCGCGTGGTTCGAGGGATTATCCCAGTACGCCGCATCGGGGGCGGAGCCGCCAGGGGTGTACCAGCTCATCTGGGGCATGCCGTTGGCATTGGTGTCCGAGCCGCTGTAGAAACCGGCCGGGCGCAGCGAAGGGTGTGTCTTGCGGAAGGCGATCAGGCGCTGGGCAAAGGTGCGGAAGGTGCTCTGGTCGCCGGTGTACGTGGTGCTGAGCCAGTTGGCCGACGAGTCCAGGTTGTAGGGGTTGTTGTTGCACCGTAGGGAGCGCAGGTGCTCGTCGCCGCCGGTCATCATGGGCGTGCCGGCGGACAGCATCAGGAAGGCCATGCCGTTGCGGGCGGCCTTTCGCTGGTCGGCTGCGCTTCCGTTCTGGTCCCAGGAGATGTTGTCGTCCGAGCCGCCGTCGGAGGGACCGTACGGCCACGCCTGCCCGTTGTTCTTGCCGTTGCACGCGTACAGATCGGCAAGAGTGAAGCCGTCGTGGGCGACCATGAAGTTGATGGAGTTCCAGGGCGCCCGCCCGTCGTCCTGATAGAGGTCGGACGACCCGGCGAACCGGGTGGCGAGTTCGGCCGGCGTGACGTTCTGGAAGCCCATGGCGTTCTGATCGCGGCGCAGGGTGTCCCGGAATATCCCGTTCCATTCGGACCATCCGGCGGGGAAGTTGCCCACCTGGTAGGTGCCGGCGCCGATCGCCCAGGGCTCGGCGATCCAGTCTGTACCGGTGCCGCCCTGAGTAGGGCGCGCGGGCATGGTCGCAGTGATCCGGTTCAACGCTGTGTTCGGATCGGTTTTGCTGTATTGGAAGCAGCCGTGGTGACAGGTGTTGCCCAGCACCGACGCCAGATCGAAGCGGAAGCCGTCGACGCCGAGGGCGTCCTTCCAATGCGCCAGGGAGTCCATGATGAGGTCCTGGGCGACGGGATTGTAGGTGTTGTAGTTGCCGCCGACGCCCGTGTTGTCCCACGGGTTCTGCCAGTCGGATGTGAGCGAGTAGTACGTCGGGTTGTCCAGACCCCGGAGGGACAGCAGGCTGTAGGTGTTCTTGTCGGCGGCGTTCCAGGGCCCGCCCTCGGCGGTGTGGTTGTAGACAACATCTACGAGGACCTTGATGCCGACGTCGTGGTACGCCTTGACCATCGCCTTGAACTCGCGCGTGGGACCTCCAGGGCTCCGGTCGGATGCGTAACGACGGTCCGGTGCGAAGTAGTTCAGCGTCGAATAGCCCCAGTAGTTATCCCCGGCGGTGCTGTTCGGGTCGACGTCGTTGGCGTCGTTCTGGGTCTCCTGCACAGGCAGGAACTCGACCGCCGTAACGCCCAGGGCGGCCAGGTTTGCCGCCTTCAGGCCCGCTCCCTTGTAGGTGCCGCGGTCGGCTGAGGGGACGGAAGCATCGTTCTTGGTGAGGCCGCGGACATTGACTTCGTAGACGATGTCGTCCTTCAGGGCGCGGCTGGGCTTACTGCCGGTGCCTGTGGTGTCATTGGGCAGCACGATGCCCTTGGGAGCCTGCGGTCCACTGTCGAGGGTGCGGTACTGCGGGCCGGAGGCGTAGACGGTCTCGCTGTTCACCGCGGGGGTGCGAGGGTCATGGCTGAGTTCCCGCGCGTAGGGGTCTGTCAGAAGCTTGTTGGGGTTGAACCGGTTGCCGGCGGAGTCGACATCGGAGACGAATCCGGCGGACGACCCCTTCGTCCAGGCTGATGTGTACGGCCAGTTGGGGCCCCAGGCCCGGTAGCCGTAGTAGACCGCCCCGGTGATGCCGTACTGGTCGCGCAGCGTCGCGACGGACACGGCGACCGACCAGACGCCGCTGGTGGGGTCCTTGGTCAGCGGATAACTGACCCGCTCCTGGCTACCGGAGGCGGACGCGTACAAGTAGACGTCGATCCGGGTTGCCCGTGACGAGTAGATACGGAAGCCGATGTCCGCCCCGGTGGAGTCGTAGGCCGCTCCCAGGTTCCGCGCACCGGAAACCACGGGAGCCGACGTCTCGGCCGCAGCGGGGACACCGGGACCGACCAGGGCCGCGCACACGACCACAGTGGAGAGCACCACACGTCGGAGCTTTCCTCGTATTCGGGCACGGACACAGATGGGGGGACGCACGGGGGCTCCTTCACGGCCGGGAGGGGCCGCAAGCGCTCCGGCCGCACTGCAACCTGCAAGCAAATCCTTGCTGTAACTTGCTGCAAGATAGCGGGCCGACCGGTCCGCGTAAAGACTGGCCTCCAGCAGAGCAACAACCGACGGCACCAGCCACCTCCACAAGTGACACGGGCTGACGAACCACCCCCGTCTCTCCCGCCGCCGGCCGGAGTTCATGCCCACCCAGCCCGAACCAAACGATCACGTTCGGAAAGCGGACGGCGTCTCTCCACAGGCGAGTGCTCGGCGAGCGCCGTCTGTTGTGGGTATCGGGGAAGCCCGGCCAGGGGCCTTCATCCTTGATCGTGGACACCGGTTGTTATGCGGCGGTGGTCAACGTAGTTGATCGCCGTTCGTGGGTGATCGGACTGATCTGGCCGAGGCAGGAGTGCCTTCTTCGGGTGTTGTAGCGGGTCGCCCAGCGGAAGACCGCAAGCCGGGCGGCCCGGGCTCCGGGCCATCGCTTGGCGCCCTGGAGGGTCTCGCGTTTCATGGTGAGCAATCGTCAAGACCTGTGGACTGGTTCGTTAGAAGAAGCCGATCGTGTCCTTGAGAAGGCGAAGGGCTTTTGTGCGGTATGTGGCGCTGTCGCGCCAGGTCTTCTCTGCCTGCACGCTTGTGATCGTGACGCCCGCCCTCCCGGCCGAGTTCTCCGCGGGCGTCAGGTGGCCGCAGGCGATGAGTGCGCCGATGCGAAAGAGAGCGATGGCCAGTTGGCGGGCGGCCTCGGGCTGGGACAGCCAGACATCGTCTGCCACCCGGGGAACCCGCAGGAGCTTGGGGTAGCGGCGCTCGTCCGGCGGTGTCATCAGGCGGCCCCCGCTTCGGAGCGTTCGACGAGGTGACCGTTCTTGAAGCGGGCGCCGTTGCGGACGAGGGCAACGAGGTGAGGTGCGGTGATCGCGCGCCAGCGGGCCTGGGCGGACTCGACGAGCTTGAACACCATCGCCAGGGCCGCGACCGGGCTGCCGGCCCGGCGGGTGACCTTGGTCCGCAGCTTCACGGTGCTGAAAGTGCTTTCGATGGGGTTTGTCGTGCGCAGGTGCGACGACGAGTTCGGGATCGCGCATGCCGCGTCGGCGGCAGTCGCGCAGCAGATTCGCCCACGACTCGGTCGATTCACGCAGCCCCTCGGCCAGCGCGACGAGTTCCTTGCGGCCGTCGGGGCGCACCCCCATCAGGACCAGGACGCAGGAGTGGGCCTGGCCGAGGCGGACCTTGGGGTGAACGCCGCCGGCCCACACGTAGATGTAGTCGGAATCCGACAGGTCGCGGGCCTGGAAGGCGGTGTGGTCCTCGACCCACTGCTTCGTCAACCGGGTCACCGTCGCCGGCGAGAGGCCGGTCGAGGAGCCCAGGAACTGCTCCATCGCGGGCACGAAATCCCCGGAGGACAGTCCGTGAGGGTAGAGCAGGGGCAGGACCTCGCTGACCTTCGGAGACTTCCGGCACCACGGCGCAAGGATCTTCGACGAGAACCGCTTGCGCTCACCCGTCTCCACGTCGACACGCTTGTCATTCACGCGAGGCACCTTCACCGCGACCGACCCGGCAGCGGTGGTCACCTTCCGTTCGGGATGATGACCGTTGCGGACCACCGGACGGCAACCGGCCTCGTCCCGCTCTCCGGCCAACTCGGCTATGTACTGGTTGACTTCGGCCTCCAGGGCCGCGGCGAGCATCCGCCGGGCACCCTCACGGACAATGTCGTCCATCAGGGATCCGGTCTCGGTGGTTCCCTCGTCGTTGACTACGCTGAGCACGGGCATGCCTTGCCGACCCGCGGTGCAACGCGGGTCTACTCGGTGACCATCAATCGATCACTCGGGAAGGTACGCCCTCCGCGTTCCGCGAGGCACCCCTCCCGAGGCCGATCCACAGGTCTTGAGCATTGCTCCTCCAGGTGAGCGACCGCCGCCGGCAGCAGGCGAGACGCGGGCACGGCATGGTACGCGCGCCGGTAGTGACAGGCGATATCGAGAAGCCCCGCCACCAGAGCAGGGTCAACCGTCCGCTCCGTAGCAACCGAAGGAACGTCTTTGCTGAGATGATCAGCCCGGATCGGCATCCTGCGCTGTGGCGCCTTGGACCATGCTTGCCCATCCCAGGTCGACGGACGCCTCACCGCTCACTGGAGAGCCGGATGATCAGGAAACTATCCTGTCCGGTTCGGAGGGAGGCCGCATGGAAAAGGACCTGCCCAACAGGCACCTCGCCATGCGGCCGACCCTACGCACTGGGTACGCGACGTGACCTTCGGCGAAGATGCCAGCCAGATCCGCCCCCTGATCAAAACGGACAATCACGGAACACTCCGGGGCCCTGGGGGCGGATTACCAGGTGATGGGCAGTTCGTAAACCCCGTAGACCTGGTTGTCGTGCCGAAACGGGATCCGCTCGATGTCGGCCGCGAGCCGCAGGGTCGGGATGCGCCGGAAGAGGGTGCTGAACGCGACCTGGAGTTCCAGCCGGGCCAGCGACTTGCCCAGGCATCGATGGGCGCCGAAGCCGAAGGCCATGTGGTGCCGGGAGTCGCGCTCGATGTCGAGGCGGTCGGGTTCCGGGAAGGCGTCGGGATCGCGGCTGCCGGTGTCGAAGACGAAGATCAGCCCGTCGCCGGCGCGAATGCGTTCCCCGGCGATGTCGATGTCTTCGAGCGCGATCCGGTTGCGGGTGTGGATGACACTGAGGTAACGCACCAGCTCTTCGACAGCCGATGCGAGCAGCTTGGGATCGTCGGAGTCGCGCAGGAGTTCCAGTTGGGCGGGGTGTTCGAGCAGGGCGAGCGTACCGAGCGCGATCATGTTCTCGGCGGTCGCGTGGCCCGCGATCAGCAGCATCACTCCCATCTGCGCCGCTTCACTACGGGTCAGTTCCCCGGCCTTCACCCGTTCGGCCAGGTCGGACAGCAGATCGTCGGCTGGGGCGACGATCTTCTGGCCCATGAGGTCGTCCAGATAGCCGATCAGCTCGCGCCGGGCACGCCCCTGGGCCTCGACGTCCAGCGTGGCGATGATCTTGGCGTTGTTCTGGAAGAAGCCGTGGTCGCTGTAGGGAACTCCGAGCAGTTCGGAGATCACCAGCGAGGGCACGGGCAGGGCGAAGGCATCGACCAGGTCGACCGGTTTCGGTCCAGCCAGCATTGCGTCGATAGCCAAGTCAACGATCCGCTGGACGGCCGGTCGCAGCGCTTCCACTCGTTTGGCGGCGAAGGGCGCCGTCACCATGCGGCGCAGACGGGCGTGCTCGGGGCCGTCCATCACTACGAAACTCACGGGCCCGCCACCGGGAGGAAGCGGTACCAGGTGCGGGAAGCCGGGCCTGCTGATGTCGGCGCTGATCCGGGGGTCGTCGAGGAGGGCACGCTGTTCGGCGAGCCGGGTCACCAGCCAGGGGGTGCTGTCGTCCCACAGCCGAACCTTGGTGAGGGGGGCCTTCTTCTGCTGGGCGATCGCGGCCGGGGGCGGGTCGAATGGGCAGCCGGCCGCCCGGGTCATCGGGAAGTGCGGCACATCGCTGGTCATGTGTCTCCTCCAAGGGGGATGGGGTTGGGGTCACGGGAGAGACCGTGTGCCTGTCAGCGCAGGTGGGAGTCAGCCTCCCCCGTTCAGAGTCTGGTGTGATCACGGCGTCGGAGCCGTCTTGGACAGCCCCGTTCACCGGGCTGAGTCCGCGTCAGTTCGGCAAGCTGATCACAGCGTTGTGGCGCGAAGGCGCCGATCCGGTCCGCGAGGGCCGACCGTGGAGCCTGCCTCTGGAGGACCGAGTCCTGCTGGTTCCCGCGTACTGGCGGACCAACCTGACCCTGCGCCAACTGGCGCCGCTGTTCGGGGTGTCCAGGTCCGCGGCCGACCGGATCGTCGATCACCTCGGTCCGTCGCTGGCACTGCAGCCACGTAAACGGTTCCGGCGTGACGCCGTGCTCATCGTTGACGGCACTCTCGTCCCGACTCGCGACCACACAACGACTGTGCCGACTCAAGGGCGACGGCGTCCACCACGCCATGCTCGGCATCGCCCGCCTGCACAACCTCACCCTCGCCGGCTGACGAAGAAGCAGGCAGGTCAACGAACACGTCGTAGATCATTTACGGGACAACGCTTAGGTGTATTGATCCGGAGGGTTGTTCACACGGCTGATGGGAAGCTGGTCGAGGGCGGTACGGCTCATGCCAGGCGATCCTGTGTGTCTGCCGCGGCGGGTTGTGGCCGCGATGGTGGGCGGAGTGCGGTGAAGGCGTGGATGACGGGAGCGAGCCGGTCGGGTGTGGTGCCGTGCAGGACCAGCTCGTCGGCGCCGGCGTCGAGGTAGTCCTGAAGCCGGGCGGCGCAGGTACGGGGGCTCCCGGTCGCGGTGGACTCGCTGAGCCAGGTTGCGGGTATCAGGTGGGCGGCCTCGGCGAGGTCGAGGGGGTCGAGGACGGCATCGGCGTACGTGTCGCCGAGCCGGGCGATGTGGGGGTGTCCGCGCAGTCGTCGAAGCGCGTCCAGGTCCCAGCCGTTGGTCCGGACCAGTCGTTCTCCGCCGATGGGAGCCTGGAGGTAGGTTGCCGCGCGACCCGCGATGATGTCCCTGGCCTCAGGTGTCGGGTCGGCCGCGGTGAGGACGGTGGCGTAGATGCGCACGGCGTTCGGGCTGCGGCCGCAGGCTGTCGCGGTCTGGCGGACACGGGCGGCGATCCGTGCGACTGCCTGCGGTGTGGTGAACGCCGGCAGGAGCACACCGTCGAAGTGCTCTCCGGCGAGTCGCAGGGACTGCTCACCGATCCCGGCCAGGACGACACGGGGCGGAGGTGTGGTCGGCAGCTCCCGGAGCTGAAGCCTCGGGAAGTCGCCTGCGGGGCCGTGATAGGTCACCTCTTCGCCGTTCCACAGGCGGCGCAGCATGGTTACCGTGTCGACGACCACCCGTGCCGTGGCGGTGGGTGGCACACCGAGTCCGGACAGCCAGCTGCCGCCACGCCCGAGCCCGAGCAGGAAGCGGCCTGCGGTCAGCGACTGCACGGTGGCCGCGAGTGAGGCCAGCTGTAGGGGGTGCCGGGTCTGAAAAGGGACGACTCCTGCGGCGATGCCGGGTCTTGTGGTGCATGCGGCCAGTGCGCCTGCGAGGGCGCCGAGATCCTTCGTGCCGAACTTCTCGGAGATCCACAGGTTGCTGAGCCCGAGTGCCTCTCCGGCCTGCGCCTGGGCGATGCCCGCACGCGCGTCAGGCACGCGGCCGGACAGGATGTATGCCCCCAGCGGCAAGGTAGTGGGGGTGAAAGGGGTGTCGCTCACGGCATCCTGCCGTTGTGGTTCGCGCTTGCGGTGTCACGCCGCACGGCGAGCAGCGCCTTGAGGCAGAGCGCGGTGGTGACCGCGCGGCTCCCCCACACTCTGGCGTGGTTGTCGAGCCAGGGCACGGCCTCCCATGAGCCGTCAGGGAACTGGCTGCCGATCAGCAGCCGGCAGTCGTCGGAGGACACGGCGGCGCCGGCCGCGGTCAGGGCCAGCATGGCGAGGGCCCGGTTGAGGGGATCGGGCGCGGGTGCCTGTGCGAGGAAGCGTGCGGCTCGGGCGATCTCTTCTTGATGTCCGTCCAGGGCGGCGAGGTGGCGTACGGCGACGTAGGTGCTGTAGCTGGTTCCCACATACCAGGATGCCCGCCAGAAGCCCATGGGCTGTTGCTGGTCGATCAGCCAGCGGGTTGCCGGGCCGACGAGCGGGCTCAGCGGTAGGGGCCCGATGTGCTGCTCGTACAGGTGGGTGGCGTGTGCGAGGTTCGCTACCACCTCGGGGTCGCGGCCGGTGTCGTTCCGGCCTCGGCCCCAGACCCGGTTGGCCGCATCGCGTTCGCCAGGTGCGTCGAGCAGCCAGGTGTTGACGACGCCGTCGTCCCATGCGTTGCGCGCGGCGAGAGCTGTGGCGGCTCGCACGACGGCGTTGTCGGCATGGCCGGTGCGGATGAGGATGCGCAGGACTTGGGCCAGGGTGTCGGCGTCGTGCGGTAGGGGCTCGAAGCCGGGGAAGTACCGCCAGGAGACGCCGTCGCGTTGGGAGAGCAGCCAGGCGGTGTTTTCGTCGGCGAATCGCCGGCATTCCTTGTAACCGGCCTCTGCGGCGTCCAGGAGTGCCTCGGTGATGGTGGCCACGTGGTAGACGGCGCCCACGCAGCGGAACTCGGCGAACTTCCCCACCTGTGGCAGGGGCTGGTGCTGCTGGTGGAGCTTGGTGAACTGCGCGGTGGAGTAGGAGCCCATGACGTGTGTCGCGTCCGGGTAGGACAGTTCGTGCTGTCCTATCAGGTACTCCAGTGCCCGTTCAACGGTGGCGTCAATGGTTGAGGGTGTCATCGGGTCACGGCCTCCGGTGAGGTCGACGCCTGCGGTTTCTTGCGGGAACGCAGGGCCAGTGGAATGGGCCCCGGCATCGGGATGAGTGTGGTGACGATCCGGGGCGGTTCGTCGGACACCGGGGCCAGAGTGTGCTGTTGGGCCAGGGTGGCGAGGAACACGGACGCCTCGGTGTGGGAGAACGGGCCCCCGATACACCCTCGCGGGCCGGCGCCGAAGGGCATGTAGGCGTGGGGCGGGATCGTCTCGGCACGGGCCGGCAGCCAGCGGTCCGGGTCGAAGCGCTCCGGATCCGGGAAGAGGGCAGGGTCGCGGTGCAGGGCGAAGATGGAGAACAGCACCATCGCATCGGCCGGGAGCCGGTAGCCGCCGAGGTCGACGTCGACGAGGGGACGGCGCATCAGCATCCAGGTGGTCGGGTAAAGGCGCAGGGTCTCCTTGACGACGCGATGGGTGTACTCGAGTCGGCCCAGGTCCTCATACTGCACTGGACGGCCCCGCAGGACGTCGTCGACCTCGTCCTGCACGGCGCGTTGCGCAGCCGGGTGGGTGGCGAGCAGGTAAGCGGCCCAGCACATCGCAGCCGCCGTCGTCTCGCTGCCGGCGATGATCATGCTGGTGACCTCGTCGTAGACCTGCTCGTCCGTCATCGCCGCACCGGTGTCCGCGTCCACGGCCTGCAACAGCGATGTCAGCAGGTCTGGGCGCTGCCCGAGATCGAGCCGGTGCTGACGGATCATCCGGTAGATCACGGCTTGGAACCGCGGCAGCGCACGCTCGAAGGCCCGGTTGGTCGAAGTCGGCAACCGGTCCAGCAGGTCGAACGGCGCCAGGGCACGCTGGCCAAGACCCCGGAGTAACACGGGCAGGGACTCCTGGACCTCGGCCGTGGTCTCCGGGTCAAGGTCCGTGGAGAACAAGACCCGGCCGACGATGCCGAGCGCCAGTGGGAAGGTGACCTCGTCCATCCGGACCACTTCCCCGTCCGCCCATGCGGTCACCAGCCCCTCGACCTGGTCCACCATGGTCCGGGTGTAGCCGGCGATCTCGGAGGCGCGGACTGCCGGCTGGATGAGTCGGCGCTGCCGGGCGTGGAAGTCCCCCTCCGAAGTGAACAGACCGTTGCGGGCCAGAACCTGCGCCTTTTGGAACATCACCCCTTTGTGGAACTTGTCCGCATCAGTCACCAGCATCTGGCGGATCAGATCGGGGTGGTTGACCACATACACCGTGCGCGGGCCCAGCTTGAAGGTGGCCACATCCCCATAACTGCGGATCCGCTGCACAAACCCCAGCGGATCGCGGCGGATGCGAACGGCGCTGCCGATCAGCGGAACACGCGAGCGCATGGCTTTCGGTACGCGGTGCTGGTCTGTCATCGACATGAACTTCTCTCCATCCAGCCAGGGATCCGGATCCGCCTCATGGCCGCTGGTGCTCCGACCGGGCCGGAGCCGGGGTGCCCAGCCGGACAGGGAGCGCGGTGACATTACGACCGTACGAGGTGCGTCCCCATGTCACCGGCCCCTCCAAGCACAGGTCCGGCAGGAGCGGGTAGATCTCATCGAGGACCACCTCGAGCTCCATAGAGGCCAGATGCGCCCCGACGCAGCGGTGGATCCCCGTGCCGTAGGCCAGCACGGGGGCAGTGCCACGCCGCCGTGATGAGGAATCGAAGCGCGACGGATCGAACACTCCAGGATCCTGGAATGCCCGGGGGTCGTGGTTGGCGCCGGTGATCAGCCCAAAAATCCGCGAGCCCGCAGGGAGAACCTCACCCCCCAGTTCGATGTCGCGTACGGCGACTCGCGGGATCGGGCTGTACATCGCCGGCGACTCGAACCGCAGCAGTTCCTCGACGTACGCCGCAGCCCCGCCGGGGGATCCGTCGAGGCGGTCGATGTGCTCACGACGGACCAGCGTGCGCCACAGCGCCAAGGCGATGACAAAGGCCATGGTGGGCCCACCGCCCGCGAGGATGGTGAACACCATGGCGATGATGTCGTTCTGCGACAGGCCGCCCTCGTCATCTCTCATGTCGGCCAGTGCCGTGATCAGATCGCTGCCTCCGCCGCCGCGCCGACGGGCCACCAGGTCCACCACGAAGGCGTCCAGTTCCTCACTGCTGCGATCCGCGTCGGCCAGCCGGACGTCGGTGAGCGTCGGATCGAATGGCTGCTCGATATGCCACACGCACGTGCTCAGCCAGGAGACATCCTCCGGCGACAGGTCCAGCAGCAGACTCATCATGTGCGTGGGAAGAGCCGTCGCCAGTTCGCGCAGGTCCGCCTGCTCTCCGCCGGTCAGTCTCTCCATGAGGTCTCGGACGCTTTCCGCCACGATCACCCGGGTTCGCTCTCGGAGCGCGGACACCCGCGCGGCAGTGAAGTACCGCATGTAGACCCGGTTGAGGCGGGTGTGCTCGGGCGGATTCCGCAGCCCGATGGTGTCCGCCAGCCGACGAACGCTCGGGTGGTGCTGCATTGCCCCGGACCGGAGGATGCCGGCCGCCTCTACCCGGATTTGCTCTATCGGCGCCCGGAAGAGCCGGGAGACGTCCTCGTAGCGGCTGACCAGGTACTCACCGTCCGCTCTCCGGTACACGGGGGCGTTCTCCCGCAGCCAGGCAGCCAGAGGCAGCGGATCCGCCATCACCACCGGGTCAGACAGCACGGCGTACACGTCCGACGAGGCCAGTACGGTCCGCCAGTCCCGGCTACCGCCGGGAGTTGACGCGGCGAAGGGCGAGTTGGCTGTCATGCTCATGTCACTCCTACCGTTCTCGCATCGCACAACGCGACGCGCACAAGGGTTGCAGGGGGAAGGGGTGCCGCTCTCCGACGTCCTCACCGGGGCAGGCAGGCTAAGGGCTGTCCCGTAATCCGTGGTGGATCAGCGCACGGCGTCAGATACGGTGCATCGCAAGGCGGAGGGACGTCCGCATACTGGATGCATTCGGGCGTTCCGACAACGCAGCGAGGTGCCGTAGCTGTCGTCGTGCGCCCGCCAGGGATTACGGGACAGCCCTTAGGCCCCCCGCCGAAGGAAACGTGCGTCATAGTGCGCCGGGGACCGAGGAGTCCTCATGACTCCCGCAGGAGCCGCCATCACCAAGTCAATGGCCTGGACGATCGGCCCCGCCGCCGCGGTGTAGATGGCCGCGGTGTCCGGACTTTCCGGATACCGTTCCAGTCGACGCCAACTCCACCGTGCATGCGGCAGGGCTGTTGCGGTTACTGCGCGATTCGATCGAGCGGCCTTCCGCGCAACTCCACAGTGACCCGTATCGACGGTTCGAGGTACCGTCCCACCCACAGCCCCAAATGATCACTGAGCTGCGCATCCAGTGGCTTCTGACACCAGATCAGCCGACTCTAAATCGGCCAGAGCCCGAACCACCTCGGCACCCAGGCGCCCGGGTTCCCGGACGGCCGCCCTGCAACGGTCAACGGGCTTCATCAGGATGCATCCCTTTCACTTGAATACAGGCTGGCTCGTCGAGCGTTCGTGTCATGGCTGCGGGCACCGCAGAAGGGGAAAAGCGGGACAACAGAACTGGTCACCGACATAACGCGCCGCGGCCAGAAGTCGTCAGCGCCGCAATTCCGGAAGCATGGGCGAGAGAATCAGACGTATGAGGGCCGGACCTGGTCAACCAAGGCGCTTGCTTCCGTGATTGTTCCCTTGGTGACTCCCCGACGTCAAGAGGCGGAAGTTCCGATCTCCAGCTACTGAACCGCGCCGGACCCGGCGAGACCTTCGGCGGTGCTTGTGAGCCGGGGTTTCTTGCGTTGATTAATGGATGTTTCCCGTGCGGCACAGCAGGCAAACCAGGAGAGGTGCGGGTCACACTCTGGAGCAGTTGGCGGCACACTCCTATTTACCGAAGGTAGGCACCGGTAAACATAGGTCACGTACGGGAAAATGTGCTGGCGAAGAATGTGTGCGACAAAGCGAAGGCGACGAACTGCGGTGTTTCCTTGCCGAAAAGGAGCTCAATTCAAAATTCTCCGAGCTCGTCCATATCGCCCCAACTAATTGAAAATTCCTGAGACGCGGCAAACGCCTCGGGTTGTTGTTCTGTGTGCTTGGACGGCGTATCGCCTCACAACGCGCCGTGGCGTTCCGGCGCCGCATCGCTCCGGCCTGACCCGCGCCAGCGTGCTCCGAGCCGGGTAGGGCATCGGCACCGCCGCCGGGAGTACGCTCGCCGCCTCAGTCGACGATGGTCGCCGTGCGCGGCTCGCGGCCCTGCGCAGGATCGAGGTAGCGGCCGTGGCCGTAGTCGCCGCGCAGGGTGGTGCGCTGCGCGCGGCGGCGCACGTCCAGGGGCACGCCGGCGGCGCTGTGGATCACGCGCCAGTTGTCCCAGACGATGACGTCGTCCTCCCTCCACTTGTGGAAGTAGGCGTAGCGTTCGTCCACGAGGTGGTCCGCCAGCTGGTGCAGCAGGGCATCGCTTTGCGCCGCGTCCATGCCGAGCACGTGGTTGGCGTGCATCGGCGACAGCTTGAGCACCTTGCGGCCGGTCTCCGGGTGGATGATGACCAGCGGGTGCACCACCGGCGGGAAGTCGTACTTGCGGAGTTCGGCCATGCTCTCAGGATCGGTCTTCAGGTTCACCAGGTCCGGCGGAAAGCCATAGGGGTTCTTGTCCATCTCCGGCGTGAAGTGGTAGACGACTTCGAGGTTTTCGATGCGCTCCTGCAGCTGCACCGGCAGGCGTTGCCAGGCGGCGATGCCGTCGATGAAGCCGGTTTCGCCGGCGATCGCCGCCGGCTCGATCATGCGCAGCACCGCGCCGCGCACGATCACCGGCGTGAAGGACTGGTCCCAATGCCAGCCCAGCCAGCCGGCGCGCTCGGCGCCGTTGACGCGCATCATGGGGCCCTTCCCCTTGCCCTTTTCGGGATCGTATTTCAGCTCCATCAGATAGGGATTGTCGTCGACGTTGAGGTCGGGCGTCGCCGAAGACTCAAGCTGGCCGAAGCAGCGGCTCAGCCGCAGGTGTGCCTCGGCCGAGCGGCAGCCGCGGAACAGCAGGATGCCGCCACGAATCCAGGCGTCCAGCAGCGCCTGCCGCGTCGCCTCGTCGAAATCTCGCTCCAGGTCCAGGCCATGAACTTCCAGGCCGATGTACGGTGACAGCGGTATGGTGGCGATCGGCATGCGCGGTCCCCCTCGAATAATAATTCATCATCGAAACATCAATCGCATCGTGACGGCACGGCCGACGCGCGTCAAGGAAAATCTCTTCTTTTTATATTATATTAGTTACTCACATGTCGATTGAAGCAGACAGTAACGCCACTTATTGCATTAGTACTCCAGCGGGATTTCGTGTTCTGGGCTGGTTCTGCGTTGGTAGAACCCCTCGGGGGTGCGATGGCCAGCATATTCGGCGAGCTGCCAGCCGTTCTTCCGTGTCACTGGACCCAGCAGCCCGCGGACGTAGTCCCGCATCCGCCACCGCAGATCCACCCGGCCGAACAGACCCGCCACCCTGCCCAGCACCAACTCCAACTCCAACTCGGCAGCCCACACGTCTACTTCAACAGTTCCCGCCACACCCCACACAACAAACAGCCCCAGCCCAGGACACGAAATCCCGCTGGAGTACTAAGTCTTGATTGGTGCGGCCGACCTGGCGGCCTGCTCGATCTTCGCGCAGTAGGCTGCACGGGCTTCCTCGTCGATCGGCTTCTCGTGTTCGGCGCGCAACCCGGTCCGGCCGTCGAGGCCCTCGCGCAGGATATCGGCGTGCCCGGCATGCCGGATGGACTCACCGAGGACATGGACCATGATGGCGAACAGGTTGGTGTCTGCATAAGGCTCCGGCCACCACGGCACGTGGCCGGGGGCGTCGAGGGGAAGCTCGTTGATCGTCGCGTCCGAGTGTTCCCACGTGCGCCGGTAGAACCCGATGATCTGATCGCGGGTCTCGTCCTCGGTCGCCCACAGATCGCTGCCGTTGGAGTCCTGCCACCGGGGCAGCGGTTCCGGGGAAGGGCGGTCGAAGACCTCGCCGAAGTACCTGGCCTCGACGGTGGCCACGTGTTTGACCAGGCCGAGGAGGTTGGTCCCGGTCGCTGTCAAAGGCCGGCGGGCGTCGTATTCGGACAAGCCGTCGAGTTTCCAGAGCAGCGCCTCGCGGTCCCGCCGCAGTCTCCCGTGCAGGTTGTCTTTCGCGAATTCATCGATCATGCGGCATGAGCCTGCCATGGGCTGCTCGTGGTCTCAAGATCCCGTACGTGGCCCACAACGACAGGCAGAACCGAGGCCTGGCCATGGCCGCCGCCCTGACCTGCTACAAGAAGCTCGCGAAACTTGCCACGTGAGGCAACCTCTAAGCTTGTTCTTTATCTTCCGGTCTCGAACTGAGTCGCTCACCTGGGGATTCGCCGGACGCGGTAGCGGCCTTCGTCTGATCCTGTGCTCCGACCAAGGTGCACGTGACCGAGACGAAGGCCGTGAGTGTCCCGTCTCATTCGATCTTGCCGGTGACCAACCCCATGACCAGTGCGGATGCAAGGACGCGTGAGACAGGTCGAGGCCGGAATCTCGGTTGACGTTGTCGCTCGCCAAAGTTCACGACGACCAATCTCAGATGATCTTGTCGCTCGGCGTGGGATGGTCAGTATCCGAGCTTGCGTCGCCGCCATGCCTCTGTTTTGCACCTCGCTGAGCAGTAGACGGCTCCTTTCCGGTGTTCCAGCCCTTCGGTCCAAGTGGACTTGCAGATCAGGCATTTCACCTTCAGCCTGGACGGTTCCGCTTGATCGAGCCTCCATCTGCGTGCCCGGCATGCGCTTGAGCGGAAAGCTGCGTTCGGGCGGGCCTGCGGGTCGAGTCGGGTTCCGCAAGTGAGACAGCGCAGGTCGTTGGTGCCGCGGCTAGGATCCGCCCCTTCGCGCGAGCCAGCGACAGGCGGAATAGGAAATAGGTGATCGTCGGCCGTGCGGTAGTGACGTTCTGCCTCCATCCAACGGCGGAGTGCATCGCGCTGGAGTGCCCGTGTTCGTCGGCCAGCCGCACCAGGACGCCGGAGAGGCCGATCACGGTGTGCACCTTGCCGTCGAACCTCACCCGGTCACCGGGCCTAACCACCAGGCGGAGGTCTCACCAGGCCGGCACCACCCGCTGGACCATGCTTCGCGGCCCCAACGGACTTGATTCCAGGTCAACTTCCAGAACTCGGCGCCAGAGCAAATGATAGAGAACCGGCAGCACAGCCAGGCGGTCACCGACCCGCTCGGCCCCGGCCAACAGGGCCTCCGGCTCAGTGAAGGCCGCCGCCAAGTGCGAGGCGACAGGTTCCCGGTGGTTGCGCGGGTGCCGGTAGCCCGCCAGCCACTTGACGTTCGCCAACAGCACCGGATCGATCACTCCCACCCGGCGGAAGGCCCAACCGGCGAGTTCGCAGGCCCGTGCGGTGGCTGCGAACGCCTCCGCATCGTCCGGCTCGATCCGATCGTCCGGACGGACATCCACCACCAGGCCGCCGCCGTCATCGAGTCGGGCGAAGAAGTCCGGGACGTGCCCGCGACGGCCCCGCCGGCCGGGCCAGAACAGCCGGAACGGCTGGCCAGCCAGAGCCGTGACCTGCGGATCGAGGTCCATCAGCATCGCGTGGTGCCGTTCCAGGTGCGACTCGCAGGACAGCTGCCCGGCCGTCGTGGCCGCCCAGTAGTCACGGGTCACGGACTTCTGCCCCTGGTAGGACTTGACCGTACGCACCGGCGACAGCCGCTCGAACCTCAGTGTCCAGCAGGCCGACAACGGCTCGCGGCGGCGTACGCAGTCCTCATCGACGTATACCACCTCGAACGCAGCCTGCCCCAGCCTTTCGACATCCATCGTCCAGCCCCCGGATCGATCACACGGAATCGATCCAAGCGAAGTCGCCAGCAGACACCTCCGCCAGCGATGCGGCCTCAAACCACCCGTGAGAGGGAACAGCACCTGAGACGGAGCATGGTCAGCGGCAACTCCAGCTGAGACGGCGGTCCGGGTCTGCCCAGGTCAGGAACGTGATGGCAGAGAACGAGCCAGGGCACTGGGCGGAGCCGTTCCCGCCGCCGAGTGGGAACGCCCTCGCAGAGCACCTCGTCACCGTTTCTCTGAGCTGCGGTGATGTCCAACAAACCGGAGCCGGTGGCGGTCTACCGGCCTGGTTCGCGGCCCGGAATCGCGGTTGCTGACCAGATCACTCCGTTACGGGCAGGCACTCGGTGAGCAGGTCGATGACGTCGTGCCAGGCGCGCCGCGCGTGCTGTGGGTGGTAGCCGACGCCGGGGACCATGGGGTGGTCGACCGGCGGGTGGTGGAAGGCGTGCAAGGCGCCGCCGTAGACCACGAGGCGCCAGTCGACGCCCGCGGCCTGCATCTCGGCGGTGAACGCGTCCCGTTGCGCGGGCGGCATGATCGGGTCTTCCGACCCGACCCCGGCCCACACTGGGCAGCGGATGCGCGCCGTCTCGCCCGGTCGGCCTGTGGTCAGTGCGTTGACTGTGCCGATCGCGCGTAGGTTGACGCCGTCGCGCCCGAGTTCCAGCCCGATGGCGCCGCCGGTGCCGTAGCCGACGGCGGCGATCCGGTCGGGGTCGGTCCGCGGTTCGGCGCGCAACACGTCGAGCGCCGCGTGGCCGATGCCCCGCATCCGGTCGGGGTCGGCGAGCAGCGGCATGCAACGGGCCAGCATCTCGTCTGGGTCGCCCAAATAGCGCCCGCCGTGGAGGTCGAAGGCCAGAGCTACGTATCCCAGTTCGGCGAGCGCATCGGCCCGGCGGCGCTCGACGTCGCTGAGCCCCGGGCCCTCTGGTCCGAGCAGCACCGCGGGTCGGCGGTCGACGCCGGCCGGGAGCGCGAGGTGCCCGATCATCGTCAGGCCGTCGGCCGGGTACTCGACCGTGCGCGTTGTAATCGTCGTCATGAGACTGGACCGTAGTGATCGTCGAGCCGGGTCGGGCCGGTGTTCTCCGCCGGCAGAACAGCGCGGGAGTGCCTCTGAAATGCGGCGATGGCTCACAAGATCCGTCACAAACCCCGTTCCCGCAGCAGCGTTATCGGATCACCTGCCTTGGGCACGGTGCTGGAGGTGGACCTGCCAGGTCCTGCGCCGGGGGACCTGCGCCTACACGACGAACAAGTCGGATGCGAAGGGGTTCGCGGAAGCGTTCGCTGAACTCGACGGCCAGTAGAGGGAGCCCCCGCGAGCGCAGAGCTGGGGCGAACCCGACTGAGCGACACATCGCGTGAGAATCAGTCTCCGCCCCGGCCCACTGCGACAACGTCACCTGAGACCAGCCGCGAATCCAACAAGGTCACGTGAGACAGCGAGCACATTGCGAGAGACGGGACAGCCGTGAGGATGAGTCTGCTGCCTGCTGCCGTCCGGGGGGGAAGCGTTCGCGGAAGCGTCACGCTTCCGTGGCGAGTTCTACGAGTGTCTGACCGCACGGCGCGACGAGTTGTTCGAGCTGGTGGACGCGGTGCTGTGTGCGGACGGTGCGGTCCACCCAAAGCTCACCCACCGCTCATCCTGGCTCGACCACGATGGTGAACTACCCCTGGTTGAGGGGACGTTGATGCGGTTGAAAGTCGAGCACCTGTCGAAGGACCGGGATGCCCCGCCGGTGTGGTCATGGTCCTCCAAAACCGGGGCCACCCCGGACGACGTGGACCGCTTCTGGCAGGCGTTTCTCCGCCGCTTCGATCTGGAACACACCTTCCGCTTCGCGAAGCAGACTCTCGGCTGGACCACCCCGAAACTGCGCACTCCCGAGGCCACGGACCGCTGGACCTGGATCCTGATCGTCGCTCACACCCAGCTTGCAGGGCACCCCGCTACGACGTCGGCAAGACCGTCAAACGCCCCGAGACCCTCAAGGCCATCGGCAAGCCCGGAAGATCTTGGTAGATAAAGAACAAGCTAAGGGGCTATATGAATGTCTCGGTCATGACTTTCCCACGTTCCCAGCCCCGTATGGCGCACGATCAGCGGATGGCCTGCACCACGTAGAGAGCACCAAGTGCTGCGGCCAGGGTGCCGAGAAGTAGTCGCAGAGCTGTCTCGGGGAGGCGCGGTTGGAGGTGGGCGCCGAGATAGCCGCCGATCAAGCCGCCGACTCCGCAGGCGAGGCCCAGGAGCCATTCCGGCGCTACATCTCCGCGGCTGATCAGGGACAGCAACGCGAAGGTGGCCGCGCCAACGAGCGAGGTCGCGAATGTGGAGGCGAGGGCGGCCGGGGCGACGCGGGCGACCGGCAGGCCACGGCCAACGAGGATCGGTCCGAGAAGCGAACCGCCTCCGATTCCGTAAATCCCTCCCACGATGCCCACGGCCAGCGCGAGGCCGGTGACGGTGCGTGCGGACGGTTCACCAGCGGCGGCCCGCTGGGGTGTTGGGCGGAGGGTGCGTGTGCACAGCCACAGGCCGAGCGGGAGGAGGAGGGCGGCGATGAGGAGTCGGAAGACGGTGGGGCCTGGGAGGGCGAAGACCCGGATGACGGCGCCGAGGATCACTCCGGGCAGGGTGCCGGCCACCAGGAGCCTGGTGAGTGGTCCGCGCAGGGCGCCGGTTTGGCTGTAACGCCACAAAGCCCCAGGTCCGGCGATGACGTTGAAGAGGAGGTTGGTCGGCGTGACCGCGGGGTTCGGCACACCGAAGACGCTCAGCTGGACCGGGAGGAGGAATACCGCCCCGGACACCCCGACCGGTGCGGTCATTGTCGCGATCAGCAGCCCTGCGGACAGGCCTCCCAGCGCAGTCCACCAGTCCACCGTTGCTCCCGCCCGTGTCCGTTGCCGGACCAGTATCAGCACGCCCGCCGGCGGCGCAGCCGGTCGGCAACGCGATGTTCATGAGCAGCAGGTGCAGCCGGGGCGGCAGCCGCGCGCGTCCGTCTCGTCGCCCGAGGACGGCATAGCTGCGACGGAGTGGGCGGATGGTGCGCAACAGCCCTTGCCCTGCCAGGCGTCGCGCCCTTCCTTCACCGCGATGGCGGCGATGACGAGGGCGGCGATGGGGTCGGCCCAGGACCAGCCGAGGGTGGCGTTGAGAACCAGCCCGATCAGCAGGACGGCGGAGAGGTAGGTGCACAGCAGGGTCTGCTTGGAGTCTGCGACTGCGGAGGCGGAGCCGAGTTCGCGCCCGGCGCGGCGCTGTGCGGCGGAGAGGAACGGCATGATCGCCAGGGACAGGGCGGCGATGACGATGCCCGGGACGGAGCGGTCCGCCTCGCCGGTTCCGGTCAGGGCTCGTACGGCGTCGAGTGTCACGTACGCGGCGAGTGCGAAGAAGGAGACGGCGATGATCCGCAGCGTGGTCTTCTCCCGGGCCTCGCGTACGCCGTGGTCGCGGGCGGAGAACTGCCAGGCGACTGCGGCGGCGGAGGAGACCTCGATGACGGAGTCCAGGCCGAAGCCGACCAGCGCGGTGGAGGAGGCGATCGTCCCGGCGGTGATCGCGACGGCCGCCTCGATGACGTTGTAGGTGATCGTCGCAGCGACCAGCAGCCGTATCCGCTTCGCGAGCGCGTCGCGGCGGGCCGGGGACGGCCCCAGGGATATCGCGGTCATCAGCAGCAGCCCTTCGTGGCGGCGTCCGGGCAGGTCCTTTCCGACTCGACCGCGACCACCGCGGCGAGGACATGCTCCAGGGCGTGGCCGAGGCGTTGGTCGGCGAGTTCGTAGCGGGTGCGGCGCCCGTCGGGCACGGTGACGACGAGGCCGCAGTCGCGCAGGCAGGCAAGATGGTTCGACAGCCGAGTGCGCGAGATGTCGAGGGTGTCGGCGAGGTCGGAGGGATAGGCCGGCTCCTCGCGCAGCGCGAGAAGGATCCGGCAGCGGATCGGGTCGGCGAGCGCGCGGCCGAAACGGGCCAGCACCTCGATGTCAGAAGCAAGAGTCAGCACCCGCAAGACAGTACAGCGATATCTGAATTCAGGAAATCATGGATCATTGGCTCCGGCCGGACACCTTGCTCCGCTACGGTGCGCCGAGATCTTCCGGCTGGCATTCGGCGGCGGGCCGCCGCGAAGGAGCAGGCGATGAACGCGGTGGGGACCTCGGCCGGTGGCGGCGAGTTGAAGCGGCGCCTAGGGGTGTCCGACGCGGTGCTGATCGGGCTGGGGTCGATGATCGGGGCGGGCATCTTCGCGGCGCTCGGTCCGGCGGCCCAGGCGGCCGGGTCCGGGCTGCTGCTCGGGCTGGCCCTCGCGGCGGTGGTCGCATACTGCAACGCGATGTCCTCGGCGCGGCTGGCCGCCCGCTACCCGGCCTCCGGCGGCACCTACGTCTACGGCCGCGAACGGCTCGGTGACTTCTGGGGCTACCTGGCCGGCTGGGCATTCGTCGTCGGCAAGACCGCCTCCTGTGCGGCCATGGCGCTGACCGTGGGCACCTACGCCTGGCCGGGTCAGGCCCACGCGGTTGCGGTGGCCGCCGTGGTGGCGCTGACCGCGCTCAACTACACGGGTGTGCAGAAGAGCGCGCGGCTGACCCGCGTCATCGTCGCGGTGGTCCTGGCGGTTCTCGCCTCGGTGGTCACCGCCTGCCTGACCAGCGGGACTGCCGAGACCGCCCGGCTGGACATCGGCGCGGACGCCACGACGGGTGGTGTTCTGCAGGCGGCCGGGCTGCTGTTCTTCGCCTTCGCCGGATACGCCCGCATCGCCACCCTCGGCGAAGAGGTCCGCGACCCGGCCCGCACCATCCCCCGCGCGATTCCCCTCGCCTTGGCCATCACCCTCGTCGTCTACGCCTGTGTGGCCGTCGCGGTTCTGTCGGTGCTCGGGCCCGAACGGCTCGCCCACGCCACCGAACCGCTCACCGAGGCCGTACGGGCGGCCGACGTCCCCGCCCTGGCCCCCGTCGTGCGCGTCGGTGCGGCAACCGCCGCGCTCGGCTCCCTGCTCGCCCTGATCCTCGGCGTCTCCCGTACCACCCTGGCCATGGCCCGTGACCGGCACCTGCCCCACACCCTGGCCGCCGCCCACCCGCGCTACGGCGTTCCCCACCACGCCGAACTCGCCGTGAGCGCGGTCGTCGCCATCGCCGCCGCCACCGTCGACGTGCGCGGCGCGATCGGCTTCTCCTCCTTCGGCGTCCTGGCCTACTACGCGATCGCCAACGCCGCCGCCTACACCCTCACCCCGGCCGAGCGCCGCCCGCCACGCGCCGTTCCCGTCCTCGGCCTGGCCGGCTGCACGATCCTCGCCTTCGCCCTGCCCCTGACCTCCGTCATGACCGGAGCCGGCATCCTCGCCGCCGGCGCGGCCGTCTACGGCGTACGAAAGGCACGCGTCCGCAGCTGACCGGCGCTGAGCCCCACCCACTCTGGGGCGGGCGAAGCACCACACCCGATCCAGGGTGGTGCGCAGACCGGCAGCCGGGCCGGAACATGTGAAGAAAGACGCAGCCGTGACGGGACAAGAGCAGACCCCCCAACTGGCGCAGGCGCAGCGCGAGCACTGGCAGCACACCTACACCGCCCACCCCGGCATGTACGGAGAACAGCCCTCCGAGCCAGCCATCCACGCCGTCGGCGTCTTCCGTACGGCCGGAGCCCGGGACGTCCTGGAGCTCGGCGCCGGACACGGCCGCGACGCCCTGCACTTCGCCCGGATGGGCTTCACCGTCCAGGCCACCGATTTCTCCGCCACCGGCCTGGAACAGCTCACCCACGCCGCCCAGGCGCAGGGCGCCGGGGACCGTGTGGCCACCACTGTGCACGACGTCCGCGAGCCGCTGCCGCTGGCGGACGGCTCCGTGGACGCGGTATTCGCGCACATGCTGCTCTGCATGGCCCCGTCGACCAAGGAGATCCACACCCTGGTCGGCGAGATCGCCCGGGTGCTGCGGCCCGGCGGGTCCTTCGTCTACACCGTCCGGCACACCGGCGACGCCCATTACGGCACCGGCACCACGCACGGCGACGACATCTTTGAACACGGCGGCTTCGCGGTGCGCTTCTTCGACCGCGACCTGGTCGACGCCCTCGCCGACGGCTGGACCCTGAACGAGGTCCACGCCTTCGAGGAGGGCGACCTGCCCCGCCGACTGTGGCGCGTCACCCAGATCCTGCCCCGCTGACTGCCGCCCCGATCCCGGTGCCCGACATCACCGTCGATGGCACCGGCCAGCTCTGCATCACCCTCCTCCTGCGGCTCGTCGCCCGCGTCAAGGACGCCCAGCCCGGCACGGTCGTACACGTCATCGCCACTGACCCGGCCGGCCCGCTGGATCTGCCCGCCTGGTGCCGCATGACCGGCCACACCTACCTCGGACCCGTCGCGGAACCCGATGACACACCTGCCGTCTACGCCCTGCGCCTGGCCGCCGACGCGCGGCCGACCATCCCCCACACGGTTCAAGCGGGCCGCCTCACTGCTCGGCGTGACTCGCTCGGGATCGGCAAGGATGCGGCGAGCGACCAGCCGAATCACCGTAGAAGCGTGTGGGTGAAGCTCTACGTGGCCGATCTTGCCACCCGTTACTACCCGCACGTACTGGAACCCGTACGAGGGCTTGACGAGCAGCTTCCCCTCGTCCCGCATCTTGTAGCCGGAGTTGAGACAGTCGACGACGTTGCGGCCGAGGTGGTCCACGGCCGCAGCTACGAGGCCGTCGTACGGGCCCCTCTCATCGTGAAGCCAGGGGCCCAGCTTCGGCCGGGTATCGGGTCCGTGGCACCCGAGACCTCCCAGCCATCAGCCCAGCCGACGATGTGACCCCGACGGATGCGGCGGCGGTGAGTACATCTTCCCGCTGACGCTCCGGGGATGACGCGGCGTAGCGGCTACCCCCAGGACGATCTTGGTCAGCCTAGGAAGGTCAGGCGGACCTGGCGGCGGGGGTTGTCGATGTTGGTGTCTACCAGACAGATGGACTGCCAGGTGCCCAGTTCCAGGTGGCCGTCGATGACCGGCAGGGTGGCGTGGGGTGGGATCAGGGCGGGGAGGACGTGGTCTCTGCCGTGGCCCGGGGTGCCGTGGCGGTGTTGCCAGCGGTCGTCGGCGGGGAGCAGGGTGTGGAGCGCGGCGAGGAGGTCGGTGTCGCTGCCGGCGCCCGTTTCGATGATGGCCACGCCGGCGGTCGCGTGGGGTACGAAAATGTTCAGCAGACCGTCCCGGCCCGCCGCGCTCTCCTGGAGGAAGCTCTCGCAGGCGTGGGTCAGATCGGTCACGGCCTCGGCGGTGCCGGTGCTGATGTTCAGGATCCTGGTGGTGAATGCGTCGGACATGCGTCCATCCTGCCGCCCGGTCCCTGGAATCGCGCGTCCGCGTGCCGAGACACCATTGACCTGATCAGGGAACGCTCGCTACGTTCTGCGCCATGTTGCGTTCAGCTCTGCTCACCACGCGCGGTCACATCGACCTGCTGCGGGTGGCGTCCGCCGCGTGTTGTCGCGGCTGCTGACGTCTTCTCAGCGCTCTCCCCGCTCTCTTTTTTCGGCTGCGCCCCCTATTCGTGTGCCGGCCTGACTCTCGTCGCACCGCCACGCGCGGACGCTGAGGCGATGGTCCCCCGCGCACCCTCTCGCGCCCGCTCCCCTCCTCGCCCTTCCGCTGCCTGTGGAGCCGCCATGACCGTCGACCATGCCCCGCCGGATATATCAGTCATATCGGTGAATGAACCGCCCGTTCTGGAGCCGGTCACTCCTGTCTCCGCCCCCGGCTCCCGGCGCCGCTCCGTCCCCCGCTGGCTTCGCCGGATCATCGGGCCGCTGCTGCTTCTGCTCAGCTGGCAGGTGCTGAGCGCGACCGGCGTACTGCACCGCGACATCCTCGCCTCCCCCGGCACCATCGCCCGGGCGGCCGGCGATCTGATCGCGGACGGCACCCTGCCGGCTGCCATGGGAATCTCGCTCCAACGCGTCGCCGTCGGCCTGCTGCTCGGCGGGGTGATCGGTATCGCGCTCGCGCTGGTCTCGGGGCTCTCCCGGCTCGGCGAGGATCTGGTCGACGCGACCGTACAGATGCTGCGCACCGTGCCCTGGGTCGGGCTGATCCCCTTGTTCATCATCTGGATGGGCATCGGTGAGGCACCCAAGATCGCGCTCATCGCGCTCGGCGTCGCCTTCCACCTCTATCTCAATGTGTACGCGGGCATTCGCGGCGTGGACGAGCAACTCATCGAAGCCGGACAGTCGTTGGGACTGGGCCGCTGGGGGCTGATCCGGCATGTCGTGCTGCCGGGCGCGCTGCCCGGTGCGATGACCGGACTGCGGTACTCGCTCGCCACGGCCTGGCTCGCCCTGGTCTTCGGCGAGTCCATCAACGCCGACGCCGGCATCGGCTTCCTGATGAACCAGGCCAGGGAGTTCTTCCGTACCGAGGTCATCGTCGTCTGCCTGGTCGTCTACGCCTTTCTGGGCCTGCTCGCCGACGCCGTCGTCCGCACTCTCGAAAGGCTGCTGCTGCAATGGCGACCGACCTTCACGGGCCAGTGAGCCCCGTGAGTCCGCACGCACCCCAGGCGTCCTCCTCCGGCCCGGCGGTACGGGTCGAGGGACTGACCCGGTCCTTCGACGGCCGTCCGGTGATCGACCAGCTCGATCTGACCCTGCGGCCGGGGGAGTTCACCGCGCTGCTCGGCCGCAGCGGCTGCGGCAAGTCGACCCTGCTGCGGGTGCTGGCCGGCCTCGACCGTGACATCGAGGGCACGGTGCTCGTGCCCAAGCGGCGCGCGGTCGCCTTCCAGGCGCCGCGGCTGATGCCCTGGAAGCGGGTCTGGCGCAATGTGCTGCTCGGGCTGGACGGCAAGCCCGAACGGGCCGTCGCCGAGAGCGCGTTGGCAGAGGTCGGACTCAGTCACCGGTCGGGCGCCTGGCCCAAGACGCTCTCGGGCGGCGAGGCCCAGCGCGCCTCGCTGGCCAGGGCGCTCGTACGGGAACCGGATCTGCTGCTGCTCGACGAGCCGTTCGGCGCGCTCGACGCGCTGACCCGGATCAAGGCGCAGCGGCTGGTGGCCGAGTTGTGGCAGCGGCGCGGCTGCGCGGTCCTGCTGGTCACCCATGACGTGGAGGAGGCGCTGCTGCTCGCGGACCGGGCGCTGGTGATGCGGGACGGCGTCATCGCGTACGAGACACCGGTCGCGCTGGAGCGTCCGCGCTCCGTGGGTGATCCCGGCTTCGCCGCGCTGCGCTCCCGGCTGCTCACCGAGCTGGGCGTGGACGAACCAGCCGCCCCGAGCAGCGCCGCCTAGGCCGAGCGCCCGAGCACAGAGCAGAGAGCACCAGCTGCCCGAGTCCTGTTCCGCTCCCGTAACCCCGCACCGCTCCCTCAGAAAGTCATCCGACCATGAAACGCTTCCTGCCCGCCGCCCTGCTGCCGCTCGCCCTGCTCCTCACCGCCTGCTCCGGCTCCTCGTCCGCCGGCGGTTCCGGCGGCGCGGGCGGGAACACCGACGGCAAGGGGTCCGTGACCCTCAATGTCGGTGACCAGAAGGGCGGTTCCGAGGCGGTCCTGCGCGCCGCCGGTGAGCTCGACGATCTCCCGTACAAGATCACGTGGTCGACCTTCACCTCCGGTCCGCCGATGCTCGAAGCGGTCAACGCCGGCGCCGTGGACATCGGTTCCGTCGGCAACACCCCGCCCGTCTTCGCCGCCGGAGCCGATTCGAAGATCACGGTGGTGGCCGCGAGCCACGGCGATTCCGGGGGCGAGGCCATTCTCGTACGCAAGGACTCGCCGCTGAAGAAGACCACCGATCTCAAGGGCAAGTCGGTCGCGGTCGCCCAGGGCAGCTCGGCGCACTACCAGCTGATCGCCTCCCTCAAGAAGGCCGGTCTCGGCCTCGACGACATCAAGGTCACGCTGTTGCAGCCGGCCGACGCACTCGCCGCGTTCACCAGCGGCAAGGTGGATGCCTGGGCCGTCTGGGATCCGTACACCTCGCAGGTACTGCACGGCGGACAGGGCCGGGTGCTGACCGACGGCCGGGGCGCTGTCAACGGGCTGAACTTCCAGGTCGCCGCGCCCGCCGCCCTCAAGGACAAGGAGAAGGCCGCGGCGCTCGGTGACTTCGTCGAGCGGCTGCGCCGGGCGCAGGACTGGGTCTTCGAGCACCCCGAGGAATGGGCGAAGGTCTGGGCGAAGGACACCGGGCTGCCGTACGAAGTGGCCCTGGACGCGGTGAAACTGAGCTACGGAACCCGGGTGCCGGTCGCTCTGGACGCGGCCGCCGTCGCCTCCGAGCAGGAGATCGCCGACACCTTCGCCGACTTGAAGCTCATCCCCCGCCGCTTCGACTTCGCCGACTACGTGGACGACCGCTTCAACAAGGACCTGCCGCCGTCGACCTCCCCGGCGCGCAGCTACGGAAAGGGCTCTTCCTGATGAGCATTCATCTGCACTGGTTCCTGCCGACCGGCGGCGACGGGCGCACGCTCGTGGACCGCCACGCCTATACCGACGGGGGTATCAAGCGCTCCAGGATCACCCCGGTGAGCGGGGTCCGCGCCCCCGACATCGACTATCTGACGCAGATCGCCAAGGCGGCCGAGCAGTTGGGCTTCGAGGCGGTGCTGACCCCGACCGGTACATGGTGCGAGGACGCCTGGCTGACGACGGTGGCGCTCGCGCAGCACACCGATCGGCTGAAGTTCCTGGTGGCGTTCCGGCCGGGGCTGATCTCGCCGGTGCTGGCGGCTCAGATGGCGGCCACGTACCAGCGCATCACCCGCGGGCGGCTGCTGCTCAACGTGGTGACCGGCGGGGACTCCACCGAGCAGCGGCGCTTCGGCGATCATCTCGACCACGACCGGCGCTATGCCAGGACGGCGGAGTTCCTCTCGGTGATCCGGGGCGCCTGGAGCGGACGCC
The DNA here is from genome assembly GCF_042882605.1 of Streptomyces sp. NPDC058198. Classification (NCBI taxonomy): domain Bacteria; kingdom Bacillati; phylum Actinomycetota; class Actinomycetes; order Kitasatosporales; family Streptomycetaceae; genus Streptomyces; species Streptomyces sp. NPDC058198. The sequence continues at coordinate 85,100 of NZ_JBHVVP010000013.1, forward strand.
CCTACGACTTCGACGGTGAGCACTACCAGGTGGAGGGCGGGCTGACCGCGCTGCCGCCCGACCCGCTGCCGGAGATCTTCTTCGGCGGCTCGTCCCCGGCGGCGGGACCGGTCGCGGCCGACCACGCGGATGTCTATCTGACCTGGGGCGAGCCCCCGGCGCAGGTGAAGGAGAAGATCGACTGGATTCGCGGTCTCGCGGAGGAGCGGGGCCGTACGGTCCGCTTCGGCATCCGGCTGCACACGATCTCGCGGGACTCCGCGCGGGACGCCTGGGCCACGGCGAACCGGCTGCTGGACGATCTCGATCCCGAGACGGTCGCCGCCGCCCAGCAGGCGCTGGGCAAGAGCGAGTCGGTGGGACAGCAGCGGATGCTCGCGCTGCACGGCGGTTCGCGTGACCAGCTGGAGATCTCGCCGAATCTGTGGGCGGGGGTCGGTCTGGTACGGGGCGGTGCGGGCACCGCGCTGGTGGGCAGCCACGCCGATGTCGCCGACCGGATCGAGGAGTATCACGCGCTGGGGATCGAGCACTTCGTGCTCTCGGGCTATCCGCATCTGGAGGAGGCGTACTGGTTCGGGGAGGGCGTGACGCCGGAGCTGGCGGCGCGCGGGCTGCTCGCGCACGTGCCCCCTTCCCCGCTGCTGGGCGTGCCCGCGGTGAACGGCCGGCCGGCGTCGGCCCCCGGAGGTGCCCCGCTGCTGGTCGCCGGGGGCCGCTGAGCGGGAAGATCTCCGGCCCCGGGTCTGTTGGTAGAACCGTGAACGACTTCGGGGTACGGGACATCGATGTGGTGGTCGTCGGCGCCGGGCAGGCGGGCCTGTCCGGCGCCTTCCATCTGCGGCGGTCCGGGCTCGCTCCCGACCAGGACTTCGTGGTGCTCGACCATGCCCCGCGGCCGGGCGGCGCCTGGCAGTTCCGCTGGCCCTCGCTGACGTACGGCACGGTCCACGGCATGCACTCGCTGCCCGGCATGGAGCTGACCACCGCGGAGGCCGATGACAGCCGGCCCTCCTCCGAGGTGATCGGCGCGTACTTCACGGCGTACGAGGAGCGCTTCGGCCTGCGGGTCCACCGGCCCGTCGATGTCGCGGCCGTGCGGGAGGGCGCGGGCGGGCGGCTGCGGGTCGAGACGTCCGAGGGGACGTGGTCGGCGCGGGCACTGATCAATGCCACGGGCACCTGGGACCGCCCGTTCTGGCCGCGCTATCCCGGTCAGGAGACCTTTCTGGGCCGCCAGCTGCATACGGCGGACTATCCGGGCCCCGCGGAGTTCGCCGGGCTGCGGGTCGTCGTGGTGGGCGGCGGAGCCTCCGGCACCCAGCATCTGATGGAGATCGCGAAGGTCGCCGCTGACACGACCTGGGTGACGCGCCGGCCGCCCGTCTACCGCGAGGGGCCGTTCGGTGAGGAGCAGGGACGGGCCGCCGTCGCGCTCGTCGACGAACGGGTGCGCCAGGGGCTGGCGCCGCAGAGCGTCGTGTCGGTGACCGGGCTGCCGGTGAACGAAGCGATCACCCGGGCGCGCGAGGAGGGGGTGCTCGACCGGCTGCCCATGTTCGACCGGGTCACCCCTGACGGCGTGGCCTGGGCCGACGGGCGGACCGTGGCGGCCGATGTGATCCTCTGGGCGACCGGGTTCCGCGCGGCCATCGACCATCTGGCACCGCTCGGACTGCGGGAGCGCGGCGGCGGTATCCGGGTCGAGCGGACCCGTGCCGTACGCGACGAGCGGATCCATCTCGTCGGGTACGGGCCTTCGGCCTCCACCATCGGGGCCAACCGGGCCGGCCGGGCGGCGGCGCGGGACATCGTACGGCTGCTGGAGCGCGAGGCGGCGGCGGCCTGACGAGCCCCAGCCGCCCCGCGGGTCAGCCTGCGTCGCTCGCGCTCCCGCGCTTCTCGTTGAACTCCTGGACGTTCTTCTCATGCTCGGCGTAGCTGTTGGTGAAGCGGGTGTCCCCGGGGGCCACCGTGACGAAGTACAGCCATTCTCCGCTCGGGGGGTTGATCGCGGCGTTCATGGCCTGCTCCCCCGGGTTCCCGATCGGCGTGGGCGGCAAGCCCTTGCGCTCGTACGTGTTGTACGGGCTGTCGGTCTTCGTGTCGGCCTGGGTGGTGTCCAGGGTGGAGCGGTTCAGCGCGTAGTTGAGGGTCGAGTCCATCTGGAGCGGCATGCCCAGGGCGAGCCGGTTGTGCACGACCCTGGCGACCTTGCCCATGTCGGCCGCCGTATCGGCCTCTGCCTGCACGATGCTGGCGATGGTGACCGTCTGGTAGACCGTCACTCCGTTGCGCTTGGCGCCGTCGATGATGCGGTCGGCCCCGAAGCGTTCGTTCGCGGTGTTGACCATGTAGCTGAGCAGCGCGGCGGGCGTGGTCGAGGAGAGGACCGGATACGTCGCCGGGAAGAGATACCCCTCAGGGTTTCCCCCGGCGGCCTGTGGCAGCTTGAGCCGCGCGGTGAGCGCCGCTTTCCGGGCGGCGCCGGCGGGCACGCCCAGAGCCTGGTCGACGGTGGCATACACCTGGGAGGCGCGCCGGCCCTCCGGAATGACCAGGGTCGTCGGCGCTTCCTGGGTGCTGTTCCCGCTGTTCCCCCCGGTCAGCAGAAGCACGGGAACCAGTACCACGGCCGCCACGACGAGGGTCGCGGTCACGATCAGGACCAGTCGGCCACGGCGGGTGAGACGGGGTCTGCGCCCGGGCCTGGCCGGCGGAGGCTCGTTCATCATGCGGGAACGCTAACCCGGAGTGATCGCCGATCCCGGCACTTGCGGTACTACGACACGGATCGCTTACGGACAGTGAGCGATCCGAGCTGACAGGCGCTCGCGTTCAGGGCGCGATGGGTGCCAGGCTCTCGGCCGGTGCCGGAGTGCCGTCGGGCGTCGGATCCTCTTCGGCGCTGTCGGCGTGTGCCGGCCGACTGTCCCTGCGGACCAGTGCGGCGTAGCGGCCGTCCTGCCCGAGCAGTTCGTCATGGGTGCCCCGCTCGGTGATGCGCCCGGTGTCGAGGACCACGATCTGGTCCGCGTCCCGGACGGTGGAGAGCCGGTGCGCGATGGTGATCGTGGTGCGCCCCTCGGAGAGGGCGTCGATGGCCTGCTGCACCGCGTGCTCGGTGCGGGTGTCCAGCGCGCTGGTCGCCTCGTCGAGAATGAGGACGGGCGGGTCGCGCAGGATGGTCCGGGCAATCGCCAGCCGCTGCTTCTCGCCGCCGGAGAAGCGGTATCCGCGCTCGCCGACGAGAGTGTCGTAGCCATCCGGGAGCGAGGCGATGTGGTCATGTATCTGGGCGGCGCGCGCCGCTGTGCGTATCTCCTCGTCCGTGGCGTCCGGCTTGGCGAAGCGCAGGTTCTCCGCCACGGAGGCATGGAAGAGATAGGTCTCCTGGGACACGACACCGACCGCGCGGGCGAGGGTGTCGAAGTCCAGGTCCCGTACATCGACGCCGTCGATCAGGACCCGGCCGCCGGTCACGTCGTACAGCCGGGGTACGAGATAGCTGAGCGTCGACTTGCCGGATCCCGTGGGCCCGACGACGGCGAGGCTGCCTCCGGCGGGAACCGTCAGATCGATCCCCCGGAGCGTCATTCCGTCCTTGTCGTCATAACTGAAGTCGACGCCGTCGAACCGCACTTCGCCGCGGACCTTGTCGATCCTGACCGGCCGCTCGGGCTCGGTGATGTCGACGGGCAGATCGAGGTATTCGAAGATGCGCTGGAAGAGGGCGAGCGACGTCTGCATCTGCACTCCGGTGGAGAGCAGGCTCACGGCGGGCCGGAAAAGGCCCTGCTGGAGCGAGACGAAGGCGACGAGCGTGCCGATGGAGACGGCGGTGCCACCGGTGCCCAGCGCGATGCCCGCGGCCCAGTAGATGACGGCCGGCATGGCGGCCATGACGATCCCGATGGTCGACATGCGCCACCGGCCGGCCATGTTGGAGCGCACTTCCAGGTCGACCAGGCGCTCGGACTCGTCGGAGAAGGACTTCGTGAGCGAGTCGGCGCGCCCCATCGTGCGGCCGAGGAGGATGCCGCTCACCGAGAGCGATTCCGTGACGGTGGCGGCCATCGTGGCCATCTGCCGCTGGCGGTCCGTGGTGATCTTCTTGCGCTCGCGGCCGACCATCCGGCTGATCCAGACGAACACCGGCAGCAGGACCATCGAGACGGCGGTGAGCCGCCAGTCCAGCGCGAGCATCGCGACGACGGAGGCGACGACGGCCGTGAGGTTGGAGACCAGGGAGGTCGCGGTGGAGGTCACGGTCGCCTGCATACCGCCGATGTCGTTGGCGATACGGGACTGGACCTCTCCGGTCCTGGTCCTGGTGAAGAACGCGAGCGGCATGCGCTGCAGCTGGGTGTAGACGCCGGTCCGCAGATCGTGCATGACCCGCTGGCCGACCGTGGTCGAGATCAGGGTCTGCAGCACGCCGAAGACACTGTTGACGACCGCGGTGAGGATCATGCCGAGGGCGAGCAGACTGAGCAGTCCGGTGCGGCCCTGCGGGATCGCGGTGTCGAGGATCTCGCGGAGCATGAACGGCGAGGCGACCGAGACCAGCGACGAGGCGCCGACGAGCAGTCCGACGACGGCGAGCCGGCCGCGGTAGGGGCGGAAGAGACCGAAGATGCGGCGCAGCTGGGCGGGTGGCTCCGGCTGCCCCGGACCCTCGGAGCGGGGCGAGGGGCTCCAGGTGGATGATTCGGGTTTCATGAGCTCCTTCGACGGGTGAGGGACTTCGACGGACAGGTCTGCACACAGGTGGAACACACAGGTGGAACAGTGCGGACTTTGCAGAGCTTAGCTCACTGTTACCTATGTTCACAATGAGCCTTGTCCTGATATTATTCCGCCATGAGCACCCCCGACGTCGACGGCATGCTGGCCGAGCAGCTGCTGCGGCTGACCCGCCGGCTCCACCGCATCCAGACGCGGCAGATGGAGCCGATCGGCATCACTCCGGCACAGGCCCGGCTGCTGCGCACCGTCGCGTCGTACGACAGGCCGCCGCGGATGGCCGACCTCGCGGAGCGGCTCGAAGTGGTGCCCCGCGCCGTGACGAGTCTGGTCGACGGGCTGGAGGCGAGCGGCTCGGTGCGGCGCGTGCCCGATCCGACCAACCGCAGGGTGGTGCGGATCGAGCTGACCGAGACCGGCCGGGCCACGCTGAGATCACTGCGCGTCGCGCGCCGGTCGGCGGCGGAGGACATCCTGGCCCCTCTGACCACCGAGCAGCGCGAGGTACTGGGCGGACTGTTGTCGACTCTGGTCGACGGAGGTCATGGGCACCAGCGCCGCTGCTGACCGAGCCCGGCGCCGAAACGGAAGCCGACGCCGACACCGAAGCCACTGTCCCCCGTCTGGGTGCATCCGCGCTGTTCATTCCAGGCCCCGTGCGGGCGGCCCCAGCTGGCTCGTTCTGGCTCCTGCTCGGAAAACCCATTGCCCCGGGCGCTCCAAAAGGGCGAACCTTGCACGGTTTGGGCCACCCACGAGCCATGGGACATCATGCAGATTCGCGACCTTCCGTATCCCGATCCAGGGGTTCCCGATGCTCGGTCAGGCCCCCGGTTCCTGCTGTGGCTCGGACGCAGTCAGCTGGGCGGCCAGCTCAAAGCCGTGTGCTGGGGCCTGCTGCACTTCGCCGGCATCGCTGGCCTGTCGGCGTGCGCCGGGCTCGCCGTCCAGTCGGTCATCGACCGCTCCGGCGGCCGGCTCGCGCTCGCCGGCGGCCTCATCGCGCTGTTCGGCGCCGCCATCGCCGTCGGCGACACCATGCTGCACCGCACCGCCGTCACCAACTGGATCACGGCGGCCGCACGCGTCCAGCAGCTGCTGGCCCGCAAGACCGCGGAGCTGGGCTCCGCACTGACCCGACGGGTCGCCGCCGGCGAGGTCGTCGCGGTCTCCACCGGCGATGTCGAGAAGATCGGCTGGTTCGTGGAGGCGCTCTCGCGCTTCCTGGCCGCCGCCATCGCGATCGTACTGATCTGCGTCGGCCTGGTCCTGTACCTGCCGGAGCTCGGCACGATGATCGCCGTCGGCGTGCCGGTGCTCGCCCTGGCGGTGCTGCCGCTGCTCCCCCGAGCCACCCAACGGGCCGACATCCAGCGCGAGAAGGCGGGCAAGGCCACCGAACTGGCCTCGGACACCGTCGCCGGCCTGCGGGTGCTGCGCGGCATCGGCGGCGAGGAGCTGTTCCTCGGCCGCTACCGCGCCGCCTCGCAGGAGGTGCGCAAGGCCGCCGTCCGCAGCGCGCGTATGTGGTCGCTGATCTCGGCGATCCAGGTCCTGCTGCCGGGCATCCTGCTGATCACGGTCGTCTGGTACGGAGCCCGTCTCGCCCTGGACGGACGCATCGAGGTCGGCGGTCTGGTCACCGTCTACAGCGCGGTGACCCTGCTGCTCTTCCCGCTGCGGCACTTCGAGGAGATCGCCATGGCGTACTCCTTCTCCCGGCCCTCCGCCAAGCGCGCGGCCCGGGTGCTGTCGCTGGAGCGGACCTCGTTCGAGGACGAGCGCGGCGGTCTCGACGACGCCCGGCCGACCGGGGATCTGTACGACCCCGCCACCGGCCTGCTCGCCCCGTCCGGGCAGCTGACCGCTGTGGTGTGCGGTGATCCGGACGCGGCGGGGCGGCTCGCCGAGCGGCTGGGCGGCCACGCGACCGAGGAGGAGAAGAGTCTGTCGGTGCTGCTCGGCGGGGTGGCGCTGGACGATCTCCCGCTGGACGCGGCGCGGGCCAGTGTGCTCGTACAGGACAAGGACCCGGTCCTGCTGTCAGGGACGCTCACGGAGCTGCTGGACATCCCGGCCTCCGGCGCGGTCGACGCGGAACAGGCGCTGGCCGCCGCCCAGTGCGGGGATGTCCTCGACGCGCTCGTCCAGGCGTCGGTGGACGGCAGCGGCGATCCGATGCGGTCCAGGATCACCGAGCGGGGCCGCTCGCTGTCCGGCGGGCAGCGTCAGCGGCTGGCGCTGGCCCGTTCGCTGGTCACCGATCCGGAGGTGCTGGTGCTCGACGAGCCGACCTCCGCCGTCGACTCGCACACCGAGGCACGCATCGCGGAGAGCGTGAAGGCGCTGCGGTCGGGCCGTACGACCGTGGTGTTCGCCTCCTCGCCGCTGCTGCTGGACCGCGCGGACCGGGTGGTGTTCGTCCACGAGGGCAAGGTCACGGCCGTGGGTCTCCACCGCGAGCTGGTACGCGGCGACGCCGACTACCGCGCGGTCGTCACCCGCGAGACCGAGGACGAGCAGCACGCCGGGCAGGACTCCCCCGCCGGCGAGGAATCCCCCACCGAGCAGGAACACATCATGGCGCCGGCTTCACCGCGGGCACGGGAAGAGATCGAGGAATCAGCATGATCGGCCTGGCGCCTCCGGCGTACGACCCGGCGGCCCCGGCGTCGGCGACGACCCTGCCGGTGGGCACACCGGCGACCGTACGGGCCTATGTGCGGGAGCTGCTGAGCAGACACCGCAAGGCGTTCATCCTGCTCGTCACCGTCAATGCCATCTCGGTGATCGCCTCGATGGTCGGTCCCTATCTGCTCGGCGGCATCGTCGAGGACCTCTCCAACGGCGCGCGCGAACTGCATCTGGAGCGCGTCGCCGTGGTGTTCGCGGTCGCGCTGGTCGTCCAGACCGTGTTCGTACGGATGGTGCGGCTGCGCGGGGCGATGCTCGGTGAGGAGATGCTCGCGGATCTGCGGGAGGACTTCCTCGTCAGGGCCGTCGGGCTGCCGCCCGGCGTGCTGGAGCGGGCCGGCACCGGCGATCTGCTGTCCCGGATCACCACCGACATCGACCGGCTGGCGAACGCCATGCGCGAGGCCGTGCCGCAGCTCGCGATCGGCATCGTGTGGGTGGCGCTGCTGCTCGGCGCGCTGACCGTCACCGCGCCGCCGCTGGCGCTCGCGGTGCTGCTGGCGCTGCCGCTGCTGATCGTCGGCTGCCGCTGGTACTTCAAGCGGGCGCCCTCGGCGTACCGCTCGGAGGCCGCCGGATACGCGGCCGTCGCGGCGATGCTCGCCGAGACGATCGACGCCGGCCGGACCGTCGAGGCGCACCGCCTCGGCGGGCGCCGGGTGGCGCTGTCGGAACAGCGGATCAAAGAGTGGACCGCGTGGGAGCGATACACGCTCTGGCTGCGGTCGGTGCTGTTTCCGGTCATCAATCTCACCCATGTGACGATCTTCCTGGCCGTGCTGGTGATCGGCGGGGTCTTCGTCCTGCAGGGCTGGATCAACGTCGGTCAGCTGACGACGGGCGCGCTGTTCGCCCAGATGCTGGTGGACCCCGTCGGTCTCATCCTGCGCTGGTACGACGAGCTCCAGGTCGCCCAGGTGTCCATCGCGCGGCTCGTCGGGGTGCGGGACATCGAGCCGGCCGCGGGTGACGCGTCGGTCGTGCCGGAAGGGCGGGACGTCAGCGCGGACGAGGTGCACTTCGGCTACCGCGAGGGCATCGACGTACTGCACCGGGTGACGCTGAACGTCAGCCCCGGCACCCGGCTCGCGCTGGTCGGTCCCTCGGGCGCCGGGAAGTCGACACTGGGCCGGCTGCTCGCGGGCATCTACGGTCCGCGGACGGGCCAGGTCACCCTGGGCGGGGCGGAGTTGTCCGAGATGCCGGCCGAGCGGGTGCGGGAGCATGTCGCCCTGGTCAACCAGGAGCATCACGTGTTCGTGGGCTCACTGCGCGACAATCTGCTGCTGGCCCGCACGGGCGCGCAGGACGCCGAGCTGTGGGCGGCCCTCGGCGCGGTCGACGCGGACGGCTGGGCGCGGGCGACGGACAAGGGGCTGGACACCGAGGTCGGGTCCGGCGGTACGGCCCTGACGCCCGCGCAGGCGCAGCAGATCGCGCTGGCCCGGCTGGTGCTCGCGGATCCGCACACCCTGGTGCTGGACGAGGCGACCTCGCTGCTTGACCCGCGCGCGGCCCGGCATCTGGAACGCTCCCTGGCCCGGGTGCTGGACGGCCGTACGGTCGTGGCCATCGCGCACCGGCTGCACACCGCGCATGACGCGGATGTGATCGCGGTGGTCGAGGAGGGCCGGATCACCGAGCTGGGCAGCCATGACGAGCTGGTGTCGGCGGACGGCGCGTACGCGGCGCTGTGGCGGTCCTGGCACGACTGAGCAGGACTGAGCAGGGCTGAACACGACAGAGCACGACTGAGCAGAGCCGCGCACGGTCGGCCCGGGCGAGCCACGGGGGGCTCGTCCGGGCGGGCCGTGCGCGGCGGTCAGATGAAGCCCAGCGCGGCCGCGCCGCCCAGCCCGCCCAGCAGCATGAAGGCCGGCATCAGCACCTTCATCTCCACCCAGGCACCGGCCCGGAAGCGCAGGGCCTTCGGCGGGCCTATCGGGTACCAGCGCTTGCGGCCCAGCGGTATCGGCCACAGGATCGGGCAGCCCGACACCGTCAGCGCGTCACCGATGTCATGCACGAGCGCGCCCAGGACGATCGGCAGGCCGAGCCAGAGATATTCCTGGCCGGGGCCGGTGAACAGCCAGGCCGCGCCATTGCCCGGCTGGTCCAGGATGTCCGCCAGCATCCAGGCGCTGGTGGCGCCGAGCAGCCAGACGAGCACATCGCTGGAGACCCGGGCGGCCCGCCACAGCAGGCCCTCCACCGCCAGCACCAGATGGACGAAGAGGATGAAGAGCACCGCCCAGCGGCCGCCGGATATCGCCAGCGCCGAGGCGCCGCCACCGGTCAGGACCGCCCAGAGCCAGGTGTGGGTCAGCGTGCGGTGGCCGCCGGTGCGGCGGGGGTCGCCCGGCTTCCTGGTCGCCTTGTAGACGGAGTACGACAGTTTGTCGACGATCTCGCAGAGCGCGCGCGACACCGGACCGAAGGCCCGGGAGATCGTCGCGGCCTTGTGATCGAGGTCGGGAGCGAGGGCGGCACCCGCGCAGATCAGGGCGCCGACGACGAGGACCGGCCACGGCATCTCGTATCCGGCGGCGGCCGCGGCGGCACCCACCCCCAGCCAGGCCGCTGCCCCTGACAGAGAGTGTGCCGGTCCCATCATGGTCGTACCCGCCCCATTGCAGTGGTGATGAAGCCCCGTGTGCTGAAGCTCAGTTGACAGGGCAGCGTATCGCCCATGATCTTCGGACCGCCGTCCGGTTCCCTGATCCCGGCGGAAGCCAGGCAAGATGGGGGCGTGACCCTTATCGATCAGCTGCCGCCGGATGCCGACCCCGATGCCCTCTTCGAGGCTTTCTCCTCCTGGGCCGAGGGCCAGGGCCTCACGCTCTATCCGGCTCAGGAGGAGGCGCTGATCGAGGTGGTCTCCGGGGCCAATGTGATTCTGTCCACCCCCACCGGCTCCGGAAAGAGCCTGGTCGCGGCGGGTGCGCACTTCACGGCGCTGGCGCAGGACAAGGTCACCTTCTACACCGCGCCGATCAAGGCGCTGGTCTCGGAGAAGTTCTTCGACCTGTGCAAGCTCTTCGGCACGGAGAACGTCGGCATGCTGACCGGCGACGCCTCCGTGAACGCGGACGCACCGGTGATCTGCTGCACCGCCGAGGTGCTGGCGTCCATCGCGCTGCGGGACGGCAAGCACGCCGACATCGGCCAGGTCGTGATGGACGAGTTCCATTTCTACGCGGAGCCGGACCGTGGCTGGGCCTGGCAGATCCCCATTCTGGAACTGCCGCAGGCGCAGTTCATCCTGATGTCGGCGACCCTCGGTGATGTCGCCCGCTTCGAGGAGGACCTGACCCGCCGCACGGGGCGGCCGACTTCCGTCGTACGGTCCGCGACCCGGCCGGTCCCGCTGTCGTACGAGTACCGCCTCACCCCGATCACCGAGACGCTGACCGAGCTGCTGGAGACCAAGCAGGCGCCGGTCTACATCGTGCACTTCACGCAGGCCGCCGCGGTCGAGCGGGCGCAGTCGCTGATGAGCATCAACATGTGCACGCGCGAGGAGAAGGACCGGATCGCCGATCTCATCGGCAGCTTCCGCTTCACCACCAAGTTCGGCCGCAATCTCTCCCGTTACGTGCGGCACGGCATCGGGGTGCACCACGCGGGCATGCTGCCCAAGTACCGGCGGCTGGTGGAGAAGCTCGCCCAGGCCGGTCTGCTGAAGGTCATCTGCGGTACGGACACGCTGGGCGTCGGGGTCAACGTCCCCATCCGTACGGTGCTGTTCACCGCGCTCACCAAGTACGACGGCACGCGCGTGCGCACCCTGCGGGCACGGGAGTTCCATCAGATCGCGGGCCGGGCGGGCCGGGCCGGGTTCGACACGGCGGGCCTGGTCGTCGCGCAGGCGCCCGAGCATGTCGTCGAGAACGAGAAGGCGCTCGCGAAGGCGGGCGACGATCCCAAGAAGCGCCGCAAGGTGGTCCGCAAGAAGGCCCCCGAGGGCTTTGTCGCCTGGTCGGAGACCACCTTCGACAAGCTCATCGGCTCCGATCCCGAGCCACTGACCTCCCGCTTCCGGGTCACTCACACCATGCTGCTGTCGGTCATCGCCCGTCCTGGCAACGCCTTCGCGGCGATGCGCCATCTGCTGGAGGACAACCACGAGCCGCGCAAGCAGCAGCTGCGGCACATCCGGCGGGCCATCGCCATCTACCGTTCGCTGCTGGACGGCGGGGTGGTGGAGCGTCTGGAGACCCCCGACGCGGAGGGCCGTATCGTCCGGCTCACCGTCGATCTCCAGCAGGACTTCGCGCTGAACCAGCCGCTGTCCACCTTCGCGCTGGCCTCGTTCGAGCTGCTGGACCCCGAATCGCCTTCGTACGCGCTGGACATGGTCTCGGTCGTGGAGTCCACGCTCGACGATCCGCGGCAGATCCTCGCCGCCCAGCAGAACAAGGCGCGCGGCGAGGCGGTCGCCGCGATGAAGGCGGACGGCGTCGAGTACGAGGAGCGGATGGAGCGGCTCCAGGACGTCTCGTACCCCAAGCCCCTGGAAGAGCTGCTCGTCCACGCCTACAACGTGTACCGCACCAGCCATCCGTGGGTGGGTGACCATCCCGTCTCGCCCAAGTCGGTGATCCGGGACATGTACGAACGGGCGCTGTCCTTCACGGAGTTCACCTCGTTCTACGAGCTGGCCCGCACCGAGGGCATTGTGCTGCGCTATCTGGCGGGCGCGTACAAGGCGCTGGAGCACACCATTCCGGACGACCTCAAGTCGGAGGATCTGGAGGATCTCACCGCCTGGCTCGGCGAGATGGTCCGTCAGGTCGACTCCAGTCTGCTCGACGAGTGGGAGCAGCTGGCCAATCCGGAGGTGGAGACCGCCGAGCAGGCGCAGGAGAAGGCCGACCAGGTCAGGCCGGTCACGGCCAACGCGCGCGCCTTCCGGGTCCTGGTACGCAACGCGATGTTCCGCCGGGTGGAGCTGGCCGCCCTGGACAAGGTCAACGATCTGGGCGAGCTCGACAGCGAGTCGGGCTGGGACGCGGACGCGTGGGGCGAGGCGATGGACGCGTACTGGGACGAGTACGAGGACCTGGGCACCGGACCCGATGCCCGCGGGCCGAAGCTGCTCGCCATCGAGGAGGACCCGGAGCACGGCCTGTGGCGGGTCCGGCAGGCCTTCGCCGACCCCAACGGCGACCACGACTGGGGCATCAGCGCGGAGGTCGACCTCGCGGCCTCCGACGAAGAGGGCCGCGCCGTCGTGCATGTCACGGCCGTCGGCCAGCTCTGAGAACGGGAGAACACCGAACCATGACGAATCCCGCCGAGCGGCTGGTCGATCTGCTCGATCTGGAGCGGATCGAGGTCGACATCTTCCGCGGGCGCAGCCCCGACGAATCGTTGCAGCGGGTCTTCGGCGGGCAGGTCGCCGGCCAGGCCCTGGTCGCGGCCGGCCGCACCACCGACGGCGACCGCCCGGTCAACTCGCTGCACGCGTACTTCCTGCGGCCGGGACGTCCGGGTGTCCCGATCGTCTATCAGGTCGAACGGGTCAGAGACGGACGGTCGTTCACCACCCGCCGCGTCACCGCCGTCCAGCAGGGCCGCACGATCTTCAATCTGACGGCCTCCTTCCACCAGCCGGAGGAGGGCGGCTTCGAGCACCAGCTGCCGCCGCGCCTCGACTTTCCCGATCCCGAGACGCTGCCGACGGTCTCCGACGAGGTACGTGAGCATCTGGGCCGGCTGCCCCAGTCCCTTGAGCGGATGGCCCGGCGCCAGCCGTTCGACATCAGATACGTGGAGCGGCTGCGCTGGACCCAGGAGGAGATCAAGGACGCGGACCCGCGCAGCGCGGTGTGGATGCGCGCGGTGGGGCCGCTGGGCGATGACCCGCTGGTGCACACCTGCGCGCTGACGTACGCGAGCGACATGACGCTCCTGGACGCGGTCCGTATCCCGGTGGAGCCGCTCTGGGGACCGCGCGGCTTCGACATGGCGTCGCTGGACCACGCGATGTGGTTCCACCGTCCGTTCCGTGCGGACGAGTGGTTCCTGTACGACCAGGAGTCACCGATCGCCCGGGGCGGCCGGGGCCTGGCCCGGGGCCGGATCTACGACCGGGAGGGCCGGCTGCTGGTCTCCGTCGTACAGGAGGGCCTGTTCCGGCGGCACGACGGGGCTTCGTAGCGCGACGGACCGACGCAGCCGCTGTCAGACGCCGGGGATCGGGTCCTGGTCGGCCTCGCGCCGCCGGGTCCTGATGTCCGGCGCGGGCGGGTGGAGCTTGGCGTCACAGGCGGGGCCGAGACCGGTACGGCGCGACGCCGTACCGGTGAGCGGCCTGCCGCACATACCGCACCTGACCGGACGGCGGACGCCGCCGTCCGGTAGCGAGCCGGGCAGCCGGTCGTCGCCGGAGCCGGGCAACCGGTCGTCGCCGCGCCGTGATTCGTGCATGTCCGAACTGTGCATGTCCCAGCTGTACCAGCCCGCCTGCGGCGGCGCTCACGCGCGGGTCCACAATGAAGCGAGAACGCCGGCCCCGAGGAGATCTTGATGACTCTGTACGACATCCCGCTGCACACCCTCACCGGTGAGCCCACCACCCTGGCCGCGTACCAGGGCCGGGCCGTGCTGCTGGTGAACGTCGCGTCCAAGTGCGGTCTCACCCCGCAGTACGCCGGGCTGGAGCGGCTGCAACAGCAGTACGGGGACCGGGGCTTCACCGTCCTCGGCGTGCCCTGCAACCAGTTCGCGGGGCAGGAGCCCGGCGACGCGGAGGAGATCCAGACGTTCTGCTCGGCGACGTACGGGGTCAGCTTCCCGCTGCTGGAGAAGACGGACGTGAACGGGGAGACCCGGCACCCGCTGTACGCGGAGCTCACGAAGACCGCCGACGCGGAGGGCGCGGCCGGGGACGTGCAGTGGAACTTCGAGAAGTTCCTGCTCTCGCCGAAGGGCGAGGTGGTCGCCCGCATCCGCCCCCGCACCGAGCCGGAGGCCCCGGAGGTCGTCGCGGCGATCGAGGCGCAGCTTCCGGCCTGACGGCGGACCGCCGGGGCTGCCGCCGCGCGTGAGCGGCCCCGGCCCGACCGGGCCCCGCGATGACCAGGGGCTCTAGGTCCTGTCCGGTCGATCTTCGTGGATCAGCCCGCGGCGTCCGGCGCGGTACATCGCAAGGCGGAGGATCGTCCTCGTACTGGACGTACTTGGACGACTCCGACAACGCGGCGAGGTGCCGTGCCGGGCGTCGCGGGCCCACGAAGATCGACCGGACAGGGCCTAGCGGATCGGCATGCCCGACAGGGTGCGGGCGATCACCAGGCGCTGGATCTCGCTCGTGCCCTCGAAGATCGTGTAGATCGCGGCGTCCCGGTGCATGCGCTCGACCGGGTACTCGCGGGTGAAGCCGTTGCCGCCGAGGATCTGCACGGCCTGCCCCGTGACCGCCTTCGCGGTCTCGCTGGCGAACAGCTTCGACATGGAGCCCTCCGCCGAGGTGAACGGCTTGCCGGTCGCCGCCATCCAGGACGCACGCCACACCAGCAGCCGGGACGCGTCGATCCGCGTACGCATGTCGGCCAGCTGGAACGCGATGCCCTGGTTGTCGATGATCGGACGGCCGAACTGGCTACGCGTCCTGGCGTAGTCGAGCGCGACCTCGTACGCCGCCCGCGCCGTGCCCACCGCCATCGCGCCGACCGCCGGGCGGGAGGCCTCGAAGGTGGCCATGGCCGCGTTCTTCACCCGCTCGCCCCCCGGCGCCGCCGCTCGCTCCCGCGCCCGGGCGAGACGCTCGTCGAGCTTCTCCTTGCCACCGAGCAGGCAGTGCCCCGGCACCCGGACGTCCTCCAGGACGACCTCGGCGGTGTGGGAGGCGCGGATGCCGTGCTTCTTGAACTTCTGGCCCTGGGAGAGACCGGGCGTGGCCGGCGGGACGATGAAGGAGGCGTGGCCCTTCGAGCCGAGAGCGGCGTCGACCACGGCGACCACGACATGGACGGTGGCGATGCCGCCGTTGGTGGCCCAGGTCTTGGTGCCGTTGAGCACCCACTCGTCCTTGGCCTCGTCGTACACCGCGCGGGTGCGCATGGCGGACACGTCGGAGCCCGCGTCCGGCTCCGACGAGCAGAAGGCGGCGACCTTCACGTCGTCCGCGTCGCCGTACATCTGCGGGATCCAGGTGCCGATCTGCTCCTCGGTGCCGTTGGCGAGGACGCCGACGGCCGCCAGGCCCGTACCGACGATCGACAGGGCGATGCCGGCGTCACCCCAGAACAGCTCCTCCATCGCCATGGGGATACCGAGGCCCGTAGGGTCGAAGAACTGCTGGGCGTAGAAGTCCAGGGAGTAGATGCCGATCTTGGCGGCCTCCTGGATGACCGGCCACGGCGTCTCCTCACGCTCGTCCCACTCGGCGGCGGCCGGGCGGATGACGTCCGCGGCAAAACCGTGGAGCCACTCACGGACCTGCTTCTGGTCGTCATTGAGATCGAGCGTGAACTCGGTCATGGTGCCCTCCAGCACTCCATCGCCTGCATGTGTTACTTAAGGTAACAGCAGTCTGTTACTCGCAAGTAGAGGATGTCAACCGGCAACGGCCTGGTCAGCATTGACGGCGGCAACGGTGTTACGTTGCCCAGGCGTCACGCAATCGCACGGGCGGGGAGACACCATGGAGACCACACAGCAGGCCGAGCAGCAGCGGTCGGCGCGACAGCGGCGGCGCCAGCTGCTGGAGGCCGCCGACCGGGTGGTCCTCCGGGACGGTCCGCACGCTTCCATGAACGCCATCGCCGCCGAGGCGGGCATCACCAAGCCGATTCTCTACCGTCACTTCGGCGACAAGGGCGGGCTGTACCGGGCGCTCGCCAAGCGCCACACCGACGCGCTGCTGGACGCCCTGCGGACGGCGCTCGACGCGCCCGCCGAGCGGCGCGAGCGGGTCGAGGCGACGCTCGACACGTATCTCGCCGCGATCGAGGCGCGTCCCCAGGTCTACCGCTTTCTCATGCATCCGGCCGAGGACACCCAACTGCCCGAGCAGGGCTTCGATGTCGGCCGCCATTCGGCCCCGCTGCTGCGCCGCCTCGGTGAGGAACTCGCCAAAGTCATCGAGGACCGGGTCGACCTCGGTCCCGGCAGCGAGCAGCTCGCCCGCGTCTGGGGGCATGGCATCGTCGGCATGATGCACGGCGCCGGCGACTGGTGGCTCGGCGAACGCCCCTGCTCACGGGAACAGTTGGTGCGCAGCCTGGCCGATCTGCTCTGGGGCCGGCTGGCCGAGGTCAGCGACCGCGCGGGCGGACCCGGCTTCTGAGCGGCCCGGAGATGGACCGTGCGGGTTACGAGCCGGTGGCCCAGGGCGCCCGGCGCGCGGCCCGCAGCGCCCTGGAGCGCCGCCATCCGCTGAGCCGGTCGGGGTAGACCATGCCCTCCAGATGGTCGCACTCGTGCTGCAGACAGCGGGCGAAGAAGCCCGAGCCGCCGATCCGTACCGGTTCACCGTCCTGGGTGACACCCTCCACCACGGCATGGTCGAACCGCTCGGTCCCGGCCTCGATGCCCGGCAGCGAGAGACAGCCCTCGGGACCACGCAGCGTGATGCCGTCCGCCTCCGTGAGGCGCGGGTTGACGACGTGTCCGAGATGCCGGACGTCCTCGTCATCGGGACAATCGAACACGAACACCCTCAGCGGCACGCCTATCTGGTTCGCCGCGAGACCCACCCCCCGGGCGGCGTACATCGTGGCGAACAGATCCTCGACCAGGGCGCCGAGCGCCGGTCCGAAGTCCGTGACGGGCTCACAGGGCGCGCTCAGCACCGGATCGCCGAACAATTTCATGGCGTGTACTCGCCCGGTACTGCCGGGGATCGGACGGTTTCGCATGACGGTCAGGGTACGGTCCACAGTGACCTCCGCCTTCTGCCCGGTGCCGCGGTTCGGGCCCCTGGCCGGATCTCGATAGGCTGACCCACGGACCGATGCGAGGAGGACCAAGGACGATGTCAGGCAACACGGAGCCGCTGTCGCCGCGGGCCAAGCTGGCCGTGACGGCGGGCAAGGCCGCAGCGGCGGTGTCGCGCGCAGCTGGGCGCGGCAGCGGATCGGTGATCGGCGGCAAGGTGGCGCTCAGACTCGACCCCGATCTGCTGGGGCGGCTCGCGCAACATCTGGACGTCATCCTCGTATCCGCGACGAACGGCAAGACCACGACGACGCGGCTGATCGCCGAGGCCCTGCGGGCCGCGGGGCCCGTCGTGTCGAACGCGCTGGGCGCCAACATGCCGGCCGGGATCACCTCGGCCCTCGCGGGCGGTTCCGACGCACGGTACGGCGTGATCGAGGTGGACGAGAAGTACCTCGCCGGTGTGGCGCGCGACACAACGCCCAAGGCCATCGCGCTGCTCAACCTCTCCCGCGACCAGCTCGACCGCGCCGCGGAGACCCGGATGCTCGCCGAGAAGTGGCGCGAGGGCCTGGCCGGCACGAAGGCCATCGTGATCGCCAACGCCGACGACCCGCTGATCGTCTGGGCGGCCTCCTCCTCGCCCAATGTGGTGTGGGTGGCGGCCGGGCAGGAGTGGAAGGACGACGCCTGGTCCTGCCCCTCCTGCGGCGGTGTGATGCAGCGCCCGGGCGACGACTGGTTCTGCGGCGAGTGCGGATTCCGCAGGCCCCCGCCCAGCTGGGCGCTGCACGGCGACCATGTGCTCGACCCGCACGGCTCCGCCTGGCCGATCCACCTCCAGCTGCCCGGACGCGCGAACAAGGCGAACGCGGCGACGTCCGCCGCCGTCGCGGCGACCTTCGGGGTGCCGCCGCAGGTGGCGCTGGAGCGGATGTACCAGGTGCAGGCCGTGGCCGGCCGGTACGACGTGGTGTCCTTCCTCGGCCGTGACCTGCGGCTGCTGCTCGCCAAGAACCCCGCGGGCTGGCTGGAGACGTTCTCCCTCATCGATCCGCCGCCGACCCCCGTTATCCTCGCCGTGAACGCCCGTGGCGCCGACGGCACGGACACCTCGTGGCTCTGGGACGTCGACTACACCCGGCTCGCCGGGCACCCGATCTTCGTCATCGGCGACCGGAAGCTGGACCTCGCTGTACGTCTCGAAGTGGCCGGTCTGGACTTCCGGGTCTGCGAGACGGCCGACGAGGCCGTGCAGATGGCCCCGCCCGGACGGATCGAGGCCATCGCCAACTACACCTCGTTCCAGGATCTGCGCCGCCGCGTCGGCAACTGAGACCCAGGGACACCCGACCCCGGCCGCCGACGACCCCGGCCGCCGACCCCCCGACGGACCGACGGACACCCTGAAGGACGAGCGAGCATGAGTGACAACGGCCTGCGCCTGGTGTGGATCTACCCGGACCTGCTGAGCACCTACGGGGATCAGGGCAATGCCCTGGTGGTGGAACGCCGGGCCCGCCAGCGCGGCCTGGGCGTCACCCGCGTGGACGTGCGCAGTGACCAGCCGGTGCCGACCTCCGGCGACATCTATCTGATCGGCGGCGGCGAGGACCGGCCGCAGCGGCTGGCCGCGGAGCGGCTGCGCCGGGACGGCGGGCTCAGCCGGGCCGTCTCGAACGGCGCGATCGTGTTCTCGGTCTGTGCCGGCTACCAGATCCTGGGCCATGAGTTCATCAATGACCTGGGCGAGCGCGAGGCCGGCCTCGGGCTGCTCGATGTGGTGTCCACCCGCGGCGAGGGCGAGCGGTGCGTCGGTGACGTACTGGCGGACATCGACCCGCGGCTGAATCTGCCGCAGCTGACCGGTTTCGAGAACCACCAGGGCATCACGCACCTCGGTCCGTCCGCGCGGCCGTTCGCGCGGGTCCAGCTCGGCCGGGGCAACGGTACGGGCGACGGCACCGAGGGCGCGTACAACGACACCGTCTTCGGCACGTACATGCACGGTCCGGTGATGGCGCGCAATCCGCAGATCGCGGACCTGCTGCTGAAGCTGGCCCTCGATGTGAACGCGCTGCCGCCGACGGACGACCGCTGGTACGAGGCGCTGCGCGCGGAGCGGGTCGCCGCGGCGGTCCAGCCGGCCTGACGGCTGCCCGGAGCCTGCCCGGAGCCTGTCCAGCAGTCGGACGCGGTTTTCGGTACCGCCAGGGCACGCCGGTAGGCTGGCCGCCATCTGGCCGGACGATGGAGTCCGGCCGTCGTCCCTCGTTGCAAAGGTATTCCGGGCCATGCGAATTGGTGTGCTCACCTCAGGCGGCGACTGCCCAGGCCTCAACGCCGTGATCAGGTCCGTCGTACACCGCGCCGTCGTCGACCACGGCGACGAGGTGATCGGCTTCCACGACGGCTGGAAGGGCCTCCTGGAGTGCGACTACCGCAAGCTCGACCTGGACGCGGTCGGCGGCATCCTGGCCCGCGGCGGCACCATTCTCGGCTCGTCCCGGGTCCAGCCCGCGCATCTGCGGGACGGGGTGGAGCGTGCCAGGGGCCATGTGGCCGAGCTGGGTCTCGACGCGATCATCCCGATCGGTGGTGAGGGCACCCTCAAGGCCGCCCACCTTCTCTCCGACGCCGGGCTGCCGATCGTCGGCGTACCGAAGACCATCGACAACGACATCGCGTCGACGGACGTGACCTTCGGATTCGACACGGCCGTCGGGGTCGCCACCGAGGCGCTGGACCGGCTGAAGACCACCGCCGAGTCCCATCAGCGGGTGCTGATCGTCGAGGTCATGGGCCGGCACACCGGCTGGATCGCGCTGCACTCCGGCATGGCCGCCGGCGCGCATGCCATCGTCGTGCCCGAGCGGCCCTTCGACATCGGTGAGCTGACCGAGCTGGTCGGCAAGCGCTTCTCGGCGGGCAAGCGGTTCGCGATCGTCGTGGTCGCGGAAGGCGCCAAGCCGCGCGAGGGCTCGATGGAGTTCGACGTGGGCGTCAAGGACGTGTACGGCCACGAGCGCTTCGCGGGCGTGGCCCGGCAGCTCTCCATCGAGCTGGAGGAGCGGCTCGGCAAGGAGGCCAGGCCGGTGATACTGGGCCATGTCCAGCGCGGTGGCACCCCGACGGCGTACGACCGTGTCCTCGCGACGCGCTTCGGCTGGCACGCTGTCGAGGCGGCGCACCGCGGCGAGTTCGGCATGATGACGGCGCTGCGTGGCACGGACATCGTCATGGTCCCGCTGGGCGAGGCCGTGGAGACACTCAAGACGGTGCCCGCCGAGCGGTACGCCGAGGCGGAGTGCGTGCTCTGAGCGTCGCTTGAATCCCTGGTACGGAGTAACGACCTGGTGCGCGACAGGTCGTCACCGCCCCCGGTCGCAGCAGCGGCCGGGGGCGGTTCTAGTCTGGTGGGGACAACCGGCACGTATCAGGTCGGCCGGCCCCGGGCCGGCGCGTACCGGGCCGGCGGGTAACAGGCACGTCCCACGGGAGCACACGGATGGATCACAGCGGGCACGGCATGACCATGGATCTGCCGCCGTTCACGCTGGGACGGGCGCTGGAGTACTCCCCGGACCTGTTCTTCCTGATCGGCTGTCTGCTGGGGCTGGCGCTGTACGGCTGGGGCGTGCTGCGGCTGCGACGGCGCGGCGACAGCTGGTCGGCCGGCCGTACCGTCGCCTTCACGCTCGGTGTGCTGAGTGTGGCGCTGGTGATGTGCACCGCGCTGAACGACTACGGCATGGTCATGTTCAGCGTGCACATGGTTCAGCACATGGTGATCAGCATGGTGTCCCCGATCCTGCTGCTGCTCGGCGCGCCGGTGACGCTGGCGCTGCGGGCGCTGCCGGTCGCGGGTCGCGGCCGCAAGGGCCCGCGCGAGCTGCTGCTCGCGCTGCTGCACAGCCGCTACGTACGGATCATCACGCATCCCGCCTTCACCATCCCGCTCTTCATCGCCAGCCTGTACGGGCTGTACTTCTCGCCGCTCTTCGACTTCCTGATGGGGTCGAAGCCCGGCCACCTCGCGATGATGGTGCACTTCCTCGCGGTCGGTCTGATCTTCTTCTGGCCGATCATGGGGGTCGACCCGGGACCGCACCGGCCCGGCTATGTGATGCGGATGCTGGAGCTCTTCGCCGGGATGCCGTTCCACGCCTTCTTCGGCATCGCGCTGATGATGGCGAGCGAGCCGATGGTGACCACGTACCGCACTCCCCCGGCCTCGCTCGGGATCGACGCCCTCACCGACCAGAACGCGGCGGGCGGTATCGCCTGGGCGTTCAGCGAGATCCCGTCCGTGCTGGTCCTGGTCGCGCTGGTCTACCAGTGGTACCACTCGGAGCAGCGCCAGGCGACGCGTTCCGACCGGGCCGCGGACCGGAACGGTGACAAGGAGCTGGCGGAGTACAACGCCTATCTCGCCTCACTACAGGCCCGGGGCCAGTAGCGCGAACCCGTCGTCACGGGCGACGATGTCCTTCACGGGCGACGCGGCCTTCACGGCCACGGCCGGGAGGAGGACGTACATGTCCGGATCCACCAAGACGATGGGTGTCGTGACGGTCGGTGCGCTGGTCGTCGTGACGGGCTACACCGCGGCGCTCGGCAGCAATGGCTGGCTCTGGTTCGGGTGGGTGGTACTGGGCCTGGTCACGATCGGGATGATCGCCTCACGCGGCAACTGAGCGGCGGCGGGATCATGCGGGGCTCACCCGGCAGCGGAGCCCCGGACGGGTCCTGGGACCGGTCCGGGGCCGTATGCCCTCCTGGTCACGCGCTCACTTGGACTCGGTGACGCGGAGCGCGGGCTTCCCGTTCACGTTCGCCGGAGTCCCGTCGGTGCCGTGCTTGAGCGATTCGAGGATGGCCATGCCCTGGCCCACCAGGCCCGCCGCCATGTCGTTGACGCCGTCGGTGCCGTTGAGCACGGTCAGGTTCGCGCCGGACATGCCCCGGGAGGCCGCGTCGGCCAGCGCCGGCAGGTTCTCCACGATGCGGTTGGCCGCGATGAGTTCCTGGTTGCCGTCCTTCAGGGACGTGGCACGGGCGGTGTTCGCGTCGGCCTGCGCCTGAGCGAGGGTCCGCTCGGTGTACGCGCTGCCGTCCGCCTCGAACTTCGCCTGGTCACGGGCCGCTTCGGCCAGCGTGCGCTGCCGGTACGCCTCGGCGTCCGCCGGACGCCTGACCTCGGCCTCCAGCCGCTGTGCGGCCAGCTGCGCCTGACGCTGCGCCAGCGCCGTCTGCTCCTCGATGGTCTGCTGCGAGGCCCTGGCCTCGGCCAGCGGTCCCGCCTGGGCGGCGCGGGCGATGACCTGCTCCGTCTCGGCGTGGAAGCCGGCCCGCTTGATCCCGGTGTCCCGCTCGTACTCCGCCTTGAGAGCGGCCGCCTGCTGCTCGCGTTCCGACGCCTCCTGGTCCGACTTGGCCTGGGCGATCCGCGCCTGGCTCGCGACCGCGGCCGCGTGCGGGGCCGCCAGGTTGTTGATGTAGCCGGTGGCGTCGTCGATCTCCTGGATCTGCAGGGCGTCCACGACGATGCCGAGCTTCTCCATCTCGCTGTGACTGCCCTGCTTCACTTCCTGGGCGACCCGGTCCCGCTCACGGATGATCTGCTCGACGGTCAGTCCGCCGATGATGGAACGGAGGTGACCCGCGAAGATCCGGCCCACCAGCTCTTCCATCCGGTCCTGTTCCGCCAGGAAGCGCCGGGCGGCGTTGGCGATCGACACGGCGTCGTCGCCGACCTTGAACACGGCCACCGCGCGGACCTTGAGACGAATTCCCTGCTGCGTGACGCAGTCCTCGACGATTTCCGCCTCCCGCAGCGCCAGGGACAGCATGCGGGCCTTCTGCTTGATGGGCGTGACGAAGCTGCCGTGGCCGGTGACGATCCGGAACTGGGTGTCCTGGGCCTGTCGCTTGGAACCGGATATGAGCATTGCCTCGTTGGGCGCGGGAACATGCCAGAAGAGCATGGGGGGCTCCTGTCGTACTTATGCCTTTTCGTGCTTCTTAGGAAGGGAAGGGCTCCACGATCACCGACCGGGCCGAGATGGAGTCGACGACGATCACGCGAAGGTTTCTGCCGATCGGATGGGCGGCCCAGGCCGCGTACGCCTCGGACCCGCCCCGTACGGACACCAGGACCTCGCCGGGCCCGTCGGCCGGGATCGGAACGGTGACCCTGCCGATCGCTCCGACCGGGCTGTTCTGCGAGGAGTCATCTGCCACGCACATACGTCGTTGCTCCACCCGTTTCCCTCATGACGTCGCTCATGCCCCCAGGCGGAAGGACGTGGAACAGTGTGTCGGGGACCGCGGACGCGGGTGCGTGTGCCCGAGTCCGTACAGCCGGTTCATCAGCCGCGATCATGCGCGATCACGCCTCCTGGAGGGCCGCTCCTGGGCCTCGTCGGCCATCGAGGGTGCCCCCGGCGAATCGGCCGACGGCGACCGTGCCCTCGATATCTTCACGATACTCCGCGAGGCGTCAGGGAGGCGTT
This sequence comes from Streptomyces sp. NPDC058198, assembly GCF_042882605.1. Taxonomy (NCBI): domain Bacteria; kingdom Bacillati; phylum Actinomycetota; class Actinomycetes; order Kitasatosporales; family Streptomycetaceae; genus Streptomyces; species Streptomyces sp. NPDC058198. The sequence continues at coordinate 108,940 of NZ_JBHVVP010000013.1, forward strand.
ATCGCCGACGGCGCCCGCGCGCGGCGTCGCGCTGAGCGCCACGGCGGCCTCGCTCGTGTACATGAGGAAGGTCAGCGTCTCCTGGAAGTAGAGCCGGACGCTCGTGTCGTCGTGGGACAGATAGCCGATGGACACGTCCTGGCCGATGCGCAGTTCGAAGTCGCCGCCCCGCGTGGACAGCAGGAAGGCGCCGTCGATGGCGGGCGCCCAGATGATCTCGCCGTCCAGGACCCGGTCGATGTGCTTGTGGATCGGGTAGCCGTGGTCGGACGTCTCGTTGACCGCGGTGTAGGCGTCGGCGCTGAGCGCCAGGGTGTACGCGCCGCCAACGCCCGCCAGCCGCAGGGTGCTCACGGCCTGGCTGATGGCGTCCGGGTAGTCGCGCACCTCGGCCGGCAGGGCCAGTTCCGGGTGGGACGTGCTCCGTCGGATGCCGGCGATACCGGCTTCCGGGTACCCCTCGAACACCGCGCGGTCCTCGGCGAACGCGATCTTCCGGGCCGCGTCCTTGACCGGCTGCCAGTCCGCGTCCTTGGCCCCGCGCTCGACGTCGTCGACCTGCCGGCGGTCGACCGTGAACGGTACGCGCAGCTCGACCACCGGCTGTGAGCGCCGCGTATGGGCGACGATTCCGCCGGCCGGCGGATCGATGGTCTCCAGATGGCCGGTGCCGACCGCCGCCGCCTCGGCGTCGAGCGGCTCGGGCAGGTCGACGATCCGGCGGCCGGCGACATGGCGCTTGAACGTGCGCCGCGCCTCCTCCTCCAGGTCGGCCCACGCGGCGTCGGAGATGGGCGCCAGTTCACGGTGCAGGTTCTTCATCGGGGGTGCTCCTCTTCAGGTTGCCGATCCCCAGTGAGTCGTCGTCCGCGGGCGCAGGCGTGACCTCGGGTGGCGTGCCGGCCGTATCCGCCGTGCGGGCCGTATCCGCCGTGCGGGCCCCGGCCGTGGTCTCCGTACCCGGCGGGTCGGGCAGGTTGTCGAGGAAGTCGGCGCTCGGCACGAAGAACAGCGTGCCGGTGACGGCGGTGGAGAAGTCCAGGATCCGGTCGTGGGTGGCCGGCGGGCTGCCGAGGAACATGTTCTCCAGCATCTGTTCGGTGACGGTGGGGGAACAGGCGTACCCGATGAAGTACGTGCCGAACTCGCCCCGTCCGGCGCTGCCGAAGGGCATGTTGTCGCGCAGGATCTGCCGCTGGGTGCCATCAGGGTTCGTGATCGTGTTCAGTGCGACATGCGAGTCGGCCGGCTTGACGGCGTCGTCCAGCTCGATGTCGGACAGCTTCGTACGGCCGATCACCTTCTCCTGTGCCTCGACCGGCAGGGCGTTCCACGCCGGCAGGTCGTGCAGGTATTTCTGTACGATCACATAGCTTCCGCCGGCGAACTCCGCGTCCTCGTCCCCGATCAGGACCGCCGCGCTCGCCGCCCGCCCGACCGGATTCTCCGTACCGTCCACGAAGCCGAGCAGATCGCGTACGTCGAAGTACTTGAACCCGTGCACCTCGTCGCGGACCGTGACGGACCCGCGCAGGCGGTCCATGATCTGGGTGGCCAGCCCGAAGCAGAGGTCCAGCCGCATCGCCCGGATGTGGAAGAGCAGGTCACCGGGCGTGGATACGGCGCGGTGCCGGGCGCCGGCCAGTTCGCGCAGCGGATGCAGCTCCGCCGGGCGCTCCCCGCCGAACAGGCGGTCCCAGGCCGGCGAGCCGATGCCCGCGACACAGCTCAGCTCCCCGCGGGGCGCCCGGAACCCGACGGCCCGCTGGAGCCCCGACAGGTCGGACAGGAGGTCGCGCGCGACGGGCTCACCGCCCGGGTCGACCGTCACCACCAGGAAGATCGCGGCGCCCGTCAGCGGGCTCAGCACCGGCTGCGGGGTCACCTCGCGGGCGGGAGAGGCCATCGGCGCGTACCTCCTCGCTCGGCAGGCCCGGAGGCCGGCAGGGCTCGGACGCCCGCCGACGCGCTGGGTGCCCCCGGCCTCCTTCATTCTGCTGGGCGGCCGCCGGCCGCGCATCCGGTGGTATTACCAGGGGCGGCGCCCGCACATACACTTGCCTCCGCCGGGAACCCGGTTGACCTGGGACAACGTGGTCCTGGAGCGGGTCGGGTCAGTAAGGAGCTCACGCAGTGTTCTATTACGTCCTCAAATACGTGCTGCTGGGGCCTCTGCTGCGGCTGCTGTTCCGGCCCCGGATCGAGGGGCTGGAACACATTCCCGCCGAGGGCGCGGCGATCGTCGCGGGAAATCATCTGTCGTTCTCCGATCACTTCCTGATGCCGGCGATCATCAAGCGGCGCATCACCTTTCTCGCGAAGGCCGAGTACTTCACCGGCCCCGGTATCAAGGGCCGGCTGACCGCCTTCTTCTTCCGCGGTGCCGGGCAGATCCCGGTGGACCGGTCGGGGAAGGAGGCCGGGCGGGCGGCGATCAGGGAAGGGCTGGGAGTACTCACCAAGGACGAGCTGCTGGGGATCTATCCGGAGGGCACCCGCTCGCACGACGGCCGGCTCTACAAGGGCAAGGTCGGGGTCGCGGTGATGGCGATCAGGGCGCAGGTGCCGGTGGTGCCGTGCGCCATGGTGGGGACCTTCGAGATCCAGCCCCCTGGACAGGTCGTCCCGCGGATCAAGCGGGTCTCGATCCGCTTCGGCGAGCCGATGGAGTTCTCGCGCTACGCGGGTCTGGAGAACGAGAAGGCGGCGATCCGCGCGGTCACCGACGAGATCATGTACGCGATCCTCGAACTGTCCGGGCAGGAGTACGTCGACCGCTACGCGGCCGAGGTGAAGGCCGAACTGAAGCCCGAGCAGGCCAGGAAGTTCCCGAGGCTGCGCCGCTGACAGCGGATCCGCCACCGGCGAAAGTCCCTGGGCGCGGTGTTCTCCGTACCTCTAGCGTCCCCGTATGACCAGGGGAAGAGCAGTGGTGATCGGCGCGACGGGACAGACGGGGCGGGTCGCGGTACAGGCGCTCGCCGAGGACGGCTGGCAGGTGTGCGCGGCCTCGCGGGGCGGCGCCAGGGACGCGCGCTGGCCCGGGGACGTACGGGCCGTACGGCTGGACCGGGAGGACGACGCGGCGCTGGCCGTGGTGGTGGGCGACGGCTGCGATGTGCTGGTGGACCTGGTGGCGTTCGGGCGGCCGCACGCGCGGCAGTTGACCGGACTCGCGGACCGGATCGGTTCGGCGGTCGTCATCTCCAGCGGCGCGGTGTACGAGGACGAGCGGGGCCGTAGTTTCGACACGCAGGGCGAGCCGGACGGCGTTCCCCGCTATCCCGTGCCGATCCCGGAGAGCCTGCGGACCGTGGCGCCCGGCGAGGCGACGTACGGCACGAGAAAGGTGCGGCTGGAGCGGGATCTGCTCGCGGCGGGCGACACCCTGCCGGTGACGCTGCTGCGGGCGGGCGCGATCCACGGGCCGTACTGCCGCTCACCGCGCGAGCTGTTCTTCGTCAAGCGGCTGCTGGACGGCCGCCGGCGGCGGGTGCTGGCGTACGGCGGCCGTAGCCGCTTTCATCCCGTCCATGTGTCCAACCTCGCCGAGCTGATCAGGCTGGCGGCGCTGCGTCCCGGCTCCCGGGTGCTCAACGCCGCGGATCCGCAGGCACCGACCGTCGCGGAGATCGGTGAGGCGATCGACGCCGTGATGGGCCGGGAGAGCGAGACGGTGCTGGTGGACGGTCCCTCGCCGGAGGGAATCGTCGGCTCCACTCCCTGGGGACTGGAGCATCCCGTCGTCTACGACATGTCGGCCGCCGAGGGGCAGTTGGGCTACCGGCCCGTCACCGGCTACGCCGCGTCACTGCCGGAGACCGTCGGCTGGCTGACCGCCCAGCTGGACGGCCGGGACTGGAAGGACGCCTTCCCCGAGATGGCCAGGACGTACGGGCCCCACGGCGATCTCTTCGACTACGCGGCGGAGGACACCTGGCTGGAGCGGGCCGGGCGGGGAACGGCGTAGCCAGGGCCCGGGACCTGCCGGTCGCCGGACCCAAGGAGGGGGCGACCGGACGGGCCGGTCGCCCCCTTGGAAACCCCTTGGTGCTCCCCCGCCTTACGGCTTGGGCGTGGCGTGCGGGGCGCACGTCACATCGCGGCTGTCCAGCGCGCCGGTCAGCAGGTAGGACTTCACCCGGTCGTTGACGCACGGGTTCACCAGGTTGGTGATGCCGTGCGAACCGGCGTCCTGCTCGGTGATCAGACGCGAGCCCTTGAGGCGCTTGTGCAGCTCGACAGCGCCCTCGTACGGCGTGGCGGCGTCACGCGTGGACTGCGTGATCAGCACCGGCGGCAGACCCTTGCCGGTCTTGACGTCGACCGGAGTCTGCTGCTTGACGCCCCAGGTGGCGCAGGGCAGGTTCATCCAGGCGTTGGACCACGTGAGGAACGGGTGGTCCTCGTGGAGCCGGGTGTTGTCCCGGTCCCACTTCTGCCAGCTGGTGGGCCACTGGGCGTCGGTGCACTCGACGGCCGTGTAGACCGCGTTGCCGTTCTCCGCGGACGCGTTGCCCTTGGTGTCGGACAGGTCCGGGGCCGCGGCGTCGACGAGCGCCTGGGTGTCACCGCCGAGGTACGCGCTCCAGATACTGGCGACGGGCACCCAGCTGGAGTCGTAGTACGCGGCGCCCTGGAACAGCCCGAGCAGCTCGGCCGGTCCGACGACACCGCCGAACGGGCTCTTCTTGGCAGCGGCGCGGAGCGCGTCCCACTGCTGCCTGACCTTCTCGGGGGTGGTCCCGATGTGGAAGGTCGCGTCGTTCTGGGCGACCCACTTCATCCAGTCCTGGAACCGGCCCTCGAAGGCGACGTCCTGGTCCAGGTTGGCCTGATACCAGATCTTCTCCTTCGACGGGTTGACCACGCTGTCGACGACCATGCGCCGGACATGCGTCGGGAAGAGCGTGGCGTAGACGGCGCCGAGGTAGGTGCCGTAGGAGACACCCACGAAGTTCAGCTTCTTCTCACCGAGCCCGGCCCGGATGACATCCAGGTCGCGTGCGGTGTTGGGCGTCGTCATGTGCGGCAGCATCCAGCCGCTGCGCTCCTTGCAGCCGTCCGCGTACTCGGCCGCGAGCTTGCGCTGGGCGCGCTTGTCGGCCTCGCTGTCGGGGACCGGGTCCGCCTTCGGCGCCTTGACGAACTCCTGCGGGTCGATGCAGGAGATGGGGGCCGAACGGCCGACCCCGCGCGGGTCGAAGCCGACGAAGTCGTACGCCTTCGCGGCGTCGGCCCAGATGGCGTTCTTGGTGATGACACGGCGCGGGAACGCCATGCCGGAACCGCCGGGACCACCTGGGTTGTAGAGCAGGGCGCCCTGGCGTTCGTCCGGGGTGCCGGTGTTGCCGATGCGGTCGACAGCGAGCTTGATCTGCCGGCCGTTGGGCTTCGTGTAGTCGAGCGGGACGCTCACCCAGCCGCACTGGATGGGCTTTTCCAATGCCCAGTCGGCCGGACAGTCCTGCCAGTCGATGCCCTTCTTCGCGGCCCGTTCGGCCGCGACGGTGGCGCCGTACGCCGCGGAGTCGCCGTGGTGACGGCCGTCCGCGGTGGCCGCCGGAGCGGCTATCGCGCCCGCTATGAGCGTGCCCACGAGCAGAGTGCCGGCCGAGCCGAGCACTGCTGTACGTCTCAAGTGGAGCCTCCCCCTTGGTGATGCGCTGCCCGTGCAGCGCTGTTCGATGGTGCTCCTGGGGATCCTTACGCCTGTGAGGCCACCGGGAACAGGCCGGATGACCATTTCTTTACCTAACCCATAACCGGTGACCGCGGTCCCGCTCAGCGGTACGCCTCTTCGGTCAACACCTCGTCCAGTACCCGCCGCAGCCGCAGGGCGTCCGGCGCGACCACCGTGACCAGGACGGCCGGTCCGGCCAGCGGGGTGAGTACCGCGGTGTCGCCCAGCATCCGCGGCCGCCCCGGTTTGTCCTCGAACTCCGGTCCGGCGAGCAGGAGTTGCCCCACGGCGCGGTGTCCGCCGAGGACCGCTCCGCTGTCCCAGCCGCCGGGCGCTCCGGGGCCGTACGCGAGCTCCTGGTCGAACAGGGGGCGCCCGGCACGCCGGACGGTGAGCCGGGTGAAGAGGGTGCCGGGCAGCTCGCCGTGGCGGCCGAGGATCTGCTCCTCGCGGAGCACCAGGCGTCCGGTGGCGGCGAGTTCGACGCGCGTACTCATCCGCAGATCGCTGCCGTACGCCGAGATGAGCTGCTCCGGCAGCCAGCTCAGCTCGGCCTCCTCGCCGACGGTCAGCCGCACGTCGTAGCGGGCGGGTCCGGCCTCGCCGCCGGCCGTACGTCCGGGCAGGGCGACCGTGGCCGCCGCGGCGTCCACGGTCAGCCGGGCCCCGTCCCGTACCTCCGCCTCGATCGCGAGCCGGTCGCCCCCGAGCGGTGCGCTCATCGCGCCGACGACGGTGACCCGGCTCCCGGGACCGGTGGCGCGGGTACGGCGCACCGCGAGCGGTCCCTCGCCGGCCAGCACGGGCAGCCCGGCGCGGGTGGCGACGATACGGGCGGTGGCGTGGACGCTCACGCGGTCCAGGCGGCGAGCCGCGCGAGCACCCAGTCCGACACCGGCCGCACCCCCTCCTCGGCCTCCCCGGTCTTCAACGACATGAAGGCGACCGGGAGTTCGCCACGCTGTTCCTTGGCGTCGCGGGCCATCCGGCCGAGGTCGGAGCCGACGTACGGGGCGAGGTCCGTCTTGTTGATCACGAGCAGATCGGCGGTGGTGACGCCGGGGCCGCCCTTGCGCGGGATGTCGTCGCCGCCCGCCACATCGATGACGAAGATCTGCGCGTCGACCAGTCCTTTGGAGAAGGTGGCGGTGAGATTGTCCCCGCCGGACTCGACGAGGATCAGATCGAGCGGGCCGACCGCGTCCTCCAGATCCTCGACGGCTTCGAGGTTGGCGGAGATGTCGTCGCGGATCGCGGTGTGCGGGCAGGCGCCGGTCTCGACGGCCTGGATGCGCTCGGGCGGCAGGACGGCGTGGCGGAGCAGGAATTCGGCGTCCTCGCGGGTGTAGATGTCGTTGGTGACGACGGCGAGGGACAGCCGGTCGCGCAGGGTGCGGCAGAGCGCGGCCACGGTCGCGGTCTTGCCCGAGCCGACAGGCCCGCCGAGGCCGATACGCAGGGCGCGCCGCCTGCCGTCGGGACGCACGGCGTCGGCGCTGACGGCCGCCGGGCCGGTGTGGGTGTGGTCGAGGTGCATGGGGCGGCTCCTGTCGGGGCGGTGCGAGGAGGGGTCCTGAAGACGGGGACGGCCGGGACGACGGGCACGACGGGCGGCGTGACGGGCACGACGGGGCTCACGAGGCGAACAGCCGTACCGGCCAGGCCGCATGCGCCTGCGCGGTGATGTCGAGCAGCGGGGCCGAGGCGGCGGGCAGCGCGTCGACGCCCTCGTACGCCGCCCGCGCGGCCCGCTCCGCGACCTGGTCCAGCTCGGGCGCGAGGCGGGCGAGGACGGCGGTGGCCTCGAAGGGGTCGAGGCTGAGGAGCCGTACGGCCGCGGTGGCGGGACCGCTGACCGTCTCGTACGCCGCACAGTGCGCGGCGTCCTCGGGGGTGAGGCCGGCGGAGCGGGCGACGAGACCGAGCACGACGGGCTGGTGCGCGCCGCGTGGCCGGGCCGCCGCGAGCGCGTCCAGTTCCTGGCCGGGCCAGGTGGCGCGGGCGGCGCGCATCAGCTGCCGGCCGAGCTTGCGCGCGGTCGCCCGCAGCGCGGGAGAGGGGGTACGGGCGTCCGCGGCCTCGTCCAGTTCCAGCGGGTCCAGGCCCCGGGCCGCGGCGGCGGCGAGCGCCGCCGCGGTGAGCCCGGTGGTGTGCAGCCTGCCCCGGCAGAAGGCGGCCAGGTCCCCGGCGTCGCGGATCCGCCCCGCCTTGACGGCCGCTTCCGCCCCGCCCGAGTGGGCGTGGCCTCCGGCGGGGAACCGCCCGTCGGCCAGGACGAGCAGCGCCGCGCGGCTCACCGGGGATCCCCCGGCAGTCCACGAGATGCCGGAAACGGGCTCATCGGAAACGGGCTCATCGGAAGCGGGCTCATCAGAAGAGGAAGTAACGCTGGGCCAGGGGAAGTTCGGCGGCGGGCGCGGGCTCGACCGGCTCCCCGTCGATCGTCACCGTGAACGTGTCACTGTCGACCTCGACGCGCGGCAGGGCGTCGTTCTCCCGCATGTCCGCCTTGGTGATCCGCCGGGTGTTCCGGATCGGCACGAACGCCTTGGCCAGGCCCAGGCGTTCGGGCAGCCCGTCCTCGATGGCCGCCTCCGCCACGAAGTTGAACGAGCTCGCCGCCGCGGCCCTGCCCAGGGCGCCGAACATCGGCCGCGGCAGGATCGGCTGCGGGGTCGGGATGGAGGCGTTGGCGTCGCCCATCTGCGCGTACGCGATCTGTCCGCCCTTGATGACGAGCTGCGGCTTGACGCCGAAGAAGGCCGGATCCCAGAGCACCAGGTCGGCGAGCTTGCCGGTCTCGACCGAGCCGATCTCCTGGTCGAGCCCTTGGGCGACCGCCGGGTTGACCGTGTATTTGGCGACATAGCGGCGGGCGCGGTGGTTGTCGGCGCGGCCGTCGCCGGGCAGAGCGCCGCGCCGCTTCTTCATCACGTGCGCGGTCTGCCAGGTCCGCATGATCACCTCACCGACGCGGCCCATGGCCTGGGCGTCGGAGGAGATGATCGAGATGGCTCCGAGGTCGTGCAGGATGTCCTCGGCGGCGATGGTGGAGGGCCGGATCCGGGACTCCGCGAAGGCGAGGTCCTCGGGCACGGCCGGGTTGAGGTGGTGACAGACCATCAGCATGTCGAGGTGTTCCTCGATGGTGTTGACGGTGTGCGGCCGGGTCGGATTGGTGGAGCTGGGCAGGACGTACGGCTCCGAGACGACGGTGATGATGTCCGGGGCGTGCCCGCCGCCCGCGCCCTCGGTGTGGTACGCGTGAATGGTGCGTCCCGCGATGGCGGCGAGGGTGTCCCCGACGAAGCCCGCCTCGTTCAGGGTGTCCGTGTGAATGGCGAGCTGGACACCGGTCTCCTCGCAGACGCCCAGACAGGCGTCGATGACGGCGGGGGTGGCGCCCCAGTCCTCGTGGATCTTGAACCCGAGCGCCCCGCCGCGCAGTTGGGCGTGCATCGCGTCGCGCGACATGGTGTTGCCCTTGCCGAGCAGACCGATGTTGACGGGGAAGGTCTCCAATGCCTCGAACATCCGGGCGAGGTGCCATGCCCCGGGCGTGACGGTGGTGGCCTTCGTGCCCTCGGCCGGTCCCGTACCGCCGCCGACGAGGGTGGTGACTCCGGACGCGAGTGCCTGGTCGACGAGGGTCGGCGAGATGAAGTGGACGTGCGCGTCGATCGCACCCGCGGTGAGGATCTTCCCGTTGCCCGCGATGACTTCGGTCTCGGGCCCGATGACCAGATCGGGGTGGACGCCGTCCATGGTGTCGGGGTTGCCGGCCTTGCCGATCCCGGTGATCCGGCCGTCCCGTACGCCGATGTCGGCCTTGACGATGCCCCAGTGGTCGATGATGACGGCGCCGGTGATCACGGTGTCGGGCGCACCCTCGGCCCGGGTCGTACGGGACTGGCCCATCGACTCGCGGATGACCTTGCCGCCGCCGAACACCGCCTCGTCGCCGGCGAGTCCGGGCCCGCCGGAGCGGTCCTCCTCGATCTCGACGAGCAGATCGGTGTCGGCGAGGCGGATCCGGTCGCCGGTGGTGGGGCCGAAGAGATCGGCGTACCCGGCACGGGACAGCTCAGTCATCGAGGGGACCTCCGGTCTCTCCCCGCAGGCCCGGGACGACGCGCAGCCCGGCGAGGGGAACGAGTGCGATGCCGACGGGGACTCCGGGTTCGAAGCGCACGGCGGTGCCGGCGGCGATGTGCAGCCGCTTGCCGCGGGCGGCGGCGCGGTCGAAGTCCAGACCGGGGTTGGCCTCGGCGAAGTGATAGTGGGAGCCGACCTGGACCGGCCGGTCGGCGGTGTTGAGGACGGTGAGCCGGGTGACCTCGCGGCCCTCGTTGAGGGCTACGGGCTCGTCGGCGTAGAAGATCTCTCCGGGAATCATCGGCGGCGCCCCCGTCAGACGATCGGGTCGTGGACGGTGACGAGCTTGGTGCCGTCCGGGAAGGTGGCCTCCACCTGCACGTCATGGATCATCTCGGGGATACCTTCCATGACCTCGTCCCGGCCGAGCACCGTGCGCCCTGAGGCCATGAGTTCGGCGACGGTACGGCCGTCCCGTGCGCCTTCGAGGAGGTGCGAGGTGATCAGGGCGACCGCCTCGGGGTGGTTGAGCCGCAGTCCACGCGCCCTGCGCCTGGCCGCCACATCCGCGGCCACATGGATGAGCAGACGCTCCTGCTCGTGCGGGGTCAGTTGCACGCTTCCACCTCATCGTCTCCGGCCCGGTGAAGGACCGGGCGCAGCGCGAGCCTAGCCAGCTTCAACACTCTGTTGAACTGTGATCGCCGATCTTCACAGTCAGACATTGCACGGTATGGCGGAAGTTTTACCGGCGTGTAAACAAATCAGTCATACGGGGCGGCCTCCCGGCCGCGGCGTCACCTGCCGTGGCCGGGAGGCCGCTCACCCGTCTCCGGCCCGCGACCCTCCGGGGTGCGGTGTTCCTGGCGGTGCTCCGGCCGGTGCTCGGCCGCGATGCCGAAGCGGCGCCGTTCGCCGGGAGCGGACGGCATGGAGCGGATCGCCGAGACCGAGCTGATCACCTGCTCCTCCTCCACCTCTCGCTCCTTCTCAAGTCGCTCCAGGTCAGCGGCCGAGACCAGCGCGATGAGCGGCTTCCCGTGACGGGTCACGACCACTCGCTCGCCGCCGTAGACGACGCGATTGATCAGATCGGCGAGTTCTGCCCGGGCTTGCGTCACCGGAATCTCGTAGGACATAGTCCCCATCATAACGGTCTGTACATCCTGTACATTTTTTACAGAGACCAGTGCATGAGGAGAGGTACGTCATGAACCGCCTTTCGGCCCGCTATGTCCTGCCCGAGTTCACCGAGCGGACGAGCAACGGAACCCGCACCCTCGATCCGTACTCCAAGCTCCTGGAGGAACGGATCATCTTCCTCGGCACCGCCGTCGACGACACCGCGGCCAACGATGTGATCGCGCAGTTCCTGCACCTCGAGTACGCCGCGCCCGACCAGGACATCTGTCTCTACATCAACTCCCCGGGCGGCTCGGTCAACGCCATGTCCGCGATCTACGACACGATGCAGATCGTCACCTGCGACGTGGAGACGACCTGCCTCGGCCAGGCGGCCTCGGCCGCGGCCGTGCTGCTGGCCGCCGGCGCTCCGGGCAAGCGGATGGCGCTGCCCGGCGCCCGGATCGTCCTCCAGCAGCCCGCCATCGAGGAGCCCGTCCAGGGCCAGCCGTCCGATCTGATGATCCACGCCGAGGAGATGCTGCGGCAGCGGGCCCTGCTCTCGTCGATGCTGGTGCGCCACACCGCGCAGAGCGCGGAGCGGATCGCCGAGGACATCGACCGGGACACGATCTTCGACGCGCCCGGCGCCAAGGCGTACGGCCTGGTCGATCACGTGGTCCAGAACCGCAAGACGTCCCTCGGCGGCCCCTTCAACCCGTCCGGCTCCTCCGGCAGGCGGTGACCGGTGACGCTGCCGCCGGAACTGCCGCCGCTGCCGGCACTGACCCGGGCCGAGGGCGATGTCGTCGACAGCTATCTCGGGATCATCGACCTGCTGGGCCGGATCAACCCGGCGCGCGGCGCGGACACCTACAGCGCGCTGCGCGCGGCCCAGGCCCTGCCCGCGCTGGCCGCCGAGCTCAGGGACGCCCTGACGGCGATGCACGCGCGGGGCGAAACCGAACTGCACGCGTCGACCCTGGCGCGAGCGCTGAGGGTGCTGGACGGGGAGCGGCGGGCGGATCGGGTCACGATGCCGCCCGGACAACCGACTTGAGCGCGGGCGGCGCTCCCGTACGGACGCGTCCGTACGGGAAAAGCCCCCTCGTTCGGCGTATGAACTGCCTGGACAGGACGGGGGAATGAAGTTGCGCAAAGCGGCCGGACCCGCGACGCGCCTCCTTGCTCCCGTGCAGGTGGAGCCCTCATCAGACGCCATGACCCTGACACGAAACGCCGCTCGGCCACCCATATGGGTCCAACGTGACGAGACTCACATATCGTCGTTTCGCCTCGGAAATCCACCTGTTGCTACGTCAAGATCCGTGGGACGACAAGCCCCCGCCACCACGACGGGGCGGTCCGGGCGGACGCTGAGTCCTGCCGCCGCACCGGATGTCTGGTCGACACGAGTGGATCGGCAGGAGTGGAGGACCCGAGCGGTACGGGATGACCTGATACAAGGTCACCCCTAGGGGTTAAGTCGCTTACGCGGCCGGGCATCTTCGCCTGTCCGAACCCGACAGGTCATCCTTCACAGGCGGCTGACGAAGGGTTGCGCATGACTGCGCAGACGTATGTCCCGTCTTTGCTCTCACGGGCCGGTGCGGTATCGGCCCTCACGATCGCGGCCGTCGGCGGCACCATGCTGGCGCCCGGTGCCACGGCCGAGGCACACGCCGCTCACGCGGCCATGGCTCTACGGATCGCCGCCTCGAAGCAGGGTGCGCCGTACCAGTACGGAGCCACCGGGCCGCACAGCTTCGACTGCTCGGGGCTGACGCTCTACTCGTACAAGAGAGTGGGTAAGCGGCTCCCCCGCACGGCTCAGCAACAATACAACAGGACCAGACATATCCCCCCCTCCGGCCGACACCGCGGGGACCTCGTGTTCTTCCATTACGGAAGCAACGTCTACCACGTCGGGATCTACGCGGGCCGCGGGAAGATCTGGCACTCGCCGAAGAGCGGGGCCGTGGTGCGGCTGGAGCGGATCTGGACCCGCGGTGTCTGGTACGGCCGGGTGAACTGAGCGCGCGGGGGACGGCCCCGCACTCGGACGGGCGCTGACGGCGCGTCGGATCGCGCCGTCGGTCGCCGCCGGGGCCCCGGCCGGTCCTGGCCGGTCCTGGCCGGTCCGTGGCTCAGCCCTGGACGGGGGCCGTCCAGGGCAGGGTGATCCAGACCGTCTTGCCGCCCTCCGAGGTCGGGGTGACGGACAGCCGGCCGCCGCACTCGGCGGTCAGCGAACGGATGATGACCATCCCTCGGCCGTTGTCCTGCTGCACGGCCGCGGGGAGCCGCTGCGGCCAGCGCGGGTGGCTGTCGGTGACCCCGAGGCGCAGCTGTTCGTGACGCTCCAGCCGGATCTCCACGGTGAACGTGGGCGACTGGCCGAGGGTGTGCTGCACGGCGTTGGTGGCCAGCTCCGAGACGATCAGCCGGACCGTGTCGGCGGTCTCGGCCTCGCCCGGCAGCCCCCATTCGGTGAGCAGTTCCGCGACGTATCTTCGCGCCGCGGGCACCGACGCCGGATCGCTCGGCAGGGTGATGGATGCTTCCTGGTGATCTGCCATGGCGACGCTGTCCCTTTCCCGCCGGACCGGACTCCGGCACAGCACGGATGACTGTGCGGACGGCCTCGGACCGCGCTTCGCCGCCAGAGTGCCACTCATCGCGGCGTTCACACGGCCGATCCACCGAGATCTGCATATATCTGTCGCTCGAAGCGGTGAACTCTGCGACGCGAGACCGTATCCGGGCGCCGGAAAGATACCTTCGTCGGTCATGCGGCATATTCCGGCGGTGCGCCGGCACAGGCTCGGGGACGAACTGCGCAGGCTGCGCCGGAGCGCGGGACTGACGAGCGGGGAGACGGCCCGGCTCCTCGGCTGGCACCAGTCGAAGGTGAGCCGGATCGAGACGGGCGTCAGCCGGGTGAAGGACACGGATCTGGCCGGGCTGCTCGACGCGTTGCGCATCGGCGACCCGCAGCTGCGGACGCTGCTCGGCGCCCTGGCGGGGACGGCGGGCGACGGGCCGGGGTGGTGGCAGGCGTACGGCGGGGTGATCCCGCCCGGCTACCGGGACTTCATCAGCCTGGAGTCGCAGGCCAGCGCGGCGCGCACGCTGGAGACGTCCGTGGTGCCGGGGCTCCTGCAGACACCCGGCTATGCCAGGGCCGTGACGCGGGCCGCGCTGGAGGGTCTGCCGGCCGCGACGGTGGACGCCCTGGTCGATGTGCGGCTCGCGCGCCAGGAGGTGCTGCGGACCGCGACGCCGCTGGAGCTGCACGCCGTGCTCGACGAGGCCGTGCTGCGGCGGGAGGTCGGCGGGCGTGCGGTGATGCGGGAGCAGTTACGGCGACTGGCGGAGCTGGCCCGGCTCCCCCACGTACAGCTGCGGGTGCTGCCGTTCACCGCCGGCGGCTATGCCGGGCTCACCGGACCCTTCGTTGTCTTCTCTTTTCCGCACATTACCGATCTGGATTTGGTCGTTCTCGACCACTTGACGAATAGCCTCTATCTGGAGCGGAAGGAAGACCTGGAGGCGTACCGCGCGGCGTTCGACACGACGCAGGCGCATGCCCTCTCGTCCGAGGACTCATTGGATCTCATCGCCGGCATCGGTGACGGCGCGTAGGGAGCATCATGTCCGCTTACCTCGCACAGCCCCCTGCCCAGACTTCAGCCCCCACTCCCCCCACCACTCTCCCGGTCTCCGCCGGCCCGTGGCGGCGCAGCAGCCGCAGCACCGGGATGAACAACTGCGTGGAGACCGCCCGCACCGGCGCGGACGGACTCGCCGTACGGGACTCCAAGAACGTGACCCGCCCGCATCTGTCCTTCTCCACGGCCGCATGGACGTCCTTCGTCTCCGCGCTCGGTGAGGAGGTGTTCGCGGCCTGAGAGCGGTCGCGTACGGACACTCAGCCGGCGGCCGTGACCGCTTCCGCGGGCGCGGTCGCCGCGATCGTCCGCACCGCCGTGTCGATCTGCCGCTCTGTCAGGTCGGCACGCGCGGTGAGCCGGATCCGGGAGATACCGTCCGGCACCGAGGGCGGGCGGAAACAGCCCACGGCCAGACCCGCGGCGCGGCAGTCGGCGGCCCAGCGCACGGCCGTCTCCGGCGACGGCGCCTGAACGGACACCACGGCGGCGTCCGGCCGCACGGCGGTCAGCCCTTCCCCGGTCAGCCGCTGGTGCAGGGTTCTGGCGACCGCCCGTGCGCGGTCCGCCCGGACCGGCTCCCGGCGCAGCAGCCGCAGACTCTCCAGGGCGCCGCCCACGGCCGCCGGGGCCAGACCGGTGTCGAAGATGAAGGTACGCGCGGCGTTGACCAGATGGTCGATGACCCGCGCGGGGCCGAGGACCGCGCCGCCCTGGCTGCCCAGGGACTTGGAGAGCGTGAGGGTGGCCACCACACCGGCCGCCCCCGCGAGGCCCGCCGCGTCCAGCGCGCCCCGGCCGCCCTCGCCGAGCACACCCAGACCGTGCGCGTCGTCCACGAGCAGGGCCGCGCCCCCCGTACGGCAGACCTCGGCCAGCTCCCGCAGGGGCGCCGCGTCGCCGTCCACCGAGAACACCGCGTCGCTCACCACGAGGGCCCGCCGCCCGTCGTGCTCGTCGAGGGTCTTGCGTACGGCGTCGGGCGCCGCGTGCGGTACGACCACGGTCTCGGCGCGCGAGAGCCGGCAGCCGTCCACGATCGAGGCGTGGTTGCCCGCGTCGGACACGAGCAGGGAGCCGCGCGCCGTCAGCGCGGTGAGGGCGGCGAGATTGGCCGCGTAACCGGAGGAGAGGACGAGCGCGGCCTCGAAGCCGCAGAAGGCGGCCAGTTCACGTTCCAGTTCGGCGTGCAGGGCGGTGCTGCCGGTCACCAGCCGGGAGCCGGTGGCGCCCGCGCCCCAGCGGCGGGCGGCGTCCGCCGCGGCGCCGGTCACCGCGGGGTGGCGGGCCAGGCCCAGATAGTCGTTGCTCGCCAGATCCAGCAGGTCGGAGTCGGCCGGGCGCGGCCGGAGCGTACGGACCAGACCCGCCCGCGCACGGCGCCGCGCCTCGTCGTCGGTCCACGCGAACGGATCGTCGTGCCGGTCGGGGGATTCCCGCTGATCCTGCTCCATGGGTCCGGTCCTTTTGTAGGCAGCGCACAGACCCTAACCGGGGCGCGACCGGGTCAGGGTGTGGCCATGCACACACCTCGATCCGCCGGTGTTGTCGGGTTCCTCCTTGGCCGCGGGGCTCCCGGTAAGCCAGGATCGGCACTATGGATCTGCTGAAGACGCTGGTGGAGAAGGGCCTGCGGCGCGAGCTGCCGACCCGCGAAGAAGCCCTCGCCGTACTGGCGACCTCCGACGACGATCTGCTCGACGTGGTGGCCGCGGCCGGGAAGGTGCGCCGTCAGTGGTTCGGGCGGCGGGTGAAGCTCAACTATCTGGTCAACCTCAAGTCCGGTCTGTGTCCCGAGGACTGCTCGTACTGCTCGCAGCGGCTCGGTTCCACGGCGGGGATCCTCAAGTACACCTGGCTGAAGCCCGACGAGGCGTCGAAGGCCGCGGCCGCCGGAGTGGCCGGCGGGGCGAAGCGGGTCTGTCTGGTCGCGAGCGGCCGCGGTCCCACGGACCGGGATGTCGACCGGGTCTCGCAGACCATCGAGGCGATCAAGGAGCAGAACGAGGGCGTCGAGGTGTGCGCCTGCCTCGGGCTGCTCTCGAACGGACAGGCGGAGCGGCTGCGGGCCGCGGGCGCCGACGCGTACAACCACAACCTCAACACGTCCGAGGGGACGTACGGGGACATCACCACCACGCACACCTACGCCGACCGGGTGGAGACGGTGCAGCAGGCCCAGGCGGCGGGCCTCTCCGCCTGCTCCGGGCTGATCGCCGGCATGGGTGAGAGCGACGCGGACCTGGTGGATGTGGTCTTCTCGCTGCGCGAGCTGGACCCGGACTCGGTGCCGGTCAACTTCCTCATCCCCTTCGAGGGGACGCCGCTCGCCAAGGAGTGGAACCTCACCCCGCAGCGCTGCCTGCGCATCCTGGCGATGACGCGGTTCGTCTGCCCGGACGTGGAGGTCAGGCTCGCGGGCGGACGCGAGGTGCATCTGCGCACGATGCAGCCGCTCGCGCTGCACCTGGTCAACTCGATCTTCCTCGGCGACTACCTCACCAGTGAGGGCCAGGAGGGCAGGGCGGACCTGGAGATGATCGCGGACGCGGGCTTCGAGGTGGAGGGCGCGGACACGACGACGCTGCCCGAGCACCGCGCCGGCGGCTGCGCTCCGTGTGGCGGAGGCGAGGCCGCACCGGCCGCCGCCGATGCCGGGAGCGCGAGCGTCGCGGCCGCTGCCGAGGCGGTCACCCCGGCCCGTACGGACCTGGTGGCGGTACGCCGCCGTGGCGCCGGTACGGACCTGGCGCCCAATGCCTGAGCTTGCCCCGGGTGACCTGCTGGCCCTGGACCGGGCCCACGTCTGGCATCCGTACGGTCCCATGCCGGGCCGTGCCGAACCGCTGGTCGTGGAGTCCGCGTCCGGGGTACGGCTGCGGCTCGCGGAACCCGCCCACGGGCAGCGCGAGTTGGTCGACGGGATGTCGTCCTGGTGGTCGGCGATCCATGGCTACAACCACCCGGTGCTCAATGAGGCGGCGCGTGGCCAGCTGGACCGGATGAGCCATGTGATGTTCGGCGGGCTCACCCACGAGCCGGCCGTACGGCTCGCGGCCACGCTCGTCGACATCACTCCTGAGCCGCTGCGCCATGTCTTCCTCGCCGACTCGGGCTCGGTGTCGGTCGAGGTCGCGGTGAAGATGTGTCTCCAGTACTGGCGCTCGGTGGGACGGCCCGCGAAGCAGCGGCTGCTGACCTGGCGGGGCGGCTATCACGGCGACACCTGGCAGCCGATGTCGGTGTGCGACCCCGACGGCGGGATGCACGATCTGTGGTCGGGGGTGCTGCCGCGCCAGATCTTCGCGGACGCGCCGCCGGACGCGTTCGAGGAGACGTACGCGGACGGGCTGCGCGAGCTGATCGCCCGGCACGCGGACGAACTCGCCGCGGTCATTGTCGAGCCGGTCGTGCAGGGCGCGGGCGGGATGCGCTTCCACTCCCCCGGCTATCTGCGGGTCCTGCGGGACGCGTGCGACGAGCACGACGTGCTGCTGATCCTCGACGAGATCGCGACCGGCTTCGGCCGTACGGGCACGCTCTTCGCCGCCGAGCAGGGCGGCATCTCCCCCGATGTGATGTGTGTCGGCAAGGCGCTGACCGGCGGCTATCTCACCATGGCCGCCACGCTGTGCACCGCACGGGTGGCCGAGGGCATCTCGCGCGGCGATGTCCCGGTGCTGGCGCACGGACCGACCTTCATGGGCAATCCGCTCGCCTCCGCGGTCGCCAACGCCTCGATCGGGCTGCTGCTCGGCCAGGACTGGGAGCGGGAGGTCAAACGGATCGGGACCGGTCTGCGCGACGGGCTCGCGGAGACCGCGTCCCTGCCCGGCGTACGGGACGTACGGGTGCTGGGCGCCATCGGGGTCGTCCAGCTGGACCACGAGGTGGACATGGCCGCCGCGACCCGGGCGGCGGTGCGCGAGGGCGTCTGGCTGCGGCCGTTCCGCGATCTGGTGTACACGATGCCGCCGTATGTGACGGGTGACGAGGATGTCGCCAGGATCTGCCGCGCGGTGGCCGCGGCGGCCTCGGCGTCCGCGGCGGCACGGAAGGGCTGACATGCCGGTAGTGATGGTGACGGGGACCGGGACGGAGATCGGCAAGACCGTCGTCACGGCGGCGCTCGCCGCGGCGGCGCTCGCGCGGGGACATACGGTCGCGGTGCTCAAGCCGGCGCAGACGGGGCTCGCCCCCGGCGAGGCGGGCGACGTGGCGGTGGTGGCACGGCTGGCGGGAAAGGTCACCGCGGTCGAACTCGCGCGGTTCCCCGACCCGTTGGCGCCCGCGACCGCCGCCCGTCGGGCCGGCGCGGCGGCGGTACGGCCGGAGGAGGTGGCCGTCGCGGCCGAGAAGCTGGCCGCCGAGCACGATCTGGTGCTGGTCGAGGGTGCGGGCGGACTGCTCGTACGGTTCGACGAGGCGGGCGGGACACTCGCGGACGCGGCGCGGCTGATGCGCGCTCCGGTGCTGGTGGTGGCGCCGGCCGGGCTCGGCACGCTGAACGCGACCGCGCTGACCGCCGAGGCGCTGCGCGCCAGACAGCTCGAACTCCTCGGGGTGGTTGTCGGCAGCTGGCCTGCCGCACCGGATCTGGCGGCGCGGTGCAATCTGGCGGATCTGCCGGAGGTGGCGGGGGCGCCGCTGCTCGGCGCCGTACCGGAGGGCGCGGGCGCGCTGCCGCCCGCGGAGTTCCGGGCGCGGGCGGCGTCATGGCTGGCGCCGCGGCTGGCGGGGCGATGGGACGCGGCCTCGTTCAGCGCGGAGTTCGCAGCGGATGCGGGGACGCGGCCGGCCGTGGGGTGAGCGCCGTCCGCGTCGCGGTGCTCACGCCCCGCTGGACGATCATCTTCCCCACGTTCTCGCCGCGCAGCATGCCCAGGAACGCGTCCACGATCGACGCGCGACCGTCGAGGCGGAGGACGACGGAGCGGTGCTCTCGATGGTCGGCAGCGGTCTCGGCATGGCCATCATGCCGATGCTCTCGCTGACCGGAGCACCGCCGTCGGTCCAGATCACCTTGCTCGGCCGGGGGCGCCCGTCGCGGTCCGTCGGTTACGTCACCGCTCCCGGGCCGGCGGGCACGGCCGCGGTGCGCGCCCTCATCAGAGAGCTCCGCCGGTTTCGGACTCCTCCCGCGTCATCCGGAGATCACAGGATGGAGCCAGGGCTGTAGCCCGCGGCCTCGGGGTGCTGCTTCACGATCTCGTCGACGCGGGCGACGACCGTGGCGATCTGGTCCTCCGCCGCGCCCGTGAAGGACAGCTTGTCCGCCATCAGCGCGTCCAGTTGGGCGCGGTCGAGGGGCATACGGTCGTCCGCGGCCAGCCGGTCCAGCAGTTCGTTGCGCTCGGCGCCCTGCTCGCGCATCGCCAGGGCCGAGGCCACCGCGTGCTCCTTGATGACCTCGTGCGCCGCCTCGCGGCCCACCCCGGCGCGTACCGCGCCCATCAGCACCTTGGTCGTCGCGAGGAACGGCAGATAGCGGTCCAGCTCACGCGCCACGACCGCGGGGAACGCGCCGAACTCGTCGAGGACCGTCAGGAACGTCTCCAGCAGCCCGTCGAACGCGAAGAACGCGTCCGGCAGCGCCACCCGGCGGACGACGGAGCACGAGACGTCGCCCTCGTTCCACTGGTCGCCCGCCAGCTCGCCGGTCATCGACGCGTAGCCGCGCAGGATCACCATGAGGCCGTTGACGCGCTCGCAGGACCGGGTGTTCATCTTGTGCGGCATGGCGGAGGAGCCGACCTGGCCGGGCTTGAAGCCCTCGGTGACCAGTTCGTGCCCGGCCATCAGCCGGATCGTCTTCGCGACCGAGGACGGCGCGGCCGCCAGCTGCACCAGCGCGGTCACCACGTCGTAGTCCAGCGAGCGCGGATACACCTGGCCGACCGAGGTGAAGGCCTGCGCGAAGCCCAGATGGCCCGCGATGCGCCGCTCGAGCTCCGCCAGCTTCGCGGTGTCCCCGCCGAGCAGGTCGAGCATGTCCTGTGCGGTGCCGACCGGGCCCTTGATGCCGCGCAGCGGGTAGCGGCCGAGCAGGTCCTCCAGCCGTCCGTACGCCACGAGCAGCTCGTCGGCGGCCGTCGCGAACCGCTTGCCGAGGGTGGTGGCCTGGGCGGCGACATTGTGCGAGCGGCCGGCCATGACCAGCTCCCCGTACTCACCGGCGAGCTTCGCGAGGCGCGCGAGCACCGCGACCGTACGGTCCCGCGTCAGCTCCAGCGAGAGCCGGATCTGGAGCTGCTCGACGTTCTCCGTCAGGTCACGGGACGTCATGCCCTTGTGCACCTGCTCATGGCCGGCGAGCGCGTTGAACTCCTCGATCCGCGCCTTCACATCGTGCCGGGTGACCTTCTCGCGCTCCGCGATCGACGCCAGGTCGACCTGGTCGAGCACGCGCTCGTAGTCGGCGAGAGCGGTCCGCGGCACCTCGATCCCGAGGTCCTGCTGCGCCCGCAGCACGGCCAGCCACAGCTGACGCTCCAGCTTCACCTTCTGCTCGGGGGACCACAGCAGGGCCAGCTCCGCCGAGGCGTAGCGGCCGGCAAGGACATTGGGGATGCGAGGCTTCGCAGACACGGCAGTCACGTGAGCTGATTCTACTGGCGGTTTGTGCAGGTCGGCGCCGCGGCCCGGTTTGTGGCTTGCTACGAGAGACCCGGCGGGGCGGAGTCCGGCCCCGGCGCCGTGAGAGGCGGCATCCGGTACGGCAGCAGCTCGGGACGCTTGGCCGGACGGCCGTCGCCGGAGGAGCGCCCGGTGACACGGCGCATGACCCACGGCCCCAGATGCTGCCGCGCGAACCGTATGTCGCTCGTCCGCCGCATCACCCACCGCACTGGCGCGGCCTGCGGCAGCTCCGCCCGCCAGTCGTCCTCCGCCTCCAGGCCCAGCGCCTGCCAGACGGCCTCGGCGACCCGGTGGTGGCCCTCCGCGGTCAGATGCAGCCGGTCCACGTCCCACAGCCGCTGATCGCCCAGCACCGTCGCCCCGTACAGATCGACGACCAGGGCGTCGTGCCGCTGGGCCAGGTCGTCGACGAAGGTGAACAGCTCCTCCATCCGCGGCCGGAAGCGCTCCATGACGGGACCGCTGCGGCCGGGACTGCGCATCAGCACCAGCTTCCCGCAGGACGGCGCGAGGCGCTCCACGGCCTCTTCGAGCAGCCCGCGCACCCTTCCCATGTCGCACTTCGGCCGGAGTGTGTCATTGAGTCCGCCGACCAGCGTCACCACGTCCGGCGCCATCGCCGCGGCGACATCCACCTGTTCCTCGACGATCTGGCCGATGAGCTTGCCGCGTACGGCGAGATTCGCGTACCGGAACCCGGGAGTGCGGGCGGCGAGACGGGCGGCGAGCAGATCCGCCCAGCCGCGGTACGAGCCGTCGGGGAGGAGGTCGGACATGCCTTCGGTGAAGGAGTCACCGACCGCGACGAAACTGGTGTAGTTGGCATTCATCTCCATGGCGGAGCGATCGTACCGCGCGGTACGCAGGCGTCCCGAGGGAGCCCCGGCACCGCCGTCACGCGTGCCTGCCCACCAGCTCGCGCAGGACGTCCTCCATCGTCACCAGGCCTTCGAGCCTGCCGTCCTCGTCCTCGGCCGCGGCCAGATGGGTACGGCTGCGGCGCATCGCGGTCAGCACGTCGTCCATCGGGGTCGTGACCCGCACCCGCGCGACGGCGCGCATGGCCGACACCGGGAACGGCACGTCGCGCGGCAGGGCGTCCAGAGCGTCCTTCACATGGAGGTAGCCGAGGATCCGCCGTGAGCTGTCGACCACCGGGAAGCGGGAGAAGCCGGACTCGGCGGCGAGCCCTTCCAGCTCCTCGGGGGTGACCCCGGGCCGCGCGAAGACCACCCGCTCCAGCGGCATCACCACATCGCTCACCGGCCGGCGCCCCAGCTCCAGCGCGTCGTGCAGCCGCTCGGCCGCGCGGTCGTCGAGCAGCCCGGCGTGGCCCGCGTCCGTGACCAGCCGGGCCAGTTCGTCGTCGGAGAAGGTGGCGGACACCTCGTCCCTGGTCTCCACCCGGAGCAGTTTCAGCAGGGCGTTGGCGAAGGCGTTGACCGTGAAGATCACCGGCCGCAGCGCCCGGGCCAGTCCCACCAGCGGCGGACCGAGCAGCAGCGCGGCCCGTGCGGGGCCGGCCAGGGCGACGTTCTTCGGCACCATCTCGCCCAGCAGCATGTGCAGATACGTCGCCAGGACGAGCGCGATGACGAACGAGATCGGATGCACCAGACCCTGCGCCACGCCGACCGCGTGGAAGAGGGGCTCCAGCAGATGCGCGATGGCGGGCTCGGCGACGATACCGAGCACCAGCGTGCAGAGCGTGATGCCCAGCTGCGCCGCCGCCAGCAGCGCCGACACATGCTCGAGACCCCAGATGACGCTGCGCGCCCGCCGGTTCCCGGCCTGCGCCTCCGGCTCGATCTGGCTGCGGCGTACGGAGATCAGCGCGAACTCGGCCGCGACGAAGAAGGCGTTGACGACGAGCGTCAGCAGACCGATGAACAGCTGGACGGCGGTGATCATCCGCTCTCCTCGGTGTCCTCGGCGGCCTCGGCGGCCGGGCGGGGCGCGCGCAGCAGCAGACGGGCCGCCCGCCGGCCGGTGGCGTCCGTGACTTCGAGCCGCCAGCCGTCCAGTTCGACGACGTCGCCCTCGGCCGGGATCCGGCCCAGCTCGGCGGCGACGAGCCCGGCGAGCGTCTCGTACGGCCCTTCGGGCATCCGCAGTCCGACGGTCTCCAGCTGGTCGGCGCGTGCGGCGCCGTCCGCCGACCAGAGCGCCCGTCCTTCCGCGTCCTCGCCCAGCGGGGCCAGGTCGGGGGTCTCGTGCGGGTCGTGCTCGTCGCGTACCTCGCCGACGACCTCCTCCACGATGTCCTCCAGCGTCACCACCCCCGCCGTCCCGCCGTACTCGTCGATGACGACAGCCATCGTGGTGCCGCCGGAAAGACGGTCGAGGAGCTTGTCCACGGTCAGGCTCTCCGGCACCAGCAGCGGCTCCCGGAGCAGCTCGGCCACCGGGAACCGGGGCCGGCGCTCCGCCGGCACCGCCAGCACGTCCTTGATGTGCGCCACGCCGACGACCGAGTCGAGGCTGCCCCGGTAGACGGGGAAGCGCGAGAGGCCGGTGGCGCGGGTGGCGTTGGCGACATCCTCCGCGGTGGCCCGCACGTCGAGGGCCATGAGCTGCACCCGCGGGGTCATCACGTTCTCCGCGGTCAGCGCGGCCAGACTCAGGGTCCGTACGAACAGCTCGGCGGTGTCCGCCTCCAGCGCGCCCTTCTGCGCGGAGTGCCGTGCCAGGGCGACGAGCTCCTGCGGGCTGCGGGCGGAGGCCAGCTCCTCGGTGGGCTCCAGGCCGAAGCCGCGCACGATGCGGTTCGCGGTGTTGTTCAGATGGCTGATGAACGGGCGGAAGGCCAGGGTGAAGTACCGCTGCGGGGTGGCCACCACCTTGGCGACGGCCAGCGGCGAGGAGATCGCCCAGTTCTTCGGGACCAGCTCGCCCACGACCATCAGGACGAGGGTCGACAGGGCCGTACCGATGACCAGGGCCACCGAGGAGGCCGCGGAGGGGGAGAGGCCCACGGCCTCGACCGGCCCGCGGATCAGCTTGCCGACGGACGGCTCGGCGAGCATGCCGACGACCAGATTGGTCACGGTGATACCGAGCTGGGCGCCGGAGAGCTGGAAGGTGAGACTGCGCACGGCCTTCAGGGCGCCCGCGGCGCCCCGCTCCCCTCGCTCGACGGCCCGTTCGAGATCGCCGCGCTCGACGGTGGTGAGCGAGAATTCCGCCGCGACGAAGGCCCCGCAGGCGAGGGCGAGCAGCACCGCCACGAGGAGCAGAAGCACTTCGGTCATCGGTTCACCTCCGTCCCATGATCGGTCAGCAGGAGAAGGACCGCTCGACGGCCCGGCGCCCGGCGGCCCGTGGGGAGCGTCAGCCGTCCAGCGGCTTGACCCAGCGGGTCCACTGCGGCTGCGGCCCGTATCCGGCCGCCCGCCAGGCGTGCTGAGCGCGCTCGTTGCGGTCGAGCACCATCGCGTCGCCGCGCCGCCCGCCCAGGTGTACGAAGCGTTCCTCGGCGGCCGCGAGCAGCGCCCCGCCGATACCCAGGCGCCGCTGGTCCGGACGCACGGCGAGCCGGTAGAGATGGCAGCGCCAGCCGTCGAACCCGGCGATCACCGTGCCGGCGAGCGCGCCGCCCCGCTCCGCGAGGATCAGCGCCCCGGGATCGCGGGCCACCAGCCGCTCGATGCCGTCGCGGTCGTCCGTGATGCTGGTCCCTTCGGCGGCGGCCTTCCAGAAGGCGAGCACCGCGTCGAGGTCGGCCGGCGACGCGGCCCGTATCCGGAGATCGTCCATGCCCGGATCCCATCACCGGCCGCCGTGCCCCGTCGAACGGATTCCGCGATGCGGTCAGCTGCCGCGCAGCTCCTCGATCACCGGACCGAAAGCCTCCATGAACGGGTCGAGGACGGTCAGGTAGCTGAAACCGAACCGCTCCCGCCGCTCCCGCAGCTGGTCGGCGATCTGCCGTACGGTGCCCACGGCGATCACCGGAACCTCCAGGATCTGGTCCTCGGTCAGATGCGGAGCCATCGGGCGCAGCTCCCGCACCGCCGCCCGCCGGTCCTGGGTGACCGTCACCATCTGGAGCAGCAGATTCAGCTCCGCCGGGGCCGGCCGGCCGGCTTCGAAGCCCCGGTACGCCGCGACCCGCCCGTCCAGTTCCTCGGCGGTGAGTACCCGCACACCGTCCGGTGTGACCCGGGCCCCGGTGAAGGCGGTGATCTCCGCGTGCTCGGCGGCCAGCCGCAGCACCCGGTCGCCGTTCCCCCCGATCAGCAGCGGCGGCCGCGGCAGCTGCGCCGGCCGGGGGACATGTGCCTCGTCGCCGAGCAGCCGGTCCAGTTCCCCGACCATGCGCGTGAGCAGATCGACCCGTTCGCGCGGCGGGAGGAACTCCAGACCGGCCCGTTCGTGCTCCTCCTGTACGTAACCGGTGCCGAGCCCGACCTCCAGCCGCCCTTCGGTCAGCGTGTCCGTGGTCGCGATCTCGCGGGCGAGCAGCGCGGGGTTCCAGAAGGCGGTGTTGAGCACGAACGTCCCGAGGCGTGGCCGCCCGGTCGCCTCCGCCGCGGCCACCAGGGCCGGGAACGGCGCGCGCATCCCCAGGTGGTCCGGCACCTGGATCACGTCGAAGCCGAGGTCCTCGGCCCGTCTGCACCGCTTGCGCCACTCCGGGCCGGCGGCCGGCGTCAGCATGTTCACAGCGAACCGGAAGGAGCGTGGCATGGAGTCTCTCCTTCTCTTCGTGCGTCCCGGCCTGTGCGGGTGTCCCGGCTCTCGGGTGTCCCGGCTCTCGGGTGTCCCGGCGGGCGGCCACTTGTCCGCGCTAGCACTGACGCGCTAGCTTGGTGGGGTGGCCAAGACTCAGCTGAACGTACGCGTGGACGAGACCACCGCGGAGGCCGCTCGCCGACAAGCCTCCCAGCGCGGGGTGAGCGTGAACCGCTATATCGAGGAACTCGTCCAGCAGGACACGGGCGAGGCCGGACGTACCTTCGTCGAGTCCGCCGCCGATTTCATGAAGCAGTACGCATCGGTCTTCGTCGAGGAGTTCGGCGCGGAAGGCGAAGGCGCGCGTTGACCTTGCGGATCGAACTGGCCTGGCTCCTGATGGTCGCCGAGCACCACACACCCGGAGACCCGCAGGTCACCGACTGGGGCGCGCTCGTCGCCGCCGTCAGCCGCCATGACGCGGAGATATTCGGCACCCCCGTCTACAGCGACCCGCACGCCCGCGCCGCCGCCCTGCTGCACTTGCTGCTCCATGTGCCGGCCCTGGAGCGCTCCAACGCGATGTACGCCTCCGCCGTCGCGTACGGCTATCTCGTCGCGAGCGGGCTGAAGGTCGTCACCTCGCCCGAGCAGGTCCGGGATCTGGCCAAGCTGGTCAAGGGCGGCACGGCCGACGTCCGGGCCATCGCCGAGGAGCTGCGCGGCTGGAGCCTCTGAGCCGCGGCCTCCGACGGGACACCCGGCGAGGCGGGCCGCTACGGCGGGTCTGTCTCCGTGACCGCGGCGACGAGCCGCGACCGCCGCTCCCCGCCGCCGCCCTCACCCTCGCCCTCGCCCTCGCCCTCGCCCGCCATGCCCACCGCGAGCCAGCGGCTCTCGATCCGCCACAGGTGGATATACCGGAGCCCTTCGCTCAGCTCGCGCCAGGGCTCCGGTATCTCCTCACCCTCGCCGCCCCGGACGTGGACGCTCCACAGGCTGATGTACTGCGGCTCCCCGAAACGGGCGGAGAGGATCTCCGTCAGCGCGGTGTGCTCCGCGGCGCACTGATCGGCGTCCTCGATCAGGCGCGCGACGTCCTCGTCCCCGCCGTCGTACCGGAAGCCGTCGTACCGGAAGCCGTCACTTCGGGGCAGCTCGGCGAGGTGGTAGCCCGGTCCGCTCGTGCCCACCTCGGACGGGCCGCGCTCCGCCGGGAACGCGCGGACACGCAGCAGCTCGATGACGGCGAGGTGCTGTGCGGTGGTCATCGACTCAGTAAACCCTCGGGGACTGACAATTGGCTGCCCGTCAGGTGAGTACGGTGCGGTGCCACTGCCCCGTTCCGACTCCTCGTGCGGTCGCCCAGGCGTCACAGCCTAATAAGGCGGGCGCGCTCGCCACTCGCCGCACCGCCAACCACCGAGTAGCATCCGCCAGACACGCGCACGACCGGGAGGACATACCGTGGGGCGGCTGACCGGCGGAGACCCTTCGCTCCTGCGGCGGATCAACTCAGCGGTGCTCCTGCACTCCCTGCGCGGCGCCGGCTCCCTCACGCTCACGGATCTGACCCGGGTCACGGGTCTGTCCAGGCCGACGGTCGAGGGCGTGGTGGAAGGGCTCATGGTGGCCGGCCTGGTCGTCGAGTCAGCTCCGGAGGAGGGCGAGGCCCGTAAGCAGGGCCGCCCGGCGCGGAGATTCCGGTTCCGGGCCGAGGCCGGGCATCTGCTCGGCATCGAGATCGGGCCGCACCGGGTGGCCGCGCTGCTCTCCGGGCTGGACGGCCGGATCATCGGCGCCGGGTCGCGGGAGGTCTCGGAGACGGCCGACGCGGACGAACGCCTGGAACGGGTCAGGCTCGCCGTGGCCGATGTGCTGCGGCGCGCGGGGGTGGCGCGCAGCTCCCTGCGGGCGGTGGGGGTGGGCAGCCCCGGGATCGTGGAGGCCGACGGGACCGTACGGCTGGGCACCGCGCTGCCGCAGTGGACGGGCCTGGCGCTCGGTGAGCGGCTGCGCCGCTCGTTCCGATGTCCGGTGCTGGTGGAGAACGACGCCAACGCGGCGGCCGTGGCCGAGCACTGGAAGGGTGCGGCCACCGACTCCGACGACATCGTCTTCGTCCTGGCGGGGTTGAGTCCCGGGGCGGGCGCCCTGATCGGCGGGCGGCTGCACCGCGGCTTCGGCGGGGCGGCCGGCGAGATCGGCGCGCTGCATCTGCTGGGCCGCGATGTGACACCGGAGAAGCTGCTGTCGACGACGGACGAACCCCTCCATCCGCTCGACGAGCAGGCGGTGGCCAAGGTCTTCGCACACGCCCGGGAGGGCGATGTGCGCGCCCAGGAGGCCGTTGAGCGCTTCATCCAGCGACTGGTGCACGACGTGGCGGCGCTGGTGCTGGCGCTGGACCCGGAGCTGGTGGTCGTCGGCGGCTGGGCGGCCGGACTCGACGGCGTACTGGATCCGCTGCGCGACGAGCTCTCCCGCTACTGTCTGCGCCCGCCCCGGGTGGCGCTCTCGCTGCTCGGCGAGGCGGCGGTGGCCACCGGCGCACTGCGGCTGGCTCTCGACCATGTCGAGGAGCAGCTGTTCGCGGTGGAGGGAACGGTGACGGCCCGCCGCTGAGCGACGGGCCGTACGGTACGGGCAAGCGTGCGGCGGGCCCGGCTTCAGGAAGCCCGGCGCTCCTCCGGCTGGTCGCTGATCTCCAGGTCGCCGGAGTCCCCGAAGGTGAGCCGGCAGGTGTCGGCGCGGTAGGTGGCCACCGAGACGGCGGCGGTACGGCCCTCCACGACATAGCGCGTCGTCACCACGAGGACGGGTGCGCCCGGGAGCCGGTCCAGCTCCTTCGCGTCGTCGGCGCGCGCCGAGCCCAGCTCCACCGCGCGGTCCTGGCCGTCGAGGCCGAGGCGCTGCAGCTCACGCAGGACGCTGCGGGCGCGGGCGGGTCCGGACGGCGCGTCGATGGCCGACAGCTCGGGCACCGACGAGGACGGTACGTAGAGCAGCTCGGCCGCCACGGACTGCCCCTGGGTGACGCGGATCCTGCGGACGGTGTGGACCTCTTCGGCGGCGTCCGTCTCCAGCAGCCTGGCCACCGCGACGGGCGCGGGCGCCAGGGCGCAGTCGAGGGGCTGCCAGGTGTCCTGGGCGGCGCCCGGCCATTCGTGCTGGGGCGTGGAGACGTCCACGCCCACGCGCGGCGGGGCGACGGTCGTGCCGACACCGCGGCGGCGCTGCAGCCTGCCTTCCAGCTCCAGCTGTTCCAGAGCCTGCCGGAGCGTGGCGCGGGCGACCCCGAAACGGGCCGCCAGGTCACGCTCGTTGGGCAGGACCTCCCCCACCGCGAAGTCGGAGTCGAGCGCTTCGCCGAGCACGGTCCTGAGGTGCCAGTACTTAGGCTCCGGCACTGATTCGAGCTGCGTGGTCCCCACCCTGATCCTCCGCAATCGCCGTGTCCTCGGCGGGTTTTACGTGCCCTTGTTTATTAAAGGTTCCTGCACTAACAGCGACGATAGGACGGCTCATCCCGTTGGTCAAGACCAATCCTCTGCCGTTACCGAGAGAAAGCACACTCCGACGCAGGGTGTTCACAGGACGTTCGTACACCGCCGGGGCGCGCGCGGCACGGAGCCCCGCGTCCGGGGCGGACGGGGGGCTCTGGGGCACGAACGGTCAGTGCGCGGACACTCCACCGAGCTTGTCCGGGTTGCGGACGAGGTGGATGCACTGCACCCGGCCGTCCCTGATCTCCAGCTGAAGGACGAGATCCGGCGCTCCGCCCACGCTGACCAGCACCGCGGGAGCGCCGTTGATCTCCATGACCTCGAAGGTGTACTGCGCGATGTCGCCGGCGACGGCGAAGAGGAAACGGCCCACCTTGTCGGCGCCGTCGATGATCCGCAGGGGCGCCTTGGACTTGCCGCCGCTGTCGCCCACCAGCCGGACGTCCGGCGCCAGCAGGGAGAGCAGCGCTTCGAGATCGCCGCCGCCCGCCGCGGCGAGGAACCGCTCGGTGAGAGCGCGGCGTTCGGCCGGGTCGACGTCGTAGCGGGGTTTGCGTTCCTCGACATGGCGGCGGGCCCGGCCCGCGAGCTGCCGTACCGCCGCCTCGCTGCGGTCGAGCGTGACGGCGATCTCGCCGAACGGAAAGCCGAAGGCCTCCCGCAGCACGAACACCGCGCGCTCCAGCGGCGAGAGCGATTCGAGCACGACCAGCACGGCGAGCGAGACCGATTCGGCCAGCACGGCGCGCTCGGCCGTGTCGGGGACGCCGGGCCCGAAGTCGGTGACGATCGGCTCGGGAAGCCAGGGGCCGACATAGGCCTCGCGCCGCGTCTGCGCCTGGCGCAGCCGGTCGATGGCGAGCCGGGTGGTGATCCGTACGAGATACGCGCGCGGCTCGCGGATGTCCGTACGCGCGTCGGCGCTCCAGCGCAGCCAGGCGTCCTGCACCACGTCCTCGGCGTCGGCGATCCGGCCGAGCATGCGGTAGGCCACACCCGTCAGTACGGTCCTGTGCGCTTCGAAGGCGTCGGTGCTCGCGGTGTCGGTTGCCACGTTCCCATCCCAGCCGACGGCCCGTCGGCTGTCCAGGCGATATCCGTGCGGCGCGGGACACAACCGGCCGGGCCGCGCCGGAGCGTGGAACCGGACGCGGCTGTTCACGCGGGGTTCGCGCGATGGCCGCCGCCGGGCGTTAGGCATGGCACGACACCCACGGCACACCTGCCCAGGAGACCCCCTCGATGTCACACAGCTCCGAGAACACCTCGGGCCGGTCACCGGCCGCCGGCGTCCCCCAATCCCCCGCCCGTCGCAGTGTGCTGCGCGGCTCGCTCGCCGCCTCGGCCGCGCTGGCCCTGCCCGGCGCCGCCCTCGCGGCCGCCGCCCCCGCGCAGGCCCTGTCGGGGCGGCCGCGGGCCGCCTGGGGCGTCCAGACCGGCGATGTCACCTCCTCGTCGGGGCTGGTGTGGGTACGGTCGGACCGGCCCGCCCGCATGATTGTGGAGACGTCGGCCACCGAATCGTTCCGCCGCGCCCGTAGTTGGCACGGTCCGCTGCTCGGCCCCGGCACCGACTTCACCGGGACGGTCCCGCTGCGCGGACTGGCCGCCGGCGAGCAGGTGCACTACCGGGTGACGCTGGCCGATCCCGAAGATCCCCGCCGTACGGGCGAGCCGGTGTACGGCACCTTCCGCACCGCGCCGGCGCGGCGCGGGCAGGACGTGCGGTTCCTCTGGTCGGGCGACATCGCCGGGCAGGGCTGGGGCATCAACCCGGACATCGGCGGCCACCGCGTCTACGACGAGATGCGCCGGCTCAACCCGGACTTCTTCCTGTGCAGCGGCGACACGATCTACGCGGACGGGGTGATCGAGCCGAGCGTGACGCTGCCCGACGGCCGGGTCTGGCGCAACGTCACCACCGAGGAGAAGTCGAAGGTCGCGGAGACCCTCGCCGAGTACCGGGGCAATTTCCGGTACAACCTGCTCGACGCACACGTACGGCGCTTCAACTCCGAGGTCCCTTCGATCACCCAGTGGGACGACCACGAGGTGCGCAACAACTGGTACCCGGGCCAGATCCTGGACGACGACCGCTACACCGAGAAGAACGTGGACGTACTGGCCGCCCGCTCGGCTCAGGCGTTCCACGAATACTTCCCCATCTCGGCCCCGCACGCGCGCGGGGCGGACCGGCGTATCCACCGGGTGGTGAACCACGGTCCGCTGCTCGATGTGTTCGTCCTCGACATGCGGACGTTCCGCAACGCCAACTCCCCCGGCCGGCAGGCCGACGACGTCAACGGCATCCTGGGCGCCGAGCAGCTCCACTGGCTCAAGCGCGAGTTGTCGCGCTCGCGCGCGGTGTGGAAGGTGATCGCCGCCGATATGCCGATCGGTCTCGTCGTGCCGGACGGTACGGCGAACATCGAGGCCGTCGCGCAGGGCGATCCGGGCGCTCCGCTCGGCCGGGAGCTCCAGATCGCCGATCTGCTGCGGTACATCAAGCACCAGCGGATCACCGGCACGCTGTGGCTGACGGCGGACGTCCACCACACCTCCGCGCAGCACTACACGCCTGAGCCGGCCGCCTTCAAGGACTTCGCGCCTTTCTGGGAGTTCGTCTCGGGGCCGATCGCGGCGGGCCAGTTCCCGGCCAGCGCGCTGGACGGCACGTTCGGCCCCGACCGGGTCTTCGTGAAGGCTCCTCAGGGATCCAATCTCTCGCCGATGGAGACGCCTCCGCTCTTCGGCGAGGTGGACATCGACGGCGGCAGCGGAGAGCTGACGGTCCGGCTGCGGGCACAGGGCGGCACGGTGCTGTTCACCAAGGTGCTCCAGCCGGGGAAGGTCGGCCAGTAGGAGCCCGAAGTCGATTGTCAGTGCCTGGATCTAACGTCTTTTTCATGACGCGATCCGTACAGGCGCTTGCCTATTCACGTCCGTCCGCCCTGGAGAACACGCGGGGCGGACGGCTGCTCGGTCTGGAGACCTCGGGCGGGCTGACACCCGCCGGAGCCGAGGCGCATCCGCGCTTCTTCGCCGGGTTTCTGTCGTCGCCGCGCGCTGCCGCCCGGGGGCTGCTCGCCGTCGCGGACGTGGCGGGCGCGCGCTACTACCAGCGGGTGCTGGCGGCGTCGCTCGACCCGGTGGTGACGGGGAACGGGGACCGGCTGCGCTTCGAGTCGTTCTCCGGCTGCTGCGGGGTGTACGCGCGTCTCGATGTGCTGCGGGAGGGGCTCGACGGCGCCGCGACGGGTCATGGCACGACCAATGTGGATGTGAACAATCCGCTGCGCGAGGCCCTGTCGCGGATGACGGCCGACGATCCGCTGCATCTGCGGGTGGGCCCCGACGAGTTGACGGTCACCACCCTGGACGGCCCGGTGGTGGAGAAGAAGGTTCCGCTGCCGGACCGCTGGCTGCGCGGCTTCGCGGAGGCGCAGGTGGTCTCCGCCGGATTCGACCTGCGGGCCGAGCTGACCGCGGCGGAGGCCGTCCGTTTCCTGCGCTCGCTGCCTCGCGGTTCCGGCAACGCCTCCCGCGGGGCGATGTGGGTCGTACCCGCGGGGAGAACGCTGCGGCCGACCACCAGGCCGGTGCCGGGCGCCGTCTGTCTGCCGGGCCCCGAGCGGCTGGTGGCGTTGCAGCGGGTGCTGCGGGACGCGACGGCCCTGCGGGTGTACGGGCCGGTGGCCGACGGAGCCGCGGCGGCGAGCGCCTGGGAGGTGGTGCTGCCGGGGATGCGGCTCACCCTCACGCTGTCGCCCGACGCGGCGCGCGGATTCTCCGGCGAGGGCGGGGTGCTGGAGGCGCTGGCCACCGAAGAGGCCGCGGGGGACGCCGAGCTGGTGTCCGTACTGCTGGCGTGGGAGCCACGGATCGATCCGGTGGAGCTGGCCGCGGAGGCGGGGCTGACGGTGGAGCGGGTCCGGGCGGCGCTGACCCGGCTGGGGACGGCGGGCCGGGTCGGCTACGACATCGCGGACGCGGGGTACTTCCACCGGGAGCTGCCGTACGACGCGCGGCGCGCGGAGCGGCACAATCCGCGGCTGGTCTCGGCCCGCGCCCTGCTCTCCTCGGGCGCCGTGGCGCTGGACGGCGAACTGGCCTCCGTGGCCTCGGGCGAGCGGCGCTATCAGGTGCGGGAGACGGGCGGGGTGCTGAGCTGCACCTGCCGTTGGTGGGCCGACTACCGGGGACGACGCGGGCCGTGCAAGCACGCGCTGGCCGTCCGGATGGCCCGGCGCGAGGCCGTTCCGACCGCCGGAGGTGCCCGATGAGCGAGTTGCTCGACGGTGTACGGGCCGGTCGTGTCGAGAGCGTTCCC
Organism: Streptomyces sp. NPDC058198; assembly: GCF_042882605.1. NCBI lineage: Bacteria > Bacillati > Actinomycetota > Actinomycetes > Kitasatosporales > Streptomycetaceae > Streptomyces > Streptomyces sp. NPDC058198. The sequence goes on from NZ_JBHVVP010000013.1 coordinate 142,660, forward strand.
GGGCTGGTCGAGCCGCTGACGGCGGCGGACCGCAAGGAGGCGCTGGCCGCGCTGAAGGCGCTGCGCACGGAGCTGCGCGGGTGGCCGTGGGGCCGGTGGCGGGAGCGTGGGCAGATCCAGCGGGCGCTGGTCGTGGCGGGCGCCGGCTGCCATACGGGGGCGGCGGCGGCCGCGGCCTGGCTGGGCGCCCGCGATCTGCGGGAGGGTTCCCGGCTGCCGCACGTCCTGCTGCTCGACCTTCTCTCGGAACGCGAGCCGGCCTGGCTCGGCGATGTCGCCCACCGGCTCGCGGGCCGGGCGTCGACCGCCGAGCTCGACTACCCGTTCATCTCGGGGCTGGTCCGGCTGTCGGGTTGTCCCGCGCCGGCCACGGACGGATACGTGCACGGCTGGGTCGACGCGGCGGCGCCGCGCGACGGGCTCCTCGCCTCGCTGCGCGAGGATCCGCAGGTGCGGGTCATGGTCCCGCGGCTCTTCGGGACGGCCGAACTGCCGCGCCCGCTGGCCTGGTACAACGACCCCGCCGAGCCGCACCACTGGCCCTCGGTGCTCACCGCCCTGGCCGAGGAGGGGGTGGTGGAGCGGCGGCTGCTCGTGGACTCCTCCGTCGCGCGCCTGCTGCGCGGCGGCGTGCCGGGCGATCTGGTCTTCTTCCTGAATCTGCTGGACCGGCTGGCGCTGACCCCGGACGAGGAGCGGGAGCACATCTCCGACTGGATCGCCATGGCGTCGGACGGGACGTCGCAGGTCGCCGGTCACGCACAGGGGGTGCTCGCCCGGCTCGCCGTGTCCGGCGTCCTGCCCGCGCGGAGCCTCGCGGACATGTCACGGTCCGTGCTCTTCCGGTCCGAGAAGAAGCTTGTCCGGGCCCAACTGGTGCTGCTGGGCAAGGTCCTGCGCGCGGACAGCGGCTCCGCGGGCGAGCTGCTGCCTGCGGTCGCCGAGGCGTTCGGACACGAGGACACGGGTGTCCAGGAACGGGCGCTGAAGCTGGTGGCCCGGCAGCTGTCCGCCGTGGAGAGCGGTCTGCGGTCGGAGCTGGCCGCCGCGGCCGCGCTGTTGAGCCCCGTCCACCGGGCGCGGGCCACCGAGGTCTTCGGCGAACTGCCGACGGAGCCCGATCCCGGCCCGTACGAGGAGTTCCTGCCGCCCGCGCCGGAGCCGGTGCGTCTGGAGCCGGCCCCGGCGACCCTGGCCGAGCTGGTCGAGGAGGTGTCGGCGCTGGTCATCGCGGGCGGCGACATGCCGTCGTTCGAGCGGACCCTCGACGGTCTGGTCCGCCACGCCCACCGGGACAGGACGGCGCTGGCCGACGCGCTGCGCGACGCGTTGGCGGACCGCTGGTGGCTGGACGACACGGCCGCGCACCACCGTGACGAGCGGTTCTCCCGGTTGACCCGCGGCGTGGAAGTGGTGGCCGCGTCGGTGCTCGGCAAGGTCTCCGAGCGGATGCTGTCGCAGGCGAACGCGCGCGGGACGGCATCGAGTTCCTGCGCACACTCCGCGCTGAACGGGGTGATCGACGCACGGCTGTGGGAGGCCGCTCATCTGGTGCGCGCGAAGCCACTCCCCTTCCTGCTCGCCACCCCGACCTGGAGCACCGGTGCGCTGGACCCCGAGGTTCTGGTGGAGCGGCTGGCTGAATACCAGCGTCTGCGCGCCACCCCGGCTCCGGTCGACTTCGCTCAGGCCCTGCTGCGTGTACGGCGCGGCCGGCACCCGGAGACGGCGCGCGCCGCCGCGGCGCTGGGCACCCCCGAAGCCGACCGGCTCGCCGCCTGGCTCATCGAGGAGGGGACCGCGCTCCCCGTGCTCGGACGTACCGGGGAGCCCGGGGCGGCCGGGACATCGGAGCCGACCGAGCAGTCCGAGCAGATCGAACGGTCCGAGCCGTCCGGGGCCGGCCGCTGGTGGCCGCGTTCCCGGACAAAGGCGCAGCGGCTGCTGGCCGAGAGGAGGGAACGGCTCGTCGTCCACCGGGAGTTCCCGCGTGCGTTCCAATGGCTGGGCCGTACGGAGATCCGTACCCGCTCGCACTGCTACCACTGGGGCGGGGAGCTGACCAGAAGCTGGCCGGCCGTGCTGCCGGAGGACCGGGACACGCTCGCCGCCTGGCTGCTGCCCGAGGTGGTGGGCTGCGCGGAGCACGACCAGCGGGCCGGGGCCTGGTGGCTGCCGCTCCTCGCCGAGAGCGGCGGTCCCGCGGGGCTCGCGCTGCACCGGGCGCTGGCGTACGGCCTGGGCGCCCGGCACCCGGAGGACCGGCTGTCGGCCGTGGACGCCCTGCTGGTGCTCGCCGCCCGTGGCGAGCTGGACGGATCGCTGCTGGGCCAGGAGCTGGCCGCACTGGTGGACTCGGGTCCTGTCAAACTGAACCGGCTGACCGACTCGGTCCGTACGGCCGCCGCCACCGGTGCGTATGGCACGGTCTGGTCCGTGCTGCGCGCCGCGCTGCCCGCCCTGCTGGCCCCGGGGGCCGCGCGCGCCGGGACGGCACGACCCGGGCTCGGGGAGATCCTGTCCGTGGCCGCCGAGTGCGTGGAGCGGTGCGGTGCCGCGGAGGAGATATCCGGTCTGCCGGAGGTGGCCGGACGCGGCGGTGCCTCGCGGGTGACCGCGCAGGCGGCCCGGCTACTGGCCGCATTGCGCTCCGAAAGCGATCAGTCCAAGCCAAAATTGACGTGAGACGCCCCAAAAGGGAACAGATCCATACTTAACCCATCAGTCACAAACCGTTCGTGATCACGCAACACCATTCGGTCAGAGTGAGGTCATGACTGATGTGACATCTGCGAAGAGTGTCCGCCGTCCGCACCACTGGCGGCGGGATCTTGTCGAACTGGCCGCCCTGTTCACCGCTGTGGCCGTCGCCGACGCCCTGGCGAACATGATCGCGCACGGACCCGACGGGGCTTTTCTGCTGGTCGCGTCGGCCGTGGCGCTCGCCGCCACGGCCGCGTTCCACACATGGTGGGCACGCAGGCACAGTCAAGCCCCACCCACGCCCGGCGCCGGCGGGACCACCGCCGGCGCCGTGACCTCGCCCGATCCGGGGGTACGGGAAGGACGAGGGGCGGCGGAGACCACGCTCTGGCGGATGCGGACCACCGTGCGGGACGAGCCGGGGAGCCTGGCCGCGCTGTGCACGGCGTTCGCGGCGCACCGCGTGGACATCCTCACCCTGCAGACCCATCCGCTGGCCGACGGCACGGTCGACGAGTTCCTGCTGCGCGCCCCGGCCTCGCTCCAGGCGAAGGACCTCACCCGTGAGGTCTCGGCCGCGGGCGGCAGCAGTACCTGGATCGAGCGCGCCGACACGCACGACCTGGTGGACACCCCGACCCGGGTACTCGGCCTCGCCACCCGTACCGCCCTGGACGCGGCGGAACTGCCTCTCGCGCTGCGCCAGCTGCTCGGCCGCTGCACGATCCACTCCCGGCCCGCCGTCTCCGTCACCGGGCGTGTCACCGGCGAGACCGCGCCCGTCGAAGGCGTCCTGGACGGCACATCGATGCGGCTGCGCGACCCGAACGGCGGCAGCATCACCGTCGAGCGTCCCTATCTCCCCTTCACCCCCACCGAGTTCGCCCGGGCCCGCGCCCTGGTCGAGCTGGACGCCCGGCTCGGGCCGCGCATCCCCCGCAGCCAGGACGTGCTCACCCTCCCGCAGGGTGAGGAGATCACCGTCCGCCGCGCCGACTCCGACGATCTCGACGCGGCGCTCGCCCTGCACCGCCGCTGCTCCGACCGCACGCTCGGGCTGCGCTACCACGGCCCGGTGGGCGACGCCGACCGCTATCTCAACCACCTGCTCAGCCCGCGCTTCGGCCGTACCCTCACGGTCGAGACGGCCTCCGGCCGCCTGGTCGCCCTCGGTCATCTGCTCTGGGACGGCGACGAGACCGAGGTCGCCCTGATCGTCGAGGACGCCTGGCAGCGGCGCGGGATCGGCTCCGAGCTGCTGGGGCGGCTCGTCGCGCTCGCCGTCGAGGCCCGCTGCGGCAGCGTCTACGCCGTCACCCAGGCGTCCAACACGGGCATGGTCGCGGCCATGCGCGGCCTCGGCCTGCCGCTCGACTATCAGATCGACGAGGGCACGCTCGTCATCACGGCCCGGCTGGACCGGACGGCCGCGGGGACGCCGGCTCCGTACGGGGATGCCGTACTGCTCGATCATGAGCAGGCCGAGTCCTAACGACCTGGTGCACGATAGCCAGTGGATCAGCGAGCGGCGTCTTGCGGCTTCGCATCCAAGGCGGAGGAGGGAGGCGACGCGGAGCGTCGTC
>NZ_JBHVVP010000014.1:0-135322 GCF_042882605.1 Streptomyces sp. NPDC058198
ACTGCAGGGGGGACCCTGTGGGAGAGTAGGACGCCGCCGAACAATCTTTGTGGGAATGCCCCGCACCGTATGGTGCGGGGCATTTCTGCGTTCACGACTCTTTTCATGGCCCGTTTTCAAGACCGTTTCAGGGATGTCCGGTTACCCCCTTGCACTCGCCGGCCGAGGCTGAGGGTAAGGTCAGGAGGCATCGTTGGCACGTTCCACACAGGAGGCCCCCGGGTGGAGGTCCAGGAGACTCGCGTTCAGACGGACCGGGTGCTCACCATCCCCAACATCCTCAGCATGGCTCGCCTCGTCGGTGTGCCGCTCTTCCTGTGGCTGATCCTCCGCCCCGAGTTCGGAGGACCCAAGAGCGACGGCTGGGCATTGCTGGTGCTGATGCTGAGCGGTGCCAGCGACTATCTCGACGGAAAGCTCGCTCGCCGGTGGAACCAGATCAGCAGCCTGGGACGGCTCCTGGACCCCGCCGCCGACCGGCTGTACATCCTTTCCACCCTGGTCGGGCTCACCTGGCGAGAGATCTTGCCCCTCTGGCTCACCGCGGCGCTATTGGCGCGAGAGTTGATGCTTCTGGTGATGGTGGGAATCCTTCGCCGGCACGGCTATCCGCCTCCCCAGGTGAACTTCCTCGGGAAGGCGGCTACCTTCAACTTGATGTATGCCTTCCCGCTCCTGCTCCTCAGTGACGGGAACGGATGGCTTGCGTCACTCGCCGAAGTTTTCGGATGGGCGTTCGCCGGATGGGGTACAACCCTGTATTGGTGGGCAGGGATCCTGTATGTGGTCCAGGTCCGCCGGCTCGTCAAGGCGGACAACGCGGCCGATTGAGCTCGTCGAAGTGGTGCCGTGCAGAGTCGCCGGCCCGCGCCTGACGCCATGAGGCCTCTGTCCAGACGGGTGAAGTCGGCGAGTCCGTCTCTTCAAGGAGGACGCTTCCGACATGAAGGCCGTCGTGATGGCTGGTGGCGAAGGAACTCGACTTCGCCCCATGACCTCAAGCATGCCCAAGCCGCTCCTGCCGGTGGTGAATCGGCCGATCATGGAGCATGTGCTGCGGTTGCTCAAGCGTCATGGGCTCAGCGAGACCGTCGTAACCGTGCAATTCCTCGCCTCCCTCGTCAAGAACTACTTCGGCGACGGTGAAGAGCTCGGTATGGAGCTCACCTACGCCAACGAGGAGAAGCCGCTCGGCACCGCCGGGAGCGTCAAGAATGCCGAAGAGGCCCTGAAGGACGATGCCTTCCTCGTCATCTCCGGAGACGCTCTCACCGACTTCGACCTGACCGACCTCATCGCCTTCCACAAGGAGAAGGGCGCACTGGTGACGGTGTGCCTGACCCGGGTGCCGAATCCGCTGGAATTCGGCATCACGATCGTGGACGAAGAGGGAAAGGTCGAACGCTTCCTGGAGAAGCCCACCTGGGGCCAGGTCTTCTCGGACACCGTGAATACGGGCATCTATGTCATGGAGCCCGAGGTCTTCGACTACGTCGAGGCCGATGTCTCCGTCGACTGGTCCGGCGATGTCTTCCCTCAGCTGATGAAGGAAGGCAAGCCCATCTACGGCTATATCGCCGAGGGCTACTGGGAGGACGTGGGCACGCACGAGAGCTATGTGAAGGCCCAGGCCGATGTTCTCGAGGGCAAAGTCGATGTGGACATCGACGGCTTCGAGATCTCTCCCGGCGTATGGGTGGCCGAAGGCGCCGAGGTCGACCCCGACGCGGTGTTGCGCGGTCCGCTGTACATCGGTGACTACGCCAAGGTCGAAGCCGACGTGGAGCTCCGCGAGCACACCGTCGTCGGGTCCAACGTCGTTATCAAGACCGGTGCGTTCCTCCACCGGGCGGTCGTCCACGACAACGTCTATATCGGGCAGCACAGCAATCTGCGTGGCTGCGTGATCGGTAAGAACACCGACATCATGCGAGCGGCCCGGATCGAGGACGGCGCGGTCATCGGCGACGAGTGCCTCGTCGGCGAGGAATCGATCATCCAGGGCAATGTGCGGGTCTACCCGTTCAAGACCATCGAGGCGGGCGCGTTCGTCAACACCTCGGTGATCTGGGAGTCCAGGGGGCAGGCGAATCTCTTCGGAGCCCGGGGCGTCTCCGGCATCCTGAACGTCGAGATCACGCCGGAAGTCGTGGTGCGGCTGGCCGGCGCGTACGCCACCACCCTGAAGAAGGGGTCCACGGTCACCACGGCGCGTGATCACTCACGTGGCGCGCGTGCCCTCAAACGGGCCGTGATCTCCTCGCTGCAGTCCAGCGCCATCGACGTGCGGGACCTGGAGAACGTACCGCTGCCGGTCGCCCGTCAGCAGACCGCCCGGGGCAGCGCCGGCGGCATCATGATCCGGACGTCGCCGGGCGTGCCCGACTCGGTGGACATCATGTTCTTCGACGAGCGGGGAGCGGACCTTTCGCAGGCCGGTCAGCGCAAGCTGGACCGGGTGTACGCACGCCAGGAGTACCGTCGCGCGTTCCCCGGGGAGATCGGGGACCTTCACTTCCCCGCCAGCGTCTTCGACTCGTACACCGGCTCGTTGCTCCGCAATGTCGACACCTCGGGGATCGCCGAGGCCGGGCTCAAGGTCGTGGTCGACGCGTCCAACGGCAGCGCCGGCCTGGTGCTGCCCAGCCTGCTGGGCCGGCTCGGCGTCGACGCGCTGACCATCAATCCCGGCCTCGACGAGGCGCGGCCGACCGAGACGGCCGAGTCGCGCCGCTCCGGTCTGGTCAGGCTCGGGGAGATCGTCGCCTCGGCGCGTGCCGCGTTCGGGGTGCGGTTCGACCCCGTCGGTGAGCGGCTGTCGCTCGTCGACGAACGAGGGCGGATCATCGAGGACGACCGGGCCCTCCTGGTGCTGCTGGATCTGGTCGCGGCCGAGCGGCGCAGCGGGCGGGTGGCACTGCCCGTGACGACCACCAGGATCGCCGAGCAGGTCGCCGCGTACCACGGGACTCAGGTGGAGTGGACGACCACGTCACCCGACGATCTGACCCGGGTGGGCCGCGAGGAGACCACGATCTTCGGTGGTGACGGCCGTGGAGCCTTCATCGTGCCGGAGTTCAGCAGTGTCCTCGACGGTACGGCGGCCTTTGTGCGGCTGCTCGGGCTTGTGGCGCGTACACAGCTCACGCTGAGCCAGATCGACGCCCGCATTCCGCGTGCGCATGTGCTGCGGCGGGACCTGGCGACCCCCTGGGCCGTCAAGGGTCTGGTGATGCGCACCGTCGTGGAGGCGGCGGGCGACCGGCAGGTGGACACGACCGACGGCGTACGGGTGGTCGAGGCCGACGGGCGCTGGGTCATGGTGCTGCCCGACCCCTCCGAGGCCGTCACTCATCTGTGGGCGGAGGGCCCCGACGACGCGTCGGCGCAGGCGCTCCTGGACGAGTGGTCGTCCGTCGTGGACAGCGCAGGCCACTAAGGCCGGTCCAGGGCAGGTCAGCCAGGTGGGACCGGTGTGCCGGGCGGTGTCTTCGTACGCCGTCCGGCACACCGGTGGGGCCATTCGGCGGTAGCGCGTGCGACGTGCGACGATGTGCGGCATGTCGCCGCAGCCCCCCATTCGGAGTACCGCTTCTCCACCCGCGCGCCCCGATGCTTCGATGTCGCTGCTGACGAATGTGATGGACCACAGCCTCGACGAAGGCTATGCGGAGGCGGCGGCCCGCAGGGACGCCGAGGAGGGCGGACTGCCGCGCACACTCCGGGCGAAGCTCGGGCTCGCGGCGGGTCTGGTGCTGGCCGCCATGGTGGTCACCGTCGGTGCGGCCCAGGCGCGGATCTCGGCGCCGGTCGTGGCCAAGGAGCGCGAGGAGCTCATCGACCGGATCAACGACGAGACCTCGGCGGCGGACGCGCTGGAAGACACGGTCGAGAAACTCCGTGGTGAGGTCGGCGAGCGGCAGCGCGCGGCGCTGCGCTCCCTCGGCGGCGACCAGGGCGCACGGGTCGCGTTGGTGGCCGGTGCCACGGCGGTGCACGGTCCGGGTGTGAAGCTCGTGGTCGATGACGCCAAGGACACCCAATCGGGCGGCGGCGGGCCGCGGGAGAGCAGCGGCTTCTCCGACAAGGGCCGGGTACGCGACCGGGACATGCAGCTGGTCGTCAACGGCCTGTGGGAATCGGGCGCGGAAGCCATCGCCATCAACGGACAGCGGCTGACCTCACTGTCCGCGATCCGGGCCGCGGGCGACGCCATATTGGTCGACAACAGGCCGCTGGTGCCGCCGTACACGGTGCTCGCGGTGGGGGACGGGAAAAAGCTGAGCACCACATTCGAGAAAAGTGCCGACGGCCAGTATCTGCATTCGCTGCAGGAGAGCTTCGGTATCCGCACCAGCATCTCCGACCAGGAAGAGGTGCGTCTGCCTGCCGCGCCGAGCCTGATCGTACGTACCGCAGAGCCGCAGGCCGCCGACGCCGGGAAGGGCAACGGGCAGGGCACGGCCGACACCGGGAAGGGCACATCGTGATCGCCGTACTGGGCCTCGTCGTGGGAGTCGTGGTCGGGCTATTGGTCCGGCCCGAGGTGCCGGCGGTGGTCGAGCCCTATCTCCCGATCGCCGTCGTCGCCGCTCTGGACGCGGTCTTCGGTGGCCTGCGGGCCATGCTCGACGGGATCTTCGTCGACAAGGTGTTCGTCGTCTCCTTCCTGTCGAACGTCGTCGTGGCCGCACTCATCGTCTTCCTGGGCGACAAGCTGGGCGTGGGCGCCCAGCTGTCCACCGGCGTGGTCGTCGTGCTGGGTATCCGGATCTTCTCCAACGCTGCCGCGATCCGGCGGCACGTGTTCCGGGCGTGAGGCCGATGAGCAGCGAAGAGACCCCCAGGAACGAGGGATCCGCGGACACTGCGCCGGCCGCCGAGCCGCAACAGCTGACCGGTCGTCAGCGGTTGGCGGCGGGGCTGTGGCCGCCGCGTGTCACGCGGGCTCAACTCATCGTCGCCGTCCTGCTGTTCGTGCTCGGGCTCGGGCTCGCCATCCAGGTCAGGTCGAACAATGACGACAGCGCGCTGCGGGGCGCCCGTCAGGAGGACCTGGTGCGCATCCTCGACGAGCTCGACGACCGCACCCAGCGGCTGGAGGACGAGAAGCAGCGTCTCGTGAACCAGCGCACCGAGCTGGAGACCAGCTCGGACCAGGCCGAGGAGGCCCGTAAGCAGACGATGGAGAAGGAACAGCAGCTGGGCATCCTGGCCGGCACGGTCGCCGCTCAGGGGCCCGGTATCACCCTCACCATCAACGACCCGAGCGGCACGGTCGAGCCGGACATGCTGCTCGACGCGCTCCAGGAGCTGCGGGCTGCGGGCGCCGAGGCGATTCAGGTCAATGACATGCGGGTGATCGCGGATACTTACTTCTCGGGTACGGGAGGTGACGTACAGGTGGACGGCAAGGCGGTGACGGCGCCGTACCGCTTCAAGGTCATCGGCAAGCCGCAGGATCTCGAGCCCGCTCTCAACATTCCGGGCGGGGTGGTGCAGACGCTGGAGAAGGAGCAGGCCACAGCCACGGTGACCCGGGCTGAGAAGATCACCGTGGACGCCTTGCGACCGGCGCAGCGGCCTGACTACGCTCGGTCGTCATCGCCGTGAGCCGGCGGTGCATGGCAGCTGCCGGACGCGGGCATGAGGTTGCGGGGGGTCGGCGCACGAACAGCGTGGTGTGTGGTGGAAACTGTCCGGTGGATACGGACGTTGTCAAGATGTCCGGGTCGGCAGGTGTGTTCATTCAGGGTTCGTCCTGCCCCACGGGCGGGTCTGTATCGGTCAAGGGGAATCGCCCGTGAAGTTGTTTGCGAAGTTGTTCGGCAAGAGCGCACGCGAGGACGGCGGCTCCGCTCGCCATCGCGCGGCGCGCCAGGGCCAGAGCGAGGAGCCGGGCGGCGAGCGCCCGCTCTTCCGTGACGAGGTGGGTGGTCAGGGTGGCGCCGCGCCCGAGGGGCGGGGCGCGTCGTCTGTTGACCCTGCCGGTCCCGGCCGCATAGGTTTCGGGGAGTCATCAGCCTCACGTACGGGTGGAGGGTTTTCCTCGGACCCGCACGCATCCGATGCCCCCACGGGGCAGTCGCGGCAGGAGGACCCCGCCATGTCGGCCTTGCCGGTTTGTACGAGGTGCGGACACCGAAACGCCGAGGCCAGTCGGTTCTGCTCCAACTGTGGTGCGCCGCTGCGGCCCGGGGTGCCCGCGGAGCGCGCTTCGGAGACGACCTCGACGATCTCCATCTCCGGCCTCGAAGCGTACGACTCCGAAGTGACCGGTCAGACGGCGCTTCCGTCGCTCTCTCCGGAGGCGCAGGCCGCCGTCGACGCCCTGCCGCTGGGCTCGGCGCTCCTGGTGGTGCGCCGCGGTCCGAATTCGGGCAGCCGTTTCCTGCTGGACAGCGAGCTGACCACGGCCGGCCGTCACCCCCAGAGCGACATCTTCCTCGACGACGTGACCGTGTCGCGCCGCCATGTGGAGTTCCGCAGGGGCGCCGACGGTCACTTCACCGTCTCGGACGTGGGCAGCCTCAACGGCACGTACGTCAACCGTGAGCGGATCGATTCGGTCCTGCTGGCGAACGGCGACGAGGTCCAGATCGGCAAGTACCGGCTGGTCTTCTACGGGAGCCAGCGGGGCGTGTGACCCCTCAGGGAAGGTCCATGCTGCGAACACCGTCGGGCGGTGCCGGTCACGGCACCGCCCCCACGGGCGACCCACTGGTCAGCATCGGCGCGGTGCTGAGCCGGCTGCGGGACGAGTTTCCCGAGGTCACCATCTCCAAGATCCGTTTTCTGGAGGCGGAGGGGCTGGTCGAGCCGCGCAGAACCGCCTCCGGCTACCGCAAGTTCAGCTCCGAGGACGTCGAGCGGCTGGCCCGCGTGCTGCGGATGCAGCGCGATCACTATCTTCCGCTGAAGGTCATCAGAGAGCATCTGGACGCCCAGGGACGCGGCGAGCGCGTTCAGCTGCCCGGCCCGCAGCGGGAGCCGCTGGGCGGCGCCTGGGAGGCCGGGAGCGAGGTTCCGACCGCGGCGAGGATCGGCCGCGAGGAGCTGCTCGCCGCCGCCGAGGCCACCGAGAGCCGGCTCGACGAGTGGGAGTCGTACGGCCTCATCGGTCCGCTGCCGGACGGTGGATACGACCCGGAGTCGGTCACTGTGGCGAAACTCATCGCGGATCTGGGGAGATTCGGCCTGGAGCCCCGGCATCTGCGAGCCATGAAGGCGGCCGCCGAGCGTGAGGCGGGGCTGGTCGAGCAGGTGGTGGCGCCGCTGCGGCGGCACCGTAATCCGCAGACCAGGGCCCATGCCGAGGCGACCACGAATGAACTCGCCGCGCTCTCCGTACGGCTGCACGCGGCGCTGGTACGGACGGCTCTCGGGGTCCGGCAGCACTGATCATGGGGATGTCCGACTACCCAAACCGGCCGGGCACGTCCTAGGGTTGCTGTGTGAACGAGCTCGACGTTGTGGGTGTCCGGGTGGAAATGCCCTCCAACCAACCGATCGTGCTCCTGCGTGAAGTGGGAGGCGACCGGTACCTCCCCATCTGGATCGGACCGGGGGAGGCTACCGCTATTGCCTTCGCCCAGCAGGGCATGGCCCCGGCCCGGCCGCTGACGCACGACCTCTTCAAGGACGTCCTTGAGGCGGTGGGCCAGGAGCTCACCGAGGTCCGCATCACGGATCTGCGTGAAGGGGTCTTCTATGCGGAGCTGGTCTTCGCCAGCGGGGTCGAGGTGAGCGCCAGGCCGTCCGACGCCATAGCGCTGGCGCTGCGCACGGGTACGCCGATCTACGGCAGTGACGGGGTTCTGGACGATGCCGGCATCGCCATCCCGGACGAGCAGGAGGACGAGGTGGAGAAGTTCCGCGAGTTCCTCGACCAGATCTCTCCGGAGGACTTCGGAACCAACAGCCAGTGAGCGGCCGGTGAGCGCTGCACCGGGCTTTTGTCAGCGCATTCGAGCAGCCCTTCCCCGAAAGCGGGCACGGGAAACCACACTCAGGGTGATTATCACTCGGCGTGGCGAGTGTGGCGATCGTTGACGCACCCCGGGTGACTGCCTACCTTCGACAGGGCAGGTCAAGGACGGAGGGTCGGCGTGAGAAGCAGCGGCGACGGTACGGCGGCGGGCGGGCCGTATCCGCTTCACGGCAGTGCGGCCGACCCCGGTGTCGAGACCGTCGGATACCGGGGCCCGACCGCGTGCGCGGCGGCGGGCATCACCTACCGCCAGTTGGACTACTGGGCGCGTACGGGGCTGGTCGAGCCGAGCGTGCGCTCGGCGTACGGCTCCGGCACCCAGCGGCTCTACAGCTTCCGGGATGTCGTCGTCCTGAAGATCGTGAAGCGGTTCCTGGACACCGGGGTCGCTCTGCAGAACATCAGGGCGGCGGTCCAGCATCTGCGGGCCCGGGGTTTCCAGGATCTTGAGCGGATGACGCTCATGAGCGACGGCGCGACGGTCTACGAATGCTCCTCGCCCGACGAGGTCGTGGACCTCCTCCAGGGCGGCCAGGGCATCTTCGGGATCGCGGTCGGCGTGGTGTGGCGCGATGTCGAGGCCGCGCTGTCGCAGCTCCACGGGGAGCGGATCGACACCGGTGAGACGCTGATCGGCAACAATCCCGCCGACGAACTGGCCCGGCGGCGCCGGGACCGCGCCGTCTGACCCCTCCGCCGGTCCTTCCGGCCCCTCCGGGCGCTGTCCCGCGCCGCTCCTGCGGCCGATTGTCAGTGGTGTGAGGGAGCATCGGTGGGGTGAGATCCGCGCCGACGATCCTGCATCTGGACATGGATGCCTTCTTCGCCGCCGCCGAGCAGGCGGCGAAGCCGAGTCTGCGCGGAAAGCCCGTGGTGGTCGGCGGTCTGGGTCCGCGCGGGGTGGTCTCGACGGCCTCGTACGAGGCGAGACGGTTCGGGGTGCACTCGGCGATGCCGATGGGCCAGGCGAGACGGCTCGCTCCGAACGCCGCCTATCTCGTACCGCGCTTCTCCGTCTACCGCGCGATCAGCGAGCAGGTGATGGAGCTGCTGGGGCGGCTCTCCCCGCTGGTGGAGCCGCTCAGCCTGGACGAGGCCTTCGTGGACCTGGAGGCGGGCGGCTCCGCGCATGACTCGGCTTCCGCGCGGGCGGCGGGCGAGCGGCTGCGCCGGGACATCAGGGCGGTCACCGGCCTCACCGGTTCCGTCGGGCTCGCGGGGTCCAAGATGCTGGCGAAGATCGGCTCGGAGCAGGCCAAGCCGGACGGTCTGGTGCTCATCGAGCCCGGCACGGAGCGCGAGCTGCTGGGGCCGATGTCCGCGAGGATCCTGCCCGGGGTGGGGCCGGCGACCGGAGAGCATCTGAGACGGGCCGGGATGACCACCGTCGCCGAACTGGCCGGGGCGGGTGAGGACGAGCTCGTACGGCTGCTGGGGAAGGCGCACGGCGCCTCGCTGTACCGGATGGCGCGGGGGCACGACGACCGGCCCGTGGTGTCGGACCGCGATGCCAAGTCCGTGTCGGTCGAGGACACCTTCGATGTCGATCTGCACGACCGGGTCCGGGTGAGGACGGAGGTGGACCGGCTCGCCGACCGGTGCGTCGAGCGGCTGCGGGCGGCGGGGCGCTCGGGGCGGACGGTCGTGCTCAAGGTCCGGCGGTACGACTTCTCCACGCTGACCCGTTCGGAGACGCTCCGCGGTCCCACGGACGACCCGGGAGTGGTGCGGGAGGCGGCGGGCCGGCTGCTGGAGTCGGTGGACACCATGGGCGGGGTGCGGCTGCTGGGGGTGGGGGTGACGGGGCTCGCGGACTTCACCCAGGAGGATCTCTTCGCCCAGGCCGCGGCCGACGAGTCCGCCCGTCACGGGCCCGTCGCGGCGCCCGAGCCGGCCGACGACCGGGCCGCCGAGGGCGGCCCGGAGCGGGAGGCCGAACGGGCGGCCGAGCAGGAGCCCGGGAGCGCGCCGGCGGTGGTGGCGCCGGCGCCCGCCGAGCGGCGCTTCCCGGCCGGACATGATGTGCGCCACGCCGAGTTCGGAGCGGGCTGGGTACAGGGCAGCGGGCTGCGGAGGGTCACCGTACGGTTCGAGGAGCCGGGGTCCGCGCCGGGGCGGGTGCGGACGTTCTGGGTCGACGATCCGGATCTGGAGCTGTCCGACCCGCTGCCTCTGGTACCGGCGGCGGATCAGTCGTCCTGGCCGGCCAGCCGCCCGAAGTTGTGATCGGAGTCACGCTCGGAGAGGGACGCGGCCCCCTCCGGCGGCTCGGGCTCGGGAAGGGTGAGTCCGTAGTGGTGGTAGAGCTGGAGCTCCTGCTCGGGGGAGAGATGGCGGCCCACGCCGAAGTCGGGGGCATCCCTGATGAGGGCGCGCTCGAACGGGACCTGCAGTGCGTTGTTCGTCAGTGTGCTGGGTGCGAGAGGGACGAAGGCATCGCGGCTGAAGATCCCGGTGCGGACGGCCGCCCACTCAGGGATCCCGGTGGCGTCGTCGAGATACACCTCGTCCACCGTGCCGAGCTTGTGGCCATGTCGGTCGAATGCCTTGCGGCCGATCAGGCTGCGCGGATCGATATCGGTCTCCACGGTCCCTCCAACTGGTCGCAACTGCTGGTAAATACTACAAAAGTGCAGATATGAGACGTCGGCCACTCGAAAGTTGTCCGCAAGACCTCGCTGGTAGGCTGGCGAACGGCTGCTGACCCCGTGCGGGAGAGTCCTCCGGTGAGAACAACCGGAGGCGCCGAAGGAGCAAATCCTCCCCGGAATCTCTCAGGCCCCCGTACCGCACGGACGAGGTCACTCTGGAAAGCAGGGCGGGCGTCGGACGGCATCCGCTCTCACCGACGGTGAAAGCCGGGCCGCCTCGTGGCGGGCCGGTGAAGCTCTCAGGTCGAGATGACAGAGGGGGAGGCCGTCCGGGCACCCGCGTCTTGGTGCCCCTCGCAGGTCGTGTCAGACCAGGAGGCCTCCGCATGACCCCCAACCGCATTCCGCTCGCACAGCTGGAGCGAGGGATCCCCTTCGAGCAGCGCCACATCGGGCCCGACGCGGCGGCGCAGGCGAAGATGCTCGCGCAGGTCGGATACGGCTCGCTCGACGAGCTGACCGCCGCCGCGGTGCCGGACGTGATCAAGAGCGCCGAGGCGCTGCGGCTTCCCGGCGCCCGCACCGAAGCCGAGGTCCTGGCCGAGCTGCGGTCCCTCGCGGACCGCAACCAGGTGCTCGCGCCGATGATCGGTCTCGGGTACTACGGCACGTTCACCCCTCCGGTGATCCTGCGCAACGTCATGGAGAACCCGGCGTGGTACACCGCGTACACGCCGTACCAGCCGGAGATCTCCCAGGGCCGCCTCGAGGCACTGCTCAACTTCCAGACCGTCGTGGCCGAGCTGACCGGCCTGCCGACCTCGGGCGCCTCCCTGCTGGACGAGAGCACGGCGGCGGCGGAGGCGATGGCGCTGTCGCGCCGCGTCGGCAAGGTCAAGGACGGTGTCTTCCTGATCGACTCCGACGCCCTGCCGCAGACCGTCGCCGTGATCAGGACCCGCGCCGAGCCGACCGGCGTCGAGGTAGTCGTCGCGGACCTGAGCGAGGGCATCCCGGCCGAGGTGGCCGAGCGCGGTGTCTTCGGTGTGCTGATCCAGTACCCGGGCGCCTCCGGGGCCGTCCGGGACATCAGGCCCGTCGTCGAGCGGGCGCACCAGCTGGGCGCGATCGTCACGGTCGCCGCCGACCTGCTCGCGCTGACGCTCCTCACCTCGCCCGGTGAGCTGGGCGCGGACATCGCGGTCGGCACCACGCAGCGCTTCGGGGTGCCGATGGGCTTCGGCGGACCGCACGCCGGCTTCATGGCCGTACGCGACAGGTTCGCGCGCAGCCTGCCCGGCCGGCTCGTCGGGGTCTCCGTGGACGCCGACGGCAACAAGGCGTACCGGCTGGCGCTCCAGACCCGTGAGCAGCACATCCGCCGCGAGAAGGCCACCAGCAACATCTGTACCGCGCAGGTGCTGTTGGCCGTCATGGCCGGGATGTACGCCGTCTACCACGGCCCCGAGGGGCTGCGCGGCATCGCGCGGCGCACCCACCGGTACGCGACGCTGCTCGCCGAGGGCCTGCGCGCGGGCGGTGTCGAGGTCGTCCACGGCGCGTACTTCGACACGCTGACCGTGCGGGTTCCCGGCAGGGCCGCCGGGGTGGTCGCGGCCGCCCGCGAGGGCGGGGTCAACCTCCATCTCGTGGACGGCGACCATGTCTCCCTCGCCTGTGACGAGACCACCGGACGCGCCCAGCTGGCCGCCGTGTGGACCGCCTTCGACGTCGAGGGCGACATCGAGGCGCTGGACGCGGTGGTGGCCGAGGCGCTGCCCGAGGCCCTGCTGCGGACCGGCGAGTACCTGACGCATCCCGTCTTCCACCAGTACCGCTCCGAGACCGCGATGCTGCGTTATCTGCGCAAGCTCGCCGACCGCGACTACGCGCTGGACCGCGGCATGATCCCGCTCGGCTCGTGCACCATGAAGCTGAACGCGACCACCGAGATGGAGCCGGTCACCTGGCCCGAGTTCGGCGCGCTGCACCCCTTCGCCCCGGCCGACCAGGCGCAGGGCTATCTGACGCTGATCAGGGAGCTGGAGGAGCGGCTCGCCGAGGTCACCGGCTACGACGCGGTGTCCCTCCAGCCGAACGCCGGTTCGCAGGGCGAGCTGGCCGGTCTGCTGGCGGTGCGCGCGTACCACCGGGCCAACGGCGACACGCGGCGCACCGTCTGCCTCATCCCGTCCTCCGCGCACGGCACGAACGCCGCGAGCGCGGTGATGGCCGGGATGAAGGTCGTCGTCGTCAAGACCCGCGAGGACGGCGACGTCGACGTCGAGGACCTGCACGCCAAGATCGAGCAGTACCGCGAGGAACTGTCCGTCCTGATGGTCACCTACCCGTCCACGCACGGCGTGTTCGAGGAGCACATCGGTGACATCTGCGCGGCCGTGCACGACGCGGGCGGCCAGGTGTACGTGGACGGCGCGAACCTCAACGCGCTGGTGGGGCTGGCCCGGCCGGGCAAGTTCGGCTCGGACGTGTCCCATCTGAATCTGCACAAGACGTTCTGCATCCCGCACGGCGGCGGTGGCCCCGGGGTCGGTCCTGTCGGGGTGCGGGCGCACCTCGCCCCGTACCTGCCCAACCACCCGCTCCAGCCCGCCGCCGGCCCCGCGACGGGCGTCGGCCCGATCTCGGCGGCTCCGTGGGGCTCGGCCGGCATCCTGCCGATCTCCTGGGCGTATGTCCGGCTGATGGGCGGCGAGGGACTCAAGCGGGCGACGCAGGTCGCCGTGCTGGCCGCCAACTACATCGCCAAGCGTCTTGAGCCGCACTACCCGGTGCTCTACACCGGTCCGAACGGACTGGTGGCCCACGAGTGCATCGTGGATCTGCGGCCGCTGTCCAAGGCCACGGGCGTCAGCGTCGACGACATCGCGAAGCGGTTGATCGACTACGGCTTCCACGCGCCGACGATGTCCTTCCCGGTGGCGGGCACGCTGATGATCGAGCCCACCGAGAGCGAGGACCTCAACGAGATCGATCGTTTCTGCGAGACGATGATCGCGATTCGTACGGAGATCGAGAAGGTCGCGTCGGGCGAGTGGCCCGCCGACGACAACCCGCTGCGCAACGCCCCGCACACGGCGGCCGCGTTGGGCGGGGAGTGGGAGCACGCGTACAGCCGCGCCGAGGCGGTCTTCCCGGCCGGTGTCTCGGCTGCGGACAAGTACTGGCCGCCGGTGCGCCGTATCGACGGCGCGTTCGGCGACCGCAATCTGGTCTGCTCCTGCCCGCCGTTGGACGCCTACGACCACTGACGCGGGCCGGGGAACGCCTCGGCGCACACGTCGGGGCCGGTGCGGAGGGAGGTCTCCGGGCCGGCCCCAGTCAGAACAACGGCAACAAGCGTGCCGGAACGCATCAGGCCGCTGTCACCACCTGTTCGGTGCGCAGCGGCCGGTGCGGGGCGATGATCTTTCCGTCCGGCAGCAGTTCGCCGGTGTCCTCGAAGATCAGGACGCCGTTGCACAGCAGACTCCAGCCCTGTTCAGGGTGGTGTGCCATCAGTCGGGCGGCATCGCGGTCGGCGGAGTCGGCTGTCGGGCAGGCGGGTTGATGCTGGCACATGGGTGGGTTCTTTCGCTGTGTCGTGGCGGGTGTCCTGGGCCTCGATGTGGTCAAGGTCGCCCCCCGGTTATGTTTGGTCCAGTCCTAGTGTTGCCCTACGGACGGCAATCCGCAGGTATTTCGCGGCAGCTCTTCCTTCTGCACTAGGACGTGTCACCCAGCCGGACGGTTCAGTTCAACTTCTCTGTCTCTTCGGGTGGTTCGGGGTGGCCGGACCGGACTAGTCCGGATGGGCAGAACTGTGCCCCGCGACCACGGGGGCCGCGGGGCACAGGCGGAGTGGGGCAGGACCGACGAGTCGCCGCGGGCGGTTCAGGCCGGAGTGCGCAGGAGTGGCGCCGGGGCGAGCCGCAGTCCGATCATCGGCAGCAGCTCCGTGACGCGGTGCGGACGGTGGGCAGCGATGCCGGGCGGGGCCGGCGCGAGGGGCACCAGGACGTCATCCGGTGCGGGCGAGCCCGTGGAGGCGTCGGCCTCCGTGTCCCCGTGCAGCCAGAGCGTGAGCATGTAGAGCTCGGGCACCGACAGCAGCCGGGGCTGGTACGAGGTCCCCAGGGTCTCCGCCTGGCGTACCGCCCGCTCCGTCGCGGTGATGTACGGGCCCTCGAAGAAGCGCGAGAAGGTCCAGCCGTCCGCGGTGAGCATCGTGTCGGCGGCTGCCACGGCGCGGTCGCCGCTGCGGATCAGGAAACGCCAGCCGACCAGCCGGGTGCGCGGCGTGCGGCCGGCCGGGGTGACCTGGTCGAGCACATGAAGGGGAAGCGGGAGTTCGGGGCTCAGCGGTCCCTGGACGGACTGCAGAGCGGGGGTGCGGGCATCGCGCACGGCGGTGGGGGAACCGAGTGCCGCGAGAACGCTGCGCAGGGCGGGCGCGGGGGCCGGTGGGACATGCAGCGGCATGGTGGGTTGCCTCTCACTCAGGAGACAGGGTGATGCGTGAGGTGGAGCCGGGGCGGGTGCGGACGTCGCTGTCAGCGTGCGGGGTCAGAGGTGGGCTCAGGGCTGTACGCCGGACGCCGACTCTCTGCCTCGTAGGCGGAGTTTATACGACACGTGTTCACACCATGTTTCTTCTAGCGGTCATGGATATTGCAGGCAAGGCACTATTAGGTCCATCTCCTGCGGAGTTTATGTTGATAAACCGTGAACGCAGGCGTCTGGCCTGGGGCGATTCGTCCGGCGGGGACGGCCGAAACTCGTCGGCGTTTTTCGCGCCGGTCGGGCAGTGGTAACAGAGGACCACGCCATGCCAAAGGAATGTGCCGCACGACCGTTGGGGCCACTGTAGCGGGCACGGGGCGCCCGTGGGACGTTACGGATCAGCCAGTCTGGGCATTATCGATCGTGACGCGAGCGGCCGATGCCGTTGGCTGCCCACTCGAGGAGGGACACTTCGATGGGGGAGAAGGTCGAGTCAGGCGCTTCAGGCCTGTCCGATCGGCAGAAGTACCGCAGGAAGCTGCAGCAGTGCCTCGCGGTGCTGGAGCGACTCCTGGCGGAGGACAGGTTCGACCGGCCCAGGAACCTGATGGGTCTGGAGATCGAACTGAATCTGGCGGGCTCCGACGGGATGCCCCGCATGATGAATGCGGAGGTGCTGAACCGCATCGCGAGCGGTGATTTCCAGACCGAACTCGGAATGTTCAACCTGGAAGTGAATGTCGCGCCGCACCAGCTGAGCGGCCGGGTGCTCGATCAGCTCGCGGAGGAACTGCGCACCGGCCTCGGATATGCGCACCGCAAAGCGAGCGAGGTCGACGCCGGGATCGTGATGATCGGAATTCTGCCGACGCTCGGCCGGCATCACGTGGTGCCCGCGAATCTCTCGGACGTCGACCGCTACACGCTGCTCAACGAGCAGATGGTCGCGGCCAGGGGCGAGGATTTCACCCTGGACATCGAGGGCGTGGAACGGCTCAGGTGTACGTCGTCGTCCATCACTCCGGAAGCGGCCTGCACCTCCGTACAACTGCATCTCCAGGTCACCCCGGACCGCTTCGCGGATGTGTGGAACGCGGCCCAGGCGGTGGCATCCGTGCAGGTGGCACTGGGTGCCAACGCGCCGTTCCTGTTCGGCAGAGAACTGTGGCGGGAGTCCAGGCCGCCGCTCTTCGAGCAGGCGACCGACACCCGGCCGCCGGAGCTGAAGGCGCAGGGGGTGCGCCCCAGGACCTGGTTCGGCGAGCGCTGGATCGACTCCGCGTACGACCTGTTCGAGGAGAATCTGCGCTACTTCCCGCCGCTGCTGCCGATCTGCGACGACGAGGATCCGCTGCGGATGCTCGACGCCGGCGAGATGCCCAGCCTCCAGGAGCTGGTGCTGCACAACGGCACGGTCTACCGATGGAACCGGCCGGTGTACGAGGTCACCGACGGCGTACCGCATCTGCGGGTGGAGAACCGCGTCCTGCCCGCGGGCCCCACGGTCACCGATGTGATCGCCAACGTCGCCTTCTACTACGGCCTGGTGCGCGCGCTCGCCGAGGACGCGCGGCCGGTCTGGCGGAGGCTGCCCTTCGCCGAGGCCGCCGAGAACTTCGAGATCGCCTGCCGTCATGGCATCGATGCCGAACTGCGCTGGCCGCGGCCGGGGCGGGCCGCCGGGATCACCACGGTGCCGGTGGTGAAGCTCGTACGTGACGAGCTGCTGCCGCTCGCCGCCGCCGGGCTCGACGCGTGGAATGTCGAGCCCGCGGACCGCGACTTCTATCTCGGGGTGATCGAGCAGCGGTGCAACCGGCGGGTGAACGGGGCCTCGTGGCAGGTGGACACCTTCCACCGGGCGCTGGAGGCCGGCCTGGAACGGGACGCGGCGCTCGCGGCCACCACACGCCGCTACTGCGAGCTGATGCACCAGGGCGAGCCGGTGCACACCTGGCCGGTGGGGTTCCCCGCGCGGTCCGCCGGAGGCAGGTCCGCCGGAGGTCCGGGATGAGGTGTGCCGTACGGGCTGAGCACTGACGGTCCGACGGCGGACCGAGGGGGCCCGCCCGCGCCCATCGTGTACACGTGGGGCAAGCTGTGACGTCCCATGGCGGTGGGGGATGAGGCGACTGGAGGCAGGTGTGCAGGCGGAGGCGGGCCGGGAGGCCGGGTCTTTTCCTCAGGAGGCCCTCTCACGGAGGACCCTGCGGTCCGAGACGGTGATCGTGCTGGCGCTCTCGCTGGGCGCGAGTGGCGTATCGGCGCTGATCAGTTTTGTCGGTTCGCTGACGAAGCCCGGGGCGCTGAGCGACCAGGCGGCCACGCTCAACTCGTCGGCGGCCCCCGGGCGGCCCTGGCTCGATCTCGCCTGGCAGCTGTTCGGCATCAGTGCCGCCCTGGTGCCGGTCGCGCTCGTGGCGCATCTCCTGCTGAGGGAAGGCAGCGGGATGCGCGACCTGGGCTTCGACGGCCGGCGGCCCTGGCCGGACCTGGGCCGCGGAACGCTGGTGGCGGCCGGCATCGGAAGCGCCGGCCTCGCGTTCTATCTGGTGGCGCAGGCGGTCGGATTCAATCTGACGGTGGTGCCGGAATCGCTGCCCGACGTGTGGTGGAAGTTCCCGGTGCTGATCCTCTCGGCGGTGCAGAACTCCGTCCTGGAGGAGGTCATCGTCGTCGGGTATCTGCTGCGCAGGCTCGGACAGCTGGGGTGGACACCGATGGCCGCACTGGTGGCGAGCTCCGTGCTGCGTGGCTCGTACCACCTGTACCAGGGGATCGGCGGCTTCGTCGGCAACATGGTGATGGGTGTGGTGTTCGTGCTCCTGTACCGGCGCTGGGGCCGGGTCGGCCCGCTGGTGGCGGCGCACGCGCTGCTCGACATCGGGGCGTTCGTCGGATACGCGCTGCTGGCGGGCACGGTGGACTGGCTGCCCACGGGGTAGCGCCGCGGGACAGCATCGAGGGGCGTACGGAAGTGTCCGTACGCCCCTCAGCGCTGTCGGCGCGCGCCGTTGTCAGGGTGAGGTGAGCAGCTCCCCGTCGATGACCGTCACCGCCCGGCCGGTGAGCAGGGTCCGCTCGCCGCGCAGCGAGGTGCGGACGAGCCCGGAGCGGGCGGAGACCTGGAGGCCGGTCAGCTCGGTACGGCCCAGCCTCGCGGACCAGAACGGGGCGAGCGCGGTGTGCGCGCTGCCGGTCACCGGGTCCTCGTCGATCCCGACCCCGGGGAAGAAGCCCCGCGAGACGAAGTCGTAGCCGCGGCCCGGGTCCTCGGCGGCCGCGGTGACGATGATGCCGCGCCGGGAGAGGACGGCGAGCGAGGCGAAGTCGGGTGCGAGACCCCGTACGGTCCGCTCGTCGGCCAGCTCGACCAGCAGATCGCCGATGTGCTCCGAGGTGTCGTGCACCGAGACCGGATCGGCCCCCAGCGCCGCCGGAACCCCGTCCGGGATCGTCAGCGGGGTCAGCGTGGACGTCGGGAAGTCGAGGGTGAGCGTGCCGTCCTCGCGCGCGGTGGCACCGAGGATTCCCGGGCGGGCCGCGAACCGCAGGGGCCCGCTCGCCCGCCCCGTCGAGTGCAGCACATGAGCGGTGGCCAGCGTGGCATGGCCGCACATGTCCACCTCGGTGGCCGGGGTGAACCAGCGCAGCGCCCAGTCGGCCTCGCCGCCGGGCGGCAGGGGATGGGCGAAGGCCGTCTCCGAGAGGTTCACCTCCGTCGCCACCTGCTGGAGCCAGGTGGCGTCGGGGAAGCCCCCGGAGTCGAGGAGCAGCACCCCGGCGGGGTTGCCGGCGAAGGGGCGGTCGGTGAAGGCGTCGACGATTCGAATCCGCATGGCCCGAGCGTAGGAGAGCCACGAAGCCGCAGACCAAGGCCAATCCCGGACCGGCGGCCCGGATTCGACCACGGGGGCAGGGCCGGCGTCAGCCAGGGCGCGGGCCAGACACCTTCCTGGTGCGCGGCTCACGGGTCGGGGCGGCCGCACCGAAACCACCTACACCCTGGGCGCTCCCGGGGGCGGTGCCATGTGTCAGCCGGCGATGACGGCGGCGGTGGTGCGGCCGCCGTCGACATCGAGCACGATGCCGTGCACGAATGAGGACTCGTCGCCGGCCAGGTACACGGCGGCGCTCGCGATGGCATCGGGGGTGCCCATCTGTCCGGCGGGCGTGCCCTTCATCATGATCTCGGCGGGATGGACCTCTCCGGGGGCGGCCGTCTGGACCACGCCCGGGGAGATCGCGTTCACCCGAACGCCCCGCGGCCCGAACTCCGCTGCCCAGGCTCGGGTCAGCGTCTCCATGGCTCCCTTGGTGGAGCTGTAGAGGGCGCCGATCGGAATGCCCAGTCGCGCGATCCAGGAGCCCAGGTTGATGATCGCTCCGCCGCCGGCCTCCACCATGGCGGGTGCGACGGCCGCGGTCAGGAAGAACGGGGCCTTCACGTTGACCGCGTAGACCCGGTCGAAGGTCCTCTCGTCCGTGGCCGCCGTGGTATCGCCGGGGTAGATGCCGGCGTTGTTGACCAGGACGTCGATACGGCCGCCGAGGACCTGCGTCGCCTCCTCGGCCAAGGCCTGCGAGGCGGCGGCACTTCCGTCCAGATCGGCCCGCACGAAGTCGGCGCGCCCGCCGCGTGCGCGGATCCCCTCGACGACCTCCTTGCCGCGCTCGGCGCTGCGGCCCGAGACGACGACGTACGCCCCCTTGGCGGCGAAAGCCTCCGCGATGGCCCGCCCGATGTTGCTGGTCGCTCCGGTCACCAGGGCGGTCCGGCCCTCAAGTCGCATTGACATGGTCCACTCCGTCGCTCGGTTCTCCACCGTGAACCCGAACGGCCGGACCGCATACCGCGGTCGACCGGACGGGGCCCTGGAAAGCCAGGGCGCAGTGCCACTGTGCGACAACGAAAATGGACCCGCAAGTCCAAAACCGGCGGTCCCTGGGCCGGACCAGGGTGTTTGTCAAACGATGGGTTCCGATATATCGTTGACGTATCGCGACAGATCAACGATGAGAGGAGCGTAGCGATGCGTTCACATGGACATGAGCACGGACCGGGTTCCGGTCACTGCGGGCCGGGCCATCACGGCCGGGGCGACTTCGAGGGGCGGCGCGGGGCTTTCGGGCCGTTCGGTCCCCCCTTTGGCGGACCCTTCGGTGGTGGCGGCAGGGGTCGCGGTGGCGGCCGGGGCAGGGCGCGCCGCGGCGACGTGCGCGCCTCGATCCTGGCGCTGCTGAAGGACCGGCCGATGCACGGCTACGAGATGATCCAGGAGATCGGCGAGCGCAGTGGCGGGGCCTGGAAGCCCAGCCCCGGCTCGGTCTACCCGACGCTCCAGCTGCTGGAGGACGAGGGGCTGATCACCAGCCGGAGCGAGGGCGGCAAGAAGCTGTTCACGCTCACCGAGACCGGGCGTACGGAAGCGGAATCGGGGCCCGAGGCGCCGTGGGAAGAGGCCGGTCGCGGAATCGACTGGGACACCATGAACGAGATCCGTCAGGCCGGCTTCGGGCTGATGGAGGCGTTCGGGCAGGTCTGGAAGACCGGCACCTCCGAGCAGCGGCAGAAGGCCCTCGCGGTCATCAACGAAGCGCGCAAGAAGCTCTATCTGATCCTCGCCGATGAGGACTGACCCTCACCGGAAGGACACGAAACGGCCCCGCGGCCATCGCCGCGGGGCCCTTTCGTGTCCCGGGAAGGCAAGGAGGCGCGCGCGCCTCGGGGGAGAAGGGGGGTGATCTCATTCGTAAGGAGGAGAACCCGTCCAGATGTGCCCAACTCCGGTGGGACAGCAAGATGCTTCCCACCGGTGATGCCACAGACGGGACGGGACTGATGGGGTGGGAGAGTGCAAAGCCCTCTCCCGCGGGTGCCCGAACAGCCCGCACCGACCCCCGCCGATTCCGTACCGCGCCGCGCCGAAATCGAAGCCCGGCTCACCACGGAGCTGGCTTCGGTCGTCGCGGGCGCACGCCGACGGGCGCACCGCGACGGTGACGCGCAGATCGACACGGCGCATCTGCTGCACTCGCTGCTGGAAACGGACCCCGAGGTGCGGGCCGCGTTCGACAGCGGCGCCCAGGTGGCCCGGGTGCTCGGCTACCTCGTACAGCGCAGCATCGGCTACGGCCTGCGCTGGCACGGGACGGTGGAGGACTCCGGGGCCGTTCCCCTGGTGCGGAAGCAAGCCGTGACCGGCTGGTCCCCGCCGGCCGTCGCCGCCATGGGACACGCGCTGAACCGTGCGGCGGTACGGGGCGAACCGCGGGCCGGCGGACTGGATCTGCTCGCCGCGCTCGCCGCCGACCGGGTCTGCCGCGCGGTCGAGGTGCTGGAGCGCGCCGGGGTGGACACCCGGTCGCTGGCCGGGCGGCTGTCCGCCGCGTCTCGACAGGCGTCATGAGGATGACGCTCCTGACGCCAGCTGTCATGATGACGCCATGCACGCGTCTCAGCGGAGGAGCGCCGGCCTGGGACTCGCCCTGGCGTCGGCGTTCGCGTTCGGCGGTTCCGGAGTCGCGGCCAAGCCACTGATCGAAGCGGGTCTCGACCCGCTCCATGTGGTCTGGCTGCGGGTCACCGGCGCCGCCCTGGTCATGCTCCCGGTGGCCTGGCGCCACCGCGCGCTGGTGCGCCGCAAGCCCGCGCTGCTCGCCGGATTCGGCCTGCTCGCCGTCGCGGGCGTCCAGGCCTGCTACTTCGCCGCGATCTCCCGTATCCCCGTCGGGGTCGCGCTGCTCATCGAATATCTCGCCCCGGCGCTCGTCCTGCTCTGGGTCCGCTTCGTCCAGCGCCGGCCCGTCACCCGCGCCGCCGCGGTCGGGGTCGTCCTGGCGGTGGGCGGTCTCGCCTGTGTGGTCGAGGTCTGGGCCGGAGTGGGTTTCGACCCGGTCGGAGTCCTGCTCGCGCTCGCCGCGGCCTGCTGCCAGGTCGGCTATTTCGTCCTGTCCGACCAGGGCGGCGACGCGGACGACGCGGCCGACCCGCTGGGGGTGATCGCGTACGGCCTGCTCGTCGGCGCCGTCGTGCTGACCGTCGTCGCCCGTCCCTGGGGGATGGACTGGTCCCTGCTCGGCGGGAGCGCCGACCTGGGCGGCACACAGGTGGCCGCCGGACTGCTGCTCGGCTGGATCGTTCTGATCGCCACCGTGCTCGCCTATGTGACCGGAGTGATCTCCGTACGCAAGCTCTCTCCGCAGGTGGCGGGCGTGGTCGCCTGTCTGGAGGCGGTCATCGCGACCGTACTGGCCTGGGTGCTGCTGCGCGAGCATCTCTCGGCGCCGCAGATCCTCGGCGGCGCGGTGGTGCTCATCGGCGCCTTCATCGCGCAGTCCTCCACACCGAAGGCGCCTTCAGGGCCGGTGGCCGGCGGCCTGGGGGACGAGGCCGCCGCAACGGCGCGGTTGTCCGCCGACCGCACCACCACCTAGGCTGCCGATCATGCATTTGACCGTACTGCCGCCTCCCGCCGCTTAGCGCGGGCGGCCATCCGCTGACGAAGACCGGGCTCGGGCAGTCCCCGAGCGGCTCGTCGCTGCCCGCGTGACGGAGCTGAGCGACCATCCACCCGTTCTTCACACGGAGACGTCACGTGTCGAATCCTTCCTCCGCCCCTGCTTCCGGCATGCCTGTCGGACGGGGCCTCTTCTTTCTGATCGTCGCCGGGGTCGCCTGGGGGACCGCCGGCGCCGCCGGCTCACTGGTCTACCGGATCAGCGACCTCGGCCCCCTCGCGCTCTCCTTCTGGCGCTGCGTCGGCGGGCTCGTCCTGCTGCTCGGGGTGCTCGCGCTGCGGCCGCGCCGTGAGCCCGCCCCCGTGGAGCCGCGCCGTCGGCGGCTGGTCCGTATCGCCGTGACCGGTGTCGGTCTCACCCTCTTCCAGAGCGCCTACTTCGCCGCGGTCGAGGCGACCGGTCTCGCGGTCGGCACGGTGGTCACCCTCGGCGCGGGCCCCGTCCTGATCGCGCTCGGCGCGCGATTCACCATGGGCGAGCGGCTCGGCGGCGGCGGTCTGGTCGCGGTGACCGGCGCGCTGGCCGGGCTCGGTGTGCTGGTCCTGGGCGGCGAGGGCGGCAGCGTACGTCCGGCCGGGGTCGCGCTCGCGTTCCTGTCGGCGGCCGGGTACGCGGGGATCACGCTGCTCACCCGGTGGCTGGGGCGCGACGGCGGCGGAGCCGACGCGGTGTCCACGACCGCCTGGGCCTTCGGCATCGGCTCGGTCCTGCTGCTGCCGCTCGCCGCGGGCGAGGGACTGCTGCCGCACACCACGGAACCCGCCCAGGTGATCTGGCTGCTGGTGTACGTGGCGTCGGTGCCGACCGCGCTCGCCTACGCCCTCTATTTCGCGGGGGCCGCGGTGGTACGTGCCGCCACGGTCTCCGTGATCATGCTGCTGGAGCCGGTGAGCGCGGCGGTCATCGCGGTCGGTCTGCTCGGTGAGCGGCTGACCGCCGCCACCGTGGCGGGCACCCTGCTGCTGCTCGCGGCGGTGGGCGGTCTCGCGGTGGCCGAGGCCAGGACCGCGGCGGTCCGCCGCAGGGCGGCGGCGCTCGTCTGATGTGCGCGGGCGCGGGCCGCACGGCCCGCGCCCGCCGACGCCGGAGAGGATCTGGTGCCGGAGAGGATCTAAGGGCTGTCCCGTAATCCGTGGTGGATCAGCGCACGGCGTCAGATGCGGTGCATCGCAAGGCGGAGGGACGTCCGCATACTGGATGTATTCGGGCGTTCCGGCAACGCAGCGAGGTGCCGTAGCTGTCGTCGTGCGCCCGCCACGGATTACGGGACAGCCCTTAGAGCACGGAGAGGTAGTCGGGCAGGGCGACGGACGGATCGAGATCGTCGGCCGGGACGGGTGCGCCATAGCCGTGCACGACGGGTACGACTCCCGTCCAGTGGGGCAGCAGGACATCCTCGGGCTCGTCGTTGGGGCCGCCGGTTCGGACCTTGGCGGAGACCTCGTCGAGATCGAGGCGGAGCACGGCGGTCGCGGCCAGCTCACGGTCGTTGGCGGGGCGCGAGTCGAAGGAGCGGCCGGGAACGACATGGTCGACGATCGCGTCGAGGGCGCTGCGCCGCTCCTCGGGGTCGGTCACCTGACGGGCGATGCCGTGCACCACGACGGAGCGGTAGTTGATCGAGTGGTGGAAGGCGGAGCGGGCCAGCACCAGCCCGTCGACATGGGTGACGGTCAGACAGACGGCGAGGCCGGGGTCCGTCCCCTCCGTCCCCTCCGTACCGCTGTGATCCGTGCCCGTCCCGCTCGCCATGCGCAGCGGGCGCGAGCCGGTCGAGCCGTGGACGTACAGCCGCTCGTCCACGCGTCCGTAGAGCGTCGGAAGGACGACCGGGGCGCCGTCGCGGACGAAACCGAGATGGCAGACGTACGCCTCGTCGAGTATGCCGTGCACCAGTTCACGGTCGTAGCCGGCCCGGTCCCGGGCGCGGGTGGGGACGGTGCGCGCGGTCTGCCGGTAGGCGGTGGTGTTCCCCCGTGGTGCGGTCTCCGGCGTTGCCCTCTCCGGCATTTGCGTCCTCCATTGCACTAGTGCATAGTGTTCTTTGTGCTAGGAGAGTATCGGATCGCGGGCCGGCGTGCGGTCGACATCGCGGCGAATGTGGAGCGCGCGGTCGGCTCCGGCGAGCTGGTCCCGGGGCAACTGCTGCCCCCTATGAGGGAGTTGGCGACCGACCTCGGGGTCAACCCGAACACGGTCGCGGCCGCCTATCGCACCCTGCGCGACCGCGGGGTCATCGAGACGGCGGGGCGCAGGGGGAGCCGGGTGCGACCGCGCCCGGCCAGTACGGCCCGTGGCTCTATCCGTGTCGACGCGCCGCCCGGCGTGCGGGACGTGTCCGAGGGAAACCCGGACCCGGCCCTGCTGCCTCCGCTGCACGACGCTCTCGCGGCCGCCGCGCGGCACAACGCGGAACGGCCCGGGCTGTACGGACAGGCGCCCGTCGACGCGGAGTTCGCGCGGCTCGCCCGCGCCGGTCTGGACGCCGACGGGGTGCCTCCGGGACCGGTCGCCGTCACCTCCGGATCGCTGGACGCGATCGAACGCGTGCTGGCCGCGCACCTCAAACCGGGCGACGCGGTCGCCGTCGAGGACCCGGGGTGGAGCAGTCTGCTGGACCTCGTGCCCGCGCTCGGGCTGCGGCCCGTGCCCGTGGGGCTCGACGACGACGGGCCGCTCCCCGCCGAACTGGACCGGGCGCTCAGGGCGGGCGTCCGGGCGGTCATCATCACCGACCGCGCGCAGAATCCGACGGGCGCCTCGGTGGGAGCGGCCCGCGCCGGGGAACTGCGCGCCCTCCTCGCCGCCCGTCCCGAGGTGCTGCTCATCGAGGACGACCACGGCCACTGCATGGTGGACCTGCCGCTGCACCCGCTCGCCGGCGTCACGGACAGCTGGGCGCTCGTCCGCTCCACCGCGAAGGCGTACGGACCGGATCTGCGGCTCGCCGTACTGACCGGGGACGCCGTGACCGTGGACCGGGTGACGGGACGGCAGCGGCTCGGCCCCGGCTGGGTCAGCCGGCTCCTCCAGCGGGCCGTCGTCGAGCTGTGGACCTCGGGGGCCGTGGACCCGCGCGCCGCCGCGCGGGCGTACGGGGAGCGGCGGGACGCGCTCGTACAGGCCCTGGCGGCACGGGGTGTCGAGGCCCACGGCCGCAGCGGGATGAATGTCTGGGTGCCGGTGGCCGACGAGACCGGGGCGGTGGCGCGGCTGCTGCACGCGGGCTGGGCGGTCGCACCCGGGGCCCGCTTCCGGATGTCCGCGCCGCAGGGCGTACGGCTGACGGTGTCGGACCTGACGGCCGACGACATCGGGCCGGTCGCCGACGCGGTGGCATCGGCGGCCGGCCCGATGACCGCGCGCAGCTACGGCTGACGGCCGGCGGGCCGCTTGACCCTGCTCTGGGTGAGTGCGGCCCCGGCGAGGACGATCAGGGCGCCGACCGGGGTGTTCCAGCTCAGCTGCTCGCCGAGCAGCGTGACACCGGCCGCGGTGGCGATGACCGGGATGAAGTAGGTGACCATCTGGCCGGTTGTCGGGCCGACTTCGGCGACCAGTCCGTACTGGATCAGGATCGCCAGCCCCGTCCCCAGCGCGCCGAGCACGATCACGGAGAGCAGCGGGCCGACCGGGAAGGAGGTCGGCAGGGTGGTGAACAGCGGCGTCACCACCGCCAGCTGGACCGTCCCGAGGAAGAGCTGCGCACCGGTCAGGGAGAGATGGGAGCTGCTGCTGCCCGCCAGGGTGCGGCGTACGTAGATCCAGCCGATCGGGTAGCTCAGCGAGGCGAGGAGGGCCATGGCCGTGCCCGTGAAGTCCAGCCCGGAGAAGCCCTGCCAGGCGCCCAGCACGGTCAGCACACCGAGGAAACCGATACCGAGCCCGGCGACCCGGCGGCGGGTGGGCCGGTCCTCGGAGAGGGCGACCATGGACAGCGCCATGCCCCACAGCGGGGAGGTGGCGTTGCAGATGCCGGCGAGCGTCGAGGGGATCGTCAGCTCGGAGTAGGCGAACAGCGAGAACGGCAGCGCGTTGAGGATGAACGCCGCGACGGTGAGATGGCCCCAGGTGCGCAGACCGCGCGGCAGCCGATCGCGCTTGACCGCCATCGCGACGGCCAGCACCGCCGTGCCGAAGAACAGCCGGCCGAAGGTGACCTGGAAGGGGGCGAAGCCGTGGGTACCGACCTTGATCAGCAGAAAGCTGAAGCCCCAGATGAGCGAGAGCGCCGCGAACCGGATGCGCCAGTCGAGAGCCGGACGGGTACGGGGCTGAGCGGCGGCCGGGGACGGAGCCGGGGCCGGGGCCGGATCGGTGGTCAGGCCCGGGGTCGGGTCCGGGGTCGGGTCCGGGGCGGAGGGAGACAGGGGCGCGGAGGCCGGCCCGGGACGGGGCGGGGTGGCGGTGCTCATACGGGTAACGATGACCCGGACCATCTCGTAGGACAAGCGAGACTTTGTCCACCACTCTGATTAGTATTGCTTACATGTTGAATCTGGAGCGGCTGCGGACGCTGGACGCCCTCGCCCGGCACGGTTCGGTGAGCGGCGCAGCCGAGGGGCTGCATGTCACCACCTCGGCGGTCTCCCAGCAACTGGCCAAACTGGAGCGCGAGGTCGGCCAGCAGCTGCTGGCCAGGAACGGGCGCGGAGTCCGGCTCACCGACGCGGGGCGGCTGCTCGCCGACCACGCCGCGCGGATCCTCTCCCAGGTCGAGGTCGCCCAGTCCGACATCGAGGCGCAGCGCGGCCGGGTGGTGGGTGAGGTGCGGATCGCGGCCTTCCCGACGGCTGCCCGCGGGCTCTTCCCCGTCGCGCTCCGCGCGCTGCGGGCGAGCCATCCCGAGCTGCGGGTCAGCTCGCGGGAGCTGGAGCCCGAGGCCGGGATCCGCGGGGTGATCAGGGGCGATCTCGATCTCGCGGTGGTGCTGGACTGGAGCAACAAACGACTGCCGGTGCCCGGCGGCCTGGCCACGGCGCATCTGCTGGACGACGCGGCCGATGTGGCGATGCCCGTCGACCACCGGCTCGCCGAGCGGCCGGAAGTGGATCTGGAGGAGTTCGCCGACGACGAGTGGGTGTCCTGGCCGGAGGGTGAGTTCTGCCACGACTGGCTGATGTTCACGCTGCGCTCGAAAGGCTTCGAACCACGGATCGGGCATCTCGCGGGGGAGCATCACACCCAGCTGGCGCTGATCGCGGCGGGACTCGGTGTCTGTGTCGCGCCCCGGCTGGGGCGTGGCCCGGTGCCCGAGGGCGTCGCGGTCGTCCCCGTACGGCAGAAGATGCGCCGGCACATCTACGCCGTCTGGCGCACCGACGCGGACCGCCGTCCTTCGATCAGGGCGGCGGTCGAGGCGCTGGGCGGGGCGGCCCTGACGGTCAACGGCTGACCGGCCGCGCCGTCCGTCAGCCGTTGACCGTCAGCCGTCTTTCATCGCCTCTCGACGCCCGGTCACGCGAGCGTGATCGCGTCCCCCGCCACCTTGATCGACGCGGCGGGCAGCGGCTGGGTCGCGGGCCCGGTCTTCACACTGCCGTCCGCCGCGCTGAACTGGCTGCCGTGACACGGGCAGTGGATGATCCCGTCGGCGACGTCCTTCACCGCGCAGCCCTGGTGCGTGCACTTGGACGAGAAGGCCTTGAACTCGCCCGCCACCGGCTGCGTGACCACCACACCCTGATCGGCGAAGACCTTTCCGCCCCCCTCGGGGATGTCGGTGGTCTTCGCGAGGACATCGCCGTTCCCGCCGGCCGCGGGCTTCTCGGCGGCGGAGCCTGCCGGGCTGCCCGATTCCGAGTCGCCGCACGCGACGAGCGCCGCGCCCAGTCCCACCGCGCCCGCCGCGGCGACCACGGTCCTGCGCGCCACGATCCGTGCGGTCCCCTGCGTTCCCGTCATGAGCCAGCTCCCGTTCCATGGCCGGCTCTCCGTCGGCCGGTTCGTGAAGAGATACGGGGACAGACACTGCAACGTTCAAGCATTCAGAGATTTTTTGAGGAAGTCGAGTTCCAGGAGGAGAAGGCTGTCCGCCACCCCTTCCCGGTTGACGAGGTGGCCCGTCCCGGACAGCGGCAGTACGGTGTGCGGCCGGCCCGCGGCGAGCAGCGCCGCCGAGAGGCGCAGCGTATGGGCCGGGGCCACATTGTCGTCGGCGAGTCCATGGACGAGCATCAGTGGGCGGGTCAGCTTGCCGGCGTGCGGGAGCAGCGAAGAGCGCTCGTAGGCGTCGGGCTGGACGTCCGGGTGCCCGAGAAAGCGCTCCTCCCAGTACGTGTCGTACAGCCGCCGGTCGGTCGGCGGCGCCCCCGCGACCGCCGCGTGGAACACATCGGGACGGTGCAGCACGGCGCCCGCCGCCAGATAACCGCTGAACGACCAGCCCCGGATGCCCACGCGTGCCAGGTCCAGGGCGTCGTACCGCTCGGCCGCCGCGTGCAGCGCGTCGATCTGGTCCTCCAGGACGGGCCCCAGCCGGTCACCGACGATGCCCCGCTGCCACTGCACCCCACGCCCGGGGGTGCCTCGCCCGTCCGTGGCCAGCACGGCGAAGCCCTGCTCGGCGTACCACTGCGCCACGGCGGTGTACCAGCCGCGCGCCCTGGTCACGACCTGCATGCCGGGGCCCGCGTACGGGCAGAGCAGCACCGGCAGCCTGCCCGAGCCCGGTTCGTACCAGGACGGCAGATGCAGCCGGCTGCGCAACTCCCGCTCCCCGAGCACCAGATGGACCGGCCTCGGGGTGACCAGCGGCTCTTCGGTGAGGACCGTGATCCGGCCGGCCGGCTTCCCGCCGCGCACCACCGTCACCGTCTGCCCGGCCGGCGTTCTGCTGTCGAGGACGACCGTGTCGCCCCCGACGCAGGCCGTGTGCACCCCGGGCTCGTCCGTCAGCCTGACGAAGCCGCGCTCCGGTTCGTACGACCAGACATGGACCTCCGCCGGATCCTCGCTCGCCGTGAAGAAGACCTGTTCACCCACCGCGCCGAGCACCGCGCGGACCTGTAGCCCGGCCGGCGCGGGCACACCCCCGATCCGGATGGTGCGGGCGTCGCCGCGCACGCACGGCAACACGGCTGTCCCGGAAGCGGTGTGCAGGGGAGCGCCCGGCGGGAACTCCACCCAGTAGTCGTCCGTCTGCCGGTACAGCGGCTCGACCTCGCCGGTCGCCGGGTCGGCGCGGACCACCCACATCGTGCGCTGATCGCGGGTCTGCACGCTGATCACCGGGCCGGCGCTCTGCCAGCCCGCGCTGACGACGTACTCGAACGCGAGGTCCTGCCACACGCCGGCGGGCGCGTCCTCCTCGGGCGCCCGGCGCGGCAGCCGGACCGGGGTGTGCCCGCCCGCGACGGTGACAAGACGCAGCGAGGTCTCCGCGTTGGCCGTGCCGGCCGCCGGGTAGGGGATCGAGCGAGGCAGCCGGCCGGGGTCCGAGAGGTCACCGATGTACCGGCGCTCCACCATCGATGTGTCGACCCGGGCCACGAGCAGCGCATCGCTGTCCGGCGACCACCAATAGCCGCGCGACCTGCCGATGGACTCCGCCGCGGCGTGGTCGGGCAGGCCGTAGGTCACCTCGGCGCCCTCCGGCTCCGCCAGCGGCCGGTCCTGAGTCCCGTCGGCCCGTACGGCACGCAGGGCGCCCCCGGTGACGTACGCGATGAGCGCCCCGTCGGGCGAGGGCCGCGGGTCGGTCACCGGTCCCGCGGTGGGGATACGCCGCGGGGCGCCGCCGTCGGTCCGCAGGACATAGAGCGCACCGTCCAGTGCGTACGCCACCACGCGCGCCGCGCGGTCGGTCGCGTACGCCACCACTCCCGCGGACGCCGCGGCATCGCCGCCGAGCGCCGCCGGGTCGACGAGAAGCCGCTCCGCCCCGTGCTCGTACTGCCACAGCAGACCGCGCGGACCGGAGCCGGAGACGGACCGTACGAACAGCACGCGGTCGCCGTCCGGTGAGACGGTGAACTGCCGGGGGACACCGAGCGAGAAGCGGCGGGTCCGGGCGAACTGACGGGGAAATGCGTTCGTTTCCATGGTCTCCACGGCTTTGGTTAGGGGGCACTGTGACCTGCGGACAACACGTCGGACCGCCCCGGCCCCCGGCAGTAACCTGGCGCAATGCTCACCGAAGTCATCGCGACCCGCTATGTCACGCCCTTGCGCGAGGGCGGGTCGCTTCCGGGGATCGTCGAGGCCGACGATCTCGGTACGTACGTCATGAAATTCACCGGCGCGGGACAGGGCCGCAAGACTCTCGTCGCGGAGGTCATCTGCGGGGAACTCGCGCGCAGGCTCGGCCTGCGCGTCCCGGTGCTGGCGCGGATGCAGCTCGACCCCGTCATCGGGCTCTCCGAGCCGGACCAGGAGGTACAGGAGCTGCTGAAGGCGAGCGGCGGGCTGAACCTCGGCATGGACTATCTGCCGGGATCGCTCGGCTTCGACCCGCTAGCTTACCAAGTGGGGGCTCAGGAGGCGGGGCGTATCGTCTGGTTCGACGCGGTCATCAACAACGTCGACCGGTCCTGGCGCAACCCCAACATGCTGGTCTGGCATGGCGATCTGTGGCTGATCGACCATGGCGCCACCATGATCTGGCACCACAACTGGCCCGGCGCCCAGGCCTCCGCGGCCAAGCCGTACAACGCCTCCGACCACGCGCTCGCGCCCTTCGGCCCGGACATCGCGGCGGCCGCCGCGGAGTTGGCGCCGCTGGTCACCGAGGAACTGCTGACCGAGGTCGCCGCCGAGGTGCCGGACGAGTGGCTGGTCGACGAGCCCGGCTTCGACTCGACGGACGCGCTGCGCCGCGCGTATGTGGCACCGCTGCTGGCGCGCGCCGCGACGATCCATGAGCGCGTCACCATCGAGGCGCCCACCGGGAGCGGGCCCTCGCGGGCGCCCGGCTGGCTGGCCGACCGCCTCACCCCCCGCACCCGTACGACGGGGCAACCGCAACCGGCTCAGCGCGCTGAGCAGGCTCCGCAGGCGAAGGACGAGAAGGACGGCGGCCAGTGAGCAAGAGGGACGTCTACGAGTACGCGCTGCTGCGGGTGGTGCCGCGCGTGGAGCGCGGCGAGTGCTTCAACGCGGGGGTGCTGGTGTACTGCCGCGCCCAGTCCTATGTCGCGGCCATGACCCATCTGGACGAGGCCAAACTGAGCGCCCTCGACCCGTCGGCGGACGTCGTGGGGGTACGGGCCGCGCTGCGCGCGGTCGAGAGCGTCTGCCACGGCGGCGAGCGGGCGGGGCAGGCCGCCGGCGACGACCCGGGCCGGCGCTTCCGCTGGCTGATCGCGCCGCGCTCGACCGTCGTCCAGCCCGGTCCCGTACACACCGGTCTGACGGCCGATCCGAAGGCCGAGGCCGAACGGCTGCTCGACCTGCTGGTCCGCTGACGGGCCGCCCGCCGGGTCACCGACGGGCGGCCGCCCGGTGTGACTTCGGCTGCTGATCCCCCTGTCGGTCCCATGGGCCGTTGACACCGCGTGCCGGGGCTTCTAGCGTCTCGACTGCTGAAGCTACTAAGCGGTTGCTCAGCAATCGAGAGCCGCGGTTCCTAGGGCGAGGAGAACAGGGATGTCCACCACCGAGCAGCGCGTAGCCATCGTGACCGGGGCGGCGCGGGGCATTGGCGCCGCCACCGCGGTACGACTGGCGGCGGAGGGCCGCGCCGTCGCCGTACTCGACCTCGACGAGGCGGCCTGCAAGGACACCGTCGAGAAGATCACCACGGCCGGTGGCACCGCCCTCGCCGTCGGCTGCGACGTCTCCGACGGCGCGCAGGTCGAGGCCGCCGTCGCGCGGGTCGCCGCCGAGCTGGGAGCGCCGACGATCCTCGTCAACAACGCGGGTGTGCTCCGGGACAATCTGCTCTTCAAGATGAGCGAGTCCGACTGGGACACCGTGATGAACGTGCACCTCAAGGGCGCGTTCCTGATGTCCAAGGCCTGCCAGAAGTACATGGTGGACGCCCAGTTCGGCCGTATCGTCTGTCTCTCCTCCAGCTCCGCCCTGGGCAACCGGGGCCAGTCCAACTACGCCGCGGTCAAGGCCGGTCTCCAGGGCTTCACCAAGACCCTCGCCAAGGAGCTCGGCAAGTTCGGCATCACCGCCAACGCCGTCGCGCCCGGCTTCATCGTCACCGAGATGACCGCCCAGACCGCCGCCCGTATCGGCATGGGCTTCGAGGAGTTCCAGGCCGCGGCCGCCACCCAGATCCCGGTCCAGCGCGTCGGGAAGCCGGAGGACATCGCGAACGCCATCGCCTTCTTCACCGGCGAGGCGGCCGGCTTTGTCTCCGGCCAGGTCATGTACGTCGCCGGCGGACCGCTCAACTGAAGCCGGGGGGATGACGGACATGACGCAGCAGACGCGGGACAGCGGAAAGGTCGCCCTGGTCACGGGCGCGAGCCGGGGCATCGGATACGGCGTCGCCGAGGCGCTCGTCGCCCGCGGCGACCGGGTGTGCATCACCGGACGGGGCGAGGACGCGCTCAAGGAGGCGGTGGAGAAGCTCGGCTCCGACCGGGTGATCGCCGTGGCGGGCAAGGCGCACGACGAGGCGCACCAGGCGGTCGCCGTCGCGCGCACCATGGAGGCGTTCGGCCGGGTCGACTTCCTGGTCAACAACGCGGGGACGAACCCGGTCTTCGGCCCGATGGCCGAGCTGGACCTGAACGTGGCCCGCAAGGTGTACGAGACCAATGTCATCTCGGCGCTCGGCTTCGCCCAGCAGACGTGGCGGGCCTGGCAGAAGGAGAACGGCGGCGCGATCGTGAACATCGCGTCGATCGCCGGGGTCTCGGCGTCCCCGTTCATCGGCGCCTACGGCATGAGCAAGGCGGCGATGGTCAATCTGACCCTCCAGCTGGCCCATGAGTTCGCCCCGGGCGTACGGGTCAACGCCATCGCGCCCGCCGTGGTCAAGACCCGGTTCGCGCAGGCGCTCTACGAGGGCCGGGAGGCCGAGGCCGCGGCCGCGTACCCGCTGGGCCGGCTCGGAGTCCCGGAGGACATCGGCGGCGCCGCGGCGTTCCTCACCTCCGACCAGTCGGACTGGATCACCGGTCAGACACTCGTGGTTGACGGGGGTATTTTCCTCAACGCCGGCGTCGGATGACACCCTCCACCGGCGACCGCCGCAAAAGCCCCTCCGGATCTCCATATTGATCCGGAGGGTGCTGCGGTATGGTCTGCCGATCCATGGCTGAGCAAGGAGCGTGCACGTGTTCAACCGGACCAGTCGGCAGACCGCTGCGGCCCTCGCATCCATATCCCTGCTCGCGGGATGCGGTCTGTTCTCGGACGAAGACGCCGAAGCCGAGCAGAAGATAGTCGTCGGTTCGACGAGCGAGCCCAGCACGCTGGATCCGGCGGCGTCGTGGGACAACTCCTGGGAGATGTTCCGCAATGTCTTCCAGACCCTGGTGAGCTTCCCCACCGGCAGCACGTATCCGCAGCCCGACGCCGCGCGGAGCTGCAAGTTCGCCGACAAGTCCAACCAGGTCTTCGAGTGCGTACTGCGTGAGGGCCTGACGTTCTCCAACGGGGACAAGCTCGACGCGGCGGCCGTCAAGCACTCCTTCGACCGCATCCGGAAGATCGACGTGCAGGGTGGTCCCGCCGGTCTGCTGGAGTCCCTCCAGGAGGTCGAGACGAGCGGGGACGACACCGTCATCTTCCGTCTGAAGAAGCCCGACGCGACGTTCCCCTTCATCCTGGCCACACCCGCCATGTCCATCGTCGATCCGGCGGAGTACCCGATGGACAAGCTCCGGGAGGACGGCAAGCTCACCGGCTCGGGCCCGTACGTCCTCGACTCGTACGCCGGCGGCGAGAAGGCGGAGCTGACCCGCAACGAGCACTACGACGGGTTCGCGAACCGCAGGAACAAGTCCGTCACCATCGAGTATTTCAAGGACTCCGACACCCTCTTCGGTGCCTTGAAGAAGAAGGAGATCGACGCCATCTACCGAGGTCTGACCTCGGAGCAGGTTGTCGAGCTCGAAGAGAAGAAGGCCGAGAACGAGGACCTCCAGCTGGTCGAGACCGTCGGCGCCGACATCCGCTACCTGGTCTTCAACCCCAAGGACCCGGCGGCCGGGAAGCTCGCCGTACGGCAGGCGGTGGCGCAGGTCGTGGACCGTGACGCGCTGGTCGCCAAGGTCTACCAGGGCACGGCCGAGCCGCTGTACTCCATGGTCCCCAAGGGCATCGCCGGCCACGCCACCAGCTTCTTCGACCTGTACGGCGACCCGGATGTGGACAAGGCGAGAGCCATCCTCGAAGAGGCGGGCATCACCGAGCCCGTGGCCCTCACGTTCTGGTACACCACGGACCGCTACGGATCGGGGACGGCCGCCGAGTTCGCCGAGCTGAAGCGCCAGCTCGAAGGGTCGGGACTGTTCGACGTCACGCTGCGGAGCAAGCCGTGGAAGGAGTTCCAGGCGGGCTACCAGAAGGGGGAGTATCCCGTCTTCGGCCGCGGCTGGTTCCCCGACTTCCCGGACCCGGACAACTTCATCGCCCCCTTCGTCGGCAAGAACAACGCCCTGAGCACGCCGTACGAGAGCAACGAGATCACCCAGCAGCTGCTGCCCGAGTCGCGCAAGGTGAGCGACCGCGCCGCAGTCGCTCGTCAGTTCGAGCGAGCCCAGGAGATCTTCGTCGGTGATGTCCGGCTCCTCCCGCTGTGGCAGGGCAAGCTGTACGTCGCCTCGACCGAGGACATCGCGGGCGGCGAGCGGGCGCTCGACCCGCAGACCGTCATGCAGCTGTGGGAGCTGTACCGCAAGGCCAGCTGGTAGCGGCCGTTGTCAGTGGGCACCGGTAGGTTCATTCACTGATACAAGTGATCGCTTACCGGAGGTTGTTGACGTGACCGACACCGACATGCTGCCCGAGTCCTGGCGCGGCGTCCTCGGCGACGAGCTGCAGAAGCCCTACTTCAAGGAGCTGACCGAGTTCGTCGAGGAGGAGCGGGAGAAGGGGCCGGTCTACCCCCCGCGTGACGAGGTCTTCGCGGCGCTCGACGCCACTCCGTACGACAAGGTCAAGGTCCTGATCCTGGGCCAGGATCCCTACCACGGAGCAGGCCAGGGGCACGGTCTGTGCTTCTCCGTCCGGCCGGGGGTCAAGACCCCTCCCTCTCTGCGGAACATCTACAAGGAGATGAAGGAGGAGCTCGGACACCCCGTGCCGGACAACGGCTATCTGATGCCGTGGGCCGAGCAGGGGGTGCTGCTGCTCAACGCGGTGCTGACGGTCCGCGAGGCCGAGGCCAACTCGCACAAGGGCAAGGGCTGGGAGAAGGTCACGGACGCGGTGATCCGCGCCGTGGCCGAGCGGCCCGACCCGGCGGTCTTCGTCCTCTGGGGCGCTTACGCCCAGAAGAAGCTGCCGCTGATCGACGAGGAGCGCCATGTGGTGGTGAAGGGCGCGCACCCGTCGCCGCTGTCGGCGAAGAAGTTCTTCGGGTCGCGTCCGTTCACCCAGATCAATGAGGCCGTCGCCGCGCAGGGACACGACCCCATCGACTGGCGCATCCCCGACCTCGGCTGATCCGCCACCCGTCCGACAGGCTCGGGCCGTGTGCCCGAGCCTGAGGGGGATTGTCCGTAACGGCGGCTAGCGTCTGGTCCGTCGGATTCACGGTACGGGCAGCGAAGGCGGCAGCGATGGAGCAGCGGGAAACGTCGGGGGACGCCTTCATGACCAGGATCGGGCAGGCGGCCATGCTTCTCCACGGCGGCGACCGCGAGGAGGCGCGCAATCGCTTCGGCGAGCTCTGGACGGAGATCGGGGAGGCGGGTGACGCGCTCCACCGCTGCACGCTCGCGCACTACATGGCGGACACCCAGGACGACCCCGGCGACGAGCTGGCCTGGGATCTGCGGGCGCTGACCGCCGCGGACGGGCTGGGCGGGGGCGAGGAGCGGCCGGCGTGGCCCGAGACCTCACCGGCCGTGCGCGCCTTCTATCCCTCGCTCCATCTCAATCTCGCCGCCGACTATGTGAAGCTCCAGCGGCCGGACTCGGCGCGGATTCATCTCGACCGGGCGCGCGACGCGGCGGACGCGCTGGGCGAGGACGGATACGGCAACGGAGTCCGGGCGGGGATCGACCGGCTGGAGCGTCGGCTGCGGGAGCGCTGAGCCCCCGGGCCGGTGCCGGGTCAGTCGCCGGTCGCGCCGTCGATCCGCTCGCGCAGGAGATCGGCGTGGCCGTTGTGCCGGGCGTACTCCTCGATCATGTGGGTGTAGATCCAGCGCAGGCTGTACGGCTCGCCGGTCTCCCGGTGCCGGCGGCCCGCGCCGACGTCGTCGAGGGAGAGCGGCGCGGAGAGCTCACGGGCGCGGGCGATCTCGGCCTGCCAGGTGGCGTACGCCTCGTCCCAGGTGTCGCCCTCGCCGACATGGAAATCGCCGTCCGGGTCGTCGTCGGTGTAGTAGATCGGTCCGGCCTCCTCGTTGGAGAGCGTCCGGCGGAACCAGCCGCGCTCGACCTCCGCCATGTGCCGGACGAGACCGAGCAGGGTCAGCTCGGCGGGCGGTACGGACGCCTCTCGCAGCTGTTTGTCGTCCAGGCCGGCACATTTCACGGCCAGGGTCTCGCGGTGGTAGTCCAGCCAGCCGTCCAGCATCTCGCGTTCGCCGGCGACGGTGGAGGGTTCGCTGCGCTCAGGTGTGGTCATGGCGGCCATCCTCACGTACCGAGAGGGACCGCCGCCAAGGTTTATCCGACCGGCCCGCCGCGCTCGCCGAGCAGGCCGCGCGGCAGCGGATCGCGGACCGGCACGCTCCGCAGCGCACGTATGCTTCCCGGACAGCGCGTCAGTAGGCGAACAAGTGAGCGAACTGAGGCGCGAGATCATTTCACCACACGCTGGGGAGGCCTCGTGAAGGTCGGCTGCATCGGGCTCGGCGACATCGCGCAGAAGGCGTATCTGCCGGTGCTCACCACGCTGCCCGGGGTCGAACTGCATCTGCAGACCCGCACCCCCGCCACCCTGACGAGGACCGCCGAGGCCCACCGCATCCCGGCCGCGCAGTGCCACACCGACCTCGACTCACTGCTCGGCCAGGACCTCGACGCGGCCTTCGTGCATGCCCCCACCGGCGTCCACGCCGAGATCGCCACCCGTCTGCTGGAGGCGGGCGTGCCGACCTATGTCGACAAGCCGATCGCGTACGAGCTCGCCGACTCGGAGCGCGTGGTGAACCTCGCCGAGGAGCGGGGCGTCAGCCTCGCCGTCGGCTTCAACCGGCGTTTCGCACCCGCCTACGCCCAGTGCCTGGAGCATCCGCGCGAGCTGATCCTGCTGCAGAAGAACCGCGTGGGGCTGCCGGAGGACCCGCGCACCTTCGTCCTGGACGACTTCATCCATGTCGTCGACACCCTGCGCTTCCTGCTCCCCGGACCGGTCGAGCACACCGACGTACGGGCGCGGATCCGGGACGGGCTGCTGCACCATGTCGTCCTGCAGCTCTCCGGCGACGGCTTCACCGCCATCGGCATGATGAACCGGCTGAACGGCTCCACCGAGGAGATCCTCGAAGTGTCGGGCCAGGACACCAAGCGGGCCGTGCACGACCTCGCGACCGTCATCGACCACAAGGGACAGCCGAGCGTGCGACGGCGCGGCGACTGGGTTCCGGTGGCCCGCCAGCGTGGGATCGAACAGTGCGTCCTGGCCTTCCTCGACGCCGTACGAGCGGGAAAGCCGCTCAGCGCGCGGGATGCGCTGCGGACTCACGAGCTGTGCGAGCGGGTGGTACGCGCGGCGCTTGAGCAGGCCGCCTGAGCGACCGGGCGGCCGCCACGGCGCCGAGCGCCGCGAGCACGGCGAAGGCGGCGTACACCGCCCAGTCGCCGAACCTGACGTACGCGGTCGTGCCCCGGGCCAGCGGAATGTCGAACACGGCGGCGGCACCGCGGTCCGCGCCGACCCCGGCGCCGACCCGCTCCCCGCCGGGCCCGAAGACCGCGCTGACGCCGGTGAGCGTGGCGTGCACCATCGGGCGGCCGGTCTCCGCGGCCCGCAGCGCCGCCAGCGAGGCATGCTGCTCCGGCGCCCAGCTGCCCTGGAAGGACGAGGTGGAGGACTGCGCCACCAGCACCTGGGCGCCGTCCTTGGCCAGGCGCCTGCTCATATCGGGGAACGCCGACTCGAAGCAGACCAGCGGCCCGAACCGCAGCCCGCCCCGTCCCTCGCCCGGCAGCACCATGACCGCCTGCCGGGTGCCGCGCCTGCGGTCCTCACCCGCGGCCTTGCCCACCGAGGTCGCCCAGCCCAGCGCAGAGCGGGCCGGGACGTACTCACCGAAGGGCACCAGCCGCATCTTGTCGTACGTGTCACCCGTCGGGCCGTTCTGCCCCACCAGGACACTGCGCTTGTAGATCCCGGCCCGGCCCGCCGCGTCCGTGCTGCGCGCGTCCACATTGACCAGCACCTCGGCGCCGATCGCACGGGAGAGGGCGGCGATCCTCGCCGCCAGATCGGGCCGCTCCGCGAGATCCGTACTGACACTGCTCTCGCCCCACACCACCAGATCGAGATCCCGTCCCGCCAGGGTGCGGGTCAGGGCCTCGCCGCGCGCGAACCGGCGCTCGACGGCGTCGGGTCCTTCGACAACACCCGGCTGGACGACCGCGATCCGTACCCGCCCCGACTGCTCGGGCTCCGGCGCCCACGTCCACACGGATCCCACCGTGACGGCGCACACCACGATGCCCACGGCCGCCGTGATCCGCGCCCCGGAGACCGACACCAGCAGGGTGAGCGCGGTGTTCACCCCGACCACCAGCAGGCTCACCAGCCAGACCCCTCCCACGGAGGCGAGCCGCAGCGCCGGGGAGACCTCCCACTGGCTGGCGCCGAGCAGTCCCCACGGTCCGCCAAGTCCCTGCCAGGACCTGACCAGTTCGACCATCAGCCAGCCCGAGGGGACCACGGCGAGTGCGGCGAGGGCGCGCTTCGCGGACGGCGCACCGCCGACCATGGACCGTACGAGCCACCCCCAGGGCGCCCAGAGCAGCCCGAGCAGCGCCGCCAGCACCACGATGAACACATGCAGGCTCGGCATCAGCCAGTGATGTACGGCGACCATGAAACCGAGGCCGCCCAGCCAGCCGTCCAGCGCCGCGCGACGGCCCGTCGGGGCGCTCCGTACGAGCAGCATCCAGGGCACCAGCGCGCCGTACGCGAACCACCAGAGGGACGGCTGGGGGAAAGCGAGGGCGGGCAGCGCGCCGGCGCCCACCGCGGCCGCACCCCGCCACCACGGCGACGCCAGCCGCCGGCTGAACGGTGCCTGCCGGCCGACCGGGATCCCCATACCGCGCCTCCTCGCCCTGCTCATTCCGCAGTCCCTTCCCCGAATGTGAGGGACCGAAGCAGGACCGAAGCAGGCAGGGAGCAGGAGCGAAGCAGGCGGGGAGCAGGGCCGGAGCGGAGCCGGAGCAGGAGAGCGGCCGGCCCGGACGGGGCGTCAGCCGCCGTTGGAAGAGCCGGTGGCGTGCCGCCACTTCTCCTGGACGACCACGGTACGCAGCTGCCAGCCCGCGTCGCCGCGCAGCAGACCGAACACGCCCCGGCCGCCGCACATGAGCTCCTTGCCGGACTCATGGCGCAGCGGGCTGAGATAGTCGGCCCGCACCTCGGCGCGGTCACCCGGATAGCCCCCGAGATCCTGGATGCGCAGCCGGCGATTGACGATCAGATGCTGACGGACGGTGAAAGGCCGCAGGGTGCCGGCCAGCCAGTCGGCAACCTCCCCGGCAGGCCCCTCGATCCCGCCCGCCGCGGTGTAGTCGGCGCGGCCCTCCGGGGTGAACAGGGCCCGGAACCCTGGCCAGTCGGCGTCGTCCACGGCCACCGCGTAACCGGTGATCACCTCATCGATGGCCAGACGGTCCATCACGGTCGCGAGATCCACACGCTGCGTCATCGACTCAGTCTCCGGCAGTGGGAGCCCCAGGCCAAGAGCCGCGCACACGCGGCGATCGCCGGCCGGCGCGCGGCGGCACCGTCCGAGGGGTGCCGGCGCCGTCCGGGGAGCGCCGGCTGCCCTTCAGCGGCGGCCGAAGAAGTCGATCTC
The DNA here is from genome assembly GCF_042882605.1 of Streptomyces sp. NPDC058198. Taxonomy (NCBI): domain Bacteria; kingdom Bacillati; phylum Actinomycetota; class Actinomycetes; order Kitasatosporales; family Streptomycetaceae; genus Streptomyces; species Streptomyces sp. NPDC058198. The sequence goes on from NZ_JBHVVP010000014.1 coordinate 40,713, forward strand.
GGCGATGGCGGGCCGGCGGCCCTCCCGGTCGCCGTAGACGTCATCGACCGTCAGTCGCACCTGGACGACCTCGGCGCCCCGGATGTCGAAGGTCTGCTGGCCGGGCTGGTCCTTGAGCGTGATCCTCTTGTCGACGACCTCGCCGTCCGCGGAGCGCATCGTCACCGTCAGCGCCGCGGGCCGCGCCTGCGAGAGGAAGGCGTCCCCGTTGGCGGACCGGCCGGCGAAGACGGCCAGCTTCAGCACGCGCACCGGCTTCTCGAACTCGCATTCAAGGAACTCGCCGATACCCGGTCCCGCCTCGGCGGGCGCCCAGTAGCGGTTGGTGTAGGTGTCGAAGGCGGCCCGCGCCGGGTGGTCCGGCATGGCGCTGGAACCGCGGACCTGGCTGGGCCGCAGCTCTTCGGGGGTGGCGGTCCTGTCCCGGGCGACGTCGTACGCCTCGGACAGATACGGGCGCGCGAACCAGGCCGCGCAGAGCAGGACCGCGAGGGTGATCGGAATGGCCAGGCTGGGGCGGCGCCACAAGCGGCGCCTGGGACGCGCCCCGGCGGCCGGCAGCGAACGCCGTCGCCGCCCGAGGATCCGGCGCCACCACGGCGGCGGTACGTCGGGGGGCGGGCCGGGGTCCAGGAGCAGGCCGCAGCGCAGACAGAGGACGCGTTCCGCCGCGTTCTCCGTCCGGCAGTTGGGGCAGCGGACGGCGCCACGGCTGAGCGGGGGCGGGAGCGCGGGGCCGGGTGGCTGCTCCGGCGGGTCTTCCGGGGGGCCGGGTACGGGCGCGTCCAGCCGGTCCCCGGGCCGCCGCGGGCCGGCCGGCGTCTGCCCACGCTGTCGCTCCTGCTCGGCGCGTTCGTCCTGACTGCCCTGGCCGTCCTGGCCGGTCCGTTCGTCCGGTTGGACCCCTGCCTCTGCCGTCGGCGGGCCGTGCGGTGTCACAGGAGACGGTTCCGGCTGAGGCCGGCCAGCACCCCCACCCGTGTCCCCGCCCGCGTCCCGACCCGCGTCCCCGCCCTCGGGCTGCTGCGGATCACCCCACTCCAGGAAGGTTTCGCAGGACGTGCAGAACGCCGTGTCCGGCGCGTTGCGGTGCCCGCACTCCGGACAGATCATGGCCGCTCCCCGGACGCGCCACCGGAAGGAGCGCCACCGGCCGGCAGGATCTCCAGCTCGTAGCCGATATGGGCCGGGATCTCGCCCTCGATCAGCTCCTCCACCCCGACCCGGTCCACCGCCTCAGGCTCCGGCACCCGCAGTCGTACGACCACCCAGGGGCGTGCCTCGCCCGGCAGCTCCGTGTTCGGGGTCGGCGACCAGCCGGAACCGCCGCTCTCGGCGATCTCCGGTTCCACGCCGGTCTGCCGGCGGATCGCCTCGGCCAGCCCGCCGCGCGTCCCCCGGCGGCTGTGCCGGGCCACCGCCTCCGTCACCGCCGCCCGCCGTGCCGCTGCCGGTACGTCCCCGTGCGGCTCCACGGCCACCCACTGCGCCACCCAGTCGAGGAAGTCCTCGGGCGCGCTGCGCGGATCGAGGTGCGCGGGAAGGTTGTCGAGGGTCAGCAGGATCGGTGCGAGTACGTCGTCCAGCGCCGACAGGAACCGGCCCAGGAAGTCCTGTTCGAGATAGAGCGCGGGCAGCAGCTCGACCAGCGGGTGCGGTGAGGGCAGTCCGGTCACGGTTCCGCGCATCGCTCAGGCCTCCCGTATCCGCAGCTGGTGTTCGTAGGAGAAGGCCAGCGCGTGCCGGTCGAGCGCGATCCTGGTGGTCGCCTCGCCGCGCTGTCCGGTCATCGGGTCGGCCGGGAAGAGCCGTACGTCCTCCACCAGGTCCACGTCCGGCACCCGCTGGAGCACCGCGAACGCCTCACCGGACTGGATGGGCCGCCCGAACGGCCAGCCCTGCCCGTCGGGACCGCCGGTCAGCGGATTGAAGTAGCCGTAGAGCGCGGCGAGCGCGGCCTCGCGCAGCCGCTCGGCCACGGCGCCCCGGCGGGCCTGCACGGAGGCCACGACGGTCACCCCCTGGTAGAACGGCGGTTCCACCATCAGCCGGGCGCCGATCGGCCGCCGCGCGTCCAGATGGTTCCTGATCTGCGCCATGGTGTCCGGCGGCGGGGTCAGCTCGTCGAAGTGGATCCGGCCCTGCGCGTCACTGCGCCCCGCCGGTACGACCAGCAGCCGCACCCCGCCGGCGTCCGCGTCCCTGCCCGCCGGTACGCAGTACACCCGGGCCGCGTCCGGAGCCACCTCGCGGGCAAGCAGCTCGTAGTCGTGCGGTACGACCGCGCGGTGCAGCGTCCGCAGTGTCATCGGCCCGCGCACCCGGGCGCTCTCCACCGTCTCGCCGTCGACACCGCCCAGCGCGGGACGCCGGTTCTCCACCCGGGCCACGAACGGCAGCGAACTGCGCAGCACCCGCAGCGCGCCCCGGGCGACATTGCCCCGCCGGCCGCCGCCGGTGCGGTAGCTGCGTACCCGCACCGGGCTGCCCTTGTGCGGCACCGCGCCGTAGTACCGCAGCCCGCCGTCCTGCTCCCGTACGGCGGGGCCGAAGTCCACCCGGCCCGAGTTGGGGTCCAGGGTGATGTGCCGGTCGTCAGGGCCCGAGTGGGCGAAGTCGTCGACGCGGGTCCAGTCGGACCAGCCCGAACCCTCGTCCACATCCGCCACCTCGACCACGAAGTCACCCGGTACCACGGGCGGTCGGGCGAGCCGGAAGCTCTGGCCCGGTACGCCCTCCGCCGGCCCGAGGATCTCCTCCCGTACCGTCTCGGCGTGCGTCGCCTCGACCGTCCCCCCGATGGTGAAGGCCGTGATCCTGCGGACGGTCGGAGGCGCCACATAGCTGGGCTGACCGGGCTCCGGCTCCACCAGCCTGCAGCGCAGCCAGCCGCCGGTGCGCCGTACGACGGTCGAGGCGGTGTGCGTACGGGGCAGATGCAGGATCAGCTCGCCGGACTTGTTGAAGCCGCCGGTGTCGTCCTTCTCGATCTCGCAGGCCCGCCACTCCGTGCCGTCCCACGCCTCCCACCGCAGCGGCGGCCGCCGCGGGTCGACGCCCACGCCCTCGACCCGGCAGTCGAGACGCAGGACGACGACCCCCGTCGGCACCGCGTTGGAGAGGCCCACATAGAGCGTGTCGCCGGGCCTGGGGGTGGGGCCGAAGCACGGTACGTCGCGGCCGAGCGCCAGTTCCTCGGACCGGTCGACCCCCTCGCCGTCCGCGAACCGGGTGGCCAGGTGCCCGAAGGCACAGGGCACGATCGACAGGTCCTGGGCGGTGGTGAAGACCACCGCCTCGTCGGTCTCGGTACGGACCGTGGCGACCTCGGTGCCCGCCCGCACCCGTACCGGCTCGGGCTGGGGCGCGGAGAGCCGGAAGGTGACCTCGGTACGGGCCGCCGTCGGCGGGTACAGCCGTACCCCGATCAGGTCGAGGAAGGTCAGATAGTTCTTCTCCGGCACCCGGTTCAGCCGGTAGACGAGCTGGTCGACCATGGTGGCGAAGGCTTCGATCAGCGTCACCCCGGGGTCGGAGACATTGTGGTCGGTCCACTCCGGACAGCGCTGCTGCACCAGGCGCTTGGCCTCGTCCACCAGGCTCTGGAAACGACGGTCGTCCAGATCGGGGCTGGGAAGCGTCACGCGCCGTCCTCCTCGTGCTGCGGGATCACATAGAACGGGAAAACCAGGTTCCGCGGGTCGTTGGAGCCACGCACCGTGTAGCCGATGTCGATGTAGAGCACCCCGTTGTCCGCCTCGTCGAACCGGACGGTCACCTCGGCCACCTCGATCCGCGGTTCCCACCGCTCCAGCGCGAGGCGCACCTCGTACGCGAGCTGCCCCGCCGTACCCGCGTCCGCCGGGGCGAACACATAGTCGTTGACGGCGCAGCCGAACTCGGGCCGCATCGGCCGCTCGCCGGGCGAGGTCGCCAGGATCAGCCGGATCGACTCCTCCAGCGCGCGCTCCCCGCCCACCAGGGCGATGCTGCCGGTGGCGTCCGTACGCGGCGGGAAGGCCCAGCCGGCGCCGATGAACTGCTCTCCCATACCGCTCAGCCCCCGATCAGCACGGTCGGGCAGCCGGACACCACGGGTGAGCCGCAGGCCGCCCGGTCGCCGACCCGGGCGGCGGGCTTGCCACCGATCAGCACGCTGGAGCTGCCGGGTCCTGCGAGGGCGGACGGCGGATGGACGGCCGGCGGCGGGACGGCGCACTGGTGCGGGGTGCCGACCGTGGCGGCGGGCTTGCCGCCGATCAGCACCGACGGGACGCCGGGCGGGCCGACCGTACCCGGGTGACCGGTGGGGTCGCCGACGCGTGCGGCTGCCGACATCTCTCCGCGCTCCTCTCGCTCCGCGTCCGCGGAATCGGTTCACTCCGCGTTCGCGGAATCCGTTCGCTCCGCGTCCGCGGAATCAGTTGATCCTGACCAGTGGTGCGTTGATGGAGCAGGAACTGCCGCCCTTGATCTCCGTGCGCGAGGTCCCGTTGACCGCCACCTGGCTGCCCTGCACATCCAGCGCACCGCCCGTGGCCAGCCGGAGCCGGCCCGTCCCGCCGTCCACCTGGACTCCCGTACGCGCCGTCAGCTTCACCGAGTCGCCGCTGAGTTCGAGCACGCCCTGCCCGGCGTCCATCGCCACCCCGCGGCCTGCCTTGATCGACACCTGTTCCCCGGCCTCGATCTCCACGCTGCCGTCGCTGTTGATGACGATGGTGGTGCCCTTGCGGTCGAGGTCGATCTTCAGCTTCCCGTCGCCGGTGACCAGCCGTACGCCCTGCGGGCCGTTCGCGGTGTCCAGCAGCTCCAGCTGATTGCCGCCCTTGGAGGCGAAGGCCCGCCGGTTGACCGCGCCGCTGGTCGGATCGACCAGCTCACCGCCCCCGCCGCTCTCCCCGCCGCCCTGCGCCGGCTTGTCCTGACCGTTGTACAGACCGGCCAGGACATACGGCCGGTCCAGATGCCCCTGCTCGAAACCGACCAGGACCTCGTCCCCCACCTCGGGGATGAACGCCTCGCCGCCGCCCGTCCCGCCGGCCTGCGCCGTACGCGCCCAGTCGCTCGCGTACTCGTCCGACAACCAGGGGAACCTGACCTTCACCCGCCCCAGGCCCTCCGGGTCCTGAGTGTCCGTCACCGTCCCGTTCACCAGGCCCGAGCAGCGCCCGCCCGCCCCCGGGCCACGGCCCGCCGCGCCCGCGCCGCCGCCGGTCAGTCCGAACAGCGAGCGCTCCTGCTGCCCCGAGACGGTGATCCAGGTCTCGTAGCCGCGCACGGCGTCGAAGACATGCCGCGAGGAGGTGACCGTATAGCGCCCCTCGAAAGGCGCCCCCACGGCGTTGAGCGCCACCGCGCTGCCCGCCCGTACCTCCGGATTGCCCCGGATCACCGCCTCCAGCTCGGCGAAGGAGCCCGCGATCCGCTCCGCCAGCGCCTTCGCCGCCTGGTCCACCTGCGCCTGCGTCCCGTACGAGGCGTCCGTGACGACGAAACTCGCCTCGCCGAAGGGTGCCGACACCTCGGCCGCCGTCACCCCCAGGTCCAGCGTCGACGTGGTGCCCGCCGGCGCCCGGCCCACCAGCGGCCGCTTGGCCGCCACATCCCAGCCGCGCACCTCCACCTCGGACACCTGCTCGGCCGCCGACACCCCCGCCCGGCAGCGGATCAGATTGCTCCCCATCTCCAGTACCAGCGGGTTCTGTTCGGCCCGCGCCGAACTGTCAGGAGCGCCACTGGCCTCGGCGGGCCTGGTGATGTGCAGCCGGCCGTCCAGGACGTACGCCTGCGCGCCCGCGTCCTCCGCGAGCCCCCGTACGAACTCCCAGTCACTGATGTTCGGCTGGGCGACGTGCTCCAGCACCGGGCCCGCGACATCCACCGTCCCCGGGCGCAGCCCGGCCCGCTGCGCCACCTGCGCGCAGATGTCGGCGAGCGTCATGTTCTGGTAGCCGGCGACCCGGCGCCCCCGGAACAGCCGGTGCGACTCGTCGAGCCCGCGCACCACCGTGAAGGTGCCGGTGTCGTCGATCTCGACCTCCAGCGCGGTCACGACACCGGTCAGCAGCGGCGTGGCGGACGGGCCGCCGCCGGCGTGGGCCAGCAGTCTGGCCTCGCTGCCGATCTTGAGACCGGTCTGCTCCAGCAGGACCCGGCTGGGATCGCGAAAGCGCAGCACGAAGAGATCGGGCAGCGTACGGCTGTCGTCCACGTACCCCTCGACCAGTGTGTTGGCGAGGGCCGGCGGCAGCGGTGTGCCACCGAACTCGACCACCAGCGCCTTGGCGACACTCTGCTGGGCCATCCGCCCTCACCTCAGCCGTTCCCGCTCGGAGTCCTCGAGCCGCCCCAGCTCGTCCAGAGCGGGCAACAGCAGCTCCTGGCCATTGGTCAGCCGCATCGGGTCGTCGATCCCGTTCGCCTCGGCGATGACCCGCCAGGCGGCCGGGTCGCCGTACTCGTGGTGGGCGAGACCCTGCAGCGAGTCCCCGGCGCGCACCCGGTGCACGCGCCGCGCCGCCAGCGCGCCCGAGGTCGGGTTCTGGCCGGGCGTCTCCCCGCTGATCTCCTCCATCGTCACCTGGCACAGCGCCCGGATCGGCACGCCGGAGGTCGTGAAGAGGGTGTACTTCGCCTGCACCTGGCTGACATAGCCGGGAAAGCCGGTGAGCCCGCCCCAGTGGAAGACCACCCACGGCGGCGACGACCGCTGCTGCTGCCGGGTCTCGCTGGTCGGCACACAGCAGGCGAACAGCTTCTCCACCGAGGTCACCACGCTGCTGTCCTGGGTGTCGCTCGCGTCGAAGAACATCTCCACGGTGAGCTTGCTGGGCTGCGGCCCCTGGTATTCGGGCGGCCCGGAACTCTTCGCCCCCTTGGCGGGGGTGCGCTTCCAGGACGCCGCCTTGGTCAGGCTCAGTTCCTTGGGGTTGAACTGGAAGTCGATACGGCCGCACGGCCCGCCGGGGGTGAGACTGCCGCCGGGCGGAGGCGTACGCAGCTCCAGATAGGCGTGCTCCAGTTTGGGCCGGGCCGAGCCCGGCGCGCGGGCGGAGGCCGTGCCGGAGGTGCCTGCGGCGCTGAACGCGATGGGTCCGCTCATGGCGCTCAGCCCTCCATCACATAACCGTGGTGGGCGATCTCGATGGTCTCGATGGCGACCTTGGGGGACTCGGGGGTGAACGACGGGCCGGTCCAGCGCACCGGTACGACCTCCAGCAGGCCCCACTGCGCGACCTTGCGGCCGTCGCCCGTGCGGGCTTCGATATGGGCGGTCTTACGGCTGAACCCCGTCGTCATGCTCGCGAACCACTTGGCGACCTTCTCCGTCTCCCGGGTCAGCGGCCGCGACAGCTTCACGTTCGAGTACTTGAGCCGGGTGGGCAACTGCCAGATGTGGCCGTTGTTGCCGCCTTCCTCGCGTGCTTCGAGGACCACTTCGCAGCCGAGACCGTCACAGGTGTTGAACGAGCCGAGTTCGATGTCGTCGATCGTGACGACGAAGCAGACGCTGACGGCCGGATCGTCGTTGTCGGTCGGTGCCATGGCACGTACCTCTCCCTCTCCATCGGCTGTCGGCTGTCCGCTGTCGTCTGTCGGCAGTGGGCGTCTCGGTAGTGGGTGGTCGGCTGCGGTCGGTCGTGTCAGTGCCTGGTGTTGATCAGGAATCCGGCGCGTTCGCGTTCGAGCCGGAGGTCCGCCTTGAGGAGCCGGCTGAGGGGTGCGTACAGGGCCCGTACGAGTTCATCGGTGACGGGGGGTGTGCCCGCGCCCCTGCCCGGGGAGCCGGCCACGGCGGACTCCGCGCCTCCGGGCGCCCCGCCGTCGGCCGCGTCCGGGAAGGCGGGGTCGGGATCGAGGCCCGGGTCCGGCTCCGGTTGGGGTTCGGCTTCGGCTTCGGGGAGGGGATCCGGGGGCGGCGGCTCGCTGGTTTCCGCCGCGCGCTGCACCACGTGGGCGCCGCCGAAGACCACGCTGCCGTCGGCCATCCGCTGGGCCACTCCGGCCGCTACGGCGACGGAACCGGCGTCGCGGAAGGCCGGGGAAGGGGACGAGGTTCCTGAGGACACCGACCGGGGCACCGGCGGGCTGCCGAGCGCGTGCCGCTGGGCTGTTCTCGGTGGTACGGAGCCGGGGGCGGCGCCGAGCGAGGCGGGTGCTGTCCCGGCCGCCGCACCCGTACCTGTCCCCACCGCTTCCCTCGCCACGGTGACCTGACCGGCGGCGTACGAGCGCTGGACCGCCGCTTCCGGGCCGGGGGCGGACCACCGTACCGGCACGGCGGGGGGCTCCGGGGTCGCGCCTCTGGGGGCGGGCGCCATGGGGGCGTCCGGACCGGTGGCGAAGAGGGGGACCGCCCGTTGTGCGAGGAGCGGCACCACCGGACCGGACGCCGGTTCTGGGAGCCGGGGGAGTGCGTGGGGGGCGGCGAACCGCTGGACCGGTACGGGGAGACCGCCGGGCGCCGGGGCCGGTGCGCCCGGTCGCTCAGGCTCGGACTCCGCTGCCCGCTGGACGTGTTGGTGCGGATGGTGTTGTACGAGGGGCGGGGCGTCGCCGAGCAGCGGCCCCGTCGGTGTGTCCGGTGGTGTGTCCACGGGGGTGACAGCGGGTGTGTCCACGGGGGCGTCCGTATCCGGGGGAGACTCCGGTCCGCCGGGCTCCGTCATCGGGCCGGACGTGCGAGCCGCGATCTCCCGCTGGGCGGTGGGAGGCAGACCGGCCAGCGGCGCCCCCAGTCCGGGCGGGTGTGGACGGGACGGCGGCTGTGGAGCGGTGAACCGCTGAACGGGGGCAGGCACGGGGCCGGTTGGCGGCCCGCCGGAGGTGGGGGCGCTGTCCCGTACGGGCACGGCCGACGGGGGCGGTGCGGGAGGCACGGGTGGCGCGGGCAGTTCGGGAGGCGCGGGCAGTGCGGACTCGACGGGCCGCTCGCCCACGAGCCGCCGTACGGGCAGTCCGTCGGGCAAGGCCCCGGCCGAGACCATCGTCTCCTGGCCCTCGGACGCGCTCCGTTGCAGCGGTACGGCCCTGGGGTGCACCTGCACCCGGCCCTCGGTCGGCGGCCCGGAGGCCACCATCCCCTCGCGCCGGCTGCCTTCGTCCCGGCCGTCCTCCACCTGACGGCTCACCGTCGTGGGCCCACTGGACGCGACAAGCCCGTGCACCAGCCCGGAGGGCGCCTGCGGGCTGACCAGATGGCCGAGGGGAGTGGTTAGTGTTGCGTCCTGCCAGGTGCCGAGCGAGCCTCGGAAGCCGTCCGGGTCCGTGACCAGGCCCGGCGCGGTCAGGGTGCGCTGGACCGGCGGGAGTTCACGCCAGCCGGCCGCCGGGCGGGCGGAGCCGGCCGGTGTTTCGTACGCTGCTCCGGACGACGCTGACGCGGTGGACTCATGGGGGGTACCGGACAAGGCCCCGTCCGGCCCGTCCGCCCGGTCGCCGCGCAGCCAGGACAGCAGTCCCATGATCCCCTCGCCCCCCTCGGCTTTCCCTGTCCTACGGCCCGGTGAGCCGGGCGATCTGTGCGACGTACGTCAGCCGTTCGGCGTGCTCCAGATCGAGCAGCTGATCGAGCGGCCAGTGGAAGTGATAGGCGAGGTACGCGACTTCCTCGTACAGCAGGTCGGCCGCGTACGTCACGATTCCCCCGGGCGACCACCCCCGGCGAGATCCACGGCGAAGTTCTCCTGGCAGGACGGGCAGGTGACGGCGGCCCGGGTATGCCCCTCGGCGTTGATCCGGCGGTAGAAGTCCTGCAGAAAGGCGAGGTCGGAGGCGAACAGGTCCTCGATGACGCCCGGGTGGATGTCCTCGACGGTGCCGATCCTGCTCACCACCCGGGCGATCAGCACGACCGACAGGTAGGCGGCGTTCTCCCGTACGCGATCGTCCCGGAGCGGGACCAACTCGTCGCGGGCGGTGGCCAACCGCATCACCCCGGTACGGTGCACGGTGCCGGACTCGTCCACGTACCCGCGCGGCAGCTCGAAGGGGAACTCGGTCCGCAGGCTCTCGCGAGCCTCGCGCCCCCGCTCCTCGCCGCCGGACCGGCCGGGCGCGGTGTCGTCCGGCCGGGCGGAGGGGGACAGCATGCGCCGCATCAGTCGACTTCCATGCTCTCGTAGGTGATCGCCAGCTTTTCCGTGAGGACGGACGTGTCGCCCGCCTTCAGCGTGCCGATCTCCAGCGACTTCGGCCAGGCGTTGATCAGCTTGTAGCGCTTGATCGCGATGCCCTCGTAGTCGTACACGATGATCGCGCCGTTGCGCCGGGCGTTCGTCATCCGTCCGAACCGGGAGTCCTTGATCCACTCCTCGAAGCTGTTGTCCTCGGTGAGACCGCGGCTGACCGTGACCTCGCCCGCCTTCGGGCGGCCCGGCAGCTTCTTGATGGCGTACTTGCCGTCGGCGGTGTTCTGCTTCAGCTCGATGACGTCCTGCTCCATCTTCAGACCACTCACCTCGGTGATCTGCTTGATGAGGACGCTGTCGAATTCCAGACCGAAGGAATGCCCGACGGAACTGTCGAGATCGGGAAGTGGCTACCAGCCTCCTATGCGTTCGCTGTCCGTCACCGGCTGCCCCTCATCCGCCGCGTCCGTCCGCTTGCTCTGCCGTCCGTCCTCATTCGTCGACCGCGCCGGTGCCGCCGGTCAGCTGGGACAGCCGGAACACCACGAACTCCGCCGGTTTGACCGGCGCCACCCCGATCTCGCAGATCACCTGACCGGCGTCGATGCTCTCCGGCGGGTTGGTCTCGCGGTCGCATTTGACGTAGAAGGCCTCGTCCGGCGTCAGCCCGAACAGCGCGCCCCTGCGCCACTCGTTGACCAGGAACGCCGAGACCGTGCGCCGGATCCGCGCCCACAGCGCGTCGTCGTTCGGCTCGAACACCACCCACTGCGTCCCGGCCAGAATCGACTCCTCCAGATAATTGAAGAGCCGTCGCACATTCAGATAACGCCAGTCGGAATCGGCGGCCAGCGTCCGCGCTCCCCAGACGCGGATACCGCGACCGGGAAAGGCGCGGATGCAGTTCAGGCCGATCGGGTTGAGCAGATCGTGTTCGTTCTTGGTCAGCTGGGTCTGGAGCGACACCGCGCCGCGTACGACCTCGTTCGCCGGGGCCTTGTGCACCCCGCGCGAGGCGTCGTTACGGGCCCACACTCCCGCGACATGCCCGCTCGGCGGCACAAACGCATTGCGGCCGGCCGCCGGATCGAACACCTTGATCCACGGGTAGTACAGCGTCGCGAACTTTGAATCGAAGCCGGTTGTCTCCATCCGCCAGGCCCTTATCTGCTGCGGGCTCAGGCCGGGCGGGGGATCGAGGATCGCGATCCGGTCCCCCATCAGCTCGCAGTGGCCGATCAGGCCCTGCTGCACCGAGACCACCGACTCCAGATCCAGCACCCCACGCTCGTACGCGCTCATCAGATCCGGTACGGCGACCATGGTGACCTCGTCGATCGCCTCCAGCCCGCCGAAGCCGGTGCGTTGATCCGCGTCACCCACGTACTCGTCCGCCGACAGGGGCCCGTCCAGCGGACCCGCGTCGGGCGTGGGGCCGAGCGTGACCGTCTGCGCCTCGGGCCTGACCGGCGCTGCGCCGCGGCCCGGCTCCCGTACCTCGATCAGCCGCGACCGCGCCTTCACCTGCGTGGCGACATTGTCCTTGCTGCGCTTCGTCGTCACCGCGGGATAGGTCTCCACGACCTTGCCGTCCTGCGTCACCACCAGGGTGAACACATCCTGCGGCGGATCCTCGCCCTCGGGCTCCGTCACCTCGACGGTGATCTCACCGGTGACCCCGGGCAACGCCCGTACGGTGTACGGGCCGAGCCGTGCCTCCGCGCCGGCCTCCAGCTCACCGGGCGTACCGGCCGTCTCGTCACCGCCGCCGCCCCGGTGTCCGCCGATCCGGACGACGTAGCAGGTGCCGCCGCCGTTGGCGAAGAAGCCGTAGACGGACGAGGCGAGATACGTACCTTCGACGAATTCGCCGAACCGGCTCGTGAACTGGGTCCAGTTGGTGATCAGGGTCGGCTCGTTGAACGGGCCTCGCTGGGCGAAGCCGACAAAGGCGGCGACGGACGTGCCCACGCCCTCGATCGGGCGTGAGCCGGACTGGACCTCTTCTACGTAGACGCCCGGGGACAGATACGACGGCATGCGACTCTCCTTGACCGGGGAACGTGGGCGATTCTCGCCGGGGGAGAGATCATCGGGAACGGGCGTACGGCCGCCTCGTCGTACCGAACCCGCTGCCCGAAGAGGCAGGCACGGCCGGTCATCTGATCGGGCAACGAACGCTGCCCCCGGCACTGCCCCGCTCGCACTGCTCGGCGTACGGACCCGGCCCGCACCCTGGCTGGCATGTCGGGGACCTGTGGCCAGGGGCGACGGTGAAGGCGGCTCAGGAGAAGCGCGCCGCCGCGCCCACGCACGCCACCGCGCCCGCCCATGCTGCGTCCGCCCATGCTGCGTCCGACCACGCCGCCGCGCCCGACCACGCCGCCGCTCCCCGGTCCTCGACGCCTGCGCAGGAAGCGCACTCCACTCCCGAGGCTTCTCCGGCGGCCGGCCCCGGGCTGGATGCCCGGAGCGTGCAGCTGCTCCAGGCCCGCGCCGGAAACGCGGCCGTGTCGCGGCTGGTGGCCCAGCGCTACGCCGATGTGGTCAAGCCACCGCCGGCCCAGGCGCCCGGTTTCCGCAAGGTCCAGCAGGACGTCGCGGCGAAGAAGCAGAACATCAAGCGGCACAAGCCCGCGGCGGCCGAGTCGAAGTCGGCCCAGGACGCGGCCGTCGCTCCGCCGGACGACAAGCAGGCGCAGGGCAAGGCGGCCAACGCCGAGAAGATGAACGCGGCCAAGCCCGGGGAGTTCGACAAGAGCGCGTTCATCGGAGCGGTCAACGAGGCGATCTCGGCCCAGGCGCCGAAGAACCTCGACGAGGCCGACAACTTCGCCGACTCCGGCAACGCCGACCACATCAAGGACTCGGTCGACGGCAAGGTCAAGGACGGTAAGAAGTCCTCGGCTGAAGACATCGAGACCGCCACCACGGCCGCCCCGGACCTGTCCCAGGCCAAGGAGAAGCAGGTCACCCCGATGGGGCCGGACCAGCCTCCGGGCAACCCGGGCGCGCCCAGCGCCGCGGACGCGGTCCCGGCCAAGCAGCCGGACAAGGTCCTGGACTTCTCCGAGGGCAACCAGCAGGTCGACCAGCAGCTGGCCGATTCCGAGGTCACCGAGGAGCAGCTCGCCAAGGGCAATGAGCCCCAGTTCGACAAGGCGCTGTCGGAGAAGAAGAAGGGCGAGCAGAACACCGCCGCCGCCCCCGCCAAGGGCCGCGCGGCCGAGGGCAAGCAACTCGCCGCCGCGCAGGCGGGCGCCGCGGTCTCCGGCGCCCAGGCGATGAACGCCATGACCGCCGACCGTAACGCCGCGGGCAAGGCGGTCGACAGCGGCAAGGGCGAGACGAAGTCGGCGGACGAGAAGAAGCGCGAGCAGGTCACCGCCAAGCTCCAGAAGGTCTTCGACACCACCCAGAAGGACGTCGAGAAGATCCTCGGCGACCTGGACGGCAAGGTCGACAAGCAGTTCACGGACGGCGAGAAGAAGGCGCGCGGCGACTTCACGGCCGACCACAAGCGCCGGATGAAGGAGTACAAGGACAAGCGCTACTCAGGGTTCACGGGCAAGGGCCGTTGGATCAGGGACAAGTTCAAAGGCCTGCCGCAAGCGGGTCTGGACATCTTCAAGAAGTCCCGCGAGCTCTATGTCAGCACCATGCAGACGGTCATCGCGTCCATCGCCGACACCATCGGCACGGAACTGGGCCGGGCGAAGACCCGGATCGCCGAGGGCCGCTCGGAGTTGAAGGCCGAGGTCGACAGACTCCCGGCGGACCTGAAGCAGTTCGGCCAGGAGGCGGCGGCCGACTTCGCGGGCAAATTCGACGACCTCGAATCCGAGGTCAACGACAAGTCCACGCAGCTGGTCCAGGACCTGGCTCAGAAGTACACCGAGGCCCTCAACTCGGTCGACGAGGAGATCAAGAAGCTCGAAGAAGAGAACAAGGGCCTCATCGCCGCGGTCATGGACGCGGTCGTCGGCGTCATCCAGACCATCAACGAGCTGAAGAACCTGCTTCTCGGCGTCCTGGCCAAGGCGGCCGGCGTCGCTATGAAGATCATCAAGGATCCGATCGGCTTCCTCCGCAGCTTCGCCTCGGCGGTCGGCGCGGGTCTGAACCTGTTCATCGGCAATATCCCCGAGCACCTCAAAAAGGGCCTCGTCTCCTGGCTCCTGGGCACGGCGGTCAGCACGGGCCTCGAAATCCCGGCCAAGTTCGACCTGAAGGGCATCATCCAGCTCATCGCCTCCCTGCTGGGCCTGACCTGGGACAACATCCGCGCCCGCGTCACCCGCAAGGGCGTCCCGGACGAGGCGATGACCAAGGTCGAACAATCCGTCCCGGTAGCCGGCGCCCTGGCCCGCGAGGGCCCGGCAGGCGCCGCCCAAGAGATCACCGCCGAGACGGGCGACCTCAAGTCCACGATTCTCGACGACCTGAAGTCCTACCTGATCCCCACCGTCCTGATGGCGGGCATCACCTGGATCCTCTCCCTCCTCAACCCCGCCTCGGCCTTCATCCGCGCGGTCAAGGGAATCATCGACATCGTCACGTTCATCGTGACCCAGGGCGCCCAGATCATCGAATTCGTCAACGCCTGCCTCGACGCGATCATAGCCATAGCCAACGGCGCCCAAGCCGGCGTCCCCAAGCTAATAGAAACCGCCCTCGCCACCAGCATCCCCCTTCTCATCGGCCTCCTGGCCTCCCTCCTAGGCATCGGCGGCCTGGCCAACCGAGTCAAACAAGCCTTCCAAAAAGCCTCCCGCCCCGTCACCCGCGCCATAGACAAAATAGTCAACAAAATAACCAAGGCCGGAAAAAAACTCTGGGCGAAGATGAGAGACCCTAAGGGGAGTAATGGTAAGGGGAAAGTGAAAAACGGAGAGGGGGTGGCAGGTCAGGAATTTGACCGGGACTCAAGGGGGAAAGAGGCGAGGCTCAATAAGGGTATCAAGTCTGCGGTCGAGTCTTTCAATAAATACAGCGACATGCCGGTTTCGGGGAAATTCCTTCGATCGCTCTTGCGCCCCATAAAGGCACGTTATCGCCTCGCCGAGATTAAGCCTGTTGAGAATGGCGAAAAATGGGATGTGTATGCACGAGTGAATCCGACAGGGACTGGGTCTTCGAATGCCTTGACTGTGGAGGAGGCCATAAAGAAATGGCTGCCTTTCCGTGGGGCGGATAGGGTAAAGGAGGTTAAGGAGTCTTGGCGGACGGAGCAACTCGACAAGACGAAAGTGTGGGAAGCGGGAGACTTGGATGACGTCGAGGAACCGGTTCTGTCATATCTCAACTCAAAGAAGGCGCAGGATTCTGTGGCCGGCTTCTTTGCTGGCGGCAGGACGGCTGCAAGTGCCGAATCTGCGACATTCGCATCCTATGCTTTGAAGGAAATAGACCCCAGTCCTTCGCATCCAGTGAGGAACAATTTCTTTGTGAAGCTGGGGCAGCGGGCAAATAGTGAGCTGAAGAAGAAGGGGCGGACGGCAGACCTGTCGGACAACAGCAGGACCAATCTGGAGGCGATGAAGTACACTACGGATCGTCAGTTTGGAAGATTCTCCCCGCTGCCAGTCGATGAGCCGCAGGTTGATCCGATTCTGAAGGAGGCCATTGATAACGCCCAGGGAGACCATGTGCCAATAATTAACTTTCTGCAAGGTTTGGTGAAAGATCCGAACGTTGGGGTCGGTGGAATATCATGGTCTCGATTTGTTGAACTTTGGGGCCCTGACCGTAGGGGTAGCGGTCAGCTTAAGAATCCAAACCGTGCCTTCATCAAGGATAGAGTGAGGGGAGTCGACCCGAATAAGCATGAATGGATACCAATGAATAAGATAAAGGATGTCGTTCAGACGGCAATAGGGCACAGTGCCGAGGATTTAACCACTGCCCTCAAGTGGATAGATCTGCAGAACTATTTGCGATCTGCGACTAATCGAGTGGTTTGGGAAGTTCGGAGTCCTGATGGTGCGAGAATTGTAGGGATTGGGGGGCATGTTGGGGCATTTTATAAGAAGCATAAGAATGGAGAAACGGGTGAGGATGAAATTAAGTCGGCATTGACAAACGGGACCGAATCCTTCCATAACGCTTTGCGTGACTTGTTTATGCAACATTCTGGAGGTACGCCCTCCGCGTTCCTGGATGTCCTGGAAGAGAAACTTCCTAGTATGGTGTGGAACGGGAGTACGGAGGGTTGGGAGCCTGAATTGCTTGACTCGAATGTAGGTGCCCTGTATAAAGTAGACAGTGACACTTTGAAGTCGTTGAGCGTTGCAGGGATGGGAAAATTGCAGGGACATAATTATGAACTAATATTGCAAGACATTGCTCAGGCGAGGAAGAAACTACAGGAGGGGTAGCTCATGAACTTTCCGGCGGATGCTTCCTTTCGTGAAAGTCTTTTGCAGGCTTTAGGGCATCCTCCGCCGTTCTCATCTTCAGAGTTGGAATCCGTCGAGCTCTTGGATATTACCCACGGTAGGGAATTCTCTCAAGAGCTCGACGGATTGCGACGATTTTCATCGCTCCGGGTCTTGATTTTGAATGGGTGCGAACCTGTTTCGCTGACTGCGCTGGCTGGACAGTCGACACTCGGTGCGCTATCTGTAAAATTTAGCGCGCTCGCTTCGTTGGCTGGAGTTGAAGGCTTACCCAATCTCAATCGCTTAGTCTTGCGGTGTGATTTTGTTAAAGATCTGAGATTATTGTTGGAGTGTCCGCAGATTAGGGAAATCGACGTAACTGGGAATCCTCTTTCGGAGGAGTCCTATTTGGAAGTCCTTCCCGAGTTGGGTAGGCGTGGTTGTCGGGTGACGTTTTCTGATGAACGCTCCTGGCGGTTGACGCTTCTCATGCACTCGGTCGGGCTTCCTTTCTCATGCTATCAAGGTGAAGGTGGATATCGGATTTGCAGGCCGGGGTTACGCTACACGGCGAGACCAGAGGCGAGTCATCCGTATGTAGTGCCATCCGAACTGGAAGTATTGCTTTCGAGCGATATTGATGAGGTGAAATCACTCTTCAATCGTAAGGAACTTTTCTGGCCTCATTGAGGCCGCAAAAGGTGGAGGTTGTTTCTCGCTTGTATCTATGCCTGGTCCTGGAAACTCAGGTGACTCCGACGTGATCTTCTAAGGGTTGCCGGGCGAGCCTGACGCTTCGGGTCGCGTGCGGGCAGGAGGTTTCCGCTGGCCTGCTGGGCTTTTTGGCGACCCGGTGAAGCACGGCTTCGTTGACAACGGTCCACGGGCAGAGTGGAGCGGTTGCCCGGGGCCACGGTGCAGCCCGGCGTAGCCACCGGTCCGGCAGTACCGTCGGTAGTCACGTGCTGACCGGAGCGCCCCACGGAGGCGATGAGCTGGTCGGGGCGGAGTGTGTCAGTCGTCAACACCGACGGACTCCGTAACCAGTTCGGAGGATAGTCGCCGGATCTGCGGTCGCCTCGCAGAAAGCATGCCAGGGTACTAGTATGTACAAGTACTGTGGGGTTGAATGTCGTGTCGTGGCACCTTGAGATGGCAGGAGAGGTCCGCGACTGGCTGCACGAGCTGAGGAAGGACGACCGCGACACCGCTCGATTAGTTGGTCAGGCCATCCAAGCCCTGGTCGAAGAAGGCCCCGACCTTGGGCGGCCCCTGGTGGATCGGATCAAAGGGTCCGCTCTGCACAACCTCAAGGAACTGCGACCCGGCTCATCCGGTGCGAGTGAGGTCCGGATTCTGTTCATCTTCGACCCTCGGCGCAATGCGGTGTTGCTGGTGGCCGGAGACAAAGCAGGGCAGTGGTCCGAGTGGTACCGCCGCTCGGTTCCCGAGGCTGAGGCCCGCTATGGCGCGTGGCTGGAGCATCTGGCACACGTAGAGAAGGAGACGTTGAAATGACCACCTTCCATGCCTGGGACGACGTCAAGCGCGAGGTCTTCGACGCCGAAGACCTCGACGTGATCACCGCTGGGGCTCAGCGCATGGTGGCCGAGGCCCGTGCGCACAGGCTGGCCGAGATGCGGAAGCAGTTGGGCCTCACGCAGCGCGAGGTAGCCGCTCGCATGCATGTGAGGCAGGAGCGGGTGTCGGCGATCGAAAGGGGCAACGCGACGGCGACCGAGGTCGGAACCATCGCTGCCTACGTTGCTGCTCTCGGCGGCAGTCTGGTGATCGTCGCGGACTTCAATGGCACCCGGGTTGTTGTGGCCTGACACCTCAACGGCACCGTGTACTCAGGGGCAGTTGACGAGTCTGCGCTCCACGTTCCGCAGGGAGGGTGACTCGCGGAGGGTTGCTCCGGGTGGGGGTTGGCGGGCGTGGAGGCTGTTTGTGTGGGGGCTTTAAGCTCCGGGGTGTGGACATCACTGTGCGTTCGGCTGGTAGGGCTGATCTGCTGTTTCTGTTGGGCCTTTACCGTGAGTTGAATCCCGACGACGCGCCGTTGCCCGCCGAGACCGCAGGGGCGGTCTGGTCGGCCATCGCCGCGCAGCAGGGGCGGACTGTGCTGGTTGCTGAGCGTGGTGGCGTCGTTGTCGGCACTGCCGACTGCGTTGTTCTGCCGAACCTCACGCGTGGCGGCCGGTCGATCCTTTTCGTGGAGAACGTGGTGGTCGCGGGCGCCGCTCGGCGTCATGGCGTCGGGAAACAGTTGATGGACGCTGTCGTCGCGCTCGGCCGGTCTTCCGGCTGCTACAAGGTGCAGCTACTGGCGGCCGACGATGCGTACGTGCACACCTTTTACGAAGCGTGCGGATTTCAGGTCCTTGCCCAGGGATTCCGTCGGTACGTCGAGTGTGACGTTGGGGCGGGGTGAGGGCGTCGCACGGGGGCGCGGTGGTGCGGCCGTGTGGGGATCATGGGCGTTGGAGGGACTGGCGTAGGGGATGAGGATCGTGTTCGGGCGGCACGATCTCGAGACCGGCACCGACTTCTAGCGGCTTGCCAGCACCCGGGCACGAGCTGAGGAAACCGCCAGGGCCGGGGCTGACCACCCTAGGCGCGACTTGACGGGCTGCCTCAGGGCAGCCCCCGGAGGTAAAACAGCCGGCCGGGGGTAGCCCTGAGGATCGGTTACTTTCGCCAGAACAGGTGGTGTGTCACCCCGCTCGGGCTGGGAACGACATCCAGGTGGAACCGGTCGAGCAGTTCATCGGGGGACTCCCAGAGTCGTACTCCGGACCCGAGCTTCATCGGTGAGACCGCCACGTGCAGGGTGTCGACGAGGTCGGCGTCGAGGAACTGCCGGATGGTGGTAGCCCCGCCGCCGAGTCGGACGTCCTTGCCCTGCGCCGCCTCCCGGGCCTGTTCGAGGACCGTGGCCGGGTCGCTGTCGACGAAGTGGAACGTGGTGTCGGACAGCGTGAGCGAAGGACGCTTGTGGTGGGTCATGACGAATACCGGGGTGCGGAACGGGGGCTCGTCACCCCACCAGCCCTGCCACTCATGGTCCTGCCAGGGCCCGCGCTGGGGCCCGAACTTGTTGCGGCCCATGATCTCGGCGCCGATGTTGCGGGCGTAGTCCCGCGTGAGGTAGTCGTCCAGGCCCCGGCTCCCCCCGGGGTCGGTGCGCATGGGCCAGCTCGCCGTGGCGCCGGCCCAGGCGAACAGCCTCTCCGGCTCGACATGACCGAACGGCCTCTCGAGGGTCTGGTCCTCACCGGCACCAATTCCGTCACTCGAGACGTTGAAATTCTGGACTCTCAGCAACTGAGCCACGCGTTCCTCCTGTGATGGGGCGACAACGGTGGTGAGACCTGCCGGGACGGGAAAACTCATCGCTGCGTCCGTGACCGTTCAAAAATTGGGCTACCTAGTGCTCTGACCTCTGAGCTTGTGCGGTTTGGGCAGGCTCCTGTGGTGAGCGGGCCGCCCCTGCTGACCGTGGGCTACAGTCGGGCCCTCGCCTGCCAGCTGGGCGGGCTTTCCTGGGGGAGCCCGGGGGACCTGGGGGAACGCAGCGCGATGTGGGCCGGACGGACCGAAGTGCCGGGGTATGAGGTTGCCGATGTGCTCGGCGAGGGTGGCTTCGCCACTGTGTACCGGGCGCGTCAGCTGTCCGTGCAGCGGGAGGTCGCGCTCAAGATCGATGACCGGGTGCTGTCGTCCGAGCGGAGCCGTCGGCGGTTCATGCGCGAGGTCACCGCGGCGGGGCAGCTGTCGGGTCATCCGCATGTCGTCGCGCTGTACGACGCGGGAGTGCTCGGGGACGGCCGGCCCTACATGGTGCTGGAGTTGTGCTCCAACGGTTCGCTCGCGGACCGGCTCCGTGAGCGCGGCGCGTTCACGGTGGAGGCGGCGCGGGACATCGGGGTGCGTATCGCCGACGCGCTCGCCGCGGCGCACAGCGCCGGGGTGCTGCACCGGGATGTGAAGCCCGGCAACATCATGATCAATCAGTTCGGCGCGGTCGCCCTCGCCGACTTCGGGCTGGCCGCGATGCCGCGTCCCGGCCACGAGCTGTCGGCGACGAGGGAGGCGCTGACCCCGGCGTACGCACCGCCCGAAGCGTTCCGGTTGGAGGACCCCACCCCGGTCGGGGACGTGTACGCGCTCGGCGCGACCCTCTACGCCCTGCTGCGTGGCCTTCCGCCGCACTACCCGGACATAGGTGAGCTCAGTGTCACGGAACTGATCGTCCGGCACACCGACCCCATTGCCGATCTGCCCGGTGTGCCAGCCGCGTTGATGGACGTACTCAGGGCAGCTCTGGCGGCCGATCCGGCCGAACGCCTGCCCAGTGCCGCGGCGCTGCGCGACGCCCTCACCGCTGTCGAGCTGCCCACGCTGAACGCCGTCCCGCAGACCGTACGAGAGCACGTAACGCGAGCCACCGTGCGGCAGCAGAGCACGGAAGGTCCGCCGACGACGCGCACCCCGCGCACCCGGCGCACCCCGCGCACCCGGCGCACCCCGCGCACCCGGCGCACCCGGCGCACGCTGTGGATCGCCTCGGCCGCCGCGCTGGCGGTGATCGGCCTCGGCTCGGTCGGTGCCGTCGCGCTCCTCGACTTCGGCAAGGGGGAAGATTCCCCAGAGAAGGACGCGGCCGTCTCGGCCAAGGGTTCGCAGGCCGCCGCCGGGCACGACTTCACCGTGCCGACGGTCACCGAGGGCTGTTCCGCCGCCTCCGTCGCCGGCGCGGACGCGCGCTGTCCCACGACCGCGGAGTGCTGGGGCGGCATGGTGGTCATCTCCGGATTCGTCACCATCAACCGGTCGGACTGTACGGTCCAGCACCCTTGGGAGACCTTCGCCATCGCGCCGCTGCCCCTGGACGGCATGACGAACAACCAGAGGGAGCTGGCGAAGCACCCCGTGGTCCGCAGGCTGTGTTCCCGCGAGGTGATGGCCGAGTCGAGGCGAGGCGCGGCCCTCGACATCGCACCGGAGCGCTGGACCGTCGATGTACTCCCGCCCTCCCAGGCGGAGTTCGATCGGGGCTCACGCGTCTTTCGCTGTGTGGCCACGGTCGCAGGGGAAGAGACGAGCAGGAGCAACTTCCGGCCCAGGTCCTGAACGACGGTGGCCCCGGGCACGGCGCCACGGCCCGCGGCCTCGTCGCGCGCTCCGCGCTCAGGTCAGCAGGTCGAGGGCTCAGGTCAGCAGGCCGAGGTACGGGCCGAACTCCGACGCCAGGGTGAGGCGGCCCAGTTTCTGGTACTCCCGCTGGATCGCGTGGATCAGGGTGGGCATGGTCACCGGGGTGCCGGATTCCGCTGACAGATAGGCCGCGGTGACGGCCACCGAGCGGATGTTGCCGCCGGCCAGTTCGAAGGACGTGGCGCAGAAGTCCAGGTCGAGGCCGGAGCCGCGGGGGAGGAGCGGGCCCAGGGAGCGGTCCCAGAGGAGACGGCGTTGTCCGGCGTCCGGGATGGGGAAGTCGATGACCAGGTCGAGGCGGCGGGTGAAGGCGTCGTCCAGGTTGGCGCGGAGGTTGGTGGCGAGGATGGCGAGGCCGTCGAAGGACTCCATACGTTGCAGGAGATAGGCGCTCTCGACGTTGGCGTAGCGGTCGTGGGCGTCCTTCACCTCCGAGCGTTTGCCGAAGATGGCGTCCGCCTCGTCGAAGAGCAGGACGCCGTTCACACCGGCCGCCTCGGAGAAGATGCGTTCGAGGTTCTTCTCCGTCTCGCCGACGTACTTGTCGATGACCGTGGCCAGGTCGACCGTGTAGAGGTCGAGGCCCAGGTCGGCCGCGATCACCTCCGCCGACATCGTCTTGCCGGTGCCGGAGTCGCCCGCGAAGAGGGCCGATACGCCCCGGCCGCGGCCGCCGCCGGGGCGCATGCCCCACTCGCCCAGGACCTGGTCCCGGTAGCGAGCACGGGCGGTGAGTTCGCGGAGTTGGGCGTGGGCATCCGGGGGGAGAACCAGGTCGTCCCAGGTCACGGAGGGTTCGATGCGGCGGGCCAGCCGGTCGAGGCCCGCGGCGTTCTGGGCGCGGGCGCCCTGGCGGATGTGGTCCGAGCCGAGAGCTCCGCCGTCCAGCCGCGCCGTCTGGGCGGCGCTGCGGGCCGCTCCCTCGATCTGGCCGGGGGTGAGGAGGAACGGCGAGAGCAGTACGCCGACATCGAGACCGGGAGGGACGGGGGCGGCGTATGCGTCGCGCCAGAGCGCGGCCCGTACGGCGGGCTCCACCCGGGGCGCGTGCAGGAGCAGCGGCGGGCGGACCGACCAGGCGGCGTCCCAGGGGGCGCGGCCCACCAGAACCGTGGGGAGCGGGGTGTCGGTCAGCAGGCGCAGCGTCTGCGGGTGGTCGCGGGAGAGCGCGTCCAGCGGGGCGCACACCAGGCCCGACCCGGTCAGCCGGCCCTCCCGTACCAGTGCCCGTACGGCTTCGGCCGGCGTCGGGTCCTCCGCCAGCCGGGACAGGTCGAGACCGAGTACGCCGCGCCCCGCGAGGCTCAGCGCGGTGGCGGCCAGCGCCGTACCGGCGCCGCCCTGGTCCTCGCGTAGATACGCCAGGTGGACGGCCGAGCCGAGGATACGGGCGAGCGGCGCTGGGTCGCCCACGCCCGGTACGGCATGCCACGGGGCCAGCAGATCGGCCAGCCGGGGGTCGGGGGTGTCGTCGCCGAGGAGGTGCGCGGTGACCCGGTCCGGTACCCGCAACGCACGTCCCAGGAACGGCCGGTCCGCCTCCTCCACCAGCAGGAGCCCGCCGGACCGCAGCGGCGCTCGGGGCCCGAGACGGGCGCGGGCGGCGGAGTCCGCGGGGGAGAGTCCGCACAGACCGAGGGCGAGGCCGGTGGTCGGACGGCGGCGGGTGACATCGTCGTTGAGGTAGCCGTAGAACGCCTCGAACCGGTCGTCCAGGTCCGGTACGAGCGCGATGAGCAGGATCTCGACATCGAGTGTGCTGAGGCCGAACTCCTCGGCCAGCAGGGTGAGTCGGGACGGGTGGTCGCCATCGGTGAGCGTCTCGGCCTCAGCCAGCCGGGCCGCGTCGCTCTCGTCGGGTACGGGGAACGTACGGCCCTCGTCGAGCAGCCGGGTGATCGTCTCCTCGGTCAGATACAGGCCGCGGAACGCGTCGTCCGGATGGGGGTCGGTGAGCTGCCTGGCCTCGACCGCGCGGCGGACGCGCTGCTCGACGAGGACGGCGCGGGCCAGCAGATGGCGGAGGCCCGCATCCCGGGTCGGATCCCGGGTCGAATCCCGCTGCGTATCCCGGTCCGGATCCCGCTGCGAATCCCGGTCCGGCTCCTCGTGTCCCGTGGCGCTCGTCATTCCCCTCGGTTCTCCGTGATACGCAGCGACAGACCGGGCCGTCGCGCGGGTCCGGACGCGGTGTCCGTACCGTCCGGTGCAGCGGGACGGTCCGTTCCGTCCGGTGCGCCGGGACGCTCCGTACCGTCCGGTGCGCCGGGACCGGATCCGTACACCGGCAGCGCCGCGCCGCCCGGCATCCGCCGCGTCTGCCGCCGCGCGCGGTCCTGCGGCGGGTGGTCGCCGAAGCGGGCGTGCAGTCCCTCGTCGCCCACCGGCGGGCCCGCCGGATAGGTCGGCGACGCCGTGACCGGCACGCTGATCACCAGGTCCAGCGACGGCTTCAGTTCGCCGCCGAGCGCGCTCCAGACATCCGCGAAGGAGCGGTCCTCCGGCGGCGGCAGCGCGATGGTCATCGGTACGGCGACCCCGATGTCCTGGAGCGTCCCCGTCAGCCGCTCCGGCGGCAGCGCCTCGTACCGCAGCAGGCAGCCGAGGAGCGAGGAGAGCAGCCGGTGTTCGTCCTCCGGGCGCTTGGTCCAGGCGGTGATCAGATACGAGAGCTTGAAGAAACGCGGCGGCCGGCGGCGGGCGACGACCGTGCCTCCCTCGTCGTACTCGTTGTACAGCCCGCGTTCCCGCCGCCGCATGTCCTCGCGGATGTCGTAGAGGTACAGATTGACCGTGGGCGCGTTGACCTTGGCCGCCCACTCGCGGGTCGGCGCGTCGAACACCACGGCGATCTGGGCGCCTTCGAGGACCTCGGCCCTGAGCAGCACGCGCAGCGCGTCGTCCACCTCATGGATCACAGCCGCTTCTCCGCCCTCGGCTCCGCGAGCGCGCTCATCCGCGCCCCGCGAAGTCCGGTGGCTGGAGCTTGCGTTGGACGACCAGGACCGGTTTCTCCAGCCGGTCGAGATCGGTGCCGTCCGCGCGGAGCCTGCGTGGTCCGAGCACGTCCTTGCGCAGCACCGGCACCTGCGTCTCGAAGGTGCCGTCGCGGCCGACGGCCACCGGCGACCCCGTGGCGGTGATGCCCGCGCTCCAGCTCAGCCGGACGTTCACGCCCGGCGGGAAGTCCGAGCCCCGCGCCAGGACGACCTGCCCCGGTGTGGCGACCTCCGGGGTCACGGTCAGCTTCGGCTGAAGGACGCGGAGCCGGTCCCGGTCCCTGTTGTCGTCCGCCCGCAGGTCGGGCAGCGTGGCGACGACGGTCCCATGGACGTCTCCGCTGATCGCCTGCCGGTACGTGGCCGTCTGGGTGACCTCGATCCTGCCCCCCGCCGGGACGGTGCACGGCGCGGTCGGGGTGCAGCGCGACAGTCCGGCCAGGGTGCGCTTGCCCGCGTCGGGCGTCCTGGGCCAGGCGGAGGTGAGAATGACACCGGTCGCCGTGTCCGGGCCGGCGTTGGTGACGGTGAAGCGCACGCGTGCGTCGCGACCGGTGTAGGTGCGCTCCGGTGTGACCTGGACATCCACCGCGACATCGGCGGCCGGCGGCACCGGAGCCTCCAGCACCTCGACGGTCGCCGTGTCGGTGCCGGTGTTGCCGTTCGCGTCGGTGGCGGAGCAGCTGACCTCGGTGCTGCCGACCGGGAAGAGCGAACCCGACGCCGGGGTGCAACGTACCGGCAGGGGACCGTCGTTGGCGTCCTCGGCAGTGGCGGTGAAGCCGACGCGCGCGCCGTCGGGGTCGCTGGTCTCCACCGTACGGTCGTCCACGGTGACCACCGGCGCGTCGACGTCATTGACGTCGATGTTGATCGTCTCCGTCAGCTGGGGATCGGCCGCCGCCCCCGGGCCTGCGCTTCCCGCACCGGGCACACCGGGGCCCAGCAGGAACTGGACCGTGCAGGTCAGTCTCGTACCCTGCGGAGCGTCCTCGGAGACCTCGATCGTCTCGTCGAAGGCCGCGATGTCGCCGCTGGTGACGTCACGGGTGGGCGGGTCGAGGGTCACCGTGAGGGCGGGGTCGCAGTCGGCCAGTTGGTAACCGACCGTCGTACGCAGATTGCTGAGGCCGTCGACGATCGTGTCCACGACCGCGTCCGGGGCGACATCGGGGAGCAGTCTGCCCTTGGTCGCCTCGATGACCTTGTCGGCCTGGCCCGGCTCGTGCAGGGGGTCCTCTATCTGGCCGGGGTAGCCGGCGTCACCGTTTCCGTTGAGCCCGTCGCCGATCTCGGTCGCGATGTCCACGCCCAGCACGCGGACGCCCCGGGCCTGCAACGCGAAGATCGTGTCGGTGAGGGAGTGGCCCATGCTGGGATCGTGGCTCGAGGCATCGCCGACCAGGACGACCACCGGGCTCGCGTCCGCACGGAAAACGGTCTGTCCATCGCTGCCGTTGGCGATCTGCCAGAGCGAGTTGATCCAGTCCTCGGAGGGGCCCATGCTGAACTCACCGCGGTGTGTGTCGAGCAGGTCGACGCCGTCCTGCACCTTGCCGAGGTCGTCCGTCAGCGGCTGCAGGACGGTGTAGACCTCACCGTTGTCGGCGTCGACCTCCTGGTCGCCGTATGTGGCCACGGCGAAGCGGGACTCGGGCTGCTCCTCGATCACCCTGGAGGTGATCTTGGGGAGGTCCCGCTGAATTCTCTCGATCGACGAAGCCATGCTGTACGTGCCGTCCACCAGCAGCACGATGTCGGGCTTCGGCGGGATGGCGGGCGTGCGGACCAGCTTGTCCACGGCGGTGGACGCGCCCGGGTCGAGCTTCTCCGTCACCACAGCCGGTGTGACGGACGGTTCGGGGGCGGCGGCCGCCGTGTCCGGCTCGCCGGCCGAGCTGGGCAGGCCGCCCATGGCCAGGAGCAGCAGGGCGAAGGGCAGCACACGCAGGGCGGTACGGGCCGTCAGCCGCGTCGTCCGCTCGGCCCTCCACCGCTTCCGCGCCGAGCGCCGGAATCGCTGAGACCGTGGCACGGAACCCTCCCCAGATCGGCACACCGGCCCTCACCATCCCCTGCTCGCGCCCCGCGGACAGCGGGGCGCGAGTCAGTCCTGCGGGAACCGAGTTCTGCCCTTTCGGGCAGCCGGACCGAAAGCGGCAGAGCGGGTCCGGCGACCGTGCCTCAAATCAGCCCTTGGCGCAGTGCGTATGCCACCGCGTGAGAGCGATTACGCAATTGGAGCCGGGTCATAACCGCGTGCAGAACGTTCTTTATCGTGCGTTCGGAATAGGCGAGCTTGGTCGCGATATCGGCGGTGTCGTACCCCTCCGCGACCAGTCGCAGTACGTCGATCTCCCGCGAGGAAAGGCCGGTGAAGTGCAGGCCACGCGGCCCGAGAACCTGGCCCTGCAACTTCCCCACCTGCTCCAGCAGCCGTCCGAGGAGGTCGGCGGGCACATGGCCCTCCCCGTTCGCCACAGCGACGATGACCCGTACCAGGTGGTCAGGGGTCGCCTCCGAGCGCCGGACCACCCCCGCGACACCGCACTCCGCCGCGCTGACCAATTTCTGCTCGTCGATCTCGGTGGCGACCAGCACACCGCGGGCGTTACCGCTGCGCTGGATGTTGCGCAGCATCCGCAGCGCTTCCTCGTCGATGACGTCCACGACCACCACGACGACCTGCGGATCGAGCTCCCCCTCGTCCCAGCCGGTCAGCGTCACCTCCGGTCTTGTCCGTAGCTGGCTGGCCACCCCGGCCTGGGAGATCGGATCTTGCGCGCGTAAACCGACGATCGTACGGTCTGTCATGAATTTCCCCCTCCGCATATGCGAACCGATGGCATCATCACGGGCCGTAATGGACCTGCGCAGCCTGGTCTCGGCGCCTCACGCATCGGCAGTTACTCCATTCCCAACAAGCCCGGACGCGAAATCCATTGCCCCTCGATGGGCACGACATCTGCCCGAAAGTGTTCCTGTCCGGCCGCTGTTCTTAGGAATGCGCGGATCTACGGTGCGTCGTATGAGTGTTACGGCGAGCCTCGACGCATCGACTGTCACCGCCGAGCCGGGCGGGGAGACGGACGTACCCCTACAGATCCTGAACTCCGGCAGCACGGTCGAGGAGTACCGCTTCGAGGTGGTCGGAGCCTGCGCCGCCTGGGCGGCGGTGGAGCCGGCGACGCTGTCCCTCTACCCGGGCGCCTCCGGAACCGTCACCCTCCGGCTGAGCCCGCCACGTGACCCGTCGGTGCCCGCGGGCGAGACGCCCTTCGGCATCCGGGTGGTGCCGACGAGCGATCAGAGCGCGACCGTCGTCCCCGAAGGGCGGGTGACCGTAGCGCCCTTCACCGAGGTGACCTCGGAACTGGTGCCCCGCAGCTCGAACGGCGTCCGCCGCGGCACGCACCAACTCGCCGTGGACAACCGGGGGAACGCCCCGGTGACCGTGCGCCTCAGCGGCCGTACGGGCACCGAGCGGGCCCGGGTCGACTTCGTCGCACCCGAGTTGGTGATCCCGCCGGGACACGCGGACTTCGGGAAGATACGGGTGCGGCCGGCCAAGCGGCTGTGGCGTGGCACCCCGGTGACCCACCCGTTCCAGGCCTTCGTGGCACCCGTGGTGACGGAGGGTCAGGAGCCGTACGAGCCGGTCGTCCTCGACGGCTCGTACGAGCAGCAGGCCATCCTGCCGGGCTGGCTGCCCCGGGCGCTCATCCTCGCGGCGGTCGTACTGATCGCGCTGGTCGGACTCTGGTACGCGCTGCTGCGGCCGGCGGTGAAGTCGGCGGCCCGGGAGGCGATCACTCCGGATGTGGTCGCGTCCGCCGCGGCGAAGACTCCGGACGGCGGGGGCGCCAACGGCGGGGGCGCCAACGGGGGAGCCTCCAACGGCGGTGGCGCGTCGGCCGGCGCCGACGGCGGGGCATCAGGCGAGGGCGGGGAGAACGGGTCCGGATCGGGATCCGGTACGGCGCGCGGCGCGGGCGCCCCCACCAGCGCCCGGGTCGAGGTCAGGGACGCGGTCGGCGGCGGCGCCGGCAGCGGATCTGCCTACAAGGTGCCGGCCGGCAGCACCTTCGAACTCACCGACATCGTGGTCCAGAACCCGCAGGGCGACGCGGGAACGCTGGTGGTCTCCAGCCAGGACGCCCCGGTGCTGCGGCTGGCCCTGGAGAACTTCCGCGACTCCGACTATCACTTCGTCACCCCCATCCTGGTACCGGCAGGCGGCGAGATCACGATGACCGTCGACTGCCGGCAGGTGGGCAAGCCGGTGAAGGCCCCGACGCCGTCGGGCTGCGCGCAGTCGCTGTTCCTGGGCGGGACGCTGCGCGCGGACACGCAGTAGCGCGCGGATGCGCGGTACGTCAGGCGGGCGGTAGGTCAGGCGCGCGGTAGGTCAGGCGGGCGGAGCCTCTTCCTCCTCCTCGGCCCCTTCCTCCGCGCGCTGGACGAAGGAGCCCTGCACCGCTGCCGGTTCCTCGTCCTCGTCCTCCGCCGCCTCGCGCTGTACGGCGGGAGCCGTCACCGCGGCCGGTGCGGCGGCTGCCGGCGCGGGCTCGGAGACGGGGGCGGCCGGGCTCGGCTGCGACAGCACCCGGTCGGCGTTCGCGACGGCCTCCTGCTCGAAGCGGTCGGACGGATCGCTCACCCGAATGCCGCCCGGTGCCTCCGAGCCGTCGACGGGGCCGCTGCGCTGCTGGACCACATGGGTCAGCTCGTGCGCCAGTGTCGTACGGCCGCCGGACGAGGACGGGTCGTAGCTGTCCCGCTGGAAGACCACATGATTGCCGACGGTGTACGCATGCGCGCCGACATCCTTCGCCGACTCGTGCGCCGCGGAGTCGGTGTGCACCCGTACGTCGGAGAAGTCGGCGCCCATCCGGCTCTCCATGTCGGTGCGGGTGTCGGTGTCCAGGGGCTGACCGCCGCCGGAGGAGACCACGTCGTGCACGGGGGAGCGCTCCGCCGGCGTGGCGGGCGCCGGCTCCGCCTCGGCTTCCGGTTCCCTGCTGAGCATCGATCCGACGGCGCTGTTCCCGACGGCGCGCTGGAGGCTGCTCATCCCGGCCGTCCCGACCACATCGGGCCGGCCCGCGGCCGCGGCCTTGAAGAGATGCGAGGTCTCGGCGGACTCCCGCGCGTCCGTGGCCTTCGCGGGCCGGAAGGACTCGTCGTGCTCGTGCTCGTGGTGGTGTCCGCGCATCTCCGTCTCCCCTGACCGTGCCGCTCGCCCTGTCCGAAGCCGTCCGTACCGCTCGCCCGGTGCCCGGCCGGGCACCGCAGCAACCCTGCCCGTACGACGGCGGCGACGCGACGGCGGGACGGCCCGGGCCTCCACCCTCCACCCTCGCCCTGTGCCCCGTGGGCCGTCCAGCCCCCGGCCCCACGGACGAGGGGCATTGCGTCCTGCCTCTTGGGGCAACTTGAGCCGCTCGGGAGGACGGTGGTGAAGGCGGCCGGGCCGCTGTCACGGACCGGCCGGCCGCGCACGGCCACTCACGTGGAGTGCCGTGCCGATCGGCCCGTCACCTCCTGAACCACCGCGCGGGAACCGAGCGGGTCACTCGTCCTCGGAGGCTTCCTCCTCGCCGGCTTCGTCCTCCTCGCCCTCGAAGGCGTCACCGATCTCGTCGACGACCTCGGCGGCGACCATGCCGCCCACCACACCGACCGCCACGCCCGCGGCGGCACCGGCCACTACCGCTCCGGTGTCAGGACCGGAGCCGTGATGCCCGTCGTGGTGCCCGTCCTCGTGAGGGGACCGATGTCCGTACGGTTCGGCGTCGTGGCCGGCCCCTGAGCCGTGGCCGGCGACGAGCCGCTCGACCCATGAGCCCACCTCGGCGTTCCAGTCCCTCTGCCGGACGTCGTGGTGCGAGACAGTGAACCGGTTGAGCGCGTCATGCCCCTCGGAGAAGAACCCGCCGCGCTTGTCGGCCTCGATGACGACGTCCATCCCACCGGCCGTGGCGAGGAACGTCACCTCGATCTCGTTCACCGCGTGCGCGTACCGCGCCGGCGGGGTGAGTTCGATCTCCTGGTAGAAGGGGAGCTGCTGGCCGGTGCCACCGATGCGACCGAGTTCCAGATCGGCCGACGCGAAGCCCCAGCCCAGCTGCCCGAACGCTTCCAGGACTGCTTCCTGGACCGGCAGCGGCGACACGTGGAGCGCGTCGAGGTCTCCCTTGTCCTTCGCCCCGCCCACCGCGAGTTCGGTGCGTACCCCCAGCACCACTCCCAGGGGCTGTCCGTACAGTTCGGTCAGCGGTGTCTCCCACGGCACGGTCAGCGAGAACGGAACGCTGTGTTCCGTACCCTCGGTCAGCCGGAAACCGCCACCGACCAGGAGACGGTCGAAGACGACCGTGCCTTCCGTTTCCTCGTCGTGCCCCTCCGCCTCGACGCGGGCGACCAGATCGAGCGTGATCTGGTCGATGTGCACGTCAGCCTGACCGCCGCGCAGGTACACATGGCCGGACAGGGTGCCACCCGGTACCACGGATCCGCCGTCCAGCACGGTATCGACCGAGGGGCCACCGACACCGAGGGCTCCGAGCAGCTTCTTGAACACCATCGTGGCGTTCACTCCTTCACATGGTTCTGTCGTTCGCTGTGCTGATCCCCGAGGGGATGGGGACGACGCCAGAACTACCGCGGAGGGTAAAGGAGTTCCCAAGATCCATCGGGACGGTCCGGAGTCGCACCTTTTCAGCCACCCGCGGTGCGGCGTGCGATATCGGGCAGGGCGGCCGGGGCGGTGCAGCAACCGGCAGTGGTCTCTTGGGTCTTGTCGGCGTCGGACTTGTCGAACAGGCCCGAGCCGCCGCACACGCCGGTCTCCGGGAGGGTCAACTCGACGCGTTCCGCGGCGTCCCGGTCTCCGGCGAGGGCGGCGGCGATGGAGCGGACCTGCTCGTAGCCGGTCATGGCGAGGAAGGTGGGCGCGCGGCCGTAGCTCTTCATACCGGCCAGGTAGACGTCCTGTTCCGGGTGTGCCAGCTCGTTGACGCCGTGCGGGTAGACGGTGCCGCAGGAGTGGGCGTTCGGGTCGATCAGCGGGGCGAGTGCGACGGGGGCCTGGAGTCGCTCGTCCAAGGCGAGGCGCAGCTCGGAGACGAAGGACAGGTCGGGGCGGAAGCCGGTCAGGACGATGACCTCGTCGACCGGGTCGAGGCTGCGGCCGTCCTCGGCGACGAGCACCAGCTGGTCGCCGGTCCTTTCGACGGAAACGGTGCGGAAGCCGGTGACGGCGTCGGCGTGTCCGTCGTCCACGGCCGTCTTGGCCGCGAGGCCCAGCGCGCCGCGGGCGGGAAGCTGGTCGGCCTCGCCGCCGCCGAAGGTGGCACCGCCGATGCCCCGCCGCAGGACCCACACCGCGTGTGTGCCGGGGGCCTCCTCCGCCAGGTCGGCCAGGTGGGCGAGCGCGGTGAACGCGGAGGCTCCTGAGCCGATCACGGCCGTGTGCTTGCCCGCGTAACGGGCCCGTACCGCTGGGTCCTTGAGGTCCGGGACGCGGTAGGAGACGCGATCAGCGGCGGCGCGCTCACCGAGGGCGGGGAGTCCGTCGCCGCCGATCGGGCCGGGGGTGGACCAGGTGCCGGAGGCGTCGATGACGGCGCGGGCCGTCAGCCGCTGCTCGGTGCCGTCGGCGTTCAGGACATGGATGGTGAACGGCTGCCGCTCGCGGTCGGCGTCCACGACCCGGTCGCGTCCGAGGCGGGAGACGCCCGTGACGCGAGCGCCGAACTGGACCGTGTCGCCGAGGACGTCGGCCAGCGGCTGGAGGTAGCGCGCGGCCCAGTCGCCGCCGGTGGGGTACGTGGCGCCGTCGGGCGCGGTCCAGCCGGTGGGGGCGAGCAGCTTCTCGGCGGCCGGGTCGATCACCTCGGCCCAGGGGGAGAACAGCCGCACATGGCTCCACTCCCGTACGGCGCTGCCCGCGTCGGCGCCGGCCTCCAGGACCAGGGGCTCGATGCCGCGCTCGACGAGGTGGGCGGCGGCGGCCAGCCCGACGGGGCCGGCTCCGATCACCACGGTGGGCAGGGCGGTGGCGGGTACATCGGCACGCGGCACGATCACGGTGGATCCCCTTTTGATTCGACGTCTGTCGATGGCTTGCCCGGCCAGGATCACACCTGATTCGACAAGCGTCAACATAGACAGTCATCGAATCAAGGGCGCTCATTGGTTCGATGCGTGTCAACATAGACGGATGTCGAATACGAAGGTGCCGCTGGAGTCGGAGGTGGCGCCCTGCTGCCCGCCGCTGTCCGAACGCGCGCTCACGGCCGAGGAAGCGGTACGGACGGCCGCGATGTTCAAGGCGCTCGGCGACCCCGTACGGCTGCGGCTGTTCTCGCTGGTCGCCTCGCACGAGGGTGGCGAGGCGTGTGTCTGTGACATCTCGGACGTCGGGGTGTCCCAGCCCACCGTCTCCCACCATCTGAAGAAGCTCCGCGAGGCCGGTCTGCTCACCTCTGAACGGCGCGGGACCTGGGTGTACTACCGCGTGGAGGCCTCCGTGCTCGCCGCCATGGGTCAGCTGTTGGGGCGCGTCGCGGCGTGAGCTCCGGAGCGGGGGGTGTGATGGGGTGGCCCCGCGTCGCGAGGTGGCCCGTGGTGTGCGTAATACTCACACCATGACTTCGCGTATTACGGGTGCGGGCGGCGGCAGGGCGCGGGGCGGGGTCGTGCTGAGCGGAGCCGTATTGATTCGGCGGGCGACCGCGCGGGATGCCAAGCGGCTCACCAGGATCATCCAGCGCTCCAGCGCTTACGAGGGCCAGTACGCCCCGATGATCGCCGGGTATCGGGTGGGGCCCGACTACATCGAGGCCCATGAGGTCTTCGTGGCCGCTGATGCCGATGACCGGCCGCTCGGCTTCTATGCCCTCGTGCTCGCTCCGCCGGAACTCGACCTGATGTTCGTCGCTGACGAGGCGCAGGGGCTCGGCATCGGCCGTCGGCTGGTCGAGCACATGGTGAGCCGGGCGCGGGGCGCCGGGCTCGACCGTGTGCGGGTGGTCGCGCACCCGCCCGCCGAGGGTTTCTACCGCAGCGTGGGTGCCCAGCGGATCGGCACCGAGACCGCGAATCCGCCCGCCGTGATGTGGGACCGTCCCGAACTGGTCATCCCTGTCGCGTGACCCGTCACTCCCTCGCCGGGGTGGTGAGGGCCGTGGCGGCGAACTTCTTGCGCCAGGCGAGCGATACGTACACGAGCCCGACCAGGACCGGCACCTCGATGAGGGGGCCGACGACTCCGGAGAGGGCCTGCCCCGACGTCACTCCGAAGGTGGCGATGGCGACCGCGATGGCCAGTTCGAAGTTGTTGCCGGCGGCGGTGAAGGCGAGCGTCGCGGTCCGGTCGTACGCGAGACCGAGCGCCTTGCCGAGCAGGAAGGTGCCGAAGAACATGACCGCGAAGTACACGAGCAGCGGCAGCGCGATCCGGGCGACGTCCAGCGGCTGCGAGGTGATGGTCTTTCCCTGGAGGGCGAAGAGGATGACGATCGTGAAGAGCAGGCCGTACAGGGCCCATGGGCCGATCTTCGGCAGGAACGTCGCCTCGTAGCTCTCGCGGCCCATCGTCCTCTCGCCCAGGCGGCGGGTGAGGAAGCCGGCCAGCAGCGGGACGCCGAGGAAGATGGCCACGTTCAGTGCGATCTTCCACATCGAGATGTCCAGGCTCTGGCCGTCGCCGAGGCCGAGCCAGTTCGGCAGGAGGTCGAGGTAGAACCAGCCGAGCAGGCCGAACGCGATGACCTGGAAGACGGAGTTGAGGGCGACGAGGACGGCGGCGGCTTCGCGGTCGCCGCGGGCCAGGTCGTTCCAGATGATCACCATGGCGATGCAGCGGGCGAGGCCGACGATGATCAGGCCGGTGCGGTACTCGGGCAGGTCGGGCAGGAAGATCCAGGCCAGCGCGAACATCACGGCCGGGCCGATGATCCAGTTGATGGCCAGTGAGGACGCCATCAGCCTGCGGTCGTCGGTGACCGCGTCGAGCTTGTCGTAGCGGACCTTCGCCAGGACCGGATACATCATGATCAGCAGACCGGCGGCGATCGGCAGTGAGATGCCACCGAGCTCCACCGTGGCCAACGCGTCGTTCAGGCCCGGGATCAGCCGGCCGAGGCCCAGGCCGAGCCCCATCGCGAGCAGGATCCACACGGCGAGGAAGCGGTCGAGCGTCGAGAGCTTCGCGACGACCGAGTCGTCTCCCGGCCTGGCGGGGGAGGTGGTGGCCGGTTCGGTGCCGGTCATGGACAGCTCCGCTTCGCGTCGGCGGCCTGTGAGGCGCGGGCGGTCGCGGCGAGACCGCTGAAGGAACCGGCGACGGCTTCGAGGACCTCGGGCCGCAGCTTGTAGTACGTGAACCGCCCGCACGGCTCGGTGTCCACCACCCCGGCCTCGCGCAGCACGCGCAGATGGTTGGAGAGGTTCGTCTGCTTGGCGCCGGTCTCCTCGACCAGGTGCGTCGTGCAGAGCGTCTCGTGGGCGAGCAGGGTCACGATCCGCAGCCTGAGCGGGTCGGCCAGCACCCGGATCAGATCAGTGTCGACTGACGTCATCATGGGCTGATACTGTCACATCACTGGCGGCTGATGCCACCGGATGTCGATGTCATGGGTGCCGCCGCCGGCACCTGATCCACCGTGAGACACGTGAGACAAGAGAGACCGTCTGATGCCCGACAAGCCTTCTGTGCTGTTCGTCTGTGTCCACAACGCCGGGCGTTCCCAGATGGCCGCCGCCTGGCTGGCCCACCTGGCCGGAGACCGCGTGGAGGTCCGCTCGGCGGGATCCAGCCCCGGCGACGCCGTGAACCCGGCCGCGGTCGAGGCGATGCGGGAAGTCGGAATCGACATCTCCGCCGAGATCCCGAAGATCCTCACCGTGGACGCGGTCAAGGAGTCGGACGTCTGCGTCACGATGGGCTGCGGCGACACGTGCCCGGTCTTTCCGGGCAAGCGCTACCTCGACTGGACGCTGGAGGACCCGGCGGGACAGGGCGTCGAGGCCGTACGCCCGATCCGTGACGAGATCAAGCTGCGGGTCGAGAGGCTGATCGCCGAGATCGCGCCCGCGTCCGGGCCCGAGCGAGCAGCCCCCCAGTCGCGCTCCGAACCGGAGTTCCTCGCCTTCTGGCAGGAGCGCCACGTGGGTTTCTTGTCCACGACGCGGCCGGACGGCACGCACCATCTCGTCCCCGTCGGCGTCACCTACGACGACGCGGCCGGCATCGCCCGTGTCATCACCAGCAGGACGAGCAAGAAGGCTCGCAACATCGCCGCCGGCGGCCCAGGCGCGGTCGCCGCGGTGAGCCAGGCCGACGGGGCGCGCTGGTCGACCTTGGAGGGGACGGCCGTCGTCAACGACGACCCGGAGGCCGTTGCCGACGCCGTCGAGCGGTACACCCGGCGCTATCGGCCGCCCCGGGTCAACCCCGAGCGGGTCGTCATCGAGATCACCGTCACCAGGACCATGGGCACGGTCAAGGCGCGCCGCTCTTCCTGATCAGTCGGTCGGCGACCCTGCCTCGCCGGCCTGCCACTCCGTGTACGGAA
The DNA here is from genome assembly GCF_042882605.1 of Streptomyces sp. NPDC058198. Lineage (NCBI taxonomy): Bacteria > Bacillati > Actinomycetota > Actinomycetes > Kitasatosporales > Streptomycetaceae > Streptomyces > Streptomyces sp. NPDC058198. The sequence goes on from NZ_JBHVVP010000014.1 coordinate 77,027, forward strand.
CCCGGGCGATCTCCCGCAGGTCGCCGATCGTGGCCCATTCGTCCTTCCCGAGCCTCGACAGCGGGCGCATCGCGGTCACCTCGGGGTGACCGTCGGTCAGGACCGCCCGGTCGACCGCCGCGTGCACCACCCGCCCGAACACCACGGTGGAGTCCCCCAGTCGCAGCGTGCTGTGCAGTTCGCACTCCAGGGCCACCGGCGAGGCGGCGACGCGCGGCGGCTTGACCCGCACGCTCGGCTCGCGTGCCACGCCCACCGCGTCGAACTCGCTGATCCCATGCGGAAAGTCGGTCGCGGTCGCGTTGATCTGCTCGAAGAGCGGTTCGGGGGCGAGGTTCACCACGAACGCGCCGGTGTCCTCGATATTGCGCAGCGAGTCCTTGCGGCCCACCGACGTGAACTGCACGACGGGCGGTGACACACACGAGATGGTGAAGAAGGAGTGCGGGGCTAGGTTGTCGCACGAGCCGTCCCGGTTGGTCGTCGACACCCAGGCGATCGGCCGGGGCACGACGGTGGCGGTGAGCAGCCGGTAGAAGACGTCGCGGTCGCACTGGGCGGGATCGAAGTCGATACGCATACGGCTCAGTATCCCCACCGGTGGGCGCGGCTCTGAGCAGGCGGTCCCGTCAGCCGGCCGCCGACGAGGCGGTGCCGGTGTCCGGATGGATGGGGAACACCTGGTCGAGACCGACCATGCCGAGGATGCGGGCGGTGTGGGGCGGGACGGCGGCCAGGGCGATGTCGGCCTGGACGGCCAGCGCGAGGTTGCGGGCGGCCAGGAAGGCGGTGATACCGCTGGAGTCGCAGAACGCGAGGCCGCCCAGGTCCAGGATCAGCCGCTGGCCGGGGCGCAGGGTGAGCTGCTGGAGAGTCTCGCGGAACCGGGCGGCGGTGACGAAGTCGAGCTCGCCCGCGAGCTCTATCACCATGCCGTCAGGGACGGGGCGGGTGCTGGTGGTCAGATCACTCACGTCGGATTCTCGGGGGTGGGTGCCTCGGAGGTGGGTGCCGGGGCGGATACGGGTACGCCGAGGGCCAGGAGAGCGGTGTCGTCGTCCAGGCCGTCGCCGAAGCTGTCCAGCAGGTCGGTGAGGCCACGGATCGTGGCCCCGGGGGTGGCGGGAGCCAGCCGGGTGGCGAAGCCGAGCAGGGCTTCGTCGCCGTAGAGAGCCCTGTTCGCGCCGACACGGGCTTCGGTGAGACCGTCCGTGTACAGCAGGACGGTGTCGCCCGGGTGGAGCACGGTGTGGGCACGGCCGAAACGCGGGGCGGGCAGGACGCCTAGGAGCAGTCCGCCGGAGGCGGTCAGGTAGCCGGCCTCGCCGTTGGCCCGCAGCAGGAGGACCGGTGGGTGACCGCCGCTGGCGAGAGTGAGGGCGAAGCCGTCGTCCGCGGGTTCGAGGACCCCGTACACGGCGGTGCAGAAGCGGGGGTCGCCGCCGGTGTACCGCTCGTACAGGGCCGTGTTGAGAGTGGTCAGTACGGCGCCGGGGTCGGGGCTGTGGAGCGCGGCGGCGCGCAGGGTGTAGCGGGTCAGCGAGGTGACGGCCGCCGCTTCGGGGCCTTTGCCGCAGACATCGCCGAGGAAGAAGGCCCAGCGGCCGTCGCCGAGCGGGAACAGGTCGTAGAAGTCGCCGCCCAGGTGATCGGTCGAGGCGGTGTGGTAGTGGGCGGCGGCCTCCAGGCCGGGAACCGCCGGCAGGGAGGGCGGAATGAGGCTCTGCTGGAGGGTCGCGAGCACGCTCTGGAGCCGTTCGCGGTCGCGTTCGGCTTTCTCGCGGTCACGTTCGGCCTGCCGCCGGGCCTGTTCTGCCTCTTTGCGGGCCCGCAGGAGTTCGGCCTCGTAGGCGCGGCGGTCGCGAGCGTCGAAAATACTGGTGCGTATCAGCAGCGGCTGGCCGTCGGTGCCGGTCCTGACGACGGAGGTGACCAGCACCGGAAGCCGCGTGCCGTCGGCGGCCTTGAGTTCGAGCGCGATACCGCTGATCTCGCCCCGCATCCGCAGCAGCGGGGCGAAGTGAGTCTCGTGGTACAGCTTGCCGCCGACCGTGAGCAGGTCCGTGAAGCTCTGACGGCCCACCAACTGCTCGCGCGTGCGGCCGAGCCAGGTCAGCAGGGTGGTGTTGACCTTGGCGATCTTCCCGTCCAGGAGGGTGGACAAGTAGCCGCACGGGGCGTTCTCGTACAGGTCCTCGGCACTGTCCTCCAGCAGCGCGGTGAACGCGGCGTCCCGCGCGACGGCGTCGTCGCTGCCGGCGGGGGCACTGGAGTGTTCCGGGTCCTGTCCGGTATGGCACATCACCGTGCGCGGGTGAGGAAGGAGAGGATGGCTTCGGCGGTCGCGCCGGGGGCGCTCAGCTGCGGGCAGTGCCCGGTGGCGTCCAGGGTGACCAGGTGGCTGCCGGGGATCGTGGTGTGGACGTAGCCACCGACCTCGCGCGGGGCGATCACGTCCTGAGCGCACTCCAGGACCAGGGTCGGGACCGTCACCGTCGCCAGGTCGGCACGGCTGTCCGACAGGAAGGTGGCGCGGGCGAAGACCCGGGCGATATCCGGGTCGGTGGCGCAGAAGCTGCTGGTCAGCTCCTCGCCCAGCTCGGGGCGGTCCGGATTTCCCATGATCACCGGTGCCATCGCGGCCGACCAGCCCAGATAGTTGGACTCCAGTGACTCCAGCAACTCGTCGATATCGGAGGCGCTGAATCCGCCCCGGTAATCGTCGTCGTCGAGATAGCGGGGGGAGGGGGCGACCATGACGAGGTTCGTGAATCGCTCCGGGTCCGCCGCCGCGGCGAGAACGCCGATCATCGCGCTCACCGAATGCCCCACGAACGTCACCTCGTGCAGGTCCAGCTCCTCGCATATCTCCAGGACGTCTCGCGCGTAGCCGTCCAGCGACGCGTACCGCTCCTCGTGCCACGCCGACAGATCCGAGCGTCCCGATCCCACGTAGTCGAACAGCACCAGCTCGAAGTCCTCGGCCAGCGCCGGCACGATCAGCCGCCACATGTTCTGGTCACAGCCGAACCCGTGCGCCAGCAGAACGACCGGCCCGCCTCGCCGGCCGGTCACCACGACATTGTTCCTTGTGCGCACGTCCATGCGCGCATCCTGGCACACCGCCCCGGGACGTCCCGCCGTAGCGAGTCGCAGTACACCACTCCATGACTGCTATGAGGTGATTTGCGTATCATGAGGACTATGCGGCCTCGCATACGTACGCCGTCGGCGAGGCATACCAGGAAGGTTTTCCTGATGACGAAGAAGCGCAGTCAGCCGCCGCAGGGTGAAGGCCCGAGCCGGTTCGAAGGATCTGATCAGCACGGGTGGTCACCGGATGTGGACGAGACGTCCCAGCGGCCCAATCCCAGCGCGCATCGTTCCTTCCACCCGGACCAGCACGCTCCCGAGCCGGACGCGAGTCGTACGCCTTCCGACGAGGACAAGAAGAAGTCGACCGCGGGCACGCCGGTGGAGAGCACGACGCGACGCGGTGAGGACCAGGCGAAGAAGTCCCCGGGCGAAGGCATGCACGACACCGGCCCCAAGGGCCGCTCGCAACGGCCCAGCGGAAGCAAGGACGCCTCCGCTCGCACCGGAGTGGACCCACAGGACCCGCCCCCCAGCCGATCCGGTCACTGACCCGGTCGGCTCCCGGCACCGCATGACGGGGGCGGCTCGCACCGGGTGGTCGGCCCGCACCCCTGGCCGCGGCGCGAGAGCCGCGTGCGTACCCGCGCCCGCGCCCTCGCCGTCAGTCGGCCAGCTCGGCGACCCCGGCGAGCAGCCGGTCCACGTCCGAGGAGTCGTTGTAGTGGACCAGCCCGGCGCGGACCGCGCCGCCGGTGTCACGCAGGCCCAGCGCCCCGGTCAGCTCCCACGCGTAGTTGTGGCCGCTCCAGACGTTGACGCCTCGGGCCGCGAGGTGCCCGGCGACCTCCAGGGGAGTGTGGCCGGCCACCCTGAAGTAGGCGGTCGCGGTGCGATGGGCGGGCTTTCCGTACAGGGTGACGTGGGCCATCTCCTCAAGACCGCCGAGCAGTGTGCGGAAGAGCCGCTGCTCGTAGGCTTCCACGGCCGTCATCGAGGCGAGCAGCCGCTCCCGTCGCGAACCGGTGCCGACGTCGGTGCCGGCACCGTCGAGCGAGGCCAGATGCTCCACGGCGGCTGTGACACCGGCCAGGTCCGCCAGCGGGGCGGTTCCGGTCTCGAACCGCTGGGGCACCTCGTCGGGAGAGCAGATCAGCTTGTCGGGGCGCAGGGTCTCCAGCAGGGCCGGGTCGGCGACGACCGCGCCGACGTGGGGTCCGGACCACTTGTAGGCGCTCGTCGCGTAGAAGTCCGCGCCGAGCGCGGCGACGTCGACCGGGACATGGGGGGTGGCGTGCACCCCGTCCACATAGGTCAGGGCGCCCACCGCGTGGGCCTTGGCCGTGATCGCGGCGACGTCCGGGCGGGTGCCCAGTACGTTGCTGGCGGCGGTGACGGCCACCAGGCGGGTGCGCTCGTTCAGCAGGGTGTCGTACTGGCCGGCCGGCAGCTCTCCGGTCTCCAGGTCGACCTCGGCCCATCGCACGATTGCCCCAGCCCGCTCCGCGGCCTGCACCCAGGGGCGGACGTTCGAGTCGTGGTCCAGCCGCGACAGTACGATCTCGTCCCCCGGCCGCCATGTCGCCGCCAGGATCTGGGAGAACCGGTAGATCAGCGTGGTGGTGTTGGCTCCCAGGACCACGCCCTCCGGCCGGCCGCCGACCAGGTCGGCTACCGCGAGGCGGCACGCGTCGACGATGGCCTGCGAGCGGTGGCTCGCCGGGAAGGTGCCGCCGACGTTACCGATCCCGGCGCGGTACGCGGCCGCGATGGCCTCGATCACCGTCTCCGGCGTCTGGGTGCCCGCCGCTCCGTCGAGATAGGCGACGCCGTCGCGCAGTGCGGGGTACGCCGCGCGGATCGCTGCCATGTCCAAGGCCATGCTGATGAGTCCCTTCGGATACGGGTCCTGCTGCTGGGCCCAGCCTCACCCGGGGCGGGGCGTCATGGGAAGTGACGAAGAGAGAAACCGGCTTTTCCGGATCATGAACGATGCCGAGCGGCGGAAGCGGTGGAAGCGGTGGCGGCGGACGCCACGCGCAGCGGAGGAGGGGCCGTATGCCCGAGCTGCCTGACGTCGAAGCGTTCCGGAAGACCCTCGCGTCCTGCGCGCGGGGCAGACGGATCCAGCGGGTCGAGGTGTACGACGCCGGTGTCCTGCACGGGGTGAGCCCGCGACGGCTGAGCCGCGATCTGGAGGGGCGGAGGTTCACCGAGCCCGAGCGGCACGGGAAGTGGCTGCTGGCCCGCACGGACGGGCCCACCCTGCTCCTGCATTTCGGCATGACCGGACTGCTCGTCTGCTGCCGGCCCGATGACGCGCTCCACGCTCATGACCGTGTCGTGTTCACGGTGGGGGACGACCGCCAGCTGCGCTACCGCGACCAGCGCAAACTCAAGGGCCTCTGGCTGGCCGGGGAATCCGGTGTCGCCCGGCTGCTGGACGGTCAGGGACCTGACGCGACAGAGATCGGCAGAAGCGACTTCGACGCGCTCTTCAGTGGGCGGCGCGGCACCGTCAAGAAGGTCCTCACCGACCAGTCCCACCTGGCGGGGCTCGGCAATCTGCTCGCCGACGAGATCCTCTGGCGGGCCCGGCTCTACCCGGCCCACCGCGCCGGCAGCCTCACCGAGGACCAGCGCGGACAGCTGTACACGGACATGCGGCGGACGCTGCGCTCCGCGGTACGGGCCGGCCGCGTACCCCCGCGCAGCACCTGGCTCACCGGACACCGCGACGACACCGACGCGAGATGCCCGCGCTGCGGCGAGCGGCTGCGCCGGGAGCGCGTCGCCGGGCGGGGCACCGTGTGGTGCCCCCGATGCCAGGCCGACTGACCCCGTTCCGCCGCTGCTCCGCGGGTGCGTGAGCGCGTTGTGCCGGTAACAGTGAGGCGGTGCGGTCTCAGCGATGGCTGAGGGTCCTGAGGTTCCTGTGCTGATCTGGAGGTCCGGTGTCCGAGATCGTTGGGCAGATGGCTGGCGCCGTACCAGCGGGGGACTCGCCGGGCAGCGGTGGGGCGCGGGACTTCAGTCCCGCGGTCGCCCGGCGGGAGGCCGCCGAGGAGTTCACCCGGTTGGCCGAGTCGGGTGCACTCGATATGCCGTTGCCCGGCTCGGGTCGTACCGAGGAGCGTTTCCGGGCACTGCGGACGGTCGCAGAACGCGACCTGTGTGTGGCACGGCTCGCCGAGGGGCACGCTGACGCGCTGGCGATCCTCGCGGAGCTCAAGGGCCCGGCCCCGCGGCCGGGGGAGCGGTGGGGCGTCTGGGCGGCGGAACCTCCGGGCGAGGGGCTGACGGCTGTCCGCAAGGGCGGCGCGTGGCAGGTCAGCGGGGTGAAGCGGTACTGCTCGGGCGCGAGCAGCTGCACCCGGGTACTGGCCACGGCGGTGGCCGACGGGGGGCGCCGGCTGTTCGCCGTGGACATCGAGGCCGCGGGGGAGCGGTGCCGCCCGGTGCCCGGGAGCTGGCAGGCGATCGGCATGGCCGGCAGCGACACACCAGATGTACGGTTCGACGCGGTGCCGGCCGAGCCGGTCGGCGGCGTGGAGGCGTATCTGCGCCGGCCCGGCTTCCAGCACGGCGGCGTCGGAGTGGCCGCCTGCTGGTACGGCGGCGCCAGGGCGGTCGCCCGGACCCTGGCGGGCGCGGTCCACACGCGGAAGCCGGACCCGCACCTCGCGGCGCACCTCGGCCATGTCGACATGCGGCTGCACGCCGCCGAGACCGTTCTGCGGCGCGCGGCCCAGGAGATCGACCGCGATCCACTCGATCAGCAGGGCGAGGCACGGGTGCGCAGCCTCCGGGTCCGGGCGCTGGTCGAGTCGGTCTGCGCCGACACCCTCGTACGGGTCGGCCGCGCCACCGGAGCGGGCCCCCTCTGCCACGACCTGCGGCACGCCCGCAACGTCGCCGACCTCACCGTCTACATCCGCCAGCATCACGCCGAACGGAATCTGGCCGAACTCGGCTCGCTGATCGCCGGACCGGAAGGCGGCAGCCGATGACGCCGGACGAGCAGTGCACGCCACTCGCGCGACCTTCGCCACCCGCGCGGCCCTCGCCACCCGTGCGACCTTCGCCCTCCGTACGGCCCTCGCCACCCGCGCGTGCGGACGCCGCCAACGCGATCGAGGCGCCGGGCACCGACGAGCGGCTGTGGCGCTCGTGGCCGGGGCTGCCCGCGCTGCCCGAGGCGGTGCTGCCCCGGCGCGGCCACGTCGTAGTGGTGGCGGCGCATCCGGACGACGAGGTGCTGGGCTTCGGTGGCGCTATGGCGCTGCTGGCCGCCGCCGGTGTGCGCCTCACTGTCGTGGCGGTCACCGACGGCGAGAGGTCACACCCCGGCAGCCTGCTCGTCACCCCGGCCGGCCTGGCGGAGATCAGGGCCAAGGAGACCCTCGACGCCCTCGCCGAACTGGGCGCCGCCCACGCGCGAGTGATCCGGCTGGGAATGCCGGACACCGCCGTCGCCGGCTGCGAAGAGGAGCTGACCACGCGACTCGTTCCGCTGCTCACCGGCGCCGCACTGTGCGTGGCCCCCTGGACCGGAGACGTCCACGCCGACCACGAAGCCGCCGGACGCGCCGCCGGAGCGGCAGCCCGCCGCACGGGCACGCCGCTTCACCTGTACCCCGTGTGGATGTGGCACTGGGCTCAGCCCGGTGACCCCCGCGTCCCCTGGGAAGAAGCCGCTCGCATCCCCCTGCCGCCCGGCGTCGTCGCCCGTAAGGCCGCCGCCGTGGACCGGTTCGCCAGCCAGATCCGCCCGCTCGGCCCCGGCGCCGACGACGCGGCCGTCCTGCCGCCCGAGGAATTGGCCCACCACGCGCGGGACATGGAAGTGGTCTTCCGATGAACACCGCGGCGTCCTACTTCGAGGAGATGTACCGCCGCGGCCCCGACCCGTGGGGTCTCGGTGAGCGCTGGTACGAACACCGCAAGTACGACCTCACCCTGGCTGCTCTGCCCCGTCCGCGCTACCGGTCCGCTTTCGAACCCGGCTGCTCGGTCGGGGAACTGACCGCGCGGCTGGCCGTCCGCTGCGAGGCGGTGCTGGCCTGCGACCGGATCCCCGGCCCGGTGGCGACCGCGGCCCACCGCAACGCCGCACATCCGCACGTCAGCGTCCGTGAGCTCGTCGTGCCCGACCAGTGGCCCGACGGCTCCTTCGACCTGATCGTGCTCTCCGAGCTCCTCTACTACTTCGACGAGCCGCACCTGCACCGGCTGCTGGAGCGCGCGCTGTCCGCACTCGAACCCGGCGGCACCCTGGTGACCGCTCACTGGAATCACTCCGTGGCCGAGCATCTGCGAACCGGCGACGAGATCGCCGGCACGCTGGCCGAGCTCCCCGGGCTGACGCTGATGACCGATCTGCGGGACGCCGACTTCGTCCTCCAGATCCATGGCCGTCAGTACGGGGACGGTTCCTCCGCGCTCTCACCGGCGGCGGCCGAGGGGCTGGTGTGAAGCCCGAGGCTCTGGCCGTTGTCGTCCCCTCCCACAACGACGCCCCTCTGCTGACCCGTGCGCTCGCCTCCCTGCGGACGGCACGTCACCATCCGGATGTCGCCGGGCTGCGGGTGATCACCGTCGTGGTCGCCGACGCCTGTACCGATCACACGGAGTCCGTGGCACGCCGGGCCGGAGCGGACGTCATCAGGATTGCGGCCCGCAACCCCGGCCTGGCCCGCGCTGCGGGAGCGGCACACGCGCTGAGCCTGCTCGGCGTACCGGCCGAGTCGGTCTGGATCGCGACGACCGACGCCGACGGCACCGTCCCCGCCCACTGGCTCGCGTATCAGAAGGCTCAGGCGCGGCGGGGGTGGGACGCCGTCATCGGCACCGTCACCGTCGACAGCTGGCCGGCCGAGGGCGGCCCCGGCCTCGCGGCCCGGTTCCACGCCCTCTACGGCGCCACGCGCCCGATCGACGGCCGGAGGTGGCGCCACCCTCATGTCCACGGGGCCAATCTCGGCGTCGCCGCCCACGCCTATGTGCGCGTCGGTGGCTTTCCCCCGCTCGCCACCGACGAGGACCACGCACTGGTCGCCGCGCTCGAACGCCACGGCCACCGCATCCTGCGCACCGACGCGTGCCCCGTCACCACCTCGGCGCGGCTGGCCGCGCGGGCCCGCGGCGGATTCGGCGACCACCTCCGCGACCTGGCCGGCGATTCCACCAGCAGCTGAGCGGACACCTGGCTGAGCGGCACCCGCCGCGTCCGGCACGCGACCTCCGGATGCGGGCGGGCGCGCTCTGAGTGACCGTGGAGAGGAGAGTGCACTCGATCCCCCGGGAGAGTCATGATCGTCAAAATGCTCCACCGCAAAGGGCTCCGCAGCGAGCACATGTACACCGCCGCCTTCGCGTCCATCGGTCTCACCGTCGTCTCATGGGTGGGCTCCCTGAAGTACGAGCCCCGGGGAGGCGTGGACCGCGCAGACCGTTGGGGAATCTTCGTGGGCGAGTGGGCGCCGACGTTCTTCGCCCTCGGGCTGGCCCTGTCCCACTACGAGCGGGAGGACGCGCTGCAGGAGGCCCGGCGCAGTGAGGTGCCGTCCGACCTGTCCTCGCTCTGACCTGAGCGTGCGGCCCCCGCCTGCGAGAGGCGGGGGCCTCGCGCTGTCCGGGAGCGGGCCGGTGTCCCGAACGCCATGAAGGCCCTCGGGACACCCCCCGCCGTGAAGGAATCCGGCCTGTCACGCGCGTCACGTACCCCCGTGGGGGAGGGGACTACGGAAGGATCGGTGCCACGCGGACGTGGCCACCGGCCGTCGCGCGGTTAAGGAGACACGGTGCGGGACGCGGACGTGGTCATCGTGGGCGCCGGCGCGGCGGGGCTGTCGCTCGCGTACCGGCTGTGCGAGCCGCGGCCCGGCGGCCGGGCGCTGACGGTCGTTCTCGTCGACGCGCCCCGGGGCCCGTTGCGGCCGCCGGAGCGCACCTGGTGCTTCTGGGAGGCGGCGGGCGGTCCGTACGACCCTGTCCTGGCCGCCTCCTGGGACCGGCTGCGCGTACGGGGTCCACGGGGGGACACGACGGTGGGGAGGACCGCCCCGCTGCGGTACAAGATGCTCCGGTCGCGCGCTTTCGAGACGCTGGTCGGCGAGCGGCTGTCCGGGCCGCACGGCTGCCGCCGGATCGAGGCCGCGGTGGAGTGGGTACGGGATGTACCGGGCGGCGCCGCACTGTACGGACACGACGCGGCGGGCGGCCCGGTCGCTCTGACGGCTCGCTGGGTCTTCGACTCGCGGCCGCCGCCTCGCCTCCCGCCGGCGCGCACGACGCTGCTCCAGCACTTCCGGGGCTGGTTCGTGCGCACCGAACAGCCGTCCTTCGACCCGGGGGTCGCGGACCTGATGGACTTCCGTACGCCGCAGCCCGCGCACGGCCTCTCCTTCGGCTACGTCCTGCCCCTCGCCCAGGACGAAGCGCTCGTGGAGTACACGGAGTTCTCCCGCGAGGTGCTCGACGCGCCCGGATACGACAGGGCGCTGCGCCACTACACCGAGAAGGTCCTCGGCCTCGGCGCGATGCGCGTCACCGCCTCGGAACACGGTGTGATCCCGATGACCGACGCGCGCTTCCCGCGCCGCGTCGGACGGTCCGTGTTCCGCGTCGGCGCGGCGGGCGGCGCCACCCGTCCGTCGACCGGGTACACCTTCGCGGCCGTACAGCGGGAGGCGCGTGCGGTGGCGGCCGATCTGCTGGCCGGCCGGCCGGTCCGCCTCCGGCCGCCGTATCCGGCCCGGGCCCGGGCCATGGACGCGGTCCTGCTCCGGGCCCTGGACACCGGGCGGGTCGACGGCGCGGAGTTCTTCACCGGGCTGTTCCGGCACGTCCCGACGGAACGGCTGCTGCGGTTCCTCGACGGCCGCTCCCGGATAGCGGAGGACCTCCTGATCGGCCTGCGCACACCGGTGGCGCCCATACTGCGCACCGTCGCGGAACTGCCCCGCCTGCCGTGGCGTCCGTCGCCCTGACCGATACCCCCCTCCACCTGCCCTCCGACCGGGAAGCGAAGGCCGGATGACCTTGCCGCGCGCTCATGAACTGTCCGACGTGTCGACCGGGGAGGGGGCGCGATGAGACGAGGACGCGACCGGCGGGCCCGCCGGGTGCCCGCGCCGTACGGGCGGGAACGCGTCACCGGCACGGCGCCGCACGTCGGGGTGATCGGCGCAGGCATCGCGGGTCTCGCCGCCGCCACCGCGCTGGTGGAACGCGGCGTACGCGTCACGCTCTACGAGCGCGAACACAGCCTCGGCGGGCGGCTCGCGGGCTGGCCCGTGCGGCTCGCCGACGGCTCCCCGGCCACCATGAGCCGCGGCTTCCACGCCTTCTTCCGGCAGTACTACAACCTGCGGGGCCTGTTGCGCCGGGTGGACCCCGAGCTGCGTATGCTCACCGGCGTTCCCGACTACCCGCTGCGGCACAGCGGGGGAACGCACGACAGTTTCGCGCGGGTGCCGCGCACTCCGCCCTGGAACGCCCTGGGCTTCGTCGCCCTCAGCCCCGCCTTCGGCTGGCGGGACCTGCTGCGGATGAACCCGGCGGCCGCGCTGCCCCTGCTCGATGTCCGGGTGCCGCGCGTCTACGAGCGGCTCGACGGGGTGAGCGCCGCGGAGTTCCTGTCCAGGATCCGCTTCCCCGAGGCCGCCCACCATCTGGCCTTCGAGGTCTTCTCGCGCAGCTTCTTCGCCGATCCGCGTGAACTGTCCGCCGCGGAGCTCGTGCTGATGTTCCATATCTACTTCCTCGGGTCCAGTGAGGGGCTCCTCTTCGACGTGCCGGCCGAGCCCTTCCCCCAGGCCCTGTGGGAACCGCTCGGCCGCTATCTGGAGAAGCACGGCACCCGGCTCAGCCTGGGTACGGCGGTGGACGGGGTGGAGCCCGACGAAGGCGGCGGTCCGACCGTCACCGTCGAGGGCCGGCGGCTGCGCCACGACGCGCTCGTCCTCGCCCTGGACACCGGCGGGCTGCGGCGGCTGGTCGCCGCCTCGCCGGACCTGGGCGACGCGCCATGGCGCTGTGCCGTCGCCCGGCTGCGTACCGCGCCGCCGTTCCTGGTGTCGCGGCTGTGGCTGGACCGGCCGGTGGCCCCGGACCGGGCCGGCTTCCTCGGCACCAGCGGCTACGCGTCGCTGGACAACGTCAGTGTGCTGGAGCGCTGGGAGGGCGAGGCGGCCCGCTGGGCCCACCGCACCGGAGGCTCCGTGGTGGAGCTCCACGCCTACGCGCTCGACCCGGGCGCGGACCGCGGGGCCGAGCAGGAGCGCCTCGTCGCCCAGTTGCACCGCGTGTACCCGGAGACGCGCCACGCGAGGATCATCGACGCCCGGCACGAGTGGCGGGCCGACTGCCCGCTGTTCCCGGTGGGAGGCTTCACCGGCCGGCCCACGGTACGCACACCGGACCCGTCCGTGGTGCTTGCGGGCGACTTGGTACGCACCGGCCTTCCGGTCGCTCTGATGGAGCGCGCGGCAACCACCGGATTCCTCGCGGCGAACGCTCTCCTGGAGCGCTGGGGAGTACGCGGCCACGCCCTGTGGACGGTGCCCGGGAAGGGCCGTTCGGCGTCGCTGCGGGCGCTGGCACGGCTGGGGGAGCACTGACGCGCGTCCTCAGCCGGGGAAACGGCCGCTGCTGCGCAGTTCCCAGCGGCGTTCCGCGTAGGCGAGGTCGTCCCGCCACAGGCGTCCCGCCGCCGCGCGCATGAGCGGACGCAGGACAGGAGCCACGGCGCGTACGGCGGCGAACCCGGGGCGGTCGGAGGCCGCGACGACCGCCTCGACCACCGCGGTACGCGGCCTGCCGCGTTCGTCGGGGCCGAGCGGAGTGGCATGGGTCTCGACGACCGAGCCCCGGCCCTCGCCCTCGGTGATGTGCATGACGACCGTGCGCGGCCCCGGGGCCCTGAACACCGCTCTGACCGGCACCACCACCCGTCCGGCGACCTTGAAGGAGACATCGACCGTGAAGCCGTCGCAGTCCCCCGTCGCACCGCCGTCCGGTGTCGTGAGGACGGTGAGATCGAGGAAGGAGTACGGATGGAACCACGCGCCGTGCCAGGGATCGAGCCGGTTGGCGATCACATCGTCCGGCTCGCAGACACCGACGGCTGTGCAGACGGCCTCGACGGCCCCGGCGGGGCGCGGCCGGGCAGGGACGACCGGCCGTTCGAGGGGCACCTCGCCGCCGATCCGGTCGAGGCGCACCCAGGCCAGGACCCCGTCGTCGTACGCCGGGAAGGGGTTCCAGTTGGCCAGCGGCGCACCGTCCAGGGCCAGTCCGTGCCAGTGGCAGACGAGCGTGCCGCAGCGCACCGGACTGTCCTTGAGCGGAGCGCCGAGGTGCGGGCAGGCCCCAGGACCGGCCACGAGCCGGCCGGCCGCGTCCCGCCAGGCCACCACCTCGACCCCGGCGACGGTGCGTCCGAGCGGCCGGCGGGCCGTGATGTCCCGCGCGGCACCGATCACGTACCAGTTGCCGGAGGGGCGGGCCAGCGCGCGTTGCAGCGCCTCGGCGATGATGCCCGGTCTCGCCTCGCGCCAGGTGGGCCGCTGCCGCTCCCAGGACACGGGGCCGCGGCGCAGCCGCACCGGGTAGCGGCCGCGGCGCGGGCGGCGGTCCCCGCCAGTCATACCGGCTCCTCCGGTACGGACTCGGCGGCCGGCTTCCGGCGATGACGCGCCGGCCCACTGGACCGCCCCGCCCGCATCCTGGCCGCGGCCACCCGGACCAGGCCGTCCAGCGCCACGGCGGCACGGCGCCGCCGGGGTACGACGGCGCGGCGGTGCAGCGCGGCGTAGCCGTCGTCCTCCACCGCGTCGAGGATGCCCTCGTACAGGACGCACGCGGTACGGATGCACGGCCGGGCCACCGGATCGAGCAGCGGGATGCCCGGCACGGCCTCCCGGTAGACGCCCCGGGTGAGGGCGGCGGCGGCCTTCAGCGCGGCGGTGATGCGCGGATCGCGGCTCCCGGTGACCCGGCTCCACAGCAGCAGTTCGCGGTCGGCCCCGCAGGAGCCGAGCAGATCGGCGGGCAGGTAGACGCGGCCGCGGTCCAGGTCCTCACCGATGTCCCGGAGGAAGTTGGTGAGCTGGAACGCGACGCCGAGCGCCGCCGCGTGCGGAGCGGCCTCCTCCCGGGGCACGACCGTGCCGAGCACCGGCAGTATCTGCAGGCCGATCACCGCGGCGGAACCGTGTATGTACCGGCGCAGCGCCGGGTAGTCCAGGTAGTCCGTGACCTCCAGGTCGGTGCGCATGGCCGTCATGAAGTCCGCGAAGTGCCGGTGATCGATGCGGTACGCCTGCGCCGTATGGGCGAGCGCCCTGACCACCGGCTCGGTGCTGACGCCGTCGCGCAGCCCGGTCTCCAGCCGCTGTCGCAGTGCGTCGAGCGCGCGAGCCCGCCCGGCCGGGGTCGCACCGCTGTCCAGGTCGTCGACGATGTCGTCGGCCCAGCGGGCGAAGCCGTACAGCGCGTGCACGGCCGGCCGCCGCTCGACCGGCAGCAGCCGGGTGGCCAGGAAGTACGTCTTGCCGTGCCGCGCGTTGAGCCGGCGGCAGTGTGCGTAGGCGGCGCGCAGCGCGGGCTCGGTGATGCCCGCGGCGTCCAGTTCGCGGTCGGTCATGCCGGGGTGCCTTTCGACGCGGAGCGCGGGCCGCGGGCCGGTGTGGAGCGTGGTGGCCGGAGTCCCGTGACGCGGGCCGCCGCGAGTTTCCCGGAGATCAGCACGGTCGGCACGCCGACGCCCGGGGTCGTACCGCATCCGGCGAGCACGGCGTTCTCCGTACCGCGCACCAGATTGCGCGGCCGGAACGGCCCGGTCTGCGCGAAGGTGTGGGCGGCGGAGAAGGGCGTACCCGCGGCGTGTCCCTGGGCCGTCCAGTCCACCGGCGTGACGAGGCACTCCTCCTCGATGGAGGAGCCGAGGCCGGCGAGCCCGCGACGCTCCAGTTCGGCGAGCAGGCCGTCGCGGTAGCGGGGCGCGAGGTCGTGCCAGTCACGGGCGCTGGGCCCGATGTCGGTGTTCGGGCACGGCGCCAGGACATAGTGCACATGGCGGCCGGGTGGCGCCAGCGTGGGGTCGGTGGCTGTCGGCCGGGTGATGAGCAGCGAAGGATCCGTCATCAGCCGCCCCGTACGGGTCAGTTCGCGGAAGGTGCCCTTCCAGGCGGCGCCGAACGAGAGGGTGTGGTGAGCCAGCTCGGGCCAGGTGCGGTCGGTGCCCGCGTGCAGGATCACCGCGGAGGGCGAGTGGCGCAGCGGCAGGAGGCGGCGCGGCCGGTGCCCGAGCAGCCGGTAGGCCACCGGCAGGTCGGCGGTGAGCACCACCGCGTCGCACGGGACGCGTTCCCGGCCGGTGACGACGGCCGTGATCCGGTCGCCGCGCCGTTCGAGCCGGGTGACCTCGTGGCCGTAACGGAATACGGCGCCCGCGTCGGCCGCCGCGTCCGCCATGGCCTGCGGCAGCGCGTGCACGCCGCCGCGCGGGAAGTACACGCCCGCGACCGTGTCCATGTAGGCGATGACGGCGTACGCGGCGAGGGCGCGGGCGGGCGGCACTCCCGCGTACAGGGCCTGGAAGGAGAAGATCCGGCGCAGCCGTTCGTCGGAGACGAAGTGGCCGACGCGCGCGTCGAGGCGGCCGAACCCGCCGAGGGCCGCCAGCCGCGCGAGGTCGGGATGGAGGAGCCGCAGCGGGGAGTCGAAGTTGGTGTCGATGAAGCGGCGCATCTGGACCCGGTACAGCTCTTCGAGCCAGGACCGCAGCCGCCGGTAGCCGATCGCCTCCCGGGCGCCCGCGAACCGTTCGATCCCGGCTTCCATCGCCGCCGGGTCCGTGTGTACGTCGAGTGCGGTGCCGTCGGCGAACCGGGCGCGGTAGGCGGGGTGAAGAGGGAGGAGTTCCACCCGGTCGCGGAGCGAGTCGCCGACGGCCGCGAACGCCTCGTCGAGGAGGTCCGGCATGGTCAGTACGGTCGGTCCCGTGTCGATGCGGTAGCCGTTGCGCTCGATACGGCCCGCCCGGCCCCCGGGCTGGGTGCCCCGTTCGACGACGGTGACCCGCCGTCCCGCGCCGAGCAGATGCAGGGCGGCGGACAGGCCGGCGAGCCCCGCGCCCACCACCACGACGTGGTCGGTGGGTCCGGTGAGCGTTCTCATGGCTTCCCCGCCTCGGTCGACGTGGCCAGGATCGGTGACGCGGGCGGACCGTCGCCGACCCGGCCGGACGGCGCGCGGACGTCCGGGGGGAGACCGGCGACCGCGTACAGAAGTCCATGAAGCCGGTGGAGAGCCACGGGTTCGAAGGTGCCCCGGTCCAGATGGCGGGTGCTGTTCGCCATCAGCCGGGCGATCTTCTTCTCGACCGTGGCGCGTGCGCCGGTCGCCACGAGCACGGACCGTACCCGCGCGAGCCCGTCCTCGGACAACCGCGCGTCGCCGAAGGCGCTTTCGAGGACGGTGGCCGAAGCGCGGTCCCCGTTCGCCTCGGCGCGCGCCCGCGCGACCGCCACCAGATAGGTGGGCTTGCCCTGGCGGATGTCTTCGCCGGAGGGCTTCCCGGTGCGTGCCGGGTCGCCGAACACGCCGAGAATGTCGTCGCGCAGCTGGAAGGCGATACCGGCGCAGCGGCCGGCGGAGCGGAGCGCCCGGGTGGTGCGCCGGTCGGCCGAGGCCAGGGCGGCGCCCATGGCCAGGGGGCGTTCCACCGAATAGAGCGCGCTCTTGAGACAGGCGGTACGGATCGCCTGAGCCGTCGACCGGGAGCCGTTGGCCTTGCCGTGCAGATCGAGATACTGGCCGGCGACCATCTCCGTCTTCATGGCCCGCCAGATCCCGTACACCCGGCGGCGGACCTCGGGGGCGAGGACGGTGTCGGCCACGAGATCGTCCGCCCAGGCCAGGGCCAGGTCTCCGACCAGGATGGCGGCGCTCCTGGCGAAGGACTCGCGCTCACGACGGCCGGAAACCGATTGGTACTGGTCGGCGATCTCGGTGTGTACGGCGCGTCCGCCCCGGCGCGTGGGGGAACCGTCCATCACGTCGTCATGTACGAGCGCGCACGTCTGGATCAGTTCGAGTGCGGCGGCGAGCCGGAGTGCGGAGTCCACGTCCGCCGTGTCGCCGCAGGACCGCAGCCCCCACCACAGGAACTGGGACCGGGTGCGCTTGCCCCCGCCGAGGGTGAACCGGGCGAGCCGCTCGGCGACATCGCGGGCGAACGTGGCGTCGATCGCCTCGGCCTCGGCGAGCCGGCCGTGCAGCAGTCCGTCGAGCACGCGGCCTACGGCGCCCGGTACTTCGACATCCACCGTCTCCGGTGTGGAGCATGCCGGACACCACGCCGGAGGCGTCGCGGTCCGGCGCGTCGCGCGTGCACGCGCCGCGTCGATCGGATGCGGGCATTTGTCCGGATGTGTAGATCCTGCGACCACATGCTCAGTCGATCATGGGTGCGGGACACGCGCGACGCGGGCGCGTCCGGGCGGATACACCCACGTGGTGGCTGTCCGGCCCCGGTCGCCGCCGAGCCGTACGGCGGAGGCGTGGCCGCCGTCGAGGGTCAGGCCGCCTCGTCGACGCCGTCGTGCAGGGCCGCGGCCCACTCCAGGAGCAGTACCTCGTACGCCTCGGCGGGCCACGTCCCGTCGGCCGCGTCGACGAGGGCGCGGATCCGTTCGTTGGCCGCGACGGCGCCGGAGGCCGAGGAAGCGGATCCGGAAGTGAAGGACATGTGACAAACCCTAGGGGCAGGGAGGGGTCTCTGAGGACCGATCAAGGAGCGTCCTTGCTCACACTCGTCGTTCCCGGGCCGCCCGCCCCGCCCCCGCCGGCGTCGGTCAGCCGCCCGACTCGCCCGCGTGCGGGCTCAGGGTGTCCGTACCGATCAGGACGAACAGGGCGATACCGAGCAGGATCCGGTAGATCACGAACGGCATGAAGCTCTTGGTCGTGATGAACTTCATGAACCACGCGATGACCGCGTAGCCCACGACGAACGCGATGAGTGTGGCGAAGATCGTCGGGCCCCACGACACATGGCCCTCACCCGCGTCCTTCAGCTCGAAGACGCCCGAGGCGAGGACCGCGGGGATCGCGAGCAGGAACGAATAGCGCGCCGCCGCCTCGCGGGTGTACCCCATCAGCAGGCCACCGCTGATGGTGGCGCCCGAGCGGGAGACACCGGGCACCAGGGCCAGGGCCTGGCAGAAGCCGAAGATCAGACCGTCCCTGACGCCCAGCTCCCTGAGCGACTTGCGCTCCTTGACGGCGCGGTGCTTGCCGCCGGTCTCGTCACGGGCGGCGAGGCGGTCGGCGATGCCGAGCACGATGCCCATCACGATCAGCGTGACGGCGATCAGGCGCAGATCGCGGAACGGGCCCTCGATCTGGTCCTTGAAGGTGATGCCGAGCACACCGATCGGGATCGAGCCGACGATGACCAGCCAGCCCATCTTGGCGTCGTGGTCGCCGCGCATCGCCTTGTTCGTCAGCGAGCGGGACCACGCGGAGATGATCCGGGCGATGTCCTTGCGGAAGTAGATCAGGACGGCCGCCTCCGTGCCGATCTGGGTGATCGCGGTGAACGCCGCACCCGGGTCGTGCCAGCCGGCGAACGCCGCGGTCAGCCGCAGATGGGCGCTGGAGGAGATGGGCAGGAACTCGGTCAGCCCCTGGACGAGCCCGAGGATGAAAGATTCGAACCAAGACATGAGGTGCTACGCCATCCAAGGAATGATCATGCACTGGCCGGTGGAACCCCGGCGCAGTGGCGGACTGAGGGCTGACGGTCGATGCGCGGGATCGAAGGTGATGTGCCCAGTGCGAGAGCGATGGCGATCACGTGCCGGTCGTGGGCAGCGTAGCGTCTGCGGATGACGCGACTGCGGCCAGGCCCCTGCCACCAACGGGTCGCGCGCGCGTCGCGTAGGGAATGACGCGCCGTGAAAGACCTAAATCCGGGCCGGTACAGCGAGGGAAAGGTCACATGGACGCGCCCTGCTGCTCGTTCCGTGAGCTGTCTTAACATCTGGTCATGACGGTCCTGCCTGACGACGGGCTCTCCCTGGCCGCCGAGTTCCCCGATGCGACCCGCGAACAGTGGCAGAGCCTGGTCGAAGGCGTACTGCGCAAGTCGGGTCGGGACATCTCGGGGCCGGCGGCCGAGGACGCGCTCTCCACGACGCTCCAGGACGGGCTTGCCACCCGTCCCCTGTACACCGCCGACGACGCCCCGGGCGACGCCGGCTACCCCGGCTTCCCGCCGTTCACCCGGGGCGGCAGACCGGCGGGCGGCGCCGTCGCCGGCTGGGACGTACGGCAGCGTCATACGCGGCCGGATCCCGCGCGGACCAATGAGGCCGTCCTGTCCGACCTGGAGAACGGGGCCACCTCCCTGTGGCTGACCGTCGGCGCCTGCGGCGTGCCGGTGTCCGGTCTCGAGACGGTGCTCGACGGGGTCTACCTCGACCTGGCCCCCGTCGCGCTCGACGCCGGTGACGCGTTCGGGCCCGCCGCACGGGAGTTGCTGCGGCTGTACCGCGAGCGCGGGGTGGGGCGCCAGGACGCCCGCGGCACCCTCGGCGCGGACCCCGTCGGGCAACTCGCCCGTACGGGACGGGAAACGGCCGGCTCCACCGAAGAGGCCGCCGAACTCGCCGCGCTCTGCCACCGGGAGTACCCCGGCCTGCGCGCCGTCACGGTGGACGCGCTGCCGTACCACGAGGCCGGCGCCTCGGACGCGCAGGAACTGGGCTGTTCGCTCGCCACCGGCGTCGGCTGGCTGCGCGACCTCACCGCCGCCGGACTCTCCGTCGAAGCCGCCTGCGGACAGCTGGAATTCCGCTACGCGGCCACCGCCGACCAGTTCCTGACCATCGCGAAACTCCGCGCCGCGCGGCGGCTGTGGTCCCGGGTGGCGCAGGTCTGCGGCGCGGATCCGGCGGCCGGCGCGCAGCGCCAGCACGCGGTGACCTCCTCGGTGATGATGACCCGGCGCGACCCCTGGGTGAACATGCTGCGCACGACGGTCGCCTCGCTGGCGGCCGGGGTGGGCGGCGCCGACGCCGTCACCGTACTGCCCTTCGACCACGCCCTCGGGCTGCCCGACGCGTTCGCGCGCAGGATCGCCCGCAACACCTCGACGATCCTGCTGGAGGAATCCCACCTGGGCCGGGTCATCGATCCGGCGGGCGGCTCCTGGTACGTGGAGCGGCTCACCGACGAACTCGCCCACGCCGCCTGGGCGTGGTTCCAGGAGATCGAGCGCGCCGGAGGCCAGCGCGCCGCGCTGCGCGACGGGCTGGTCGGCGAGCGGCTCGCGGCGACCTGGGAGGAGCGTGCGGGACAGCTGGCCCGGCGCCGCGAACCCATCACGGGCGTCAGTGAGTTCCCGCAGCTCGGCCAGGCTCCGGTGGAGCGCGACGCGGCGCCGGCGGCCCCGGCGGGCGGACTGCCCACGGTCCGCCGCGACGAGGCGTACGAGGCGCTCCGCGCCCGCTCCGACGCCCATCTCGCCGCCACCGGCGCGCGGCCACGGGTCTTCCTCGCCGCCCTCGGCCCGGCCGCCGCGCACACCGCGCGGGCCACCTTCGCCGCCAGTCTCTTCCAGGCCGGCGGGATCGAGCCGGTCCACGACCCGGTGTCCGTCGACGCGTCCACGGCCGCCGACGCCTTCACCCGCAGCGGGGCCACCGTCGCCTGCCTCTGCTCCAGCGACGCGCTCTACGCGGAGCGGGCCGCGTCCGTCGCGGAAGCACTCAAGTCCGCCGGTGCCCGGCGGGTGTTCCTCGCCGGCCGCCCCGGCGAGCAGCGTGAGACATATCTACGGGCCGGAGTCGACGAGTTCGTCGCCGCGGGCGGCGACGCGGTCGCCGTTCTCACCTCCGTCCTCGACCGGATGGGAGTGGCGTGATGCGGATCCCGGACTTCTCCGAGATCGACCTCGGACCCGGCGAAGGAGCCGCGGTCACCGAGGACCAGTGGCGTACGGCCGTCAAGGAGCACACCGGCAAGGCCGACGGGGACTTCGTCTGGGACACCCCCGAGGGCATCGCCGTCAAACCCCTGTACACCGCCCAGGACACGGCGGGCCTCGACTTCCTCGCCACGTACCCCGGCATCGCCCCGTATCTGCGCGGTCCGTACCCGACGATGTACGTCAACCAGCCCTGGACCATCCGGCAGTACGCCGGGTTCTCCACCGCCGAGGAGTCCAACGCCTTCTACCGGCGCAACCTCGCCGCCGGGCAGAAGGGCCTGTCGGTCGCCTTCGACCTGCCGACCCACCGCGGCTACGACAGCGACCACCCCCGGGTGACGGGCGACGTCGGCATGGCGGGCGTGGCCATCGACTCGATCTATGACATGCGCCAGCTGTTCGACGGCATCCCGCTGGACCGGATGAGCGTGTCGATGACGATGAACGGCGCCGTACTGCCCGTACTCGCCCTGTACATCGTGGCCGCCGAGGAACAGGGCGTACCGCCCGAGAAGCTGGCCGGGACCATCCAGAACGACATCCTCAAAGAGTTCATGGTCCGCAATACCTACATCTATCCGCCCAAGCCCTCGATGCGGATCATCTCCGACATCTTCGCGTACACCTCGCAGAAGATGCCGCGCTACAACTCCATCTCCATCTCCGGCTACCACATCCAGGAAGCGGGCGCGACGGCCGACCTGGAGCTGGCCTACACCCTCGCCGACGGCGTGGAGTACCTGCGCGCCGGGCTCGGGACCGGGCTCGATGTGGACGCGTTCGCGCCCCGGCTCTCCTTCTTCTGGGCCATCGGCATGAACTTCTTCATGGAGATCGCCAAGTTGCGGGCGGCCCGGCTGCTGTGGGCCAGGCTGGTCAAGCAGTTCGACCCGAAGAACGCCAAGTCGCTGTCGCTGCGCACCCATTCGCAGACCTCCGGCTGGTCGCTCACGGCGCAGGACGTCTTCAACAACGTCACCCGTACCTGTGTGGAGGCGATGGCCGCCACCCAGGGCCACACCCAGTCGCTGCACACCAACGCGCTGGACGAGGCGCTGGCCCTGCCCACCGACTTCTCCGCCCGGATCGCCCGCAACACCCAGCTGCTGCTCCAGCAGGAGTCCGGGACCTGCCGGGTGATCGACCCCTGGGGCGGCAGCGCGTACGTCGAGAAGCTGACCCACGATCTCGCCCGGCGTGCCTGGCAGCACATCGAGGAGGTCGAGGCAGCCGGCGGCATGGCGCAGGCCATCGACGCCGGCATCCCCAAACTGCGTGTCGAAGAGGCCGCGGCCCGTACCCAGGCGCGGATCGACTCGGGACGCCAGCCCGTCATCGGCGTCAACAAGTACCGGGTGGAGACCGACGAGAAGATCGACGTGCTCAAGGTCGACAACTCCTCGGTACGCACCCAGCAGATCGAGAAACTGCGGCGGCTGCGCGCCGAGCGCGACGAGAACGTCTGCCAGGACGCGCTGCGCGCCCTCACCGCCGCGGCGGAGGCGGGACCGGGCTCCGGCCTGGAAGGCAATCTGCTGCATCTCGCGGTGAACGCGGCCCGCGCGATGGCGACCGTCGGGGAGATCTCCGACGCCCTGGAGAAGGTGTACGGGCGCCACTCCGGGCAGATCCGTACGATCTCCGGTGTGTACCGCAACGAGGCAGGCACCTCCCCGGCCGTGGAGCGCACCCGTGCGGCGGTCGGGGACTTCGAGAGCGCCGAGGGCCGCCGCCCGCGCATCCTGGTGGCCAAGATGGGCCAGGACGGCCATGACCGTGGCCAGAAGGTGATCGCCACGGCCTTCGCCGACCTGGGCTTCGACGTCGACGTCGGCCCGCTGTTCCAGACGCCGGCCGAGGTGGCGCGGCAGGCGGTGGAGGCGGACGTGCACATCGTCGGCGTCTCCTCGCTGGCCGCCGGGCATCTCACGCTCGTACCGGCGCTGCGCGAGGAGCTGGCGGCGGAGGGCCGGGAGGACATCATGATCGTCGTCGGCGGGGTGATCCCGCCGCAGGACATCGAGGAGCTGCACCGCGCCGGGGCCGCCGCGGTCTTCCCGCCGGGCACGGTGATCCCGGACGCCGCGTACGACCTGCTGACGGGGCTGGCCGCCGCCCTCGGCCACGAGCGGTGAGCGCGTGCCGTCACGGATCGACATCGACAGCTACGCCAAGGGCGTTCTGGACGGCTCCCGTTCGTACATCGCCCGTGCCATCACGTTGGTGGAGTCCACCAGGCCCGACCACCGGGCGCTCGCCCAGCGGCTGCTGACCGAGCTGCTGCCGTACGCGGGAAAGGCACGCCGGATCGGCATCAGCGGGGTGCCGGGCGTCGGCAAGTCCACCTTCATCGACGCGCTGGGGACGCTGCTCACCGGTCTGGGCCACCGGGTCGCGGTGCTGGCCGTCGACCCGTCCTCCAGCAGGACCGGCGGCTCCATCCTGGGGGACAAGACCCGGATGGAGCGGCTGGCGGTGGACCCGGCGGCGTTCGTCCGTCCCTCGCCCACGGCCGGCACGCTGGGCGGCGTCGCCAAAGCGACCCGCGAGACCATCATCGTGATGGAGGCCGCGGGGTACGACGTGGTGCTCGTCGAGACCGTCGGCGTCGGCCAGTCGGAGACCACCGTCGCCAATATGGTCGACTCCTTCCTGCTGCTCACCCTCGCCCGCACCGGCGACCAGCTCCAGGGCATCAAGAAGGGCGTCCTGGAGCTGGCGGACGTCATCACCGTCAACAAGGCCGACGGTCCGCACGAACGCGACGCGCGCTCGGCCGCCCGTGAACTCGCGGGCGCGCTGCGGCTGATGCATCCGGTGGACGCCGCCTGGACACCGCCGGTGCTCAGTTGCAGCGCACGCGAGGGCAGCGGCCTCGACACCGTCTGGGAGCGCCTCGAACAGCACCGCGCGGTCCTCGAAGCCGACGGCCGGCTGGCGCGCAAGCGCCGTGACCAGCAGGTCGACTGGACCTGGTCGATGGTCCGTGACCATCTCCTGGACCGGCTCCGCGAGCACCCCGGCGTACGGGAAGTCGCGCCCGCGCTGGAACAGCGGGTACGGGAAGGGACGCTGACCGCGACCCTGGCCGCCGAACGCATCATCGAGACGCTGGATCTCTCCTAGCGCCCCTCCCGGCACCAGCGCTCGGTTCGGGTCGCGGTGCCGGCGGGCGGATTCCCGTCCGCCGGCACCGCGTTCCACCGGCGTCAGGACATACGCTCCCGCGTCGCCCGGGCCGCCGCCACCAGGTTCTCCAGTGACACCCGCACCTCCGCCCAGCCCCGCGTCTTCAGCCCGCAGTCGGGGTTGACCCAGAGCCGCTCCGCCGGAATCGCCTCAAGTCCCTTGCCCAGCAGGGCCGCCGCCTCGTCCGCCGACGGCACCCGTGGCGAGTGGATGTCGTACACACCGGGACCGACCTCGCGCGGATAGCCGGCCGCGGCCAGCTCGTCCGCGACCCGCATGTGGGAGCGGGCCGCCTCCAGGCTGATCACGTCGGCGTCCAGGTCGTCGATGGCCGTGAGGATGTCGCCGAATTCCGCGTAGCACATGTGCGTGTGGATCTGGGTGTCGGGACGCACACCCGCCGTCGTGAGGCGGAACGCCTCGGTGGCCCACTCCAGATAGCCGGGCCGGTCCGCCGCGCGCAGCGGCAGGGTCTCCCGCAGCGCCGGCTCGTCCACCTGGATGACGGCCGTCCCCGCGGCCTCCAGATCGGCGACCTCGTCCCGCAGCGCCAGCGCCACCTGCCGCGCGGTCTCGCCGAGCGGCTGGTCGTCACGGACGAAGGACCAGGCCAGCATGGTGACCGGGCCCGTCAGCATGCCCTTGACGGGCCGGCCGGTCAGCGACTGCGCGTACGAGGTCGTGGCGACGGTCATCGGGGCGGGACGCGAGATGTCCCCGGCGAGGATCGGCGGACGGACATAGCGGGTGCCGTACGACTGGACCCAGCCGTGCCCGGTGGCCAGATAGCCGGTGAGCTGCTCGGCGAAGTACTGCACCATGTCGTTGCGTTCGGGCTCGCCGTGCACCAGGACATCGATCCCGGCCTTCTCCTGGAAGGAGATCACCTCACGGATCTCGGCCTCGATCCGCTCGTCGTAGCCGGCCTCGTCCAGCCGTCCCGCCCGCCGCTCGGCGCGCGCCGTGCGCAACTCCGAGGTCTGCGGGAACGAGCCGATGGTGGTGGTCGGCAGCAGCGGCAGTCCGAGCCGCTCGCGCTGGGCGACGGTGCGCTCGGCGTACGGCTGGCCCCGGCGGGCGTCCGCGGCGGTCACGGCCGCGGAGCGGGCCCGTACCGCGGGATCACGCGTGATCGCCGAGGAGGCCCGGGAGGCCAGATCGGCGCGGTTCGCGGAGAGCCGGGCCGTGATCGGTCCTGTGCCCCCGGCGAGACCGCGCGCGAGTGTGACGACCTCGTCGGTCTTCTGGCGGGCGAAGGCCAGCCACCGCGCGAGCTGCGGATCGAGCTCCCGCTCGGCCGCCGTGTCCAGCGGGACGTGCAGCAGGGAGCAGGATGCCGACACATCGACCCGGTCGGCGAGACCGAGCAGCGTGGCCAGGGTGGTCAGCGAGGCCGCGAGATCGTTGATCCACACATTGCGGCCGTCCACCACCCCGGCGACGAGCCGCTTGCCGGGCAGGCCGCCGACCGCCGCGAGGTCGCGGAGGTTGGCGGCGGCGGGACCGGTGAAGTCCAGGGCGAGACCCTCGACGGGGGCTTTGGCCAGCACGGGAAGCGCCTCGCCGAGCCGGTCGAAGTACGACGCCACCAGCAGCTGGGGCCGGTCGGTGAGCGCCCCGAGCTCGCGGTAGGCGCGCGCGGTCGCGTTCAGCTCGGCGGGCGTACGGTCCTGGACCAGCGCGGGTTCGTCGAGCTGCACCCACTCGGCGCCGGCGGCCCTGAGATCGGCCAGCACCTCCGCGTACACCGGGAGCAGCCGGTCGAGCAGGGTCAGCGGCTCGAAGCCGGCGGCCACACCCGGCGCGGGCTTGGCGAGCAGCAGATATGTGACGGGACCGACCAGCACGGGCCGGGCGGTGTGGCCGAGCGCCACGGCCTCGCGCAACTCGCCGACCTGCTTGGCCGAGTCGGCGCGGAAGACGGTGTCGGGGCCCAGCTCGGGGACGAGATAGTGGTAATTGGTGTCGAACCACTTGGTCATCTCCAGCGGCGCCATATCCTGCGCGCCGCGCGCCATGGCGAAGTAGCCGTCGAGGGCGTCCGCCTCGACGGCCGCCCGGTGCCTGGCGGGGACGGCGCCGACCATGACGCTGGTGTCGAGCACATGGTCGTAGTACGAGAAGTCACCCGTGGGCACTTCACCGAGACCGGCACCGGCCAGCTGCCGCCAGTTGTCGCGGCGCAGCCCCTCGGCGGTCTCCCGCAGGGCTTCCGCGGTGACCCGGCCCTTCCAGTAGCCCTCGATGGCCTTCTTCAGTTCACGGTCGGGGCCCTGGCGCGGGTAGCCATGGACGGTGGACCGGGACGCCGCGGCTGCGGACTTGGGTGTCACGGGACTCTCCTTCGCGAGTCATGCGGGAACGATCCCGGGTCGACCCGTGGGAAGCGAAGGAACGGAAGCCGGGGCGAAGCACACCGCGTCGCGCGCATGCCCGCCCGAGAACCGCCGACCCGCCCACGAGGTCACCGAGATCTCCGTGTGCGGTGCTCGCACACGGGCAGTGGCAGGTCTTCGGACTCATGGGCACGCCTCGTGGCCGTGACCGTACGTATCCGTACGGGTACGAGGCTCCTACTGGCCGTCGCTTCCCGGACGCGGTGCGTCCAGTGCGTATGACGGCGGTCGTTCCCACTCACCGCTGCGGGGCAGTCCCGGATTCCCACCGGGTTCCCTCTTACGACGCGTCTGCCTGGCGGGCAGGGCGAACCAGCTGCGTCCCCAGCGTAGACGAGTTATTCCGAAGTAGCGTCGTCCGCCCGGAGGGCGGGCCCGGCGGTGTCCGGTGCGTGCGATCGCAAGGCGCCGAGGTGCCCTCGTAGCGGAGCTACTAGGGCATTTCGGCAACGCCGCGAGCGTGCGTGCCGGACACCGCCGGGCAGACGGGACTTCGGAATGACTCGTCTAGAGCCACGGAGGGGGCGGGGACCAGCTAGATCCATGGAACGGACATGTCCGATACTGGGGCGCATGCGTCGGATCACGGAAGGAACCAGCGAGAGCATGGGCCAGGACGGACCGGTACTGACCGGCAGGGCGGGCCGCACGGCCCACATCACGCTCAACCGCCCCCGCGCCCTCAACGCCCTCACCCACCCCATGGTGCTGACGATGTCCGCGGCCCTGGCGGAGTGGGAGCGGGACGCGAGCGTCGCCGCGGTGATCATCTCCGGGGCGGGTGAACGCGGGCTGTGCGCGGGCGGTGACATCCGCGCGATCCACGAGGACGCGCGCACCGGCGGCGGGGACGCCTCGACCGCCTTCTGGCGCGACGAGTACCGGCTCAACGCCCGTATCGCCCGCTACCCCAAGCCGTATGTCGCCCTGATGGACGGCATCGTGATGGGCGGCGGAGTCGGTGTCTCGGCGCACGGCAGCGTACGGATCGTCACCGAGCGCTCGGCCGTCGCCATGCCGGAGACCGGCATCGGGCTGGTCCCCGATGTGGGCGGGACCTATCTGCTGTCCCGCGCGCCCGGCGAGCTGGGAACGCATCTCGCCCTCACCGGAAGGGCGGTGGGCGCGGCGGACGCGCTGCTGTGCGGGCTCGCCGACCACTTCGTACCCTCGGACCGGCTCGACGACCTGCGCGCCGAGCTCGCCGACGCGGACGTACGGGAGACGGTGCGCCGGTACGCGCGCTCCGCGCCGGAGGGCCAACTCGCCGCGGACCGGGGCTGGATCGACGCCTGTTACGCGGCCGATTCGGTGGAGGAGATCGTCGACCGGCTGCTCGGCGACGGCCGGCCGGCGTCGAAGGAGGCCGCGGAAACGATCCTGACCCGGTCACCCACCGCCCTCAAGGCCACCCTCGCCGCGCTGCGCCTGGCCCGCGGACTGACCACGCTGGAGCAGGTGCTCGACCAGGAGTACCGCGCCTCGTGCGCCGCGCTCACCACCCCTGACCTGCTGGAGGGCATCCGTGCCCAGGTCATCGACAAGGACCGCGCGCCGCGCTGGTCGCCGAAGGAGCTGGCGCAGGTCACGGACGCGGAGGTGGAGCGGTTCTCCGCCCGGCCGCCCGGCGGTGACCTCGGGCTCGGCGCGGGCTGACGCGGACTCAGCGTCCGCCGAGGCGGTGGCGCTTGCGCCAGGCGAGCACCGCCGCGCCCAGACCGGTGAGGACGATGAAGCTCATCGCGAGCAGGAACGCCGGCGACGTCGGGGACGACGCCTGGCTGCCCGCGACCACATAGGCCGCGGTGTTGGGGATCGAACCGATCCCCGTCGCCAGCAGGAACGGCGTCCATCCCATGCGGGAGACGGCGGCGCAGTAGTTGGCCGCCGCGAACGGCACGCCGGGGAAGAGCCTGACCGCCAGCATCGACCGGAAGCCGTGCCGGCTGAGCTGACCGTCGGCCGCCTTCAGCCAGCGCCCCCGCAGCAGCGGACGCAGCGCCTCCTGCCCGAGGAAACGGCCCAGCCCGAAGGCGATCCCCGCGCCCAGCACCGTCCCCGCGAGCGCCGCGGGGAGCCCGAGCTGCGAGCCGAAGAGCGCTCCGGCGGCGAGATTGAGCAGCGGACGCGGTACGAACGCGACGGCACACAGCCCGTACGCCACGGCGAACAGCACGACGGCGGCGCCGCCGCTGAGCTGCGCCGGCCAGCCGTCCGAGAGCAGTCTCTGCGGCTCGTACAGCAGCACAGCCGCGGCCGCCGCGCCCAGCACGACCACGAGCAGAGACAGACGCGACCAGGGCGAGAGCAGCGCCCTGGAGCAGCGGACAGCGAGGCCCGGGGACGGCCTGGGGACGGTGTCGAGCATTCGGGGAGACTAACCGACAAGCGTGTGTGATCGTCCCGACGACCGTGCGAAACCCTGTCATTCACGGCAAGACGCCACGCTCTCCGCACAGACCGGCCACAACCGCGGCGCCTTGAGGAACCTCCGCCCCGGTCGCCGGGCCGCGGAAAACCATTCGACGCGACGGTGGCCGTGGGCGAGGATCAGCGACATGTCCCGGTACGCCTTCCTCGCAGCGCCGTCCGCAGTCGCGGACGCGCCGAGGGCTGCCGCGTTCACCACAGCCACGTTCATCACGGCCGCGTTCACCGCAGCCGCATTCACCGCGGCAGCGCCCTTCGGCGGCGCCCGAAGCTGACCCTTCCCGGATCGTCCGGCGGACCCCACAGGGGGAGGGTCGGCAAGGCCCAGGGGTCCACCTCACGCTTCGAGTTCCTGGAAGGAACCATGCCCAAGACGGCATACGTGCGCACCAAGCCGCACCTGAACATCGGCACCATGGGCCATGTCGACCACGGCAAGACCACCCTGACCGCCGCCATCACCAAGGTCCTCAGCGACCGCGCCGGCAGCGGTACCTCCTACGTCCCGTTCGACCGGATCGACCGGGCCCCGGAGGAGGCGGCCCGGGGGATCACCATCAACATCGCGCATGTCGAGTACGAGACCGACACCCGGCACTACGCGCATGTGGACATGCCGGGCCACGCCGACTACATCAAGAACATGGTGACCGGCGCCGCCCAGCTCGACGGGGCGATCCTCGTCGTCTCCGCGCTCGACGGGATCATGCCGCAGACCGCCGAGCACGTCCTGCTCGCCCGCCAGGTCGGTGTCAACCACATCGTCGTCGCACTCAACAAGGCCGACGCGGGCGACGACGAGCTGACCGACCTGGTCGATCTGGAGGTCCGCGAACTGCTCAGCCGGCACGGCTACGGCGGCGACGCGGTGCCCGTCGTCCGGGTGTCGGGCCTGCGGGCCCTGGCGGGCGACCCGCGCTGGACGGCGGCCGTGGAGGCGCTGCTCGACGCCGTCGACACCTATGTGCCGATGCCCATCAGGTACACGGACGCGCCGTTTTTGCTCCCGGTGGAGAACGTCCTCACCATTACCGGGCGCGGCACGGTCGTCACCGGCGCCGTGGAGCGCGGCACGGTCCGGGTGGGCGACCGGGTGGAGGTGCTCGGCGCCGACACGGGTCCGCAGACCAGCACGGTCACCGGCCTGGAGACCTTCGGCAAGCCGATGGAGTCCGCGGAGGCCGGGGACAATGTCGCGCTGCTGCTGCGCGGCATGGCGCGGGACGCGGTCCGGCGCGGCCATGTGGTGGCGGCGCCGGGCAGTGTCGTCCCGAGCCGGCGCTTCACCGCGCAGGTGTACGTCCTCTCCGCGAGCGAGGGCGGCCGTACCACCCCGGTCGCCAGCGGCTACCGGCCTCAGTTCTACATCCGCACGGCGGACGTGGTCGGCGACATCGACCTCGGTGAGGCGGCCGTCGCGCGCCCCGGCACCACCGTCACCATGACCGTGGAGCTGGGCCGTGACGTACCGCTGGAGCCGGGGCTCGGCTTCGCGATCCGTGAGGGCGGCCGCACGGTCGGCGCGGGCACGGTCACCTCGCTGCTGTGACACTCCCGGGGTGACCCGCCCCCGCCAGGGCGGCCCGCGCCTGTCTCCCCGCACTCCAGGGGGACGGGCGCGGGCCGTGCGCGACCCCGGCCCGCGACGGGACCGGCCCGCGGCGCACAATGGGACGGTGAACGAGCCCATCCCCGTCATCCGTGCCGTGGACCGCGGCACCGCCAGATTGCTGCCCGATGTGGACCGGGAGCGGGCCTGGCTGCTGACGGTCGACGGCGCGCCCCAGTCGTACGTCGATCTGGACGAGCCGACCCATCTGGAGTTCGAGTACGTGCGGCGCCTCGCCCATGTCGTCGACTGCGCCGCCGCGGCGGGTGAGCCGCTGACCGTGCTCCATCTCGGCGGTGGGGCGTTCACCCTGCCCCGCTATGTCGCCGCCACCCGGCCCGGTTCCTCGCAGCAGGTGGTGGAGGCCGACGCGGGGCTGCTGGCGCTGGTCGCCGAGCTGCTGCCGATACCGAAGAGCGCCGGGATCACCGTGCACGGCGCGGACGCCCGCCACCGGCTCGAAGCCGCGCCGGCCCGCTCGGCGGACATCCTGATCGCCGATGTCTTCGGTGGCTCCCGGATCCCCGCCCACATCACCTCCGTCGAGTACGCGCGGGAGGCCGAGCGGGTGCTGCGTACGGGCGGGGTCTACGCCGCCAATCTGGCCGACGGGGCGCCCTTCGACTTCCTCCGCTCCCAACTGGCCACCTTCGCCGAGGTGTTCGAGGAGCTGGCGCTGATCGCGGAGCCGGCCGTACTGCGCGGCCGCCGCTTCGGCAACGCCGTGCTGGTCGCCTCGCACACCCCGATCGACACGGCGGCCCTGGCCCGCCGCACCGCCTCCGACGTCTTTCCCGCCCGGGTCCAGCACGGCCCGTCGCTGCGGCGCTTCATCGGGGACGCGGCGGTCGTACGGGACACCGGCGCGGTGCCGTCACCCCGGCCGCCCGACGGCGCTTTCAGCATCGGCTGACACGGCGGCGGCTGCGGCCGGGGCCACCGAGGCCCGCTCCGTCTTCGACGTCGTCCTGCGGGTCAGTCGGCGGACGTCCGGAACGGTCAGCACCGCGGCCGTCAGCAGCACGATCAGCGCGGAACAGCCCCACAGCGCGGTGGAGCGCCCGAAGGCGCTCTCCGCCGGTCCCGCCAGCGCCGTGGCCACCGGAATCATGCCGATGGAGCCGAGCATGTCGTACGCGGAGACCCGGGAGAGCTTCTCCTCCGGGATCTCCTGGTGCAGGGCGGTCATCCAGGAGACACCGAACACCTCGACCGAGAGACCCGTCAGGAACATCACCAGCGCCAGCCCCACGGCCGGCAGCGGCACCGCCAGCCCGGCCGACGGCAGCGCGAGCGGGAACACGCAGAGCGTGCCCGCGAGCAGCAGCCGGCGCGGCTTCCAGCGCATCATCACCAGCGCGCCGCCCACGGTGCCCGCGCCGAAGGCGGCGAGCGCCAGACCCCAGGGCCCCGCCCCGCCGAGTTCGTCCCGCGCGACCAGCGGCCCGTACACCGCCTCGGCCGCCACGACCACCGCGTTGACCACCGCGAACTGCACGACGATGGTCCAGAGCCAGGGCCTGCCCACGAACTCCCGCCAGCCGTCGCGCAGATCGGCGAGCATGCCGCCGCCGGGCGCGCGCGCCGGGATGTGGCTGACATCGAGGAAGGCGCGCAGGGAGCCCGCCACCAGGAAGGCGGCGGAGTCGATGGCGAGCACCCAGCCGGGGCCGAGTACCGCGATGAGCGCGCCGCCCAGGGCGGCGCCGCCGATTCCGGCGCCGTGCATGGACATCCGGTAGAGGGCGAAGGCCCGGCCGGCCTGTTCGCCGCTGACGCTGGACATCAGCATGCCTTCGGAGGCCGGGCTGAAGAAGGCGTGCCCGGTACCGCCCAGCGCGGCCAGCGCCATCATCTGCCACAGCAGCGGGTCGCCCGTGAGGACGAGGGCGGCGAAGGCGGCCTGCGAGAGGCAGTTGAGGGTGTTGGCGGCGACCATCACCCGGTGGCGGGGCAACCGGTCGGCCAGGGCGCCGCCGACCAGCAGGAAGAGAACCAGCGGGATCGTACGGGCCGCGGCCACCAGCCCCACGTCGCCCGCGTCGCCGCCCGACTCCAGCACCGCGAACGCCGAGGCGATCAGCGCGCCCTGGCTGCCCAGGTTGGTCGCGATCGCCGCGGCGGTCAGCAGTGTGTAGTTGCGGCCGGCCCAGGCGGGGCGACGGGCGCGGCGGAGGCCGGCGTCGGTGGGAGAGGTCACCTGTGGACTATTGCCGCAGCCGCCCCCGGTTGCCAACCGGTTAAACCGGGGTTCAGGGCGGGCGGTTCAGGGCGATACGGCCAGCGGGACCGTCTCAGGAGGTCCCCAGCAGCCGGACGGTGCCCAGGATCTTCTTGACGGTCGTGTCCGGGATCTCGTCCGGCACGTCCCTGCTCGTGTAGAGCACCCATGTCGCGTAGTCACCCTTGGCGTTGGTGAAGGTGAAGGCGATCGACTTGCCGTCGGTGTCGCACTTGGTCTTCTTGGTGACACCCGTGGTCTCGGCGGTCGAGAAGTGTCCCTTGAGCCCGGAGGTGGTCGTGTACGCCTCGGGCTCGCTGACCTTCACCTTCTGCTTGGCCACGGCCTTGGTCTCCTGCTGGGCGTACGCGGCCCAGGCCCAGCTGCCCGCCTCGTTCTTCGATCCCGACGCCGTGTCCGTGGCGCCCTGGCCGCCCTTGGTGCCGGTGTGGCCAAGGCCGTGGTCCTCCATCTTCCCGTCCTTGTTGGTGTCCTCGGAGCACCACGCGGACTTGTAGGTGGCAGGGGCGGAGAAGGCAAGGACGGGGTTGCCGTCCCCCTTCTCTTCGATCTCGATACCGGAGATGACGCCGGGGTTCTCGACCTCCCAGTCCGCGGGGACATCGAACTGCGTCCCGTGCTGCGGATTGGTCACGACCTTCCAGCCCGCGATCTGCGGCTTGTTCTCCGAGCCGTCCCGGGGGTTGTCGACGGACGGCTTCGCGGTCGGCTTCGCGGACGCGGAGGCCGTGGAGTCACCGTCGGCCCGGTCCGTCGTGTCGTCGTCCTTGTTCAGCACCAGGAAACCGGTGACCCCGGCGGCGATCACGACCGCCGTGGCCGCGACGATGGCGACGACGGTCGTCTTCTTCTTGTCCTGCGAAGGACCGGGCCCGCCGGGCGGCCCCGGTATGCCGTACTGCGGCACCGTCGGCTGCTGGTACGGGTTGGGCTGCTGGTACCCCGGCTGCTGATATCCGGGCTGCTGGTACGGATTCGGCTGCTGGTACCCCGGCTGCTGGTACGGATTCGGATTCTGGTCCTGCGGGTTCTGCTCGCCCCCGGGCGGCTGCTGTCCTGGCCACATGGCGAGTAACCATAGAGGGGTCGTGACACCGCTGCCACGCCCGCCCCGGCAGGGGATGGCCAAGCCCCACTACTCGTGGGTAACATTGCCCTCATGAGCGCTGAGCAGATGTCCGTCGGCGAGATGCTCGCCGCCACCGTCCCCATGGCCAGGACCCTTCGGCTGGAGTTCCTGGAGACCACCGCCGAGCGCGCTGTCGTCCGGCTGCCGGACCAGCCCGAGTACCACAACCATGTCGGCGGACCGCACGCCGGAGCGATGTTCACGCTCGCCGAGTCCGCCAGTGGCGCCATCGTGATCGCGGCCTTCGGCGACCAGCTCCACCGCGCGGTTCCGCTCCCTGTCACGGCGCGGGTCGACTACCGGAAACTCGCCAGGGGAACCCTCACGGCGACCGCCGCGCTGGGCCGCCCGGTGGCGGATGTCGTGGCGGAGCTGGACGGCGGAGCGCGCCCCGAATTCCCCGTGACCGTGGCCCTCACCCGCGAGGACGGCGCGGTCACGGGTGAGATGACCGTGGTCTGGACCCTCCGCCCGAACTCCTGACCGCGCCGGCCCCGCCCCGCCAGCAGGTAGGCTGCCCGGCGTGCGCCTGTGAGGCGCGCGCCGGGCGGTGAGCCCGACGGCTGGACAGGGAATCACGGGAGGAACCGGCGTTGCACGTGCAGGAGTGGCTCGAGACCATCCCCGCGGTCAGCATCTATCTCCTGGTGGGTGTGGTCATCGGGCTGGAAAGCCTCGGTATCCCGCTGCCGGGCGAGATCGTGCTCGTCAGCTCGGCGCTGCTCGCCTCCCAGCACGGCGACATCGATCCGTACATCCTCGGCGCCTGCGCCTCGGCCGGCGCGATCATCGGTGACTCGATCGGCTACGCCATCGGCCGCAGGGGCGGCCGGCCGCTGCTGGCCTGGCTCGGCGGGAAGTTCCCCAAGCACTTCGGCGAGGCCCAGATCTCCATGGCGGAGCGGTCCTTCGAGAAGTGGGGCATGTGGGCGGTCTTCTTCGGCCGCTTCGTCGCGCTGTTGCGGATCTTCGCGGGTCCGCTCGCGGGCGTGCTGCGCATGCCGTACTGGAAGTTTTTGATCGCCAATGTGCTGGGCGGGATCCTGTGGGCGGGCGGTACGACCGCCGTCATCTACTCGGTGGGCGTGGTCGCCGAGGCGTGGCTCAAGCGCTTCTCCTGGCTCGGCCTCGTGCTCGCCGTGCTGACCGGGCTCATCTCGATGCTCGTCCTGAAGAACCGCGCCAAGAAGGCCGCCGAGCAGTCGGAGTCCTCGCGGGCGACGACCGCGCCGGCGGCGGCCGAGCCCGACGCCGTACGCGCCGCCGACTGACCGGGAGCCACGGCCCGCCGCTCGGCCCCCCCGCCCGCTCAGCCCTCGTACGCCTCGCGGTGTGCCTTTGCCAGATCCAAATACACCGCCGCGTTCAGCTTGATCCCCGCGCGCTCCTCCTCGGTCAGCTCACGCTTGACCTTGGCCGGCACCCCCGCGACCAGTGAACCGGGCGGCACCCGCATGCCCTGCGGTACGAGCGACTGCGCCGCGACCAGCGAGCCCGCGCCGATGTGCGCGCCGTTGAGGACGGTGGCGCCCATGCCGATCAGCACCTCGTCCTCGACGGTGCAGCCGTGCAGTACGGCGTTGTGACCGACCGATACACGCGCGCCGACCGTGAGCGGGCAGCCGGGGTCGGAATGCAGGGTGCAGTTGTCCTGGACATTGCTGTCGGCGCCCAGCACGATCGCCCCGCAGTCGGCCCGGAGCACGCTCTGGTACCAGACACTGGCGCCCGCGGCCACGGTGACCTCGCCGACCACCACGGACGTCGGGGCCGTGAACGCCGTCGGATCGATCCTGGGCTCCTTCCCGCCCACGCCCCTGATCAATGCCCGTTCCGTCATGTCGTCTCCTCGGTGGATCCCGGTCGCGCGTGACGTCGTGGCCGCGCGTACGGGCACCGTAGGCGACCGCTCCCGGTGGCCCCGCACCAGGTCGGCCAGGACCAGACTTTTTCTGATGACGGATGATCAATAACCTTGGGTCCGCCGCCCGTTACCCATCGGGCGAGTACCAATCGAGGGAGCTTCATGGCCACCGCACAGCAGATCCCCGACATACTGTCGCCCGAGTTCGCCGAGAACCCTTACCCGGCCTATCGCGTGATGCGGGAGAGTGCGCCGCTCATCTGGCACGAAGCCACACAGAGCTACATCATCTCCCGCTACGAGGATGTCGAGCGGGCCTTCAAGGACAAGGAGTCGGTGTTCACCACCGACAACTACGACTGGCAGATCGAACCCGTACACGGCAAAACGATCCTTCAGCTCAGCGGGCGGGAGCACTCGGTACGCCGCGCGCTGGTCGCCCCCGCCTTCCGCGGCAGCGATCTCCAGAACAAGTTCCTGCCGGTCATCGACCGTAACTCCCGCGAACTGATCGACTCGTTCCGGCACACCGGGTCCGTCGATCTCGTGAAGGACTTCGCCACCCGCTTCCCGGTCAACGTCATCGCCGACATGCTGGGCCTCGACAAGGCCGACCACGCCCGGTTCCACGGCTGGTACACCGCGGTCATCGCCTTCCTGGGCAACCTGTCGGGCGACGCGGAGGTCGCGGCGGCCGGAGACCGTACCCGCGTCGAGTTCGCCGAGTACATGATCCCGATCATCCGGGACCGGCGGGACAACCTCGGCGACGATCTGCTCTCCACCCTCTGCGCCGCCGAGGTCGACGGCGTACGGATGAGCGACGAGGACATCAAGGCGTTCTGCAGCCTGCTGCTCGCCGCGGGCGGCGAGACCACCGACAAGGCCATCGCCAGCATCTTCGCGAATCTGCTGACGCACCCCGAGCAGCTCGCGGCCGTCCAGGCGGACCGCACCCTGATCGACCGGGCGTTCGCGGAGACCCTCCGCTTCACCCCGCCGGTGCACATGATCATGCGCCAGACGGCGAAGGACGTGGAGCTGAGCGGCGGCACCGTACCGAGCGGGGCCACGGTCACCTGTCTGATCGGCGCAGCCAACCGCGACGGCTCCCGCTACCAGGAGCCGGACACCTTCAATATCTTCCGGGACGACCTGACCACGACGACCGCCTTCTCCGCGGCCGCCGACCATCTGGCCTTCGCGCTCGGACGGCACTTCTGCGTCGGCGCCCTGCTGGCCAAGGCGGAGGTCGAGACCGGCGTCAACCAGCTGCTCGACGCGATGCCGGACGTCCGGCTGGCCGACGGGTTCGACCCGCACGAGCAGGGTGTGTTCACCCGCGGACCGCAGTCCCTGCCGGTGGAGTTCACCCCCGTCACGGCATGACGGCATCCGCCGGGCCCGGGGACGCCCCGGGCCCGGCGGCCGGCCCTACTGGACGACCGGAGTGAACTCCACCGGCAGCGCGGTCAGCCCCCGCATCCAGATGGAGGGCCGCCAGGCCAGCTCGTCCGGCTCCACGGCCAGCACCACGTCGGGCAGCCGCTCCAGCAGCGTCTCGATGGCGGTACGCGCGATGACGTCGGCGAGCAGCGGAGCCGGATAGGGGCAGCGGTGCTCACCGTTGCTGAACGACAGATGCGCCGAGTTCTCCGGGCCGATATGCCCCTCGGGCCAGATCTGCGGATCCGTGTTGGCCGCGGCGAGCCCCAGGACCAGACAGTCACCGGCCTTGATGTGCCGGCCGCCGAGCTGGGTGTCGCGCACCGCCCACCGGCCGATGAAGTTCTGTGTCGGGGTGTCCAGCCACAGCACCTCGTTCAGCGCCTGCCCGACGCTGAGCCGCCCACCGGACACATTCAGCGCGAACCGGTCGTCGGTCAGCAGCAGACGCAGGGTGTTGCAGATCCAGTTGGCCGTCGGCTGCTGGGCGGCGGCGATGATGGTGATCAGGTCGACGATCATCTCCTCGTCCGTCAGCCCGGCCGGATGGGTCAGCATCCGGGACGTGACGTCCGATCCTGGGTTGTTCCGCTTGTCCTTCACCAGCTGCCGCATGCGTTCCTGCACCCGCATATAGGCGGCGACCGGGTCGTCACCCTCGGCGGCGTCCAGGGAGATCCGCAGATCCCGTACCAGGTCCTCGGTGTCCAGGCCGTCGGCCGGCATACCGCAGAGCCGGACCACCGCCAGCATCGGCAGCGCGTGCGCGTACGCGGCCATCAGCTCGGCCTGCCCGCTGCCGGCGAACGCGTCGATGAGCCCCTCGGCGATCTCCCGGCACATATGGGCGAGTTCGAACTGGTCGATCGCCTCCAGCGCCTCGGTGATCACACCGGCCCGCCGCTGGTGCTCCCGGCCCTCGGCGAACATGACCGACGGCTGGTAGCCGACGAACGGCATCAGCGGCCAGTCGGCGGGAATGGACTCCCACTGGTTCCAGCGCCGCGAGTCACGGGCGAACAGCTCGTCGTGGCCGGTGACGTACGAGACCTCGGAGTAGCCGAGCACCAGCCAGGCGGGAATGCCGCCGTCGAGCACGACGGGAGCGATGGCGCCGTGCTCCCTGCGCAGGGTGCGGTACAGCTGGGACGGGGTCTGCTGGTACTCCAGGCCGCTCAGCGGCACCGCGCCGGCGTGCGCGGGGCAGCCCGGTGGCGGGGCCTGGTCGGCTGGTATGCCTGCGGGGTCGGTCACGATGTCAGCTCCCGGGCCATGGCCAGTTCGTAGAGGTGGTCCACGAGGGTGATCAGGACATTCTTGCCGGACGAGCGGACCCGCGCGTCACAGTCGATCAGCGGGACATGCTCCGGCAGCGAGAGCGCCTGCCGGATCTCCGCCAGCGAGAACGCCGAGATGTCCTCGTCGAAGCGGTTGACCGCGACCACGAACGGCGTCTTGTGGTGTTCGAGACGGTCGATGGCGTACCAGGACTCGCTCATCCGCCGGGTGTCGACCAGCACGACCGCGCCCAGCGTCCCGGAGAACAGCCGGTCCCACAGGAACCAGAACCGCTCCTGTCCCGGCGCCCCGAACAGATAGAGCACCATGCGGTCGTTGAGACTGATCCGGCCGAAGTCGAAGGCCACGGTCGTGGTGGTCTTGTTGCTCAGCCCGGCCGTCTCGTCGACGCCGACCCCGGCCTGCGTCATGACCTCTTCGGTATTGAGCGGACGGATTTCGCTGACCGACCGGACGAGCGTGGTCTTGCCGACCCCGAACCCGCCCACGACGACGATCTTGAGACCGGTCTCGGCGGCGTCGGCCAGCGGAGTACGGGCCGGCAGCTCAGAGGTTCCGGAGTCCATG
This sequence comes from Streptomyces sp. NPDC058198, assembly GCF_042882605.1. Taxonomy (NCBI): domain Bacteria; kingdom Bacillati; phylum Actinomycetota; class Actinomycetes; order Kitasatosporales; family Streptomycetaceae; genus Streptomyces; species Streptomyces sp. NPDC058198. The sequence goes on from NZ_JBHVVP010000014.1 coordinate 116,295, forward strand.
GAGCACCTCCTTCAAGAGGGCGGAGTCGGGCAGCTCGGCGAGGGATCGCGCCGAGCGTGGATGGCGGGCGGTGATCCGGCCCGTCGCGAGGAGATCGCCGAGGAGAATCCGTACCACCATCACCGGCAGCTTCAGCTCCGCGGATATCTCCACGACCGCGGTGGGATGGCGGCACAGTTCGAGGATCCGGACATGCTCGGACTGCATGCCCGGCGTCGGTGCACACTCGCTGACGATCAGGGTGACCAGGTCGAACGAGTCGTCGTCGACCCGGCTGCGGCCACCGGTGACGGTGTACAGCCGGTCGGGATCCCCGGTGTCGACGGGCCGGCGGGTCATGACGGAGAACTCTCCTGGGCCGGTGTGCGCGGCTCGGCCCGCAGATGCTCACCGATCTGCTCGACCAGCTCGGTCATCTGATGGCCCACCACACCGGGGTCGGCGCCGTCCTCGGCCACCACCGCCAGATGGGCCCCGTCGCCGGCCTCCACGATGAACAGCAGTCCCCCGTGGAATTCCGTCATCGAGTGCCGTACGCCGCCCGTGCCGTTGCCGAACTCCACCGAGGCGCCCTGGGCCAGTGCCTGGATCCCGGAGCAGATGGCGGCCAGCTGGTCGGCCTGGTCGAGGGTGAGATGACGGCTCCAGCAGAGCTTCAGCCCGTCACGAGAGAGCACCAGGGCATGCCGCGTGCCGGGGGTGCGTTCCAACAGGCTCTCGAGGAGCCAGGTCAGGCTGTTGTCAGTGGTCTGCATGGGGTGCGTGGGGCGGGTTGTGCCCGGTAAGCCGGTCACCAGCCCGTGCCTCCAATCTCGCGTTCTGGGTGGGGATGGGCGCCGGTTTCCCCGGGCGCCGTACGGGGAGTGCGCGGCCGGTTACCCGGCGGTATTACCAGGGTCCTTGGGGGCGCGGCGGGCGCGGTGGAAGGCTCCGAACTGGGATCCGGCGTCGCGGCCGGGGAGTACGGTGCCGGTCTCCGTATCCGCCGCCGGCCGTGGCCTGCCCCGGTCGGCCGCCGCCATGGTGCGGCCGGGCGGACGCACCGGCAGACCGTTGGTCGTCGCCGCCTCGGCGCCGGCCCCCGGCTCCGGCGCGCCCTGCGGGGTGGACGGCGCGGACGGCGCCGGCGCTGCGGGACGGGTGGGCGCGGGCGGCTGGGCGGCCGGGGCGGAAATGACCGGGGCGGAGGTGACCGGGGCGGAGGTGACCGGCGGCGCGGCGGGCGCGGGCACGGTCGCCTCCGGGGCCTGGCGCCGCAGGGACCGCTCCGGAGCCATACCGCGCTGCTGGGCGAGGAGCTGCGGCGGGAACAGCACCACGACGCCCGTGCCACCGCGGGACGAGGGGCGGTAGTTGACGCTGATGTGGTACTTGGCGGCCAGCCGGCCGACCACGGCCAGACCGAGCCGGGTGCCCTGCAGCAGCGCCAGGTCGGTGATCCGGCCCGACACGGATTCCTCGGCACGCCGCATCGCGGCGTCGGCCATCTTCAGACCGCTGTCCTCGATGGTCACCACCAGACCGGCGGTGCGCTCCTCGACATAGACATGGACCTCGTCGATCGGCGGGGAGAAGTTCGCGGCGTTGTCCATCAGTTCGGCGAGGAGATGCATCACGGGCTCGGCGGCGAACCCGGCGATGGCGGAGCTGGTGGAGCAGTGCAGCCGTACCCGCTGATAGGCGGCGATCCGGCCCACCGCGCCGCGCAGGATGCTCTCCATGGCGATCGGCTTGTTCCAGGCGCGGCTCGCACGGCCGCCCATCAGCAGGGCCAGCCGGTCGGTGAGCAGGCCGAGCTGCGAGGTGTTGTGATCGAGCCTGAGGAGGTCCCCGAAGACCTCTTCGCCGTGCCGGTCCTGCATCTCGCGCAGATCGGCCAGCATGCTCACGGCCTTCGCCTGCACCCGGCTCAGCGCCTTGGCGCTGGCCGCCTGGGCCGCGGCGGCACGCCGCTCGCTGGCGGCGAAGTCCCTGACCAGCGTGGACAGCAGGACCTGCAGCCGTGGATCGGTGGGCGGTTCGACGGAGCCGAGCACCGTGTCCGCCGAGCCGCCCGAGCGCAGTCCGCTCATCGCGGCGGGGAGCGTCCGCGTGGTCAGCCGGTCCAGATCGTCGCTCGCCTGCGCCAGCCGCGTCACGGCGCTCTCGCTGTCGGCGGACGCCCCGGCCGCGCGCTCCTCGGCGGCGCCGACCTCGATGGTGAACGCCTGCAGGACACGGCGCAGCTGGGGATCGGAGGGCGGGGCTGTGACGGCGAGCGTCTCCTCGGCGCTCGCGCCGTCCCGCAGTCTCTTGACCACCGAGGGCAGCGTGACGTTCAGCAGATGCGCGGACTCCGCGCCGGCCCGGGCCAGCTGCGTCCGCGCCGTGCTGAGCTCGCTGTCGGCCGTGACCGCACCACGCCGGCCGCGCCGCAGCATCAGCGCGGTGGTGACGAGCGTGACCGCCACGCACACCCACGCGACCGCGACGGTGGCCGCGACCCAGGTACGGGCGGGCCCGGGGGCCGCGGCGGCCACCGCGCCCGCTGCCGCGCCGGCCACCACCAGCAGAGCCAGGGGGACGGCGAGCGACAACGACCGGTTGGTGCGTATGCGGTGCGGGGTGGGGGCGACAGGCACTGACATTCCGCGGTCCCTCGGTACTTGAGTGCGGGGGGAAACAGTCGGCCGACCAGCGCGCTTCGGCCGCACGGGCGGGATCGGACACCGATGAGGACGGCGGTCTTCCGCACCACATGTGGCGCTCATGCTAACCAGGCCGTGCGGTGCGGGAAGACTCAGAACGGCCGGAGCCGGTACAACGGAAGAGTTCGGCCCGAAGTCACCCACCGGCCCCCGGTGGCGTGGTAGTTGAGGAAGTTGCCGCCGACCGTGCCATCCGGGTCCGGTCCTGCCCGTACGGACCTGATTGTCGCCCGTGCCGCCTTCGGGAACCCCCCGCCCGGAGCGCCGATACCCCCTGTGATCAGCGGATTCCAGCCAACCCGGTCCGTCGCGCCGCCGGGGGGAGCGCATATGGCGGCCGCGGGGGAGCTCAGAGGGCGCGAAGAGTGCGGAGGGCACGAAGAGTACGGTGGCGGCGTGCCGAAGAACAGAAACACGTTCTCCTCGCTGACCGCCTGGCGGCGCCGCCTCGTCTCGCGGGCCGTCCAGCGCGGCTGGAGCTGGGTCCAGGACGCGGGCGCGGTCAGCGCCGGGCGTCCGGGGCGGCTGCGCTTCCGCCGGATCGGCACCGGCACCCGGCTGGCCTTCCCGCAGGGCACGGTGTTCGGCGAACCGTGGATCGAGCTGGGCGACCACTGCGTCATCGGCGAGCAGGTCACGCTGACCGCGGGGATGATGCCCGGTCTCGACCTCGGCCCCGACACGGTCCTGACGGTGGGCAACGGTGTGGTGCTCGGCCGTGGCAGCCATGTCATCGCCGACACCACGGTGACCATCGGCACGGAGACGTACTGCGGCCCGTACGTCTACATCACCTCGACCAATCACAGTTACGACGACCCCAAGACGCCCGTCGGCACGCAGTGGCCCCGCATGGAACCGGTGGAGATCGGTCCCGGCTGCTGGCTCGGCACCGGCGCGGTGATCCTGCCCGGCACCCGGCTCGGCCGGAACGTGGTGGTCGCCGCGGGCGCCGTCGTACGGGGAGAGGTGCCCGACCACGCGGTGGTGGCGGGGGCGCCCGCCCGGGTCGTACGGAGCTGGGATCCGGAGCTGGGCTGGCAGCCGCCGCTGCGCACCCCCGCGCCGGTGCCGATCCCGGAGGGCATCACACCCGAGCAGCTGCTGGCCCTCGCCGAACTGGATCCGGAGACCTGAGGTGATGTGAGGGGAACGGGCTCGGCCGGGGTCCTCGCAGTACAGTGCGATGAACGATCGGGTGCACCCCACCGTAGTGCGGCCTGTTGAATGCTCCCCTTGCGCATATTGGACGGAATGTGTCGGACCTCGACCAGCTCACGCAGTCGCTCGCCCGCAATCTCAAGCGCTGGCGGGGGGAGCGGGGCTTCACGCTCGACGCCCTGGCCGCACGGGCGGGCGTCAGCCGCGGAATGATCATCCAGATCGAGCAGGCCCGTACCAACCCGAGCGTCGGCACCACGGTCAAGATCGCCGACGCTCTCGGCGTCTCCATCACCACACTCCTCGACTACGAGAAGGGCCCCCAGGTCACGGTCGTGCCCGGGAGCCAGGCCGTACGGATGTGGTCCACACCGGCCGGCAGCCGCACCACGCTGCTGGTCGGCGCCGAGGCCCGCGGCCCGGTCGAGCTGTGGTCCTGGACGCTGATGCCCGGCGACGCCAGCTCATCCGATCCGCATCCGGCGGGCACGACCGAACTGCTCCATGTGACCGCCGGTGAGCTGACCCTCGTCGTGGACGGCGAGCCGCACTCCGTACCGGCGGGCGCGTCGGCGGCCTTCGAGGCGAACGTCCCGCACACCTATCGCAACGACGGCGCCGGGACGGTCGAGCTGATCATGTCCGTCTCCATCCCGCCCGTAGGTTGAGACGACGGGATCGCGGCCGGGGAGCGCTGTTAACGTGACGCGCATGCGCGCTCCCCTGGGACATTTCGACAACGCCCGCCCCGCCCCCGACTGCCTCGACCTGCTCACCCCGCCGGTCGCCGAGGCGGTCCGCGCGTGGCAGGGCGATGTGCCCGCCGAGCAGCTGGTGTTCGTCGACACCGACCCGGCCATCGCGGACACGGCGGCCTTCACCGAGCACTACGGCGCCGAGCTGCTCGACCAGTCCGCCAACTGCGTGGTCGTGGCGGGCAAGCGGGGCGGCGAGTCGACGCTCGCGGCGTGTGTCGTGCTGTCTCGGACCCGCGTCGATGTCAACGGCGCGGTCCGCAAGCAACTCGGCGCGCGCAAAGCCTCGTTCGCGCCGATGGACACGGCGGTCGCGGAGACCGGCATGGAGTACGGCGGCATCACCCCGATCGGGCTGCCCGCCGGCTGGCCGCTGCTCGTGGACTCCGCGGTGCTCGACACGGAATGGGTCCTGATCGGCAGCGGCCGCCGCCGCGGCAAGCTGATCGTCCCCGGCAAGGTCTTCGCGGGCCTGCCCGGCGCGGTGGTCCTGGAGGGACTCGGCGTCTGACGCGCCGGCCCCGGGCGCTCAGCCGCTCAGCGGCCCAGCAGGGGGATCTCGATGGCGGGGCAGCGGTCCATCACCATGTCGAGACCGGCCGCGCGGGTGCGCTCGTACGCCTCCTCGTCGACGACCCCGAGCTGGAACCACACGGCCTTCGCCCCGATCGCCGCCGCCTCGTCCGCGACCGGCCCCGCCAGCGCGCTGTTGACGAAGACGTCCACCACATCGACGGGAAAAGGGATGTCGGCCAGCGAGGCGTAGCCCTGCTCGCCGAGGACCGTCTCGGCCTTGGGGTGCACCGGTACGACGCGCTTGCCGAAGCGCTGCAGGACCGCCGCCACTCCGTACGCCGCGCGTTGCTGGTTCGATGACAGTCCCACCACCGCCCAGGTGTCGCCCCGCTCCGTGAGGACCCTGCGGATGGTGGTCGGGTCGCCGTACACGGTTGCCTCCTGTGGTCGTCGGTTCGCCCCATGACAACAGACGGCCGGTCCTGGCGATTCCCCCGGGCCCGTCCTGGCCGGTACGCCTGCATAGGGTGGGGGCATGCAGGAGCAGTACCGGACCGTCGCCCGTGCGGGCGTGCACGAGACCGAGATCAACCGGTCGCGCTTCATCTGCGCGCTCGCGCCCGCCGCGAGCGAGCGGGAGGCGCAGGAGTTCGTCGCACGCGTCCGCAGGGAACACCCGACGGCCACCCACAACTGCTACGCCTACGTGATCGGCGCCGACGCCTCCGTACAGAAGGCGAGTGACGACGGCGAGCCGGGCGGCACCGCGGGGGTGCCGATGCTGCAGATGCTGATGCGCCGCGAGGTGCGCTACGCCGCGGCGGTCGTCACCCGCTACTACGGCGGGGTCAAGCTCGGGGCGGGCGGACTGATCCGGGCGTACGGGGGAGCGGTCGGCGAGGCCCTGGACACGGTCGGCACGCTGACCCGGCAGCGCTTCCGGCTCGCCACCGTCACCGTCGACCACCAGCGCGCGGGCCGGCTGGAGAACGATCTGCGCGCGATGGGCCGCGCGGTGCGCGAGGTGCGGTACGCGGAAGCGGTGACGATCGGGATCGGTCTGCCGGACACCGAGGTGGAGGTCTTCCGGGCGTGGCTCGCGGACACGACGGCGGGGACGGCGGTGCTGGAGCTGGGCGCGGAGACGTTCTTCTGACGTCTGACGACGGTTCACCCACCCACTCACCCACCCCACCCCGCCCCGGACGCCGAGGAGAAGCTGAGCTTTGAGGATTCTGCACACGTCGGACTGGCATCTGGGACGGTCGTTCCACCGGGTGAGTCTGCTCGACGCCCAGGCCGCCTTCCTCGACCACCTCGTGGCGACGGTCCGCGACCGTGATGTGGACGTGGTTCTGGTGGCGGGCGATGTCTACGACCGTGCCGTGCCGCCCCTCACCGCCGTGGAGCTCTTCGACCGGGCGCTGCACCGCCTCGCCGAGGCAGGCGTACCGACCGTGATGATCTCCGGGAACCACGACTCGGCCCGCAGGCTCGGTGTCGGCGCGGGTCTCATCGAGCGGGCCGGGATCCATCTGCGGACCGACCCGGCCGGCTGCGCCACCCCCGTCCTGCTCTCCGACGCCCGGGGCGACGTGGCCTTCTACGGTCTGCCCTATCTCGAACCCGCCCTGGTGAAGGACGAGTTCAAGGCGTCGAAGGCCGGACACGAGGCCGTGCTCGGCGCCGCGATGGAGCGGGTACGGGCCGATCTCGCGGGGCGCGCCCCCGGCACCCGCTCCGTGGTTCTCGCGCACGCCTTCGTCGCGGGCGGTGACCCCAGCGACAGCGAGCGGGACATCACCGTCGGCGGTGTCGCCGCCGTGCCCGCCGGGATCTTCGCGGGCGTCGACTATGTCGCCCTCGGCCATCTGCACGGCTCCCAGGCCCTCACCGAGCGCGTCCGCTACGCGGGCTCCCCGCTCGCCTACTCGTTCTCGGAGACCGCGCACCGCAAGACCATGTGGCTGGTGGAGCTGGGGCCGGAAGGCGAGATCGAGGCGGAGCGGATCGACTGCCCGGTGCCGCGTGCCCTGGCCCGGATCCGTGGCCGGCTCGACGCGCTGCTCGACGACCCGGCCCTCGACCGCCACGAGGAGTCCTGGGTCGAGGCCACCCTCACCGACCCGGTGCGCCCGGCCGAGCCCATGGCCCGGCTGGCCGAGCGCTTCCCGTATACGCTCAGCCTGGTCTTCGATCCCGAGCGGGCCGGCGACGATCCGATCGCCTCCTACGCGCAGCGTCTCGCGGGCCGCACCGACCAGCAGATCGCGGAGGACTTCGTGGCCCATGTACGGGGCGGGGCCGGGCCCGACGAGCGGGAGCGCACCGTGCTGCGCGGCGCCTTCGACGATGTACGGGTCGACGCGACGGTGCGTGAGGTGAATCCGTGAGACTGCACCGGCTGACCATCACCGCCTTCGGCCCCTTCGCCGCCACGCAGGAAGTGGACTTCGACGCGCTCTCCACCGCCGGGCTGTTCCTGCTGCACGGCCCCACCGGCGCCGGAAAGACCTCGGTCCTCGACGCGGTCTGCTACGCGCTGTACGGCGCCGTGCCGGGGGCCCGCCAGAGCCCCGGCGCCGCCCTGCGCAGCGACCACGCGGCCGTGGGGACATACACCGAGGTCGGCCTCGAACTGACCGTGGGCGGGCGCCGGTTGGAGATCACCCGGCGGCCCGCGCAGCTGCGCCTCAAGAAGAAGGGCACCGGCTTCACCACCGAGAAGGCGCAGAGCTGGCTGCGTGAGTACGACGCCGCGAGCGGCGCCTGGCGGGCGATGAGCCGCTCCCACCAGGAGCTCGGCGAGGAGATCGGCCAGCTCCTCGGGATGAGCCGGGAGCAGTTCTGCCAGGTGGTGCTGTTGCCCCAGGGTGACTTCGCGCGTTTTCTGCGCGCCGACGCCGAGGCGCGCGGCAAGCTGCTCGGACGGCTCTTCGACACCCGCCGGTTCGCCGCCGTCGAGGAGCGGCTCGCCGAGCTGCGCCGCGCCGCCGAGCATCAGGTGCGCGCCGGGGACGACCGGCTCCTCGGCATCGCCCAGCGCATCGCCCAAGCGGCGCGCGGCAGTTCCGCGCCGCCGCTGCCCGACCGGCAGCCGGGCGACGCCGGGCTCGCTTCCGCCGTCCTGGAATGGGCCGCGCTCGCCCGGTCCGGCGCCCATGAGTGCGCCGACATCGCCGAGTCGGCGCTGTCCGCCGCCGAGGGCCGGCAGGCCGCCGCCCGGCAGGCACTGGACGCCGAACGTGAACTGGCCAGGCTGCAGCAGCGGTTCGCGGACACCCGGCTGCGGGCCGAGGCGCTGGAAGCGCGCCGCCCGGAGTGCGAGCGGGCGCAGGCGCTGCTGGAGCGCGCCCACAAGGCGGAGCTGGTCGCCCCGGCACTCGCCCTGCGCGACGACGCCGAGCAGGCGCATCACACGGCGGCCACCGCGTACGCACGCGCACGGGACCTGCTGTCGTCCGGTCTCGCCGACGCCGGTGCGGAACAACTGGCCGCGCTGGAAGGGACCATGCGCCAGGAACTCGGCGCGCTCGACGCGGCCCGGCGCGCGGAGCGGCGCAGCGCGGAGATCACGGCCGAACGCGGTGATCTGGACCGGCAGGCGCGGGCCGACGAGGAGATCCTCCACGAAGCGGCCGGCTGGCTGGCCGGCTGGGAGTCCGTACGCCGGACCTCGCAGGACCGTATCGAGGACGCCCAGGAGGCGGCGACCCGCGCGGAACAGCTCGCCGGACAGCTCGACCCCGCCCGTCACCGGCTCGAAGCGGCCCGCCGGCGCGACACCCTCGAAGCGGCCGCCACCGACGCGGAACACCGGCTCGGCTCCGCCAGGGAACACGCCAACACCGCGCATGAGACCTGGCTCGACCTGCGGGAGCGACGGCTGCGGGGCATCGCGGCCGAGCTGGCCGCCCGGCTCGTCGACGGCGAGCCCTGCGCGGTCTGCGGCTCCGACGCGCATCCCGTGCCGGCGCGGGCGGCCGACGGCCAGGTGGACTCCGCCACGGAGGACGCGGCGCAGGCGGCGTACCGGCGCGCCGACCTGGCCCGGGGCGAGGCCGAGCGCGCGCACGCGGCCGTACGGGAGCGGTACGCGGCGGCCCGTGCGGCGGCCGGCGAGTCGAGCCTCGGCGAACTCGCCGCGCTCACCGAGCGGCTGGAGCGGGAACACACCGAAGCACACCGGGTCGCGGCCGGTACGCACGCCGCCCGCGAGGCCCTCGGCCGCGCCGAGCGTGAGCACGAGGGCCGGCTCGACGCCCGGCGGCAGGCCGAACAGCGGGTCGCGGCCCGCACCTCGCGACGTGAAGCCCTCGATCGCGAACAGACCGCGCTGCGAGCGGAGTTGGTACGCGCCCGGGGCGACGCGGACAGCGTCGCCGAGCGCGCCGAGCAACTGGAGCGCCGGGCCAGGCGGCTGTCCGAAGCCGCCGAAGCCGTACGGTCCTACGACACCACCGCGCTCCGCCTCAAGGAGGCCGACGGCCGGCTCGCGGACGCCGCCTTCCGGGCCGGCTTCGACACCCCGCAGGCGGCGGCGTCCGCACTACTGACCGGCGCGTCCCGGCGCGACCTTCAGCACCGCCTCGACGACTGGCAGGCCGAGTCCGCCGCCGTCGCCGACCGGCTCGCCGAACCGGAGGCGAAGGACGCCGCCGGCCGTCCGGCCGCCGACCCCGGCGCCGCGGAAGCAGCCCACAGGGCGGCCGAGCGCGCCCTGCGCGACGCGTCGTCCGCCTGTGCCACCGCCCGGGACCGATGCGCCGAGCTGGGCAGGCTCTCCCGGCGGGCCGAGGCCGAGGTGCGCGGACTGGGCCCGGTGCGCGAGGAGTACGACCGGGTGGCCCGCCTCGCCGGGCTCACCGCAGGCACCTCCACCGACAACGAACGCAGGATGCGTCTGGAGTCGTACGTCCTGGCCGCCCGCCTCGAACAGGTCGCGGCCGCCGCCACCGTACGGCTCCAGCGCATGTCCTCCGGCCGCTACGCCCTGGTCCACTCCGACGCCAGGGCCGGCGGCCAGCGGCGGTCCGGTCTCGGGCTCCAGGTCATCGACGCCTGGACCGGCAGCGCGCGGGACACCGCGACGCTCTCCGGTGGCGAGACCTTCTTCGCGTCCCTCGCGCTCGCGCTCGGCCTCGCGGATGTCGTCACCGACGAGGCCGGGGGCGTCCGGCTGGACACGCTCTTCATCGACGAGGGCTTCGGCAGCCTGGACGACCAGACGCTGGACGAGGTCCTGGACGTGCTGGACTCGCTGCGGGAACGGGACCGCAGCGTCGGCATCGTCAGCCATGTCGCCGATCTGCGCCGCCGAATCCCCACCCAGCTGGAGATCGTCAAGGACCGGAACGGCTCGGCGGTCCGCCAGCGAGTGGCGGGCTGACGGCTCTGCTCAGGCGGCCGTGCTCAGGCGGCCCCGCTCAGCGGCCCTGCTCAGCGGCTGAGCGAACGGCGGGCGAGCGGCGACGAGTAGACCACGCTCGTGGTCACCGAGCCCAGCGCCCCGATCCGGCCCGAGATCTCTTCGAGATGGCTCATGGAGCGGGCGGCGACCTTCAGTACGAAGCAGTCGTCGCCCGTCACATGGTGGGCCTCCAGTATCTCGGAGGTCGCCTCCAGCAGATCGTGGAACGGCTTGTAGTTGCCGTTCGGATAGCGCAGCCGTACGAAGGCGAGGATCGGCCGGCCGAGCCGCTCCCGGTCGACCACCGCGGTGTAGCCGGAGATCACCCCGGCCTCCTCCAGCCGGCGCACCCGCTCGGTCACCGCGCTCGGGGACATCGAGACGGCCCGGGCGAGCTCGGCGAAGCTGATCCTGCCGTCGCGTTGCAGGGTGTCCAGAATGTGCCAGTCCGTGGCGTCCGGTGAATACTCGGTCATCACCGAGAAATAGCAGGGAAAGCACCGGTCCATCAAGGCAAGCACCGGGGAATTCCTCTTCAGCAGACGGATCGGCGACCGTAGATTTCTGGTCATGACCACGTCTCTCAGCACCTCACCGCCCGCCGTTCCCGGTCCTTCCGACACCCCCAGCCCCGTCCTGCGGATCCCGCCGGCCACCCCCGCCGAGGCCGTCGCGTACTTCGGCGCGAGCCTCGCCTTCCACGCGGACGTCTCCGATGTCGCCGCCGCGCTGCAAGCGGGCGGCGACCCCGGATTCGTGGTCCTCGACTCCCGCTCCACCGCGTCGTGGGACCAGGGTCATGTCCCCGGCGCGGTCCATCTGCCGACCGCGCTGATCGCCGGACAGGCGGAGCGGCTCCTCGACCAGGCGGTGCCGGTCATCACGTACTGCTGGGGCCCCGGCTGCAACGGCGCCACCCGCGCCGCGCTCGCCCTCGCCGGTCTCGGCTACCGCGTCAAGGAGATGCTCGGCGGCATCGAGTACTGGATCCGGGAGGGCTTCGAGGTCGAGACCCGGCACGGCCGGGAGCGCCGCCCCGCCGATCCGCTGACCGCGCCGGCCGGCCCGGCGGACTGCGGCTGCTGACCCGTCGTACGGCGCCCGATCACCCTACGACGGTGGGCAGCGGACGCAGGAACGGCGCGTCCACCGGGTCCGCGACGGGGCGTGCCGCGCGCAGCAGGACATCGAGCGCGGCGTCGGTGTCACAGGCGTAATGCCCGCTGGCCCAGGCCGCGTTGGCCTCCACGACCGCCCATGCCCTGCCGTCCGCGCCCTCGTCGACCGTACCGACGTCCACGACCACCGCACTCGGCAGCGCGGGCACCTTCGGTGCGAAGAGCCGGGCGGCGAAGTCCAGCACCTCGGCACGCCGTGGATCGCTCTCCAGCGGAGCGATGTCCATCTCGCCGTGCACCGCGTAGCGGCTGCCCGTCACCACCTCGCCGTCCAGCACGAACAGCCGGAACTCCGCGGTGAACGCCACGATGTCGCTGACCAGTACCAGCGCGTCGTCGTCCACGGCGTCAGGCCCCGGCAGCCGGCTGCCGTCGAAGTAGATCTTCGCCGGGAAGCTCTTGTCGTTGGGCGGCTTCACAAAGGCCGGGACGCGTAGCTCCCGGGCCCGTCCGATGGCCAGACACTCGATCCGCCGCCGGGTCAGTTCGTACGGCAGCGTCGCGAGCCAGTCCTCGTGCGCCTCCAGCAGCTCGAGCCCCAGCTCCCGCGCGACCGTGTCGGCAAACAGCGGCCCGGCGTAGAGCGCCGCCCCGGGGTCGCCCCGATGCTCCTCGGGAACCCGCCGGGCGTGCAGCGTCCGCGACGGTATCCCGCGGCGCGCGGCGGCCGCCGCGAGGGCGGTGGCCGTCGAGGTCACGCGGGGGGAGAGATAGAGCGTGCGCGTCGTCATGCCGACGAGGCTGCCGTACGGGACGGATGCGCCGGTACCCGTTTTCCCGGGGGCCGGCGGCACCCGGCTCGGCGCGGTGCGAAGGTCTGCGCGCGGCGGTGGGGCTCGGGTAGTGTGGCCGTCTCCAGCAGTGGACGTACCGAGGAGGTGAGACCCATTACCGCTGTATCAGGTCGGGTGCTCCCCTCTCATGACCGCGCGGTCCATCAGGCATAGGTGACCGAGGGAGCCCCACAGGCATCCCGAAAGGCTCCCATGTCGCTCTCCCCGTCGTTTCTTCCTTCGTCCGCCATCGTCACCAGGCTCCGGGCCGCCGGCTGTGTCTTCGCCGAGGACGAGGCACGCCTGCTCATCGCCGAAGCCAGGACACCGGTTGGCCTCGCCGCCATGGTGGACCGGCGGGTCGACGGCCTTCCGCTCGAACACGTCCTCGGCTGGGCGGAGTTCTGCGGTCTGCGGGTGGCCGTGGACCCCGGGGTCTTCGTACCCCGGCGCCGCACCGAGTTCCTCGTACGCGAGGCCGCCGTTCTCGCCCCGCCCCGCGCTGTCGTCGTCGACCTGTGCTGTGGCTCGGGCGCGTTGGGCGCGGCGCTGGTCGCGGTCCTGGACCACGCCGAGTGGTACGCCGCCGACATCGACCCCGCCGCGGTGCGCTGCGCCCGGCGCAACGTCGTCGCCGCCGGTGGTGAGGTGTTCGAGGGAGACCTCTACGACCCGCTGCCCGCCACGCTGCGGGGCCGCGTCGACGTCCTGCTCGCCAACGTGCCGTACGTGCCGACCGAGGAGATCGGGCTGCTGCCCCCGGAGGCCCGTGTGCACGAGGCGCGGGTGGCACTCGACGGGGGCGCGGACGGGCTCGACGTCCTGCGGCGGGTGACCGCCGCGGCGGCGCGGTGGCTGGCACCGGGCGGCCATCTGCTGTTCGAGACGAGCGAGCGCCAAGCGCCGCGGGCCGTCGACACCGTCGCCCGTGACGGGCTGATCCCGCGGGTGGCCACGTCCGACGAACTCGACGCCACCGTCGTCATCGCGACCAGACCGGCCCTCCCGAGCGGACCGGGCCGGGACGGCGGCTCGTAATCCGTATGACAACCGGCCCGGCGCCGAGCATCATGGGTGCCCATGCCCAAACTCGCACCCCCCACCGCCCAAGCCCTGCGCCGCGACCCGCTGCCGCTGCTCGGCAGGACCGCTCTTGTCACCGGGGCCAGCCGTCGTGGCGGCATCGGCTGCGCGGTGGCCCGGCGCCTCGCGGCGTACGGAGCCTCCGTCTATCTCCATCACCATGTGCCGCACGACGCCGGCCAGCCCTGGGGCGCCGACCCCGAGGGCCCGGAAGGAGTCGCCGCTCTCGTACGTGAGGCACGCGCGGATCCGGACGCGCGCGTGGTGCACGGTCCCGGGGATCTCTCCGGGACCGAGGCGCCCGCCGCGCTGATCGCCACCGCCGCCGAGGCGCTCGGTGGCCGGCTGGACATCCTTGTCGCCAACCACGCGCTCAGCGGCTCCGACGGCACGCTCGACACCATCGACGCGGCGATGCTCGACGCCCACTGGGCGGTCGACACCCGGTCGGTGATCCTGCTCATCCAGGCGTACGCCCGGCTCCGTTCCACGCCCACGGACGGCACGGACCGTGCGCCCGGCGGCCGGGTCATGATGATGACGTCGGGCCAGGACCTCGCGGGCGGGATGCCGGACGAGATCGCGTACGGCCTGGCCAAGGGCGCCCTCGCCTCGGCGACCCGGTCCCTCGCCACCTCGCTCGCGGAGATCGGGGTGACGGTCAACACCGTCAACCCCGGCCCCGTCGACACCGATTACCTGTCAGGGGCGGACTACGACGCCATCGCCGCGATGTTCCCGTCCGGGCGCTGGGGCATGCCCGACGACCCGGCCCGGCTGATCGCCTGGCTGGCCACCGACGAAGCCGGCTGGATCACCGCTCAGGTCATCGACTCGGAGGGCGGTCTCCGCCGCTGACCGGTGGAATCGGCGCCGGCCAGGGCCGCGAACAGCTCCGTCGCGTCCGCCCCGGCCGGCAGGCCGCTCACCTGGCCGTCCCCCACCTCCACCACCCGCCACGCACCGTCCTCGCGCAGCGCCATGTCCGTCGTCACGAACCGGCAGCCGAGCGCCCGCACCGCGACGCGCACCGCGCCCAGCTCCGGCTCCGGCAGCCGGCCGGGCGTGTCCGGGTGGGCGGTGGTGAGCACCGGCGTGCCGTCCAGCCACCACACCCGGGCCTCGCCGCCCGGCACGAACCGCTCGTACGCACGCAGCACCACGCCCCCGGCGAGGGAATCCTCCTGGAGTGCGAAGAACCGGCCCACCACGGCCGCGACCCCGGCGGGGTCCGTCAGTTCGGGTACGAAGCACGCCTCGTCCCACTCGTGCTTACGGGACTTGACGAAGTCCTTCACCACCCCGGGGCCCGTCCCGAGCGGAGCGGCGAGGGCGGCCAGCTCGTCCTGCGCCGGGGGAGCGCCGGGCTGCCCGGCCTGCCAGCCGCTGCGCGGTGTGAGGTGGGCGAACTCCTCGTACCAGCCGGGCAGTTCATGGGCGCGGCGATACGCGCCCGCACCGGTCAGCAGCGCGCAGCCCCGCTCGTACAGCCCACGCTCCAGCGTTTCGTAGACCGCCGCCGGCATCATCCAGCCCCGGTACCAGTACGGCCCGGAGTCCCGCCTCACCCGCGCGAGCGCGGCCGCCGTGTCCCCGGCGAGCAGCGCGTCATGGTCGAGCAGAGCGACCGCCGCGCCGTGCTCCCTGGCGAGAGCCGCCTCCTCGGCGAACACCGGATCCGTCCGGCTCGCCCGCAGCGGATCCGCGCAGAAGACAAACCCCGCCCCCATTGAACCCTTCCCCTCGTCAGGGCCGACCGGGGCCGGGCTCGCGCCTCTCGGCGGAGCCCGGCCCCGGTCATGCTTGTCCGCCGGTCAGAGCTTCGACAGCTCGTCCACCAGATCGTCAAGACCCAGCGAGCCCTGCGAGAGCGCGGCCATGTGCCACGCCTTCGCGTCGAAGGCGTCGCCGTGGGCCTTGCGGGCATTCTCCCGGCCGAGCAGCCAGGCGCGCTCGCCCAGCTTGTAGCCGATCGCCTGCGCCGGCATCGACAGATAGCGGGTCAGCTCGCTCTCCACGAAGTCCGCGGGGCGGCCGCTGTGGTTGCCGAAGAACTCCTGCGCCAGCTCGGGGGTCCAGTGCTCGCCCGGGTGGAACGGCGAGTCCGCCGGGATCTCCAGCTCCAGATGCATACCGATGTCCACGATCACCCGGCAGGCCCGCATCATCTGCGCGTCCAGATAGCCGAGCCTGCGCTCCGCGTCCGGCAGGAAGCCCAGCTCGTCCATGAGCCGCTCCGCGTAGAGCGCCCAGCCCTCCGCGTTGGCGCTGACCTGGCCCACCGAGGCCTGGTAGCGGGAGAGCCGGTCGGCGACATGCGTCCACTGCGCGATCTGCAGATGGTGGCCGGGGACACCCTCGTGGTACCAGGTCGACACCAGGTCGTACACCGGGAAGCGAGTGTCGCCCATGGTCGGCAGCCAGGTGCGGCCGGGGCGCGAGAAGTCCTCGGAAGGACCGGTGTAGTACGGGGCGGCGGGGCCGCCGGGCGGGGCGATCCTGGACTCCACCCGCCGTACCCGCTCGGCGAGTTCGAAGTGGGTGCCGTCCAGTGCTTCGATGGCCTCGTCCATCAGGTTCTGCAGCCAGTCCCTGACGTTGTCGACGCCCTCGATGTGCTCCCCGTGCTCATCGAGATGGGCGAGCGCCTCCCATGGGCCGGCGCCCGGAAGGATCTTGTCGGCCTCGGTCTTCATCTCGGCGAGCAGCCGGTGGTATTCGGACCAGCCGTACGCGTACGCCTCGTCCAGATCGAGGTCGGTGCCGTTGTAGTAGCGCGAGAAGCGGGCGTAACGCTCCCGGCCCACGGTGTCGGGTGCGTCCTCGACGGCGGGCGCGTACACCTCCCGCATCCAGTCGCGCAGCTCCGCGACGGCCGCGGTGGCCTCACCCGCGGCGCTGTCCAGTTCCGCACGGAGCGAGTCCGGGCCGGCCGAGGCGAACTCCTCGAACCAGCCGCGGTCCTCGCCCGCCCAGTCCGTCAGCTGGCCGATGAACGTCTCGGTGGGACGGGGGCCGCCCGGCAGCTTGCGTTCGAGACCCAGCTCCAGCGAGGAGCGGAATCCCGCCAGTGCGGCGGGTACGGCCCGCAGCCGCTCGGCGACGGCCGACCAGTCCTCGTCCGTGTCGGTCGGTGTCACGGTGAAGACATCGCGGATGTGGTGTGCGGGCGAGTGGATATTGCTGACCGCGCGCAGCCCCTCCTCGGCGTCATGGACGGCGAGTTCGGCCGTGAGGCGCTCACGCAGCAGCCGGCCGCAGCG
The DNA here is from genome assembly GCF_042882605.1 of Streptomyces sp. NPDC058198. Classification (NCBI taxonomy): domain Bacteria; kingdom Bacillati; phylum Actinomycetota; class Actinomycetes; order Kitasatosporales; family Streptomycetaceae; genus Streptomyces; species Streptomyces sp. NPDC058198. The sequence continues at coordinate 133,121 of NZ_JBHVVP010000014.1, forward strand.
CCGCTCGGCATCGCTGTCCGCGCCCGGCAGCGCCTCGGCCCGGTCGAGCCGGGCGAGGGTCGCGCGGCCGAGGTCGGCGAGAGCCTGCTGCCCGGCCGGGGAGAAGTCGGGGAGGCGGCGGGAGCATTCCGCGACCCCCAGAAAGGTGCCGGTGATCGGATCGAGTTCGATGAGTGCGTCGACGTAGGCGTCGGCGACCTGGCGGGGCAGCGCGCTGCCGGCTGTGGCTGACATGCGGGCCATCCTCTCCAAGACTGCCCCCCACGTCACATCTTTGTTTCGCGCGCGCCGGTCGGATTGGCCGACGAAGGCGGCATCAGCGGACCGCAGTCCCACTCCTGGAAGATCAACCGGGTCTCGACGCGGGCGACTTCGGGCCGTGAGGTGAACTCGTCCAGCACCAGACGCTGGAGGTCGGACGTGTCCGCCACCGCCACATGCACCAGATAGTCGTCCGGGCCGGTGAGATGGAACAGCGCCCGCGACTCGGGGAGCGCCCGGATCCGCTCCACGAACGGAGCGATCAGCTCCCGGCGGTGCGGCCGGACCTGGACCGAGAGCAGGGCCTCCAGACCACGGCCGAGTTTGGCCGGATCGAGGCGCAGCCGCTGCCCGAGGATCACTCCGGACCTGCGCAGCCTGGCCACCCGGTCCAGGCAGGTCGAGGGCGCCACGCCGACCTCGGCGGCGATCTCCCGGTAGGTGGTCCGTGCGTCGTTCTGCAGCAGGCGCAATATGTGCAGATCGATCGCGTCCAGTACGACAGATTCGGCCATCGGCCGAACGTAGCACGGCACTTTGCCCACACCGGCCGCCGGGTGTTCAGAGTGAGGTCATGGACATTACAGACTTCAACGGTCCGACCGAGGCCCCCATCCGGGCCCTGGCCACCGAAGCCGTGCATGCGGGACGCGACGATCTCGCGAGCCTCGGCGTGCACGCCCCGCCTCTCGATCTGTCCACCACCTACCCGTCGTACGACACCCGGGCGGAGGCGGCGCGCATCGACGAGTTCGCCACCACCGGCGCGCGGCCGGCCGGACCGCCCGTCTACGCGCGGCTGGACAATCCGACCACGGCCCGCTTCGAGACGGCGCTCGCCCGGCTCGAAGGGACCGAGAGCGCGGTGGCCTTCGCCAGCGGAATGGCCGCGCTCACCGCCGTACTGCTCGTGCGCGCGAGCATGGGGCTGCGCCATGTGGTCGCGGTGCGTCCGCTCTACGGATGCAGCGATCATCTGCTGACCGCCGGGCTGCTCGGCACGGAAGTGACCTGGACCGACCCGGCCGGGGTCGAGGAGGCGATCCGCCCGGACACCGGGCTGGTGATGGTCGAGACGCCGGCCAATCCGACCCTGGCGGAGGTCGACATCCGGGCCTTGGCCCACGGGTGCGGATCGGTGCCGCTGCTGGTGGACAGCACCTTCGCCACCCCCGTGCTCCAGCGGCCCAGGGAGCACGGCGCGCGGCTCGTCCTGCACAGCGCGACCAAGTATCTGGGCGGCCACGGCGATGTGCTCGGCGGGGTGGTGGCGTGCGACGAGGAGTTCGCGAGAAAGCTGCGCCAGGTCCGGTTCGCGACCGGGGGCGTCCTGCATCCGATGGCCGGCTATCTGCTGCTGCGCGGTCTGTCCACGCTGCCCGTACGGATCAGGGCCGCGTCGGCGACCGCGGCGGAACTGGCCCGCAGGCTGACCGCCGATCCGCGGATCGCCCGCGTCCACTACCCGCGGCTGGGCGGGGCGATGATCGCCTTCGAGGTGCACGGAGATCCGCACCGGGTGACCGCCGGCGTACGGCTGATCACCCCGGCGGTCAGTCTGGGCAGCGTCGACTCACTCATCCAGCACCCGGCCTCCATCAGCCACCGCATCGTGGCGGAAGGAGACCGGCGGTCCGCCGGAATCAGCGACCGGCTGCTGCGGATGTCGGTCGGTCTGGAGGACGTCGAGGATCTCTGGCGAGATCTGGACGGGGCACTGGGTGAGCGGCCCGCCCGGGCCGGCCGCGCGGTGGTGACGACGCCTGGACGAGTTGTTCCGAAGTAGCGTCGTCCGCCCGCCGGGCAGACGGGACTTCGGAATGACTCGTCTAAGGGCTGTCCCGTAATCCGTGGTGGATCAGCGCACGGCGTCAGATGGAGGGGGTACCTCCCGTGCCGTCAAGGCTACGGGGGAGCATCGCAAGGCGGAGGGACGTCCGC
>NZ_JBHVVP010000015.1:0-133021 GCF_042882605.1 Streptomyces sp. NPDC058198
TGCGACTCCGCCTCCGGCGTTGTCGTCAGTCGACGACGCTCCGCGTCGCCTCCCTCCTCCGCCTTGGATTCGAAGCCGCATGACGCCGCTCGCTGATCCACTGGCTATCGTGCACCAGGTCGTTAGCGTCCGCAGGTTCCGTCGGCCGCCCGCCCCCTGGCCGTTCGCTCCCTCACCGTCCGCCGACCCGTCCGTGCAGCAGCCGCGAGAGCGCCGCGTGCACCTCGTCGATCGACCGCTCCGGCTGGAACGCCTGCCAGTCCAGGGCCGCCACCAGCACCATCCCGACCAGCGCCGCCGCCGTCAGCGGGATGTCGATCTCCTCGCTCAGCTCACCGCCCTCGACGGCCTCCCTGAGCACCGTCTCGACCACGGCGACCGCCTGCTGACGCACCACCAGCAGGGTCGACTGCCAGGCCCGGTTGGTGCGCCACAGCTCGGCGACGTACAGCTGGGTGAAGGCCGGATAGCGGTCGATGAAGGCCAGACCGGCCCTGATCATCGCGTCCAGCGCCTCGACCTTGCTGCCGCCGCGCTCCGCCGTTTCGTCGGCGGCGGTCTGCAGGGACGCGGTGAGCAACCCGACGCCGTGCCGCAGCAGCTCCTCGAACAGCTCCGTCTTGCTCTTGAAGTTGTAGTAGACGGTGCCCTTGGCGACCCCGGCGCGCTCGGCGATCTCGTCCACCGTTGTCGCCGAGAAGCCCTGCTCCGCGATGAGCGTCACGGCGGCCTCGTAGAGCTTCTGCCGGGTGGCCTGGCGGCGGGTGCTGCTGCTGTCCATGGCGACGATTCTCACAGGTCCGGCCCTCCCGGGTCCGCCGGGACCGCTCACAGGCTCAGCTCGGGGTGGAGCCGGTCGAAGGTCCACACCTGCTTGCGCCGCGCCGACACGGCGGTCAGCGCCAGCGCGCCGGCGGTGAACGCCGTGAGGACGGCGCAGGCCTGCCAGACCGGTCCGAGCCCGCCGCCCGTGATGAGTCTGCGCAGCGCGTCGACCACGTAACTCATCGGCAGATACGGGTGGATGGCGCCGAAGAACCCCGGACTGGTCTGTACGGGATAGGTGCCTCCCGCCGAGGTCAGCTGGAGCATCAGCAGCGCCAGTACGAGAATCCGGCCCGCCGCTCCGAACCGGGCGCCCAGCCACTGCACGATCGCGGCGAAGCAGCAGGTGACCAGCACCAGGAAGCCGACCGTCCCGGCGGCGTGCGCCATCTCCAGGCCGATCGCCCAGTGCAGTACGGAGAGCAGCGCGCCGACCTGCAGCAGACCGATCGCGGCGACCGGCAGCCAGCCGGCCAGGGCGATGCGCCGGGCGGCGGCGCCGGCGGCCAGCGCGCGCCGGTTCAGCGGCTGGATCAGCATGTAGGCCACCATCGCGCCGACCCAGAGGGAGAGCGGGATGAAGTACGGGGCGAAGCCGGTGCCGTAGTTGGGCGCCGGGTGCAGCGACCGGGACGCGAGCTGGACGGGGTCGGCCATCACGTCCGTCCGCCGGTCCCGGTCGCTCTTGTCGTAGTCGGGGATCCTGCCGACGCCGTCGTTGAGTCCTCCGGCCAGTTCGGCCGAGCCGTCGGCGAGTGTGAAGATCCCTCCGTCGAGCGTGCTCGCCCCGGTCGTGAGCTTGCCGACGCCGGTGTCGAGGGTGGCGGAGCCCTTCTTGGCGTCGGTGAGCCCGGTGTGCAGCCGGTCCGCGCCCTTGGCGACCTTCTGGGCGCCGGTGTTGAGCGCGTTGATCTTGGTGACGGCGGCTTCCAGGTCCTCGTCCAGTCGCGGGGCGCGCTCGGCCAGCGCCTCCGCCTGCTTCTGGAGCGTGGCGAGATGGCCGTCCAGCTCCGTCAGCTCGCCGTTGTTGTTCTTCACCAGGGCGTTGACGTCGTCGGCGACCCCGGCCACATCGGCGGCGGCGTCCTTGGCCCGCTCCAGCGGCGGGCAGGCGGCGGGGTCCGGTTCGGGAAGGTCCTCGCAGCGCTCCCGGTAGACGGTGGTCAGCTCGGTGGAGGCCCGGTGGGCGCCGGCCGCAGCGGCGGGCGCGGCCTTCACGAGCAGGCCGAGGTTGTCCCGTATCGCCTGTGAGGAGTCCGCGACCAGCCGCGCCGAACCGGCGATCGTCTTCCCGTTGTCCTTGAGGTACGGACGGACGTCGGCCGCCACCCCGTTGACCTTGTCGGCGAGCGACTGGGTTCCGTCGGCGACCTGTTGGGCGCCGGTGTCCAGGTCGCCCGCGCCCCGGTTGAGCTTCTTCAGCCCGCCGGCCAGCTCGCCGCTGCCCTCCTTGGCGGTCTTCAGCCCGGCCACGAGGTCCTTGGACCCCTTCTTGGCCTTCCCGATACCGCCGTTGAGCCGGTCGGCGCCCCGGGCGGCCTTCTCGGTGGCGTCATGGATGTCCGAGAAGGAGATGAAGATCTTGTCGAGGAAGGAGCGGGAGGCGTTCGTCGACGCGGCGGTCCGCACCTCGGAGAACACGGTCCGGGAGATCTGGCCGACGATGTAGTTGTTGGCGTCGTTCGTACGCACCTGGAGCGCGCCGGTCTCGGGCACGTCGCCGGAACTGGAGGCGATCCGCCGGCTGAGGTCGGCGGGCATGGTCAGGGAGAGGTAGTACGAGCCGTTCTCCACGCCCGCGCGGGCCTCGGCCGCGCTCACTTCGTGCCAGTCGAAGACCTCGCTGTCGCGCAGACCACGGGTGATCTCGTCGCCGGCCGTGATCTTCTGTCCCCCGGCGGTGGCGCCCCGGTCGTCGTTGACGAGCGCGACGGGTATCCGGTCGAGCCGGCCGTACGGATCCCAGAAGGACCAGAGATAGAGCGCGCCGTAGAGCAACGGCAGCAGCGTGATCGCGACGAGCGCGGCGCGCGGCAGCCTTCCCCTGCCGAACCGCTTCAGCTCAAGCGCGGCGAGTCTCGGCGAGCGCATCGGCTGCACCCTCCTCGGTCTGTGTGGTGGTCTTCGCGGTGCCGTCCGTGGTGTGCTCCGCGGGCTTCCCGGCGCGCTCGTCCGTACGGATGACGGTGTCCGCGTCCTCGGACGCCTGGCTGCACACGGCGAGCACGGTCGTGCCGCCGTCGGCGACGGACCGCAGCAGCCTCCAGGCCTCGGCGCGGTCGGCGTCGGAGAGTTTGAGGTCCAGATCGTCGACGGCCAGCAGCCGTGGCCGGCCGATCAGCGCGAGGGCCACCGAGAGGCGCAGCGCCTCCAGCCGCTCCAGGTCGCGCACCGAGGTGCGCTCGCCCTTCGGCAGGGTGGCCGTGTCGAGTCCCGCCGCCGCCAGTGCGGCGTCGATCCGGCCGCGTGCCTCGGCGGCCCGCTCGGCGCGTGGCCGCAGCAGGGCCCGCAGGCGTCCGCCGAACCGCCGCTGGAGCAGGGCGCGTTCGCGCAGATGCTCGGCGAGGGTCAGGGCCGGATCGAGATCGCTGACGCCGGGGACCGGGCCGAGGGCGCTGATCCGGCGTACGGCGGCCATGCCGCGCGGCAGCGGCAGACCGCCGACGTCGGCGCGGCCCTCGGTGGGGCGCATCCGGCCGGTGAGCGCGAGGAGCAGACAGGTACGGCCGGAGCCCGAGGGGCCTTCGATCGCGACGACCGTGCCGGGCCCGGCATGGACCCGGACATGGCGGAACGCCCAGCCACGCGGGCCCTTGAGCCCGAAGTCCTCCGCGGTGACGGCCGCGGCGCCGTCCCGGCCGTCGACTTGGTTGTCCACGTGCCCTCACCCTCACCACTGTCGGATTTTTGTACTGACCAGTCAGTGCAAAAACTACTCCGAACGTGCGAGCGAAGCAAAGCCGCAGGTCAGGGCCGATTGTCAGTGGGGCCCTTCAGGATGGACACATACGGCCACAGCGCCGTCACACGACGACAGGAGGTTCGTCATGGCCAGCTCGCACGCCGGTGCCGCGCACCGGCGCCCTACTGGCGGCCCTGCCCCCTCACTGACCGGACCGCCGAGCGATGTCCACCCCGTCCTGCGGCGGGCCACGGCGCCGCCCGCCGCCCTCGATCTGCTCGCCCAGGCCCGCGGCGGACTCGACGAGGCCGCCGCCCTGGACACTCCGAACGAGCGCTACGCCACCGCCCATCTCGCCGCCCTGCGCACCGCCGCCGCGGTGCTGGCGGCCCGCGGCCGCCCGGAGACCACCACACAGCGGCGCAGGCGCATCAGAAGCGCCTGGGAGGTCCTCCCCGAGATCGCGCCCGAGCTGTCCGAATGGAGCGCCCTCTTCGCCTCGGGCGCCACACGCAGGGCGCGCGCCGAGGCGGGCATACGGGGCGCGGCCGGCCACCGCGACGCCGACGATCTGCTGCGCGACGCGGCCCTGTTCCTGCGCCTGGTGGAACGGCTGCTGGCGCTCGACCCGGCGCTGCCCCGGCCCAGGTCCGACGAGCCACGCCGGGGCGATGCCGCTGGGTGACCGGGACGGACGGCCGAGGCAATAGGGTGGGCGGAACCTGCACCGTTCACGCCCCGCCACCAGGGGCGGCACCGCGCCGAGGAGTCAACTGCCGTGTCGGACCCATCCCCCGCCTTCGGTGGGGAGACGTCATCGCGCCCCCGCGGCTCCCTCCGTACCGCCGTGGTCTGGGAGGTCCTCAAGGACGCGCTCGACCGCCGGGCCAAGGTGGCGGGGACGGACACCCTGGATGTGCTCGACACCGGCGGGGGCACGGGCAACTTCGCGGTGCCCGTCGCCCGTCTGGGGCACCGGGTGACGGTGGTCGACCCCAGTCCGAACGCGCTCTTCGCGCTGGAGCGCCGGGCGGCGGAGGCGGGCGTCGCCGAGCGGGTCCGTGGCGTGCAGGGAGACATCCACGGTCTCTTCGACGTGGTCGAGCGCGGCGGCTTCGACGCCGTGCTGTGCCATGGCGTCCTGGAGTACGTGGACGACCCGGCCGAGGGCGTGCGGAACGCCGTCGAGGCGCTCCGCCCGGCCGGGGCGCTCAGCCTGCTCGCCGCGGGCCTGGGCGGCGCCGTGCTGGCCAGGGCGCTGGCCGGCCACTTCAACGAGGCCAGGCAGGCGCTGACCGACCCGGCGGGACGCTGGGGCGAGGGCGACCCGGTGCCCAGGCGTTTCAGCGCGGAGCAGCTCACCGACCTGGTCGGCGCGGCCGGTCTGCGGGTCGGGGCCGTGCACGGCGTACGGGTCTTCTCCGACCTGGTCCCCGGCGGCCTGGTGGACACCCAGCCGGGGGCGCTGGACGCCCTGCTGAAGCTGGAGGCGGCGGCCGCCGAGCTGCCCGCGTTCCACTCCGTCGCCACCCAGCTGCATGTCCTGGGCGAGAAGCGCGGCTGACCGCGTGCGGCCGGCCGCCGCTCGGGACATGCTCAGGAAACGCTCGGGAAGCGATCCGGAAGCCGTCCGGAGGCCCTCGGAAGGCCGCCAGGAGCGCTGATCGCGTGGCTGATCAGCGACGTAGCCGCGCATGGAGTGCGCCACAGGCCCCCCAGCGGAGCGCTCGGCGCCGTATGATCGGGGTACACCATCCGGCATGACGGATCGAAGGTTGGGGAATCAACGCCTCAGCGGCCGAGCCGACATGGCGGCCCGGAATAGCGAAATGGCGTTGAGGGCGGGTTTCACGGGGGCGATTCCCTGCCTATCCTTGAAGGGGCCGCATACCGGTCGCCCCCCGCGACCGACGACTAGGAGGACTCCGTGCCGCTCTCGGAGCACGAGCAGCGAATGCTCGAGCAAATGGAGCGAGCGCTGTACGCCGAAGATCCCAAGTTCGCGACAGCGCTTGAGGGAAGCGGGCTGCGTACATACACCCGGCGACGGGTCTATCAGGCGGTCGCCGGCTTCCTGGTAGGTATCGCGCTCCTCATGGCCGGAATGGTCGCCCAGCAGATCTGGATCAGCGTGGTGGGGTTCCTCGTCATGCTGGGCTGTGCGGTCCTGGCGGTCACCGGCTGGCGCAAGGCGCCCAAACCGGGCGAGCAACACGCGACGGGCGGCAGTACGGCCGACCGACGACATCCCAGGCCACGTCGCTCGATGATGAACCGGATCGAGCAGCGGTGGCAGCGCCGCCGTGACGAACAGGGCCAGTAAGGCCCTGAGGTTCTCAGATCGAGCCAGTTGAGCCAGTACGGCTGAGGGGCGAACGCGCGACGCGTTCGCCCCTCAGCCGTCTGCCCTCGGCCCTCCGCCGTCAGCCGCGCTGCCGGGAGGGGAGCAGGCGGGTCACGGCCGTCCACCGGAGGAGGTCCGGACGGCTTTCCCAGCGGGCCGCGAGCGCCGCCCAGCGCTCCGAGGCGGCCCATATCACCCGTTTGGACGAGCGCGGGGCGAGAAGTGCGCGCAGACGGATCCACTCGCCGGCCGAGACTCCCAGTCCCTCCCGGACCCGCCGGGCGTCATCGGCGAGACCCGTCGCGGGCCGTGGATCCGGCGCGTACAGCACCTGCTCCACCGCGCCGGCCACCCGGTGCACCGCCTCGGCCGGCGGTCCCGCGAGCCGGCCCAGCCGCACGATCCTGGCCGCCGCCTTCCGGGGCGTCTGCGAATCGTCCGGCAGGATGCCGTGATCCCAGGCCGTATCGGTGATTTCTCGCCAGGCTCCGAGCGTCCGCGCCGTGGTATCCGCCGGCGCACGTCCACCGGAGCCCAGCCGCTGGGCCCGGATCCAGATCCGCCACAGCAGGGGCAGCGACAGCAGCAGGGCCGCCGCCAGCACGCCCAGGAGGACCCAGAGCACCGTCTTCCACGGGAAGCCCCCGTCCGCCGGGGGCAGCGCCCCGTCGGCCGTGGCCGCGTCGCACTCACCCAGCCGCCGTTCCTGTGCCGGGCAGCTGTCCGAGACGGACGGCGCCGAGGACGGTGCGGCCGAGGTGCTGGCGTCGGGCTGCGCCGCGTCGCTCGGCCCGTCGGACGGCGCCTCCGGCAGGGTGTAGGAGGGCGCGCTGCCCCGGCTCGGGGTCGGTTCGAACCGCGTCCACCCGACCCCTTCGAAGTACAGCTCGGGCCAGGCGTGCGCGTCCCGCAGCCCGACGGACATGCTGCCGTCCGCCTGCGGGGTGCCCGGGGTGAAGCCCACCGCGACCCGCGCCGGAATGCCCAGCGTGCGGGCCATCGCGGCCATCGTGAAGGAGAAGTGGACGCAGAAGCCTTCCTTGTCCTTCAGGAAGTTGGTGATCGCCATGACCCCGGTGCCCGAGTTCACCTGGGTGTCATACGTGAAATCGCCGTCCACCGCGAACCAGTCCTGCAGCTTGACGGCCTTCTCGTAGTTGCTCGTCGCCCCCGCCGTGATGTCCAGCGCGGTCGACTTCACCACGTCCGGCAGGATCGCCGGAACCTGGGTGTATTCACGCTGAATGGCGGACGGGGGAGCGGGCGCCGAGGCCAGCTGCTCCCTGGTCGGGTTCACCAGCAGACTGCCGACCTCGTACTGCGCGCCCCGCGTCGACTGCCCGCGGTCGCCCACCAGCGTCCGGCCCGTGGGCTCGAAGCGCCAGCGTCCGTCGATCTTCACATTGGTCGCCGGATAGGGCATCGGCAGATAGTTCTGCCGGTACCAGCCGGCGGCCGAGATGGCGGTCGTGATCTCGGTGGTGCCGACATCGCCGTCCAGACCCGGCACCCCGGGCAGCCGGTCGGGGACGTCCTCCACATTGCGCTGCGAGAACCGCCAGGACGCCCCGTCGAACTTGTCCAGCGACATGATCCGCAGATACAAGTTCTGGGTGTTCTCCGCGTTGGTCTTGTAGCGCAGCGCCTCGCGGTCCTCCGGCTGGTTCAGATTGTCCTGGAGCGAGACCAGCGGGTTCACCGCGGAAATGGTGCCCCCGCCGCCCACCCCCGAGCCTTTCCCGTTCCCCGTGCCGCCCAGCAGTCCGCCGTCCAGGGCGGGCAGCGCCGCCGGCACCGCCAGCGCTATCCCCAGCGCCACCACACCGATCCGGCGGCCGGTACGGACCGGGGCGAGCGCGGAGCCGCCCGCCGAGTCCAGACCGCCCGAGACCCGGCCCTGCGTGCGCGGCGCGCCGCCGAACACCCGGCCCCACTGGGAGAGCCGGTCCCGGCTCTCGGCCAGCAGCAAGAGCAGATAGCCGGCGGCCGCGACCAGGAACCACAGCCCGCCCCCGGCCCCGCCGGAGAGCCCCGCGGCGACCGAGTACAGCGCGAGCAGCGGCAGCCCGGCCGGGGCCGCGCTGCGGAAGGTCACCGCGAGCGCGTCCACCGCGAGCCCGATGACCAGCACGCCGCCGATCAGCATCAGCCTGATGCCGTCGGTCGGCGGCGCCGGGATCGAATACCGTCCGACGTCCTCGCCGCCCGCCGTCAGGAGCCGGCCGAACTGCTCGAAGACCTCGGGCGTCGGGACGATGCCGAGGAACGCCTGATCGCCGGCGAAGACCACCGTGAGCATCAGCAGGGCAGCGACGGCCTGGAGCGCCACCGTCAGCGCCCGCGCCAGCGGAACCCGCCGGGCCAGCGCCCCCACCCCGCCCATGACCGCCACCATGATCGCGGCGTGCACCAGCCAGGCGTCCGGCTTGACCAGCGGGATCAGAGCGCCCGCCGCCATCAGCGTGGCGGCGAAGGAGCACAGCGCCAGCCTTCCACGACCGCTCATGACCATCCTCCGGAGAAGCCTGTCGAACCGCCCGCGACGGCCGATTCGGAGCGCTGCCGCGCGGCCTGCCGCCACAGGTCGGGCAGCGCCGCCCCCGAGGTCACGGGGAGGGCCGTCCAGCCGGCCTCCCGCAGCTGCCGCAGCCGCGCCTCGGCGCGGTCGCCGGGCTCGCCGCCCTGCGCCCACCCGTCGCTGTCGAGCACGAAGGCGACGGCGGCGCCGCTGCGCAGCCGCATCCTTGCCGCCACGGCGGCCTGTGCCTCGTCCAGATCACCGAAGAAGGCCACCAGCAGCCCTTCGGTGCCGCCGCGCAGTACGTCGTACGCACGGGAGAGGCCCGCCCCGTCGGAGTGGTCGACGACCGCGAGGGTGTCCATCATCAGTCCGGCCGAGTCGGCGGAGTCCTGGGTCGCCCCGGCGAAGCCCTCGGCCCCCGCGCCGGGCACCGAACTGCCCGTGTCCGTCAACAGCCGTACCGCGAAGCCCCGTTCCAGCATGTGCACCAGCGCGGAGGCCGCGCCCGACACCGCCCATTCGAACGCCGAGTCCGGGCCAGCGCCTTCGTAGGCGAGCTGCCGGGTGTCCAGCAGCACCGTGCACCTGGCCCGCTGCGGCTGCTCCTCGCGGCGCACCATCAGCTCGCCGTAGCGGGCCGTGGAGCGCCAGTGCACCCGGCGCAGATCGTCGCCGTGCCGGTAGCCGCGCGGGATCACATCGTCCTCGCCGGCCAGCGACAGCGAGCGCTGCCGTCCGTCCCCGTATCCCGAGGACTCGCCCGCGAGCCGCACCGGCGGCAGCGGTTCGGTGCGCGGGATGACGGTCAGGGTGTCGTACGCGCTGAACGAGCGGGTCAGCTCACACATCCCGAAGGGGTCGTTCAGCCGCAGCTGGAGCGGTCCGAGCGGATAGCGCCCGCGCAGATCCGACCGGACCCGGTACGACACCTCGCGGCGGCCGCCCGGCTCCACCCGGTCCAGTACGAACCGGGGGCGCGGGCCGAGCACGTACGGCACATGGTCCTGGAGCATCAGCAGACCGGTGGGCATACGCGTCACGTTGTCCATCCGCAGATGCACCCGCGCCTCGGACCCCGCGGGCACCCGGGAGGGCGACAGCCGCCTGCTGCCCGCGACCCGGTAGCGCGTGCGGTACAGGACCGCCACACAGATCAGCGGCAGCACGGCGAGCAGGAACCCGACCCGCAGCAGATCGGACTGGCCCAGGACAAAGGCGCAGACAGCCGCCGCGACCCCGGCGGCGAGGAACGACCGGCCGCGGGTGGTCAGTCCGGACAGCGCGGCCCGCAGCCCGCCCCCGTCCTCGCCGTCCGGGGTGACCGGCCCCCCGGCTGCCATCACAGCCGCCGTGCGCCGGGCTGCTGGCCGTAGATCCGGGCGCCGGGCGCCGGACGTCCCGCACCGTGGCCGCCGTCCGCGGTGGGCACGGGGATGCGCTGCAGGATCTCCAGCACGACCTGCTCGGCGGTACGCCGGTTCAGCTGTGCCTGGGCCGTGGGCAGCAGACGGTGCGCCAGCACCGCCACCGCCAGGGCCTGCACATCGTCGGGCAGTGCGTACTCCCGCCCGCTCAGCGCGGCGGAGGCCTTGGCGGCGCGCAGCAGATGGAGCGTCGCGCGCGGCGACGCCCCGAGTCTGAGATCCGGGTGGTTACGGGTCGCCCCGACCAGTTCGACGGCGTACCGCCGTACGGAATCGGCGACATGGACCGTGCGCACCGCGTCGATCAGCTTCACGATGTCGTGCGCGTGGGCCACCGGCTGGAGGTCGTCCAGCGGCGAGATCCCGCCATGAACGTCCAGCATCTGCAGCTCGGCCTCCGGGCTCGGGTAGCCGATCGACACCCGGGCCATGAAGCGGTCGCGCTGCGCCTCGGGCAGCGGATACGTGCCCTCCATCTCCACGGGGTTCTGCGTGGCCACCACCATGAAGGGGCTGGGCAGTTCGTAGGTCTGCCCGTCGATGGTGACCTGGCGCTCCTCCATCGACTCCAGCAGCGCGGACTGGGTCTTGGGCGAGGCGCGGTTGATCTCGTCGCCGATCACGATCTGGGCGAAGATCGCGCCCGGTTTGAACTCGAAGTCCCGCCGCTGCTGGTCGTAGATCGACACCCCGGTGATGTCGGACGGCAGCAGGTCGGGGGTGAACTGAATACGCCGCACCGAACAGTCGATGGAGCGCGCGAGCGCTTTGGCCAGCATGGTCTTGCCCACGCCGGGGACATCCTCGATCAGAAGATGTCCCTCGGCGAGCAGCACGGTCAGCGAAAGCCGTACGACCTCAGGCTTGCCCTCGATCACACCCTCCACCGATGTGCGGACACGCTCCGCTGTGGTGGTCAGATCAGTGAGGCTCGCTCGATCGTCATAGGTCGTCACCCGGCCCTCCTCGGCCCTTACTACGGGCCGATGCTCATCAGACGGCCCGGCCCACCCCGAAACACGGACACCGCCTCCGGAAGGTTCCGGAACGCTGTCACAGACGCATTCTTGTTGCCGTTACCGCTTCGTGTCACTCGCCTGTGGATAAGTGGGTACGGTAAGTCGGATTTGCCGTTTTTCTTGTCCGGCCTCGCCCTCAGCCGGCCGGGTCGATCTCCCTCAACAGGCCCGTCTTCACGTCGAACACGAACCCGCGTATGTCATCCGTGTGCGGCAGGAAGGGTGAGGTCCTGATGCGCTGCATCGACTGCCGTACATCCTGGTCGACGTCGCGGAACGCCTCCACGGCCCAGGCGGGCCGCTGTCCGACCTCCATCTCCAGTTCGTGCCGGAATTCCTCGGTGAGGCTTTCCAGGCCGCAGCCGGTGTGATGAATGAGGACGACGCTGCGAGTGCCCAGCGCCCGCTGGCTGATGGTGAGGGAGCGGATGACGTCGTCGGTGACCACGCCGCCCGCGTTGCGAATGGTATGGCAGTCACCGAGGGAAAGCCCCAGGGCGTCGTGCAGGTCGAGCCTGGCGTCCATGCAGGCGACGACGGCGACCTGCAGCACGGGTCGCGCGTCCATCCCCGGGTCGCCGAACCCGGCGGCGTAGCGGTGGTTTGCCTCGATGAGCCGGTCGGTGACCGTCCCGCCGGTGCGGGCCGCACCGGCGGGAGCCCCGGCGGGCTCTGCGGGGAAGTGTGCGGAAGTCGACATACCTATGACGGTAATGGTCACGTGACGGTGAAGCCTGCTGTGGGACAGGACAAAGAACATCAACATGGCTTGTTGTGAGCTAACCCACAGGGGCGAATGGGTGTCGTCCGAACGGGCGAACTGTGCTGTTTATGACCCTCTGACGAGTGACCCGTGCGACGCGCTGGCCGGTTGATTGACCGCAAGGGCCTGTGGACTAAAGTGACGCGAAGTTCACGGACACCTCGCGAACACATCCCGATTTCCCCGCGTGTGCGGCGTACGTGCGGCTCGGCCTCCTCCCGCTCGCCGGTCGGCCGACGCCCCTTTCCGGCGCCGGCGGACCACCTCCCCTTCTGAGCGGGCGGGGACCAGGCAGTACGTACGGCCGCGCCGGACCTGAGAGGGCGCATGAGCGAGCGCAGCGAGCGAGTCATGGAAAGCCGTGCGCCCGCGGAACGCCGTCCCGAGCCCTGCGGCTGTGCCGAGCCCGGCGGCCGCCCCGACCTCCGTGAGGGGCGCGCATGAACGACGTCCGCCATGTCCCTGTGATGCTCCAGCGGTGCCTGGACCTGCTGGCCCCCGCCCTCGCCGAGCCGGGAGCGGTCGTCGTCGACTGCACCCTCGGCCTCGGCGGGCACAGCGAGGCACTGCTCGCCACGTTCCCCTCCGTACGGCTGGTCGCGCTCGACCGGGACAAGGAGGCGCTGCGGCTCTCCGGTGAGCGGCTCGCCCCGTTCGGCGACCGGGCCACCCTCGTGCACGCCGTGTACGACGAGCTGCCCGAGGTCCTCGCCCGGCTGGGGATCCCCCGGGTCCAGGGCGTCCTGTTCGACCTCGGTGTCTCCTCCATGCAGCTCGACGAGACGGACCGCGGCTTCGCCTACGCCCAGGACTCCCCGCTCGACATGCGGATGGACCAGACGGCCGGGGTCAGCGCCGCCGAGGTCCTCAACACCTATCCGCCCGGCGAACTGGTGCGGATCCTGCGCGCGTACGGCGAGGAGAAGCAGGCCAAGCGGATCGTCTCCGCGGTCGTCAAGGAGCGCGAGAAGGAGCCCTTCACCTACAGCGCCCGGCTCGTCGAGCTGATCCGCGACGCCCTGCCGCAGGCCGCCAAGCGCACCGGGGGCAACCCCGCCAAGCGCACCTTCCAGGCCCTGCGCATCGAGGTCAACGGCGAGCTGTCCGTCCTGGAGCAGGCGATCCCCGCGGCCGTGAAGACCCTCGCCGTCGGCGGCCGGATGGCCGTCCTCTCGTACCACTCGCTGGAAGACCGGCTGGTCAAGCAGGTCTTCGCGGCGGGCGCCGCCAACACCGCGCCGCCCGGCCTGCCCGTCGTCCCCGAGCGCTATCAGCCCCGCCTCACCCTGCTCACCCGCGGCGCCGAGCTCCCCACGGAGGAAGAGGTCGCCGAGAACCGCCGCGCGGCCCCCGCCCGGCTGCGGGGGGCGCAGCGGATCCGGGAGGACGTTCTGTGAGCGGACCGGCCAAGCAGTTGAAGGGGCGGGCCGCCCGGCTCGCCCGGCTGATGCCCTCCGGGGCCAGCTCGGCGGCCCGCACGCCCTTCGTCCTGCTGGTCGTGCTGCTCCTAGGCGGCGGCCTGATCACCCTGCTGCTGCTGAACTCCTCCCTCAACGAGGGCTCGTTCCAGCTGAGCGAGCTCAAGAAGCGGACCACCGACCTCACCGACCAGGAGCAGGCGCTCCAGCGGGACGTGGACGACCTCTCCGCGCCGTACGCCCTGGAGCGCCGGGCCCGCCGGCTCGGCATGGTGCCCGGCGGCAGCCCCGCCTTCCTCAACCCCGACGGTACGGTCAGCGGCTCCCCGCACGAGGCCGAGGCGCTGCCCCCCGTACAGCCGTCGGTCATGGGGGCGGCGCCGCCCGCGGCGCGCTGGCCCGCGCCCGTCCTGCCGGTTCCGGTGTCGCCCCCGGCCTCCCGCCCGGCCGGTGCTCCGGTGCCCGCCTCGCCTTCCGTCTCCCCGTCCGCCTCCGCACAGACATCCGGCAAGCCGGCCCCGACGACCTCCGGCAGGTGACGCAGTGCCCCCCAAGGAACCACCGCGCCGCCGGGTGCCGGGCCCCGCGCGCCCCGGCAACGGCGGACGCGCCCGGCCCGCCGCCCGCCGCCCGGCCTCGGCGCCGCGTGGAGCGCGCCGGATCCGGCTGGGCAGCCCCCGCCCCCGGCTGCGGCTGGTCAGCCTCGGCCTGACGCTCGTCATGCTGGCGTTCGTCGTCCGGCTGCTCCAGGTGCAGGCCGTCGACGCGAGCGCGTACGCCGCCAAGGCGGAGAAGAACCGGTATCTCAGCCACAAGATCGCGGCGGAGCGCGGAGAGATCACCGACCGCTCCGGGATCGCCCTCGCCGACAGCGTCGACGCGTACGACATCACCGCCGACCCGCTGATGTTCACCCCCGGCACCAGCAAGGCCCCGGACGCCGCCGAGCAGGCGGCCGCGCTGCTCTCCCCGATCCTCGGGGTGGACGGCGGTGCCCTGGTGAAGAAGCTCACGGTCCCCAAGTCGCGCTACACGGTGCTGGCCCGCCGCCAGACCCCGCAGGTGTGGAACCAGATCAAGGACCTCAGGGGAGTGCTGGCCGCGAAGGCGGCCAAGGACAAGGCGGCCGGCGGCCCGGGCGTCAATGTGCTGGCCGGTGTCTTCCAGGAGCCCAGCAGCAAACGGGTGTACCCCAACGGTGAGCTCGCCGCGGGGATACTGGGGTACGTCAACGCCGCCGGGCGCGGCGCCGGCGGTGTGGAGTCCATGCTCGACGAGGAGCTGGCGGGCAAGGACGGCGAGGTCACGTACGCGCAGTCCGGTGGCCGCCGCGTCCCCACCGCGAGCTCGCGGGAGAAGCCCGCGGTGCCCGGCTCCGACATCGAGCTGACCATCGACCGGGACATCCAGTGGGCCGCCCAGCAGGCCATCGCGGACCAGGTGCGGGCGTCGCAGGCGGACCGCGGCTATGTGATGGTCCAGAACACCAGGACCGGCGAGGTCCTCGCGATGGCCAACGCCCCGGGCTTCGACCCCAACGACCTCTCCGAGGCCAACGCGGCCTCCATGGGCAACGCGGCGCTCCAGGACGTGTACGAACCGGGCTCCACCAGCAAGGTGATGTCCATGGCCGCCGTACTGGAGGAGAAGGCCGCCACCCCCGGCACCCATGTCGTCGTGCCCAACCGGCTGCACCGCGGCGACCGGCTCTTCAAGGACGACATCGACCACCCCACCTGGTACCTGACGCTCAACGGCGTCCTCGCCAAGTCCAGCAACATCGGCACCATCCTGGCGTCCGGCCAGCTCGGCAAGACCCAGCCCGAGGCCAACAGCGTCCTCCACTCGTATCTGAGCAAATTCGGCATCGGCCGCCCGACCGGTCTCGGCTTCCCCGGCGAGACGCAGGGCATCCTCGCCAAGCCGCAGGACTGGTCCACCTCGCAGCAGTACACGATCCCGTTCGGCCAGGGCCTCTCCCTCAACGCGATGCAGGCCGCCTCGGTCTACTCGACCATCGCCAACGGCGGCGTACGGATCGAACCCACGCTGATCCGCGGTACGAAGGGCCCCGACGGGCGCTTCACCGCGGCGCCTGCCCCCAAGAAGACCCGCGTGGTCAGCGAGAAGACCGCGAAGACCGTCGCCGCCATGCTGGAGTCGGTGGTCGGCAACGAGGAGGGTACGGGCACCAAGGCCCGCATCCCCGGCTACCGCGTCGCGGGCAAGACAGGTACGGCCAACCGGGTCGACCCCGAGCTGGGCCGCTACAAGGGGTACACCGCCTCCTTCGCGGGCTTCGCGCCCGCCGACGCCCCGCAGATCACCGTCTACTGCGCCATCCAGAACCCCACCAAGGGCAGTTACTTCGGCGGACAGATCTGCGGACCCATCTACAAGAAGGTCATGGAGTTCGCTCTCAAGACGCTGCAGGTCGCTCCGACCGGCAGTGAACCCGCCCGGCTGCCGGTCACCTTCAAACCCGGCGAGTGACCCCAGGGAAAGACCCAGTGACAACGATCACCCCCGATTCCGGGAACCACCGTGACCCCGCCGCGCACGAGCCCCCCTCACGTGGCTCGCGGCCCGCAGAGCCCGGTACGCTCACCGCCGTGCCACACGCTGATCAGTACAGAACCACCCCTGAGGACGCCCCTGTGAACCAGCCTGGGACGCCCCGTCCGGACCGGGTACGCCCGACCTCCCTCGCGGAGCTGGCCGCCCGGCTGGGCGCCGAGGCCCCGGGGGAGGGGGAGGGTACGGGCCCCGGAGAAGCGACCGGCATCACGCACGACTCGCGGGCGGTACGCCCCGGGGACGTGTACGCCGCTCTGCCCGGCGCCCGCTTCCACGGCGCCGACTTCGCCGCCCAGGCGGCGGACCTC
The DNA here is from genome assembly GCF_042882605.1 of Streptomyces sp. NPDC058198. Taxonomy (NCBI): domain Bacteria; kingdom Bacillati; phylum Actinomycetota; class Actinomycetes; order Kitasatosporales; family Streptomycetaceae; genus Streptomyces; species Streptomyces sp. NPDC058198. The sequence continues at coordinate 16,102 of NZ_JBHVVP010000015.1, forward strand.
GGCGCGGCCGCGATCCTCACCGACCCGGCGGGCGTCGACCGGGCCACGGCCACCGGACTGCCGGTCCTCGTCGTCCCCGACCCGCGGGGGCGTATGGGAGAGCTCGCCGCGGAGATCTACGGCCGCCCCGGCGCCGATCTGCTCCAGATCGGCATCACCGGCACCTCGGGCAAGACCACCACGGCGTATCTCGTCGAGGGCGGGCTGCGCGGAGCGGGCCACCGTACCGGCCTGATCGGCACCGTGGAGATGCGGATCGGGGACGAGCGCATCAAGTCGGAGCGCACCACTCCGGAAGCCACCGACCTACAGGCCCTCTTCGCCGTCATGCGGGAGCGCGGCGTCGAGTCGGTCGCCATGGAGGTCTCCAGCCACGCCCTGGTGCTCGGCCGGGTCGACGGCTGTGTGTTCGACGTGGCCGTCTTCAACAACCTCAGCCCGGAGCACATGGAGTTCCACTCCGGCATGGAGGACTACTTCCAGGCGAAGGCGCAGCTGTTCACCCCGCTGCGTTCCAGGACCGGCGTCGTGAACCTCGACGACCCGTACGGCCGCCGCCTCGTCGACGAGGCGACCGTCCCGGTCACCACCTTCTCCGCCGAGGGCCATCCGGACGCCGACTGGCGCGCCGAGGACGTCGAGGTCGGCTCGCACGGGTCCACGTTCACCGTGGTCGGTCCCAAGGGCGAGCGGGTCAGCGCCGAGGCGCCGCTGCCTGGGCCGTTCAACGTCGCCAACACCCTGGCCGCGGTCGTCACCCTGGCCGTGGCCGGGATCGACCCGCAGACCGCCGCCGACGGCATCGCGGCGGTCCCCGGGGTACCGGGGAGGCTGGAGCGCGTGGATGCGGGCCAGCCCTATCTCGCCGTCGTCGACTACGCCCACAAGACGGACGCCGTCGAATCGGTCCTGCGCTCCCTGCGCAAGGTCACCCGGGGCAAGGTGCACATCGTCCTCGGCTGCGGTGGCGACCGCGACGAGACCAAGCGCGGGCCGATGGGCGCGGCCGCCGCCCGGCTCGCCGACACCGCCGTACTGACCTCGGACAACCCCCGTTCCGAGGACCCGCTCGCGATCCTCGCCGCGATGCTCGCCGGCGCCGCCGAGGTGCCGATCCACGAGCGCGGCGACGTCCTGGTGGAGGCCGACCGCGCCTCCGCCATCGCCACCGTCGTCTCCCGCGCCCGGGCCGACGACACCGTGCTGATCGCCGGCAAGGGCCATGAGCAGGGCCAGGACATCGCCGGAGTGGTACGGGCCTTCGACGACCGCCAGGTCCTGCGCGAGGCCATCGAGCGCTCCCTCCGTCACGAGCCCCGTCACGAGAACAACAGTCAGGGATGACCCAGTGATCGCCCTCTCTCTCGCCGAGATCGCCGCCATCGTCGGCGGGCAGCCGCACGACATACCGGATCAGTCCGTCCGGGTCACCGGACCCGTCGTCATCGACTCCCGCACGGTGGAGAGCGGCAGTCTCTTCGCCGCCTTCGCCGGCGAGCGCGTCGACGGGCACGACTACGCGGTGACCGCCGTCCAGGCGGGCGCGGTGGCCGTGCTGGCCACCCGCCCCGTCGGCGTGCCCGCCATCGTGGTCGACGATGTCGTACAGGCCCTCGGTGCCCTCGCGCGCACCGTCGTCGAACGCCTCGGCGCCACCGCCGTCGCGCTCACCGGCTCGGCCGGCAAGACCAGCACCAAGGATCTGATCGCCCAGCTGCTCCAGCGCAGCGGACCCACGGTCTGGCCGGCCGGGAATCTCAACAACGAGATCGGTCTGCCGCTGACCGCGCTGCGTGCCGTCGAGGACACCCGCTACCTCGTCCTCGAAATGGGCGCGCGCTACATCGGCGACATCCGCTACCTCACCGGACTCGTCCCGCCCAGGATCGGCCTCGTACTGAACGTCGGCACCGCCCACATCGGGGAGTTCGGCGGCCGCGAGCAGATCGCCCAGGCCAAGGGCGAAATGGTGGAGTCCCTGCCGTCGGCGGACGAGGGCGGCGTCGCCGTGCTCAACGCCGACGACCCCCTCGTCCGCGCGATGGCATCGCGCACGAAGGCCCGTACCGTCCTCTTCGGAGAGTCAGACGAAGCAGACGTACGGGCAGAGAACGTCCGCCTCACCGAGACCGGACAGCCCGCTTTCCGGCTTCGGACACCCTCCGGGTGCAGCGACGTGATGCTGCGGCTGTACGGTGAGCACCACGTGTCGAACGCGCTCGCCGCGGCCGCCGTCGCCTATGAGTTGGGCATGTCCGTCGACGAGATCGCCGTGGCGCTCTCCGAGGCGGGAACCCTCTCCCGCTGGCGTATGGAGGTCACCGAGCGCTCGGACGGCGTGACGATCGTCAACGACGCCTACAACGCGAACCCCGAATCCATGAGAGCGGCGCTCCGTGCGCTGGCCGCCATGGGTGGTGCCTCACGGGCCACGGGGGGCCGTACGTGGGCGGTGCTCGGCCCGATGGCCGAGCTGGGTGACGATTCGCTCGCCGAGCACGACGCGGTCGGACGGCTAGCCGTCCGGCTCAACGTCAGCAAGCTCGTGGCAGTCGGGGGCAGGGAAGCGTCCTGGCTGCAACTGGGCGCTTACAACGAGGGTTCGTGGGGTGAGGAGTCGGTGCACGTGTCCGACGCGCAGGCGGCGGTCGACCTGTTGCGCAGTGAACTGCGTCCGGGAGACGTCGTGCTGGTGAAGGCTTCCAGGTCGGTCGGTCTCGAGCGGGTCGCCCAGGCACTGCTCGGGAACGCCAGCGAGGGCGAGGTCGCCGGCCGATGAGGCAGATCCTCTTCGCGGGAGCCATCGGGCTCTTCCTGACCCTGATCGGCACTCCGCTGCTGATCAAGCTCCTGGCCCGCAAGGGATACGGGCAGTTTATCCGGGACGACGGCCCGCGCAGCCATGGCAGCAAGAAGGGCACGCCCACCATGGGCGGCATCGCCTTCATCCTGGCCACGCTGATCGCCTACGCCCTGGCGAAGGTGATCACCGGCGAGGACCCGACGTTCTCGGGTGTGCTGGTCCTGTTCCTGATGGCCGGCATGGGGCTCGTCGGGTTCCTCGACGACTACATCAAGATCGTGAAGCAGCGGTCGCTGGGCCTGCGGGCCAAGGCCAAGATGGCGGGCCAGCTGATCGTCGGTATCGCCTTCGCGGTGCTGTCGCTCCAGTTCGCCGACTACCGCGGCAACACCCCCGCCTCCACCAAGCTGTCGTTCGTCACGGACTTCGGCTGGTCGATCGGCCCGGTGCTGTTCGTGGTCTGGGCGCTGTTCATGATTCTCGCGATGTCCAACGGCGTGAACCTGACGGACGGTCTGGACGGCCTCGCCACCGGCGCCTCGGTGATGGTCTTCGGCGCGTACACCTTCATCGGCCTGTGGCAGTTCCAGGAGTCCTGCGCCAACGCGGGAACCCTGACCAACCCCAACGCCTGTTTCGAGGTACGTGATCCACTCGACCTGGCGGTCGTCGCCTCGGCGCTGATGGGCGCCTGCTTCGGCTTCCTGTGGTGGAACACCTCGCCCGCCAAGATCTTCATGGGCGACACCGGTTCGCTCGCGCTGGGCGGCGCCCTCGCCGGACTGGCGATCTGCTCCCGTACGGAGTTCCTGCTGGCCCTCCTCGGCGGCCTCTTCGTCCTGATCACCATGTCCGTGGTGATCCAGGTCGGCTCGTTCCGGATGACCGGCAAGCGCGTCTTCCGGATGGCACCGCTCCAGCACCACTTCGAACTCAAGGGGTGGTCGGAGGTCCTGGTGGTGGTCCGTTTCTGGATCATCCAGGGCATGTGCGTGATCGTGGGTCTGGGGCTCTTCTACGCGGGCTGGGCGGCCGAGAAGTGAACTGGCACGGCAAGCGGGTCACCGTCGCGGGTCTCGGGGTCTCCGGGATCCCGGCGGCCCGGGTGCTGCGTGAGCTCGGTGCCGAGGTCACCGTCGTCAATGACGGCGACGACGAACGGGCCCGCGCGCAGGCCGCCGAGCTGGAGAAGCTGGGGATCACCGTGCGCCTCGGCGACGGAGCGACCCTGCCCGCGGCGACCGAGCTGATCGTCACCGCTCCCGGCTGGCGGCCGGACAAGCCGCTCTTCACGGCCGCCGCGGCGGCCGGGGTGGAGATCTGGGGCGATGTCGAGCTGGCCTGGCGGCTGCGCGGCCCCGGTGCGGCCCCCTGGCTCGCGGTCACCGGCACCAACGGCAAGACCACGACCGTCAGGATGCTCGCCTCGATCCTGGCGGCGGCGGGGCTGCGTACGGCCGCCGTCGGCAACATCGGCGTCTCGCTGCTGGACGCCGTCACCGGCGAGGAGACGTACGACGTCCTCGCCGTCGAGCTGTCCAGCTACCAGCTGCACTGGGCGCCGAGCCTGCGCGCCCACTCCGCGGCCGTCCTCAACCTCGCCCCCGACCATCTGGACTGGCACGGCTCCATGGAGGCGTACGTCGCCGACAAGGGCCGTATCTACGAGGGCAACAGCGTCGCCTGCGTCTACAACGCGGCCGACCCGGCCACCGAGGACCTGGTGCGCGCCGCCGACGTCGAGGAGGGCTGCCGGGCGATCGGCTTCACCCTCGCCACCCCGGGACCGTCCCAACTCGGAGTCGTGGACGGCATCCTGGTCGACCGCGCCTTTGTCGAGAACCGCCGCGAGCAGGCCCAGGAGCTCGCCCAGATCTCCGATGTGAACCCGCCGGTCCCGCACAACATCGCCAACGCCCTCGCGGCGGCGGCCCTGGCCCGCGCCTTCGGCGTCGAGCCCGCGGCCGTACGCGACGGGCTGCGCGCCTTCCGCCCCGACCCGCACCGGATCGAGCAGGTCGCGGACATCGGCGGCGTCACCTACATCGACGACTCCAAGGCCACCAACACCCATGCCGCGGAGGCGTCCCTGGCGGCCTACGACCCGATCGTCTGGATCGCGGGCGGCCTCGCCAAGGGCGCGACGTTCGACGAGCTCGTCGCCGCGTCGGCGCGGCGGCTGCGCGGCGCGGTCCTGATCGGCGCCGACCGGGCGCTGATCCGGGAAGCCCTCGCGCGACACGCCCCCGAAGTCCCGGTCGTGGACCTCGACCGGACCGACACTGGGGCGATGTCGGCGGCGGTCCGCGAAGCGGCACGGCTCGCGCAGCCGGGGGACACGGTACTGATGGCCCCCGCCTGTGCCTCGATGGACATGTTCGCCAACTACAACAAGCGAGGCGAGGCGTTCGCGGACGCGGTACGCGCACTCGCCGCCGAGCACGTCTGACCGGGCCCGGCCTCCGTGCCGTGCTGACCGCGACACCGGCGGTTCTCGCCGCAGGCCCCGGATCCCCGGCAGCCGCGCCAGGCATGACTGGAGGGGACAGCGACGATGCCGGCCGACGACACCGCGGGACGGGCCCGGCGGCCCCTGGTACGCCGCTGGGGCCCGGCGGGCACGCCTGCCGTCGCGGGAGCGCCCGGTGCGGACTCAGGACCTGACGGGGGCGCGGACGCGGCAGCGGCGTGCGGGACCGTGCGCGGCCGTGGGCTCGCGCTGCGTGGCCGGGCCGCCGGCGCCGCCGTACGCCGCCCGCCCGCCCGCGGCAGGGGCGGCGGGACCGGCGCTCCCCGCCGGCCCCGCGGCGCGGGACCACGGCGGTTCTACGAGCAGGCACGCCGCGCCTGGGACCGGCCCCTCACCGCGTACTACGTGATCCTCGGCAGCGGTCTGCTGATCACCGTGCTCGGCCTGGTGATGGTCTACTCCGCCTCGATGATCTACGCCTTGCAGCTGTCACTGCCGGGCACGTACTTCTTCCGCAAGCAGTTCGTCGCGGTGGTCCTCGGCACCGGTCTGCTGCTGCTCGCCTCCAGGATGCCGATCAAGCTCCACCGCGCGTTCTCCTACCCGCTGCTGGTCGGCTCGGTCTTCCTGATGGTGCTCGTCCAGATCCCCGGGATAGGGCGTTCCGTCAACGGCAACCAGAACTGGATCTATCTGGGCGGCCCGTTCCAGCTCCAGCCCAGTGAGTTCGGCAAACTGGCGCTGATCCTGTGGGGGGCCGACCTGCTCGCCCGCAAGCAGGACAGGCGGCTGCTGACCCAGTGGAAGCATCTGCTGGTGCCGCTCGTCCCGGTCGCCTTCATGCTGCTCGGGCTGATCATGCTCGGCGGCGACATGGGTACGGCGATCATTCTCACCGCCATCCTCTTCGGGCTGCTCTGGCTGGCGGGAGCGCCCACCCGGCTGTTCGGCGGGGTGCTCGGCGTCGCCGCCCTGGTCGGCTTCATGCTCATCAAGACCAGCGCGAACCGGCTGTCCAGGTTCTCCTGCGTCGGCGCGATCGATCTGGGCCCTGAGGGACAGTGCTGGCAGGCGGTGCACGGAATCTATGCTCTCGCCTCCGGCGGATGGTTCGGTTCCGGCCTCGGCGCGAGTGTGGAAAAGTGGGGCCAACTGCCCGAACCGCACACCGACTTCATTTTCGCCATCACCGGGGAGGAACTGGGTCTGGCGGGGACGCTGTCGGTGCTCGCACTGTTCGCGGCTCTAGGCTATGCGGGTATCCGCGTGGCCGGACGCACGGAGGATCCCTTCGTGAGGTACGCCGCGGGAGGTGTGACCACCTGGATCACGGTGCAGGCCGTGGTCAACATCGGTGCGGTGCTCGGCCTGCTGCCGATCGCCGGAGTCCCGCTCCCGCTGTTCTCCTACGGAGGGTCGGCCCTGCTGCCGACCATGTTCGCTATCGGGCTGCTGATCGCGTTCGCGCGAGAGGATCCCGCCGCGAAAGCGGCCCTGGCCATGAGACGGCCCGGGGTGAGATGGAAGACGATGAGACGGCGCGTCAAGAAGCGTCCGTCCGGAGAGCGGTGAATTTCGGTGCATGTCGTACTCGCCGGTGGGGGGACCGCCGGCCACATCGAGCCGGCGCTCGCCCTCGCGGACGCCCTGCGCAGGCAGGACCCCACCGTGGGGATCACGGCCCTCGGCACGGAACGCGGCCTGGAGACCAGGCTCGTACCCGAGCGGGGGTACGAGCTGGGACTGATCCCGGCCGTACCGCTGCCGCGCAAGCCCACACCCGAGCTGATCACCGTCCCCGGACGGCTGCGCGGCACCATCAAGGCCGCCGAGCAGATCCTGGAACGCACCAAGGCGGACTGCGTCGTGGGCTTCGGCGGCTATGTCGCCCTGCCCGGCTATCTCGCCGCCAAGCGGCTCGGGGTGCCGATCATCGTCCATGAGGCCAACGCCAGGCCCGGCCTCGCCAACAAGATCGGCTCGCGGTACGCGGCCGGGGTGGCGGTCTCCACTCCGGACAGCAAGCTGCGGGGCGCCCGCTACATCGGTATCCCGCTGCGCCGCACCATCGCCACCCTGGACCGGGCCCGGGTCCGTCCGGAGGCGCGGGCCGCGTTCGGGCTCGACCCGAACCTGCCGACCCTGCTCGTCTCCGGCGGTTCGCAGGGCGCGCGCCGGCTCAACGAGGTGGTGCAGCAGGTCGCCCCGATGCTCCAGCGCTCCGGAATCCAGATCCTGCACGCGGTCGGTCCCAAGAATGAGATGCCGCGCGTGGACAACATGCCCGGAATGCCGCCCTACATCCCGGTACCGTACGTGGACCGGATGGACCTCGCGTACGCCGCGGCGGACATGATGCTCTGCCGCGCGGGCGCGATGACCGTCGCCGAACTCTCCGCCGTCGGGCTTCCCGCCGCGTATGTCCCGCTGCCGATCGGCAACGGCGAACAGCGGCTCAACGCCCAGCCGGTGGTGAAGGCCGGCGGCGGACTGCTGGTCGACGACGCCGAACTCACGCCCCAGTGGGTGCAGAGTCATGTGCTTCCGGTGCTCGCCGATCCGCACCGGCTGTACGAGATGTCCCGCGCGGCCGCCGAGTTCGGCCGCAGGGACGCCGATGAGCTGCTGGTCGGCATGGTGTACGAGGCGATCGCAGCACGCCGCAAGGCGTAGGGAGGCAGGGGAGCGTGGCCGGACCGACGACCGCCGAGCGTGACGCACGACCGCAGTCGGCGTCCGGCCGCCCTCCTCGGGGGCCGTTGGCCCGCCTGCTCCGGCTCCGGCTGCCCAAGCGGTGGCTGATGATCGTATTGATCGTCGCGACCGTGCTGGTCGCGGGCGGCACCTGGGTGCTGTACGGCTCGAACTGGCTTCGGGTCGAGCGGGTGAGCACCTCGGGTACCGGCGTACTCACCCGCGCCCAGGTGGAGACCGCCGCGGCCGTGCCGGTCGGGGCGCCGCTGATTTCCGTCGACACGGACGGGATTGAGGCCAGGCTCCGGCAGAAACTGCCGCGTATCGACTCGGTCGAGGTCGTTCGTTCATGGCCGCACGGAATCAGTCTGAAAGTGATCGAGCGAACCCCCGCTCTGCTGATCGAAACGGGCGCAAAGTTCATCGAAGTGGACGTCAAGGGCGTGCGTTTCGCGACGGTGGGGACGGCGCCCGCCGGCGTACCCCTGCTGAAAATGACAGCGGCTCAGTCGGCCAGTCTCGGCCGTTTCGGAACCGGCCGTCTCGTCCTCGAAGCGGTGCGGGTCCGCAGGGAACTTCCCGCGAAAGTGGCCAAGGACACCAGGGTGATCCGGGTACGTTCGTATGACTCGATCTCCCTGCAGTTGAGCGGCGGCCGTACGGTGATGTGGGGGAGCGGCGAGGACGGCGCGGCCAAGGCGCGTGCGCTCACCGCTCTGATGAAAGCGGCTCCCAAGGCGGGGTACTTCGATGTGAGTGCACCCACCGCGCCTGCGGCGTCGGGCAGTTGACGGGCATTTGCGCTGGCCAGCACCCTGGTTGGTCAGCGCTATGGGTGATCACATAGGGTGAAAAGAAAAACGGGAGGTTCGGCGTGTTCGTTGAACGTGCGCCACTTGTCGACTTAGTGTCCTGTTCGGAAGAGTCCAAGAAGCGGACACACTGGTAACCCTGAAGTTCAACGTCAGGGTTTGGGTCGGCGTTTCGGACCGTCCCATCGGCATCAGTCGTCGCGGCGCTACAACCGCGAAGCGACGACACGTAACTCGAGGCGAGAGGCCTTCGACGTGGCAGCACCGCAGAACTACCTCGCAGTCATCAAGGTCATCGGTGTCGGCGGCGGTGGTGTCAATGCCATCAACCGAATGATCGAGGTCGGCCTCAAGGGCGTCGAGTTCATCGCGATCAACACGGACGCGCAAGCCCTGTTGATGAGCGACGCCGACGTCAAGCTCGACGTAGGACGCGAACTCACCCGCGGCCTCGGGGCCGGAGCCAACCCGGCAGTCGGTCGCAAGGCGGCAGAGGACCACCGTGAGGAGATCGAGGAGGTCCTCAAGGGGGCCGACATGGTCTTCGTCACCGCCGGCGAAGGTGGCGGCACCGGCACCGGCGGCGCACCCGTCGTCGCCAATATCGCGCGCTCGCTCGGCGCCCTCACGATCGGTGTGGTCACCCGCCCGTTCACCTTCGAGGGCCGCCGCCGCGCGAACCAGGCGGAGGACGGCATCGCCGAGCTCCGCGAAGAGGTCGACACCCTCATCGTGATCCCCAACGACCGGCTGCTGTCCATCTCGGACCGCCAGGTCAGCGTGCTTGACGCGTTCAAGTCCGCGGACCAGGTGCTGCTGTCGGGTGTCCAGGGCATCACCGACCTCATCACCACCCCCGGTCTGATCAACCTCGACTTCGCCGACGTCAAGTCCGTGATGTCGGAGGCGGGCTCGGCGCTCATGGGGATCGGCTCGGCCCGCGGCGACGACCGCGCGGTGGCCGCCGCCGAGATGGCGATCTCCTCGCCGCTCCTCGAAGCGTCCATCGACGGCGCCCGCGGTGTCCTGCTCTCCATCTCCGGCGGTTCCGACCTCGGTCTCTTCGAGATCAACGAGGCGGCGCAGCTGGTGAGCGAGGCGGCCCACCCCGAGGCCAACATCATCTTCGGCGCCGTCATCGACGACGCCCTGGGCGACGAGGTCCGGGTCACCGTCATCGCGGCCGGCTTCGACGGCGGACAGCCGCCGACCCGCCGCGAGACCGTCCTCGGCGCCGGCGCGGCCAAGCGCGACGAGCAGCCGGCCCCGTCCCGGTCCACGGACAGCGGCCGGTCCACGAGCGGACTGGGTACCGTGCCGCCCCGCGAGGACAGCCCGGCCAGGTCCGAACCCGCCCCGGTGATCAACGAGAAGTCGTTCTCGGTGAGCCCGCCGCAGGTCCCGACGGCCCGTCCGTACCAGGACAACCAGGTCGAAGAGCTGGACGTTCCGGACTTCTTGAAGTGATACGGCAGCACGAAACACTGAGCGGCGCGCACTTCGCCTTCACCGACCGGTGGGGCGGGGTGAGCGCCGCTCCGTATGAGCAGCTCAATCTCGGCGGCGCGGTCGGTGACGACGCCGCGGCCGTGCAGACCAACCGCGAGCTCGCCGCGAAGTCCCTGCGGCTCGACCCCGCGCGCGTCGTCTGGATGAACCAGGTGCACGGCCGCGAGGCGGCCGTCGTCGAAGGACCGTGGACCTCTCAGGACGTCCCGGCCGTGGACGCGATCGTCACCGTACGGCGCGGCCTCGCCCTCGCCGTACTCACCGCGGACTGCACCCCGGTGCTGCTGGCCGATCCGGTCGCCGGGGTCGTCGCCGCCGCCCACGCCGGGCGCCCCGGCCTGGTCGCGGGGATCGTCCCGGCCGCCGTCGAGACCATGGTCTCGCTCGGCGCGCAGCCGTCGCGGATCACCGCCCGTACCGGACCGGCCGTCTGCGGACGCTGTTACGAAGTGCCGGCGCGGATGCGGGACGAGGTCGCCGCCGTCGTACCGGAAGCCTGGTCCGAGACCAGTTGGGGCACCCCGGCCGTGGATGTCACCGCCGGAGTGCACGCACAGCTCGACACTCTCGGGATCCGGGACCGGCAGCGTTCCGCGGCCTGCACCCTGGAGTCGGGCGATCACTATTCGTACCGTCGCGACCGCACGACCGGGCGGCTCGCCGGCTATGTCTGGCTGGACTGATAGGGCATGACCGACCGGAAGACCGAACTCGCGGCCAATCTCGCGCTGGTGGAGGAACGTATCGCCACCGCCTGTGCCGCCGCCGGGCGCGCGCGGGACGAGGTGACCCTGATCGTGGTCACCAAGACCTACCCCGCCAGTGATGTCCGGCTGCTCCATGAACTGGGCGTCCGGCACGTCGCCGAGAACCGCGACCAGGACGCCGCCCCCAAAGCAGCCGCCTGCACGGATTTGTCGCTTATCTGGCACTTTGTCGGTCAATTGCAGACGAACAAGGTTCGCTCTGTGGCTGGTTATGCCGATGTGGTGCAGTCCGTCGACCGGCTCAAGCTCGTTTCCGCACTCTCCGCCGCCGCCACACGTACGGAGCGTGAGCTGTGCTGCCTGATCCAGGTCGCGCTGGACGCCGAGTCCGGCGAACGCGGGGCGAGGGGCGGCGTGGCGCCCGACGGGATCGAGGAGTTGGCGGCCGCGGTGGCCGGTGCGCCAGGATTGCGGCTCGGCGGGCTGATGACCGTGGCGCCGCTGGCCGGACCGTACGCGGGCCGGCAACAGGCGGCGTTCGAGCGGCTGCAGGAATTCTCATCCCGCCTGCGCGCGGACCATCCGGCTGCGAACATGGTGTCAGCAGGGATGAGTGCGGACCTTGAGGACGCCGTGACGGCCGGAGCGACACATGTACGCGTCGGTACGGCGGTACTCGGAGTCCGACCCCGGCTCGGGTAACGTCGCGAAGCAAGTCGGACCACAGCAGAAAATATGGTCATTTCCGCCGAAAGGCGGTCAGACCTAGTGGATCGCGGGCACTTGGTGACGAGGCCGATCCACCACAGAGCGGAGGACTCAGAGCATGGCCGGCGCGATGCGCAAGATGGCGGTCTACCTCGGCCTCGTGGAGGACGATGGGTACGACGGCCGGGGTTTTGACCCCGACGACGACTTCGAACCCGAGCCGGAACCCGAGCGGGAGCACCGGCGACACCAGCCCGTGCACCAGCCCGTGCACGAGCCCGAGCGGGAAGAACCGATGCGCGTGGTCCAACCACCCGCGCAGCGTGAGCGCCAGGCGGTTCCGCTAGCGGCAGAAAGCGGACGTCCGGCACGTATCGCCCCCGTGGCATCCATCACACCTGAACGCCCGAGTCTGGAGAAGAACGCACCGGTGATCATGCCCAAGGTTGTGTCCGAGCGGGAGCCCTACCGCATCACCACATTGCACCCGAGGACCTACAACGAGGCCCGTACCATCGGGGAACACTTCCGCGAGGGCACTCCGGTGATCATGAATCTCACGGAGATGGACGATACGGATGCGAAGCGACTTGTCGACTTTGCCGCGGGTCTGGTCTTCGGTCTTCATGGCAGCATTGAGCGAGTGACGCAGAAGGTGTTCCTGCTGTCTCCTGCTAACGTCGATGTCACGGCGGAGGACAAGGCCCGCATCGCAGAGGGCGGATTCTTCAACCAGAGCTGAGAACACGGCACCGGGAACGACCCGGTCGCACGGCGGGAACGACCCGGCCGCACGGCCGGTGCAGAGTGAAAACCAGGGGAGAGGGAAGCGCGGGATGGGCGTAGCACTACAGGTGGTTTACATCGCGCTGATGTGCTTCCTCATCGTGCTGATTTTCCGGCTGGTCATGGACTACGTCTTCCAGTTCGCCCGCTCATGGCAACCCGGCAAGGCGATGGTGGTCGTTCTGGAGGCCACCTACACTGTCACCGATCCACCGCTCAAGCTCCTGCGGCGGTTCATTCCGCCGCTGCGTCTCGGGGGCGTGGCACTCGACCTGTCCTTCTTCGTTCTGATGATCATCGTGTACATCCTGATCTCGCTCGTGAGCAGTCTTGCGAGGGGAATGTGAACGATACGGTCTTGCCGACTGCCGACGACTACGTAGAGGTGAAGAAGAGATGCCGTTGACCCCTGAGGACGTGCGGAACAAGCAGTTCACGACCGTCCGCCTCCGAGAAGGCTACGACGAGGACGAGGTCGATGCCTTTCTCGACGAGGTCGAGGCCGAACTGACGCGCCTGCTCCGCGAGAACGAGGACCTGCGCGCCAAGCTGGCCGCCGCCACGCGTGCCGCCGCGCAGAACCAACAGCAGCAGGGCATGCGCAAGCCGCCCGAACAGCAGGAGCGACCGGGGGCACCTGTGCCCGCCGCCATATCTGGACCGCCGGTCCAGCAGCAGCCGCCGCAGATGGGTCCGCCCCAGCTGCCCGGTGGGGCTCCGCAGCTTCCCGCGGGGCCGAGCGGCCATGGTGGTCACGGTCCGCAGGGTCACGGTCCTCAGGGGCACGGGCCGCAGGGCCAGCACGGCCCCGGCCCGATGCAGGGCGGTCCGATGCAGGGCAACCCCATGCAGGGCAATCCCATGCAGGGTGGCCAGATGCAGGGCGGTCCGATGCAGGGTGGCCAGATGCAGGGCGGTCCCATGGGCCAGGGCGGTCCGATGGGTCAGGGTGGCCCGATGGGCCAGGGCGGTCCCATGGGTGGACCGATGGGCGGCCCCATGGGCGGCCACAACCCGCAGATGCAGCAGCCCGGTCAGGGCCCCGGCGGCGACAGCGCCGCACGTGTGCTCTCGCTTGCCCAGCAGACCGCCGACCAGGCGATTGCCGAGGCGCGCTCCGAGGCCAACAAGATCGTCGGCGAGGCACGCAGCCGCGCCGAGGGCCTGGAGCGCGACGCGCGCGCCAAGGCCGACGCGTTGGAGCGGGACGCCCAGGAGAAGCACCGCGTGGCGATGGGCTCGCTGGAGTCCGCGCGCGCGACGCTGGAGCGCAAGGTCGAGGACCTGCGAGGCTTCGAGCGCGAGTACCGCACGCGCCTGAAGTCCTACCTGGAGAGCCAGCTGCGTCAGCTGGAGACCCAGGCGGACGACTCGCTGGCCCCGCCGCGCACCCCGGCGGCCGCTTCGCTGCCGCCGTCCCCGTCGATGGCTCCGGCCGGCGCGGGTGCGATGGGTCACAGCATGGGTGGCAACCCCATGGGTCACGGAGGCCCTTCTGGTCCGTCGTACGGCGGCCAGCAGCAGATGTCGCCGGCGATGACCCAGCCGATGGCACCGGTGCGGCCGCAGGCGCCGCAGCCGATGCAGCAGGCGCCTTCGCCGATGCGCGGCTTCCTGATCGACGAGGACGACAACTGACGGGCGTACGCGTGAGCAACGCGTAGCCGTCGGCAGGCTGAAGGGCCGGGCCCGGGACATCGTCCCGGGCCCGGCCCTTTGCGCGGCCGCCGCACGGGCCATTCCCCTCCCCACCCCTCCCCGACCCCGAGGCTCCGCCCCGGCCCCGAAACGGCTCGTGCCCGAGCCCCGGGCCGCGAGTGCGGTGGCTTCGCCCACGCCCCCCGGCCGGGCCGACCTGGGGCTTGTGCCCCGGCCTCCCGGAACGGTGCGCGGCGGCCCGGCGCCGGGGGGGGTGCCGGGGCCGGGCCCCGGGTCCGTGGGTGTGCCGGGGCCCGGCCCACGGGCCCCGGTTGGGCGGCCTGGCTTTCGGCGCCGGCCCCCGGCGCGGCTCGTGCCCGGGCCCCGGGGCCGTGGGTGCCGGGGCTTCGCCCACGGGCCCTGGTGGGGTCGGCCTGGGGCTTGCGCCCCGGCCTCCCGGAACGGGGCGCGGCGGCCCGGCGCCGGGGGGTGCCGGGGCCGGGCCTCGGGAACGGCTCGTGCCCGGGCCCCGGGGCCGTGGGTGCCGGGGCTCCGGCCACGGGCCCCGGGTGGGTCGGTCTAGGGCTTTCGGCAACGGACCCCGGCACGGCTCGGGGCCGAGCTCTGGGGCCGTTGGTGGCGGGGCTTCGCCCCCCCCGGGCCCCGGAACACAGCGCGGCGGCCCGGCTCCGGGGGTGCCGGGGCCGGGCCGTTGGGGGGTGGGGTCAGGCTTTGCGGAGGCGGAATGTGAGGGACAGGCCCTCGTCCGTGAAGGGGGTGCCGTACGAGTCGTCCGCTTCGCCCGTGGCGAAGTCCAGGGCGAGGACCTCGTCGGTGATCAGGCCGGCGTGTTCGGTCAGGGCTCGTGCCGTCTCGGGAGTCTGTGCCGTCCAGCGCACGGCGATGCGGTCCGCGACGTCCAGGCCGCTGTTCTTGCGGGCCTCCTGGATCAGCCGGATCGCGTCACGCGCCAGTCCCGCGAGCCGCAGCTCCGGGGTGATCTCCAGATCCAGGGCGACCGTCGCACCGGAGTCGGAGGCGACCGACCAGCCCTCTCGCGGGGTCTCCGTGATGATCACCTCGTCCGGGGCGAGCGAGACCCGCTCGCCGTCCACGGTGACCGAGGCCGTGCCGTCGCGCAGGGCGGCGGACAGGGCCGCGGCGTCCGCGTCGGCGACCGCCTTGGCCACCGCCTGGACGCCCTTGCCGAAGCGCTTGCCCAGCGCCCGGAAGTTCGCCTTGGCCGTCGTGTCGACGAGCGAGCCGCCGACCTCGGAGAGCGTCGCCAGGGAGGAGACGTTGAGCTCCTCCGTGATCTGGGCGCGCAGCTCGGGGGAGAGGGTCTCGAAGCCCGTCGCCGCGATCAGCGCGCGGGACAGCGGCTGGCGGGTCTTCACGCCCGACTCGGCCCGCGTCGCGCGGCCCAGCTCGACCAGCCGCCGTACCAGCGTCATCTGCTGGGAGAGCGCCGGGTCGATTGCCGCGAGATCGGCCTCGGGCCAGCCGGCCAGGTGCACCGACTCCGGCGCGTCCGGCGTCACCGGCACGACCATGTCCTGCCAGACCCGCTCCGTGATGAACGGGGTCAGCGGGGCCATCAGCCGCGTGACGGTCTCGACCACGTCGTGCAGGGTGCGCAGCGCAGCCTTGTCGCCCTGCCAGAAGCGGCGGCGCGAGCGGCGGACGTACCAGTTGGACAGATCGTCGACGAAGGCCGAGAGCAGCTTGCCGGTGCGCTGGGTGTCGTACGTCTCCATGGCCTGCGTGGTCTGGTCGACCAGCGCGTGCAGCTCGCTCAGCAGCCAGCGGTCGAGCAGCGGCCGGTCGGCCGGCGCCGGATCCGCCTCGCTCGGTGCCCAGCCCGACGTACGGGCGTACAGGGCCTGGAAGGCCACCGTGTTCCAGTACGTCAGCAGCGTCTTGCGGACGACCTCCTGGATCGTGCCGTTGCCGACCCGGCGGGCCGCCCACGGCGAGCCGCCGGCCGCCATGAACCAGCGGACCGCGTCGGCGCCGTGCTGGTCCATGAGCGGGATCGGCTGAAGGATGTTGCCCAGGTGCTTGGACATCTTCCGGCCGTCCTCGGCGAGGATGTGGCCGAGGCAGACCACGTTCTCGTACGACGACTTGTCGAAGACCAGCGTGCCGACGGCCATCAGCGTGTAGAACCAGCCGCGCGTCTGGTCGATCGCCTCCGAGATGAACTGCGCCGGGTAGCGCTTCTCGAACAGGTCCTTGTTCTTGTACGGGTAGCCCCACTGCGCGAACGGCATCGAACCCGAGTCGTACCAGGCGTCGATGACCTCGGGGACACGCGTCGCCGTCCGCCCGCAGTCGGGGCAGCCGAACGTGACCTCGTCGATGTAGGGGCGGTGCGGATCCAGCGCGGACTGGTCGGTGCCCGTCAGCTCGCTCAGCTCGGCGCGCGAGCCTACGCAGGTCAGGTGGTTGTCCTCGCAGCGCCAGATGGGCAGCGGGGTGCCCCAGTAGCGGTTGCGGGAGAGCGCCCAGTCGACGTTGTTGTTCAGCCAGTCGCCGTACCGGCCGTGCTTGACCGAGTCGGGGAACCAGTTGGTCTTCTCGTTCTCTTCGAGCAGCCGGTCCTTGATGGCCGTCGTACGGATGTACCAGGACGGCTGC
Organism: Streptomyces sp. NPDC058198; assembly: GCF_042882605.1. Lineage (NCBI taxonomy): Bacteria > Bacillati > Actinomycetota > Actinomycetes > Kitasatosporales > Streptomycetaceae > Streptomyces > Streptomyces sp. NPDC058198. The sequence goes on from NZ_JBHVVP010000015.1 coordinate 32,869, forward strand.
GCGTAGTAGAGGAGCGCGGTGTGGCAGCGCCAGCAGTGCGGATAGCTGTGCTCGTACGGAACGTGGCGGAACAGCAGCCCGCGCGCCTTGAGGTCCTCCGTCAGCGCCTCGTCGGCCTTCTTGAAGAAGACACCGCCGACCAGCGGGACGTCCTCCTCGAAGGTGCCGTCGGGGCGGACCGGGTTCACGACCGGCAGACCGTAGGCGCGGCAGACCTTGAGGTCGTCCTCGCCGAAGGCCGGGGACTGGTGGACCAGGCCCGTACCGTCCTCCGTCGTGACGTACTCCGCGTTGACGACGTAGTGCGCCTCCGTGGGGAAGTCGACCAGCGCGAAGGGGCGGTCGTACGTCCAGCGCTCCATCTCGCGGCCGGTGAAGGACTCGCCGGTCGGCTCCCAGCCCTCGCCCAGCGCCTTCTCCAGCAGGGGCCGCGCGACGACGAGCTTCTCCTCGCCGTTCGTCGCGACCACATAGGTGACCTCGGGGTGCGCGGCGACGGCGGTGTTCGAGACCAGCGTCCAGGGGGTGGTCGTCCAGACCAGCAGCGCCGCCTCGCCCGCGAGCGGGCCCGAGGTCAGCGGGAAGCGGACGAAGACCGAGGGGTCGATGATCGTCTCGTACCCCTGCGCCAGCTCGTGGTCCGAGAGGCCGGTCTGGTCACGCGGGCACCAGGGCGCCACGCGGTAGTCCTGGACCAGCAGGCCCTTGTTGAAGATCTCCTTCAGCGACCACCAGACGGACTCGACGTACTCCGGGTCCATCGTGCGGTACGCGTCGTCCAGGTCGACCCAGTACCCCATGCGGGTCGTCAGCTCGGCGAAGGCGTCGGTGTGCCGGGTGACGGACTCACGGCACCTGGCGTTGAACTCGGCGATGCCGTACGCCTCGATGTCCTTCTTGCCGGTGAAGCCAAGCTCCTTCTCCACGGCCAGCTCGACCGGCAGGCCGTGGCAGTCCCAGCCGGCCTTGCGGGCGACGTGGTAGCCCCGCATGGTGCGGAAGCGCGGGAAGACGTCCTTGAAGACGCGGGCCTCGATGTGGTGCGCGCCCGGCATACCGTTGGCGGTGGGCGGGCCCTCGTAGAAGACCCACTCCGGGCGGCCCTCGGACTGTTCGAGGCTCTTGTCGAAGACCTTGCTCTCGCGCCAGAAGTCGAGCACGGCGTGCTCCAGTGCGGGCAGGTCGACCTGGGCGGGCACCTGGCGGTACTGCGGCGGTGTCACGGGTGTCATGGGGCGCTTCCTCCGGCGGAACTGTGGCAACTCCGTCGGAGGGACGAGAGCTGCGCTCCCGCGGTACCACCCTCCTTGGCCCCGGGCGTGTGCCGCCCGCGGCCCCCTCATTGGGGTCGCGCTGCCGGTTCTACTCGCTCCGGGATCTACCGGGGCTTTCTTCCGGCGGCTCCGGGGTGATGCTTCACCTCGCGCTCTGCCCCCGGGCTCTCACCGTCCCCGGGTCGCTCATGGCCGCGTACGACGCTACTCGTCCCCATCCACGCCTCTCGCTGGCCCCAGTGTACGGGGCCGTGCGGGGCCCGGCCGACCGGTTTTCGCGGGGGTGGCGTACGGCCGAGCGTATGACACGAACGGTTAGACCGGCCCCCGCGGACTTCGCGGCAGGCCCGGCGGCGGATTACCGGGCGGGTAGCTGGGCACAACGGATGCAGGCTTGTCTCGCTCACGGCACGGGGAGGGCCGAAACGGCGGCGTGCCCCGTTGCCGCGTGGCTGGGGTCGATTTATCGTCCCAGCACGATTCGCGAGCAGGATCACCATATGTGAAGGGGCCGCGGCCATGGTGGCGAAGAAGACCGCCGCGAAGAGCACATCCGCGGGAAAACCCGCGGGGAAGTCCGCGGCGGCGAAGAAGACACCAGCGAAGAAGACACCAGCGAATAAGGCACCGGCGAAGACGTCAGCGAAGACGTCGGCGCAGCAGCCGGCGAAGACATCGGCGAAGAAGACGCCCGTGACGAAGACGCCCGGGAAGAAGACAGCGGCGCACGGGGCACCGGCACCGCACGCACCGGCGAAGAAGGCGGCTGCGAAGAGGGCGCCGGCGAGCAGGGCACCTGCGAAAAAGGCCGCGTCCGCGGCCGAGGGGGCGGCTCAGGCCGCGGAACAGACGGGAGCCAAGACGGTGGCAGCGAAGAAGACCGCGGGCGGCAGGAGCACAGCGGCGGGCAAGGGCGCCGCGGCGGCCGCGACGGCGCTCGTCACGGCGAGCGCAGCCGCCGCGACTCCCCCCGGGGAGCTCGCGGTACGGCCGGGCGAGGACCCCTGGACGCCGGAAGAGGTCGCCGCGGCGCGGGCCGAGCTGACCGGCGAGATCGCCCGGCTGAACGCCGAGATCACCTCGTCGGAGGCGGCCCTCGTCGGGCTGATGCGGGACTCCGGGGACGGCGCCGGCGACGACGACGCGGACACCGGCACCAAGAACATCACGCGGGAGCACGAGATGGCGCTCGCCGCCAACGCCCGAGAGATGCTGGAACAGACCGAGCGGGCGCTCCAGCGGCTCGACGCGGGCACGTACGGACTCTGCGAGATCTGCGGCGAGCCCATCGGCAAGGCCAGGATGCAGGCGTTCCCGCGGGCCACGCTCTGTGTGGAGGACAAGCAGAAGCAGGAACGTCGAGGCTGAACGCGTACAGGTGTGCCGTACCCTCGTCCTCAGTCAGGCACCTAGGGTTGAGGAATCACGTGGCAGAGGCGGAGCGCGGCATCGGTATGCCGGATGTTGACGACGAGGCTGCGGCTCCCGCCGAGCAGTCCAGGGGCAAGCGCAGGATCCTCGCGCTCTTCACCGTCGCCGTCGTGGCGTATCTGCTGGACCTGGGCAGCAAGATGCTCGTGGTGGCCAAGCTGGAGCACCACGAGCCGATCGAGGTCATCGGCGATCTGCTGAGGTTCGAGGCGATCAGGAACGCGGGCGCCGCGTTCGGCATCGGCGAGGCGTTCACGGTGATCTTCACGTGCATCGCCGCGACCGTGATCATCGTGATCGCCCGGCTGGCGCGCAAGCTCTACAGCCTGCCCTGGGCCATCGCGCTCGGCCTGCTGCTCGGCGGTGCGCTCGGCAATCTCACCGACCGGATCTTCCGTGCCCCCGGGGTCTTCCGGGGCGCCGTCGTCGACTTCATCGCGCCCACGCACTTCGCGGTCTTCAATCTCGCCGACTCCGCGATCGTCTGCGGCGGCATCCTCATTGTGCTGCTGTCGTTCCGGGGGCTGGACCCCGACGGGACTGTCCACAAGGACTGACAAGGCATACTCGACGGGTGAGCTTTCCCGAGATCAGAACGCTGCCCGTGCCCGATGGCCTGGAGGGCGAGCGCGTCGACGCCGCCATAGCCCGTATGTTCGGGTTCTCCCGTACGAAGGCGGCCGAGCTGGCCGCCACCGGGAAGGTCCAGGTCGACGGCGCCGTCGTCGGCAAGTCGGAGCGGGTGAACGGCGGGGCCTGGCTCGAGGTGGAGATGCCCGCGGCGGCCGCGCCCGTCCAGATAGTGGCCGAGCCCGTCGAGGGCATGGAGATCGTGCACGACGACGACGACATCGTGGTGATCGTCAAGCCGGTCGGCGTCGCCGCGCACCCCAGCCCCGGCTGGACCGGCACGACGGTCATCGGCGGGCTGGCCGCGGCCGGCTACCGCATCTCGACCTCCGGCGCGGCCGAGCGGCAGGGCATCGTGCACCGGCTGGACGTCGGGACCTCGGGGCTGATGGTCGTGGCCAAGTCGGAGCGCGCGTACACCCTGCTCAAGGCGCAGTTCCGGGACCGGATCGTCGACAAGCGCTACCACGCGCTGGTGCAGGGGCACCCGGACCCGATGAGCGGGACCATCGACGCCCCCATCGGCCGCCACCCCAACCACGACTACAAGTGGGCGGTCATCGCGGAGGGCAAGGCGTCGGTCACGCACTACGACCTGATCGAGGCGTTCCGGTCGGCCTCCCTGCTGGACATCAAGCTGGAGACGGGCCGTACGCATCAGATCCGGGTGCACATGTCGGCCCACCGGCATCCGTGCGTCGGCGATCTCACGTACGGCGCCGATCCGACGCTGTCCAAGCGGCTGGGGCTGACCCGGCAGTGGCTGCACGCGGTGCGCCTCGGCTTCGAGCACCCGTCGGACGGTCAGTGGGTGGAGTTCTCCAGCACGTACCCGGACGATCTGCAGGGCGCGCTGGACAAGGTCAGGGCGGAGAGCAACGTATGAGCACGGCGACCGGGGCCGGGGGCGGCGAGAGCGGCTACGCGATACGGGTCGCGACGGATCCGGCGGACATCGAGGCGTGCTTCGCGGTCCGTAAGGAGGTCTTCGTCGTCGAACAGCGGGTGCCCGAGGACCTCGAGTACGACGGCCGTGACGGCGACGCGGTCCAGGTGCTGGCCGTCCGCGACGACGGGCTGCCGCTCGGCACCGGGCGGCTGCTGTACGGACCGGGCGCGGCCGACAGGACCGGCGGGGACCTGAGCGTCGGTTCGCTGGGACGGCTGGCGGTCGGCAGGGCGGCCCGTGGCAGGGGCGTCGGCGCGGCGCTGGTGCGCGCCATCGAGGACGCGGCGCGCGAGCGCGGTCTCGCGGCGGTGGATCTGCACGCGCAGTCGCACGCGCTGGGCTTCTACGAGCGGCTGGGATACGAGGCGTACGGCCCCGAGTTCCTGGACGCGGACATGCCGCACCGGTCGATGCGGCGGGCGCTGTAGCCGGACCGCCTGACGGACCGCCTGACGGACCGTCCCCGCCGGCCTTCCCCACCGGCCGACCCCCCTGGCCGGATTCGTACCGGGCGCGTGGCAGGCTTTAGCCCTTGATCACCGACTGCCGTCGAGGCATTCGACCGCCGGAGGGCGCACCGTGGACCAGTTGGCGCTGCTGCTCGTGCTGTTGCTCGGGGCGCTGGTCACGGTGCCGCTCGGGGAGCGCCTCAAACTGCCCTCGCCGGTGCTGATGACCCTGGTGGGGATCGTCCTGGCGCTGCTGCCGTTCGTACCGAACGTCCAGGTGCCGCCGGGCCTCATCCTTCCGCTGTTGCTGCCGCCGCTGCTGTACGCCGCCGTGCAGCGCACCTCCTGGCGGCAGTTCGCGGCCAACAAACGCCCCATCTTCCTGCTCGCGGTCGCGCTGGTGTTCGTGACGATGGCGGCGGTGGCCGCCGTGGCCAACTCCATCGTCCCCGGACTGCCGATCGCCGCCGCGGTCGCGCTGGGCGCGCTCGTCGCCCCGCCCGACCCGGTGGCCGCGACGGCCGTCGCCGGATCCCTCGGGCTGCCCAGACGGCTGGTCTCGATCCTGGAGGGCGAGGGGCTCTTCAACGATGTCACCGCGATCGTGCTCTACCACGTGGCCATCGCCGCGGCCGTCAGTGGAACGTTCTCCTGGCCGCAGGCGGCCGGACAGCTCGTCCTGTCCGCGGTGGTGGCCGTCGCGGTCGGGCTCGCGCTCGGCTGGCTCTCCAACAAGCTGATGTCGCTGCTCGGGGACGCGACCCTGCAGATCGGCCTGTCGCTCCTGGTGCCGTTCGCCAGCTATGTGCTGGCGGAGGAGCTGTACGGCTCGGGCGTGCTCGCCGTCCTCACCACCGCGCTCTTTCTCGCCGAGCACACGGCGGACGCCGACGACGTCATGGGCCGGCTCGCGGGGAACTCCTTCTGGCAGATCGTCGACACGCTCGTGACCGGTGTCGCCTTCGGCCTCATCGGCCTGGAGCTCCACAACGCCTTCGGCGCGGCCAGCGGCCGGGCGGCGGAGATGCTCGGCTGGGGCGCGGCGGTCGTCGGGGTCGTCGTCGGCGTACGGCTGCTGTATCTGATGCCGGCGACCTGGCTGGCCAAGCGGATGCACACGCTCCGCGACTACGACGAGGAGATCCCGGTCAGCTGGCGCGAGACCGTGGTGATGTGGTGGTCGGGGATGCGCGGGGTGGCCTCGGTCGCGCTGGCGCTGGCGATCCCGCTGAAGACCGACAGCGGGGAGCCGTTCCCCGGCCGTGACGAGATCATCTTCATCGCCTTCGCGGTCATCGTGAGCACACTGGTGATCCAGGGCCTGACCCTGCCCTGGCTGGTACGGAAACTCGGCGTCCGGGCCGACACGGACGCCGAACGCGAGCTGGAACACTCGCTCGCGGTCCGCGCGGCGAAGGCGGCCAGGCGGCGGCTCAAGGAGATCGAGGACGTCGAGGAGCTGCCGGAGGACATCAGCGAGCGGCTGCTGCGCGGGGCGTTCGACATCGGGGTGCGGATCAGCCCCGACCTGATCGACGACGAGCGGCGCGAGTGGGCCACCAAGCGGGCGGACCGGGTCAAGACCGTGCAGCGCATCCAGCGCGAGATGATGTCGGCGGCCCGCCACGAGGTCCTCGCGGCCCGCAGCGAACCGGGCGCCGACCCCGAGGTGGTGGACCGGGTCCTGCGCCACCTGGACGTGCACAGCATGCGCTGAGGCCCGCCGGGACGCGGCGGCCCGGTGTCAGCCGCGGCCGGTACGGGCGTGGTCGCTGTCCTCCTCTGCACTGTCCGACTCTGTACTGTCCGACGGGCGTTGGCCGTTCCTCCGCAGGACCGGGGCGGGCGCCGTCGCGATCCTCGGCAGGGCGTACGGATGCCATTCGGACAGCCACGCCAGCATCTGTTCCCGTACCGCGCAGCGGGCCGTCCAGATGTCGTCCGCGTCCTTGGCCGTGACCACCGCCCGCACCTCCATCGTGCTCGGGGTGGTGTCGGTGACCGCCAGGCTCCAGTCGCGGCCGTCCCAGGCCGCGCACTCCAGCAGGATGTCGTGCAGCCTCTCGCGCATCAGCCGCACCGGCGCCGAGTGATCCAGCTGGAAGAAGACCGTGCCGGTCATCTGGACACCGCCGCGCGACCAGTTCTCGAACGGCTTGCTGGTGAAGTACGACACCGGCATCGTGATGCGCCGCTCGTCCCAGGTCCGTACGGCGAGGAAGGTGAGCGTGATCTCGTCGATCACGCCCCACTCGCCGTCCACCACCACCGTGTCGCCGAGCCGCACCATGTCGCCGAAGGCGATCTGGAAACCCGCGAAGAGATTGCCGAGCGTGGACTGCGCGGCGACACCGGCGACGATGCCGATGATGCCCGCGGAGGCCAGCATCGACGTGCCGATGGTCCGCAGATCGGGGAAGGTGAGCAGGATCGCGGCGACCGCCACCACCACGACGACCGCGGTCACGATCCGCATGATCAGCGTCACTTGGGTACGGACCCGGCGCAGCCGGGCCGGGTCGCGGGTCGAGGTCGCGTAGCGGGCGTACGTCGACTCCACCGCGGCGGACACGATCCGTACCACCAGCCAGGCACCGGCTCCGATGAGCACCAGCGACAGCGCCTGGCTGATCCGGTCCTGGTGGTCCTCGATGATCCGCCACCGGGTCGCGCGGAACGTGCCGCGCAACAGCGCGGTGAGCAGGACCACTTGCAGCGGCAGCCGGCAGCGGCGCAGCAGGCCCCACAGCGGGGTCTCGGGATGGCGGTCGTCCGCGCGGCGCAGCAGCAGGTCGACGGTCCAGCCGAGCACCAGCGTGAGCAGGACCGAGCCACCGAGCACGGTCAGTGGGCGCAGTACGTTCTCCATTGGCTCCCTCGACGGTTCCTGTGAGCGGGCTGGCAGGATGGCCGGATGGACATCATGCTTTTCCATTCGGTCCACGGTCTGCGCCCGGCGGTGCACGCGGCCGCCGACCGGCTGCGTGCCGCCGGGCACGAGGTGCGCGTGCCCGACCTCTTCGACGGACAAACCGCCGGCACCGTCGAGGACGGCATGGCGCTGAAGGAGAAGATCGGCAAGGAAGAGCTGCTGCGGCGCGCTGTCCTGGCCGCCGCGCCGTACTCCGAACGCGGCCTGGTGTACGCGGGTTTCTCGTTCGGCGGCTCCGTCGCGCAGAACCTGGCGCTGGGCGACGAGAAGGCCCGCGGGCTGCTGCTGATGCACGGCACGTCAGACATCGCGGAGAACGCGGCCGTCGACGAGCTGCCCGTACAGCTGCATGTGGCGGACCCGGACCCGTTCGAGTCGCACGACTGGCTGACCGCCTGGTATCTCCGGATGCGGCAGGCGGGGGCCGATGTGGAGATCTACCGCTATCCGGGGGCCGGGCATCTCTACACCGACCCGGATCTGCCCGACTATGACGCGGCCGCCGCCGAGGAGACCTGGCGGACCGCGCTCGCCTTCATCGCGTCACTCTGAGCGGCGTCACCGCACGGGCTGAGCGGCGTCACCGCACGGGACAGCGACGGGCGGGCGGGACCGGGGAGGGGCCGCCCGCCCGTCCGCTGTCAGCCCTTGAGGGCCTTGGTGACCGCGGCGTTGAACTCCGCCACCGTCATGGGCGGGTTCTCCGTGCCCTCCGCGGTGAGCGCCTTGCCGTCCATCCTGAACGCCGGAGTGCCCTGGACACCGCTCTTGTCGAAGGCGGCGGACATCTTCATCGCCCAGGCGTCGTACGTGCCGTCCCGTACGTCCTGCTGGAACGCCGTGTTGCCCTTGAGCGCGTTCACCGAGTCGGCCACCTGGATCAGATAGCTGTCCTCGGCGAACTTGTCGCTGCTCTCCTCCGGGTGGAACTTCGCCGAGTAGAGCGCGGTCTTGTACTGGAGGAAGGCCTCGGGGCTCACATTGAGCGCCGCACCCAGCGCGGAGAGGGCGTTCTTCGATCCCGTGCCGTTGTCGGAGTTGTCGATGAAGGTCGCGCCGACGTACTTGATCTTGAACGTGCCGGCGTCGAGGTCGTTCTGGACCGTCTCGCCGACCGTCTGCTCGAAGCTCGCGCAGACCGGGCAGCGGGAGTCCTCGTACACCTCCAGCGTCTTCTTGGCGTCCGCCTTGCCGAGGACGACGGTCGTGCCGTCCGTGCCCTCGGTGTTCTTCGGGGCGACGACGCTCTTCTCGTCCTTCATCGCTTCCCAGTGGGAGGGCTTGTTGCTCTGGACGACGGCGAAGCCCACGCCGCCGGCTATCGCGAGGACCACGACGGCCGAGCCCAGGACGACGAGCTGACGGCGGACCCTGTCCTTCTTCGCCTGCCGCTCGCGCTCCTGGCGCACCCGCTCGCGGGCGGCTGACTTGCTGGACTGGTTGTTGCGTGCGCTCATGGTGATTCACTCCGTGTGAGGACGTACTGCCGCTGAAGCGGGGGACGGGGGGGCGTGGCCGCTCGGCTCAGAGAGAGCTGAGCGCGAGGCCGGGAGGCCCCCGCCGTCCTACGGAGTGCACAAGAAGACGCGTACGGGACGGGCGCGGACGGCCCGCCGGGCACACCGCGTGGCGTACGGCCCCGCGGACCGTCCCCGCCACGGTGGCCGCGATCAGCAGCGGCCGGAACGCGAACGCGGCCACGGCCAGCACCAGACCGGACAGCGCGGCCTCGCCGCGCCGCAGCCAGAGTGCGGCGAGCAGCCCGATGGAGACATGGGCGGCCAGCAGCAGCCAGGGCAGGGCCGGGTCGGGGGAATGCAGCAGGGTGACGGCGGCGGACTCGGGCGAGACCACCCCGGGCAGCGGCGCACCGACGGCGCCCCCGCACAGGAGGTCGAAGCCGACCGAGCGCAGCGACCCCGCGACGGGGCCGCCCGCCGGTCCGTAACAGACCTGCTGGCCGCTGGTGAAGACGGTGTCCGCGGCCAGTTCGAGCGGGACGAGCAGAGCGGCGATCCGCCAGAAGCCGCGCTCGCGGCCCCCCGCCGCGTAGGCGACGAGGAACACCGCGGCACTGAGCGCGGCGACGACGGACAGCGGCAGCGGGGCCTGGGACAGCAGCACATGGGAGCCCGCGGACAGCGTCACGACCAGTGCCGTGAACAGTGCTGCCCGCGCCGCCCTGAGCCGCGTCCCGGATATGTCCATCGTCGCCGAGTGTGCCATGTGCCCCTGTAAGCGGTCCCTAAAGACCGCTTCGGGCCTTACGTCACCCGGGCCCTGTGTCGCGTGGGCCTTACCCCGCCAGCCGTCCGTTGCGGAACAGGTCGACGAAGATCTGGTGATCCGCCCTGGCCCTGGCCCCGTACGCGTGCGCGAACTCCACCAGCAGCTCGCTGAAACCGTCCTCGTCGGCGGCGATGGCCGCGTCGATCGCCCGCTCCGTGGAGAACGGCACCAGCGAGTGGCCGCTCTCGTCGTCCGCCGCCGAGTGCATCGTGGCCGTGGCCCGGCCGAGGTCGGCGACGACCGCCGCGATCTCCTCCGGGTCGTCGAGATCCGACCAGTCCAGATCCACGGCGTACGGCGACACCTCCGCCACCAGCTGGCCGCCCCCGTCCAGCTCGGTCCAGCCCAGCCACGGATCGGCGTGGGCCTGGAGCGCCCGCTGCGAGATCACCGTGCGGTGGCCCTCGTGCTGGAAGTACTCCCGCGCGGCGCGGTCGGTGATGTGCCGCGAGACCGCCGGGACCTGCGCCTGCTTCATGTAGATCACGACATCGTTCTCCAGGGCGTCGCTGTTGCCCTCCAGAAGGATGTTGTACGAGGGCAGCCCCGCGGACCCGATGCCGATGCCGCGCCGTCCGACCACATCCTTCACGCGGTACGAGTCGGGGCGGGCCAGGCTGGATTCGGGGAGGGTCTCCAGATAGCCGTCGAAGGCCGCGAGGATCTTGTACCGGGTGGCCGCGTCCAGCTCGATGGAGCCGCCGCCCGCTGCGAAGCGCCGCTCGTACTCACGGATCTCGGTCATCGAGTCGAGCAGCCCGAAGCGGGTCAGCGAGCGGGCCGAGCGCAGCGCGGCGAGCAGCGGGCCCTGGGCGGTGTCCAGGGTGAAGGGCGGCACCTCGTCGTTCTTGGCGCCGGTGGCCAGCGCGTGGATCCGCTCGCGGTAGGCGCCGGCGTAGATCTCCACCAGCTCGGTGATCTGTTCGTCGCTGAGGGCCTTGGTGTAGCCGACCAGGGCGAGGGAGGCGGCGAAGCGCTTCAGGTCCCAGGTGAAGGGGCCGATGTACGCCTCGTCGAAGTCGTTGACGTTGAAGATCAGCCGGCCGTTGGCATCCATGTAGGTGCCGAAGTTCTCGGCGTGCAGATCGCCGTGGATCCACACCCGGCCGGTGCGCTCGTCGAGGAACGGGCCGCCGATGCCGCTCCCGGCGCGCTCCCGCTCCAGGTCGTGGTAGAAGAGGCACGCCGTGCCCCGGTAGAAGGCGAACGCGGAGGCCGCCATTTTCCGGAACTTGACCTGGAAGGCTGCTGGATCGCCCGCCAGGAGCTCACCGAACGCGGTGTCGAAAACGGCGAGGATCTCCTCGCCGCGCTGTTGGTCAGCTGCTTCAACGGGTCGCGGGACCGACATCGCTGGGTGCCTCCTGGTGCATGACAATCGGGTCGGATCTGGGACGGAATGGGCCTGCTCGCCCCTCGGACGAGGCCGCGGCGCCGTCAGAAGGGGCAACGCACGACGCTACCCGCGAGTGCCCGCCCGCTGTGAGTCCCGACACGAGTTGAGGGGCACGCCCGGTAACGGGCGTGCCCCTCGCGCGTTCTGTGGGACGTGGCGCGTCAGTTGTGGCCGAAGCGCTTCTGCCGTCCCTTGTGGGTGGGGTCCGTCGGCTGGATCTTCGCCTGCATCTGCTCCGACTCGGATTCCATCGACGAGGACTTCGCCTCCTCGGCACCGCGCTCGGCCGCTGACCGGGCCTGTTGCTTGGTGCGATCTCGGTTCTTGTTCTTGGCCATGATGTGCCTCCCGCGGGGTTTTAGGGGCTAGGCCGTGTTTCAGACTCACATAACGTGCGAAAAGTCGCATTTTGGATCATTGCCGTGTGTAGCGGCGGCTCGTCGACGGGCCGGCCGGTCATACGCCACGCCGATGATCGAGTTCCGGACGTCAAGCCTCTTGCGGTCGGGCAGACTCGAAGGAAACCCGCAGTAACTCCCGATCTCCCGATCTCCAGATCCCGAGGTTCCCGAAAGAAGGTGGAACACGTGGACCGCTGCGTCGTCCTGGTGGACGCCGGCTATCTGCTGGGCGCCGCCGCGAGTCTCCTCGCCGGAGAGCCGGCCCGTTCCCGCATCACCGTCGACCACGCCGCCCTGATCCAGGGCCTGCGTGAGCGGGCCGAGGCCGATACGGAACAGCCGCTGCTCCGTATCTACTGGTTCGACGGCGCCCCCGACCGGGTTCCTCAGCCCGAGCACCGGCGGCTGCGCGTCATGCCGCGCGTCACCGTCAGGCTCGGGGCGCTCACCCGCAGCGACGGGCGCTGGGCGCAGAAGGGCGTCGACGCGGCCATGCACGCGGAGCTGACCGAACTGGCCAGAAATCGCGCCTGCTCCGATGTCGTGCTGGTGACGGGTGACGGTGACCTGCTGCCCGGTCTGATGTCCGCCAAGGAGCACGGCGTCGCCGTCCACCTCTGGGCGGTACAGGCCGCGGACGGCGACTACAACCAGTCCGAGGACCTGGTCGCCGAGGCCGACGAGCGCCGTGTCCTCGACCGGGCCTGGATCACCAAGGCCGTACACGCCAAGGACCTGGGCGGTGTCTGCGCACCTTCGCCGGCCCCCCGCCCCGAGATCGCGGCGATCCTCTCCGCGCCGCTGCCCGAGTCGGCGCTCGCCGCGTCGGCGGAGCGCGCGGCCGAGGCCCGGCCCGCCGGCGGGCAGAACGGCTCGGCGGCCCCGCCCCCGGAGCACGGCTCCGAGCCCCACCACCCCTCCTCCCCGGGCACCAAGGGCGTCCCCACCCCCAAGGACCTGGCGGGCCTGCGCGGCCCCGGCACCCCGCCGCCCTCCCCGCCCCCGGCGAACGCGACGCTGCGCTGGTCCTCCGACAAGGGATGGGTCGAGCGCCCCGGCGGCGGCACGGCGGGCGAGCCGCCCGAGACGGCCTCCCTGCCGACGCTGGCCCAGCTCACCAGCGCGGAGCAGCGCTGGGCCGACCGCGAGGAGGACATCACCACGGTCGGCGGCGACCCCTTCGAGGTGGGGCAGGTGTTCGCCCGCCGCTGGATGGAACGGCTGCCGGACGCGAGCCATGTGCAGAAACTGTCCGTGATGTATCCGCGCGTTCCGCACCGCATCGACGGGGAGCTCCTGCGGTACGCGGCGCGCTTCGGGCTGCTGGCCCACAAGGACGACCAGATCGACGAGCACGACCGCTATGCGATCCGGGCCGGTTTCTGGCGCGAGATCGACGTCCGCGCCGCGGCGGACCAGGCCCGCCCTCTGTAGAGCGCGTGCCGTGCACCAGGTCATAAGACCCTGCCGTGGCCGCCCCCGGGGCGGTGGCGGCTCGTCGACCACGTAAGGTCGTTCATCGTGAGTACGGTGTGTGTGGTGCGCGATCTGGTCAAGACGTACCCCGCCGCGCGCGGCAGGCGCGGGGCTCCCGCCACCTCGGCGGTACGGGCCACCGACGGGATCTCGCTCGATGTGCGGCGCGGCGAGATCTTCGGTCTGCTCGGGCCCAACGGAGCGGGCAAGTCCACCCTCGTACGGCAGCTCACCGGACTGATGCGGCCCGACTCGGGCAGTGTCGAGGTGCTGGGGCACGATCTGGTGCGCCATCCCGAGCGGGCCTCCCGGCTCATCGGCTATCTCGGCCAGGAATCCACCGCGCTCGACGAACTGACCGTCGCACTCGCCGCGGAGACCACCGGCCGGCTGCGCGGGCTCGCGCTGCGGGCGGCGCGGGCCGAGCGGGACGCGGTCCTCGCCGAGCTGGGGCTCACCGAGATCGCGGGACGCCCGCTGAAGAAGCTCTCCGGTGGCCAGCGGCGGCTGGCCTGCTTCGCCGCCACGCTGGTGGGGGCGCGGTCCGTACTCGTGCTCGACGAGCCCACCACCGGCATGGACCCCGTCGCGCGCCGCGCGGTGTGGGCGGCCGTGGACCGGCGGCGGGCCGAGCACGGCGCGACCGTACTGCTCGTCACGCACAACGTCATCGAGGCCGAGACCGTACTCGACCGGGTCGCCGTGCTGGAGCGCGGCAAGGTCATCGCATGCGACACGCCGTCCGGGCTCAAGCAGCAGGTCGCCGGCGAGGTCCGGGTCGAGCTGGTGTGGCGCGAACGCGCCCCGCTCGATGTGCCCGAGGTCGCGGCGCTGCGCGGATCCGCCCAGGAGTCCGGGCGGCGGTGGGTACTGCGGCTCGCACCGGACGAGGCGCGCGCGGCGGTCGCCGCGGTGACCGGCGGCGCGGCCTTCGCGGCGCTGGACGACTTCACGCTGGCCACCCCCAGCCTGGAGGACGTGTATCTGGCGCTCGGCGGACAGACGAAAGGGCTGGTGAAGGCGTGACCGGCGGCCCCGTGACAGGGTGGAGCCCGTCGGCGGCCGGTATGTCCCGCCGCGTCGCGGTCCGCACCCGTACGCCCGTACCGAACAGGAGCAGCGCCAGGTGAGCATCGTGCCGGTGGAGGCCGTGTCCGGGAGAGTCCGGACCGCGGGAGGGACGCCCGCCGAGGCGGAGACACCCGCGCCCCTCGCGCCCCGGGCGCGGTTGCTGCCGTCGCTCGCCGCCGTGTACCGCGCCCAGCTGTCCCGGGCCCGCGTCGCCCGGATCCCGCTGCTCTTCGTGGCGACCTTCCAGTCCGTCGGGATCATGGTCCTGATGCGGGGGGTGGTCGACGGAGGCGCCGAGGCGCGGGCGGTCGTCGCCGGGTCGAGTGTGCTCGTCGTCGCGTTCGTGGCGCTCAACCTGCTCGCCCAGTACTTCGGCCAGCTGCGGGCGAGCGGCGGTCTCGACCACTACGCCACCCTGCCCGTGCCCCCTGCGGCGGTGGTGCTGGGCGCGGCCGGCGCGTACGCCTCCTTCACGGTGCCGGGCACCGCCGTCACGGCCGTCGTCGGCAGCGTGCTCTTCCAACTGCCCCTGACGCATCTCTGGGTGCTGGTCGCGGTCATTCCGCTGGCCGGGGCTGCCCTCGCCGGTCTCGGCGCGGCGCTCGGTCTGCTCGCGCCCCGCCAGGAGCTGGCCACTCTCCTGGGCCAGCTGGGGATGTCCGCGGCGCTGCTGCTGGGTGTGCTGCCGGCGGACCGGCTGCCGGGGCCGATCACGTACGCGCGCGACCTGCTGCCCTCGACGTACGGCGTCGAGGCCCTGGCCCGTACCTTCGACGCGCATCCCGACTGGCCGGTCGTCGCGCTCGACCTCGCGGTGTGCGCGGGCGTCGGCGTTTTCTCGCTGGCGGTCGCCACCTGGGCGTACCGGCGGGCGGCGGTCCGGTGAGGCACCCCCCGGCCGGGCCTGGCACGATGGCGGAGTGACCGCACCTCTGACGCCTCCCCACCAGCCGCCGCACGACGATCCCTGGCAGACACCACCGGCCGGGGACTCGCCCTATTCCTGGGCCGAAGCGGAGGAAGGGCCCGATATGAAGACCGAAGCGCGGCAGGCCGCCGTGGTGATGGTGGCCGTCGCGGTGTCGGGTCTGCTGCTCGGGCTGCTGTGGCTGTGGCTGGCGCCGCGTATCCCGCTGATCTCGGACGACACGGCGGTCTTCCTCAAGGACACGGAGAGCGAGGAGGCGATCGGCGCGGACGGTACGTTCGCGCTGCTGGCGCTCGCCTTCGGCGCGGTCAGCGCGGTGCTGGTCTTCCTGTTCCACCGGCGCGGCGGCATCGGGCTGGTGATCGGCCTGGCCCTGGGCGGACTGCTGGGCGCGGTGCTGGCCTGGCAGCTCGGCGGATGGTTCGGCCCCACGTCGGACGTGGTGGCACACGCCAGGGCGGCCGGCAAGGGCGTCACCTTCGACGCGCCGCTCGAACTGAACGCGAAGGGCGCGCTGCTGGCGTGGCCGGTCGCCGCGATGGTGGTCCACCTGGCCCTGACGGCCCTGTTCGGCCCCCGCGACCCGGAGCCGACGGGGGAGTGGGGCGCGGCGTACGGCCCCGCGCGGAGCGAGGACAGCCAGGCCTGGGGCGGCCCCGAGAAGTAGGACCACCCGTCCCGGCCCGCCCGACCGGCCTCCTGCGGCGTCAGGCGCGGCCGATCGGGGCCAGGACCGCCGCGGTGAGCGTGGTCAGATCGGCCGGGGACAGCTCGACCTCCAGGCCGCGGCGGCCCGCCGAGACACAGATCGTCGGATGGGCCCGCGCCGAGGCGTCCAGTACGGTGCGCAGCCGCTTGCGCTGGCCGAGGGGTGAGATACCGCCCCGGACGTAGCCCGTCGTACGCTCCGCCGCCGCCGGGTCCGCCATCGACGCCCGCTTGCCGCCGACCGCCGCCGCGAGGGCCTTGAGGTCCAGTGAGCCGGCGACCGGGACGACCGCCACGGTCAGTTCGCCGTCGACGTCCGCGACCAGGGTCTTGAAGACCCGGTCGGGGGAGACCCCGAGCGCCTGCGCAGCCTCCTCGCCGTAGGAGGGCGACGCGGGGTCGTGCTCGTACGCGTGCAGGGTGTACGCCGTGCCCGCGGCGGTCAGCGCGACCGTCGCCGGCGTGCCTCCCGACTGCTGCTGCTTTTTGGGCTTCTTCGCCAAGGCGCCTGTTCCTCGCGTCAGTTGGGGCTGATCGGCGTCAGGGTCAGATCCCCGCCGGGCAGCGAGGGCAGATGACGGATGACCGCGGTCTCGGCCCGCAGGAGCTTCAGCTCCTCGCGCAGCCGGGCGGCCATGTCCGGGGCCTCCAGCAGCCGCTGCTTCGTCGGGGTGTCGAGCACGGCCGCCGCGGCGACCAGATACGACACCACCGAGGGCTCGTCCGGCAGTTCGTCGCTGGTGGAGAGCGAGCGCTCGCGCGCCCCGGCCAGCCGCTTCTGATAGTTCAGGAAGGCGCGCAGCACCCCTTCGGCAAGGGTGTTCGCGCCGTCTCCCTTCTCCTCGGGAAGCTCTTCGAGCTCGGCCGTCAGATAGGGGCCGCTCGCGTCGACCGAGAGCAGCTTGACCCGGGTGGTGCCGGTGGCCACCACCTCGAAGCTGCCGTCCGGGCGTTCGCGGATCGTGGCCGCGTCCGCGACGCAGCCCACCGGGTGGAAGGCTTCGAGGGGGTCGGCGCCGAAGCCGGCGGCGGGGCCGCGGTCGGCGGCGGCCGTCGGGTCGGGCAGCCCGGGCGCGGTCGTCGCGGTCTCGTGCCCGTCGCGGATGGCGACCACGGCGAAGCGGCGTGGCTCGGATTCATCCGTCTTGAGCAACTCGCGCATCATCGCGCGATAGCGCTCCTCGAAGACGTTGAGGGGCAGGACGAGGCCTGGGAACAGCACCGCGTTCAGCGGGAAAAGAGGGAGGCGTGCGGTGGTCACAACGGTCAAGCGTAATGGCCGCGGGGCCCTCTCCGGTCTGCCCGGTTCCGCAAAGGCATCGCGGAGGCCACCTGGATCCTCACGCCGTCCCGCGTTTCGAGGAACTGACCCAGCGGATCGTCGGTGAAACAGGTCCACGGGAAGGAGGTCGCGTACGGTCCGATCAGCCGGAACTGTTCCAGTGCGGCGCTCCAGCGACCCCGCCTGACCAGGACGTACGCCAGCAGGTTGCGTACCTCGGCCGGCCAGGCGTCGCCCGCTTCGTACTCGGCGGAGACGGCGACGGCCAGATCCGCGGCCGCGTCGATCCTGTCCCCCTGGACGGGCGTGGGATCGCCGCTCAGCAACTGGGTGAAGGCGGCCCGCACGGGCAGCGCCCGCACCAGCGATCCCGGCAGGGCGTCGTGCGCGGCCTGCTCGGCGAAGTCGAAGCACTCGCGGTGCGAGCCGTACCACTGCGCCGAGAGGTACTGGAGGGCCGCCACATGGCAGCCGTAGTGGTGCGAGGAGCGGCGCACGGCCTGCTCCCACAGCGACTCGAAGGCGGTGTGCGAGGCGTGCGTGCCGCGCGCGTGGTCGAGCGCGATGCGCCAGGGCACCGGATCGCGCGGATCGCCTGCGGCCGCGGCGTCGATCAGCGGGCCCGTCTCCCGCAGCCGCTCGGCGCGGGCCGGTGACTCCCAGGCTCTGCGGACGGCCAGTTCCGCGCTGACGAGGAGCGCGTCCGGATCGCTGGGGGCGCCACGCAGCCAGGCGGCAAGCCAGGCGTCACGGCCGTGGGCGAACGCGGCGAGCCGCCGCACATAGCGGTCGCGGTTCTCCCACTCGGCCGATTCCCGCGTGGTCGCCAGCAGCTTCGCCGCCTGCTCGTACTCGCCGAGAGCGGCGGAAACCAGCGCGGGGGCGAGCCGGCGGTCGGGGGCGTCGAGCAGCACCGCGTTGTCCGGCGGCAGCCCGGCGGCGAGCTGCGGGGTGTGCCGGACCATACGCGCGGTACTGATCAGGGCGCGAAGCAATGACATGGTGCGGACCATTGAAAACCGCAGGTCGCGGACGCGCCAGTGGGCAGCTGTGAAGCTTTCGCATCAGGAGGAAAGGTTGTACCTCCGGAAGTCAAGAGAAGGCAAAGATGCCGGCGAGTGAGCCGAAGGGGCGCGCCGCTGTCGAAAGGGAGAGCGCGCACAGGCCCCGAGGTACGAGGGGTCGAGCACGGTCGACCGTCGACAGTGGCATAGAGCGCCCCGGAGGCGAACCGAGCCCCCAAAAAGCTCAGCTGCGGCGCAGGAGGCGGGTGGCGCCGGCGGCTACCGTCGTGGCGAGGATCCAGCCGAGCAGGATCAGCGCGGCCGCCGCCCACTGCCAGCCGCCCTCCAGCAGCCAGTAGCCGTCCTGGCCGAGATCGATCACCGGCACCAGCAGATCCAGCGCGTAGAGCGACGCGTTCCACGGCGGATGCTGTTCGGCGTGGAGCGCCTGTGGGGGATGGCGGGTGAAGGCGATCGTGCCGGCGCCCCACAGCACGGCCATCCACAGCGCCGCCCGCCCCGGCCGGTAGCCGTACGCCACCGTCCAGTCCTGGAGATAGCCCCAGAGCTTCGCGGCGAGCGGCAGCGTCTCGCGCCGCCGCCGCTGCTTGGCGAGCAGCACCTCACGGGCGTCCGCGTCCTCGCCGCTGTTGCGCAGCACGTGTGCCAGCCGCTCGTACGGCTCAGGGGCGTACTCCGGGGTCGCCGCGGCCACCCACTCCAGCCGCCGGGCGAGCGGGAAATGGCCGAACGGGACGAGGTTCTCGTAGACCAGACCGCCCATGGTCAGCCCGCCGGGCCCCGGCCAGCTGGTCGACATGTCGACCAGCGTGACGATCCTCGCGCCGCTCAGCACGACCCGGCCCTCCTCCGCGCGCTCGCACTTGAACCGCAGCTCCGGTGTGACGATCCGGCGCAGCGACAGCTCCTCCGTGGCCGTCAGGAAGAAACGTGCCTGCTCCAGATCGACGGCGTCCCCGAACCGGCCGTCGTCCAGCCGCACCCCGCCGTGGCACTCGAAGCGCCGCAGCCGGGCGCCACGGGCCGGCGCGACGGCGTACCCGGTGCCGTGCGGGGGAGTGGCGCCGAAGGGGCCGTTCTCCCCGCTCCGTTCCGGCCCCACCCACGCGCCCGTCATATGGAGGGTCCGCTCGACCGTCAGCCGCGGTGCGTTCAGCGCCATCAGCTCCCGCGCCGCGCGCAGCCGGCTGCCGCGCAGGCTCAGCGACACCCCGACCTGCGCGCCGCGCAGGCTGACCTCGCCGTAGGTCTCGATCTCGTCGGCCTGGAGATCCTGGCCGACGCATAATCCGTCGGCGGTGATCGCCCGGCCCAGCCGGTCGGGACGGACCTCGATCTGGCTGATCAGCAGGTCGGTGCCGATATGCGCGTCGGTCAGCCGGATGCCGCGCTCGACCCGGCAGCGCGGCAGATGGAGATCGCCCTCGGTGCGCAGCCGGGCGGCCTCCAGCCGGGGTATCGCGCAGCCCACCATGCGCAGCGTGGTGAAGTGCGACTCCGGCAGCACCACCTCGTTCTCGAAGCGGCAGTGCTTCAGCTCGACGTACGGCGCGATCGTGCCGCCCGCGAGGTTGAGCGTCCCGGTGATCTGGACCCCGCGGAGCTTCAGCGCCGCGACCCGGCCCGCCAGCGCGGCCGGCCCGCTGAGCAGCAGCAGGGCGATGACCCGGGCGCGCACGCTGCGCTCCGTGCCCCAGGACCGCCCGGAGAAGGGGTTGTCCAGCAGTGGATCCGACGTGCTCAGATCGTAGGTACCGCCGTTGCGGAACGCCTGCCACATGCCGAGTTCCGCGGCGCTGAGCCAGTCGGGAGATTCGTCGTGCTGCGGCTCGGTCACGGCCGCCTCCGCTTCCCGTTTACGCACAGATGGTTACAGATGGTCCGTAAAGCTGTTGTTCCCTCTGAGTGACGACCTGAAAGCTGGGGGTGAGGAGTGACCTCCGGGACGTGTATCAGCCAGTGATACCTGCGTCCGGGGGGCTGATCCGGTCTGCGAGAATTAACCCCGTGATCTCACGAATCGACCTGCGCGGCGACACCCTCCCCGAGGGTGGAGCCCTGCGTGACCTGCTGCCCCGAGCCGAGTTCGATGTGGCGGCCGCCCTGGAGAAGGTGCGGCCCATCTGCGAGGACGTGCTTCATCGGGGCACGGCGGCGCTGATCGAGTACGCGGAGCGGTTCGACGGCGTGAAGCTGGAGCGGGTACGGGTGCCCGCGGCCGCTCTCGCCGACGCCCTGGAGGGGCTCGATCCGGCCGTACGGGCCGCCCTGGAGGAGTCGATCCGGCGGGCCAGGCTGGTCCACCGCGCGCAGCGCCGCACCCCGCACACCACCCAGGTCGTGCCCGGCGGGACCGTCACCGAGAAGTGGGTGCCGGTCGAGCGCGTCGGTCTCTACGCGCCGGGCGGCCGGTCCGTCTACCCGTCGTCCGTGATCATGAATGTGGTGCCCGCGCAGGAGGCGGGCGTCGAGTCCCTCGCGCTGGCCTCCCCGCCGCAGGCGGAGTTCGGCGGACTGCCCCACCCCACGATCCTCGCCGCGTGCGCGCTGCTCGGAATCGACGAGGTGTACGCGGTGGGCGGCGCCCAGGCCGTCGCGATGTTCGCGTACGGCACCTCGGGGCCCGACGGCTGCGCCCCCGCCAATATGGTCACAGGACCCGGCAATATCTGGGTCGCCGCCGCCAAGCGCTACTTCACCGGCCGGATCGGCATCGACACCGAGGCGGGGCCCACCGAGATCGCGGTCCTCGCGGACTCGACCGCCGACCCGGTGCATGTCGCCGCCGACCTGATCAGCCAGGCCGAGCACGACCCGCTCGCCGCGGCCGTCCTGGTCACCGACTCGGTGGAGCTGGCCGACGCGGTCGAGAAGGAGCTGGAGCCGCAGGTCGCCGCGACCAAGCACATCGCGGACCGGGTCGTCCCCGCCCTGTCGGGCAAGCAGTCCGCGATCGTGCTGGTCGACTCCGTCGAGGACGGCCTGCGGGTGGTCGACGCGTACGGCGCCGAGCACCTGGAGATCCAGACCGCCGACGCCGCCGCGGTGGCCGGGCGGGTCCGCAACGCGGGCGCCGTCTTCGTCGGCCCGTACGCGCCCGTCTCCCTCGGCGACTACTGCGCGGGCTCCAACCACGTGCTGCCGACCGGTGGTTGCGCCTGCCACTCCTCCGGCCTCTCCGTCCAGTCCTTCCTGCGCGGCATCCACATCGTGGACTACAGCAGGGACGCCCTCGCCGAGGTCGCCCACCATGTGGTGACGCTGGCGGAGGCGGAGGACCTGCCCGCGCACGGCGCGGCGCTCAAGGCGCGGTTCGGATGGCAGGTGCCGGGCGCATGAGCTCCCCCGACCCCTTCACCCTCGACGACCTGCCCGTACGGGACGAGCTGCGCGGCAAGTCCCCGTACGGCGCCCCGCAGCTGGACGTCCCCGTACAGCTGAACACCAACGAGAACCCCTACCCGCTGCCCGAGCCGCTCGTCGAGCGGATCGCCGAGCGGGTCCGTGCGGCCGCCCGCGGGCTCAACCGCTACCCCGACCGGGACGCGGTCGAGCTCCGTACCGAGCTGGCCGCGTACCTCACCCGTACCGGAAAGTACCCGCTGACCGCGGCGAACGTCTGGGCCGCCAACGGCTCCAACGAGGTCATCCAGCAGCTGCTGCAGACCTTCGGCGGCCCCGGCCGTACCGCGATCGGCTTCGAGCCCTCGTACTCGATGCACGGTCTCATCGCGCGCGGCACCGGCACCGGCTGGCTCTCGGGCCCGCGCAACGAGGACTTCACCATCGACGTCGGGGCCGCCGTGGCCGTGATCGCCGAGCACCGGCCGGACGTCGTCTTCATCACCTCGCCCAACAACCCGACGGGCACGGCGGTCGACGCGGACACCGTCCTCGCGCTGTACGAAGCGGCCCAGGCCGCCAAGCCGTCCCTGGTCGTGGTGGACGAGGCGTATGTCGAATTCAGCCACCGGGCCTCCCTGCTGCCGCTCATCGGGGGCCGGCCGCACCTGGTCGTCTCCCGCACGATGTCCAAGGCCTTCGGCGCCGCCGGACTGCGCCTGGGCTATCTTGCCGCCCACCCCGCCGTGGTCGACGCCGTCCAGCTGGTGCGCCTGCCGTACCACCTCTCCGCCGTCACCCAGGCCACCGCGCTCGCGGCACTGGAGCACACCGATACGCTGCTGGGGTACGTCGAACAGCTCAAGGCCGAGCGGGACCGCCTGGTCGGCGAGTTGCGGACGATCGGTTACGAGGTCACCGACTCGGACGCGAACTTCGTGCAGTTCGGCCGCTTCGAGGACTCGCACGCCGTCTGGCAGCGGATCCTCGACCGGGGTGTCCTCGTCCGTGACAACGGCGTACCGGGCTGGCTGCGGGTCACCGCGGGCACCCCGTCCGAGAATGACGCGTTCCTCGACGCGGTACGTGACTTGAAGAAGGAGCAGAGCGCATGAGCCGCATCGGCCGCGTGGAGCGCAGTACCAAGGAGACCTCCGTCGTCGTCGAGATCGATCTCGACGGCAGCGGCACGGTGGATGTGTCGACCGGGGTCGGCTTCTTCGACCACATGCTCGACCAGCTCGGCCGGCACGGCCTGTTCGACCTCACGGTGAAGACCGAGGGCGATCTGCACATCGACACCCACCACACCATCGAGGACACCGCCCTCGCGCTCGGCGCCGCCTTCAAGCAGGCCCTCGGCGACAAGGTCGGCGTCTACCGCTTCGGCAACTGCACGGTCCCGCTGGACGAGTCGCTCGCCCAGGTCACCGTCGACCTCTCCGGCCGCCCGTACCTGGTGCACAGCGAGCCCGAGAACATGGCGCCGATGATCGGCGACTACGACACGACCATGACCCGGCACATCCTGGAGTCCTTCGTGGCCCAGGCCCGGATCGCGCTGCATGTCCACGTCCCGTACGGACGCAACGCCCACCACATCGTGGAGTGCCAGTTCAAGGCGCTGGCCCGCGCGCTGCGCTACGCCTCCGAGCGCGACCCGCGCGCTGTGGGAATTCTTCCGTCGACCAAGGGTGCCCTGTGACCGGTCTGTCCACCGTTCTGATCGTCGTGGGGCTGTTCCTGGCGGGCGGTGTCTACTCCTTCTCCAAGCAGAATCTGCCCAAGGGCGTGATCGTGCTGCTGGCCCTCTGCAGCGTGCTGTGCCTCGTCGCGGGTGTCCTGCGTATCCAAGGGATCTGGGAATGAGCAAGAGCGTCGTCGTCTTCGACTACGGGTTCGGCAATGTCCGCTCCGCGGAACGCGCCCTCGCCCGGGCCGGCGCCGAGGTCGAGATCACCCGCGACTTCGACCGGGCCATGAACGCCGACGGGCTGCTCGTCCCCGGCGTCGGAGCCTTCTCCGCCTGCATGAAGGGGCTCACCGCCGCCCGCGGCGAGTGGATCGTCGGCCGCAGGCTCGCCGGCGGCCGCCCGGTCATGGGGATCTGCGTCGGCATGCAGATCCTCTTCGAGCGCGGCATCGAGCACGGCGTGGAGACCGAGGGCCTCGACGAGTGGCCGGGCACGGTCGCGCCGCTCAACGCCCCGATCGTCCCGCACATGGGGTGGAACACGGTCGAGGCGCCGCAGGACAGCGAGCTGTTCGCCGGGCTCGACTCCGATGCCCGGTTCTACTTCGTGCACTCGTACGCCGTGCACCAGTGGACTCTGGAAGTCACCAACCCCAAGATCCGTGCCCCCAGGGTCGCGTGGTCCACCCACGGCGAGCCGTTCGTCGCGGCCGTGGAGAACGGGGCACTGTGGGCCACCCAGTTCCACCCCGAGAAGTCCGGCGACGCCGGCGCCCAGCTGCTGACCAACTGGATCGGAACCCTGTGATGTCCTCTGTGCCGAAGTCTCCCGCGGCGAAGCTCGAACTCCTTCCCGCCGTCGATGTCCGCGACGGCCAGGCCGTCCGGCTCGTCCACGGCGAGTCCGGTACGGAGACGTCGTACGGCTCCCCGCTGGAGGCCGCTCTCGCCTGGCAGCGCTCGGGCGCCGAGTGGCTGCATCTGGTCGACCTCGACGCGGCCTTCGGCACCGGTGACAACCGCAAGCTGATCGCCGAGGTCGCCGAGGCCATGGACATCAAGGTCGAACTGTCCGGCGGTATCCGCGACGACGTCTCGCTCGCCGCCGCCCTCGCCACCGGCTGCACCCGGGTCAACCTCGGTACGGCCGCGCTGGAGACGCCGGAATGGGTCGCCAAGATCATCGCCGAGCACGGGGACAAGATCGCGGTCGGCCTCGACGTACGGGGCACGACCCTGCGCGGCCGTGGCTGGACCCGCGACGGCGGCGACCTCTACGAGACCCTGGCCCGGCTGGACTCCGAGGGCTGCGCCCGCTACGTCGTCACCGACATCGCCAAGGACGGCACCCTCCAGGGCCCCAACCTGGAGCTGCTCAAGAACGTCTGCGCCGTGACCGACAGGCCGGTCGTCGCCTCCGGCGGTGTCTCCTCGCTGGACGATCTGCGCGTGCTCGCCACGCTGGTACCCGTGGGAGTCGAGGGCGCCATCGTCGGCAAGGCGCTGTACGCGAAGGCGTTCACCCTGGAAGAGGCGCTGGCGGCGGTGGACCGGTGAGCGACGTACGGAAACTCGCGTCCGGCGGCCCGTGGGAGGAGTCCTTCGGCTACTCCCGCGCGGTGGAACTCCCCAACGGCCTCGTCCTGGTGTCCGGCTGCACCTCGGTGGTCGACGGGAGGATCGCGGAGGGCGGCCCGTACGAGCAGACGAGGACCGCTTTCGCCGTCGCTCTCAAGGCGCTGGCCGAACTGGGCCTCGGCGCCGAACATGTGGTCCGCACCCGTATGTACATCACCCATGTCCGGGACTCCGACGACGTTGGACGCGCCCACAAGGAGCTGTTCGACGCCGTACGCCCGGCCGCGTCGATGATCGTCGTCGCCGGCCTCATCGACCCGAGCCTGGTCGTCGAGGTCGAGGTCGAAGCCTTCCGAGGAGCCTCCGCATGACCTTGGCGGTCCGAGTCATCCCCTGCCTGGACGTGGACAACGGCCGGGTCGTCAAGGGCGTGAACTTCCAGAATCTGCGGGACGCGGGCGACCCGGTCGAGATGGCCAAGCTGTACGACGCGGAGGGCGCCGACGAGCTGACGTTCCTCGACATCACCGCGTCGTCCGGCGACCGCGAGACGACGTACGACGTGGTGCGCCGCACCGCCGAGCAGGTGTTCATCCCGCTCACGGTCGGCGGCGGCGTCCGTACGCCCGAGGACGTGGACAAGCTGCTGCGGGCCGGCGCGGACAAGGTCGGCGTCAACACCGCGGCCATCGCCCGGCCCGATCTGATCCGGGAGATCGCCGAGCGCTTCGGGCGTCAGGTGCTGGTGCTGTCCGTGGACGCACGGCGGACGGCGACCGGGTCCTTCGAGGTCACGACGCACGGTGGCCGCAAGGGCACCGGCATCGACGCCGTCGAGTGGGCACAGCGGGCGGCGGAGCTGGGCGCGGGGGAGATCCTGCTCAACTCGATGGACGCGGACGGCACGAAGGACGGCTACGACACGGAGCTGATCGCGGCGGTGCGCAAGCACGTCAGCGTGCCCGTCATCGCGTCCGGGGGCGCGGGCCGGCTCGCGCACTTCCCGCCGGCCATCGCGGCCGGCGCCGACGCCGTACTGGCCGCGTCCGTGTTCCACTTCGGTGAGCTGCGGATCTCGCAGGTCAAGGACTCTCTGCGGGAGGCGGGCCACCCGGTGCGCTGACGCCGCCGGGGCCGACGGCCGTGCGTGCAGACCGGGGAAGACCCGTGAAGACCCGTGAAGACCGGCGACGTCCGGTGAAGACCGGTGAACTTACCGATGCTTGCCGGCCGGGTGCACCGGGACAGTGGCGACCGCCAGTGAAAACGGCGGTTCCGCTCCGGTGCACCCGATGGCCTCCGGCGTGGCCCCGCCACGACCGAGAGGACCCCCCTCGTGCAGCAGCACTCTCAGCCGCGAGCCCACCCCCGTACCCCCGCCACCCCCGGCCGTCCCCGCACCCGCCGGAGCTTATGGGCCGGGGCGGTCGCGGCCGCGGCACTGGTCGCCGCGCTGATCCCCGGCGCGTCCGGTGCGGCCGGAGCGTACGGCGCGCAGGCCGCGGCCAATCCGTACGAGCGCGGCCCGGCGCCCACCGTGTCGAGCATCGAGGCGTCGCGCGGCTCGTACGCGGTCTCCCAGACCTCGGTCTCCGGGCTGGGCGTCACGGGCTTCGGTGGCGGCACGGTCTACTACCCGACGTCCACCGCGGACGGCACCTTCGGGGCCGTGGCCATCTCGCCCGGCTTCACCGCCACCCAGTCCTCCATCGCCTGGCTCGGACCGCGGCTCGCCTCCCAGGGCTTCGTCGTCTTCACCATCGACACCCTCACCACCCTCGACCAGCCCGACAGCCGGGGCCGGCAACTCCTCGCGGCGCTCGACTATCTGACGCAGCGTTCGACGGTCAGCAGCCGGATCGACAGCGCGCGGCTCGGGGTCATGGGCCACTCGATGGGCGGCGGTGGCACCCTGGAGGCCGCCAAGAGCCGTACGTCTCTGAAGGCGGCCATACCGCTGACCGGCTGGAACCTGGACACCAGCTGGCCCGAGGTGCGTACCCCCACCCTGGTGGTCGGGGCCGACGGCGATACGGTCGCGCCCGTCTCCTCGCACTCCGAGCCGTTCTACGAGTCGCTGCCCGGCTCGCTCGACAAGGCGTATCTGGAGCTGAACGGCGCCACCCACTTCACCCCGAACAGCTCGAACACCACCATCGCCAAGTACAGCCTGTCCTGGCTGAAGCGGTTCATCGACAGTGACACCCGCTACGAGCAGTTCCTCTGCCCGCTGCCCAGGCCGAGCCTGACCATCGAGGAGTACCGCGGGAACTGCCCGCACACCTCCTGATCCGGCTCACCGGCCGGGCAACCGGGGTGCCGGTGGCGGTCCTTCCGCCACCGGCACCCCGGCTGTGCCGGGGCACAGTACGGAACCGGCCCGGATGGGGAGGCGCCCAACACCGGCCACCCCACGCACCGTCGGCGGGCGCAAGCCTTCCGAGGTTGTTTACGCAGAAGTAACGTGACGGTCGTGACCCCAACGACGACCGTGCGCAGTCCCCTCCGGCTGTACGGCCGCAGCGGTGAACTCGCCATCCTGGAAACCCTGTTGACCCGGCTGAGCGGCGGGCGCGGCAGCACGCTCGTGCTGACGGCGCCGCCCGGCCTCGGCCGCAGCGCCCTCGCGCTGCACACCGCCGACGGCCACCGAGGACCGGTCCTGCGCGCCGCGGCGGCCCCCGCGGAACGGCTGCTGCCGTACAGCGGACTGCACGCGCTGCTCTGTTCCGCGCAGGTCCCGTTGCCGGTGCCACCCGCCGACGTCCTGCGCTCGGGCCTCGCGCCCACCGCCCTGCTCGACCTGCTGACCGCCCTCGGCGCCCGCCGCCCACTGCTGGTCTGTGTCGACGACGCCCACGTCTGGGATCCCGACTCGCGCGCCGCGCTGGCCTTCGCGGTCCGCAGGCTCGCGCCCGGCTCCCGGGTCGCCGTCCTGCTCACCGCCGCCGACCGCCAGGATGGCGCGGAGGCCTTCACCGGACTGCCCGCGCTCCGGCTGGGCCCCCTCGACGACGCCGCGGCGGCGGAGCTCCTCGACCGGGTGACGGAAGGGCGGATCGATCCCGCCGTACGGGAGGAGCTGCGGCGCGAGGGCGCGGGCAACCCCCGGCTGCTCACGGCGCTCGCCGGCCACCTCGGCCGGGACCAGGTGACCGGACGTCACCCGCTGCCCCGGCCGCTGCCCGGCGCGGAGGGCGTACTCGCCGCCTACGCCGCCCACTTGGACGCACTGCCCGACGACACCCGCACGCTGCTCCTCTTCGCCGCGGCCGCCGAGGAACACGAGCCCGAGGGGGCGGGCGCGGACACGATCCTGCTGCTGCGCGCCGGGCAGCTGGCCGGGATCGACGCCGGCCGGCTCGCCCCCGCCGAGCTGGCGGGAGCGGTCCACAGCGGCGGCGGCCGGGTCCGCTTCACGCATCCGCTGCTGCGCAGGGCGGTGCTGCGCCGGGCCCCGCTCGCCCGCCGCCGCGCCGTGCACCATCTGCTGGCCACCGCGCTCGACGGACCGCACAGGACCCTGCCCCGGCTGGTCCAACGGGCCTGCGCGGCGGGCGGATACGACCCCGCGCTTGCCGATGCCCTCGCGCGGGCCGCCGTCCCGCCGCGCCCGCACGCCGACCGCGCGGCGGCCCTCGCGCGAGCCGCCGCGCTCTCCACGGACGAGGCCCTGCGCGGCGCCCGGTTCGCCGCGGCGGCGGAGCACGCCTGGCTCGCCGGGGAGCCAGGGCGGGCGCGGATCCTGCTGGCCCGGGTACGCGCCGTGCCCGCGCCCGGCCGGGCGCACTACGTACGGGGACTGCTCGCCCTGCGCGACGGACCGGCGGCCGACGCCCGGGAGGCCCTGCTGACGGCGGCCGCGCTGCTCGCTCCGCGTGACGCGGGACGTACGGTGAGCGCGCTGCTCGGCGCGGCCGAGGCGGCCTGGGCCATGGGCGACGCGGCGGCCTATCTCGACGCGATGAGCCGGCTGCCGGTGCGCGGGAGCGATCCGTCGCTGGAGCGGTACCGCGCGGGGATGTGCGCGGTCTTCGGCGGCAGGACGGCGGAGGGGCACGCGCTGCTGCGCGGCTGCCTCGACGCGGTGGCGCAGGCCCGTCCCGGCTCCACCGGGGGCTCCGACGATCCGGCCCGGGGGCTGCGGGCCGGGGTCGCCGCGCTGGTGCTCGGCGAGGTGGACGACGCCTGCCGGGCGGGGGCCAGGGCGCTGGCCGCCGTACGCGCCCATGGCCCGGACCCGCTGCTGCCGCAGGCGCTGGAGCACCTCGCGTACGGCGAACTGCGCGCGGGCCGCTACGCGCTGGCCCGCGCCCATGCCCGCGAAGGGCTGTGCGCCGCCGGCCGGCTGGGCCAGCGCAATGTGGCCGCCCATCTGCACGCCGTGCTCGCTCTCGCCGCGTCCGTCGAGGGCGACGCGCGGACCTGCGGGGAACACGCCGACGCGGCCATGGCCGGCGCGGGGCCGCACGGGCTCGCCCAGGCGGCGACGCTCGCCCGCTGGGCGGTGGCGCGCGCCGCACTGGCCGACGGCAGATCCGCCGAGGCGGCCGCGCGGCTCTCCCCGCTGGTCCAGCCCGGACCGCGGCGCGGCCACTTCGCCGCCCGGATGCCGGCCGTCCCGTGCTTCGTGGAGGCGGCCGTGCTGGCGGGCCGGGGAACCGAGGCGTACGCACTGGTCGAGGAGTTCGCGGGGTGGACCGCACAGACCGCCGACCCCCAGGCACCGGCCCAACTGGCCCGCTGCCGGGCGCTGCTGGCCCCGCCCGCCGAGGCCGCCGCACGCTACGAAGAGGCGCTCGCCCATCACGACCGCGCCGACGGCGACTTCGAACGGGCCCGTACGCAACTGCTGTACGGCCACTGGCTGCGGCGCCGGCGCAGGACCCGGGAGGCGCGCGGCCCGCTGCGGGACGCCCTGGTGGCCTTCGAGCGGTGCGGCGCCCGGCTCTGGTCGGGACGGGTACGGGGTGAACTGCGCGCCGCGGGCGAGGCGGTGGCGGGGGAGAGCGGGGCCGCCCCGCCGGGACCGCTGGTCCTGCTCACCCCCCAGCAGCAGCGGATCGCCCGGTGCGTGGCGGAGGGCGCGACCAACCGGGAGGTGGCCGTACGGCTCTCCGTGAGCACCCGGACCGTTGACCATCATCTGCGGAATGTCTTCGCGACGCTGGGCGTCCGGTCCCGCACCGAACTCGCGCGACTGCTGGACCGTGACGAGGAGCGTGACGGGGAGCGGGGCGTGCGGCGGGACGAGAAGAATGCGGCAGACCTCTAGGTACCGACCGGGCGGTATGTCATTCTGCGGGCGTCCGGAAGATCCGTCGCGGGCCGGCCCGCCCCGTCCCCAGGTGTGCCACGCCGTGCCGCGCCGGAGTGAGCCGACTCCCGGTGGAGGCCGCAATGCCGCACGTCATACGCACGCGGGTCAGAGCACCGCACGCGCCGTCGACCGCCCTGCCGGCCGCGTGGGCCACCCCTTCGCCGCGCAGCCGCCCCCGCTCCCCGGTCGACGCGGAGGCCGTCGCCGTACTGCACCGCGCCGCCCGGGCGCTGCTCGATGACCTGGCCGGGCTGACCGACCGGCTGGTCGCGGCGCTGCGCGAGCAGGAACCGGCCTACCGCGCGGCGATCGAGACCGACGCGGCCGAGGTGTGGCAGGAGGTGCACCGCTCCCTGCGGCACAACATCGGTTCCCTGATCCAGCCCAGGGAGTCCCGGGACGCCGCCTGCCGCACCTCCTGGCGCATCGGCGCCTCCCGGGCCGAACAGGGCCTGCCGCTCGACGCGTTGCTGCACGCGTTCCGGCTGGGCGGCGCCATGGTGTGGCAGGGGCTCGTCGACGAGACGGCCCGCAGCCATCCCGACGAGATCCGGCTGCTCATCCATGTCGCGGCGCAGGTCTGGAACTTCGTGGACGAACACTGCGGCCTGGTCGCCGACGCCTACCGGCAGACGGAGCGGCGGCTCGCCTGGCGCCGCGAGAACCGGCTGCGGCTGATGACCGCGGCGCTCCTCGACGGCACGGCGCGCATCGCCGACCTCCCGGACGCCGCGGCGATGCTCGATCTCCCCGAGCACGGGCGGTACGTGGTACTGGCGGTGACGGGCTCCCGCACCGGCCCGCCCGTCACGCTGCCGCCCGGCACCCGGGCGCTCTGGCACACCTCGCCCGAAGCGGAACACGCGATCGTGCTGCTGGGGCCGCAGGCGCCGGTCGAGGAGGCGGCCGCCCTGGAGGTGCCGCCGGGCGTCCGCGTGGGGGTCAGTTCCGCCGTCGAGGGGCTCGCCGCCCTCGGGGACGCGCGCCGGCTCGCCGGGACCGCGCTCGGGACCTGTCCGCGCGGGGGCGGGGTCGTACGGCTGGAGGACCATCTCCCGGCCGCGCTCGTCGTCTCCTCACCGGGGCTGGGCGCCGCCCTGGCCGACCGGGTGCTCGGACCGCTGGACCGGCTGGACCCCGGCGACCGCGACGTACTGCTGGCGACGCTGACGGCCTGGTTCGATTCCGACGGCTCCGCGCGGCGCGCGGGGGCCCGGCTCTACTGCCACCGCAACACGGTCCTCAACCGGCTGCGCCGCTTCGAACAGCTCACCGGCCGCTGTCTGTCCCGGCCGTCCGACGCCGTGGAGATCTCCCTCGCGCTCGCCGCGCGGCGGCTGCTCGGAACCTGACCCCGCGCGGCCCGCCGGTCCGTCCCGAGGTCCCGCAAGTTTTATTGCGCAATTTATATTGCGCAACTTTCCTTTCCTGTTTAGGGTCGGAACCATGGCAGACACGGACCCCCGCAGGATCACGGATCTCGACACCCTCAAGGCGTTCGGTCATCCGCTGCGCATGAAGCTCTACCGGATGCTCTACATCGCGCGCTCGGCCACCGCCTCGCAACTCGCCGACCAGGTGGACGAGGCCGTGTCACTGGTCAGCTACCACCTGCGCAAGCTCGCCGATCACGGGCTGATCGAGGAGGCCGAGCAGCAGGGCACGGACGGCAGGGAGCGCTGGTGGAGGACCGCCTCGCAGGGGCTGAGCTTCCATGACGAGGACTTCACCGACGCCCCGGAGAAGGCCGCCACCCACGCCGCCGTCGGCCGGATGTCCTTCGAGCAGCGCTCCGATCTCTACCGCGGCTATCTCGACACGCAGGGCGCCTGGGACGCGGACTGGCGCCGCGCCGCCTTCAGCAGCGAATACCTGGCCCCGCTCACCGCCGGGGAACTCGCCGCGCTCAGCCACGAGATGCACGAGCTGGTCAAGAAGTACGAGGCGGCGGGCCGGGCCGCCGAGGACGCGGGCGACACGGCGGGACGCGAGAACGTCGCACTGCACCTGTACGCGTTCCCGTTCCGCACCTGAGCCCTGCGCCCCGATCCCCGAGCCCAGAGCCCAGAGACCTCCGAGCCCTGAGACCCCCGAGAGGATCACACCGTCGTGAGCGCGACCGTCATACCCACGCCCGCCGCACCGGTCTCCCCGCGCCCCGCCCACCGTGACGGCAACGTCCTGCGCTGGCTCAGCGCCTACACCGCCTCCATGGTCGGCGACAGCGTCTACTACATGGCGCTGTCCTGGGCCGCGACCCGCACCGGCAGCCCCGCACAGGCCGGACTTGTGCTCGCCGTCGGT
Organism: Streptomyces sp. NPDC058198; assembly: GCF_042882605.1. Lineage (NCBI taxonomy): Bacteria > Bacillati > Actinomycetota > Actinomycetes > Kitasatosporales > Streptomycetaceae > Streptomyces > Streptomyces sp. NPDC058198. The sequence continues at coordinate 65,347 of NZ_JBHVVP010000015.1, forward strand.
TCCGTACCGCGCGCCGTGCTGATGCTCGGCGGGGGAGTGCTCGCCGACCGGTTCGGCCCGCGCCGGGTCGTCATCGGCAGCGACACCGCGCGCTGCGTCTTCATCCTGGGGATGGCGGCCGCGCTGCTGTTCACCACCCCCACCCTCTGGCTGCTGGTCGCGGTCGCGCTGGTCTTCGGCGCCGTGGACGCGCTCTTCCTGCCCGCCGTCGGCGCCCTGCCGCCCCGGATCACCGCACCCGGCCAGCTGGCGCGCGTCCAGGGGCTGCGCGGACTCGCGGCGCGCGTCGCCGGCGTCACCGGGGCGCCGCTCGGCGGACTCGCGGTGGCGCTCGGCGGCTCGGTGACCGCCTTCGCCGTGGCCGGGGCGCTGTTCGCGGTGTCGATCCCCCTGCTTCTCTCGGTACGGATCGCCCCGCAGCCCGCCAAGGCCCCGGGAGACGGCGCGCCGGACACCGCCTGGAGCGAACTGGTCGACGGGCTGCGCTACATCCGCCGCCATCGCGTGCTCGGCCCGCTCGTGCTGGTCGTCGCCGTCGGTGAACTGGGCTTCGTCGGCCCGCTCAACATCGGGCTGACCCTGCTCGTCCAGGAGCGCGGCTGGGGCGCCGACGGCATGGGCTGGATCGTCGCGGCGTTCGGGGTCGGCGCGGGCGTCAGCGCACTGGCGCTGACGGTACGGGGGCGGGTGCCGCGCGCCGGACTCGTCCAGACCGCCGGGCTGGCCGCCGGATCTGTCGCGGTCGCCTGCCTCGGGTTCGCGCCCTCGATCGCCCTGGCCGTCGTCGCGGGCGTCTTCATCGGGCTGCTGGCAGGGCTGAGCGGCGCGCTGACCGGAGCCCTCCTCCAGACGGCGGCCGACCCGGAGTACCTGGGCCGGGTCACCTCCGTCGCGACCCTCTTCTCGCTGGGCATCGCGCCGCTCTGCTACCCGCTCACCGGCGCGGCGGTCGGGCTGTGGGGAACCGGTCCTGTCTTCGCCGTCAGCGCGGCGGTGTGCGCCACGGGCGGCCTGATCGGCTTCGCCTTCAAGGCCCTCCGCCGCGCCGAACTACCGGGCTGACGCTCGGAGCCGTACCGCCGTACCACTCCCTAGATGCCGAGCTTGGCCTCCTGCAGCCGCTCGATCGCGTCCTTGTCGCCCTCCAGCTGCACATCCGCCGCGCCCTGCCGTCCGAACGCGAAGAGCACCAGCTCGCCCGGTTCACCGGTGACCGTCACCACCGGCGTGCCGCGGTGGGCCACGCTCGTCTGGCCGTTCGGGCGGCGCAGCACCAGGCCCACCGGGGACTTCCGGCCCAGCAGCCGGCCGCCCTTCTCCAGCCGCGACCACAGCGTGTTCGCGAAGACGCCGTCCAGCTCCCGCGGCGTCCAGTCGGGCTGCGCCCGCCGGACATCCTCGGCGTGGACATAGAACTCGACGCTGTTCGCCGCCTCGTCGATCTGCTTGATGCCGTACGGGGACAGCCGCGGCGGTCCCGTACGGATCAGCTGGATCAGCTCCTCGTACGGCTTCGTGAGATATTCGCGCTGGACCCGCTCCAGACGGTTCCTGAGCGCGGCGAGCACCGTCCCGCCCGCCGCGTCGGGGCGGCGCTCGCGCACCACCACATGGGCCGCGAGGTCCCGGGTCAGCCAGCCGTCGCACAGCGTCGGCGCATCGGGGCCCGTCGCCTCCAACAGGTCGGCGAGCAGAAGTCGTTCACGCTTTGCATGGGTCGACATGTCCGCAAGCCTACGGTGGCCCCGCCCCGTCCGCCCAGTGGACGTCCGTCCCACCCCGCCGTCCGGGCGCGGCACAATGGGCCGTATGACAGGCACGACCCCGGCCCCGGGCCCGACCGGCGGACTCGACCCCGCCCTCGCCGGCCGCCTCAAGCGCAGCGCGGACGGACTCCTCCCCGCCATCGCCCAGCAGTACGACACCGGTGAGGTGCTCATGCTCGGCTGGATGGATGACGAGGCCCTGCACCGCACCCTGACCACCGGCCGCTGCACCTACTGGTCCCGCAGCAGGCAGGAGTACTGGGTCAAGGGCGACACCTCGGGCCATGTCCAGCACGTCAAGTCCGTCGCGCTGGACTGTGACGCCGACACGGTCCTGGTCCAGGTCGACCAGGTGGGCGCCGCCTGTCACACCGGCGCGCGCACCTGCTTCGACGCCGACGTCCTGCCGCTCGGGCAGTGAACCGGACAGTAGGGTCAGCGGCCATGGATCTCGACACCTTCCGCAAGCTGGCGGTGGACCGCCGCGTCATCCCCGTCAGCCGACGGCTCCTCGCGGACGGCGACACCCCGGTCGGCCTGTACCGCAAGCTCGCCGCCGAGCGCCCCGGCACCTTCCTGCTGGAGTCCGCGGAGAACGGCCGCTCCTGGTCCCGTTACTCCTTCATCGGCGTACGGTCCGCCGCCACACTCACCGAGCGCGACGGCGGCACCCACTGGCTCGGCACCCCGCCCGTCGGCGTCCCCGTCGACGGCGACCCGCTGGCCGCGCTGCGCGCCACCGTGGAGACCCTGCACACCCCCCGCGACCTCGCCTCCGGCATGCCGCCCTTCACCGGCGGCATGGTCGGTTATCTCGGGTACGACATCGTCCGCCGCCTGGAGAAGATCGGCGAGCACGCCCGCGACGATCTGCGCATCCCCGAGCTGACCATGCTGCTCACCTCGGACCTCGCCGTGCTCGACCACTGGGACGGCACGGTCCTGCTGATCGCCAACGCGATCAACCACAACGACCTCGATACCGGCGTGGACGAGGCGTACGCGGACGCGGTCGCCCGGCTCGACGCCATGGCCGCCGACCTCGCCGAGCCGGTGCGTTCGGCGCCCACCGCGCTGCCCGCCTCTGAATTGCCCGAGTACACCGCGCTCTGGGGCGGCGCCGACTACCAGGCCGCCGTCGTCGACATCAAGGAGCGGATCAGGGCCGGCGAGGCCTTCCAGGTCGTCCCCTCCCAGCGCTTCGAGACGCCGTGCACCGCGAGCGCGCTCGATGTCTACCGGGTGCTCCGGGCCACCAACCCGAGCCCGTACATGTATCTCTTCCGCTTCCCCTGCGAGGACGGCGGCGCCTTCGACGTCGTCGGCTCCAGCCCCGAGGCACTGGTGAAGGTCGAGGACGGCCACGCGATGGTCCACCCCATCGCCGGCACCCGGCCGCGCGGCGCGACCCCGCAGGAGGACCAGGCCCTCGCGGACGAACTGCTCGCCGACCCCAAGGAGCGCGCCGAGCATCTGATGCTCGTCGATCTCGGCCGTAACGACCTGGGCCGGGTCTGCCGGCCCGGCAGCGTCGAGGTCGTCGACTTCATGTCGGTCGAGCGGTACTCCCACGTCATGCACATCGTCTCGACCGTCACCGGGCGGGTCGCGGACGGCCGCAGCGCCTTCGACGTCCTGACCGCCTGCTTCCCCGCGGGCACCCTCTCCGGGGCGCCCAAGCCGCGCGCCATGCAGATCATCGACGAGCTGGAGCCCACACGGCGCGGACTGTACGGCGGCTGCGTCGGCTATCTCGACTTCGCCGGGGACTCCGACACCGCCATCGCCATCCGCACCGCCCTGCTCCGCAACGGCACGGCGTACGTCCAGGCGGGAGCGGGCGTCGTCGCCGACTCCGACCCGGTCTCCGAGGACACCGAGTGCCGCAACAAGGCGGCCGCGGTGCTCCGTGCCGTACACACGGCGAACCGGCTTGAACGGGGCGTAGAGCGGTAACGACCTGGTGCGCGATGGCGTCGGGGGCCCGCCGCCTATCGTGCACCAGGTCGTAAGGGATAGTGGGGTGCGTGAGTGCCGTACCCGTACCCCAGCCCCGTACCGCCGCCCCGTCGGACACCGCCCCCTCGGCCGCCACGCCGTCGGACGCCACCCCGGCCGCCGCCGCGAGCGGCCGCCGCGCTCTCGCCGCGGCTCTGTTCCTCGGCGCAGTCGGCGCCGCCGTGGTGCTGATCGCCTCGGGCCAGATCTGGGCCGAGGGCACCGCTGCCGTCGGCGGCGGTTCCGTACCCCTCGACGCCGACGGCCGTGATGTCACCGGCGTTCCCGCCGCCCTCGCCGTCGTCGGCCTCGCGGCGCTCGTCGCCGTCTTCGCCGTCCGCGGCGCCGGCCGGCTGCTGGTCTCCGCGCTGCTCGCGCTGAGCGGCGCGGGCGCGGCCGCCGCCGCGTTCCTCGGCGCCTCGGACCGCTCGGCCCTGGACGAGCTGGCCGCGCGGACGACCGGCGACACCGCCGCCACCGTCGACGCGCTGTCGCACACCGCGTGGCCGTATCTGACCGGCGCGGGCGGTGTGCTGATCCTGCTCGCGGGGCTGCTGGCCCTGGGATACGGCAGGCGCTGGCCCGCCATGTCCGGCCGTTACGACCGTCCCGGCGGCGCCGGGGCGGGCGGTTCCGCCGCCCCCGGCGGGAGCGGCGCGGACTCCCGTGCCGCCCGCCGGACGCCGGTCGTGGACCCCGATCGTCCCGAGGACCTGTGGAAGGCCCTGGACCGTGGCGAGGACCCGACGCGCGAGAGCTGACAGCCTGCCGGGCCGGGCCGTATGGGGTGGGTCACATGTGGCGGACCCAACCAGCCCCCCGGCGCTGTTCGGGCAGGGCATGCGGGACAATGTTCGGTGAGCGTCCGACTCACACAGCGCATCAGCAACGAGGAGCAACTCATGGCGGGCAGCAGCCACGGACACACCCCGGCGGCCTGGACCGGTGTCACCATCTCCTTCATCGGCTTCTGCATCTCGGGAGTCTTCATGGTGGCCGCGAACCAGCTCGGCTTCTGGGCCGGCCTCGTGGTCGTTCTGCTCGGTGGTGTCGTCGGTCTGGGGATGAAGGCCGCCGGCCTCGGCATGCCCAAGGAGTCCACGGAGCTGGCGCAGGCCAGGGCCCAGGTAGGACAGTCGCAGTCCGCCGAGGCGCGGACTCCGGCCGAGACCCGGACCCAGGAGAAGGCTCCGGCAGCGGCGCAGACCGTCTGACCGGCCGGGCTCCGCCCCAGACGCAGTCCGGCGAGACCGGGCTGCGTCTTTCTGGCTGCGTCTTTCTGTATGGGCAGCGACAATCACCGGGTGGACGTCATGCCGAGGCCCTCCGGGCCAGTCCCCGCCGGGCCCGCGCGGCCGGCGGCTTCGTTCGTGCGCCGGCTTCTTCCGCCGCTCGCCACCCTCGCCGGGGTCGCCGCCGCCTGCACCTACGTGGGCCTCGTCGACCCGAATGAAACCGGCCACTATCCGGTCTGTCCGCTCTACGCCATCACCGGTGTCTACTGCCCGGGCTGCGGCGGTCTGCGCAGCGCGCACGCCGTCGCGCACGGCGATCTGGCCGCCGCCCTCGGCGACAACGCGCTGGCCGTCGCCGGCTACGCGCTCTTCGCCGTCGTCTGGGTGGTCTGGGTGGCACGGGCCAGGAAAGGGCTCCCCCTGCGGATCACCCTCCCGCCCGTCGCGTGGTGGGCGCTCGGCGGGGTGGCCCTGATCTTCAGCGTGGTCAGAAACCTGCCCTTCGGCTCGTCGCTTGCCCCGTGAAGGACCAGGGAGTGGGATGCTCGGCCCACCGGATGCGGGTCCTTCGGCCACTTCCGGCTAGCATCAATATGGCTGATCCTGCACCAACGGCTGACTTGATCATCACCCGTACCTGATGCGCATGCGTGTCCGCACTGGACGCGGCCGCGTATCGACATCACCGTCCCGGAAGGGGGCCGCTCGCGTGAGTGTGCTCGACGAGATCATCGAAGGCGTCCGCGCCGACCTCGCAGAGCGGCAGGCGCGCGTCGGCCTTGACGAGCTCAAGGAGCGCGCGGCCAGGGCGCCCCAGGCCAAGGACGCCCTCGCCGCGCTGCGCGGCGAAGGCGTGCAGGTGATCTGCGAGGTCAAGCGCTCCAGCCCGTCGAAGGGCGCGCTCGCCGCCATCGCCGACCCGGCGGGGCTCGCCGCGGACTACGAGGCGGGCGGCGCCGCCGTCATCTCCGTGCTGACCGAGCAGCGGCGCTTCGGCGGTTCGCTCGCCGATCTGGAGGCCGTACGGGCCAAGGTCGACATCCCGGTGCTGCGCAAGGACTTCATCGTCACCTCGTACCAGCTGTGGGAGGCGCGGGCCTACGGCGCCGACCTCGTGCTGCTGATCGTCTCCGCGCTGGAGCAGGCGGCGCTGGTCTCGCTCATCGAGCGGGCCGAGTCGATCGGGCTCACCCCGCTCGTCGAGGTGCACGACGAGGACGAGGTCGAGCGGGCCGTGGCGGCGGGCGCGAAGATTATCGGTGTCAACGCGCGCGATCTGAAGACCCTGAAGGTCGACCGCGGCACGTTCGAGCGGGTCGCACCCGAGATTCCGGCCGGCATCGTGAAGATCGCCGAGTCGGGGGTGCGGGGTCCGCACGACCTGATCGCGTACGCCAACGCCGGGGCCGACGCCGTGCTCGTCGGCGAGTCGCTGGTCACCGGGCGCGACCCGAAGGGCGCCGTGGCCGATCTCGTCGCCGCGGGAGCCCACCCGGCGTTGCGGCACGGGAGGGACTGACCTCACCGTGGCCCCTGTCGCCGAAGTCCGTACACCGGGTATCCGGCCGAGCCTGCGCTCGGCCGGTATGTCGGCGTGCGTGCCGCACGCGCCGCTGGCGCGCGGGTGCCGCCCGCGCGGCTGCCGGGCGCCGGCGCGACGGGTGCACGGACGGCGGGTCCGGTATGTGATCGGGGACGAGCCCGGTCAGGTCAACGGGATGCGATGGCGCGAGCGGCCGCGCTGTGAAATGAGCTGAGCCGAGCCCGCGTGGGGTGCCGGTGCCGTGCGTTCGACGTGCGGTGCCATGCCTCCGTGGTCGCGTGCGCGGCTGACTCGCTCATGGCGCATACGGTGATCCAACCCGTTGCTTCTGAGGAGTTCTGGCATGTCCAGCGAGTTTTTCATTCCCGATCCCGAGGGTCGTGTTCCCAACGCTGAGGGGTACTTCGGCGCCTTCGGCGGCACCTTCATTCCCGAGGCGCTCGTCGCCGCCGTCGACGAGGTCGCCGTCGAGTACGAGAAGGCGAAGGGCGATCCCGCCTTCGCCGCCGAGCTGAACGACCTCATGGTCAACTACACCGGCCGGCCCAGCGCGCTGACCGATGTCCCGCGCTTCGCCGAGCACGCCGGGGGCGCCCGGGTGTTCCTCAAGCGGGAAGACCTGAACCACACCGGATCGCACAAGATCAACAATGTGCTGGGCCAGGCATTGCTGACGAAGCGGATGGGCAAGACCCGGGTCATCGCCGAGACCGGCGCCGGTCAGCACGGCGTCGCCACCGCGACCGCCTGCGCGCTGTTCGGGCTCGAATGCACCATCTACATGGGCGAGATCGACACCGAGCGCCAGGCCCTGAACGTGGCCCGGATGCGGATGCTCGGCGCCCAGGTCGTCCCCGTCACCTCCGGCAGCCGGACGCTGAAGGACGCCATCAACGAGGCGTTCCGTGACTGGGTCGCCAATGTGGACCGTACGCACTACCTGTTCGGCACCGTCGCGGGGCCGCACCCCTTCCCCGCGATGGTGCGGGACTTCCACCGGGTCATCGGCGTCGAGGCCAGGCGGCAGATCCTGGAGCGGGCCGGGCGGCTGCCCGACGCCGCCGTGGCGTGTGTGGGGGGCGGGTCCAACGCGATCGGGCTCTTCCACGCGTTCATCCCCGACGCGGGCGTACGGCTGGTGGGCTGCGAGCCCGCCGGGCACGGCATCGAGAGCGGTGAGCACGCCGCCACGCTGACGGCGGGCGAGCCCGGGATCCTGCACGGCTCGCGTTCGTACGTGCTACAGGACGAGGAAGGCCAGATCACCGAGCCGTACTCGATCTCGGCCGGGCTCGACTACCCGGGCATCGGCCCCGAGCACGCGTATCTCAAGGACAGCGGGCGGGGCGAGTACCGGGCGGTCACCGACGACGACGCGATGCGGGCGCTGCTGCTGCTGTCGCGTACGGAGGGCATCATCCCGGCGATCGAGAGCGCGCACGCGCTGGCCGGTGCGCTGGAGCTGGGGCAGGAGCTCGGGAAGGACGGGCTGATCGTCATCAATCTCTCCGGACGCGGCGACAAGGACATGGACACGGCCGCCCGCTACTTCGGGCTGTACGACGGCGAGGGCACGAAGTGAGCGGGAACATCCAGCTGCTGAGCGACACGCTCGCGGCCGCGAAGTCCGAGAACCGGGCCGCGCTGATCGCCTATCTGCCGGCCGGTTTCCCGACCGTGGACGGGGGGATCGAGGCGGTGAAGGCCGCCTTCGACGGCGGCGCCGATGTGGTCGAGGTCGGGCTGCCGCACAGCGACCCGGTGCTCGACGGGCCGGTCATCCAGACCGCCGACGACATCGCGCTGCGGGGCGGTGTGAAGATCGCCGATGTGATGCGTACGGTCCGTGAGGCATACGAGGCGACCGGCAAGCCGGTGCTGGTGATGACGTACTGGAACCCGATCGACCGGTACGGCATCGAGCGGTTCACCACCGAGCTGGCCGAGGCGGGCGGCGCCGGGTGCATCCTGCCCGACCTGCCCGTGCAGGAGTCCGCGGTGTGGCGCGAGCACGCCGAGAAGCACGGCCTCGCGACGGTCTTCGTGGTCGCGCCGAGCAGCAAGGACGAGCGGCTGGCGAAGATCACGGCGGTGGGCAGCGGCTTTGTGTACGCCGCCTCGCTGATGGGCGTCACGGGCACGCGCGTGTCGGTCGGCGCGCAGGCTCAGGACCTGGTGCGCCGTACCCGTGCGACCACCGCGATGCCGGTCTGTGTCGGGCTCGGCGTCTCCAACGCCGAGCAGGCGGCGGAGGTCGCGGGCTTCGCGGACGGCGTGATCGTCGGCTCGGCCTTCGTGAAGCGGATGCTGGACGCGCCCGACGAGGCCGCCGGGCTGGTGGCCGTACGTGAGCTGGCGGGCGAGCTGGCGCAGGGCGTTCGCAAGCGCTGACGGGTGATCTCACCCGTACGGGTGGAACTGGGACCGGGGAGGTGCGTACGCGCCTCCCCGGTTCGTTGCTGAGGGCGTGAGCGAGAAGAACCGTGAGGCAAAGCGGAGCGCGAGAGAGCGGCTCCAGCAGGAACGTGAAACGCACAGGACGCGGGAGAAGCGCAGGCGCGCGCTGATCGTGACCGCGGCGGTGGTCGGAGTGCTCGGCCTGGCCGCGGTGATCGGACTGATCGCCGCGAACACCGGCAAGGACAAGACCAGCGTCGCGGCAGGACCGGTGGCCGCGCCCTCGGGTGCGAACGGCAAGGACGAGCTGGCGATCCCGGTGGGGGCGACGGACGCGCCGTCGACGCTCACGGTGTGGGAGGACTTCCGCTGCCCGGCCTGTGCCCAGTTCGAGAACGGCTTCCGTGACACGATCCACCGGCTGGAGAAGGCGGGACAGCTCAAGGTCGAGTACCACCTCGCCACGATCATCGACGGCAACATGGGCGGCAGCGGCTCGCTGCGCGCCGCCAATGCCGCGGCCTGCGCCCAGGACGCCGGCCACTTCTCCGCGTACCACGACGTGCTGTACCAGAACCAGCCGCCGGAGGCGGACGACGCCTTTGCCAAGGAGAGCCATCTGCTGGAGCTGGCGGGCAAGGTCGACGGACTGGAGTCGGCGCCCGGTTTCCGCGAGTGCGTGGACGGCGGGCACCACGACGAGTGGGTGAAGAAGTCCGCCGAGGCCTTCCAGAAGGGCTCCTTCAGCGGGACGCCGACCATCCTGCTCAACGGCGAGTCGGTCTTCCCGAAGAAGGGCACCGAGAACATCACTCCCGACAATCTGAAGAAGTGGGTCACGGAGGCCAATAAGGGCAAGAAGCCGGGCACCGCCACGCCCTCGGTCCCGCCCGGGGCGACGCCTCAGGCCTGAGCTCGTTATCCAGAAGTTGCCGGGCGGGACGCCGTACGTCCCGCCCGGCCATGTAGCGTCGGTGCTGCCATGGAACTTGCCTACATTCCCAGCCCGTCGACCGGAGTGCTCCATCTCGGACCACTTCCGCTGCGCGGCTACGCGTTCTGCATCATCATCGGTGTCTTCGTCGGCGTCTGGTACGGCGGCAAGCGCTGGGTCGCCCGGGGCGGCAAAGCCGGCACCGTGGCCGACGTCGCCGTCTGGGCGGTGCCCTTCGGCCTGGTCGGCGGGCGGCTCTACCATGTGATCACCGACTACCAGCTGTACTTCAGCGACGGTGAGGACTGGGTCGACGCCTTCAAGATCTGGGAGGGCGGCCTCGGTATCTGGGGCGCCATCGCGTTCGGCGCGGTCGGTGCCTGGATCGGCTGCCGGCGCCGCGGCATCCCGCTCCCGGCGTACGCGGACGCCATCGCGCCCGGCATCGTCATCGCCCAGGCCATCGGCCGCTGGGGCAACTGGTTCAACCAGGAGCTGTACGGCAAGCCGACCGATCTGCCCTGGGCGCTGAAGATCACCTCGGGTACGAACCGGGATCCGGGCCTCTACCACCCGACGTTCCTGTACGAGTCCCTGTGGTGCCTGGGCGTCGCTCTGCTGGTCGTCTGGGCCGACCGCCGCTTCAAGCTGGGACACGGGCGGGTCTTCGCCCTCTATGTCGCGGCGTACTGCGTGGGCCGCGCCTGGATCGAGTACATGCGGGTCGACGAGGCGCACCACATCCTGGGCGTCCGGCTGAACGTCTGGACGTCGGCGGTCGTCTTCCTGCTGGCCGTCGTCTACATGATCGTCTCGTCGCGGGTACGGCCCGGGCGCGAGGAGATCGTGGAGCCGGAGGCGGTGGAGACGCCGAAGGACGCGAAGACCGAGAAGGACGCGAAGAGCGAGCAGGACACGAAGGACGCGCCCGACGACGCGGACGGCTCCGTGGAGAAGCCGGAGAAGACCGACGACGTCGCCGAGGCGGCCGAGAAGAGCTGACGGGCGCCGAGGGTGCCCCCAGGGCCGCCGGACCTTCTGGGTCCGGCGGCCCTTGTGCGTCTCCGGGCATCCGCTGTCTCCAGCGACGCCCCCTAGCGATCCGCCAGGGACAGGGTGCGGCGGGCGGCCGCCACGATCGCCGCGTCCACGAAACGGCCGTCCGACAGCGCGTGCGCGCCGGCGTCCCGCGCCGCCGCCTCAAGGATCTCCTCGGCCTCTCCGATCTCCCGGGGCGTGGGCAGAAAGGCCCGCTCGATGACCGGCAGCTGACGCGGGTGGATCGCCGCCCGCCCCAGCAGGCCCAGCGCGCGGCCCCGGACGCAGGACGCCGCGAGCCCGTCCAGGTCCCGGACATCGGGAAACACCGACTGGGCCGGTGGCGCCAGGCCCGCCGCGCGGGCCGCGACCACGACCCGGCCGCGCGACCAGTCGAGTCCGGTGTCGTGCCGTACCCCCAGGTCGGCGCGGAGGTCCGCCTCGCCCAGCGCGATGCCCCGGACCGACGGGTGCGCCGACGCGATGACATGCGCGTGCTCCACGGCGAGGGCCGATTCGAGCAGCGCGTACAGCGCGAGGTCCGGGGCGCGCGACGCGACGCGGTGGATGTCGGACGCCTGGGTGACTTTCGGCAGGCGCAGTCCTGACAGTCCCGGGAGGCCGACCAGCGAGGGGAGGTCCTGCGAGTCGGCGATCCTGACATGGACCGGGACCGGGTGGGCCGCGGCCAGGAACTCGGCGGTGGCGGTACGCGCGTACTCCTTGCGCTCGGGAGCCACCGCGTCCTCCAGATCCACGATCACCACATCCGCGCCGTAGGAGAGCGCCTTCGCCATCACCTCCGGACGGTCCCCGGGGACGTACAGCCAGGTGAGAGGGATGGTCACAGGGCGCCGTCCGAGCGGAGCGCGGCGATCTCGGGCGCGGACAGACCCAGCTCCTCCAGGATCGCGTCGGTGTCCGCGCCGTGCGGGCGGCCCGCCCAGCGGATGGCGCCCGGGGTCTCGGAGAGCCGGAAGAGGACGTTCTGCATCCTGAGGGGGCCGAGCTCGGGGTCGGGGACCTCCGTGATGGTGTCCAGCGCCCGGTACTGGGGATCGTCCATGACATCGCGGATGTCGTAGACGGGCGCGATGGCCGCCTCGGCCTTCTCGAACACCGCCATGGCCTCCTCGCGGGAGTGCCGGGCGAGCCAGCCGCCGACCGCTCCGTCCAGTACGTCGGCGTGCTCGGCGCGGCCGCTGCCGGTGGTGAACCAGGGCTCCTCGATCAGCTCGGGGCGGCCGACCAGACGCATGACGCGCTCGGCGACCGACTGGGCGGAGGTGGAGACCGCCACCCACGAGCCGTCGGCGGTGCGGTAGGTGTTGCGCGGGGCGTTGTTGCGCGAGCGGTTGCCGGTGCGGGGCTGCACATAGCCCAGCTGGTCGTACCAGAGCGGCTGCGGCCCCAGCACGGTGAGGATCGGCTCGATGATCGCCAGGTCCACGACCTGGCCACGGCCCGTCGCGGCCCGGCCGTTGAGCGCGGTCATCACCGCGTACGCCGTGGCCAGCGCCGCGATCGAGTCGGCGAGACCGAAGGGCGGCAGCGTCGGCGGCCCGTCCGGCTCACCCGTGACGGCGGCGAACCCGCTCATCGCCTCGGCGAGGGTGCCGAAACCGGGGCGGTGGGAGTACGGGCCGAACTGGCCGAACCCCGTCACGCGCGCCAGGACCAGCCGGGGGTTGACCGAGGAGAGTTCGTCCCAGCCCAGGCCCCATCTCTCCAGGGTGCCGGGGCGGAAGTTCTCGATGATCACATCGGCTTCGGTGGCGAGCCGCAGGAGAAGGCGGCGGCCGCCGGGGGTGGAGAGATCGAGGGTGAGGGTGCGTTTGTTGCGGCCCAGCAGCTTCCACCACAGCCCTACGCCGTCCTTGGCGGGGCCGTGTCCGCGCGACGGGTCGGGGCGGGTGGGGTGCTCGACCTTGATCACCTCGGCGCCGAAATCGCCGAGCATCGTGGCGGCCAGCGGTCCCGCGAAGAGGGTCGCGAGATCGAGGACGCGCAGACCGGAGAGGGGCGGATCCCCCGGGGCGAGAACAGGGGCGAGAACGGGGTCGGAAGCGGGCGCGGGGGCGTGGACGGGCGCGGTCATCGGGCCTCGATCTCGGTGCGGTACGGCATGGAGGTGGACGCCCCGTGGCGCTGGACGCAGAGCGCGGCGGCCGCCGAGGCCCAGGCCATCGCCCGGGGCATCGGGCTGCCCTCGCAGAGCGCGACGACGAGGGCGCCCACATATGTGTCACCGGCGCCCGTGGTGTCCACCGCGTCGACCCGGGGCGCCGGCACGGCCACCGGCCGCGCGCCCCGGGCCGCGTACAGACTGCCCGCCGCCCCGAGCGTGATCACGACCTCCGGGACCTGCCGCAGCAGCGCCTCGGCCGCCGCGTGCGGGTCGGCGATTCCGGTGAGGGTGGCCGCTTCGTGTTCGTTGGGGACCAGGAGATCGATGACGCCGAGCAGTTCGGGCGGCAGCGGCTGGGCGGGGGACGGCGTGAGCACGGTCCGCACGGAGTGGCGGCGGGCCGCCTCCGCACCGGACAGCACGGCGCTCAGGGGCAGTTCCAGCTGAAGGAGCAGGGCGTCGGCGGTCTCGATGAGGGTCTCGTCACCGAGGCCGAGGCAGGTGACGGTGCCGTTCGCGCCGGGGACGACGACGATCGCGTTGTGGCCTTCGTCGTCGACGACGATATGGGCGGTGCCTGAGGGGCCTTCCGCCGTGCGCAGGAGATCGATGTCGACGCCGGAGGCGGTGAGCGTGTGCCGGAGCTCCTCCCCGAACCCGTCCGCGCCGACCGCGCCGATCATCGCCACGTCGCCGCCCGCGCGCGCGGCGGCGACGGCCTGGTTGGCGCCCTTGCCGCCGGGGATCGTACGGAACTCACGGCCCGTGACGGTCTCCCCGAGTTTCGGGGCGCGCGCGGTGTACGCGACAAGATCCATATTGGTGCTGCCGAGCACCACGATGGCGGTCATGGGCGGAGTGCCTCCCTGTGGGTCGTGCGGGTCGCGTGGCCGCTGGGGGTGGTCGCTGTCCTGGTCAGTTCCGCGAGAGTGTCGAAGCCGATGTCGTCGAAACCGCCGACGGAGCTGGCGAGCCGGTTCTTGAGCGGCGCGGTCCACCGCTCGGGCAGCCTGGCCGGGTGGCCGGCCAGCAGCCCGGCGATGGAACCGGCCGTCGCGCCGTTCGAGTCGGTGTCCCAGCCGCCCGACACGGCGCGGCAGATGGAGTCGCCGAAGTCGCCGTCGGCATGGGTCAGGGCGGCGGCGAGCAGGGCGGCGTTCGGGATGGCATGGACCCAGTGGTAGTGGCCGAAGGTGGAGTGGAGCAGATCGGCGACGGTATCGAAGCCGGCGTGGGCGCGGGCGGATTCGATACCGAAGCGGACGGCTTCGGCGAGCCGGGAATGCGGCGGTACGACGGACAGCCCGGCCCGCAGGCAGGCGTGCACGTCCGCGCTGTCGGCCGCGGCGGCGATGGTGGCCGCGATGAACATCGCGCCGTACACCCCGTTGGCCGTATGGGTGAGGGTCGCGTCCCGGTGCGCCTGCTCCGCGGCCGCCGCGGGGTCGCCGGGATGCGTCCAGCCGTGCACATCGGCGCGAATGGCCGCCCCGATCCACTCCCGGAACGGATTGTGGTGCCGGGCGGTGTACGGCGGCTCGATCCCGGCGAGCAGATTGCGGTACGCGACGCGCTCGGCCGTGAACGTACGGCCCGCGGGCAGCTCGTCCAGCCAGACGCGCGCCACCTGCGCGGTGGTGAAGTCCCTGCCGTGGCGCTGGAGGAGGAGCAGATTGAGCAGGGGGTAGTTGAGGTCGTCGTCCTCGGGCATCCCGTCGATGTTCTCGGCGAGCGAGGTCGGCGCGGAACGCCGGTTCCAGGGGTACGCGGCGGCGAGGTCCGGGGACAGCCCCTCGGCGGTGAACCAGGTGTGCAGCGGCCAGTTGCCGGTGGCGCGGGCGAGGGCCCGGATGCCGTGCAGGGGCAGCTTCTCGACGGGCTTGCCGAGCAGACAGCCGACGGCCCGGCCCAGCCACGCCGCGTGCAGCTGGAGGACGGTGAGGGCGGGGCGTACGTCTCTCGGTCCGGCGGCGGGCGTGAGTGCGGCGGCCGGGCCGGTGCCAGGTCCGGGGCCGGTGCCGGGGCCGTCCGGGTGCGGTTCGTGCCCGCCCCGGCCGTCCGGCCACGACGGGCACGCCGCCCTGATCGCCGGCAGATCCGTCGGCTCCGCCTCCGCCGACGGCGACGGCAGCTGCTGCAGTTCGTCGAGCAGCTGCCGGGCCAGCGCGCGCAGCCGCGCGGACGCCCGGTCCGGCGTCACGCCCGCGCGGTCCGGCGCGGGGTGGCCGCCCGCCGCGTGCCAGCGGCGGGCGATCCGTGTCGTGTCGCGGCCGTCCTCCGACGCCTGGCGCAGTTCATGGCCGATCAGGTCCTCGGGCTGGACCCAGGTGAGCCGCAGGTCGGTCATCGTGCCTCCGTCAGCCGGGCGAACGCGCTCTCGTGTGCGCGGCGCCGTTCCGTGTCGCGGCGGAAGATCTCGTACGCCACCTCTGTCAGCGCCCGCGCGGGGGCGTGCAGATCGAGTCGGCTCGCCTCGGCCACGCGTGTGGCCCAGTCGTCGGGGACCGCCCGCTCACCGCCCAGCGCCCCCGCGAGCGCGCCGCTCATGGTGGCGATCGAGTCGCAGTCCCTGCCGTAGTTGACCGAGCCGAGCACCGTACGGCGGTAGTCGCCTGCGCCGATCAGCATCATGCCGAGCGCGATGGGGAGCTCCTCGATGGAGTGCAGCCGTGAGGGGCGGCGGGCGCCCAGGGACGGCGAGCGGTAGGCGGGGCCGACCGTGTCGAAGGGGGCAACCGCGTCGCGCAGCCCGCGCAGCGCGGACTCCGTGTCGCGGTGCCGGGCGGCGACCTCGCACACCGCCTCGATCGCGGCGCGCGTGCCGTCCTTGGCGAGGGCGAGACAGGTCTCGACGACCGTCGTGGGCGTGGCGCCCGGGAGGCAGGCCGCCGCGACCGCCGCGGCGAACACCCCGGCGGCCTCCCGTCCGTACGAGGACTGGTGCGCGCCCGCGAGGTCGATCGCCTCGGCGTACGCGGCCGCCGGATGGGCCGCGTTGACCAGCCCCACCGGTGCCATGTACATCGCCGCACCGCAGTTGACGATGTTCCCGGTGCCCGCTTCGCGCGGGTCGACATGGCCGTAGTGGAGGCGGGTGACGATCCACTTCTCGGCCAGGAAGATCCGCTGGAGGGGCAGCGCCTCGGCCTCCAGCTCCGGGATCCAGCGAGGGGTGGAGATCAGGTCGGGTACGAGATGGTCGGCGACCGCGTACGCGTCGAGATGGTCGCGGACGCGCTCGTACACCCGGATCAGCGCCTGCGTCATCAGGGTGTCGTCGGTGACGTGGCCGTCGCCCTTGTGGTACGGGGCGAGGGGGCGGGCCGTACGCCAGTCCTCGTGCCACGGCCCGACGATGCCGGTCACGCGGCCGCCGTGGCGTTCCACGATCTGGGCGGGGGAGTACCCCTCGACCGGGCCGCCGAGCGCGTCACCGACGGCCGCGCCGATCAGGCAGCCGGTGATCCGGTCATCGAGTGGGAGCGCTGTCGTGGGCGGGGCGGCGGCCTGAGCCGGTGGGGGAGGAGCCGTGGGGGGAGTGCTGAGCGTCGTCATGTCGGAATTGTCCACCCGAGGTGGTCAGTTCCGTGGCTGTCAGCAGCCCGGCGAGTTCGACCAGATCGGTGCCGGCGAGCCGGGGGAGCGCACACCCCGCCAGCACGCGGCAGGCGTCCCGCCAGGCGACCGGTACGGCGTCGCCGCCGCCGAGCGCGCCGGTCAGCGCGCCGGCCAGGGCGGGCGCGGAGTCGGCGACCCTGGAGAGACAGGCGGCGGCGGGCACCGCCGCGGTGACATCGCCGCCGGCCGCGAGGGTCAGGGCGAGGGCGACCGGGACGGTCTCCGCCGCGGCGATGCCGTAGCTGTAGACATGGTCGACGATCTGATGCTCCAGCAGCGGCACGAGAGCGAAGGCGCCCGCCGGTTCCCCGGCGAAGTCGCGGGCCAGTTTGAGGGCGTGGCGGGCGTTGCGGCCGATCTCCGTCGTCTCGGGGAGCTGGGCGAGGGCGGCGTCCACGGCGGCCTCGGGGTCCGCGCCGCCGAGCGCGGTGGCGATGGCCGCGGCCATGGCGCGGGCGCCGTGGACACCGTCGCCGTCCTGGGTGTAGCGCGCGTCGAACTCGGCGAGTTCGGCCGCGGCCCACGGGTCGCCGGGGTGGACGACGGCGAGGACGACGGCCCGTACGCAGGCGGCGTCGTCGAAGTAATGAGGGTTGTCGTGGCCGGTGGCGGGCGGGCGCAGGCCGGTGGCGAGGTTGCCGAGGCCCGCGCGTACGGAGATCCGGGCCCGCAGGGGCAGCACGGCGGACTCGACCTCGGGTGCCCGCTCGGCGGCCGCGGCGATCTCGGCGGCGAGGGAGTTCCAGGCGAGATCGACGGCGGCCCGCATCCGGCGGTCGGCGCCGAGACCGTGGAAGAGGTCACCGGCGGCGGTGAGCACGGACTCGGCGGTGAAGGCGGCCCATTCGGCGTCGTCGGAGGGGCCGAGCCTGAGCGGCTCGGGGGGCTGGTTGAGCGCGATGGGCACGGGGAGCGTGGTGGTCGCGTTCTGCTCGGCGAAGGTGTCCAGCTCCCGGGTGAGCCGCCTGGTCCACTCGGGCATCCGCGCTGCCCGGTGCCGGGCGGCCGGCCATCCGGCGGCGTCCCCGGAGGCCAGCCCGAGGAGGAGCCCCTCGATCCGGCGGACGGGGCCGCCACCGCCGCCGAGCAGCGGGCCGGCCGCCCCGCTCCCGGCCGGCGCGTAGGCCGCCCGCCTGGTCTCGTCTTCCTGGTACGTCGTCATGACTCCGCCTGTTCGTCGTCCGGGGTGAGCAGGTCCGCGATGTCCAGGACGTGGTAGCCGCGCATCGACGGCAGGCAGCTGCCCCGCACCGGGCCGATGACCGAGGCCCATTCGGGCGGGATCGCGTCGGCCCCGGACATGGCTCCGGCCAGGGCGCCCGCGACCGCCGCCGTGGTGTCCGCGTCGCGGCCCATGTTGACGGCCGTGAGCACCGACCTACGGAAGTCCCCGCGGGCCGCCGCGAAGGCTCCGAAAGCCAGTCCCACCGCCTCGGGGGCCAGATCGGTCCAGGGATAGCCGCCGATGACCACCGAGGAGCGGACCGCGCGCTCCATCGTGAGGGTGTCGGGGTACTCCCGGTGCGCGGCGACGACACCGCGGCGCAGGGTGCGGGCCGTCCAGGAGTCCATCGGTACGACGGAGAGCGCGGCGGCGATCACCGAGGACGGGCCGGCGCCGGTCATCGCGGCCGCGACTCCGGCGGCCACCGCCCGGCCGCCGTAGATGCCCTCGCCCTCATGGCTGACGCGGCCGTCGACGGCGACCAGCCGGGCGGCCTCCCGGGGGCGGCCCGCCGCGAAGACGCCGAAGGGGGCCGCGCGCATCGCGAGTCCGTCGCTCCAGGCGTGCCGGTGCTGGGCCGTGATGGGCGCGGCGAGTCCGCGTCTGAGGTTCTCCAGCGTGCCGCGTTCGCTGAAGCCCGCGCCGCGGAACGGGCCCTCGTCGAGGTCCGCGATCCAGTGGTGCCAGGCGGCCTCGACATGGGCGACGGTCAGGGCCGAGCCGTGCCGGGCGAGCAGCAGTCCGGAGAAGATGGCGTACTCCGTGTCGTCCGTACCCGCCGGACTGTCGGACACGAAGCCCTCGATACGCCCCCAGCGGCGCCGGATCTCCGAGGGCCGCATGTTCTCCGCGGGAGCGCCGAGCGCGTCGCCCACGGCCAGACCGAGCAGTGCGCCGCGCGCCCGGTCGCGGAGTACCGCGCCCGCGGCGGAGGCGGGGTCGCGTGCCGTCAACTCCATCGTGTGGCCCTTTCGCGCGAGCCGGTGGTCCCTGCATCTGTGCCACGCGGAACCCCCAGGGAGTCCGAGAAACGCCGCAGTCACCCGGGTGACCGCTCCGCCGGCCCCGGATCAGACCAGGTAAGTACGGCCTTCCTTGCTGGCGGGAGCGATTTTTCGTGCGTATTTTCGAGGAGTTGGGAGGGGCGGGGACCGGTCCGCGGACGGAGCCGGAACCACCTTCTCGGAAGGGGAGAACCATGGCCATCATCGAGACCGAGGCAACGCTCCACGAGGCGCACCGCGACAATCACACGCACCGCGATGTGAACGGCGGCTGGCTGCGTCCGGCGGTGTTCGGCGCGATGGACGGACTGGTCTCCAATCTGGCGCTGATGACCGGGGTCGCGGGTGGCGCGGTCTCCCAGCACACGATCGTGATCACCGGGCTCGCGGGCCTCGCGGCCGGCGCCTTCTCGATGGCCGCGGGCGAGTACACCTCGGTGGCCTCCCAGCGTGAGCTGGTCCAGGCGGAGCTGGACGTGGAGCGCCGGGAGCTGCGCAAGTACCCCGCGGACGAGATGGAAGAGCTGGCCGCGCTCTACGTGTCGCGGGGCGTGGAGCCCGAGCTGGCCCGTGAGGTCGCGGAACAGCTCTCGAAGGACCCCGAGCAGGCGCTGGAGATCCACGCGCGCGAAGAGCTGGGGATCGACCCGGACGACCTGCCGTCCCCCACGGTCGCCGCGGTGTCGTCCTTCGGCTCCTTCGCCCTGGGCGCGCTGCTGCCCGTACTGCCGTATCTGCTGGGTGCCACCGCGCTGTGGCCGGCTCTGCTGCTCGCGCTGACCGGGCTCTTCGCCTGTGGCGCGCTGGTGGCGCGGGTGACCGCGCGCAGCTGGTGGTACAGCGGGCTGCGTCAGCTGGTCCTCGGCGGGACGGCCGCGGCGCTCACCTACGGTCTCGGAGCCCTGTTCGGCGCGGCGCTCTGACCTCGGCGCTCTGACGCTTCGGGCGGTCGTCGGGCGGGTCGTCGGGCGGCTCGTCGAGAGGCGTGTCCAGCCCGCGGGAGGAAACGCCTGCTCCAGGACGTATCATCCCGGGCATCCGGAGCGCCGGGATGCGACACTGGGCGCAGGCGCCACCCATACGGCCGTTACCGCGCGGTTTCGAGTCGGTAATCACCGGGCATGACCCGTAGGCGCCGCGGGCAATGAAGCCTGCTCCGCCCCTGCCGATCGGACGACGATCTGTCCGTCTGCGCCCCCCATTACCGCTACGAGCGGTGTCCACATGCTGGAATGAGCTATCCGCTTCCTGAGAAGCCGCCCATCATGTAACCTGCACGAAATTTCTGGAGGGCCAACGTCGTCCCTCGGTACTTGCATATGCCACGACGACGACGGGAGAGCCGATGCGTTCCGACGCCTGGTCGCCCATGGACGGTCGCCCCGCCCCTCAGGGGATGTACGACCCCCGTAACGAGCACGACGCCTGTGGCGTCGGGTTCGTGGCCACCCTCACCGGTGTAGCCAGCCACGCACTGGTGGAGCAGGCGCTGACCGTACTGCGCAATCTCGAACACCGTGGCGCCACCGGCTCCGAGCCGGACTCCGGCGACGGCGCCGGAATCCTCCTCCAGGTGCCGGACACCTTCCTCCGCGAGACCGTCGATTTCGAGCTGCCCGAGGCCGGCTCGTACGCCGTCGGCATCGGCTTCCTGCCCGCGGACGACGCCACGGACGCCGTCTCACGGATCGAGACGATCGCCGCCGAGGAGGAGCTCATGGTCCTCGGCTGGCGTGAGGTGCCCGTCGCCCCCGAGCTGCTCGGCGCCACCGCCCGCTCGACGATGCCGGCCTTCCGCCAGCTGTTCGTCGCGGACGGCACGAGCACCGGCATCGCGCTGGACCGCAAGGCGTTCCTGCTGCGCAAGCGCGCCGAGCGCGAGGCCGGGGTCTACTTCCCCTCGCTCTCCGCGCGGACGATCGTATACAAGGGGATGCTCACCACCGGCCAGCTGGAGCCGTTCTTCCCCGACCTCTCCGACCGCCGCTTCGCGACCGCCATCTCGCTGGTCCACTCGCGGTTCTCCACCAACACCTTCCCGAGCTGGCCGCTCGCCCACCCGTACCGCTTCGTCGCCCACAACGGCGAGATCAACACGGTCAAGGGCAACCGCAACTGGATGCGCGCCCGCGAGTCCCAGCTCGGCTCGGACCTCTTCGGGGCCGAGAAGCTGGAGCGGATCTTCCCGCTCATCACCCCCGACGCCTCCGACTCCGCCAGCTTCGACGAGGTCCTGGAGCTGCTCCACCTCGGCGGCCGGTCGCTGCCGCACTCCGTGCTGATGATGGTCCCCGAGGCGTGGGAGAACCATGACTCCATGGACCCGGCCCGGCGTGCCTTCTACCAGTTCCACGCCACGATGATGGAGCCCTGGGACGGCCCGGCCTGTGTCACCTTCACCGACGGCACCCAGGTCGGCGCGGTCCTCGACCGCAACGGTCTGCGCCCCGGCCGCTACTGGGTGACCGACGAAGGACTGGTCGTCCTCTCCTCCGAGGTCGGCGTCCTCGACATCGACCCGGCCAAGGTCGTCCGCAAGGGCCGCCTCCAGCCCGGCCGGATGTTCCTCGTCGACACCGCGGAGCACCGCATCATCGAGGACGACGAGATCAAGGCGTCCCTCGCCGTCGAGAAGCCGTACCAGGACTGGCTGGAAGCCGGCGAGATCGAGCTGGAGGACCTCCCCGAGCGCGAGCACATCGTGCACACCCACGCCTCGGTCACCCGCCGCCAGCAGACCTTCGGCTACACCGAGGAGGAGCTGCGCGTCCTGCTCGCTCCGATGGCACGGGCCGGCGCCGAGCCGATCGGCTCCATGGGCACGGACTCCCCGATCGCCGCGCTCTCCGCGCGGCCCCGGCTGCTCTTCGACTACTTCACCCAGCTCTTCGCACAGGTCACCAACCCGCCGCTGGACGCCATCCGCGAGGAACTGGTCACCTCGCTGCGCTCCTCGCTCGGCCCCCAGGGCAATCTGCTGGAGCCGACGGCCGCGTCCTGCCGCAGCGTCACGCTGCCCTTCCCGGTGATCGACAACGACGAGCTGGCCAAGCTCGTGCACATAAACGCCGACGGCGACATGCCGGGCATGAAGGCCGCCACGCTCTCCGGTCTCTACCGGGTCGGCGGCGGCGGTGACGCCCTCGCCGCCCGGATCGAGGAGATCTGCGCCGAGACCGACGCCGCGATCGACAGCGGCGCCCGGATCATCGTGCTCTCCGACCGGCACTCGGACGCCGAGCACGCCCCGATCCCGTCGCTGCTGCTCACCGCGGCCGTGCACCACCACCTCATCCGCACCAAGCAGCGCACCCAGGTGGGCCTGCTGGTCGAGGCCGGCGATGTCCGCGAGGTGCACCATGTCGCGCTGCTCATCGGCTACGGCGCCGCCGCGGTCAACCCGTACCTCGCGATGGAATCCGTCGAGGACCTGGTCCGCGCGGGGACGTTCATCGAGGGCCTGGAGCCCGAGCAGGCCATCCGCAACCTGATCTACGCCCTCGGCAAGGGCGTCCTCAAGGTGATGTCCAAGATGGGCATCTCCACCGTCGCCTCCTACCGAGGCGCGCAGGTCTTCGAGGCCGTCGGCCTGGACCAGGCCTTCGTCGACAAGTACTTCAACGGCACCGCCACCAAGATCGGCGGCGCCGGTCTCGAGGTCGTCGCCACCGAGGTCGCCGCCCGGCACGCCAAGGGCTACCCCGCCTCCGGCATCTCCGCGAGCCACCGCAAGCTGGAGATCGGCGGCGAGTACCAGTGGCGCCGCGAGGGCGAGCCGCACCTCTTCGACCCGGAGACGGTCTTCCGGCTCCAGCACGCCACGCGCTCGCGCCGCTACGACATCTTCAAGCAGTACACGGGCCGGGTGAACGAGCAGTCCGAGCGGCTCATGACGCTGCGCGGCCTGTTCAACTTCGCCTCGGGCCGTCAGCCGGTCCCGGTCGACGAGGTCGAGCCGGTCTCCGAGATCGTCAAGCGCTTCTCCACCGGCGCCATGTCGTACGGCTCGATTTCCCGCGAGGCGCACGAAACCCTCGCCATCGCCATGAACCAGCTGGGCGGCAAGTCCAACACCGGCGAGGGCGGCGAGGACGCGGACCGGCTGTACGACCCGGCCCGCCGCTCCGCCATCAAGCAGGTCGCCTCCGGCCGCTTCGGCGTCACCAGCGAGTACCTGGTCAACGCGGACGACATCCAGATCAAGATGGCGCAGGGCGCCAAGCCCGGCGAGGGCGGCCAGCTGCCGGGGCACAAGGTCTACCCGTGGGTCGCCAAGACCCGGCACTCCACCCCCGGAGTCGGTCTGATCTCCCCGCCGCCGCACCACGACATCTACTCCATCGAGGATCTCGCCCAGCTGATCCACGACCTCAAGAACGCCAACCCGCAGGCGCGGATCCACGTGAAGCTGGTCTCCGAGGTCGGGGTCGGCACCGTCGCCGCGGGTGTCTCCAAGGCGCACGCCGATGTGGTGCTGATCTCCGGGCACGACGGCGGTACGGGCGCCTCGCCGCTCACCTCGCTCAAGCACGCGGGCGGCCCCTGGGAGCTGGGCCTCGCCGAGACCCAGCAGACCCTGCTGCTCAACGGCCTGCGCGACCGGATCGTCGTCCAGACCGACGGTCAGCTGAAGACCGGCCGTGACGTGATCATCGCCGCGCTGCTGGGCGCCGAGGAGTTCGGTTTCGCGACCGCCCCGCTCGTCGTCTCCGGCTGCGTCATGATGCGCGTCTGCCACCTGGACACCTGCCCGGTCGGCATCGCCACCCAGAACCCGGTACTGCGCGAGCGCTTCTCCGGCAAGGCCGAATACATCGTCAACTTCTTCGAGTTCATCGCCGAGGAGGTCCGTGAGCTCCTCGCCGAGCTGGGCTTCCGTACGCTCGAAGAGGCCGTCGGCCACGCCGAACTGCTGGACACCGAGCGGGCCGTGAACCACTGGAAGGCCCAGGGCCTCGTCCTCAAGCCGCTCTTCCACGTGCCCGCGCTGCCCGAGAACGCCGTACGCCACCGCGTCATCAGCCAGGACCACGGTCTGGCGAAGGCCCTCGACAACCAGCTGATCAAGCTCGCCGCCGACGCCCTGGGCGCCGACAGCGCCGAGGCCGCCCAGCCGGTGCGCGCCCAGATCGGCATCCGCAACATCAACAGGACCGTCGGCACCATGCTCGGCCACGAGGTGACCAAGAAGTTCGGTGGCGCGGGCCTGCCCGACGACACCATCGACATCACCTTCACCGGCTCGGCCGGCCAGTCCTTCGGCGCCTTCCTGCCGCGCGGTGTGACGCTGCGCCTGGAGGGCGACGCCAACGACTACGTCGGCAAGGGCCTCTCCGGCGGCCGGGTCGTCGTCCGCCCGGACCGCGGCGCCGAGCATCTCGCCGAGTTCTCCACCATCGCGGGCAACACCATCGCCTACGGCGCGACCGGCGGCGAGCTCTTCCTGCGCGGCCGCTCCGGCGAGCGCTTCTGTGTCCGCAACTCCGGCGCCACGGTCGTCTCCGAGGGTGTCGGCGACCACGGCTGCGAGTACATGACCGGTGGCTACGCCGTCGTCATCGGCGAGACGGGACGTAACTTCGCGGCCGGTATGTCCGGCGGCACGGCGTACGTCATCGACCTCGACCCGGACAACGTCAACGCCGGGAACCTGGCGGCCGTCGAGCCCCTCGGCGACGCCGACAAGCAGTGGCTGCACGATGTGGTGCTCCGTCACCAGGAGGAGACGGGCTCCACCGTCGCGGAGAAGCTGCTCGCCGAGTGGAACACCGCGGCGGACCGTTTCAGCAAGATCATCCCGACCACGTACAAGGCAGTGCTCGCCGCCAAGGACGCCGCCGAGCTGGCCGGTCTCTCGGAGACCGAGACCACCGAGAAGATGATGGAGGCGGCGACCCATGGCTGACCCGAAGGGCTTTCTCACCACCGGGCGCGAGGTCGCCAGGACCCGCCCCGTCGAGGAGCGCGTCAAGGACTGGAACGAGGTCTACGTTCCGGGCTCGCTGCTCCCGATCATCAGTAAGCAGGCCGGCCGCTGCATGGACTGCGGCATCCCGTTCTGCCACAACGGCTGTCCGCTGGGGAATCTGATCCCCGAGTGGAACGACTACGCGTACCGCGAGGACTGGACGGCGGCGAGCGAGCGCCTGCACGCCACCAACAACTTCCCGGAGTTCACCGGGCGGCTCTGCCCCGCCCCCTGTGAGTCCGCGTGCGTGCTCGCCATCAACCAGCCGGCCGTCACCATCAAGAACGTCGAAGTCTCGATCATCGACAAGGCGTGGGACAGCGGCGATGTCACCCCGCAGCCGCCGGAGCGGCTCTCCGGCAAGACCGTCGCCGTCATCGGCTCGGGCCCGGCCGGACTGGCCGCCGCCCAGCAGCTGACCCGGGCGGGCCACACCGTCGCGGTGTACGAGCGGGCCGACCGCATCGGCGGACTGCTGCGGTACGGCATCCCCGAGTTCAAGATGGAGAAGGTGCACATCAACCGCCGTATCGAGCAGATGCGCGCGGAGGGCACCAAGTTCCGTACCGAGGTCGAGATCGGCCGGGACATCGACGCGGCGAAGCTGCGCAAGCGGTACGACGCCGTGGTCATCGCCGCCGGCGCCACCATCTCGCGCGACCTGCCCGTGCCCGGCCGTGAGCTGAACGGCATCCACTTCGCGATGGAGTACCTGCCGCTCTCCAACAAGGTGCAGGAGGGCGACCTCACGGTCTCCCCGATCACCGCGGAGGGCAAGCACGTCGTGGTCATCGGCGGCGGCGACACCGGCGCGGACTGTGTCGGTACGGCGCACCGCCAGGGCGCCGCGTCCGTCACCCAGCTGGAGATCATGCCGAAGCCCGGCGAGGAGCGCGCCGCGCACCAGCCGTGGCCGACCTTCCCGATGCTCTACAAGGTCACCTCCGCGCACGAGGAGGGCGGCGAGCGGGTGTACGCCGTCTCCACCACCCACTTCGAGGGCGACGAGGACGGCAACGTCCAGAGCCTGCACCTGATCGAGGTGGAGTTCACCGGCGGCAAGCTGGAGCAGAAGCCCGGCACCGAGCGGACGATCCCGGCCCAACTGGTCACGCTCGCCATGGGCTTCACCGGCACGGACCAGGAAAACGGCCTGGTCGAGCAGTTCGGCCTGGAGCTGGACGAGCGCGGCAACATCGCCCGTGACGCGGACTTCGCGACCAACGTCCCCGGGGTGTACGTTGCCGGTGACGCCGGCCGCGGCCAGTCCCTGATCGTGTGGGCCATCGCCGAGGGCCGCTCGGCGGCGCGCGGGGTGGACCGCCATCTGACGGGGGTCAGCGATCTGCCGGCCCCGATCCGTCCGACGGACCGCGCGCTGACGGCCTGAGCGACCGCGCCCCAAGTCCCCCTAAGCAAAACAAAGACTCCCGTACAACGGCGTACGGGCGGTGTCGGCCCGGGGAGCGTCTCCCGGGCCCTCCGCAAGACACGGCGTCTGCCCCAGTCCCCGACCGGACCGATGGCAGGCGCCGTGCATGCGACCGGGGGCTTGCACCGTGGCGTGCGATCCGTGCCGTGCCGTGGCATGCGACCGGGGTGCCGTGGTGTGCGAATGGGGCGTGCGACCGGGGCGGCGGGCACAGGCCCCGGTGGCATAATCGCGGGACTTCCGTCCCCGTCGACCGAAGGAGACCACGCATGGTCACCGCAGCCGCCCCCACCGGGCCGGCCATCAGCCTTCGTAAGATCGAGGAGACCGCGCCCGCGCTCGTCAGTCTCTACAAGCACGCGGCGCTCTCGCTGGAGAAGAACGGACTGCGCGGGCAGCGGGCCGCCGTCTATCTGGTCCTCGACCACTCCGGCTCCATGCGGGACTACTACAAGGACGGCAGCGTCCAGGCGCTCGCCGACCGGGTCCTCGGTCTCTCCGCGAACCTCGACGACGACGGCATCGTCCCGGTCGTCGTCTTCTCCACGGACATCGACGCGGAGACGGACATCTCGCTGGCCAATCACCACGGACGCGTCGACGAGATCGTCGCCGGGCTCGGGCACATGGGCAGGACCAGCTATCACCTGGCCATGGACGCGGTGGTCGACCACTACCTGGACAGCGGCGCGACCGCGCCCGCGCTGGTGGTCTTCCAGACGGACGGCGGCCCGGTCAGCAAGCCCGCCGCCGAGCGGTATCTGTGCAAGGCGGCCGCGCTGCCGCTGTTCTGGCAGTTCATCGGCTTCGGCGACCCGGACAGCCGGCAGTTCGACTTCCTGCGCACGCTGGACGCACTCGCCGTCCCGGCGAAACGCCCCGTCGACAACGCCGGCTTCTTCCACGCCGGCAAGGACCCCCGGCAGGTCGGCGACGCCGAGCTGTACGACCGGTTGCTCGGCGAATTCCCCCAGTGGCTGCGCCAGGCACGGGCGTTGGGCATCGTACGGTGACGCCGCGCATCCTGCGGGCCGCCGGCCGGACGGCGGTGCCATGGAAGAACGGCGGCGGAATCACCCGCGAGTTGGCGTCCTGGCCCGAGGGCGCGGGGACGGACGGCTTCGACTGGCGGATCAGCCTCGCGGAGGTCGCGGCGGACGGCCCGTTCTCCACCTTCCCCGGCGTCGACCGGACGCTGACCGTGGTCGAGGGCGCGGGCATGGACCTCACGGTCGGCGGTCGGCGCCGCCTGGTGGACGAGCGCTACGTCCCGCAGCACTTCCCGGGCGACCTGCCGACGCACTGCCTGCTGCTGGCGGGCCCGGTGGTCAACTTCAACGTCATGTCCCGCAGGGACAGGGTCGCCGCGTCGGTCGCCGTCGTACGGGGCTGCCTCCCGGTCCCCGTACCGCCAGGGGCGACCGTCCTTGCCGTCGCCCTGGAGACCACGCTGACGCTCGGGGACACACGGCTCGCCCGCTACGACGCGGCGATCGTGGCGCCCCCGGAACCGGGAAGCGCGCCGCTGACCCTCCTGAGCGAGGGCCAAGCGGCGCTCGTCACGCTCCGCCCGGTCTGAACTCGCCGCACGGCGCCGCGACCGGACAGTCCTAGGACCGCCCGGTCCTGCGACGCGCGGTGAGGGCGAATCCGCCGGCTACGAGGAGGGCCGCGGCGACCGCTCCTCCGACGAGTACGGTGCCGGCGCTCCCGGTGTCGGCCAGCTCGTCGTCCTGAGCGCCACCGCTCGGGGTGCCACTGCCTGGCGTGGCGCCGCCGGAGCTGCCGCCGGCCGACTGCGCCTCCTCACCCGTGCCGCCGGTGGACGCGTTGACGACGAGAGAAGCCGCGTTGTTCTTCGGGTTCTTGTCGAACGGCAGCGTTCCCCAGCGGTGATCGCCCTTGACGAACGCCACCTTGCCGGTGGCGTTCGCGACGACCTTGTCGATCCGCAGCCCGAAGACGTACGCACGCTCGCTGTTCTCGTCGACGTAGTTGTACGGCGTCGTGCAGCGGTAGGCCGAGGAGCCCGACGGAACGCAGAACTCCGGGGCCTTGGTGACCTTGGTGCCCTGCGGGATACCGACGTCGAAGACACCGATGGGGGAGCCGACATCGTTCTTCACCCAGGCCGGTCCCTGGTTGGCGAACGTCACCTCCGCGTTGACGGTGTCGCCCGCCTTGCCCTTGACCTTCGCTCCGGTGAGCGCGAAGTCCGCGGTGTTCTCCGCGGTGATGAAGACGTACTGCTGCTGCTGACCGTAGACGGCGCCGGGATCGGCCGGCGGCTCCTGCGCGACGAGCCGCAGCACCGGATCCGCCCCGCCACCGTGCTGGGTTCCGCCGGGGAAGGTGAGCGAGTCCTCCTGAATGGTCAGGCTCAGATGCTCGTACAGCGCACGGTCCAGGAGGGTGACGCCCACAGGCTCCTCAGGCACGTAGACGACACCGGGCTCCAAGGTCTGCTCGATGTCGCAGACCGCGTTCACCTGCGCCGGGCCCTCGTCCTGGGCCGGGGTCTTGTCGTAAACGCAGTTCGAGTACTCCTTGGCGAAGGACAGCCCCTGCGACCCGTCGATGAACAGCGACAGACCGGAGGCGGGCGCGTCGCCCTTGTTCTTCACCGTGAACGCGACCCCGGTCGTGCTTCCCGGCTCCACTCCGTCGATCGGAGCGGTCTGTCCGAACGCCAGGTCAGGACCCGGCTCCGCCCGGTCGGCGGCGGCGACGGGAGCTGCCGCCAGCGCCCAGGCCAGCCCCGCGACGGTGACCGCCCCGGCCGCGCGCCGCAGCGCGCGGGCTGTGGAAGCAGATCTCATGGTGCCCCTTTGAGGAGTGCGCATACGGATCACTCGCCCGCACAGTCGAGCAGGTGTGTGAAGAGAAGACACGCACAGGGGCCGGACGGTTGTACGAGAACCCGCCCCGGTCTCGGCGAGGCATGGAACCGCTCCGGTGCGGTCAGCTGGGCTGGCCGGTCGGCATGATGGTGACCTGCTGGAGGTTGACGCGCGGCGGCAGGGTGGCGATGAAGCCGATCGTCTCCGCGATGTCCTGCGGGGTCAGCCACTCCATCGTGTCCTTGGAGCCGTCCAGCCACTCCCGCGCTCCCGGGTCCGTGACGTGGTTCTGCAGTTCCGTGCCCACGATGCCCGGCTCGATCGCCGCCACCCGTACGTTCTTCGGGCCCAGCTCCGTCCGCAGCGTGCGGGAGAAGTGCGTGACGTACGCCTTGGTGCCGGAGTAGACGGCGAAGTTCGGGAAGATGTTCTGCGCCGCGATCGACGCGGTGTTGATCAGGTCGGCGACCCCGCGCTTCCCGGCCGACTCGACCAGCTGCGGGGTGAACGCCCCGACGACGTTCATCAGGCCGGTGATGTTGAGGTCGATCTGGTGCTGCCACTGGTCGGTGCGCAGCTCTTCTATGGGGGCCGGGAGCATCACACCAGCGTTGTTGAACAGCAGATCGGCCCCGCCCAGCTCGGACCGTACCCGGTCGGCCGCGGCGTGCACCGCGGCGGTGTCGGTGACATCGGCGGTCAGCGCCAGCGCGGTGCCGCCGTCCTTCTCGATCCGGGCGACGAGGTCATCCAGCTTCTCCGCGCGGCGCGCGAGGACGGCGACCTTGGCGCCCAGCGCGGCCAGATGCTCGGCGGAGGCCTCTCCGATGCCGCTGGAGGCGCCGGTGACGACCGCCACGCGGCCGGCGAGAGGCTGGGAGTGAGTATGTGTCGACATGAGGTGGTCACACCTTCCGAAACGGCGAACGAACAGGAGCCGGGACCGACGGCCGGTGACCGCCGGGCCCCTATCCAGCACACCACTCCCCACCCTCCTCCGCACCCGGTCGAGAGGGCTCTGACCAGGCAGGTACCAGGAAAACAGGTACCGGCAGGACCACCCGGCGCGCAGGTCGACGCCCCGCGGGGCGACCACACTGGTGCTATGGACCGCAGCTCCGAGACAGCCGACTTCCTGCGCTCACGCCGTGCCCGGATCACCCCGGGCCTGGCCGGGCTGCCCGCGGACGGACGGGCCCGACGCGTGCCCGGGCTCCGCAGGGACGAGGTGGCCCGTCTCGCCGGTGTCAGCACCGAGTACTACACGCGCCTGGAGCAGGGCAGGGCCGGCAACCCTTCGCCCGAGGTCATCGAGGCCCTCGCCCGCGCTCTCCAGCTCGATCCGGCCGAACGCGAACATCTCACCGATCTGCTCGCCCGCCCCACCGCCGCCCGACGGACCCCCACCGGCCCGCAGCGCGTGCGGCCCGGTCTGCATCTGATGCTCCAGACCCTCGACCACGTACCGGCCTTCGTCCTGGGGCGGCGCACCGATGTGCTGGCCTCCAACCGCCTGGCCCGCGCCGTCCTCACCGACTTCGACGCGCTGCCCGCACCCCGCCGCAACCTCGCGCGCTTCTACCTCCTGGACCCGGAGGCCCGCGAGCGGGTCACCGACTGGGCCCAGCTCTCGGCCGAGACGGTCGCCATGCTGCGCCTGGAAGCCGGCCGCTACCCGCACGACCGGCGGCTCGCCGACCTGGTGGGTGAGCTCACCCTGAAGTCACCGGAGTTCACCACCTGGTGGAACGACCACCGCGTCCTGCGCCGCACCCACGGCACCAAGCGCTACCGCCATCCCGTCGCCGGTGACCTCGTCTTCTCGTACGAGTCCTTCCAGCCCCCGGGCGACCCCGACCAGACCCTGTGCGTCTACAACGTCGAGCCCGGATCCGACAGCGCCCAGGCGATGCGGCTCCTCGACAGCTGGACCGCCCCTGAGCACGACGTCACACGATCTGGATGACGTGCTTTCCCCGTACGCCGCCGGCCTCCAGGGCGCGGTGGGCGGCGGCGATCCCGGCCAGCGGGTGGACGGTGTCCACGACGGGGCGGATGGCGCCGCTCTCCACGTACCGGGTCAGTTCGGCGAACAGCTCATGCCGGGGGTTGCCGCTGAAGAAGCGCACCCTGCGGGTGCCGTGGACGGCGGACGCGAGAAGGTAGCCGAGGCCGGCAGGGATGTGGTCGACGTCGAAGGTGATGGACACCATGCGTCCCCCCGGGGCCAGGAGTCGCCGGAAGGCGCGGTGCTGGGTGCCGACGGTGTCCAGGACGACGTCGAAGGTGCCCAGTTCGGACGGGTGGGCCGTGGTGTAACTGATGGCCTCGTCCGCTCCCAGGTCCTGGACGAAGCCGAGGTTCTTCGGGCCTGCCAGTGCGGTGACGTGGGCGCCGAGTGCCTTGCCGAGCTGGACGGCGACGCTGCCGACGCCGCCGCTGGCACCCCGTACGAGAAGCCGTTCGCCCGGCTCGAGCCGCGCCTTGGCGCGTAGGGCGGTCATCGCGGTCGTACCGACGGGAAGAGAGGCCGCCTCGACAAGGGTCAGGTTCTTGGGGGCGAGGGACAGCTGCCGGGGGCGGACGGCCACGTACTCGGCCGCACTGCCGAATCGGCGGCGGGGCAGGACCCCCCAGACCCGGTCGCCCTCCCGCAGTCCGGTCACCGCGGCATCCACCTCCGCGATCTCGCCGGCGAAGTCGAGCCCCGTCCGTTGGGGAAAGCGGCGGCCGGTCACCAGACGCACGCGGCCGGCCCGTCCGTACAGCTCGCCCCCGTTGACGCTGGCCGCGTGAACCCGGACCAGTACCTCGCCCTGCTTGAGGGAGGGCACGGGGACCGTGCCCTCGTAGAGCACCTCGGGAGGGCCGTAGCTGTCGTAGAGCGCCGCGCGCATTTCCTTCACCTGCTGGTCCTGTCTCTTCTGTGCTCGGCGCCGGGTGCCGGCACCGTAAGCGGTAGGGGGATTCCACTTGCGTTCCCACGCTAACGCCGTAAACGGACGGACCCTTCCACTTGGGCTAAAGTGAGAGACATGCCTGCTCAGCCCTCTCAAAAGGATGCGGTCGATGCCGCTGATTCCGGCGCGGCCGCCGATACGAAGGAACTGCGCGCCGATGCCCGGCACAACCGCGACCGCATCCTCAGGGCCGCGCGCGAGGCGTATGCCGTCCACGGGATCGATGTGCCCATCACCGCCATCGCCCGGCGGGCCGGTGTCGGGGTCGCCACCCTCTACCGGCGCTTCCCCACCCGTGCCTCGCTCGTGACCGAGGCCTTCGCCGAGCAGCTCGCCCTCTGTGTGGCCGTGCTCGACGAGGCGCTGGAGGACCCGGATCCCTGGCACGGATTCTGCTCCGTCATCGAAAAGGTGTGCACGATGCAGGCCGCCGACCGCGGCTTCACCCGCGCGTTCCTCTCCCAGTTCCCCGACAGCGTCGACTACGACCGTGAACGCGCCCGCGCCGAGAAGGGTCTCGACGAGCTGGTGCGGCGGGCCAAGGACGCCGGGCAGCTGCGCCAGGACTTCGACCGCAGCGACATCACGCTGGTGCTGCTGGCCAACAGCGGCGTCGGGGGCGAGTCCCCGGAGACCTCGCCGGCCGCGTCCCGACGCCTGGTCGCCTACCTCCTCCAGTCTTTTCGGGCCGACCGCACCGAGCCCCTGCCCGCGCCCGCACCGCTGGGACTGCACCAGATCCACGAGCCCCCGCGACAACGTCCGTAGGGCCTGCTTCAACCGCTGAACCGCTGAACCGCTGAACCGCTCAGCGAGGAGAGGCGGCGACTCGTACGCGGTGGCTTTCGTTGTCGGAGAGGAACGAGGCCAGTTCCCTCCCCTGCTCGGCGACGGTGGCGCGGTCGGCTTTGGAAAAGCCGCGCAGCGGGGTGACGACCACGGTGCCGGCGTTGACGGTCCAGGTCGCGGCGACCCGGCCGTCGACCAGCACAACGCGCTCACCGGCGACCGAGAGACCGCGGTGCGCGTCGTCGATGATCCGGCCGCGGTCCTGGTAGCCGAGGATCGCGTTGTCGAACGCCGGCAGGAACCGCACGGGGGCGGGTGTGCCGGTGTCGGGGCGTGGCGCGTCGGGGAGATCGAACAGCTCGCGGCCGCGTTCGTCGCGGAAGGTGACCAGTTCCTCGCGTATCGCGGCCACCGCGGCCGGGAGTCCGGCGAGACCGCACCAGGCGCGCAGGTCGGCCGAGGCCGCAGGGCCGAAGGCGGCCAGGTAACGCCGTACCAGCGCCTGGCCGACCGGGTCGGAGCCATCCAGCGTGGGTGGGTCGATCTCTCGGCCCAGCCAGGAGGAGAGCAGGACGTTGCGCACCCCTGCCTTGGTGCGCCACAGCCCGCGCGGCGGCAGCTGCACCACCGGGACGAGGGCGGCGACCAGCATCTCGCCCAGGGCCCGCGGTCCCGGCGTCGGCCAGCGCTCGGGGAGAGCCCGCACGAGCTCGGTCATCGAGCGGGGCTCGCCGTCGGCCATCACCGCCCGGCCCGCCGCGGCGAGCTCGTCGAGATCGGTCCCGTCGAGCTCGCGGCGGTAGGTCCCCAGCACCCGTTGGCGCAGCATGGCGTCGTGGCGGGCTCGCCAGGCGAGGGCGTCGTCGGCGGTGACGAGGTGGACGGTGCGGCGCATGAGGTGGGTCCGCACCACGCTTCGCCGGGTCAGCAGGTCCGAGAGGACCGCCGGGTCGAACGCACGTACCCGCGACCAGAGCCCGACGAACGGTTCCTGCGGCTCCTGCGCCTGGAGACCGCCGAGGTGCGCGACGGCGTCGAGGACCGGTAGATCGGCGCGATCGAGCAGCATCTGCCGGGCGAGCGTCGCGCGGTTGAGCGCCCGGCTGTCGAGAACGGTCATCGGTCGGTCGACTTCTGCCCGTCGAGGGACTCGCGCAGGATGTCCGCGTGCCCGGCGTGCTGGGCGGTCTCGGCGATGACGTGCGTCAGCACCCGGCGTACGCTCCACACCGCTCCCGGCTCGTTCCAGGGCGCCTCCGGCAGCGGGTGCGTCGCCGACAGGTCGGGGACGGCGGTGATGATCTCCTCACTCCGGGCTGCGACCTGCTCGTACTGCTGGAGGATCCCGGCCAGCGTCTCGCCGGGCAGCATCCGGAAGTTGTTCTGGTGGTCGATCGCCCACTGCGGGAACTCGCGCGCGGTACCGGCCGCGAGGTCGGCCCAGGTGACACCGTCGGGCAGGTCGTAACGCATCGCCGAAGGCCCCTCGACCGCGAAGCGCAGCCATCCGTCCTCGATGGACGCGACGTGCTTGATCAGGCCGCCCAGGCACAGCGCGCTGACCGTCGGGCGCTCGCCGGCCTGCTCGTCGCTGAGCCCGCGTGTCGTGTCCGTCAAGGCGGATCGCGCGGTCGCGAGCCCGGCGAGCAGATCGGCCCGCTCGCTGTCGAGAGCTGCGGCCGACTTGCCGTCGAGAGCGGAGGGGGGCGTGTTCGTGGCGGTCACAGTGATCGGGTCCTTCTGGTCGTTCTCGTTGTTCGGCACGGGACCACCGTCGCAGGGGAAGAGGACAGGATGTGTCCGCTTCTCGGGGCAATACTGGCGTCATGCCGAAGACCTCAGCGCGACTGCTGTCCCTGCTCTCCCTGCTTCAGGCGCGCCGGGACTGGCCGGGGCAGCTGCTGGCCGAGCGGCTGGAGGTCAGCCCGCGCACCGTGCGCCGAGATGTCGACCGTTTGCGCGAGCTCGGCTACCCGGTCGTGGCCAGCAAGGGCCCCGACGGGGGGTACCGGCTCGACGCCGGTGCGGAACTGCCGCCGCTGCTGTTCGACGACGAGCAGGCCGTCGCCCTCGCCGTCGCACTTCAGACCGCCACCACCACCGGCGCCGGCATCGGGGAAGCCGCGGCGCGCGCCCTGAACACCGTCCGGCAGGTCATGCCCGCCCGGCTGCGCCATCGCGTCGACGCCCTCCAGGTCACCGCCGTCGAACGCGCGGGAACCCAGCCGAATCCGCAGGCCGACCCGCATGTTCTCGTGATGCTCAGCGCGGCCGTCCACGCCCGCGAGGTGCTGCGCTTCGACTACACCTCCGCGTCCCCGCCGGGAGCCGCCGCCGACCCCGCTGCGACCGCGCCACGCCGGGCGCAGCCGCACCACCTCGTCACCTGGGGCGGGCGCTGGTACCTCGTCGCCTGGGACCTCGACCGCGACGACTGGCGCACCTTCCGCGTCGACCGGATCACCCCACGCACCCCCACGGGGCCCCGCTTCACCCCGCGCGAACTGCCCGGAGGGGAGGTGGCCGCCTTCATCGCCGGCAGGTTCCAGGGATCCGACGGCTCCGGCGACCGGCCCTGCCGCGGTGAGGTGATCCTCGACCTGCCCGCCCCCGTCGTGTCCAGCTACACCCGCGACGGCATCGTCGAAGAACTCGGCCCGGACCGCTGCCGGCTCGTCCTGGGCGCGTGGTCATGGCCCGGACTGGCCGCCACCATCGGCAGATACGACGCCGACATCCAGGTCATCGGGCCGCCCGAGCTCACAGACGCCTTCGCGCACCTGGCCCGCCGTTACGCCAACGCCGCGACCAACGGCCCCACCGAGCTTTCCGGAAGGCCACTACTTGAAAATTAGGAAAGTACGTTCCATCATGGCAACCATGGACGCCGAAGAAGCCCGACGTAACCTCGAACAGGCCCGCCAGTCCTACGACGCCTCCGTGCAGCCCGCGCTGCCGCGCTGGGCCCCGCCCACCTGCGCCGTCCTGGTGGCCGCCGCGCTGGCCCTGGCCGGCGCCGGTTCCTCCAACGGCTTGCTGAAGGCGCTGACCGTAGCGGCGGGCCTGCTGTGCGCACTCGCCGCCGCCCAGCTCGTGCTGCGTATCCGCGCCCGCCAGGGAGTCACCGGCCTGCGTGGCCCGGCCCGGCAGAAATGGCGGTCCGTGGCCGCCAGCTGCGTAGCCATCCTGATCTGCGCGCTGAGCGCCACCCCGGACACCCGCTGGATCTGGGCCGGCCTGGGGATCGTGGCGGGCACCTACACCTGGGTGTCGCTGCGCAAGCAGGTGCGTGCATGACGGACGAACTGAACGATGCCTTCCGGACCGCCAACCGCCTCCGGATCGCGGCGTTTCTGTCGGGCTGTGACGAGGCGGAGTTCCGGGCGGTTCAGGAGTACTGCGATCTGTCGCCCTCGAACCTGTCGAAGAACGTCACCGCGCTGGAGCAGCTCGGCTACGTCGCGGTCCGCAAGGGGCACGTCGGAAAGACTCCACGGACCTGGCTGGCGCTCACCGAGGACGGACGCGACGCGCTGGCCGGCCATCTGGCCACACTGCAACGCATCGCCGACACCGCAGCCCGCCACGCCTGAACGGCCACGGCGGGCCTGACCCCGGCGGACGCGGAGAGGATCCGGGCTGCGGCACACTGACGCCGTGACCGACAACGCCTTCGTGATCGTCTCCGGTCTCCCGGCCAGCGGAAAGACCACCCTCGCCCGAAGGCTCGCCGAGGAACTGGCTCTGCCGGTCATCGACAAGGACGTGATCCTGGAGTCGCTCTACGACTCCCTCGGCGTCGGCGACCAGACATGGCGCTACCGGCTCAGCCGAGCCGCCGACGACATCCTGTTCGCCCTCGCGGCCCAGGCGGCGCGGGCGGTGCTCGTCAACTGGTGGCACCACGACACCGCCCCCGGACGACTGCACCAGCTCGACGCCCGTCTGGTCGAAGTGTTCTGTGACTGCGACACCGAACTGGTCGTTGACCGGTTCCGTACACGCAAGCGCCACCCAGGACATCTCGACGAGGACTTCACCCGCGACCAGATCCGCGAACGCGTCGCCACCTGGGCCGCGCACCCGGGCCCACTACGACTGAACGGCCGCCTCCTGACCGTCGACACCTCCCGGCCC
The DNA here is from genome assembly GCF_042882605.1 of Streptomyces sp. NPDC058198. Lineage (NCBI taxonomy): Bacteria > Bacillati > Actinomycetota > Actinomycetes > Kitasatosporales > Streptomycetaceae > Streptomyces > Streptomyces sp. NPDC058198. The sequence continues at coordinate 102,359 of NZ_JBHVVP010000015.1, forward strand.
GTCGACACCACCACGCTCGCCAAGACGATCAGCACACTCCTCGCCGAACCCCGGGACACCTCGATCGCACCCCGCGAACACTCCAGGGCACAGGGGTCACAGGACGAGGGCCTGTCCGGCGGGTCTTGGTCCTGGCCGCTATGCCCATGACGGTGTCCAGGTCTCGGCGGTGGGGGGTTCGCGGCGGCCGGGGGAGAGGTGGTCGCGGAGCGTGGCGAGTGCCGGGTGGGGGTTGTCGCGGTGCCATAGCAGTGAGTGCGGGTAGACCGGGGTCGGACCGCACACAGCGATGCGTCGCAAGTCGTGGTCGGCGGGCCAGAGGAGATGTGTCCGCTCGCCGACGAAGGTCGCCAGTGACCGGGAGTCGGCGAGGGTGTCCAGCAGGGGCTCGGTGCCGAAGTCGGGGCCGGTGGTCTCGATGGTGAGAGCGAACGCGGTGGCGAGAGCGTCGTAGTAGGCGGCCCACTCGGTTCCGGGCACGATGCCGGGCACCCAGATCCGGTGCCCGGCGAGCTCGGCGGGGGTGACCGCGCGAGCGGCGGCGAGCTCGTGGGCCGGCCCGGTCAGAAGCTGGATTGGCTCGTCAAAGGCCCGGGCGACCCCGATGTCGTCGGGGAGCTGCCGGCCGGGCATGGTGACGGCACGGAAAGACGCGTCGATCGTGCCGGCCCGGATAGCGTTGATGGCCGCGTCGACGTCGAAGAGGGTCACGACATCGAGCTCGATCTCGGGACGCTCGCGATGGAAGTCGTGCAGCAGGGCGGCCGGGGCGAGTCGCCGGCCGATCACGTCGACACGCAGCGCACGGCGGCCGGGACGTACGGAGGCGACCGCCCGCTCTTCGGCCCGTAGGAGGTCGCGGGCGTGGGGCAGGAACGCCTGTCCGTCGATGGTGAGCTTCACTCCGCGCGCGGTACGGGTGAACAGCCGCACGCCGAGGGTCTTCTCCAGTGTGGCGATGCGCTTGGAGACGGCCTGCTGGGTGATCGACAACTCGGCGGCGGCGTCCTGGAACCGTCCCGCGTCCGCGGCGGTCACGACGGTGCGCACAGCATCGAGATCCATGCCGGTCAAGCTATCTGCACAACGAATGGTTGTGCCTTCCTCGCGGATCGGTTGTTTGATCCGGACCTCCCCTCTTCGCTTTGATGCCGGTGGTCAGCGCGTGTTTGTTCGGGTCGGCGAGAGGCGCATCGGGTATGGCGGGCAGGCGGGCGTTAGGGAGGCGGTTCGGGTGGTTGTGGGCGGCGTTCGCGGTCAGCTCGTACGGCACTGGGCTCGGCTTCGGCGCGTTTCCCCTGATCGCGGTCCTCGTGCTGCACAGCGGGCCGGCCCAGGTGGCGGCGCTGGCTGCCGTGGGACGGGCAGTGGGGGCCGTGGTGGCGGTACCGCTCGGCCCATGGGTGGAGTTCCGCCGTAAACGGCCGGTCATGATGGCGATGGACCTGACCCGGTTCGCGGCGTTGATGAGCATCCCCGCCGCGTACGCGCTCGGCCGGCTCAGCTTCACCCAGCTCCTTGTCGTCTCCGTCGTCGTCGCCGCGGCCGACATCGCCTTCAGGGCGGCTGGCGGCGCGTATCTGAAGGCGCTCGTGCCGCGGGAGGACCTGCTCGTCGCGAACAGCCGGTTCGAGTCCACGACATGGACCGCGACCATGGTCGGCCCGCCGCTCGGCGGGGCCGCGATCGGGCTGTTCGGCCCGGTGACGACCTTGGCCGCCAATGCGGTCAGCTATCTGTTCTCGGCGCTGGGCATCCGCGCCATCGTCGGCACGGAACCGCGCCCCGCGCGGGCCGGCGCACCGCGGCTGCGAGCACGCGATCTGCTCGAAGGATGGCGCCACATCCTCACCCACCCCGCGCTGCGCCCGCTGTTCCTCAACGCCATCGCGGTCAACGGCCTGATCATGGCGTCCGAGCCGCTGCTCGCCGTACTCCTGCTGGACCGCTTCGGGTTCGCGCCCTGGCAGTACGGTCTCGTGTTCGCGGTCCCGTGCGTCGGTGGTCTCATCGGCTCACGCCTCGCGCACCGGCTCGTGGCGCGGTTCGGTCAGCACAAGGTGATGCTTACCGCGGGGACGCTGCGTGCGTGCTGGCCGCTCGGATTGGCGTTCGTCCAGCCCGGCGTCCCCGGGATCGTCCTCGTCATCGCCGTCCAATTCGGTCTGGTGACCTGCTGCGGCCTGTTCAACCCCGTGCTGGCCACCTACCGGCTCGACCACATTGACCCCAACCGGCTCGCCCGCACCCTGGCGGCCTGGTCGATCAGCGGCAACGCTGCCATCGCGACGCTGACCGCCCTGTGGGGGTTGCTCGCCGCCGTCACCGGCCCCCGCACTGCGATCGCAGTCGCCGGAGTCCTCCTCCTGGCAACTCCGCTGCTGCTTCCGCGCCACGAGAACGCGCCTCAGAACAAGATCCGTGCCGGAGCCCAAGAAGCCATCGACCGCGTCTGAGGCCGATGTGCCGGGCAGTACCCAGGGCCTGTCCGGCGGATCTTGCAGGCCGTGCCGGCGCAAGGCGGTGGTTGATTGCTTGCCTGCGCGGCTTCACGCGGCTTCTAAATCACGCGACGCCGCCTCCGAGCTGTGGGAACCTCACCCGCGATGACACAACGAACCGATACACCCCCCACGTGGGACGAACGTACACAGTTGGCCACCTTTCTGGATTACTCCCGTGCCACGGCGCGAGCCAAGTGTGAGGGCTTGTCCGAGGAAGATGCCCGCAAGGCACCGCTCCCGAATTCACCGTTGATGACGATGTGCGGGCTGATCAGCCACCTGCGATGGGTCGAGCATCACTGGGTCCAGGTGATGTTTCTCGGTGAGGAGCCCGAGGGGCCGCTCACGGCTGCGACCGACGACGACCCCGACCCCGAGATGCGGACCGCGGTCGACGTCCCGTTGCCCCAGCTTCTCGCCGAGTACGAGGAACAGAGCACCCGCTATCGCCGCCTGGTGGCCGACCGCGACCTGAACTCAACGGCCGAGCGTCCCATCAGCGACGGCCGCCACGTGGACCTGCGCTGGGTGCTCCTCCACCTCATCGAAGAGATCTCCCGCCACAACGGTCACCTCGACGTCGTGCGTGAACTCGTCGACGGACAGACCGGCGTCTAGGCCCTGCCTGGCATTGATGGGCGGAGCCAGAGCCTGATCGAGGCGAGGGTGACGGTGCCGTGGAAGATGTAGGCGCGTCTGGCGTCGGCCCAGGTAGCGGTGGTTGCGGAGGGAGGAGTACGCCTTGTCGCCGCCGAGGTGATCAGGCCGGGTGCGCGGGTGTCCGCCGCTGAGGCGGCTGACGCGGATGCGTTCCATGACCGGGATGAGCTGCGGGGCGTCGCCCCACTGCCCCGGCGTGATCAGCAAGGCCAGAGGGCGGCGCCGACCAGTGTCGATGCCGCTCGTACACGGTCTTCCACGGACCGAAACCGGCAGGCAGATCCCGCCACGGCATTCCGGTGCGCAGCCGATTCACCGAGTTGGCAGGGTGGAAACGGCCGGTTTTGGGGCTGGTGGTTGCCGTTACGAGGATCGAATCGTGGGTGGGTTGAGGACGTACTCGCCCGGCGCGCTGTGGGCCAGCGCGGCCACGATGTCGGCGTTGGACCGTACTTCGTCCCAGCGGCGTTGGAAGGTGCAGTAGGCGATGGCATCGAGGCCGATATGGATGAGGTAGGCGTGGAGGCGCTCGCGCAGGTGGGTTGGAGGCGGGCCGGTGGTGCGCCAGTGGTCCAGCAACGCGGCGTAGATATCGACTCCGCGCCACTGCGGGTACCACGGCCACCAGTAGATGAGCCAGGCCGCATCGTAGAGGCTGTCGCCGTACAGGGCGTTGCCCCAGTCCAGCACGGCGGTGACGGTGCCGCCGGCAGCGAGGACGTTGTGACTGAGCAGGTCGCCGTGGATCATGTGGCGCTCGTCGGGCAGGTACGGCGCCAGTGCGGCGAGCGCGGCCAGCCCGGCTTCCACCGGCCCGAGCCCGAACTCGGAGTTGGCCAGCGCCGCTCTCCAGCCGGGCACCCGGGCCGTCTCGGTGCCGATGGCCAGCAACGCGTCCGGCCAGGAGTCGTACGGAGCTTGCCCGTCCGGGGTCCAGATGCCGTAGCCGGCGGTGCCGGCCAGGTCGATTCTGCCGATGGCGTCGAGCGTGGTCAGCAGGCTCGGCAGCGTCAGCGCCACGTCGGTTGCGGGGAGGTCGTCGAACCCGATCCCGTGGGCGCGTGTCGAGATCGCATAGTGCCAGGTGTCGACCACGCCCCGGGCCAGCACCGGCGGCACGGGCAGGCCGGGCCCGGCGAAACCGGCGACGAGTTCGTCTTTGGCGAAGTCCGTACCCTGTGCCCCGATGCGCAGGACCGCCTCCACGCCATCGATGGTCATCTCGAACGCCTGAGACCAGGCGCCGGCCGCCAGCGGCTGTGGTTCGGTCGCGCGCGCCCCGAAGGCCGTGTGCACGAGCCGTCGGGCCAGGTCCAGCAGCACGGCGGGGGCAGGTTCGTTGGGCACCCGGGCATGCTAGTGCTGTGACCGTATCGCCGCCGACCGGATGCGTCGTCACATCCAAGCGACGCAAGGTCGGTCAGCGCCAACCCGGTGATCGTTTCCGGTCGCAGCACTAGTACTCCGGCTGTAGATCGTGATCTTGATGCTTTCGGCGGGGTTCCCTGGGCTCGTGCGGGGGCTGTCCCGAGGCCGTCTGAGCAGACACCATGCACGGGTGAGCATCATCATCAAGTACTTCATCGCCCCTGACGACACCTCGGCGGCAAGCATCGTGGAGAGCGGGCCGGAGGGAGTCTTCGGCTCATTGAGCTGCGGCAACTTCGATGCATCCGAGGCGGTGATCGAGTGGGAGAGCCTGCTCACCGGGCAGAGCTTCGAGGCTCTCGTCGCATCCGATGAGCCGCATACGATTGCTGACCCGGGAGAAGAGGACGGCCCACTTCTGTTCGTCATCTCGTCTGCGCTTCAAGGGGCGCTGGCCGGTGCTTCGGCAGATCGCCTTGCCGGAGTCGGCGAGTTGTGGATCCAGGAACGGGCCACCGAGGGCGAGGCGTTCGACCCGGAGATGGCGGGGGAACTCATGAGTGATCTGGCGGGCCTGGCCCGCACCGCCGAGGCGTGGGGGCACGGCCTGTACTGCTGGATGGCCTAGCGTCCCGGCCGTCGCCGCGCGATCCCGCCATGCGAACCAGGGACGAGATGGTTGCGGCCACCGGTGATCATCGCGGTTTGTGAAGACAACGAACGATCAAGCGGTGGCCGCAGGTCACAGCGTAGACCCGGCCCGATGGCAGGACGCGTTCGAGGGCCTGATGAACCGGATCGCGGGTCGTTTCGCGCGCGTGGAACCCCGGCGGCGAGTCAAGCGGCTGGTGCTTGGACTCCTGTCGGACCTTCCGCGCAAGAACTGCTGGATGATCGCCGAGTGGGTCGGGGAATCCAGTCCGGACGCCATGCACCACCTGCTCAGCCGGGCCAAATGGGACGCCGACGCGGTCCGTGACGACGTGCGGGGCTATGTGGTGGAACATCTGCACGACGAGCGGGCGGTGCTGGTAGTCGACGAGACCGGCGACGTGAAGAAGGGCATCGGCACGGTCGGCGTCCAGCGCCAGTACACCGGCACCGCCGGCAGGATCGAGAATGCACAGGTTGCCGTCTACCTGGTCTACGCCGGTCGGCGCGGGCACGCCGCGGTGGACCGGGAGTTGTACGTCCCACGTTCCTGGACCTCTGATCCCGACCGCTGTCGTGTCGCCGGGCTCGGTGAGGACACCACCTTCGCCACCAAGCCGGAACTGGCCGCGCGCATGGTTGCCCGGTTCCTGGACGCCGGCCACCGGGCTGCGTGGGTGGCGGGCGACGAGGTCTACGGCGGTAACCCGAAACTGCGCACCGCACTGGAGGAACGCAGCACCGGCTACGTTCTCGCGGTGGCCTGCTCACACGAAGTCGCCACCGCGGCCGGGAAGTTCCGCGCCGACACCCTGGCCAAGAAGGTACCCAAACGCGGCTGGCAGAAGCTGTCGGCCGGAGCCGGAGCGAAGGGCCACCGCTATTACGACTGGGCTGTCATCGATCTCGTCGACCCCCGGCCCGGGAGTCGGCAGCTGTTGATCCGACGGAACCGCAGCAGCGGCGAACTCGCCTACTACCGTTGCTATTCGCCCACAGCGGTGCCGCTGACCGAACTGGTGCGAGTGGCTGGATCGAGGTGGCGAGTGGAGGAGTTCTTCCAGTCCGGCAAGGGCCTGGCCGGACTGGACGAGCACCAGGTCCGCCGCTACATGTCCTGGTCCCGATGGGTCACCCTCAGCGTGCTTGCCCACGCCTTCCTCGCTGTCGTCCGAGCCGACGAGCACGACCGCCAGCCGATACCGCAAGGCCTCATACCGCTCACCTGCAACGAGATCCAGCGCCTGTTCATCACCCTCGTCATCCGGCCCACGCACGATGCCGCCCACCGGCTCAGTTGGTCCGACTGGCGACGCCGACACCAGGCCGGATCCCAAACCAGTCATTACCAGAGGCAAGCCGCTGAAGTATGAAGATCACGATCTACAGCCGGAGTACTAGGCGGGAAGTTCTCCGTGTTTGACGGCGGTGATGAAGGTGGACCAGTGGTGGGTGGGGAAGAGGATGGCGGGGCCGTGCGGGTTCTTGCTGTCGCGGACGGGAACGGCGGCGGGGTAGCCGTCGGAGACCTCGACGCACGCGCCGTCTCCGTTGTTGCTGTAGCTGGACTTGCGCCAAGCGGCCAGAGCGGATGCGTCAGGAATCGTCTTCATCTTCGTATTCTCCCAGGTGTCCAGTGCGTTCAGGCGGGAAGTTCTCCGTGCTTGACGGCGGTGATGAAGGTGGACCAGTAGTGGGTGGGGAAGAGGATGGCGGGGCCGTGCGGGTCCTTGCTGTCACGGACAGGGACGGCAGCGGGGTAGCCGTCGGAGACCTCGACGCACCCGCCGGCCGCGTTCTCGCTGTAGCTCGACTTGCGCCAGGTGACCAGAGCGGAAGCGTCAGGAATCGAGTTCATCTTCATACTCTTTCAGGTATCTGCGGATCAGGTCGAGAGATTCATCGACCGTCGAAGCCATCGCGCGAACCACGTCAAAGCGCTCAGTCAGCTCAACCACCGCCTTCGTTGACTCTACTGCTTCGCCGGAGTCGAAGCTCTCGACCAGCGCAATCGTCCCGCCCTCCCCCAAGGTCATGAGGGTCATACTCCCTCCCAGCATGGCGTGCATGCCCCTGTTGAACGGGAGAATCTGAATCACCGTGCGAGGCCGAGTGGCCATCTGTAGGAGATGGCGTAGCTGCTCAACCATGTGCTGCGTGAACAGCATTGGGCGTTTCAGGGCGGCTTCGTCGATGATCGCCCAGTAGGGGAGTGCCTCTTCGCGTTGAAAAATCCGCTGTCTGCGCATACGGATAGCGACGCGCTCGTTCAGCTCGTCTTCCGGCTCGCTGGGGAGCGCCCTGCGGAACAGCTCCCGTGCATACTCTTCTGTCTGGAGGAGTCCGGGGATCAGGCTGCTCGTGAAGACCTGGATTCGCTCGGCCGACGGCTCCTTGCTGATAAATCGCCGACTGTAGTCGGGAATCAGCGAGTCGTGCGCCATCTCCAACAGCTCGGCCAACACCCCATCGGTGTCGAAGAATTGGTCCAACAGACTCACCAGAGCTTCGGACGGTAGCTGGTCTCCCAACTCCACCCGACCGAGATAGCTGTGCGAGTAGCCGCCCACATGTTCGGAGAGTTGACGGAGTGACAGTCCCTTCCGTTCTCGCAGGCGACGTACCCGCCTGCCCAGCCTCAACCGTGGTGTGAGCTTGCCCGATTCGTTGTTCAGCTCCACTTCGATCGAACCTTCCTTCGCCTAAGTCGCCGTCTACGGACGGCCTTTGGTGACAGCTCGGATATGTACTCAGTGTGCCCGATGGGGGAGGGTGTTACCACCCCTTCCCTAATCGGAACAGAGCCGAAGTGAGGCTTCTCCGAAGGGAATTCAATAAATGCCGTGGGGGCGGTTCCGCCTGGCCACATCGCCACATGGAAAGACCCCCGCGACGTTGCTGGACGTCCGGGGGCGTGGCCGACGCTTAGTGAAGGAGCGCCAACAATGGTGGAGTTTATCGTCCGCCTCTTCGATTCGCTGCCGCGAGTCTTGTTTTCGCCAGTGGGCTGTCGGCCGGCGGTGGCCTGATGGCGCACGGACCGGGCATGAGCGACGCCCACTCCCCGTTCGGCGACGCCGTCGTTCTGCGGTGGAGCCGGCATGCCAGCTGTGTCGGACTCGCGCGGCTGGAGTTGCGTAAGGCGCTTGCCGACTGGGGGCTTTCGGCCCTGGAGGACTCGGCCCTGCTGATCCTCTCCGAGTTACTCACGAACGCCGCCCGGCACGCCCGGGTGTCCCCGGGGCGGGAGATCGAGACCCGGTATGTGCCGCGCCCCGACGGCGGGCTGCGTATCGAGGTGCACGACGCCTCCTCCGAGCAGCCGCAGCAGCGGACGCCGGAGCTTGATGACAGCGGTGGCCGGGGGCTGATCCTCGTGGACGCGTTGTCGGACGTCTGGGGTGTCAGTGAGCGCCGTGGGCCCGGGAAGATGGTCTGGGCGCATGTGTCGCTCCCGCCCGGCACGGAACCCGGTCACGCTCCGTCGTCGCCCCGCTGAGAGGTAGGCCCGCCGGTCTGGTTGCGCGCATCCCGTCGGGAAAGGCGACAGAAGATGTCTGGTATCCGGGGTTGGCTGGACGTATGACACACACCTGGGCCGATTTCGTCTCGGCGGAGCCCCGCTTCGCCGAGACCGTGCGGCGGCGATTCGAGCAGTACACCCACCATGTCCTCGCGACTCTCCGCAAGGACGGCTCCCCGCGGGTGACGGGGCTCGAAGTCTTCTTCCGTTCCGGGGAGCTGTGGCTCGGCATGATGCCCAATTCCCGCAAGGCCCAGGATCTGCTGCGCGATCCGCGCTTCGCCGTGCACGCGAACCCGGGCGGAGGCGGCGACAGAGGCGACGGGAACGGCGACGGGATCGCGGCGGACGGAGACGTCAGGGTCGGCGGGCGGGCGGTGGAGGTGAGCGACGAGAGCGTGATCGCGCGGTTCGTCGCGGAGGTCCGGCCGCCGCTGCCGTTCCATCTCTTCCGGGTGGAGCTCGCCGAGGTCGTACAGACCCGGGTCGAGGGAGAAGATCTTGTCGTACGGGTCTGGCGGCCGGGCCGGCCGCTGCGCACCGTACGGCGCGGGAACGACGACAGCGCGCCGCGCGAGGACGGCTGAGGGCGAGGGGCAGGCGAGGGCGCGCGGGGGGAGATCCGGCCGTCGGCGGGGGTCGTGATCATCGGGGTGTGTCGGGCTCGATGTGCGCGGCCGGGGCGTGCTAGGCTGACTGCGTTGCAGTTTTGGTACCCATGAACTTTATGTGCGCCTGACGGGAATGTTCCTCAGGCGCATTATTGTTTTTGCCGGCTTCTCCGGATGGGGCTCAATGCGGCGACGAGGAATTCGTAAAGTGCGGATTTCCGGCTCTGCACCTGTTTTAGGAGAATGACATGGCTACTGGCACCGTGAAGTGGTTCAACTCGGAAAAGGGCTTCGGCTTCATTGAGCAGGACGGCGGCGGCGCCGACGTCTTCGCCCACTACTCGAACATCGCCACCCAGGGCTTCCGTGAGCTCCAGGAGGGCCAGAAGGTCTCGTTCGACGTCACGCAGGGCCAGAAGGGCCCGCAGGCGGAGAACATCGTCCCGGCCTAATTTCCGGACGCGTACCTCGTGCCGGGGCCCGCACCGTGCAGGTGCGGGCCCCGGCTCGCGCTGTCCTCAGGCCCAGGAAGGCTTTTTCCGAATGACCCGACCCGAACGCCCGGCCCGTGCTGCCCGACCCGCCGGTAAGCGCCCGGTGAATTCCCGCGCCAAGGGGCCTGCGAAGGCACCCGCCCGCCGCGCCGTCGCGCGCCCGCAGGAATTCACGCTGCCGGAGACCATTACCCCCGCACTGCCGGCCGTCGAGGCGTTCGACGAGCTGGACATGCCTGCCGGCCTGTTGAAGACACTCACCGCCCAGGGTGTGACCGAGCCGTTCCCCATCCAGGGCGCGACGCTGCCGAACTCCCTCGCGGGCCGCGACATCCTCGGCCGGGGACGTACCGGATCCGGCAAGACCCTCGCCTTCGGTCTGGCGCTCCTCGCCCGCACCGCGGGCCGGCGTGCCGAGCCCCGTGCGCCCTTCGCGATGGTGCTGGTGCCCACGCGTGAGCTGGCGCAGCAGGTGACCGACGCGCTCACCCCGTACGCGACCGCCATGAACCTGAAGCTGGCCACGGTCGTCGGCGGGCTCTCGATCAGCAAGCAGGCGGGCGCGCTGCGGCGCGGCGCCGAGGTGCTCGTCGCGACCCCCGGACGGCTCAAGGACCTCATCGAGCGCGGCGACTGCCGGCTCGACCGCGTCTCGATCACGGTGCTCGACGAGGCCGACCAGATGGCCGACATGGGCTTCATGCCCCAGGTCACGGCGCTGCTCAAGCAGGTCGAGCCGGACGGGCAGCGGATGCTGTTCTCGGCGACGCTGGACAAGAACATCGACCGGCTCGTACGGCTGTACCTGACGGACCCCGTGGTCCACTCCGTCGACCCGTCCCAGGGCGCGGTCACCACGATGGAGCACCACGTGCTCTACGTCGCGGACGAGACCGACAAGAAGGCCGTCACCACGCGGATCGCGGCGCGTGACGGCCGGGTGCTGCTCTTCCTGGACACCAAGCGGTCCGTGGACCGGCTGGTGAAGCGGCTACTGGCCAGCGGCGTACGCGCCGCCGGACTGCACGGCGGCCGCTCGCAGCCGCAGCGCAACCGGACGCTCGACCAGTTCAAGACCGGCCAGGTCACCGCCCTCGTCGCGACCAATGTCGCGGCCCGTGGCATCCATGTCGACGATCTCGACCTGGTCGTGAACGTCGACCCGCCCGTCGACCACAAGGACTATCTGCACCGTGGCGGGCGCACCGCCCGTGCGGGGGAGTCCGGCAGTGTGGTCACGCTGGTGCTGCCCGAGCAGCGGCGGGAGATGACCCGGCTGATGTCGGACGCGGGGATCGACCCCAGGTCCGCGCGGATCAAGTCCACGGACGAGGAGCTGGCGCAGCTCACCGGTGCGCGGGAGCCCTCCGGGGTGGCCGTCACCATCGAGGTGCCGCAGCCCGTCGTCCAGGCGAAGCAGAAGCCGCGCACGGCCCGTCCGGCACGGAAGAACCCGGGCACAGGCGCGGGTACGGGTACGGGTGGAGGCGCGGCCCGGCTGGGCGGCGCCGCACGCGGCAGCCGTGGCCGCCGCGGCCGCCCGGGACGCGGCGCCGAAGGCGGCCGCCGCACCGCTGCCTGACCCCGGCGCCGCCTGCCCGCAGGACGGACCACGACGAAGCCCGGCACCGCGCCCAGCGCGCTGCCGGGCTTTCGTCTGTGTGGACCAGTGCGGACCTGTACGGACCTGTACGGACGAAGCGCGGGGTGCGACAGGTGCCGGCGAGCGTTACCGCCGGGCCGTCGCCGGTTCCGCTTCGTCGGCCGCCGCGTCGTGCAGGCCCAGGCGCAGGTGCTCGACGTGGAACAGGGCCTGGTCCAGCAGTTCGGCCACGTGATGGTCGTAGAGGGCGTAGACGATCGAGCGGCCGCGGCGTTCGCCCGTCACCAGTCCCAGGTTGCGCAGCAGGCGGAGCTGGTGGGAGCAGGCGGACGGTTCCATGCCGACGGCCTCGGCGAGATCCCCGACCGCGCACGGGCCTTCCTGGAGACGGGCCAGGATGTACAGCCGCGAGGGGGTGGTCAGGGCCTGAAGGGTCGCGGCCACGTCCGCCGTCCCCACGGCGTCCAGACGCTCGCGGGTGGTGGCGGTGTTCTTGCCGTCGGCTCCATGACCCATGGCGTCCATCCTACCGATGACGCATGAAGACCTGTTCAGATATTCCTGTACGGTGGAGATGTCGTCGTCCTCCGCCGTGAAGGGTCGTTCCGTCATGCCCTCTGTCCTGCTCCAGCGCCCCGGACGGCCGGTGCCGGCTGCTGCGGCGACGGCGCCGCGGCGCCGTACGCGGGTGTTCGCGGTGGCGGAGGCCCGCTGGGCCGGGGCCGCCGTGGCGCTGTTCCTGGTCGCGCTGCCACTCCAGCTGACCGGCGCCCCGGCCTGGGCGTGGGGCCCGCTGTACGCCGCCGCCTACCTCACCGGCGGCTGGGAGCCGGCCAGGGAGGGAGTGCGGGCGCTGCGGGAGCGGACGCTGGACGTGGACCTGCTGATGATCGTGGCCGCGATCGGTGCGGCGGCGATCGGGCAGGTGATGGACGGCGCGCTGCTGATCGTCATCTTCGCCACCTCCGGCGCCCTGGAGTCGCTGGCCACCGCCCGTACCCAGGACGCGGTCCGCGGCCTGCTCGATCTCGCCCCCACCACCGCCACCCGCCTCGGCGGCGACGGCGCGGAGGAGACGGTCGCCACCGCGCACCTCGCGGTCGGCGACATCATCCTCATCCGCCCGGGCGAGCGCGTCGGCGCCGACGGCCGGGTTCTGGACGGGGCCGGCGAAGTCGACCAGGCCACCATTACCGGGGAGCCGCTGCCGGTGGTGAAGGAGGCCGGGGACGAGGTCTTCGCCGGCACCCTGAACGGCACCGGCGCCCTACGGGTCCGGGTGGAGCGGGACGCCTCCGACTCCGTGATCGCCCGGATCGTGGCGATGGTCGAGGAAGCCTCCGCGACCAAGGCCCCCACCCAGCTGTTCATCGAGAAGATCGAACAGCGGTACAGCCTCGGCATGGTCGCCGCCACCCTGGCTGTCTTCGCGATCCCCCTGGGCTTCGGCGGCGACCTGACCAGCTCGCTGCTGCGGGCGATGACCTTCATGATCGTCGCCTCGCCGTGTGCGGTGGTGCTGGCCACCATGCCGCCCCTGCTCTCCGCCATCGCCACCGCCGGACGTCACGGCGTCCTGGTCAAGTCCGCCGTCGTGATGGAACGCCTCGCGCAGGTCGACGCGGTCGCCCTGGACAAGACCGGCACCCTCACCGAAGGCACCCCGCGCGTCACCGACGTCCGCCCGCTGCCCGGCAGCGATCTGACGGAGGGTGGCCTGCTGGCCCTGGCGGCCGCCGCCGAGCACCCCAGCGAACACCCCCTGGCCCGCGCCGTCGTCGACGCAGCCCGCGCCCGCGGCCTCACCATCCCCGCCGCCGTGGGCTTCGCCTCCGCCCCGGGCATCGGGGTCAGCGTCCGCGTCGACGGCCGCACGATCGCGGTCGGAGCCCCGGCCCGGCTGCCGGGCGACGCCACGGGCGCGACATCGGCTCAAGCTTCGGAGGAGGTACGCGAGGTGGAGGACGGCGGCCGGACCGCGGTCCTCGTCCAGCGCGACGGCGTCCCGGTCGGTGTGCTGGGCATCGCCGACCGGCTGCGGCCGGACGCGGCCGCCACCGTCGCCTCCCTGGCCGCACTGACCGGCAGGACGCCGATGCTGGTGACCGGCGACAATCCGCGCGCCGCCGCCCGCCTCGCGGCGGAGGCCGGCATCACGGACGTCCGCGCCGGGCTGCTGCCCCAGGACAAGGTCGCCGCCGTCCGCGAGCAGGAGACCGCGGGGCGCAGGGTGCTGGTCGTCGGCGACGGCGTCAACGACGCCCCCGCGCTGGCCGCCGCCCATACCGGCATCGCCATGGGCCGGGCCGGTTCCGACCTCGCTCTGGAGACCGCCGACGCCGTCATCGTCCGCGACGAACTGGCCACGGTCCCCACCGTCATCGCGCTCGCGCGCATGGCCCGCCGTCTGGTGGTGCAGAATCTGGTGATCGCCGGGGTGTTCCTCTCCGGCCTGGTCGTCTGGGACCTGGTGGGGCATCTGCCGCTGCCGCTCGGTGTGCTGGGGCATGAGGGCTCGACCGTCATCGTCGGACTCAACGGGCTGCGGCTGCTGCGCGACGCCGCGTGGAACCGCGCGGCCACAACGGAACGGACAACGGAAAGGGGCCGCGCGTGAGCCGCCGTGGCAAGAAGACCGCTCCCGTCACGGGGGCGGCCGCCGGGCCTGTCGTCACGGGGACGGCCAGGCCCACCGTCACGGTCTGCCGCGGCTGTTGCTGCGGCACCCCCGCCAAAGTCCCGCGCCTCGACCACGAGGCCCAGCTCACCGACCTGCGTACCGCGCTGGCCGGGGTCGCCATGGTGCGGCGTACCGACTGCCTGGACGCGTGCGAGCGCGCCAACGTCATCGTCATCCAGCCCTCCGCCGAGGGCCGTCGGGCCGGTGGCCGTCCCGTCTGGCTCGGCCAGGTCAACGACCCCGGCGCCGCGGCCGACATCACCGCCTGGGTGAAGGACGGCGGACCCGGCCTCGCCGAGCCGCCCGGCATCCTCGACCTCTACACCTTCACCCCGTCACGCCGGGTCCGGCACGAACTCGAAGGCTGATCGCACCGCCGGGCCGTCGTCCGCCCCGTCTGCCCCAGCCGCCGATGGGCCGGCCGCCGAGCCGGTGTACGGAGCGCGACCGGGCCACGCGCGCCGGTTAACTTCCCGGAAATTCCGTGCGGTTGGCATTGACGTGTCCCTGTCTACGCGCGTCATTATGAGCGCATGCGAATTCCCCCACGTATCGCCACCCTTGGTGGCCTCGCCGCCCTCGTCTCGACTCTCCTCGTCGGTGGAGTCACCGCCACCGCTACCGCCGCCCCCGCCGCGGTCGGCAGCATCTGCTACTCCAAGCTGCCGTCCCAGGCCCACGACACCCTCGACCTGATCGACGCCGGCGGGCCCTTCCCGTACAAGCAGGACGGCGCCGTCTTCCAGAACCGCGAGCGGATCCTGCCGAGCCAGTCGACCGGCTACTACCACGAGTACACCGTCATCACGCCGGGCTCCCCCGACCGCGGCGCGCGCCGCATCGTCACGGGCAACAAGACCAACGAGGACTACTACACCTCCAACCACTACGCCTCGTTCTCGCTCGTCAACTACGGCTGCTGAGCGGAAGGTAATCTCCGCCTCATGACGGTGACGTATGTGATCGACGGGGCGGAGGTCACCGACCTCGATCGCTTCTGGCAGGTGATCGGCGCGGCCGTGAACGGGCCCGGCGGATACTTCGGGCGCAATCTCGACGCGCTCGCGGACTGTCTGCGCGGCGGGTACGGGACGCCGGACGACGGCGACTTCGTCATCGAATGGCGCCGGCACGAGATCTCCCGCCGGATGCTCGGCCACGAGGAGACCGTGCGGACGCTCCAGCGGCGGCTGGAGCGCGCGCACCCTGACAACAAGGCTGGAATTCAGACGGAGTTGGACCAGGCCCGGGCAGGCCAGGGAGCCACCGTCTTCGACGAGCTCGTGCGGCTCATCGAAGAGGAAGCGCCCGGGGTGCTGCGGCTCAGCTGATCAGCCACGCGTTTCAGGAACCAGAGACCGGCCGGTCCCGGAGGACCGGCCGGTCACACCCGTGCGCCGCTCCCGGCGCCCGCCGGGTCACCCCGCGAGGCGGCGCCGGGGAAGGGTCCGCTCCAGCCGGCGCCGGTCCGGCCCCTCCGGTACGTACCGCACCGCGTCCACCGCCGTCCGCCGCGCATACCCGTCCGGGTCCTCGTCCGCCAGAATCCGGGCCAACGCGTCGACCGCCCGCGGGTCCTGACGTACCGCCAGGCCCTTGGCCGCCTCCGCGGCCGTGTCCGGGTCCGGATCGTTCAGCCGGGCCGCCAGCGCCTCGCGGATCGGGTGTGTGTCCGCGGCCACGCCCGCCAGCGCCACCACCGCCCGGTCCCTGACCGAGGCGTCGGCGTCCCGGCTCAGCAGGGTCAGCGCCCACACCCCGTCCTGATGGTCACCCGGTACGAGCCCGGTCAGCGCCAGCGCGGCCCGGCGCCGTACCTCCGCGTCCGGATACCCGGTGTGGCGCAGGATCTCCGGGAGCGCGGCCGGGTCGCCGTGCTGGCCCAGCCCCTCCACGACCGCGCGGACCAGCTCCGGTTCCGCGGCCCGCCGGGACAACTCCCGCAGCAGGGGCACCGCACGGGCCGTGAACGGCCGCTGCCCGTCCGCCGCGCCCAGCCGCGCCAGTACGTCGGCGGCGAAGGCCTGCCGCAGCGGCTCGTCGCTCGCGCACCACGCCGCCGCGGCCTTGAACGTCTCCTCGTCGCCGCGTCGCCACAGCGCGCCCACCGCCTCGGTCCAGTCGTCCCGGCCGGGATCCCCGCAGCTCAGCGCCCGTCCCGCCAGCTCCTCGTACGGCGTCGCGAGGCCCATCTCCGCTTCGAGTATCGTCGCGACGGCCGCGTGCCCGGTCTGCTGCTCGCGCCCGGCCGTCGGCGTGCCGTCCCGCAGCAGCTCGACGACGACGGTCACCGAGCCGTCCTCCTCGATCCGGCGCACCACCGTCTCGTAGCCGTCGCCGTAGGCGCGCAGCAGCCCGTCCCGCAGCTCCTGTTCCACATCGAGCGTCATCCAGCGCCGCGCCTCGGCGAGCGCCGCGCCCTGCGCGCCGTCCTGCGCCCCGGCGCCGTACCGCATCAGGACCCGTACGGACGGCGTGGAGCCGCGGCGGGCGGCCAGCAGCAGCGGCGGCTCGCCGCCGGGGCCGGGCAGATCGGGGTCGGCGCCGTACTCCAGCAGAGCTTCCAGCGTGTCGGGGAACCCCTGGACGACCGCCCAGGCGACCGCGGTGAAGCCGAACTCCTCCCGGCTGTCGGGCCGCGCGCCCGCGGCGAGCAGGGCCCGTACGACCTCGGTGTGTCCGCCGCACGCGGCGCCGCACAGCGGCAGATCCCCGCCGTCGGGGCCGCTCGCCCGCTCGGGGTCGGCGCCCGCCGTGAGAAGCAGCCGTACCAGGCCCGCCTCGTCGCTGACCGCCGCGAGATACAGGGCCGTCTGGCCGTCCTGGTCGGTCGCCTCCGCGGGCACGCCCGCCCGCAGCAGCCGTACAACGGTGTCGTCCGCGCCACCGTGCACTGCCGCGAACAGGTCCTCAACACCCGCTGTCGGCTCTTTGGTCATACTTCGACCCTACGTGCGCGGTCGCTCAGGTGTCGCAATCCAGCACGGTCCCGCACAGCCCGCACCGCGCCCGGACCCGTCCCTGGACGGCCACCCGGATGCGCTGATGGCAGGTGGGGCAGGGGAACGAGACGCGCAGCCCGTCCGGCAGCCGCTCGAAGGCGTACGGCGAGGAGGGGTCCGGCGAGGAAGCGTCCGGGGGGACGCCGGGGTGGTCGAGCGCGTGGCGGCGCTCCTTGGCGTAGCGGTGCCGGCCCGTCCATCCCGCGGTGGTCAGCGGCGGCCGCTGTTCGTCGGCCAGCGCCTGTGTCCTGCCCTTCGTGTACGACGTGTAGCCCTGCGGGCTGGTGAACCAGATCCTGGGGTCCTCGTCGAAGACCAGCGCGCGCTTGGCGAGGACATAGCCGAACTCCTCGGGCGTGAGATAGCCGAGCTTCTGGCTGGAGTCGCGGTCCTCGCGGTAGGCGTCGAGCAGCAGCCAGCCCGCGCCGAGATAGGTCGTCGCGGTGTCGGTGAGGATCTCGT
The DNA here is from genome assembly GCF_042882605.1 of Streptomyces sp. NPDC058198. NCBI lineage: Bacteria > Bacillati > Actinomycetota > Actinomycetes > Kitasatosporales > Streptomycetaceae > Streptomyces > Streptomyces sp. NPDC058198. Next base: position 119,917 of record NZ_JBHVVP010000015.1, read on the forward strand.
TGTCGCGGGTGCCGGGGAAGCTCAGCCCGAGGCGGTGCAGCAGGACATGGGTGATCTCGTGGGCGAGGGCGGCGCCGATGTCCCGGCGATGGGTGCGGAAGCGGTTGTTCAGCTCGACGAAGTACTCGGGCCCCGCGGTCAGCTCGACGCTCGCCGCGTGGCGCATCTCACGGAAGCTCACGATCACGCGCGCGTCGGGCAGACGCAGCTGCTGCACCAGGGCGTGGGCCACCCGCTGGGTGCCGAGATAGAGATCGTCCTGATCGGAGAAGGCCACATCGGCCGGGGCGACGCTGGGGGCGTACGAGCGGATGCCGTCGGGGGAGAGCCGCTTGTAGAGCGCGGTGATCGCCGCCCGCGCGGTGTCGAGATGCGGATAGCCGTGCACGACCTCGCCGCCGTTCGCCACGCCCGTACCCCCCTGAAGGACGGTCAGTCCGGAATCCATCGTACGGGGGCGTGCCGGAGATGCGCCCGACGTGCTGGTTGTGCCGGTGAGGCGTCCGATGCGCGGAGGTTTGGAGGGGGAGGTGTCCGGTGACCGGACGGCGACCGGTGGAGAACCCCTTGAGGTGGCTGAAATTAGGTTCTTGTGGGGTGGCTGATCTCCTCCGCATAATCCGGATCACGCTTTCTTGTCGGGCCCATGTCATCGCAACGCAACGCGCGTTGACTCGGGTCCTTCCGCGTACGCAGGGCCCCCACGCAATGCCACCGAGCTCCACCCCCACAGCAGCTCCCCCACGAAAGGCATCCTGATGACTGTTCTGAGCACCCTCAAGAGATGTGCCGCCGCCGGCGCCGTCGTCCTCGCAGCCGTCAGCCTCAACCTCACCTCCGCCTCCGCCGCGCCCGCGCCGGTCGCCAAGACCCAGGCGGCCGCCCCCATCGCGCCGCCCGTCGTCGGCGGCACCCGCGCCGCGCTCGGCGAATTCCCCTTCATGGTCCGGCTCTCCATGGGCTGTGGCGGCGCGCTGTACTCGCCGACCGTCGTCCTGACCGCCGCGCACTGTGTGAGCGGATCCGGCAACAACACCAGCATCACCGCCACCGCGGGCGTCGTCGACCTGCAGAGCTCCAGCGCCATCAAGGTCAAGTCGACCAAGGTGCTCCAGGCCCCCGGCTACAACGGCGCGGGCAAGGACTGGGCGCTGATCAAGCTCGCCTCCCCGATCAACCAGCCGACCCTGAAGATCGCCACCACCACGGCGTACAACACCGGTAACTTCACCGTCGCCGGCTGGGGCTCCGCGACCGAGGGTGGCGCCCAGCAGCGCTACCTCCTCAAGGCGACCGTGCCGTTCGTCTCCGACGCCAGCTGCAACTCGTCCTACGGCGGCGACATAATCGCGAGCGAGGAGATCTGCGCCGGTTACGCCCAGGGCGGCACCGACACCTGCCAGGGTGACTCGGGCGGTCCGATGTTCCGCAAGGACAACGCCGGAGCCTTCATCCAGGTCGGCATCGTGAGCTGGGGCAACGGCTGCGCCCGTCCCGGCTACCCCGGTGTCTACACCGAGGTCTCGACCTTCGCCTCCGCCATCGCCTCGGCCGCGGCGACTCTGTGACGCGTTGACGCGTAGCGCGTAAGTCCTCGCTCGTACGAGGCAGCCGAGGAGGGACAGGTGGTGGGCGCATCGGCCCACCACCTGTCCCTCCTTCGTCCGTGGGATCCCGCATCCTGATCACCCCCGGGGTTCCCGGCCCGGCCGGTCTAAGCTGCCGGACCATGACCACGAGCGACCCCGGCATCGACGACTCCGTACGCGCCGAACTGAACCGTCTGCGCGAAAGCATCGACAACATCGACGCGGCCGTCGTCCATATGCTCGCCGAGCGCTTCAAATGCACCCAGCAGGTCGGCCTCCTCAAAGCCGAACACCAGCTCCCCCCGGCCGACCCGGCCCGCGAGGCCCGCCAGATCACCCGCCTGCGCCAGCTGGCGGAGAGCGCCAGACTGGACCCGGCCTTCGCCGAGAAGCTGCTCAACTTCATCATCGCCGAGGTGATCCGCCACCACGAGACGATCGCGGGCGAGACCAGGGACAGCGACGACGGTCAGTAGCCCGCGCCCCGGCGCGAGGACACCGGCCGGCTCACCGGCCCCGCGTACTTCGTACGAGCGAAGACGCCGCACACAACTGGTAGCCGACGCACGCCGGGCCTAGCGTGGGTGCCATGACGACACGAGTGCCGATCGGCCATCTCGTCGCCGTGCTCGGCCCGCCGGACCCGGAGCAGCGCGTCATGGAGGACCTCGTCCGTACCGGCACGATGGACCTGGAGAACGCCGAGTCGGCACGTGGTCTTGGAGACTGGCAGCCACTGCCCGTCGGCCCTGCTCCGTCGGCCGGAGTCTCCGAAGTCCTGCTGGCGATGCGTGATCAAGAGGACCGTTGATCTACCTCGACCTCATCCGGACCGAAGTGGCACTCACACTCGTACGTGCGGATGCGGACCCCGAAGCCGGTGACGCCGCCGACATCCACCTGGCCTGTGCCGAACAGCTCGAACAGGCGCTGACCGCTTTCGTCACCTACGACAAGCGGTTGGCCGCCGTCGCGGGCGAGCGGGATCTGCCGGTCCGTACCCCCGGCGCATAAGGGCGGCGCCGTCCGGCGCCGGAGCGGGGCCGTGCGCTGACAGCGCAAAGAACACTGCTGCGCCGCCCTCCGGCCATCGGGCAGCATGGCTCCATGTCCGTACTGACGCGCGACGAAGCGCAGACCCGAGCCCAGCTCCTCGACGTCCACCGATACACGATCGCTCTCGATCTGACGACCGGCGAGGACACCTTCGACTCCAGGACCGTCATCCGGTTCACCGCGCGGGCGGCCGGGGACACCTTCGTCGAGCTCAAGCCCGCCACCCTGCGCTCCGTCACCCTCGACGGACAGCCCCTGGACCCCGCGGCGCTCGTCGAGAACCGGCTCGCGCTCACCGGGCTCGACGCGGGTGAGCACGAGCTGCGCGTCGAGGCGGACATGCGGTACTCCCGCACCGGCGAGGGCATGCACCGCTTCACCGACCCGACCGACGGCGAGACATACGTCTACACCCAGCTCTTCATGGAGGACGTCCAGCGCGTCTTCGCCGCCTTCGACCAGCCCGACCTGAAGTCCGTCTTCGAACTGACCGTCACCGCCCCGGACGGCTGGACCGTCCTCGGCAACGGGGTCGCCGAGCGGACCGGGGAGCGCCACTGGACCCTCGCCCCCACGGTCCTCATCTCCACCTACCTCGTCGCCGTCGCGGCGGGCCCCTGGCACTCCGTACGCACCGAACACGCCGGACTGCCCTTCGGCATCCACTGCCGGCGCTCCCTCGCGCCCTACCTCGACGCCGACGCCGACGAGATCCTCGACATCACCCGCGCCTGCTACGACCGCTACCACGAGAAGTTCGAGGAGCCGTACCCCTTCGACTCGTACGACCAGGCCTTCGTCCCCGAATTCAACGCGGGCGCCATGGAGAACCCCGGCCTCGTCACCTTCCGCGACGAGTTCGTCTACCGCTCCGCCGTCACCGAGACCGAGCGGCAGACCCGCGCCATGGTCATCGCCCACGAGATGGCCCACATGTGGTTCGGCGACCTGGTCACCCTCGCCTGGTGGGACGACATCTGGCTCAACGAGTCCTTCGCCGAGTACATGGGCTACCAGACCCTCACCGAAGCCACCCGCTTCACCGACACCTGGGTCGACTTCGGGATCGGCCGGAAGTCCTGGGGCTACGACGCCGACCAGCGCCCCTCCACCCACCCCGTCGCCCCCGACCCGGACGCCGTCCCCGACACCGCGTCCGCGATGCTCAACTTCGACGGCATCTCGTACGCCAAGGGCGCCTCCGCGCTGCGCCAGCTCGTCGCCTGGCTCGGCGAGAAGGACTTCCTCGCCGGCATCAACATCCACTTCGCCCGGCACAAGTTCGCCAACGCCACCCTCGCCGACTTCATCGACTCCCTCGCCGGCGCCACCGACCGCGATGTGCACGCCTGGGCCGAGCAGTGGCTCCGTACGACCGGCGTGGACACCCTCACCCCCGAGGTCACCGGCACCGGCACCGAATGGACCCTCGATGTCGTACGGGACGGCAGCCGCCCGCACCGCATCGCCGTCGGAACGTACGACCTCGACCCCGCCGACCCCAGCCTGCTCGTCGAGCGCGAACGCCTCGAACTGGACCTGCCGCTCACCGGCGGGCCCACCACACGCCCCGGCCGCCGCCCCGCCCTCGTCGTCCTCAATGACGGCGACCTCAGCTACGCCAAGGTCCGGCTCGACGCCGCGTCCTGGGACACCGCCCTGCGCGCCCTCTCCGGCATCCCGGGGCCGCTGACCCGCGCGGTCATCTGGAACGCCGCCCGCGACATGGTCCGCGACGGCGAACTCGCCCCCACCGCCTACCTCGACGCCGCCCGCGCCCACCTCCCGCACGAGACGGATCTCGCGCTCGTCCAAGGCGTCCTCACCTTCGCCGCCACCCAGATCACCGACCGCTACCTCGGCCCCGAGGACAGGACCGCCGCCCTCGCGACCCTCACCGCGATCTGCCGCGACCTGATCCGCAGGACCGAGGACGGCCACAACCCCGGCCTGCGCCTGACCGCCGTACGCCACTTCATCGACGCCGCCACCCAGCCCCACGCCCTGCAGGACTGGCTCGGCACCGGCAGCGTCCCCGGCGGCCCGGAACTCGACCCCGAACTGCGCTGGCGCGTCCTCACCCGCCTCGCCGTCCTCGGCGCCGTCGACACGGCCACCATCGCCGCCGAACTCGACCGCGACCCCAGCGCCACCGGCCAGGAAGGCGCCGCCCGCTGCCGCGCCGCCCTCCCCGACCCGGATGCCAAGGCCGAGGCCTGGGCCCGAATGTTCAGCTCGGACGATCTCTCCAACTACCTGTTCACCGCCACGGCCAAGGGCTTCTGGCAGCCCGAACAGGCCGAGCTGGTACGGGAGTACGTGCCCCGCTACTACCCCGACGCCGTGGCCCTCGGCGACCGCAGGGGCCCCGCCATCGCCGAAGCCGCGGGGCGCTACGCCTTCCCGGAGCACGCCGTGGACGAGGAATCGCTGCGCCTCGGCCGGGAGACCCTGGACAGCGCGGACATGATCCCGGCGCTGCGCCGCAAGCTCGCCGACCAGCTCGACGATCTGCACCGGGCGCTGCGGGTCCGCACCGCCTGACCGCGGAGGCCGGGCGCCCGCGCCGCGCGCGCAGGGTGCACCGCCCGCCTCACCGCCCCGGTACCGGTCGTACACACGTACGGCCGGTACCGGGGCGGCTGCCCATAGCAGAGAGGGCGATTCCACCTGCCCCGCACCACGCGGCAGTCCCACTTTCGGGTTCGGTTCGACGGGCTCCACGCGCACCGCCACCGATCCCCGGACACCCTGTGTACGAGCGGACCCCGCCGCCGACCTGGACCGCACCGCTCGTACTCGTGGAAGCTCGTGGAAGGCAGCACCGCCGATGACCGACCACCCCACCGGACCCGACCACCCCCACGACCTGGTGGGCATCGGCATCGGCCCGTTCAACCTCTCCCTCGCCGCCCTGGCCGACGGCATCCACGGCGGCCTCGCCGCCACCTTCTACGAGCAGCGCCACGCCTTCCACTGGCACCCCGGCCTGCTCCTCGAAGGCGCCACCCTCCAAGTGCCCTTCCTCGCCGACCTGGTCACCCTCGCCGACCCCGCGAGCCCCTGGTCCTTCCTCAACTACCTCAGGGCCCGCGACCGGCTGTACCCCTTCTACTTCGCCGAGCGCTTCCACATCCAGCGCGCCGAATACGACGCCTACTGCCGCTGGGCCAGCCAGCGGCTCCCCGGACTCCACTTCGGCCACCAGGTCGACGCCGTCCGCTGGAACCCCGAGCGCGGCCTCTTCGAAGTCGACTTCACCCAGCTCCACCCCGACGGCGACGCCGAAGCCCTGGGCCGCGCCTACACCCGCCACATCGCGCTCGGCATCGGCACCGAGCCGTACGTCCCCGACCCGCTCCAGCCGCTCGTCGACGCCCCCGCCGTCCCCGTCGTCCACTCCGCCGACTACCTCGACCACCGCGAACGGCTGCTCGCCGCCGAGCACATCACCGTCATCGGATCAGGCCAGTCCGGCGCCGAGATCTTCCTCGACCTGCTGCGGGCCCGCCCCGCCGGAGCCGAGAAGATCCACTGGCTGGCCCGCACCGAAGCCTTCGCCCCCATGGAGTACTCCAAGCTCGGCCTGGAACAGTTCACGCCCGACTACACCCGCTACTTCCACGCCCTGCCCGAGCAGGTACGCGACGACCTCGTCCCCCGCCAATGGCAGCTCCACAAAGGCATCGACGCCGGCACCATCGCCGCCATCCACGACGAGCTGTACCGGCGCACCCTGCACGGCGGCTGGCCCGACGCCGTCCTCACCCCCGGCGTCACCGTCCGCACCGCGGGACGCGTCGCCACCACCAAGGTCGAACTCCATCTGGAACACGGCCGGCAAGCCACGAGGACCCGGCTCACCACCGACGCCGTCGTCCTCGCCACCGGCTACCGCGAACGCCCCCTCGGCCGGCTCCTCGCCGGACTCGACCCCTACCTGCGCCGGGACGCGTCGGAACGCCCCCAGATCGACGAGCACTACCGGCTCGCCCTCGACCCGGCCGTCACCGGCTCCGTCTACGTACAGAACGCCGAACGGCACACCCACGGCGTCGGCGCCCCCGACCTCGGGCTCGCCGCCTGGCGCAGCGCCACCATCCTCAACCACCTCACCGGCACCGAGCCCTATCCGCTGCCCCGGCGCACCGCGTTCACCAGCTTCGGACTCGAAAAAAGGGACCAGACCCGCCCGGTGCCCGCACCGAGGGGTCTGGTCCCGCTCACCGACCCGCGCTGACCGGTCAGAAGACCGACCTGACCGGTCAGAAGACCGGCGTACCGTCCCGCGTCAGCTTCCAGTCCACCGAGGCGAACGCGGCCGGGTCGACCGTGCCCGCCGCCTTCACCCACGTGATGATCGTGTTGCGGATCTCGTCCGAGTTGGACCACAGCTGCTGAGCGGCGGCCACATGCGGGAAGTTCCCGCCGCCGCTCGCCCGGTAGTTGTTGACCGCCAGCACGAACTGCGCCGCCGGGTCCAGCGCCTTCCCCTCGAACTGCAGATTCGCGATCCGCGACCCCTCGGGCTTCGCGATGTCGATCTCGTACGTCACGCCCGACACCACGTCGTAGTTGTAGTCCGGCGTGTTGCCCGCGTTGGTCAGCTTCGAGGTGTCCACCGGCGCACCCGCCGCCGTCTGCACGTAGTAGCGCGCGGAGAACTCCAGGTACTCCTTGATCTGCGCCCCCGTCAGCAGCCGCGCCTCCATCGTGTTCTCGAACGGGTACAGCCCCGCCGCGTCCTTGATGGTCACCTGACCGGCCGGGATCTTCGCCGTACGCGAGAAGCACGACGCCTGTGACAGCACCGGCAGCGCCGCGTACTGGCCGCCCGCCAGCGCCGCCTTCACCGTCTCCGCCTGGACGTGGTTGATCAGATCGATGATCGGCTCGTCCTTCCACGGCGCGTCGACCGTGGACATGGCGGCGGTCGACGTACCGATGACCTGGTTGACGTACGCCACGACCTTGCGGTGCTCGTCCGAGAGCAGCCGGGTGATCTTCGTGTCCTCGACGGACGTGTTCGAGTTGAGCACCTGCGAGCCGGCCTTCTCGACCGTCCAGCCGCCCCGCTCCCACACCAGGTCGAAGTCGAAGAGCGTCAGTCGCTGGCCCCACTTGGCCGGCTCGGAGAGGACGACCTCCTTGCCGGTCTTCTTGTTGACCACCCGGCGCTCCGGGATCTCCGCGTGCGCGTGCCCGACCAGAATCGCGTCGATGCCCGGCACCTGCTCGGCCACCAGCGTCGCCGCGTTCTCCACGTACGGCACCTGGTCGCCGTACGACGACTTGCCGTCCGTACCCGAGTGCGCGGAGACGATGACCACGTCGGCGCCCATCGACCGGAGCTTCGGCACCCACTTCGCGGCCTGCTCCTCCAGACCCGGGAACGTCATCTTGCCCTGGACGTTCGCCTTGTCCCAGATCGCGATGCCGGGGTTCGTCAGGCCGATGATCGCCACCCGGACATCCTGGCCGTGCGGCGTCCGCAGCTTCTTGATCACATAGGGCGGGAAGGCCGGCTTGAGCGTCTTCGCGTCCAGCGCGTTCGCACCGAGCAGCGGGAAGTCGCACTGCTCCTCGAACTTGCGCAGCACCGGAATGCCGTAGTTGAACTCGTGGTTGCCGAGCGCCGCCGCGTCGTAGCCGATCGCGTTCATCGCCTGCGCCATCGGGTGCACGGGACCGCGCTTGGCGGTGATCGGGTCGACCTTGGCGTAGTAGTACGACAACTGGGTGCCCTGAATGGTGTCACCCGCGTCGATCAGCAGCGTGTTGTGGCGGCCCTTCTCCTTACGGATCTTCTCGACCAGCGTGGAGATCTTCGCGAGCCCGATGTCATTGTGGGCCGCGTCGTCGAACTCCTTGTCCGTGAAGTAGTCCCAGTTGAAGACGTTGCCGTGCAGATCGGTCGTCCCCATCACGGTGAACGAGTACCGCTTCTGCGGACGCCCGTGCCCGTGACCATGGCCGTGGCCGGTGGCCTCGGCCGGCATGGCCGCCCCACCCACGAGCGCCACACCGGCACCGGCGGCGGCCGAGTGGCCCAGGAACGTCCTTCTGTTCAGCGGCATTTCTTCTCCTTCGGTTCCATTGCACAACGCGCGTAGATTCTGGCTCAAAAGCACCCCGCCGCAACACCCCCGAAGGGTTTCAATCAGGTGTCTGCCGATTGTCGTACCGGGGTGCGAGAGTGTTCCTGGTGCCGCGACCGGCAACATCGCCGCGAGGGGCACCAGCCCGCGACCGCCGTACGAGGAGCCGCTCCGTGATCACCGACGCACCGACCCCCGCCGCGCCCTACGGCACCCCGGAAACGCCGAGGGTCGCCGTCCGCGGCGAAGCCCGGCTGGAGGTCGACCCGGAGATCGCCAGAATCAGCATCGCCGTCGGCGCCCGCGGCACCGACCGGCGCAGCGCACTCGCCGACCTCACCCGGCGCAACGCGGACGTCCTCGCCCTCATCAAGACCTACGGCGACTCCGTCGAAAAACTGGAGACCGGCGCCTTCTCCATCAGCCCCGAACTCACCCGGCACGGCCGCGGCGAGCGCGTCCGCGCCTACCACGGCAGCGTGCACCTCGCGGCCGAACTCTCCGACTTCACCGCCCTCGGCGAACTCACCACCCGCCTCGCCGACCTCGAACTCACCCGCGTCAGCGGACCCTGGTGGTCACTGCGCCCCGACTCCCCGGCCCACGGCGAAGCCCGCCGCCAGGCCGTACGGGAAGCGGTCCAGCGCGCCCGCGAATACGCCGAGGCACTCGGCGCGCGGCTCGCCGCCCTCGTCGAGCTCGCCGACCTCGGCGCCGAGAACAGCCTCGGATACGGCATGCCCGCCGCCCCCGCCGGCGCGCGCGGCAGGGCGGCCTACGGAAGCGCGGAAGGGGCGGACGCGGCCCCCGCCCTCGACCTCGAACCGCAACGCCAGACCGTCTACGCCCAAGTGAACGCGCGCTTCACCATGACCCCGCCGGATCTCACTTCCTGACGGAAAAATGCTCATCGGAGCGCCCCCGCGCACAATTCAACACTTGTCAATAACCCTTCATGCAAAGGTTGTTGAGTAGTCATGCGCGGCCAATTCTCTACCCGCCGGTAAGGTCTAGGCTCGACGTATGCGCCGAGCAAAGATCGTCTGTACCCTGGGGCCCGCCACCGACTCATACGACCAGATCAAGGCACTGGTCGAAGCCGGAATGGACGTCGCTCGCCTCAACCTCAGCCACGGCACCTACGCCGAACACGACGAGCGCTACCAGCGCGTACGCAAAGCCGCTGACGAGACCGGCCGCAGCGTCGGAATCCTCGCCGACCTTCAAGGTCCGAAGATCCGCCTCGGCCGCTTTCGAGAAGGACCTGTACTCCTTGAACGCGGCGACGAATTCACCATCACCGTCGAACCCCTCGAAGGCGACCGCCACACCTGCGGCACCACCTACGAAGGACTCGCCGCCGACGTGACCACCGGGGAGCGCATCCTCGTCGACGACGGCAAGGTCGCCCTCGAAGTCACCGGCGTCGAAGGCCCCCGCGTCCACACCCTCGTCATCGAGGGCGGCATGGTCTCCGACCACAAGGGCCTCAACCTCCCCGGCGTCGCCGTCTCCGTCCCCGCGCTCTCCGAGAAGGACATCGACGACCTCCGCTGGGCGCTGCGCACCGGCGCCGACATCATCGCCCTCTCCTTCGTACGCAGCGGAGAGGACATCAATGACGTCCACCGCGTCATGGATGAGGAAGGCCGGCGGATCCCCGTCATCGCCAAGATTGAGAAGCCGCAGGCGGTCGAGAATATCGACAGCATCGTCGCGGCCTTCGACGGCATCATGGTCGCCCGTGGCGACCTGGGCGTGGAGATGCCCCTCGAACAGGTGCCGATCGTCCAGAAGCGCGCCATCAAACTGGCCAGGCGCAACGCCAAGCCGGTCATCGTCGCCACCCAGATGCTCGACTCGATGATCGACAACTCCCGCCCCACCCGCGCCGAGGCCTCCGACGTCGCCAACGCCGTGATCGACGGCACGGACGCCGTGATGCTCTCGGGCGAGACCAGCGTCGGCAAGTACCCCATCGAGACCGTCAAGACGATGAGCCGCATCGTCGAAGCCGCCGAGGAAGACCTGCTGTCCAAGGGCCTGCCGACCATCACGGAAAGCAGCAAGCCCCGCACCCAGGGCGGCGCGGTCGCCCGCGCGGCCGCCGAGATGGGCGACTTCCTGGGCGCGAAGTTCCTGGTCGCCTTCACCCAGTCGGGCGACACGGTCAAGCGGCTCTCCCGCTACCGCTCCCCGATCCCCCTCCTGGCCTTCACCCCCGACCCGGCCACCCGCTCCCAACTGAGCCTCACCTGGGGCGTGGAGGCCTTCCTCGGCCCGCATGTGGAGTCCACGGACGCGATGGTCGCCCAGGTCGACGACCAGCTCCTCAAGATCGGCCGCTGCGACACGGGCGACATCGTCGTCATCACGGCGGGCTCCCCGCCGGGAGTCGCGGGCTCCACGAACCTGGTCCGCGTCCACCACATCGGCGAGGACGACAGCCCGAAGTAGGTCAGTACTTGGGCCCGACGCGCGCGTCCATGAGGGCGACGGACGCGCGCTTGGCGACGGATATGTTCTGTACGGTCCGGCTCTGGTTGGCGGGTTTCCACTCGACGCCGACCGAGTCGAGGGCGTCGGTGAAGAGCCGCAGGATGTCGCCGGACGCGTTGGAGAAGAAATAGCGCGGGTATTCGTAGCGCTTGCGCTCGCCGCCGATGATCTTCTCGGTCCAGTTGGTGATGCGGCAGCCGTCGGAGTGGATGAGCCCGCGTATGAACTCCCACGGATGCTCATCGACGATCTCCTGCTGCCAGGCGGCGAGTTCGATTTTCCGCTCGTGCTTCTTGCCGGGGCCGTGTTGGGGAAACAGGCAGGCGAGGTGTTTGAAATAGACCTTGATGTTCTGGCAGCCGCTCCGGCGCAGGCGACAGATCGCATTGTGCGGGAACACGGCCCGCAGGGCGGCCTCGGCCGCGTCCTGTAAGCCGGGCCATGCGTCGTCCATCGTGATCATTAGGCTGGGGGACCGGTGCTTCACGTAGTGGCTGATGTGGCCGTCGCCGAGATAGAGCGCCAGCAGGTAGGCGTACGCGGCCTTGTCGAGCGAGCGATCGTCGCAGAGGGGGCAGAGCAGCGAGGGGCGTGTGCCCACCCGCTCACCGCGCTTCTTACGGTCTTCGTGGCGCCACCAGTTGATGGTGCCGGAGGGCACCTGCAAAAGCCGTGCGACATCCGCGTTCTTGGCTCCGCCGCGCAGCAGTGCCAGCGCCTTCTGTCGTACGGCAGTACCGTGGTAGTTCATAAGCACACTCTGAGTGACAGAGGGTCACTCGGAGTACAAAAAAGTGGATGTTCACGAGAACGTGAACATCCACTTCCTGCTTCTGTACCGGGTGCGGGACTCGAACCCGCAAGCCCTCACGGGCAGAGGTGTTTGAGACCTCCGTGTATACCGTTCCACCAACCCGGCTCGGCGCTGCACGGAAGTCTACCGGGTCACCCGACCGTGGCGCCCCTAGGTAGGCTCATGGGGAGCAGCATCCTGTCTGGAACGAGGAGCCACCGTGACCGCCCCCGAGTCGCCCCAGCCCGTCGACGATGACGACAAGTCGCACGTCCCGCCGCTGACGACGCGTGTCGTCATCGCCGAGGACGAGGCCCTGATCCGTCTCGATCTCAAAGAGATGCTCGAGGAAGAGGGCTATTCGGTCGTCGGTGAGGCCGGTGACGGTCAGCGGGCCGTGGAGCTGGCGCGGGAGCACCGGCCGGATCTGGTGATCCTCGATGTGAAGATGCCAATCCTGGACGGGATCTCCGCCGCCGAGAAGATCGCCGAGGAGTCCATCGCACCGGTCCTGATGCTGACCGCGTTCTCGCAGCGCGATCTGGTGGAGCGGGCCCGGGACGCCGGGGCCATGGCGTATCTGGTGAAGCCGTTCAGCAAGAGCGATGTGGTGCCGGCCATCGAGATGGCGGTGTCGCGGTTCACCGAGCTGAAGACGCTGGAGCAGGAGGTCGCGGACCTCACGCAGCGCCTGGAGACGCGCAAGCTGGTGGATCGGGCGAAGTCGATCCTGCAGACGCAGTACGGGCTGACGGAGCCGGCGGCGTTCCGGTGGATTCAGAAGACGTCGATGGACCGGCGGCTGTCGATGCAGCAGGTCGCGGAGGCGGTCATCGAGGACGCGGACGAGAAGAAGGCCACGAAGGGGCAGTAGCCCACCGGCTGGCGGCGACACGCGGAAGGGCCCGCCCCGGGGAGATCCGGGGCGGGCCCTTCCGCGTGCGTACGGTGACCGTAAGGCGCGCGTACGGCTCAGAGCCTGTCGGATGACCTCTGATCGGGCGGCCACGCCCTGGCACGCACGCTTCCCGCGTTGCCGAAATGCCCTAGTAGCTCCGCTACGAGGACAT
>NZ_JBHVVP010000016.1:0-125383 GCF_042882605.1 Streptomyces sp. NPDC058198
GAATACATCCAGTATGCGGACGTCCCTCCGCCTTGCGATGCACCGCATCTGACGCCGTGCGCTGATCCACCACGGATTACGGGACAGCCCTTAGGTCCTGTCGGGCGACCCGGCAGGCTCTGAAAGTTCCCCGCTCCCGCTCTTCTCCCGCGTTGGGTAAGTCACAGTTCAAAGCGCTTGCTCAGCGGGAACGCTCTGGGTGTACTGGCGAGTAATATTTACTCCGGTGCGCCGGTCTCCCCGACCGGAAACCGCCCCACAGGGCGCCTATGCTGCGTGCAACAAGGCAGCCCAGAAATGACGACGCAGTAGGAGAGCCGGCGTGAGCCTGAGGATCGTTGTCTGTGTGAAGTACGTGCCCGACGCCACGGGCGACCGGCATTTCGCCGATGACCTGACCGTCGACCGGGACGACGTCGACGGACTGCTGTCGGAGCTCGACGAGTACGCGGTCGAGCAGGCGCTCCAGATCGCCGGTGAGGCGGACGACGCGGAGATCACCGTGCTGACCGTCGGTCCCGAGGACGCCAAGGACGCGCTGCGCAAGGCGCTGTCCATGGGCGCCGACAAGGCCGTCCATGTCGAGGACGACGATCTGCACGGCACGGACGTTCTGGGTACGTCGCTCGTGCTCGCCAAGGCCATCGAGAAGACCGGCTACGACCTGGTCGTCTGCGGGATGGCCTCCACCGACGGCACGATGGGTGTGCTGCCGGCGATGCTCGCCGAGCGGCTGGGGGTTCCCCAGGTGACGCTGCTCTCCGAGGTCTCGGTCGAGGACGGCGTGGTCAGGGGACGGCGTGACGGTGACAGCGCGAGCGAGCAGCTGGAGGCGTCGCTGCCGGCTGTCGTGTCGGTGACGGACCAGTCGGGCGAGGCCCGTTACCCCTCCTTCAAGGGGATCATGGCCGCCAAGAAGAAGCCGGTACAGGCGCTGGATCTGGAGGACCTGGAGATCGACGCCGACGAGGTCGGTCTCCAGGGCTCCTGGACCGCGGTGGAGACGGCGACGCAGCGTCCGGCCCGTACGGCGGGCACGATCGTCAAGGACGAGGGTGAGGGCGGTAAGCAGCTCGCCGAGTTCCTGGTGAGCCAGAAGTTCATCTGAGCCTCGGCCGCCCCGTTCAACTGTCCGCCAGATACTTCGTATTCGCAGGAGAGCAATCCCATGGCTGAAGTTCTCGTCTATGTCGATCACGTGGACGGCGCCGTCCGCAAGCCCACCTTGGAGCTGCTGACGCTGGCCCGCCGTATCGGCGAGCCCGTCGCCGTCGCGCTCGGCACGGGCGCCGCCGACACCGCGGCCGTGCTCGCCGAGCATGGTGCGGTGAAGGTCCTGACCGCCGACGCCCCGGAGTTCGCCGACTACCTCGTCGTGCCGAAGGTCGACGCGCTGCAGGCCGCGTACGAGGCGGTGACGCCGGCCGCCGTGCTGCTGCCGTCCTCCGCCGAGGCCAAGGAGATCGCGGCGCGGCTCGCGGTCCGTATCGGCTCCGGCATCATCACCGACGCCATCGACGTGGAGGCCGGAGCCGAGGGCCCGGTCGCCACGCAGTCGGTCTTCGCCGCCGCGTTCACCACCAGGTCCCGGGTCTCCAAGGGCACCCCGGTCATCACCGTGAAGCCGAACTCGGCTCCGGTCGAGGCCGCTCCCGCCGCGGGCACCGTCGAGGCGCTGTCCGTGACCTTCGGTGAGAAGTCCACCGGCACGAAGGTCGTCTCCCGCACCCCGCGTGAGTCGACCGGACGCCCGGAGCTGACCGAGGCCGCGATCGTGGTCTCCGGCGGCCGCGGCGTCAACGGCGCCGAGAACTTCGCGATCATCGAGGCGCTCGCCGACTCGCTCGGCGCGGCCGTCGGTGCCTCCCGCGCCGCCGTCGACGCCGGCTGGTACCCGCACTCCAACCAGGTCGGCCAGACCGGCAAGTCGGTCTCCCCGCAGCTCTACATCGCCTCCGGCATCTCCGGTGCCATCCAGCACCGCGCCGGCATGCAGACCTCCAAGACCATCGTCGCCGTCAACAAGGACGCCGAAGCCCCGATCTTCGACCTGGTCGACTACGGCGTGGTCGGCGACCTCTTCGAGGTCGTCCCGCAGCTGACCGAAGAGGTCAAGACCCGCAAGGGCTGACCCGCTGCTTCTGTACGGGTCCTGGGGCCGCGCGGTGGACTCCACCGTGCGGCCCCGCGTCGTCCGGGGCGACCATTGACGTAGATCAAGCCCGCCGATTAAGTTCGCTCCACGGATTACTGATTCCGCAGGGTGGAAAACAGTGGAGCGGAAGCAGGAGGGGACAGAGATGGGCCAGCAGGAGAAGGTGGCGACGAGCCTCGCGGGCGCGGTCGGCGAGGACATCAGCCGCTCCCTCGCACCGGTCGACGCGGAACTGGCCCGTCGCTACCCGGGCGACCCCGGCACCCGCCAGCCCGTCCACACCGTCTACGTACCGGCCGACCACTTCGACGCCGGCACCATCCGCTCCTGGGGCGGCCAGGCGCTCGCCGCCCTCGACGAACACGCCCCGGACGCCGCCTCGCTGGCCGCGGTCCTCGGCCTCTCCGACGCCCTCGCGGGCCCGGTGTACGAACGCGTACGGGCCAAGCTGAGCCGCGAGCCCGTCGAGGACCTGCGGATCGACTTCGAGGACGGCTACGGGCCGCGCCCGGACGCCGAGGAGGACGAGGCCGCGGCCCGCGCCGCCCGGCTGGTCCACGAGGCGTACGGGAACGGCACCGCCGCCCCGTACATGGGGATCCGCATGAAATGCATGGAGGCCGCCGTACGGGACCGGGGCATCCGGACCCTCGACATCTTCCTCAGCGGGCTGATGGAGGCGGGCGGCCTGCCCGCCGGACTGGTGCTGACCCTCCCCAAGGTCAGCTACGCCGAGCAGGTCACCGCGATGGTGCGGCTGGCCGAGGAGTTCGAGAAGGCACGCGGCCTGGAGCCGGGACGGATCGGGTTCGAGATCCAGATCGAGACCAGCCAGTCCATCCTCGCCGCGGACGGCACCGCCACCGTGGCCCGGATGATCGACGCGGCCGGCGGCCGGGCCACCGGGCTGCACTACGGCACCTTCGACTACAGCGCCTGCGTCGGCGTCAGCGCCGCCTACCAGTCCAGCGACCACCCGGCCGCCGACCATGCCAAGGCCGTCATGCAGGTAGCCGCCGCCGGGACCGGCGTACGGGTCTGCGACGGCTCCACCAATGTCCTCCCGGTCGGGCCGACCGCCCAGGTCCACGACGCCTGGCGGCTGCACTACGGCCTCACCCGGCGTGCCCTCGCCCGCGCCTACTACCAGGGCTGGGACATGCACCCGGGCCATCTGCCCACCCGCTACGCCGCCGTGTACGCCTTCTACCGCGAGGGCCTGGAGCCGGCCGCGGCCCGGCTGGCCGCGTATGTGGCCAGGAGGGGCGGCGCGGTGATGGACGAGCCCGCCACCGCGAAGGCGCTCAGCGGCTATCTGCTGCGTGGCCTGGACTGCGGCGCCCTCGACAGCGACGAGGTCGCCCTCCTCACCGGCCTCACCCATGAGGACCTGGAGAGCTTCGCCATCCCGCGCCGCGCGGCCCCGACGGTGACCACGCCGTAGCGCCTGTCCCGCGTGCCGCGGTCGGCGGGCGGATGATCCGGGAGGCCGCTACATCCAGCCCCGCCGGGCGGCCTGCCACGCCAGTTGCATGCGTGTGGTCGCGCCCGCGAGGGCCATCATCGCCTGGATGCGCCGCTGCACGGTCCGTCTGCTGAGCCCCATCTGACTGGCTATCGCCTTGTCGGCGACCCCCGCGACGAGCAGCGACAGCAGCTGACGGTCCGTCGTCGAGAGCTCGTGGCCGTGGGCCGACCCGTCCGTGCCGCTGACCGTTCCGGACTCGCTCACGTGCAGCGGGACCGCGTCCTCCCAGTAGCGCTCGAACAGGGCGACCAGCGCGTCCAGCAGACTGCTGCCGCGCACCAGTGCGGCGGTGGGCTCCTCGGAGCCGCCGCTCGGGCCGCCCGGCACCAGGGGGCAGATCGCGATGGCGCGGTCGGCGACGGCCAGCCGCAGCGGAAGGTGCGGGACCGCGCGGGCTATCTCCCCCGCGCGCACGCCCTCCACCACGTTGTCGACGGCGCCGGAATCGTCGAAGAACGCCCGCTCGTACAGGACGCGGTAGCGCACCCCGCGGGCGAGGGCGTCGAACTCGGCGCGGTTGCTTCCCGAGGGCATGGCCACGTACTGCGCCTTGCAGAACCACAGCATCTCGTGGCGCGCGCTGTCCTGGATCTGCCGCAGATGCTGGCGCATCGCCTCGGCGCCGGTGATCACTTCGATGAGCTGGTCGGGATCCCTGCGGCGCCTGGTGCGCCGATAGGTCTCCAGCAGATCGGTGACCGCGGCGCGCGCCTGGTCCAGGGCGTCGGACTGCCTCTGGAGGTGCGGCAGCAGGGCGACGTCCGGAGGAGTGGCGGCGAAGCTGTGCGGCGCCCGGTCCGTTCCGCTGGCCAGCCCCTTGGCCGTGAGCGCCGCCAGTATCCGTGCGATGTCCCCCGGCGCCAGGCCCGACTGCTCCGCGATCTCGGCCGCAGACGCGGCGGGCGTCGTCACGAGAAGCCGGTACACGGCTTCCTCGGCCGGGGTGAGGCCCGCTGCCTCCAGCATCGTGCTCCTTTCCGCCCCGGCCGGCGGTGTGCGGGAGCGACGGGACGGGCACGTGGGTGAGCGCCCGGCACCAGGGCCCCGCCGGAACAGGACCGAACACGGGCAATCGCACTATACGCCCTGGTCATCGCTCCCCCCGGGCAGGCGCAGGGCGGTGGGTACGGAGACCTGGACGCACCTCCGTACCCGCCGTCCTTCGGTGCCCGGCCGCCCCCCGGCCGCCGGGTCCGGTGTCCCGCTACTCGCTCAGCAGGTACGCGCGCTCCACGGTCTGCCGGATCGTGTTCCCGGCGCTGTCGGTGGCGGTGACGCGCAGGGTCACGTACGTGTCGCCCCGTGTCCTGGCCGGCCGCTCGACGGTGGCGGTGAAGCGGTTCTGACCGCGGTCCCTGGCCCTGGCCTCCTTCGTCCAGGACCTGCCGTCGTCGTAGGAGGTCTCGACCCGGACCGTGACGCCGCGCGGTGCGGGCAGGCCGTCCTGGGCGCGGACGGTCAGGGCGATCTCGTGGTCACGCCGCGCGGTCACGGTGTTGCGCTCGTCCACCGGCACGTCGTAGTCGAGCTGGAGCAACGGGAGCGTCGCCGTCCCCGCGGTGGTGTCCGAGCGGAAGGACCACGAGGTCTCCGTACGGATGCCGAACCCGGACTCGGCGGAGCCACGGGACGTCGACAGGTCGAGCCGGTAGTCGGCCTCTCCCGGCGCCACCCGGAAGTCGGCCCAGGCGTCCGCGGCATCGGCGGTCTTCTTGCCGTCCCGGTACAGGCGGGCGGAGACGGTGTCGCCCTCGGGCACTGCGCTGCGCGCGGAGGTGCCGATCCCGCCGCCCGCGCCGCCGGTGAGCGCCCGTGACCAGTGGCCGGTGCCGGAGTCGGTGAACTCGGGAATCCGCAGGGAGAGGACGTCGCCGGAGCGGACGGACGGAGTCGTCGTACCGCGCGGGATCGACGGCCGCACGACAGCCTCGAACCAGTTCTCCTCGGGCTGCTTGCCGGGGCGGTAGGTCCGGGCGTCGTCCCGCATGCCGACCGTCAGCGGGGTGTCGACGTCGGTGGCGGCCGCGTCGTTCACGACGTGCTGCCACAGGGTGTCGTCGGCGCTGACGTACTCGGTGCGCTGCGTGCCGGTCGGCACAAAGCGGCTGTACTGGTTCCAGAAGAAGTCCTGGTAGGGACGGAGGCCGAAACGCTGCTCACTCGCCCACGAGGTGCCTCCGCCGTCGGCGTACGTGGCCTTCACCACGGCGCTGTTGCGGTCCGAGACGGTGTGCACGACACGCTGGGGGACCTGTCCCGCGGAGACCTGCATCACGTCGTAGAGATATGGGCTCTCGGCGGTGCCGGAGAACTCCACCGTGGTCGCGTGCCGCCCGGCCCGGTCCAGCAGCGCGCCGCCCTCGGCCGCGCTCACCCGCAGGGTGGGCAGGGCGAGCCGGTCCCCGACCGGGGTCCACCGGGTCCAGGAGTACATGTCCGACGGGAAGACGAGCATGAGTCCGGCGGCGCCGGCCTTGGCGGCCGCCTTGGCCAGGTCCCTCTCGTCAGAACCGTCGTCCCTGACGACCGCGAGCTTGCCGCGGACGCGGCTGCCGCGGAAGTCGGGTGCGGAGCTGCTTCCCGCGTCGACGGCGGTCAGCCGGGCGCCCTTCGCGCCGAACAGCGCGGAGGTGTGCGTGTAGTACGGCCGCAGAGCGATCTTCGTCCCGGGGACCTCCGCCTCCAGCAGCGGGGCGACGAGCTGCCAGCGCGAGGCGAACTCGAAGCGGCCCTCGGTGACCTTGGCGGTGGGGCTGACGTACAGGCGCTTGGCGATGTCGAAGAACATCGTGCCCTGGATCAGGCCGTGCCCGCCCAGCTGACGGTAGGTCTGGTAGCTGAGAGCGCCCCGCTGTTCGGCGGGCTTGGGGGTACGGATCTCCACCTGGGTGGTCTTGCGGGCGTCCAGGGTGACGGACATGTCCTTGGTGACCTTCACCTCGGGCAGGACGACCTCGCGCAGCTCCTGGCCGTCCGGGGCGTCGTCCAGCGAGGAGTGGCTGAGCTGGTAGGTGCCTTCCTCGACCTCGGCGACGGCCGGATCCGCGCTGATGTAGTTCACGAATCCGTCAGCACCCCAGATCGTGGGCAGGGCCTGGACGCGCTTGCCGTGGTGGTCGACGGTGTTGACGGTGAGCCGGTGTACGGGGCCGTGGACCGCGAGGCTCACCGTGGTGTGGACGGCCACCGTGCCGTCGGCGGTGGTCGCACTGACGTATCCGTAGTAGTCGCCCCGCTCGACGACGGACGGGTCGGCGTGCAGCGGCACCTCCGCCGTGGCGCCGGCGGCGATACGGACCGCGTCGGAGCCGAGCCGTACCCCGCCGTCCGCGATCTCCTGCCCGCCGCTGGTGGTGAGCCGTACCGCCAGGCGCAGAGTGACCTCGGACGGGGAGGTGTTCGTGTAGCGGACCGTGGTGTCCTGGGCCCGTCCGGCGGCGCCGCCGGAGACGAAGGAGCCCAAGGAGACGGTGCCGGTCGCGGTGACCGGTCCGAGGGCCGCCGCCAGGTCGATACGGCCGCCGCCCTGCTCGGTCACCTGCTGACCCGGCACGGTTCGCGCGGTGCTGACCAGCGCGTCCTTGAGGCGTACGGCGTCCCAGTCCGGATGTTGCTGGGCCAGCAGCGCGGCGGCGCCCGCCACGTGGGGCGAGGCCATCGAGGTGCCCGAGGCCGCGACGTAGTACGGGTCCACGGGGTCGCCCATGGTCGTCCCCGTGGCGCGGGCGGCCACGATGCCGACACCGGGCGCGGTGACGTCCGGCTTCACCGCCCGGTCGCCCGGACGCGGTCCGCGGCTGGAGAAGGCGGCCAGGGAGTCGTCGCGGTCGACGGCGCCCACGGTGAGCGCCGCGTCGGCCGCGCCGGGCGAACCGATGGTCTGCTCGCCCATCTCGCCGCTGTTGCCGGCGGCCACCACGAACAGGGCGCCGCTGCTCCGGGAGAGACCGTTCACCGCGAGGCTCATCGGGTCGGTGCCGTCGCTGGGGGCGTCCGATCCCAGGCTCATGTTGACGACCCGGGCGCCCTCGGCCGCGGCCCACTCCATGCCGTCGATCACGGCCGACTCGGTGCCGTAGCCGTCGTCCCCGAGAACCTTGCCGATCACCAGCTCGGCCCGTGGCGCCACCCCTTTGCGCGTGCCGCCGGACGCGGCACCGGAGCCGCCGACCGTGGCCGCGACATGGGTGCCGTGTCCGAAGACGTCGTTCGTCCCGGCGCTGCCGGAGAAGTCCTTGGTCGTCGTGGCCCGGCCGGCCAGGTCTGGGTGGGTGAGGTCGGCGCCGGTGTCCAGGACGGCGACCTTGACGCCCTGGCCCTGGTAGCCGGCGGCCCACGCGGCGGGCGCGTTGATCTGGGCCGTACTGCGGTCGAGCGTCGGGCTCACCCGCCCGTCCAGCCAGACCGTCGGGAGGGCGGCGGCGCGGGCGGTGGACGCGTCGCCGGAGCCGGGGACGAGCTGC
The DNA here is from genome assembly GCF_042882605.1 of Streptomyces sp. NPDC058198. Lineage (NCBI taxonomy): Bacteria > Bacillati > Actinomycetota > Actinomycetes > Kitasatosporales > Streptomycetaceae > Streptomyces > Streptomyces sp. NPDC058198. Next base: position 8,147 of record NZ_JBHVVP010000016.1, read on the forward strand.
TTCCAGAAGCGGCCGAGATCGGCGGCCTCGATCCGCAGCGAACGGGCGTTGATGCTGTCCAGCCGACGTGAGGGAGCCGCGTCCTCGTTCAGCGCGGACCACCTGTCGAGGGTGGTGGCCGGTTCACCGGCGGGCTGGGAAACGATCAGCGGCAGGGCGTCGGTGTGCGCCTCGTCGTACCCCTGCGCGAGGAGCTCGGTGACATCGAAGAGCCGCCGGTCCAGCTTTCCCGAGGAGACCGGGCCGATGGCGTCGGAGGGAAGGACACTCAGACCGCCGTCCTCCTCCGCGGTCCGGAAGACGATGCCCTCGCGGCCGGGGCCCGGCTCCACGGAGGCGACCCGCTTGCCGTCGGGACCGGCGCTCACGGTCACCCGATCGCCCGTGATCAGGCGCACCGTGGTTCCTGGACCCGCCGGGGCGGAGCCCGCGACGGGGGTGTTCGGCGCCGGGGGCTGGGCCGAGACAGGCGCCACCGCACCAGCGGTCAGCAGCAAGGCCGTTGATACTGCCGCCGAAAGGCGGGTCCATCTCATCTTTCCAACCCCTTCGTTCACCACCGCGGTTACGCGCTGTTCGACAGAATCCGGTAGAGCCGGAAGGGCTGTCACTGATTCCCGGTGTCGCTGTTGCGACATGTCCCAACAGCGACACCGCCGCGTCGGACCGGGCCCAGGGGCTCCGCCCTGCGCGCGGGCGCCGCGCGCGGGAAGCTGAAAGGGGGCCGTAGGACCAGGGGCCGGGCGGGGCCTCGGAAGGAGCCGGGTCATGGTGAGTGACAAGGACCCGCTGGAGCCGTATCGCGGCAAACGGCATTTCGACACCACGGCTGAGCCCAGTGGCGAGGGCGGGCAGGCGGGGGACGAGCCGTCCTTCGTCGTCCAGATCCACGACGCGCGCCGGATGCACTTCGACTTCCGGCTGGAGGTCGACGGGGTGCTCAAATCCTGGGCCGTGCCGAAAGGGCCCTCCACCCACCCCGGTGACAAGCGACTGGCGGTCCCCACCGAGGACCACCCGCTGGAGTACCGGGAGTACGAGGGAGTCATCCCCCGCGGCGAATACGGCGGCGGCGCCGTCATCGTCTGGGACCAGGGCACCTACCGTCCGCTCGGCCGCGACCGGCCGGGCAGGGCCGCCACCTTCGGCGAGGCCCTGGCACACGGCCACGCGTCCTTCTGGCTCGACGGTACGAAACTGCGCGGCGGCTACGCCCTCACCCGTATCAGGAACGGCGACGGCGACGAGGAGGCGTGGCTGCTGGTCAAGGAGAAGGACTCCGCCGCCCGGCACGACGGGCCCGCCACCCCCGACCCCCGCCGGGCGCGTTTCGCACGCTCGGGGCGCACCCTCCACCAGGTGTCCCAGGACGAAGCGGCGGGCGGCGGCTAGGTCGGACAGGGCCTAGATCCTGTCCGGGGCGGGGCGGGGCGGGGGTACGTCTCAGGCGTCGGCCGGGGGCGGGATCTCGCCGGAGCCTCGGGCGATCAGCCGCGTCGGCAGCACCACTCGTGACGGGGCGTCGGCCGCGCCGTCGAGCCGGTGGAACAGCCGCTCCGCGGCCGTACGACCCAGGGTGGCGGCGTCCTGTGCGATGACCGTGAGGCCGGGGTCGAGCAGATCGGCCAGCTCGATGTCGTCGAAGCCGACCAGGGCGACCGGACGGTGGTGCGCGGCCAGTACCCGTACCGCTGTCACCGTCACACGGTTGTTGCCCGCGAAGATCGCCGTGACCGGCTCGGGTCCGCCGAGCATCGCCACGACGGCCTCCCGCACCCGCTCGGGCGCGGTCGTACCGAGCGAGACCCAGTCGTCGTGGATCGTGAGATCCGCGTCCGCCATCGCGGTGCGGTAGCCGCTCAGCCGCTCGATCGCCGTGTGGATCCGGGGCTGGTCACCGATGAAGCCGATCCGGCGATGACCGTGCGCGATCAGATGGGCGGTGCCCGACCGGGCGCCGCCGAAGCTGTCGGAGAGCACCGCGTCCGCGTCGATCCGGCCGGCCGGCCGGTCCACGAAGACCGTCGCCACCCCGGCCTTGATCTCCGGCTCCAGATAGCGGTGGTCGTCCCCGGCCGGAATCACGATCAGCCCGTCCACCCGGCGCGCGCAGAGTGCGAGCACCAGTTCCTGTTCGCGGTCCGGGTCCTCCGCGCTGGAGCCGTTGATCAGCAGCGCGCCATGGGCGCGGGCCACCTCTTCCACGGCGCGGTTCAGCGGACCGTAGAACGGGTCGGCCAGATCCTCCAGGACCAGGCCGATACTCGCCGTACGGCCCTTGCGCAGCACGCGCGCCGAGTCGTTGCGGCGAAAGCCCAGCGCGTCGATGGCCTCCTGCACCCTGCGCTCGGTGTCGGTGGTGACACCCGGCTCCGCGTTGACCACGCGGGAGACCGTTTTGAGCCCCACTCCGGCGCGCGCGGCCACATCCTTCATCGTGGGCCGGTTGCCGTAACGGGGCTCGGGGCGGCGGGGGGTGTCGGCCACAGTGCGCTGTCCTGTCGTCGTTCGGTTTGCCGTTGGTTTGCCATCCAAGGCGGTGGCGACGAGCATAGGCCCTGGACAACGTTGTCAGGTGAATGGAGACTGTTCATCGAAGCCGCAGGTCCGCTCATGCTCCCGCCCCTCGCACGCGCGAGGGCGCCTCATCCTCTGGAGATCCGACACCGATGCATACCGACCCCGTTGCGGCACTCGACATCGGCGGCACCAAGATCGCCGGCGCGTTGGTGGACGGCGGCGGCAGGATCCTCGTCCGGGCGCAGCGGCCGACGCCCGCCCGGGAGGACGGCGAGACGGTGATGCGCGCCGTCGAGGAGGTCCTCGCCGACCTCTCCGCGTCCCCGCTCTGGGCGTCGGTCACGGCGATAGGCATCGGCAGCGCCGGTCCCGTGGACGCCTCCGCCGGTACGGTCAGCCCGGTCAATGTCGCGGGTTGGCGGGGCTTTCCGCTGGTGGAGCGGGTGCGGCTGGCCACCGGAGGGCTGCCGGTGACGCTCGTCGGCGACGGGGTCGCCATGACCGCCGCGGAACACTGGCAGGGCGCGGCCCGCGGCTATGACAACGCGCTGTGCATGGTGGTCTCCACCGGTGTGGGCGGCGGCCTCGTCCTGAACGGGAAGCTCCACCCCGGACCGACCGGCAATTCCGGCCACATCGGCCACATCAGCGTGGACCTGGACGGCGATCTCTGCCCGTGCGGGGGGCGCGGCTGTGTGGAGCGGATCGCCAGCGGGCCCAATATCGCCCGCCGCGCGCTGGAGGGCGGCTGGCGGCCGGGCCCCGACGGTGACACCTCCGCGGCCGCGGTGGCCGCCGCCGCCCGCGCGGGCCATCCGGTCGCGATAGCCTCCTTCGACCGGGCCGCGCAGGCGCTGGCCGCCGGGATCGCCGCGACGGCCACGCTGGTCGAGATCGGCATCGCGGTCGTCGGCGGGGGAGTGGCGAACGCGGGCGAGGTGCTCTTCGCCCCGCTGCGCCGTTCCCTGCGGGACTACGCCACCCTCTCCTTCGTACGGCAGCTCAAGGTCGCCCCGGCGCTGACCGGAATGGACGCGGGCCTGGTCGGCGCGGCGGCCGCCGCCGCGCTCGGGCACCGGAACGAGGCGGCGGCGACGGTCAGCGGCTGAGCCCGCGCCGGGACGCCCGGACGCCATTCAGCTGGTCGTCTGGCAGGCCATGCGCTTGCTGCCGCGGAATCTCACACACAGCTCGGTGCCGGTGCCGGTGTCCCCGCTCGGCCAGGTGTGGGTCAGCGCCTTGCCGGACCGGGTCGCGAGCGCCGTATCGACGCGTGTTCCGTTCCTGAACAGCGACACCGCGCGGGAGACGACACGCGCCGGCGGATTGGTCCAGATGGCGGTGACCGCGTTTCGGCCGCCGTGCCCGTCCAGCCGGACGCAGATCTGCGGCCCGGAGAAGTGGTGCGTGCAGGCGGTGCTGTCGGCCGTCGCGGGGCCGGCGGACAGCGAGACGGTGAGGCCCGCCAGGGCGAGGACCAGAGCGAGGACCGGGGCGGGCCGCCGGACGCGCGGACGTGGACGGGAACCGGGCGCCGCCCGCGCGGGTACGGGCACGCCCGCGGGCACGCCAAAGCCCGCTGTGGCGGTCGGCGTTCTGGACATTTCGGGCTTTCTGTGACCGGGTGGGGCAGGTATTGCTGGTCGCAACACGGCCTAGGACTCGGTCGCCTGCTGCGGTACGACAACCAGGAAGAGGTCCGCGTCGAGATCCATCACGACCTCGGCCGGCATTCCCTCGTCCCGCCGCGCCCGCGCGAACTCCTCCGCGGGCCAACTGCCCCGCGGCCCTCCCGCGGGAAATTTTTCCAGCACCGTACGGCGCATTGGGTACCCCCTCGTCACATCGATTCCAACGATGGTCCTCGGGGATGTGTTACGGCCCGGCATGGACATCGGCTTGTACAACGGCTTGTACATGAGACGCTGCGCCCGGCCTCAGGATGACATCGAACCGGCCACAGCTCGGATACAGCCGGGTGGCCGATCGGGCGCACTGATCCCGCCGGGGGTTTCCGTGGCAGGGTGTTGCGGGCAGTCCTCTGGGGGCTACGGAAGAGGGGGAACCGTGATCGTCTGGGTCAACGGTGCGTTCGGAGCGGGCAAAACCAGTACCGCACGCGAACTGATCGACCTGATCCCGAACAGCACCCTGTACGACCCTGAGCTGCTCGGCGGCGAGGTTGCGCGGCTGCTGCCGCAGAAGCGGCTCGCGGAGGTGAGCGACTACCAGGACCTGCCGATCTGGCGGCGGCTGGTGGTGGACACCGCGGCGGCGCTGCTGGCCGAAGTGGGCGGGGTGCTCGTCATCCCCATGACCCTGCTGCGCCAGGAGTACCGCGACGAGATCTTCGGCGGTCTCGCCTCGCGGCGCATCCCGGTCCGGCATGTGCTTCTCACTACTGAGGAAACGATCCTGCGCGACCGGATCGCGTTCCGTGAGGACATCGACGCCGACGCCGAGGTGAACGAGCGGACCCGGCAGTGGTGCTACGAGCACATCGAGCCCTACCGCGCGGCGCTCGGCTGGCTCCGCGGTGATGCCCATGCCGTCGACAACAGCGCCCTCACGCCGCGGGAGACCGCGGTGTGCCTCGCCGCGGCGGTACGGACCGGCGCGGCCGGCGTGTGCGAGATCGTGCAGACGCCCGAGCCGACCGCCGAGACCCTCGCGGCCGGGGTGCTGCTCTTCGACGAGCGGGACCGGGTGCTGCTCGTGGATCCCACGTACAAGCCCGGCTGGGAGTTCCCCGGCGGGGTGGTGGAGCCCGGCGAGGCGCCCGCCGGCGCCGGCATACGTGAGGTCGCCGAGGAGATAGGCATAGAACTCACCGAGGTGCCCCGGCTGCTGGTCGCCGACTGGGAACCGCCGCGGCCGCCCGGATACGGCGGGCTGCGGCTGCTGTTCGACGGCGGCCGGCTGCCGGAACAGGTGGCCGGGGGGCTGCGGTTGCCGGGACCGGAGCTGCGGGGCTGGCGTTTCGTCGGCGAGGAGGAGGCGGCCGAGCTGCTGCCGCCCGCCCGCTACGAGCGGCTGCGCTGGGCCCTGCGCGCCAGGGAGCGCGGGACGGTGCTCTATCTGGAGGACGGTGTCCCGGTGGGCTGAGCCGCCCGGCCAGGGCCTGTCCGGTGGATCAGGCCCGTCACGTCCCCGGGGAGGGAGCAAGGCCGCCGAAGCCGGGCGTGGGATCGCCGTGGCCGTAACAGACCGTGGACGGGGCGGGGTCGAGCGCGACGAGCCGGTGCATCGACTCCTGGGCGCGCTCCCGGTCCACATGGAAGACGCCCAGCGTGATCTCGCCCACCGCGGCGAGGGTGTCACCCACGAACAGCACGCCGTGGCGCGGCAGATGGACGGCGATCGAGCCGTCGGTGTGCCCGGGGGTGTGCAGCACCCGGGCGCCGTCGCCGAAAGGCAGCTCGTCGCCTTCGTCCAGCTCCCGGTCGACCCGGGTGGGCGGCGCCTCCGGCACCGTCAGCCCGTGCTCGTACAGCGGGATCTCCCAGTCCAGCAGCACCGGTTGGGGCACCGGCCGTTCACCGCGTACGACGGGGGCGTCCAGCCGGTGCGCGAGCACCTCGGCGCCGTACCGCGCCGCCAGCTCCCCGGCGGCGCCCACATGGTCGCGGTGGCAGTGGGTGAGGACGATCCTGCGGAGCGCGCCGGGGCTCAGCCCGAGACTCCTGATCGCCCGCTCGATCTCGGGCGCGGCGTCCCGGTGGCCGGCGTCGACGAGGGTGAGTTCCCCGCCGTCGCGCCACAGATAGGCCTGGCCGATCGGGAAGCGGAGCATGTGCAGGCGGGGACGGATGTCCACGAGCTCCATGAGGTGGTCCATACGGTGAACGTACGCAGCCGGGCCCGTCCGCCGTACGGTTCTACGCTTTCGGCGATCTCCGCTGTCCGCTGAATCCGCTCCGCTCAGCTCGGTCGGCTCGGCCCCGCGCTCAACTCTGCTTGGACTGGGCGTAGTTGACCAGGAAGTGCGCCTCGGCGACCGAGAGGCGCTCCAGCTCCTCCGGCGAGACGCTCTCGTTCACCGCGTGGATCCGCGCCTCCGGCTCGCTCAGCCCGATCAGCAGGATCTCCGCCTGCGGATACAGCGCGGCCAGGGTGTTGCAGAGCGGAATGGAGCCGCCCTGGCCGGCGGTCTGCATCTCCTGGCCCGGGTACGCGACGCGCATCGCGTCGGCCATCGCGGAGTACGCCGGGCTGGCGGTGTCCGCACGGAACGGCTGGCCCTGGCCGACGTGTTCCACCGCGACCCGCGCGCCCCACGGAGTGTGCTTCTCGATGTGCGCGGTCAGCAGCTCGGTCGCCTCGGTGGCGTCCTGGCCCGGCTGCACCCGCAGACTGACCAGCGCCCGCGCGCCCGCCTGGACGGACGGGGTCGCGCCCACCACCGGCGGGCAGTCGATGCCCAGTACGGTGACGGCGGGGCGGGCCCAGATCCGGTCGGCGACCGAGCCGTGGCCGATCAGTTCGACGCCGTCGAGCACCTTGGCGTCCGCGCGGAAGTCGGCCTCCGCGTAGTCGAGTCCGTCCCAGCCGGCGTCGGCGGCCAGACCGTCCACGGTGGTGGAACCGTCCTCGGCGCGCAGCGAGTCGAGGACCTTGATGAGGGCGGCGAGCGCGTCCGGCGCGGCCCCGCCGAACTGGCCCGAGTGCAGATTGCCCTCAAGTGTGTCGATCCGGACACGCAGCAGCGTCATGCCGCGCAGCGTGGCCGTGACCGTCGGCAGCCCCACCCGGAAGTTCCCGCAGTCGCCGATGACGACGGTGTCGGCGGCCAGCAGCTCCGGGTGCGCCTCGGCGTAGCGTTCGAGGCCGCCGGTGCCCTGCTCCTCCGAACCCTCCACGATGACCTTGACGTTCACCGGCACACCGCCGTTGGCCTTCAGGGCGCGCAGAGCGAGCAGATGCATCAGGAAGCCGCCCTTGCAGTCGGCCGCCCCGCGTCCGTACCAGCGGCCCTCGCGCTCGGTCAGCTCGAACGGCGGTGTCAGCCAGGCGGCCTCGTCCAGCGGCGGCTGGACGTCGTAGTGGGCGTAGAGCAGCACCGTCGGCGCGTCCTCGGGCCCTGCCAGCAGACCGTAGACGGACTGGGTGCCGTCCGGGGTGTCGAGCACCGCGACATCCTGGAACCCCTCGGAACGCAGCGCCTCCGCCACCCAGGAAGCGGCGGCCTCGCACTCGCTCCTGGGGAACACCGCGGGATCCGCCACCGAACGGAAGGCCACCAGCTCCGTGAGTTCCGCACGCGCGCGGGGCATCAGGGACGCTACGGTTTCGGCGATCGGATTCACGGTCATGGGCACGCTCCTCGTGGGTACGACGTTGTTCAGCCGGGTGTACATCGAAGGCATGGGCGATCCTCCCACAGCAGGCTCGTCGCGCCCGCGCCGTAGGATGCCGTTCGACAGCAGGGGCCACCGGTCGGATCAGGAGCAGAAGCACATCGTGAGCAGCGAGAACGCAGACGCCGGAAGCGAGCACGACGAGCCGGTGTGGGATGTCGTCGTGGTCGGCGCAGGACCGGCGGGAGCCTCCGCGGCATACGCGGCGGCGGTGGCGGGCCGTCAGGTGCTGCTGTTGGAGAAAGCCGAGTTGCCCCGCTACAAGACCTGCGGGGGCGGGATCATCGGGCCCTCGCGCGACTCGTTGCCCCCGGGCTTCGAGCTTCCGATCAAGGACCGTGTGCACGCGGTGACCTTCTCGCTGAACGGGAAGCTCGCCCGCACGCGCCGCTCCAAGCGCATGCTCTTCGGGCTCATCAACCGCCCGGAGTTCGACGCGAGTCTGGTGGAACACGCGCAGAAGGCCGGCGCCGTGCTCCGTACCGGTGTGACAGTCTCGCGGGTCGAGCAGCACGGCCCCGCCGTGCCCGACCGCCGTACGGTCGCCGTCGTCCTCTCGGACGGTGAGACGGTGCTGGCGCGCGCCGTGGTCGGTGCGGACGGCAGCGCCAGCCGGATAGGCGCTCATGTCGGCGTGAAGATGGACCAGGTGGACCTGGGCCTTGAAGCGGAGATCCCGGTGCCGGAAACGGTCGCCGAGGACTGGGCGGGCCGGGTGCTCATCGACTGGGGCCCGCTGCCCGGCAGTTACGGCTGGGTCTTCCCCAAGGGGGACACGCTCACCGTCGGGGTGATCTCGGCTCGTGGCGAGGGCGCGGCGACCAAGCGCTATCTGGAGGACTTCATCGCCCGGCTCGGGCTCGCCGGGTTCGAACCGTCGGTCTCTTCCGGCCATCTGACGCGGTGTCGCAGCGACGACTCGCCGCTGTCGCGCGGCCGGGTGCTGGTGTGCGGGGACGCGGCGGGGCTGCTGGAGCCGTGGACCAGGGAAGGGATTTCCTTCGCCCTGCGGTCCGGGCGGCTCGCGGGGGAGTGGGCGGTACGGATCTCGGAGTCGCACGACGCGGTGGACGCCCGCCGCCAGGCGCTGAACTACGCGTTCGCCATCAAGGCCGGCCTCGGTGTGGAGATGGGCGTCGGGCGCAGGATGCTCAACGTCTTCGAGCGGCGGCCGGGACTGCTGCACGCGGCGATCACCGGCCTTAGGCCGGCCTGGAACGCGTTCGCGGACATCACCCGTGGCTCGACCACACTGGCCGCTCTCGTACGGACGCATCCGCTGGCCCGGCGCGGACTGGACGTGCTGGACCGAAGGCAGCCGGCCACGCCCGCGGCCGGAGTGCAGGAGGCCGGTGCGCAGGAGGCCGGCGTACAGGAGGCCGGCGCTCCGGAGTGAGCTGAGCCGTCGTGGGTGGCTCCTTGGTGGGCGCGCGTTCGCGGTGGTGAGCGGCGCCCACCGGGATCAGGACGTCGTCGTGATCCGGAAGACCGGGTGGTCGGGGGCCGCCGCGAGGATCTCCGCGTCGGTGGACTTCGCGGTGACCCCCTGGAAGTACTGGTTGACCTCCCAGCCCCAGCGCTTCAGATAGGTGCGCAGGATCGTCAGCTTCTCGCTGTCGGGGACCTCGGTCGCGGTGAAGGTCCGCACTTTGCGGCCGACCCGGAGCTCTCCGCCGCCCGCGGCTTGCATGTTGCGCACCCACTGGGAGTGGCCCCGGGCCGAGACCAGGTACTGATTGCCGTCGTGGGTGTGCGGGTTGACGGGGATGCGCTGCATCTGGCCGCTCTTGCGGCCGCGTACGGAGAGCTCGGCCGTGCCGAGCAGGCTGAAGCCGTGCCGGGCGAGCCGGCCGATCGCGTTGTTCATCCGGACGGTGAACGTGTCGGGCTTGAGGTAGTACGGCTGCGACATGATGGCTCCCCAGGGAGATTCAGAGAGCGGTGCTCTCGTTCAAGAGCAGTGTGCGCCAGAATGGTGCTCCAAAGCAAGAGCACTGCTCTCTATTGTGGTCAGTGCTCCGAAACATGCCACACTGCTCTCCATGACGACCATCCGTGGAGCCAGGGAACGGGCCCGCGCCGAAGTCACGGCGGCCATCAAGGACGAGGCACGCAAGCAGCTCGCCGCCGAGGGCGCGGCGAAGCTCTCGCTACGGGCCGTCGCCCGTGAGCTGGGCATGGTGTCGTCCGCGCTCTACCGCTACTTCCCCAGCCGCGACGACCTGCTGACCGCTCTCATCATCGACGCCTACGACGCGGTCGGCTCGGCCGCCGAACAGGCGCTCGCCGCCGCCGGCCCCGCCGACCACCCTGCCCGCTGGACCGCCATCTGCACGGCGGTCCGTGCCTGGGCCCTCGCCCACCCCCATGAGTACGCGCTGATCTACGGCTCCCCCGTGCCCGGCTATACGGCGCCTCAGCTGACCGTCGAACCCGCGTCCCGGGTCGCCCTCGCCCTGATCTCCGTCGCCCGCGACGCCCACCGCACGGACGGGATCGCCCTCCCGCCGCTCTCCGACGAGCTGCGCCCCGAGGCCCAGCGGCTGGCCGCCCGGTTCGCCCCCGGAGTGCCGCCCGAGGTGGTGGCCGGCCTGGTCGCGGCCTGGGCCCAGCTCTTCGGCCTGCTCTCGTTCGAGATCTTCGGCCAGTTCAACGGCGTGGTGTCAGCCCGGGACGAGCTGTTCGTCCAGGCCGTACGGCGCCTCGCGGACGACATCGGCCTGCTGGGCGGCCGCCGGGCCTGAGGCCGGCGCGCCCGCCGCCCACCCCGTCTCCGGTCACGGGTACTCCCCGGGGAGTACGCAGGACCGCCACGCCCGGTGGACGCCCTGAGCGGCCTGCGCGTCTAGCGTGACCGGTATGGAAGAGCAGCAGCCCCGCCGGGGCCCGGGCGGCGGTCATCCCTGCCGTCACGGCGGGCCTCCCCGGGCACAGGGCGGACCACCGTTCCTGCGGCGTCCCTGGGTGGCCGGGCGGCCGGGCGGCAGGCTGCCCTGGCCGTCCACGCTGCTTCTGGCCGCCTTCGTCCTGCTGGGGACCGCCTTCGCCGCGGGGAAGCAGGTCGACCGGGTTCCCCTTGATGTCCTCGCCCGGCTGCTGCTGCTCGCGGGCCCCGCCCTGCTGCTGTTCCGGCGCAGGTATCCCGTCGTCTGCGTCTTCGGCGTCGCGGCGCTCACGCTCGTGTACTTCGCCGCGGGATATCCGTACGGCCCGGTCTTCGTCACCGTCGCGGTCGCCTGCTTCGCCGCGATCGTCGCGGGGCACCGGCGGGCGGCCTGGTGGGCCGTCGGCCTGCTCTGGGCGGGCCATCTCCTGATCACGCACTGGCTCTACCGATGGCTGCCGCCCCCGGACGATCACGCCGCCCCCTGGGGGCAGGAACTGGTCGTCGCCGCCTTCGTGGTCGCCCTCTGCGCCGCCGCCGAACTCGTCCGTATACGCAGGGAACAGTGGGCACGGGAAGGCGCCGAACGCGCGGCCGCCGAGCGACGCAGGACGGACGAGGAACGGCTGCGCATCGCCCGCGAACTGCACGACGTACTCGCCCACTCGATCTCGGTCATCAACGTCCAGGCGGGCGTCGGGCTCGCCCTCCTCGACTCCGACCCCGAACAGGCCCGCACGGCGCTCACCACCATCAAGGCGGCGAGCAAGGAGGCCCTCGGCGAGGTACGGCAGGTCCTCGACACCCTCAGGACCCCCGGCGACGCCCCGCGTGCCCCCGCCCCCGGCCTCGACCGGCTGCCCGAACTGGTCGAACAGGCCGCGGGCGCCGGCCTGACGGTCGAGGTCCTGCGGCACGGAAAGCAGGTCGCGCTGGCGCCCGGCACCGATCTGGCCGCCTTCCGGATCATTCAGGAGGCGCTGACCAATGTGGTGCGGCACTCCGGCTCCCGCACGGCGCGGGTCGGGCTCGGCTACGCGTCCGGGGTGCTCCACCTCCGTATCGACGACGAGGGCCCGGCCACCGGCGGGGACGCGGGCGGCGGCGGCAACGGTCTCGTCGGGATGCGGGAACGGGCGGCCGCGCTCGGTGGCACGATCGAGGCCGGCCCACGACCCGACGGCGGTTACCGCGTCCGGGCCACGCTGCCCCTGAAGCCCAAGGAGACACCGTGATCCGCGTCCTGCTCGCCGACGACCAGTCACTGGTACGGGCGGGGTTCCGCGCGCTGCTCGACGCCCAGCCGGACATCGAGGTCGCGGGCGAGGCCGCGGACGGTGAGGAGGCGCTGCGCCGGGTGCGCGAACTGCGCCCCGACGTGGTGCTGATGGACATCCGGATGCCGCTGCTCGACGGTCTCGTGGCCACCCGCAGGATCACCGAGGACGCGCGGCTCGACCCGGTGAAGGTGGTCATGCTCACCACCTTCGAGCTGGACGAGTACGTCTTCGAGGCGATCCGCTCCGGTGCCTCCGGCTTCCTGGTGAAGGACACCGAGCCCGAGGAACTGCTGCGCGCGGTACGGGCGGTGGTGGACGGCGACGCGCTGCTGTCACCCGGCGTGACCCGCCGGCTCATCGCGGAGTTCGCGTCCCGCTCCAAGGCGCCGGCCGACGCGGCGCGGCTCGGCGAACTCACCGGGCGGGAGCGCGAGGTGATGGCCCTGGTCGGTATCGGTCTCTCCAACGAGGAGATCGCCCGACGGCTGATCGTCAGCCCGCTCACGGCCAAGACGCATGTCAGCCGCACGATGGTGAAGCTCGGCGCCCGCGACCGGGCCCAACTGGTCGTCCTGGCCTATGAGTCGGGGCTCGTACGGCCGGGCTGGCTCGGCTGAACCGGCCGCCGCGGGCAACGCCGCAGGGCCCGCACGGCGCGTCAGGCTTCCCGGGGGCCGGCGGTCCGCGGCCGGTCGCGCAGCAGCCGTACGAAGCCGCCCAGGGCCGCCGACTGGAGCAGCACGGAGAGCACCAGCGCGGGGTACAGGAATCCGGCGGACTCGGCGACCGCGTCGCCGAGCAGTCCGCCGCCCATGAAGAACGCGAAGATGGCCGGCGCGGCGAGGAAGAACAGCCACACCCCGGCGAACGAGGCGTCCTCGTGGTGCACGAAGAGCGTGTCGGCCGCGACGAACACGGTCACCGCGGCGACCAGGCCGAGATAGATCTGCGAAGCGCGATTGCCGAAGGTCAGCCGTGCGAGTGCGGTCAGCCGTACTGCGTTCATGACGTTCTCCCCTGAGATGGCGTCCTTCCAGGGTCGGACCGGCCGAACGGATGTGCCTGAGTACGCCTACTCATCCGCCGGCTGCGCCGGCACGTTCCGCGCTGAGTACCCGATGAGCGCGGCCGCCGCCGCCAGCAGGGCCACCGTGGTCAGCGCGAGGGGCAGTGAGAACCAGTCGGCGAGGAATCCGATCGCGGGCGGCCCCAGCAGCATGCCGCCGTACCCCAGTGTGGACGCGGCCGCGACCCCGCCGGACCCCGCCAGCGCGCCCGCCCGGCCGACGGCCACGGGGAAGATGTTGGCGAGTCCGACCCCGGCCACGGCGAAGCCCAGCAGCGCGAGCCAGGCGGTCGGCGCGAGGGCGCCCACCAGCATGCCGAGCGCGGCCGTGGCGCCGCCCGCGACCAGCGCGCGGGTCTGGCCGACCCGCTCCATCAGGGCCGTACCCGACAGCCTGCCCGCCGTCATGGCGAGGGCGAAGAGCGAGTAACCCGCGGCCGCGACCCCGGGGCTGGCGTCGAGGTCCTGGGTGAGATGCAGCGCGCTCCAGTCGGCCATCGCCCCCTCGCCGTACGCCGTGCACAGGGCGATCACACCGAAGAGGATGACCGGCCGGCGGGTGCGTCCGTCGAGCTGTCGTGGCTCCGGGGCCTTCTCGGCCTTCGCGTCCGGCGCCCGTTCCGGTACGGGCGCGGGGTGCCGCAGCAGCGCGGGACCGGTCACGGCCGTGACCAGCAGACCGACGCCGGTCAGGAGGGACAGATGAACGGTGGGGGAGAGGCCGCCCGCGACCAGTCCCCCGAGGCCCGCCCCGACCATGCCGCCGAGGCTGAACGCGGCGTGGAAGCTGGAGATCACCGGGCGCCGTAGGGCCGCGACCAGATCGACGGCCGCGCTGTTCATCGCGACGTTGAGCGCGCCGTAGGCGGCGCCGAAGACCAGCAGCACCAGGCCGAGCGTCAGGGCCGAGTGCGCCTGTGGCGGCAGCACGATGCTCAGCGAGAGCAGCACCGCGCTCACCACCGTCACCGGATGACTGCCGAAGCGGCGGCACAGCCGGCCGGTGAACACCATCGTCACCACGGCGCCCGCGGACACCCCGAGCAGGGCGAGCCCGAGGTCACTCGCCGAGGATCCGGTCTGCTGCTTGATGGCCGGGATACGGACCACCCAGCCGGCGAACATGAAGCCGTCGAGGGCGAAGAACACGGTCAGCGCGATACGGAGTCGGGACAGGGAGGATCGGGCGCCGGGGTCTCCGTCGCGGCCCCCCGGGGCGGCGGTCCTTATTTTGTTTAGGTGCGGCACAAAGTGAGCATAGGGGCCGTGGCCCCATCGGTACAAGGCGTCCGCAGCGCCTTCGGATCATGGGAGACTCGCCTCCATGGACGGCAAGGGGACCACCACCCGGACGAGGCTGGAGCGAGGCCGCGGTGCGCTCGGCCCGGCACTGGAACTGGTTCACACGGGCCGTGCGCCCACCCGCGCCGTGCTCACGGCGGAGCTCGGCGTCACCCGCGCCACGGCCGGCGCCGTCGCCGCGGAGCTGGAGGCTCTCGGGCTGATCCGGATCGACTCCCGGCCCGGCGCCGCGGCGGGCTCCCAGGGCCGGCCCTCGCACCGGCTCTCCGTCGACGACAAGGGCCCCGTCGCGCTGGCCGCGCAGATCCACGCGGACGGCTTCCGGGCCGCACTGGTCGGGCTCGGCGGCCGGATCGTCGCCACCGCGCCCGTCCGCGCCACGGTCACGGCCGACCCGGCGCAGGTGCTCGGCGAGGTCGTCGAGGCGGGGGCCGGACTGCTGCGCGCCAGCGGCCGGCGCTGTGTGGGCGCGGGCCTCGCCGTGCCCTCGGCGGTCGCCGAGCCGGACGGCACCGCCCTCAACCCGCTGCACATCGCCTGGCCGGCCGGCGCCCCCGTCCGGCAGATCTTCGCCGACCGGGTACGCGCCGCGGGCATCGAGGGGCCCGCGTTCACCGGCAACGACGTCAACCTCGCCGCGCTCGCCGAGCACCGGCACGGCGCGGGACGCGGCGCCCGGCATCTGCTCTGCGTCGCCACCGGCCACCGCGGGGTGGGGGGCGCGCTCGTCCTCGACGGCCGTCTGCACACCGGCAGTTCGGGCCTCGCCCTGGAGGTCGGCCATCTCACGGTCAACCCCGAAGGGCGGCCCTGCTACTGCGGCAGCAAGGGCTGTCTCGACGTCGAGGCCGACCCGCTCGCCTTCCTCACGACGGCGGGCCGCACCCCGGGCCCCGAGGTCTCGCTGCTCCAGCAGTCGCGCGATCTGCTCCGTACGGAATACGCCGACCCCGCCGTACGCGGAGCCACCGAGGAGCTGATCGACCGGCTGGGTCTGGGGCTCGCCGGGCTGGTCAACATCCTCAACCCCGACCGGATCATCCTCGGCGGACTCCACCGTGAGCTGCTCGACGCCGATCCGGAACGGCTGCGCGCCGTCGTCGCCGACCGCAGCCTGTGGGGCCGCAGCGGCGGGGTGCCCATCCTGCCCTGCACGCTCGACCACAACAGCCTGGTGGGGGCGGCCGAAGTGGCGTGGCAGCCGGTGCTCGACGACCCGCTCGGCGCGCTCACCCGCTGACCCCCGGGGATCCGGCTCTGCGTCGGCCGCCGCTCCGCTGTGTGCCCTCTCCGTCGCATGAAACGGTCGTAGACCATTCGGGTGGCTCCACAGGTGCCGGGACGCCGCGCTCGCACGCGTGGCGTCGGGCATCGCCCGGTCAGCTGATCACGGCCGACCGGGCCGCGGCGTGACCGTGTTCCCGGGCGATGGCGCCGTACTCGGTCCCGGGGAAGGGGCCGTTGGTCGTCGCCCCGTAGACCGTGCGGAGCGGCAGGGCCAGGGCGGTCTGCGGAGTGGGGAGCGTGAACCAGATGCTCTTCCCCGTGTCGCCCTGGGGACGTATGCCCCAGCTCTCGCTGACCGCCGCGATCAGGGCGAGACCGCGGCCGCAGGTGTCGAAGGGATGGGCGGCGGTGACCGTCGGCAGCCGCGGGTCGTGGTCACTGACCGAGACCGTGAGCCGTTCGAGCAGCAGCTCGACGTCGACGGTGCAGATCTTGTCCGGCTCCGCGTGCCGGTGAACGTTGGTCAGCAGCTCGGTGACTCCGAGTGCCGCGTGGTCGATCAAAGGGTCGAGATGCCAGTAGCGCAATTGGGCGGAGATGATTCTGCGGACCTGACCGATCCGCGACGGCAGGGCCTGGAGCTCCACCGTGCAGTGCCTGCTGGGCTGACTGATCACGGCTGCGACTCCCCGAATGAGGTCCGGAAGAAGACGAAGGAACGGATCCAGCACATGACTCGCTGCTGTTCCTGGCCGGCGGGGCTGGATCGCAGCGTCACCACCGGTTTACCCTGAGTGAGGTGAGACCCAGAGTGAACCAGCGGACCCGGCTCCGCAACTCGCGGCAGCACGGCGGCTCGCGGCAGGCCGTCGCCGCGCCCTGGCGGGGGCCGGGGCCCTGTCCCGTGGCGGTCAGTCTTCGTTTGTCCGGCGCGCCCTGCTCACGGCCTCCAGGAAGCGCGCCGCCAGCGCCGCCGCGTCGGGTCTCGCGCCGCGCTGGCCCATGGTCAGCCGGTAGCGCGTCCCGTTGACGGTGGCGACCGTGCTGCCGCGCCCCGCGAACCAGGGCTTCGCCGCTCGTACGGCCCGCAGCGGGGCGCTGTCGATCACCCGGCCGTAGCTGGTAAGCAGCGCCAGTCTGCCGTCCTGGATCAGGACCTGGCCGGCCCGGGTGAGGGACCGGGGCCACCGTTCGATGCGTACTCCGCGCGCGCTGAACTCCGGCTCCGACATGGCTCTTCAGCCCCCTCCGTGCCCGTTCCCCTGAGGAAAGTCTGCACAACTGCGCGGGCGGGCACCAGAGTGCGGTTTCCGAGGCGTCCGATAGCCAGTGCTATGGATCCCCCAAGGCAACGTTTCCGCAGGTGGTGGGAATAGTGTGGAGCGTGGGAGGCCGGTGTCGGCGGGGCGAGGAACGGGAGCGCGCATGACGCGACGAGACAGATCCGGAACGGACGGGACGACGGTGCCCGCGGGCGGGGCCGAGGTGACCGTCGACGTGGACCGCAGCGATCCCGAGTACCGCGCGTGGCTCAAGGAAGCCGTACGCAAGGTGCAGGCGGACGCCAATCGCTCGGCGGACACCCATCTGCTGCTCTTCCCGCTGCCCGAGCAGTGGGGCATCGACCTGTATCTCAAGGACGAGTCGACCCACCCGACCGGCAGTCTCAAGCACCGGCTGGCCCGCTCGCTGTTCCTCTACGGTCTCTGCAACGGCTGGATCCGGCCCGGCAAACCGGTGATCGAGGCGTCCAGCGGATCGACCGCTGTCTCCGAGGCGTACTTCGCGAAGCTGATCGGCGTGCCGTTCATCGCGGTCATGCCGCGCACCACCAGTGCCGAGAAGTGCCGGCTGATCGAATTCCACGGCGGGCGCTGCCACTTCGTGAACGACGCGAGGAAGCTGTACGAGGAGTCGGCGAGCCTGGCCGCCAGGACCGGCGGCCACTACATGGACCAGTTCACCTACGCCGAGCGGGCCACCGACTGGCGGGGCAACAACAACATCGCCGAATCCATCTATCAGCAGCTGAAGTTGGAGCGCTATCCGGAACCCGCCTGGATCGTCGCCACGGCGGGGACGGGCGGCACGTCCGCGACCATCGCCCGCTACGTCCACTACATGCTCTACGACACCCGGATCTGCGTCCCCGACCCGGAGAACTCCTGTTTCTTCGACGGCTGGACCCGGCACGACGCGCTGGCGTGCAGCGAGCGAGGCTCCCGGATCGAGGGCATCGGCCGGCCCCGGATGGAACCGAGCTTCGTGCCCGGCGCCATCGACCGGATGATGAAGGTGCCCGACGCGGCGAGCGTCGCCGCCGTACGCGCCCTGGAACGGGCCATCGGACGCAAGGCGGGCGGCTCCACCGGCACCGGACTGTGGAGCGCGCTGAGGATCGTGGCCGAGATGGTCGCGGAGGGGCGCACCGGCAGTGTGGTCACCCTGCTCTGCGACCCGGGCGACCGCTATCTCGACAAGTACTACTCGGACACCTGGCTCGCCGAACAGGGCCTGGACATCGCCCCGTACACGGTCGCGCTCGACCACTTCCTGGCGAACGGCGTCTGGCCGGACTGAGCCGACGCCCGCCGTACGGTGCAGGTCCGGAGGGCGCCCGCCGCTTCAGCCGGCCGCCTGCAGGATGTCACCGCCGGAGAGCCGCGCCGACAGGGTCACGGCACCCTCCCTGGGCGCCGGTACCGCCATCGTCGTCGCGGACACTCCCGCCCGCACACTGCCGCCGGCGGTCATCCGTGTGACATCGCGGTCCCCGGCGGCCAGCAGGAACCACTTCCCCGACGGCGACTTCCAGCGGGTTCCCGCCAGGATGTGCGGGCCGAACCTGCCGCAGGACGCGGTGTCACCGGCCTCGGCCACCACCGTGCCTTGCGCGGCGGGGGAGTTGGCCGGCTGCTGGAACTGCACCAGGATCCGGCCGGGACCGCGCCAGGTGTCGGCCCGGGTACAGACCCAGGTGGACCGTCCGCCGCTGTCCGGCAGCCGCTGCTCCGCGAACGCCCAGTTGTTGACGGCCCGGACACCGGAACCCCGCAGGGTCCGCAGCGAGCACGCGGTGCGCGCCCAGCTCAACAGGGCCGGTCCGCCGACCGCCTCACCAGGCTGGTGCGCGGGCGTCCCGGGGCCGGCCGGCGCGGCGTACGTGAGATGGGCCGGCGCGAGATCACCGAGATCCGCGACGAGGAACGAGTGCCGCTCCACGATCTTCTCCGACGAGCGCAGCTGCATCACCGGCCAGGCCGTGCAGCCGTCGCCGGGAGCGGGACCTTCCACCGGGTCCGTGACGCCCTCCTCGGAGAAGTCGAGGCCCTGGGCGGGGGCACGGGGAGCCAGCAGGTCCCGGGTGGCCGACGCGGCGATCCACGGGGCGAGCAGATACCGGGCCCGCCCGCGGCTACGGCTCACCACGACCGCGGCGGCCGTCGTCACCTCGGCCCCGTCCGTACGGGCGAAGTCCAGGGCCGGCGCGCCGTCACCCGACTCCGGCTCGGCGTAGCGCACGACCCGCTGTCCGTCGTGGAGCAGCACCACCGCGGTCCCGTCGACCTCGCCCGCGTACAGCAGCCGCGGGGGCTGCGCGGGCGGCACCTCGCTCGTACCGGCCGACGCGGAGACCTGTACGGCGCGGCCGGGGCTGCCCCAGACGCGCAGCGCGCGCCGCAGCAGGGCGGTGTCGTCGATACGGTCGCCCCGGGCCGGCCAGACGGAGAAGTCGATCCGGGAGGCGTTGGCCCACTCGTCCCGTGACGCGCGTTCCAGCAGCGCCGGATCGAGGGCCCGGGAGAGCGCCGTACCACCGGCCGGGCCCGCGTCGGCCACGTCGGCTCCGGCGGGCCGCCGCGCGGTGCTGTGATCCGGCAGGGCCACCGCCGCGACCAACCCGGCCAGTGTGATCGCGACGGCCGCGCCGGTGATCCTGGCCCGCTGCCTGCGCCGCAGCAGATCGGTCGGCCGGGTCTGCACGGTGCACGGGTCGAACTCCGCCGTGCCGAGCAGCTTTCTGGCCTGGCCGCCCCGTTCGGAGGCGAGCTGTCCGGCGGTACGCAGCGCGGCGGCCACATCGCTGACACCGGCCTCGTCCAGCAGACCCCACACGATGTAGTCGGGCAGACCTTCCAGGAGGCGCAGCGCGAGTGCGGCGCGCACGGGCGCGGCGACCGAGGAAAGGGCCTGGTCCAGGGCGAGTTCCTCGCTGCCGCCGGCCCGCGGGAAGAGCCGCAGCCCCACGACGAGGGGCAGCGTGGGCCGCAGCGCGCCGACTCGCGCGCGCCACCGGCGGGACGGCTGCTCGTACGCGAGCGCGGCACGGAGCACCTGCCCACGGACCCACGCGTAGGCGGATCCTGTCGCGCCACGCTGTCCCGGCACCCGCGAGAGCTGGTCGCCCTTGCGGGGGCCCGGCAGGACCCGCTGGACGATGGCGTGGGCGGTGAGGACGCGCCGGTGGCGGCCCAGCGAGGGAGGGAGGGTGAGGTAGGCCAGTCGCACCAGACGCGGATAGTGCTCCACGAGACTGGCCTCGGCCTGGTCGATGCCGGGACGCTCGCCGGCTGAGGCATGGTGGTTCGGCTGTCGGTGTGTCGGCATCGGGACCGTGCCCTTCCGCATGTGCTGATGCGCTGTCACTCGGCGTCACTCGCCAGGTGAAACGAGCCCATGATGCGGAGGTCACACCAGAAGCGTGTTCGGGACCGGTGACCCCGGGCGGCACACGCCTCGCCCCCGTCACGGCAGTTGACGCCGCCACGCCGGATACCACCTAGGCGCGCAGGAGGCGGTCGACGGCGCGTCCGAACACCAGCTGTCCGCCGCGCGCGGTCAGCGGGTCGAGCAGCCGCGGCAGCCGGCCGAACCGCAGGTCCTCCTCCCAGCGCACCCGGGTGACGCCGTCCTCGTCCCGTACGTGGATCTCGGCCCAGCCCGTGACGGCCCGGCCGCGCTTCTCCAGGCGGCAGTGGCCGGGGACGCCCGGCGCGGGCGGCTGCCAGCGGACGACCTCCATGGGGTCACTGAACCCGGCGGGGCCGAGCGCGCTGCGGGCGACGAAGACCGTGCCGACGCCGGTGGGCCCCGGTGTCAGGACGGAGATCCTCGTCAGCGGCACCCGCTCCGCGTGCGCCGGCCAGTCGGTGAGCCGCCGCCAGGCCTCCTCGGCGGACAGCGGCGTGCTGCGGGCGATACGGAAGACGGTCACCCGGCGATCGTAAGCCGGGCGGTCCCGAGCCGCCCGAGGGGCGGTTCAGCCTTCCCGCGGAGCGGACCTGTCCTCGGACCCGCCGGCCACCACCAGGCCCGGCAGCCGCTCGGCGATCTCCTCGCGGGCCTCCGCCGACAGCCCCGAGTCCGTCACCAGGGTGTCGACCTGCTCCAGCGTCGCGAAGGAACTCAGGCCCACCGTGCCCCACTTGGTGTGGTCGGCGACGACCACCACCCGGCGCGCGGACTCCACGAACCGCCGGTTGGTCTCCGCCTCCCCGAGATTCGGCGTGGACAGACCGGCCTCGACGGAGATGCCGTGCACCCCGAGGAAGAGCACATCGAAGTGGAGCGAGCGGATCGCCTGGTCGGCCACCGGACCGACCAGCGAGTCCGACGGCGTACGCACCCCGCCGGTGAGCACCACCATGGCCGCCCCGGGCCGCTGACCGCCCCCCGCCCCGGCCGGCCGCGCCGCGTGGAACACGTCGGCGACCCGCATCGAGTTGGTCACCACCGTCAGATCCGGTACGTCCAGCAGATGGTGCGCCAGGGCGTAGGTCGTGGTCCCGCCGGACAGCGCGATGGCGCTGCCGGGCACGGCCATGGCCGCCGCCGCCCGCGCGATGTCCTCCTTGGCGGTCGGCTCCAGCGCCGACTTCGCCTCGAAGCCCGGCTCGTGCGTGCTCGCCTCGACCACCGGCACCGCGCCGCCGTGCACCTTCTCGATGACGCCCTGCCGGGCCAGCGCGTCCAGGTCCCGGCGCACCGTCATGTCGGACACATTGAGCTTGCGCGTCAGCTCGTTGACGCGGACTCCGCCGCGCCGTCGCACCTCGTCGAGGATCAGGGCCCGGCGCTGCTCCGCGAGGAGGTTCTGGTTGTCGCTCACCGCCGGGCCGGTCCTTCCACATCGTCGTGCACCACCGTCGTACCTGACATTCGTGGTGTCCGAACCATCAGGAGTGCCTCATCCTCCCACGCGGCTACGACACACGCTCCGGGGGTTGATGTAGGCGGAGGCCGGGGAGATTCCGTAAGGGCCCGGCGGTGAACGGCCCGATCGAGGATTCTGATGGCCGTTCCGTTGCGCCGCCCCGAGCCGGCCGATCCCGCCACCGCGAGAGCGAGTCACCGTGCAGCCTGAAACACCGGATCCGTGCGGCGGCGAGGCCGCGCTCGAATTACTGGTCCACGGCGTCGGCGGGGCCACCCCGGCGGAGATGCTCGGCGATCCGCGTACGGTCAGGATCACCGGTGACGAGACGGCCGCCGTGTACCGGCGCGTCGACGACGTCGATGCCGAGCTCCGCCCCGGGCCGTACCGCGACCGGCCGGTCCCGGAGGCGTACTGCTGGTCCAACCTCACCTCGGGCAACGGCTCCCGGGCGCTGTGGCTGCTGCTTCTGCCCTTCATGGTGGTCAACCTCGCGCACTGGATGCGGCCCGCCACGAAGGGACTGGGAAAATCCCAGCGGCTGTACGGCGTGCTGGTACGGCTGGTCGCGCTCACCCTGACCGTGCTGCTGACGGCCGCCGCCTGCGAGGTCGCGCTCGATCTGACCGCGTGGCAGTGTGCCGGCTCGGCGGAGTGTGTCGCGCAGCGGTCCTGGCTGGGCTTCCTCTCGCCGGAGCGGCACGGCTGGTGGTCGCAGCCGGGCCGGCGCCTCGCGCTCGCGGCCTTGGTGCCCACCGCGCTGGTGGGGCTGTTGTGGTACCTCTCCAACCGCACCTGGAGCGCGTACGAGGCCCAGCGCCCGCCGACCGACGAGCGCCCCGCCGAGCACCCGGACGGCGCGGACAGCGCCGCGGACGCGCCGGTGCAGGAGCCGGAGCCGGAATCCGCGGGGGAGACCCGGAGCACGGTCCGGCCGGCCCTCGGCCGCCCCGGGTTCTGGTACGGCCGCCGGCTCGTCGCCCGGCTCCGCGCCGCGCACACCGCCGCGGGATTCCTCACCGTCGCCGCCGCCCTCACCGCGGCCACCGCCGACCACGACCGCGGCGCCGACAGCGCCATGACGGAGACCCTGGGCCTGCTGCTCAGGGCAACACTCGCCGTCTGCGGGGCCGTTGTGCTCTGGGTGGTGTGCAGCAGGGGCCGCAGCGAGCGCAGGCGCGACGGCAGCCTCGACCGGGCGCTGGTCACCTGGCTGCCGGCCGCCGCCCTCACCCTGCTCGGCCTGACCGTGGTGTTCGCCGCCTGGTCCCGGCCCGGCTGGGTCTCCACCGGCGCACTCCCCGGCGACGCCTCCTTCCGGGTGCTCGCCCTCGCGCAGGTCGCCCTCATCGTCACCCTCGCCGTCACGGCGTACTCGCTGCACCGCCGCGCGCCACACCCGAGGACCGCCATGCGCGGCCTCGGCGGACCCGCCGTCGCGATGCTCGCCTGCGCCCTGGGCGGGGTGATGACCGGCGGGATCGCCCAGCGCGTCGCCGACTGGCTCGACGGGGACGCCACACCCGGCATGGGCGGTGGCGCGATCGTCGGCCCGCCCGTGCTGCTGAGCTGGCAGGCCGCGGCCATCCCCGTCCTGCTCGTGCTGCTGCTGATCCCGGTCAGCGTCCTCGCCGTGCGGACCGTACGGACCGCACGCAGGCTCGCCCCGGTGGTCGAGGCGGAGTACGGACCGGTGACGCCGGACTCCCTGCGCACCCGCCAGATAGCCGGTGTCCGGGCCAGGGCCGTACTCACCGACGCCGCTCCCCGGCTCGTCGGCATCCTCTCCGGCGCCGCCCTGCTGCTCGGCGCCGCCGCGGTCGCCGGGTCCTGGCTGAGCGGCGAGGTGCCGGGGCAGGCAGCGGAAGGCACCGACTCGCTCGTGGAGTCCGTGGCCGACACCGCTCAGGCACTGGGCTCCTGGCTGATCGGCCTCGGCTTCATACTGTTCGTCACCTGGGGCCGCCGTGCCTACCGGGACGCCTCGGCCCGCCGCACCATCGGCATCCTCTGGGACGTCGGCACCTTCTGGCCGCGCGCCGCCCACCCCTTCGCGCCACCCTGCTACGCCGAGCGCGCCGTCCCCGACCTCACCTGGCGGATCGCCTCCTGGACCGGACGCACCGGCGGCCGGCTCGTCCTCTCGGGCCACTCCCAGGGCAGCGTCCTGGCTGCGGCCGCCGTCTGGCAGCTCCAGGCCGCCACCCGCAGCCGGGTGGCGCTGCTGACGTACGGCTCACCGCTGGAGCGGCTGTACGGCCGCTGGTTCCCCGCGTACTTCGGCGCGGGACCGCTGAGCGAGCTGAGCAGGGAAGTGCACTGCTGGCGCAATCTGTGGCGGGCCACCGACCCCATCGGCGGCCCCGTCCTGATCCCCGCCGACGGCGACCGCCCGGAGGTCGACCGGGGGCCGCTCAAGGACCCGCTCGCCTACAGCCGTACGGCGCTGCACCCGCTGCCCGAGCCGGTCCTGGGGCACTCCGACTACCAGGCCGACCCGGCCTTCGCGGAGGAACGCGCCGCGCTGCTCGACCGGTTGCCGCCGGCCGCACTGCCGCGACAGCGCGGCGAGCAGACGCACCGGCCGTAGCGGGCGGACCGGAGCCTCAGGGCGCGTCCGGCGGAACCTACGGCAGTTCGGGCAGATCGTCCGCGTAGAGCAGGGTCAGGTCGTCCGTGCTGGTCTCCGGCAGCTGGGCGACCCGGCCCGCGTGCCGCTCCACCATCGACTCGAACGTCTGGCGCGCGGTACGGCCGTTGCCGAAGGCCGGCCCCTTCGGCAACGCCGTGAAGTACTTGACCAGCGCCTCCGCCGTACCGTCGCCCAACCGGTACTCCTGCTCCTCGGACTGCTGCTCCACGATCCGCAGGAGCTCGTCCGGTTCGTAGTCGCTGAAGGTGATGGTCCGTGAGAAGCGGGACGCCACACCGGGGTTGACGGTAAGGAACCGCTCCATCTCGGCGGTGTACCCGGCGACGATCACCACGACCGCCTCCCGGTGATCCTCCATCAGCTTCACCAGCGTGTCGATCGCTTCCTTGCCGAAGTCCCGCCCGGAGTCCTCGGGGGAGAGGGCGTACGCCTCGTCGATGAAGAGCACCCCGCCGCGCGCCCGGTCGAACGCCTCCTGCGTACGGATCGCGGTCGAGCCGATGTGCTCGCCGACGAGATCCACCCGGGAGACCTCGACAAGATGACCGTGCTCCAGCACCCCGAGGGAGTGCAGGATCTCGCCGTACAGCCGGGCGACGGTCGTCTTGCCGGTGCCGGGGGAGCCGGTGAAGACCAGATGGCGGCGGACCGACGCCGCCTTGAGGCCCGCCTCCTTGCGGCGGCGGCCGACCTCGATCATGTCGGTGAGCGCCCGGACCTCGCGCTTGACGCTGTCGAGGCCGACCAGCGAGTCGAGTTCCCCGAGGACCTCCTCCGAGCCGCGCGCGGGCGCCGTGGCGGGGGCGATGCCCGTCGCCGCGGCGGCCGCCGGCTGCGACGGGATCGCGCCCAGGAGTCCGGGCGACTGGGTCGCCGTCAGCACGGCCGGCGGTTCCAAGGACGGGGACGGCGGCGTCAGTACGCCACTTTCGTCACTCGTGCAGTCCTCGGCGGTCGGCCCGTCCTCCGCGAAGTCGTACCCACCGCGCGCGCACCGTTCCGTACGGCAGCGGGTGAGCGTCGTACGGCAGCCGTCCATCACATGGAAGCCGTAGCCGCCGCTGCCCGTCACCCGGCAGTTGTGGAAGGTGCCGCGGCCCTCGGCCGAGACATAGAAACCGGCCTCGGCCGGCGAGGTGACCGTGCAGCGCTCGATGGTGGGATCGGCGCCCTTGGTGACGATCACCCCGGTCTGGACGGCGTCGATCGTGCAGGAGTTCAGCGTGCCGCCGCTGCCGTGGTCCCGGAACCAGGCCCCCGTGGACGCCTCCCTGATCCGGCAGTCGTCGAGCTGCACGGTCGCGCCGTCGCTCACCGACACCGCCGTGTTGCGCACCTGGGAGAGATCGCTGTCGACGACATCGACGCGCGAGCCCCGGTCGAGGACGAAGAGCGCGTCAGGGACGTCGTGCACCCGGCAGGAGTCGAGGACGGCGGTCGCGCCGTCGCTGACCCAGACCGCCGGGTAGTCGCCCGTACTGTCGTGGATCTCGCACTGGTTGGCGTCGACCCGGGTGCCCGGATCCCAGACGGAGAGCCCGTTGCGGCCGAAGCGGCGCACCGTGGAACGGGTCAGGGTCAGCACCGAACGGGAACGGAGATCGACGGCGTTCTCCGGGATGTCATGGATGTCGCAGTCGGAGAGGGTGAGCACCGCGTCGGTGTCCAGGGTTATCCCGTCCGCCGAGGTGCGGTGCACGGAGGAGTCGGTGAGATGAGCGGCGGCGCGGGACGCGATCTGCACGCCGGTGCCCTTGATCTCGTAGACCTCGCAGCCGATCGCCTCCAGACCGCTGCCCTCGCCGGTGACGGACAGGCCCGCGCCCGAGGCGTGGTGGATCCGGCAGCGCTCCAGCCGCGGATGCGCGCCGCCGCGCACCGAGATGCCCGACTGACCGGCCGCGACGATCTCGCACTCCTCGAACACCCCGCCCGCGCCGTCGAGTACGCCGATGCCGACACCGGCCGGATTGTCGACGGTGCAGCGGCGGACGGTGGGGCGGGCGGAGCCCCGTACCTCTATGCCGGCCGCGGAGCGGGTCACGATCCGCAGATCCATCAGCTCGGGCGCGCCGTCCTCGACGAGCAGCGCGGGGGCCGCCGCGTCCTGTCCCTCCACATGGAGGTCCTGGACGGTGGCGGAGGCGCGCACGGTCAGCGGCACCCCGTCGGTGGGCGCGATGCGTACGGAGCCGAGCGAGCCCTCCGGGCCGCGCAGCGTGACCGCGCGCGAGACGATGAGATTCTCCCGGTAGGTGCCCGGGGCGATGGTGAGGACATCGCCGTCGCCGGCGGCCTCCAGGGCTGCGGCGAGGGAGGCGTACTCGCCTGTGCGGCGCCGCCAACGCGATGTTCCGGTGTGCGTCACCTGGACCGTGCCCTGTGCCATGGCGCTGTTGTGCCCCCACCTCGTGCGTGTGCGCGTGCCGTGCCGTCCCGGGCGCCGGCCCCGGACCCCGGCGCCGCACAAGCGGACCGGGCGGCACCACCGTAGCGCGCGTGGCGGCGTTGAGTTGACGCGAGCGGCCGGTCTCAGCTGCCCGCGCCGGTACGGCCCCAGTCGGGACCGGCTTCGGCCCAGGCCCGGTCGAGCCGCTCGTACCGCCGCTGTATCAGCCGCCATACGATCAGCCGCCGTACGCATTCCACGAACACGGCGGCCACGGCGGCAGTACCGAATCCGGCCAGAACCGCGTGGACCCGGGCGCTGGCCGCGTTCATCGGGCGCTTCACCTGGTCGCCCCGCTCGTCGGCCCACATGCTGAACGTGTCGCCGGCGTGCGGTCGGTACAGCGGCGCGGAGACCGTGCCCGTGTGGGCACTGCCGTCCGCCGCGTGCCAGGTGGCGATCACCAGGCTGCCCGCGTCGTGTTCCGTGGACGACTCCGCGTCGTAGGCGGTGACATGGCGCGCCGTCGAGCGGCCGACCACCACGGCGGTCGTCCGGTGCCGCTGCTCGTGCTGGAGACGCACGGTGTCCCGCAGCGACGCGTCGACGAGGGCTCCGCAGATCCAGCCGGTGGCCGGGGCGGCCGCGGCGAGCAGCAGCGCCGCCGTCAGCGCCACCCACGCCTCCACAAGATCGGTGCTCCGGCGCAGGGGGTTGCGCCGCCAGCGCCAGAGTCCCACGATGGATCGCACAGTCCCGCACCCCCTTCCATGTCCGTTTTAGCCCCGGGCAGCCCGGTTTACGCGTGATGGGCGAGAAGAGAGAGCAAACTCACCCCGATGTCCTGTGCGCTCAACAGGCGTACCGCAACGTCGTGTTCCCGCCGAGGCCCTTTCCACGCGGGGTACGGGACCGGCGGCGTCACGCGAGGACGGTCACCGGATCGCCCGCCCGCAGCGTGCCGGTGGACTCGGGGACGAGGTTCTGGCCGAAGACCAGTTGGCCGCCGAACCCGCGATAGCGGCCGAGCGTGCGCAGCGGCTCCTTGCCGCGCTCCGCCGTGCGCTGGTCCGTGGTGGTGATGACGCAGCGGCCGCAGGGCTTGGCGACCCGGAAGGTGACCTCGCCGACGGCGATCCGCAGCCAGTCGTCCTCCGCCCAGGGCGCCGTCCCCGCCACGACGAGATTCGGCCGGAACCGGTCCATGGGGAGCGGGCCCTCGTCC
This sequence comes from Streptomyces sp. NPDC058198, assembly GCF_042882605.1. Taxonomy (NCBI): domain Bacteria; kingdom Bacillati; phylum Actinomycetota; class Actinomycetes; order Kitasatosporales; family Streptomycetaceae; genus Streptomyces; species Streptomyces sp. NPDC058198. The sequence goes on from NZ_JBHVVP010000016.1 coordinate 36,204, forward strand.
GGGTGATCGCCCTGCGCGATCAGGGAGTTGAGCGCGTCGAGTGAGGCGGTCGTCGTGACCAGCAGCGGAAAACCGTCCGCGAAGCTGACCGTCTCCCCGGGACGCGCGTAGAACGGATTGACGGGCCGGCGCGTGGCCGGGTCGTCGAGATGTACCAGCCGGACCTCCACCCCGAGGTACGTACTGAACCAGCCGTGTACATCCTGCGTGTCATGGCCGGCGAGCACCGACTCGATCCTGGTCCCGAAGATATCCACCACGACCGTGCCGTCGGCCTTCGGCACGTCGACGGCCAGCGGCTCGAGGCCGGGCGCGTGCAGCCGGATCCCGCCGTCCGGCCGCGGCTCCGCGCGGGCGAGCGCCAGCCGTGGCTGCTGGCGCTGTGTGACCGCCTTCCCCGTCCCGTCGATCAGCGTCCAACGGCGGTCCCCCGCGAGTCCCCAGGGCTCCACGACCGCGCTGTCGGGCGTGCAACCGGCCATCGACTTGACCGGATGGACCCGCAGGGCGTGCAGAACAGGCTGGACCGACATCGGCATGCGGCCATCCTGTCAGCCGTCCCCGGCTTCCTGCAGGTCAGTACCCCCGACCCTGGTAGGGGCGGTTGTACGGGTCGTCGTACGGAGAGGGCTGCGCGGGCACCGGCCGCGGCGCCGCGGGGCGCATCGCCTCGTAGCCCGTGCCGGGCATCGGACGCTGCTGCTGGGGCTGAGGCTGGGCGGGGTAGCCACGGGGCGGGGCCTGCTGCGGGATGTACGGCGCAGGCGCGTGCTGCATCGGCATGTGCTGCGGCATCGGCTGCTGCTGGTATCCGCCGTACGACGGCGTGGGCTGGGAAGGGCCCGCGGGGAGGGCGGGCAGCGCGGAGGGCAGAGCCGGCAGATAGCTGTTGCCCGTGTCGTAGGCGGAAGGCACTCGGATCGGGGCGATCTGAGGCGTGCCCCGCTCCGCGACCAGGGAGTCGTAGATCGGGGTGTCCGGGAACGACGGCGCGGTGTAGTAACCGCCGCCGTAGGTGGCGCGGGGGGAGGTCATAGAACATAAGTTAAGCCCACGATGTGCTGGTTGGGGAGTCCCAATCTTCGGGTCATCCGTTTTACGCTGCTTCTGTCCGCCTGACCTGCCCAAACATCGTTAAAGCTTCCGTTAACAGCGGGGGCTTTTCCGTTGGAGGGCCTCATGGCTGACGAGATATGGCGGATGGGCTGCAAAGGGCGGCACCCGGGTGGCACTCGCCAGGACGGAGGGCTTCGACCCCGAGCGCCTGGAACCTTACGACTATCAAGAGATCGCCGACGGCAACCGCGGCCTGCCGGTCGTCATCGCCGACAGCACGCTCGATGAACTTTGCTGAGGGGTTCTGTGGATCCAAGCGGAGGGCACTTTTTACGTGCAGACCATCGGGTTGCGTCCCAGGGGCCATGTCAGTGCCGATGGTTCGGGGGTGGTCGGTCATGCCGGGGCGCGGTTGCTGACCGATCTTGCTGATGCCACCGGGCTGACTGCCGCGTACTCCACCGCGCTCAGGTCGCTTCGGCCGCGCGGGATCGGGCATGATCCGGGCCGGATCGCCACCGATCTGGCGGTGATGCTCGCCAATGGCGGCGAGGCCGTCGCAGATCTGGCCGTACTGCGGGACCAGGCAGAGGCGTTCGGCCCCGTCGCCTCGACACCGACGGCCTGACGGCTTCTCGCCGACGTTGACGAGCGGGCACTGGCTTCTCTGCGCTCGGCCCGCGCCCAGGCCCGGGAAGTCGCCTGGTTGCAGGCCGCCGAACAAGGCGAAGGCATACCCGCGGCCCGCGACTCGGAGGCCGCCGACCGCTGGACCTGGCTGGTGATCGCCGCCCACACGCAACTCCGCCTCGCCCGACCGCTCGCCACCGACCTCCGGCGACCGTGGGAGAAGCCGGCCCCGCCGCACAAACTGACTCCGGCCCGCGTCCGGCGCGGGTTCCGGAACCTGCGCACGAGAACCGGCTCGCCGGCCGGTGCACCGAAACCCACCAGCCCCGGCCCATCACAAGGTCGGCACCAAACCCCGACGAACTAGTTAGAGAACAGGCTCAGTGGATGTTTCAATACCTGGCATAATGGAGAAAAAGCCCATACCGAACCAAACGGGCTGCCCATCCCTTTCGGGGTGCGCGGCCCGCTGCGTTTTGTGACGTGGCTTCTGTGGTTGTGGGTTGTGAGCCCGGACAGGGATCGCTGAACCTGTGCTGTTCCCCACGTGGGGGCCTGCCAGGCCGAGGGCAGTCCCCACTGAAGGGGCCCACATGAGTACCAGCGTTCAGTCACCGTGGCAGGAACCGCTGGGGATAGGTTCCCTCCTCGGCCAGGTGGGCCCGACCGCCGAGGCGGGGGAGGCGAGCCGGGCAGCGGCCGCAATTACAGTCCTGGCAATCCCGCCGATCCCCGTCGGCAGCTCACCGGTCGGGTTGGCGTTTATCCCCAGCGGCGACCTCTACGTCACCAACTCCGGGTCGGCCAATGTGTCGTTGATCAGCACCGCCACGGACACCGTGGTCGGCGCCCCGATCCCCGTCGGCGGTACGCCGGTCTGGCTGACGGTCGCCCCGAACGGCAACGCCTACGTCCCCAACAGCGGGTCGAACACGGTGTCGGTGATCAGCACCGTCACCAATACCGTCGTCGGCGCCCCGATCCCCGTCGGCAACCAGCCGGCCGTAGCGGTGGTCATCCCCAACGGCGACGTCTACGTTGCCAACTTCGCTGCAAACACCGTCTCGGTGATCGACACCGCCACCAATACCGTGGTCGGCGCCCCGATCCCCGTCGGCGGCCAGCCGGTCGGGATGGCGGTGGCCCCCAACGGCAACGCCTACGTCTGCAACCGGGGATCGAACACGGTGTCGGTGATCGACACCGCCACCAACACCGTCGTCGGCGCCCCGATCGCCGTCGGCAACCAGCCGAACTTCGTGGCGATCGCGCCCAACGGCAATGCCTACGTCGTCAACATCGGGTCGAACAACGTGACGGTGATCGACACCGTCACCAATACCGTCGTCGGCGCCCCGATCGCCGTCGGCAATCAGCCGTGGGGAATCGCGGTCGGGGCCGACGGGAACGCCTACACGGCCAACCGGGCGTCGAACAGCGTGTCGGTGATCGACACCGTCACCAATACCGTCGTCGGCGCCCCGATCCCCGTCGGCAGCGGACCGATCGCCGTGGCGGTCGGCGTCAACGGCAAGGTCTACGTCACCAACATCAACTCCAACAGCGTCAGCGTCATCCAATTCGCCCCGACGCTGACCACCATCAGCCCCACCCAAGGACTCACCACGGGCGGAACGTTGGTGACGATCACCGGCACCAACCTGACCGGGGCGAGTGTCGACATCGGCGGCAACCCCGCCACCGGGGTGAGCGTCAATCCCGCCGGTACGCAGATTACCGCCATCACCCCGCCCGGGGGGGCCGGTCCGGCCACCGTCACCGTCACCACCCCTGGTGGCAGCGCCAGCCTGGTGGGTGGCTACCTCTACATCCTCCCCGTCCACGCCACCTCGCTGACCGCCACCCCGGCACTGAGCAAGCTGTTCCCGCCGCAGGTGTACTTCCCGTTCCTCAATGCCACGCTGACCGACCTGGTCACTGGCCTTCCGGTGGCGAATCAGACCATCACCTTCACCACCGGCGCCCATGTCCTGGGCGCCGCCACCACCAACGCCCAAGGCCTCGCCAGGGTGAACGAGACGCTCACCCTGACCCTCATCCTCCTCAACGGCGGATACAACGTCTCCTTCGCCGGCGCGACCACCCCGTCAGCCACCCTGTCACCGTCCAGCGACCACGCCGGAGTCATCGAACCCTGACCCCCACCGGTCACCGGCCGGCCCGGCGGCACCGACGGGCGCAGCCCAAGCACAGTGCCACACCGCGCCCAAGCAGCCGCCGGGTCACCCAGGCGACCGCCACCATTCCGTGTGCTCTCAAGACCAGGAGCACACGGAATGGTCTCCTCCGCGGCACAACGCCACGGTGCCGACGGGCCCGCCGCACGTGGAAGGCCCGGACCGTGACCGGTCCGGGCCTCCGTACGCGCCGTGCTCACTGCGGGGGCGTCAGCCCCGTGCCTGGAACGCCACCTCGCTCACGCCCCAGAGGAACTCGCCGCCCAGCGGGTTCTCCGGCCATTCGGCACGGAAGTTCCGGACGAGAAATTCCACCATCCCGCAGTCGTAGCGACTCCACAGCGAGCCGTTGCGCTGGTAGACCACGACCGGCCACTTGGCGGGATCGTCGTCCGACGCCTCCCAGCACAACATGTCCGCGGTGGCGTTGACCCCCCAGGTGATCAGCACCGGAGAAGTGCCCTCCAGCTCGGGTGTCTTCTCCTCCGTCTCCCAGTCGGCCTCGGCGTTCGCCGTCTCGATCACCATGCCGTCCCGCGGTGCCTGCTCCAGCGGCACCTTGGGGTCCGGCCTGCCGATCGACAGGTAGTTCTGCACCACGCCGGCGCCGTAAACCTCCATGAAGCGCCGGTAGTCGGGCGGGAACGGCTTGCCCCACGACGCGGTGTGGGCGTCCCAGTCGACCGTCGTGCCCCCGTCCGCCGGCGGCGGCATGAGCCGTCGCAGGGCGTCCAGGTCGGTCGGCTCACTCATCGGTACCTCGCTCTGTGTCCATTCGATCCTCGTCGGTCCGCGTCACTGGGTGCTCCCTGTGGGTGTCGGCGCACCACCGCTGGCCATCTGTGTGCCGAGATTGTCTCCCGTACTCAGTTCGTTCGGTATGAACACCTGGAAGTTGATCCCGACCGAGCCGTCGGGATTGACGCCGTACGCCGACATGTCATACCCGGTCGGCACCGTCCTGCTGCCGTCGTAGCGCGGCGACACGGTGTACATGACGTCCTGGCCGGCCATCACGGCCGTGTAGACCAGGCTCTCGTACGCCCTCATGTGCTCCTCGCCCTGCGTGGAGCCGACCTGCTTGGCGTTGGCGCCGCGGGCGCACGGGGAGAGGTTCGCCAGGACGCCCTTGCCCGCCAGCTTGTTGCCGATGAGGTGACAGGCGTTGACGTTCCTCTGCGCGTCCAGCCCCTTGCCCGTGGCGAAGTTCTGCGCCCACTGGTATCCCGGCGGGTTCGAACCCACGGCGGTGCCCTTGTTCTTCTTCAGGTAGTCCTTCGTCAGGCAGGCCTCCGCGGCCGTGGCCCGGTTGCCGTTGGCCGCGTCACGCTCGCCGTACTTGATCCAGCCGTCGCCGCAACCGGACCGGTTGTCGTCGTCGGGCTCCGGCTGGGGCCGCGGGACGCGCCGCGGGTCGGGTGCGGGCTGGTCGTCGGTGTTGTCCCGCGCCCGGGCACGCTCGTCGATCCGTTCCCGGACCTCGTCGACGACGTACTCGACGGCGGCGGCGACGGCGATGATCGCGACCGTGACCACGACCGCGGCGACGAGGGCCACGGCGATCGCCGGGATGGCGAGGGCGAAGAAGTGACCATCGATCTCGACGTTGCTGATCGGGTTGCCGCCGGTGAAGGCGTAGCGGTTGCCGGTGAAGGGGTCACTGCCCAGACCCATGTCGGCCAGGGCCCCGTTGTACATGTCCCGGCTGGTGAAGCGGTTCAGCCCCGGGTCGTAGTCGCGGAAGCCCATGTCGTACGTGCCGGATCCGGCGTCCCACCGCTTGGCGTTGTAGCGGTAGGAGTTGTACTCCTCCTTGGTCGGATCGGCGGCGTCCGGCTTGTCGATGCCGGTGAACTCCGACGAGTCGTCGTTGCCGTAGGCCGTGTAGCCGTAGGTGGCCTTGGTGTTGCCGCTGTCGTCGGTCAGGGTCTCGACGTCGGTGTGGCTGTTGTAGCCGTAGTACGCGTCCTCGGTCGTCCCGTTCTCGTTGTGCTTGACCTGCGACAGGCGCTGGCCCCACGGGCTGTACTGGTAGGACTTGGTGAGCGTGCCGGCCACTTCCTCGGTCAGCACCTCCTGGGAGAGGCCGAGGTAGCGGTAGTCGGTGGTCTTGCCGTCGGCGGTCTTGGACGAGGTGCGGTCGAGCGGGTCGAAGGTGTACTTCGTCGACTTCATCGCGCCGTCCGCGTCCCGCTGCTGGGACTCGACGACGTGGTCGAAGCCGTCGTAGATGCTGCGCGAGACGACCTGCCCGTCCTGGGACGTCGACTCCTGACGGCCCAGCGGGTCGTAGTTGAAGGAGGTGACGGACCCGGCGGTGGTCGACGTCTGCAGCCGGTTGCGGTCGTAACGGAAGTCCGTGGCGGTGCCGCCGACGGTCTGCTGGACGACGTTGGCGTTGTCGTCGTGGACGTACGTTTCCGTGGCGGCGCCGTTGCCGGTCTTCACCGACTTGGCGATCCGGTCGACCGGATCGTACGCGTACTCGGTGGTGGACTCCAGGTACGCCGAGTGGTTGTCGGCGTTCATCTTCTTCGCCGTGTCCTTCGCCTTGTTGCCGTTGGCGTCGTAGGCGTAGGTGTGCGAGGCGACCAGTGTGTTGTCGGCCTTCTTCTCCGCGCTGGTCTTCACCGCGCCGTCGAGGAAGTAGGTGTGGTCGACGGTGTTGCCGTTGTCCTTGGTCTCCTGCAGTACCTCACCGCGGTCGGTGTAGGCGTAGGAGGTGAGCTTGGGGTCGGTGTCCGTGGGCGACGTGCCCACAGAGACCGACTTGGCCTTCTCCCTCAGGTCGTAGGTGTATTTCGAGTACTGGTCGGGGTGGGTGATCGTCTCGGGCTGGTCGTTGGGGTCGTAGGTGTAGGCCGTGCTCGTCTTCTCCTGGCCGGCCAGGGTCTCGGTGATCCGGGACACCCGGTTCAGGCCGGTGTAGGAGATCGTGTACTTGTCGACCTCGGCGCCGGACGACAGGTCGTCGATCAGCGAGAGGTTGTCGTTGAGGTCATAGGCGTAGCGGAAGTGGTGCTTCTCCGCGTCGATGTCGCCGGTCAGGTCGCGCACCAGCTTGACCCCGTCGGCCACGACCTTGCCGTCGGCGGCCTGGAACAGCTCCAGCTTCGCCGCGTTGCCTTGGGCGAAGTCGTACGTGCCGAGGCTGACCCAGGTGCCCGCCGCGGTGGACTGGTCGACCGTCTTGTCGGTGCTTCCGCCGGTGTGGGTGACCTTGTACCTGGCGGTCTTGCTGGCGCCCGCGACCTGCGGGAACTTCACGTAGGCGGTGTACTTGCCGTTCTTGGGGATGTTCAGCGTCCAGGAGTACGCGTCCGTCCCGCTGCCGGCCGCGTGCACGCGGTGGTCGAAGCCCTGCTGACCGGTGAGGCTCGCCGTGGTCCAAGTGCCGGTGGAGCTGGTGTGCTGGATGTCGGAGTTGTCGACGAGGGGCACCGCGGTGCCGACCGGCACGCCGTCGTCGGTCTTCTCCTTCAGCTTGCCGTTCGGGTAGTAGCTCCAGCCCATGGTGCGGCTGACGGAGTCACCGGCGGAGCTCAGCGTCCTGGAGGTCTGCAGCCCCAGGTCGTTGTACTCGTAGCTGGTCCGGATGTCCCACGGGTCGGTGGAGCTCCTGGTCCACCCGTTGTCGTAGTAGGTGAACTCGGTGTCGTTGCGGACCGTCTGGCCTTCCGAGGGCGGCAGCGAGGTCCGGGTGACGCGGCCGACCGTGTCGTAGAACGTCTGCGTATAGACGTTCGGGTCGGCATAGCGGGTGTCCGACGAGTTGTACGGCAGGTACTGCTTGACCGGCCGGTTCAGCGCGTCGTACTCGGTGCGCTTGGTGAAGTCGTCGGCGTTCGCGGTCTCCGTGCCGCGTGGGGTGATCACCCGGGTGGCATTGCCGACCTGGTCGTACTCGTAGCGGGTGGTCCGGTACGTGGTGTCGCCGCCGGTGCCCGAGTGCGGAACCTTGACCTCGGTCTTGCGGCCCCGCTCGTCGTAGCTGGACAGGGTGGTGTTGCCGTCCGGGTCCGTGTCGGCGACGACCAGTGCGTCCTTGTCGTAGCTGCGGTGTGTCACGTTGCCCAGCGGGTCGGTGACCGAGGTGACCCGGTGCTCCAGGTCGTAGGTCATCTTCGACGAGAAGTCGTCGAGGTCCGCCGTCCGGTTCTTCTTCGGGTCGACGACCTTGACGTTGTTGCCCACCGAGTCGTACGAGTACGAGATCTTCTCGCCGACAGCGTTGACCACCGAGGCGAGCTGGTAGATCTCGTCGTAGTTCTGGGTGGTGGTGTAGTCGTCCGGGACGTCGGGCGTGGCCACGCCCTTCGGCTCGGTCGTCGTCTTCAGATGACCGGTCTTGTCGTAGGTGTAGGTGGTCCGGCGCAGGGGCTCGGTCGGCGAGTCCTGCGGCGAGGTGGCCTCGGTGATCTGGTCGGCCGCGTCGTAGTCCGCCGTGGAGACCGCTCCGGTGGGTGCGATCGCCTTGGTGACGTTGTCGTTGGCGTCGTAGTCGGGTGCCGGGACGGTGACCAGGTCGTTCTTGGCCTGGTCCCTCGGCACCGTCCTGACCATCGGCCGGCCGTACGTGTCGTACGTCTGCGTGGTGCGAAGGCCCAGCGGGTCGGTGGTCTTGGTGACCTTGCCGCGCTCGTCGTACTCGTAGGTCGAGCTGTTGTTCAGCGCGTCCGTGATCTTCGCCGGGTAACCGGTCGGGACGAACTCGCTGTTCACCGTGGAGTTGCCGTTGGCGTCGGTGGCCTTGGTGAGCTGACCATGGGCGTCGTACTCGTACCGGGTCGTGTAGTCGCCCTCGGCGGGGGTCGCGACGCCCTTCGGGTCGGTGACCGTCTTCAGGTTGCCGAAGGTGTCATAGCCGAACTGCCAGGCGCGGCCCTGTGGCGACGTCTTGCGGTAGAGGTCAGAGGAGTAGCCGTCCAGCCGCTTGACGTACTCGAACTTCTGGGCGTTGACCGGGTGCTTGTCGGGCGCGCAGTCGCTCTGCGGCGGAACCCCGCCCGTGTTGTGCTCGGCGGTGCGCTTCCACAGCGGGTAGCCGGTGAGCGCGTCGTAGCAGTACGCGGTGACGGCCCCGTTGTGCTCCTCCATGTAGGTGACGTTGTTGTCTGCGTCCCACGCCAGCTCGGTCTGCTGCGACTTGGCGTTGACGGACCGCACCGGGCGCCCGTAGTCGTCGGTGACGTACGTGGTGTCGTGGCCCTCGGCGTCGGTGACCACCGTGGACGTGAAGCGGGTGTCGGCCGTGCCCGGGGCGTAGGCGAACTCGGTGGTGCCGTCGATGCGGTCGGTGATGGTCTGGGTCCACCAGTGGTACTTGGGGTCGTCGCCCTCGTTCGGGTAGTAGTAGTCGAGGCCTGTGGCTTGGCCGCGCGGGTCGGTGATCTCGACCAGCTTGACGTTCTTGTTGCCCTGCTCGGCGTCGTACGTGAAGCCGAAGACCTTCGGCTGGGACGAGCCCGCGCCGTCGGTCAGCTTGGTCAGTAGTCCCTTGTCGGAGTACTCGAAGGCCAGCTTGCGGCCCGAGACGTCGGTCATCGACTTGAGGTGGTCTATGATCTTTGGGCTGCTGGTGTCCGACTTGGTGTAGTAGGTAGCGGTGAGCGTCTGCCGCGCGGCCGGATCGGTGATGTACTTGAGGAACTTCGTCGGCTTGTTGTTGGACTTGCGTTCCTCGTATGTGAACGTCTGGGTGTTGCCGTTCTTGTCGACGACGGACGTCTGGTAGCCGTCACAGCCGAACAGGAACCGGGTGCCGTCCGGGCGGGTCATCGTCCAGGCGTCCGGTACCGGGTCCTTTGCCGGGGTGCAGTCCAGTCCCGGTTTGGCCGACAGCCGGAAGTGGACGCCGGCCGGCGCCTTCCATGTGCCGTCGTCCTGCGCCCGGAAGACATGGGTGGTCCCGTCCCCGTCGGGCAGCCGGACCTCCCGCGGGTTCGGGTTCGGGTGGAAGTCCAGCGGGGCGCCGAGCCGGATCGGTCCCGCGGCCTGCACGGACCAGCCATGACCGGCGACGGTGTCCGAGGTGTCCTGGGTGTTGTAGGCGAAGCGGACGAAGGTGTTCAGGCCGCGGCCCGGGTTGCTGAGGGCGTTGTACTGCCAGACGCTGTTCCCGGCGGCGGTGTTGTTCATCAGCGACGAACCCGCGCCGGTGTTTTTGCCGTTGTACGAGTAGTACTTCTCCAGGCCGAGCTGGTCCGACGTCGGGTCCTCGACGGTGACGTTCTGCCGGAGTCCGGGTATGCCGCCCGTGCCGGACAGCCAGGTGCCCGCCGCCGTGTCCCGGACGTCCCAGGTGAGGACGTGCTCGGTGCGCTTGTTGCCGGAGTCGGAGTTGATGGGGGCGCGGATCTTGGCCTGCACGGTGACCGAGTCGCCGGGCAGCAGATCGGCGGGCAGGGCCGTCTGGAGCTGGTTGCCGCCGCTGGTGACGTCCGTGCCGTCCGGGAGCGCCCACCGGTAGCTGAGGGCGTGGGTGCCGGCCTTCCAGATGGACGTGGTGGTGTTGGTGAGGGTGAACTCGACGGTGTGATCGCTGTTCGGGGTGATCCGCGCCGGGGTCTGCGGCGCGTAGTACGTCGACTCGGTGGTGGAGTCGATGTACGTGATCGCGATGCGGGGCCGCAGCCTCGGCTCGACGCCCTCGGAGGAGACGAAGACGGTGCGTTCCTTGGGACCGGCCTCGTCGGCGAGCTTGATCAGCACACCGTGCTGAGTGGCGGGGTCGCGCACCCAGCCCTGCACCATCGAGGACACGTTCCAGTCGCGGCTGGCCGGGTCGTTGGTGAAGGAGCCGAGGTCGGACACCGGGCTGCCGGTGTCGCCGCCCGCGGTGGTCCAGGAGGCGGTGGAGTCGGCCTTCTGCCAGGTGGCGGTCGCCTCGTCGAAGGCCCGTGTGAGCGGGCGCAGTTCGTACCTGGCTCCCGCGGCGTCCGTGACGGTGGTGAAGCCCCAGAGCTTCACCTGGGCGTCCAGTACCCGCGCCGTGGCGGGGATGCCCAGCCCGGGGAACTTCACCGCGGCCCGGCTGGTGCCGTAGGTGGCCGAACTGTTGCCCGCCATGAGCCAGTTGTGTGAGGCGCCGCCGTCCGCGATGGTGTCGTGCGGCTGCGCCGGCTGCCCCGCGGTGAGCGTGGCGTCCTGGGACGCCTCGATCAGCTTGATGGTGCGGCCCGCCTTGGGCAGGCGTGCCAGCCGGGTCGGGGCCTGGACCGTCTGTCCGTCCCGGGTCTTCACCACGACCATGTAGTAGTAGGCGCGGCCGAGCGGGTCGGCGTCGTCCGCCCGGGTGGGCACGGCGGAGCTGTCGGTGAAGGCCGTCGTGTCGGGTGCCACCGGGGCGACCAGGGTGGAGGCCGAGGGGGCGAAGTTCTGGAAGACGGAGCGGTGCACCTGGTACTCAGCCAGGTCGTCACCGGAGTTCGCCGAAGGGTCCTGGTACGCGGACCAGTTCAGCTCCGCGCCGGTGGCGTGGATGGTGCTCGGGGCCGCCAGGTCCACGCCCGGGCGGCCGTAGGTGAGGACGAGGCGCGGGTAGTTGACCGTCTCGCCGTTGTAGGCGTACTCGCTGCCCTCGTAACGGGGGCCGCCCTTGGGTGCGGTCGCGCTCTCGTCGCCCGCCTTGACCACGAATCCGTGGTTGGCGTAGGTGCCGTCGATCCACTGCTGGACGGTCTTGGTGACCGGGAAGGAGTGCCAGGTGTTGGACTCCGCCGGCTTCTTCGTGACGACGCCGCCCCGGGTGAAGCGCACGGCGTCGGCGATCACCCCGGTCGAGGTGGAGGCGGGACCGTCACCCAGGACGACCTTGCCGAGCGTGCCGGCCTTGAACGGGTAGGTGCCCAGCGCCCGCCACACGCCGCCCGACCCGGCCTGCTGGTCGACGTTCCGCGCAGTGCTGCCGCCGTCGTGCGTCACTGTGTACGGCGCGTTGGTGGCCCGGTCCTCGGCGGGCACGGAGTGCGCCTCGACCAGGTAGTCGCCGCTTTCGGGGAGGTTCGGCTGCCAGGTGTAGGTGTCCCCGGCCACCGAGTCCTTGTTGTACAGGTAGTCCTTGTTCACCGCGTACTGCGTGTACGCGGTGTTGCCGGACGCCGGCCAGGAGCCCTTGGCGGCCGTGGTGCCGGAGTCGCCGTCGTCGACGATCACGGAGGTGCCGGACAGCTCGCCGGTCAGGTCCTTGGCGCTGTTCCAGGTGGCGGTCGACTCGTTCCAGTCCGCGGTGGCGCGGTGCGCCTCCAGCCCCACCTCGTCGTCGCTGGTGGTGTGCGACTGGTCGTAGTAAAGCCGGAGGTCGGCGGAGTCGAGCCGGGTGCCCGACGGGATGCCGCTCACCGGGAACCGCAGCAGGGCCCGGGAACTGCCGGTGGTGGTGTTGCCGACGGAGAGCCGCCAACTGGTGTCGTAGTTGTCGCTCGGCCCGTCCGAGGAGATCATCACGTCCTGGGCCTGCGACGGCGGCGGCGAGATCGCGATCGTCGGGTCGATGGTGACCGGGAACCGCCGCTCGGGGGCGGCGAGCCAGGTGGCGTCCGGGGTTACCGTCAGTTTCCAGCTCTTGCCCGCGCGGGTGAGCTTCTGCGTGACATCGGTGCTGTGGGCCGTGCCGTACGGGGACTCGGCGTCCTTCCTGGCGTCCGTCATGAACGCGGGCGGCAACTCCAGGACGGGGTCCTTGCTCTCGCCGTAGAGCCGGACGGCGCCGTCCTTGCCGGCCTTGGGCGTCAGTCCGCCCGGGTCGAGCGTGAAGGTGAACGACAGCGGGCCGGCCGGGCGTTCACGAAGGACGATGTTCTCCTTCACCCGCCCCGGACCGACCTCGTAGACGAGGTCCGCGCCGGACACCGCGTCGCGGTAGGTCACCCGGTTGTCCCGGGCCACCGGCGCGAGGGCTCCGGCGTCCGGCAGCCCGAGGGTGACGACATGGCCGTCGGAGGTCTCGAAGCGCACCAGGCCGTCGGCCTTCTTGCCGAACCAGGTGCGGGCGGTGTTGGTGGTGTTGGCGAAGGCGTATCCCGGCCGGTCGACAGCCTTGATGCCGGGGTCGATCGCCTTCCACTTCTTGCCCGCCCGGTAGCCGGTGGGTACGGCCGACACCTCGGCCTGCACCCGGCCGTCGGACATGCGCCAGTACCGTGCGTGGGGCGTGCGCCGGGCACTCAGTTCGGCGACCCGGTGGGCCTTCGGAGCCGGGGCGCCCTTGGGGAGCTTCTCGCGGCTCGGCAGGGTCGGTTCTCCGCCGGTCTCGGGTGCTTCGGGACCGGCGTCGTCGTCGCCGTCGAACCAGTTCCCGATGGTGGCGATCAGACCCTCGGACGGGCCCTTGCCCTCCCCCCCACCGTTTGTCGCCGGAAGCGCGTAGGCCGCTTGCGGTAAGACAGACATGGTGATCGCCGTGACCACCGTCACGGCGATCACCCGTATGGGTCTCGCTCGCGTTGCTGTTCTTCTCATGCCGCCCCCTCATGATTTCGGCGCTCTCCCGTGGGCGGGCGCCAATTCGTACACGAAAGAAAGGGAATCCGCGGTGGAAAGCACGGATTCCGGCAGTGCGTGAGCAGCCGGAAACATGGGGCAACGGCATTTGACACCGCATTACTGCGGCATCATTCACCGCCCGACGCACCGGCAGGGCGCATCATCTACCAGTGGCCCATGTGCATGTCAACGACATTCGCATCAGGCGACAAATGGCCAACAATAGGCAAATGTTGGCCATCAGTCGAAAGTCTCGGAACCGGTCACTTGTGCCGGATCGCGGCATGCCGCGCCTTTCCGTTCCGGAGTTCTGTCCCGATTTCGGCAACGCTCCGTACCACTGAATCCGAGGCGGTGCCGCAACGATCTCTTCGGATTGACGACCGTCGGGCGGAGTGCGATTCCGCGCAGGCCTGACCCGTTCGAATCAGACGCCTAAGCTTGTCATTTATGGTTCGGCGTCGAACGCGGCTGGAATCTGGTCGGCGTTTTCGCAGTTCAGCGGGCAGCTTCGGGCGTGCGTCGAAGGGGTCGCGATACCGGATCTGAGGGCTTGCCAGGGGCGCGTCTTCAGAGGTAGGGGCTCCACCCACGACCTGACCCCCACCCGTAGCCATCGCCGCGTCCCCCCGAACGCTGGTTGTCACTGTGACGTTTGAGGACGCGGCCTCGCTTGGTTTGGGGAGGGAACGAAAGGGGTTCCCTGCCGGGTGTCCGCGTGAGGCTCTCGGAAGCGAACGAGTTCTGGGGGCGGGCTGCGGTGGGTTTGGGTGGGGAACAGAGACGTCTCTTGTCGGCCGGTGAGATGCGTGTGGGGGTGGCTGAGTTCATTCGGAGGGTGACGGTGCGGAACCGGTTGCCTCTGGACTACTCGGTGGCGAGCCTGCGTGTGGTGGACCGCATCACCGATGGGCTCCGTGGCGCTGGACCGGAGCAGTGGAGCGTGGCACGTGAGCTGTTCTGGCTCGGGGCCTACGCGGGTGAGGTGTTCGTAAGGCGGGCCGGTGCCGAGTGGGTGGACTTCGACAGGGGGCAGCAGGAGCTCTTCGGTCAATTGGTGGGAGTTCGGATGCCCGACGGGCGGGTGTGGAATCCGATCGGAAAGGTGGCCAAACGGTTTGCGGCCGGGCCGGAGGAGTCCGTGCAGCAGATGTACTTCCTGCTGCACGGCCGCGTACCCATGAAGGCCGTACGATGAGTTGACCTTCCGGGCCGAGAAGGTCGGTGAAGCGAAGGTTCCGCTTGCTGTGACATTTCTGTGCGTCAGGACGCAGAAGGAGCGGGGAAGAACGCTGGACGATCGAAGAGGCACGTGTGGGTAGGGGCGGGAATCGGCGTCGTACGCACGCGTCTGACGTGGAGCTCGGGATTGCTGTGTCGCTTGCTCAGCAGGGGGATGAGGACGCTTTCGCGACGGCGTATCGGCTCGTGCATCCAGGACTCCTCGGATACATGCGCGGGCTGGTCGGGAACGACGCGGAGGATGTCGCCTCGGAGGCCTGGTTGGAGATCGCCCGGGACCTGAAGCGTTTTCGGGGCGACGGCGGGGGATTTCGCGGCTGGACAGCGACCATCGCGCGAAACCGGGCGCTGGACCACCTTCGTAAGCAGAAGCGAAGACCCCAAACGTCGCTCATCGAGCAGGATGTCCTGGAACTGCCGGGGCAGGCGGACACGATGGACGCGGTGTTGGAGTCGATGTCGACGCAGTGGGCGCTGGGACAGATCGTCGGGTTGCCGCCGGACCAGGCGGAGGCGGTGCTGTTGCGGGTGGTGGTGGGGCTGGACGGACCTTCCACGGCACGGGTGCTGGGCAAGCGGCCGGGCGCCGTGCGGACGGCCGCCTATCGGGGGCTGAAGCGGCTGGCCGAGCAGTTGACCTCGGGAAGCCGGGCGGAGAGCGCGGCGCACGCTGCGTCGGGCACGCTGAGGGATGAGACATGAAACGCAAGGCGGAAGCGACGGACGCAGCGTTCGTCACGCCCGAGATCGAGGCGCTCGCGGATGCCGTCCGAGGCGGCGTCGAGCCAGCGGGCGTCGAGCGGGCGCTCGCGGCATTCCGGGAGGCGGGCAGTGCAGCCGAAGGCGTCGGACCGCGGCGTGTCCGAAGGCGCGACGACTGGCGCCCGGCCCGGCGTCGGTTCTCCGCCCCTGTCTCGCTGAGGGCGGCGCTCGGGGCAGCCCTCGCCACCGTTACGCTCGGCGGGCTGGCACTGGCCGCCGACCCCGGTGTGTTCCCGGATCCGTTCCGCCCGGCCGACGGCCCTGTCGAGAACCCTGTCGAAAGCCCCGGATCTCGGCGGGGCGTGGACGCCCCGCGCACCCCTGGCGGTACACACGAGGCGACGGGCCGGAGCACCCCGTCACCGGCGCCCTCGGCCTCGGGTTCGGCGGACGATCCGGTACCCCGGAGTCAAGTGGCGCTGTGCCACGCATGGAGCAAGGGCAACGGCAAGCACCGGGGTGCGGCGTTCCGGCAACTGGTGGACGACGCAGGTGGAGAGGGTGCCGTGGACGGCTACTGTGCCACGTTGTCCGGTGCGGACGAGGCCGTCCCTTCGGTGCCCGGGAAGCCGGCCAGGACAGCTGCGCCGGGGCAGTCGAAGAATCCCCCGGCGGCCTCTCCCTCACAAGGCAGGAGTGCGGAGCACGCCCACGGCACCGGTAAGCATGCGTCGAAGCCGGCCCCAAGGAACGCGGCGGGGGCCGACGGAGCACCGTAGCCCCCGCGGCCCTCACATGTTGTATGCGGTGCACGTCGTTGCTGCCCGCCGCCGGCGGGCCGGCCAACCGGTCAGAACGCAGATGCCGCCGCCTACGGTGAGGAGTACGCCCAGGACCACGGCCAGTCCCTGCATCATCGGGGCGGTCCCGTTCTTGAGCGCGCGGCCCTGGACCGCGGTAGTGGGTACGGTGCCGGAGTCCTCACTCAGGAAGAACCGCGAATCATTCGAGTTCCCGCGGTTGTCGCCCAGGAGGAACATGCGGCCGGGAGGCACGTTCACGTCGTAGGGCGGTGTGCCCAGCCCGGCATCCGCCTCCTTCACATAAGGCTCGCTGACCTGTGCTCCGTTGACAGTCAGCGTCCCGTCGGCGAAGACAACGTGATCGCCACCGAGCCCGATGACGCGCTGCGGGACCGGCAGTTCGCCGTACCTGTTCGACATTTTGTAGAGCACGACATCGCCCCGCCGTAGGTCTTCGCCACCGGACCGTTCGACCGGAACGCGGTCGCCCTCGCGGTAGGTGGGCTCCATCCCCACGCTGGCAATCGTCACCGTGTAGAAGCCCCGGTCGGACCAGAGCACTCCCGCGGTCGTGACGACCCCCAAGGACGCCAGGAGTATCCCCGTGATCAGCAATCCGCGACCGGCGCGCATGCGTCGACTCTCGTTCATTGTCTCTCCGTCACTCGCAAGCAGATCGATCCTGTCGAGGGAGCTTCAGGTGCCCGCATGACGCTGCGAGCGGCATCACACTCGCAGTGGCACTCGTTCACTTGGTGAGAACGGCGCCGATTCCGTGGCCGGCGCCGGTCGCGAGGGCCAAGGGTCCGTACGAGGCGCCCATACCCCCGGTCATGGCCATCACGGTGCCGTCGCCGGAGTTCTCGCCTTCGGCCCCGAGCGCCGGATCGGCCGTGCCGTCGCCGTTCAGATCGGCCAGCACCACCGCGGACCCGAACCGGTCGTTGGTCTCGGCAGCTCCCGGAACTCCGCCCGAGCCCTGCACGAAGGAGACCGCACCGGCCGTGGTGAGCCCTTCGGCGGAGCCGTGCAGCAGGTACGCGCGCCCCGCACCGCCCGGTGCGCCGACGAGGACATCGGGGTGCGCGTTACCGTCGGTGTCGCCGATGGCGAGTGAGGTGCCGGTCTCGCTGCCGACGCCCGCCGCGTCGAGATCGTCGCTGCCGATCACCGCTGCGTCAGCGGTCCGAAGGCCGTCGGAGGAGCCGTGGTACGTGACGATCTCTCCGCTGCCCGAGTCCGCCGTCGGTCGTCCCACCGACAGATCGGCGTATCCGTCACCGTCGAGGTCGCCGGCGGCCGTCGCGAGGCCACCGGCCCCGTCGAGGATCGTCGCGCTGTCGGTGCGCAGTCCGCCTGCCGAACCCCGCGCAAGCACCAGCGGGGAGGAGCCTCCCGCCGTCCGGAAGGTGAGTGCCGCGTCGTCGAAGCCGTCGCGGTCGAAGTCCCCGGTGGCCACGGCGGCGTCCTGGACGGGCCCGTCGGAGAGGGTGAGCGGCGTGGAGAAGCGGCGGTCGGCGCCGTCCACGGTCCAGGCGCGGCCCGCCCCGGGCGAGACCGCGAGGACATCGTCGCCGCCGTCCCCGTCGAAGTCGCCTGTGGCCAGGGCCGCTCCGAAACGGGCGTTGCCGGTGCGGACCCCCACCGGTTCGTTGATCATGCCGGCTTGGCCGGTGAGGCCGTTGGGGCCACCGAGCAGGACGCTGATGCCGCCCTCGTCGCTCGCGCCTGCGGTGACCTCCTCGCCGGGCGAGGAGACCACGAGGTCCTGATAGCCGTCATGGTCGACGTCGCCGAAGGCGCTCGCCGAGCCGAAGCCGTCGTTGTCCTCGGAACCGCCGGGTACGCCTTCGCTCTCCTGAGTGACCACCGACCGGTTGGCCGCGTAGGGAGTGGTGGGGGTGCCGGGCACCACGCTCACCTGGCCCGCGCCCACATGCCCGTTCGCGGTGGCTCGCGGCACACCCACGGAGAGGTCGGCGCGGCCCTCGCCGTTGGTGTCGCCGTACACGGAGCGGGCGTTGACACCGTCTGCTGCTGTGCGGATCGCGGGCAGGTCGTCGTAGAGGTTGGTGCCCGGGCACTCTGTCGGGTAGCCGTCACGATGGCCGGAGATCCGGTTCATGGTGACCTGCTGGCCTTGTGTGAACTTGCCGTTGTCCGCGCCGGCCGTCATCACAGTCGTACCGCTGGGGTTGATGCCGTACAGGCCGAGCTTCCAGGCCGCGAGCCGGGCGATCGCGTCGCGCACGGCGGGCGTGGTGCTCGCGGTGTTGAAGTCGCCGAGGACGGCGACGCCGCTGGTGTCGGTGTTGAACCCGTAGGTGTGCGCCCCGTACACCGGCCGGTCGATCCCGCCGGCGCGTCCCTCGAAGAGGGTTCCGCACTTGTCGACGAAGAAGTTGTAGCCGATGTCGTTCCAGCCGTTGGACTTCACGTGGTAGGTGAGGATGCCTCTGATCAGGGAGGCGGACTCGGCGCAGGTGTAGTCGTTCGTGCCGGCCGTGTGGTGCACGAACACCGCCTTGGTGTCCGTGGTGTACGTCGGCGGGTCGGCGACCAGTGACTCGTCGGCGCCCCACTGGGCACGCGAGGTGATCACGGGTGCACCCGCCGCGGTAGCGGTTCCCAGCGCTGCGGTTCGGTCCAGTGCCGTGCCGCCCTCGGGGTCCACCAGGTCCACGCGCAGTCCCTGCGGGAGCTTCGTGCCCGTGATGCGGGCCTGGACACCGTCCGACGGGCCTACCCACAGGGGCTGGGTGCCGGCCCGGAGCTCAGGGCCTTCGTGGTCCGGCCCGGACTCCGGTGTACGGACGTCGGTGTCCAGCGCGCGCCACGGGGACCAGATACCGCTCTTCGCGTCCCGTACCCGGATCTCGGCGGTTCCGCCGAGCTGGGCGCGCGGATCGTCCCAGGTGATGCCGAGCAGGCTGAACTCACCGGTGTTCCGTGTCGTGAGTACCTGGCCGCCTCTGCTCACCTCGGAGATGCCGTACGTGGAGACGGATCCGGTAGGGGTCTCGCCGCCGTCGGCGGGTGCGGTCGCCGCAGCGGAGGGGACGGGGAGTGCGGCGAGCACGAGAGCGGCGGCCGCGAGGGTGCTGCGGGTGAGGTTCACGGGGTCTCGCCGTTCTCGGAAGTGGGGTCGGAGGCGTTCCGGGCGGGGGGCAGCGGGGCGCTGCAGGTCGCCCGTCCGTACGGGCCGGCCGCTGTGGACCGCTGGACGTGCTTGCCGCGGACGGCTACGGCACAGTCGGCGTCGCCGCCCTTGCCGTCGAGCACGATGCGCACGGTGGGCTCGGTGCCGAGCGCGACCTTGACGTTCTTGCGCCAGGGCAGTTCGGAGCCGGAGACGGTAAGGGACTTGGTCTGCTTGCCGTGCGCGATGAAGTCGATCTTCACCGTGCCCGAACCACGGACCTCGTAGGTGACGGCGGCGGCCGGCACCGGTTTCGCCTTCGGCTCGTCGGGGGTGGCGAGGATGCCGTAGGTGACCACGCCCGCTGCGAGCAGGACGGTGACGGCCACGCCGACGAGTGTGCGGCGGTCGGTGCCGGAGCGCTCAGGACGGTGCTCAGCCGGTTCCGCCCCGGAAGCGGCATCGGCGGTATCGGTGCTCGGGGTGTCGGTGCTCATGGGGCGGGGACGTCTCCGATACGAGAGGCGACCAGGGCAGGAATTGCCCGACCGGTCGAAGGCGGAACAACGCATTCGCAGGGCCGGACCACCGATCGGAGTTCCGGACGTCTGCCCATACGAGTTCCCTTCAGGAGTGAATGACATTCAAATCCGGCTGGTTATAACCCACATCGAGCACCGTGTGAAACCCTACGGACAATTCGCCCAAAAAATGTGTCGCTGCAATGCGGTGAAGTGTCTGACTTCGAGTGGCGTGCGGTGAAGAGTCCCAATCTTCCGTCTTGTTGACGCCTCATCATCGACATGTATAGAACGCGCTTTGATTCATTGAGAGCGCTCCGGTCCCGAATCCGATCGCGCCTTTGGCATGCCCAAAAGCAGGCCAGGGCGTCCGGAAGTGGTTACCGGTGGCGAAAATGCAGCGCAAATGGCGCGAAGAAGAAGGCGGACCGTACGTGAGAATGCGACACCGAAGACTGCTCGCCGGTCTCGTCGCATCGGCCGTGGTGGGGACCTTGCTCCCGACCATGGCCTTTGTGACGCCAGCGGCAGCGGCGGATTCAAGCGGCGACAGGGGCGAGAAGACGGGTGTCTTCGACGCAGTCAAGGGGTGGTTCGCCGACGAGGAGGAACCCGAACCGGCCAACGCCCTGGAGATATCCAGCCGCGAGAAACTGCCCAAGGGAGCGAAAGACCCCAAGCCGAAGCGGGTCAAGGAGCTGAAGAACCGGCGCACTCCGAGTGCCCGGTTCTTCGAGCTCTCGGACGGTCGCGTCGAAGCCGAACTGACTGCGGTCCCCACCGCGTACCAGGACGAGCAGAACAAGACCTGGAAGCCGATCGACGTCTCCGTGCGGGAGACCTCGAAGACGGGCTTCGACTACGCCAACACCGCCAACCTCGGCCGGACCTACTTCGGTTCCAAGCCGGGCGAGCTGGTGCGGATCGAAGGCGAGGGCGGCGAGTCCGTCACCCTCGGCCTGGACGCTGCGGCAAGCCTCGGCGGCAAGGACCTGAAGCCCGCGGCCAAGGGCGCCAAGGTCACCTATCCGAACGCCGTCGAGGGCGCCGACCTCGAATACGTCGTCGAGCCGGGCCAGGTCAAGGAGAACATCGTCCTGGCCGAGCGCCCGGACGGAGCGGTGAAGTTCACCTTCACGCTGGACGCGGGCGGTCTGAAGCCCACGTCCCGCGAGGACGGCTCCATCGCCCTGTACGGCGAGGCCCCTCAGACCCCGGTCATGGTCATCCCCGCCCCATACATGACGGACGCGGCGAAGGACTCGACGTCACCGACCGGCGGCACCTACAGCACCGAGGTCGCCCAGAAGCTGACCAAGGACGGTGACAACTGGAAGATCACGGTCGCACCGGACACCGAGTGGCTGGCCGACAAGGGCCGCCAGTACCCGGTGGTGATCGACCCGACGATCACCATCACCCCGGACGCGACCGGTTCGAAGGACACCATGGTCCTGTCGGACCAGCCGTCCACCAACTTCAACACCACCTGGAAGCTGTCGGCCGGCAAGACCGACACCGGAATCTCCCGCTCCCTCGTGGAGTTCCCGCTGTCGGAGATCCCGTCAGGGGTGAAGGTCGACTCGGCCCGCCTGGGCATGTACTTCGACCAGTCCCACACCACCAACGCCAACGATGTCACCATCGGCGCCTACCGGGCCACAGGCACCTGGACCGAGGCCGGCGCCACCTGGTCCAACACCAGCGCCCTGGTCGGAGAGCTGTCCGGCACCACCGTGCAGATCGACGACGGTGACGCTGGAACGGCCGCGGTAGGCGAGTGGCCGAGGGTCACCACCACCAGCACGGCGAACATCGGCAGCGACTACACCTACAACAAGAACGCGGCCACCGGCGAGACGTACACCTACCAGCCGCAGATCGCGGAGACCGCGTCGTACCGCGTCGAGGCCCATTACTCGCCGCTGGCCGACAACACCACCGTTGCCCCGTACAAGGTCCTCCACGACGGCCTCACCCACAACTACACCGTCGACCAGACGGCCGGGACCACGTCGACCTGGAAGGCCCTGACCAGCACCCAGCTGGACTTCAACAAAGGCAACGCCGACAAGATCGTCCTCGGCGACACGGGCGACTCCACCAAGCGGACCATGGCCGACGCCGTACGCCTGGTGAACCCCGCCTCGATCGTCAAGAACACCGGCGAGTACAACCAGTGGCACAACTTCCCGGTCACCGACACCGTCCAGAAGTGGGTCTCCGGGACCGCCACCAACTACGGATTCGTGCTCAAGGCCACCGACGAGTCGGCCACCGCGCCGACCGGCGGCCCGCGCTACGAGGCCGCCGACGGCTCCACGTACGGCGGAGAGACAGCGACCATCCCACGGCTGACCGTCACGTACGGCAAGGTCGGCACCTCGCTGAACTCGCCGGAGGTCGTGCACTCCACCGGTCCCGAGCTGAGCTGGCCCGCGTACAAGAACGACACCGGGGACACGACGCTCGATGTCGCCGAGTACCAGCTGCACCGGTCGACCCAGCAGGCTTTCACGCCGTCGTCCGCCACCCTGGTGGCGCCGATCGCCAAGACCGCGACCACATACACCGACACCACCGCCGTCCCGTCCCCGAACGGGGCCGGAACACCGGAGATCGGCCGATCGTACTACTACCAGATCGTGGTCAAGACGGCCGACGGGCAGCTGCTCGGCTCACCGACACGGACCGTCGGCATCCCCAAGCCGGGCCGCACCATGCGCCTGCTCCAGGGCACCGACGACGTCACCGACACCACACTCTCCTCCCAGCAGCCCACCACCAACCAGGACACCATCCAGTCCTTCGGGGTCGGCCAGAAGTGGCTCAGCACCGGCGACAACTCCGGCACCTATGGCACCACCCGGGCCGCACTGAAGTTCAACACCGCGGCCATCCCCACCACGGCGACCGTCCTCGAAGGCCGGATGTATCTGTGGGGCGCGGAAACCACCAACACCTCCGCGGGCGCTGTCTACGAACTCCACGGCCTGAACAAGACCTTCGACGAGACCACCGCCACCTGGAACCAGTCGGCCACCTCGGCCCCCTGGACCGCTCCCGGCGGCGACTTCTCGGCCACGGTCTCGGACACCGTGCCGCAGTTCACCGACGAGGTCGGACGCCACTGGTGGGACGCCACCACCCTCACCAAGAGCTGGGTGCAGACGCCCGCCAACAACAACGGCGCCCTGGTCAAACTGGCGGGTGACACCGATGCCACCCAGCAGGAACGCACCCTGTGGCTGGCCTCGGAGGCCGCCGACTGGCAGCTCGGCCCGCTGCTGCGCGTGATCTACGTCGACTCCACGACCGAGGACACGTACTACGCGCCGACCACCCCGTCCCGGATGACGCCGAACTCCACGTACACGGTGGACTTCACGGTCACCAACACCACGAGCGCCGCGTGGGCTGCCGGTGAACGCCAGCTCTCCTACACGTGGAAGCTGCCCGACGGCACCGACGTCACCACCGGCGGCAACCAGGCGGCCACCGCCATCCCGGCCCTGATCCCCGGCGAGTCCGCCACCGTCAAGGCCACGGTCAAGACACCGATCAACTCGGACAGCGGCAACAAGCGCACCGAATACGTCCTCGGCTGGGACGTGAAGAAGATCGCCGACGGCTCCTGGCTCTCGGTCACCAACCCCACGATCACCCCGCTGAAACAGAGCGTGGCGGTCGAGGACCCGACCTCCAACTCGCTGGGCATGGAGAAGTTCTATGCCTACGCGGGCAAGAACACCGGCGCCGGCTCGACGGTGATGAACAACCTCTCGTCGGGCAACAGCGTGTGGTCGTACAACGCGTTCAGCAACCCCGGCCGGGGCCTGAGCACGTTCTTCCGCATGGCCTACAACTCCCTCGACACGTCCGACACGGTCTCCGGTCATGGTTGGTCGATGCAGGCCGCCGGTCCGATCCGGCTCGGCGCGCCGCTGGACTTCCATCCCAAGCCCAACCCGACCGAGATCCGCCTGCCCGACGGTGACGGCACGACCCATGTGTTCCGCTGGGATGCCACCAACAGCGTGTGGAAGGCGCCGGCCGGCGTCCACTACAAGCTGTCGGCCAAGGCGGGCCTGGACTGCACCCCGGCCAAGGACCCGATCCCGGACGCCTGGACGATGACCCGCCCGGACGGGACCCGGTTCCTGTTCGGCTGCGACGGATACCTCACCTCGACGATCGACAAGAACGGCAACACACAGCTGTTCACGTACGAGGAGCGGAAGTCCAACAACAAGCCGACCAAGTTCCTCAAGTACATCACCGACCCGGCGGGCCGGCAGTCGCTGAACGTCGAGTACTGGGACAAGGGCCAGAACGGCTACCAGTACATCAACGACTCGGGTGTGCTGACCTCGGACACCGGCAACCTCAACAACTCGAAGATCTACGACCACATCCGCTCGGTCACCGACATCTCCGGTCGGAAGGTTGAGTTCTACTACACGGCTAAAGGTCTGCTCGGGCAGTTCACCGACGGTGTGGGCAACTCGCAGCCGAAGAACTTCAAGTTCACGTACGACGCCACCCAGGGCAACAAGAACGTCAAGCTGGTCAAGGTCACCGACCCGCGCGGCAACGGCACGTCCCTGGCGTACTACGCACCACAGTCCGGTGACGACCCGAAGTACCACTGGTGGACGAAGACGGTCACGGACCGGCTGAACGGTGCGACCGGCTTCAGCTACGCGGTCGACGCGTCGAACGCGAAGTTCACCGAGAGCAAGGTCACGGACGCGGAGTCCCACACGGCGACTCATGTGACGGACGACTTCGGCCGTCCCGTGCAGACCACGAACGCCAAGTCCCAGACGACCAAGATCAGTTGGGACGCGGACAACAACGTCACGTATCTGGAGGAGGACAACGGCGCCAAGACCGCTTACTGCTACGACCAGAAAACGGGCTACCCGCTCTGGCAACGCGAGGCGGAGAACAACAAGGCAGGTGTGCCGCCCGCGGCCGACTGCGCTCCGGGAACGTACCCGGCGAACTCGCAGCAGTACAGCTACCAGACCCGTCTGGATGGTTTCTCCGCCGACCTGCACACGAAGACCTCTCCCGAGGGCAACAAGTGGCAGTTCGGCTATGACTCGTTCGGCAATCTGAAGACGGTCACTGACCCCGAGGGCGTCGCGACTGCGACGGCCGACGACTACACCACCAAGTACGAGTACGACGCCTACGGTCAGCTGACCAAGGTGATCGACGCCAAGGGCAACCCGACGACCAACAGCGGCTTCGGCCCGACGGGCTACCCGGCGACGATCACCGACGCGCTGGGCAACCCGACGTCCTACGTGTACGACGAGCGTGGGCAGGTCAAGGAAGTCACCGACGCGCTCGGCAAGAAGGTCACCCAGACCTACGACGCCTTCGGGCGTCCCAAGGTCGCGACGGTGCCCAAGGAAGCCGGGGTTCTGATCACCACCCCGGAGCCGGAGTACGACGCCAACGACAACACCACCAAGTCGACCTCGCCCAACGGCGCGGAATCCACGGCGGTGTACGACGCGGCGGACCAGATCACCTCGGCCACCGGACCGAAGGACACCTCCACATCGGGTGAGCGGAAGTCGACGTACACCTACGACAAGGTCGGCAACCTCAAGACGACGACCGAGCCGAAGGGTTCGCTGACCACGTCCGACGCGACGGACTACGTCACGACCAACGTGTATGACGAGGTCTATCAGCTGCTCTCCGCGGTCAACGCGGACGGCGACAGGATCTCCTACACGTACGACAGCGTCGGCAACCTCACCAAGGTGGTGGACCCGAAGAAGAACGCCACCGCCGACCCCGACGACTACATGACCAAGACCGCCTACGACCTGAACCATCGGGTCACCACGGTCACGGACGCGGCCGGCAAGTCCACCTCGCGGACGTACAACAAGGACTCCTTGGTCGTCGAGACCAAGGACGCCGAGAACAACTCCACGTTCTTCGACTACGACAAGCGCGGCAAGCAGAAGGAGATCCGCGCCCCCTACTCCGGGACCACGATCCGCAAGACCCAGTTCGAGTACGACCAGGTCGGCAACACCACCAAGGTCATCACGCCGCGGGGCACTGCGACGACGGGCACCGCGGACGACTTCGCGCAGCGCACCGAGTACGACGCGCTGAACCGTCCGGTCAAGCAGTTCCAGCCGTACGACCCGACGGACGGCCGTTACAACAAGGCGGACGTCTACACCCAGACGTCGTACGACGCCGTGGGCCGGGTGGCGAAGACCTCGCTGCCGCCCTCTGCAGGTGAGACGGTCCGCAACGACACCACCTACGAGTACTTCGACAACGGCTGGACGAGGAAGTCCACCGATCCGTGGGACATCACCACGACCTACGACTACACCGAGACGGGCCAGCAGAAGGCCCGCACGCTGACCTCGGCGGGCGGCTCCTCGGACCGCACCATGGCGTGGTCGTACTACCCCGACGGCAAGCTCAAGTCGAAGTCCGACGACGGTGTGCCGGTCGGCAAGTCGGTCGTGCTGGTCGACAACTCCGACACCCAGCACACCTCCTCCACCGGTACGTGGGCGACGGGAGACCTCACCGGCCAGCAGGGCTACGACCACCGCACGCACGCGGCGGGCACCGGCACGGATGCCTTCACCTGGACGCTGAACATCCCCAAGGACGGCACGTACACGGCGTACGTGAAGTACCCGAAGGTGACCGGTGCCGCCACCACCGCCAAGTACACCCTCGCGCACGGCACGACGACCGAGCCTTCGGCGACGAAGGACCAGACGGCGAACACCGGCACCTGGGTCAGCTTGGGCAGCTACACCCTCAAGCAGGGCGAGGACAGCAAGCTCAAGCTGGACCAGAACAGTGGTGGTGCGGTCGTTGCGGACGCGGTCAAGCTCGTGCGCGACGCCAGCGGTGAGACCGACAGTGAAAAGCACACCTTCGCCTACGCCTACGACGTCAACAGCAACCTCGCCTCGATCGACGACACCTCGTCCGGCGCGAAGATCGACGCCTACACGGTGGCGTACACGGGCCTGAACCAGGTCGCGAAGGTGACCGAGGCGCTGGCCGGCGCGGAGAAGAAGGTCACGTCGTACACGTACGACGCCAACGGCCAGACGGACACGGTCACCCACCCCGACCAGTTCTCCAAGTACACCTACGACCTGCGAGAGCAGGTCAAGACGGTGTCGGTCGGCAAGACGGCGGCCGATGCCTCACCGAAGGTGAGCTCCTACACATACACCGACCGCGGCCAGAAGCTCCAGGAGACCAAGGCCAACAAGAACACGGTCGACTCCACCTACTACCTGAACGGCTCCCTGAAGTCGACGACGGAGAAGAAGGGCTCCGGCACCCTCGTCTCCTCGCACAACTACGCCTACGACGACAACGGCAACAAGGCGCAGGACGTGGCGAAGAAGATGAACGCCGACAACCACGCGGCGTACCTCGACTCCACCACGGACTACACCTACGACCCGGCCGACCGACTCGCCAAGTCGGTCAAGACGGGCACGGGCGCGGGCACCGACACCTATGTCCACGACGACAACGCCAACGTCATCAGCCAGTCGGTCAAGGGCGTTTCCACGACGTTCGACTACGACCGCAACCGGCTGCTGACCGCCACCTCGGCCGGCTCGACCGCCAACTACAACTACGACCCGTTCGGCCGCCAGGAGTCGGTCACCGCGGGCGGAAAGGTCGTTGAGCGCAGCGTCTACGACGGATTCGACCACGTCGTGGAGTCCCAGACGACGGACGACACGGGTGCGTTGAAGTCGACGAAGTACACGTTCGACCCGCTGGACCGCACCGCGTCGAAGACGGCGGACGGCAAGACGACCGACTTCAACTACCTCGGCATGTCCAGCGAGGTGCTGGGTGAGGAAGTCGCCGGCGAGCTCACCAAGTCCTACCAGTACAGCCCGTGGGGCGAGCGTCTCTCCCAGGTCAAGCACAACACCGACGGGACCAGCGAGGACGGCTTCTACGGCTACAACTCGCACACGGACGTCGAGACGCTGACCGACAAGGACGGCGACACCAAGTCCACCTACGGCTACACCGCCTACGGCTCCAACGACAAGGACGAGTTCACCGGCATCGACAAGCCGGAAGCGGCCGATCCGACCAAGGAGGCGTACAACCCCTACCGGTTCAACGCCAAGCGCTGGGACGCGCAGTCCGGTACCTACGACATGGGATTCCGGGACTACAACCCGGGACTCAACCGGTTCACCAGCCGGGACATGTACAACGGGGCCCTCGCGGACATGAGCCTTGGGTCGGACCCCTACACAGGGAACCGGTACGCGTTCACCGGTGGCAATCCCGTCAGCTTCGTCGAGCTGGACGGTCACATCTTCGGGTGTGACGTCTGCGGTGACGTCCTCAAGGGCATCGGAGCCTTGGCCGAAGGTGGGGCGAAGAAGGCCAGGGGCGGATGGCTGACTGTCGCCGACGCGTTCCTCACGGGCATCGGGTGGTACAACCAGACGGCGTCCAACGGGTACGAATCGGAGCCCGGTGACACGCCGGACTACGATAAAGGTCTGCTCGTCAGGCCCGACGACGAGAAGGAGTGGAAGGGCGGCGCCAGCCGGTTCCCGTTCCAACAGCAGGACTGCAACGACAACCGTCAGAGCATGATCTACTACATGCCGCTCGACGGCGCGGGGCGTGCTCAGGGAGGGATCGCCTGCCTGAACTGGCACGACGTCAACAACGTCGACAAGGGATCCGGTGAGATCTACGGCGGTGACGGGATCTTCGGCAGCCCGACGGTCTGGCCTACCGATGACCCCTTGTACATCCCGAAGGCGATGCAGAAGGGCGGCCCGCTCTATCGGAAGGGACTGGACCGGGGACACCTGATCGCCAACCGGTTCGGCGGCTCCGGTGAGGACATCCGAAACCTGGCGCCGATGTACCGCGACGTGAACCGGAAGGCGATGTCGACGGTGGAGGACGCGGTGGCCGAAGAGATCAACAGCGGAAACACCGTCTTCTATCAGGTCATGGCCCACTACCCCAGTGCCACCGATCCGATGCCGGACCGCTTCGATATAACCTGGAGCAGTTCGAGCGGCGCCAGCGATTCGGTGCCGATCTACAACACCCCATAGAGTGAGCCCGGGGGGCGTGCCGGATACCTGGCGCGCCCCCCGGTCCAAGCCTTCGATCGGAATGTGAAGAGAATGTGGATCGAGCGAATCGCTGAGGCCGTGAACTGGAATCCGCTTCGGCTCGAGATTCCGTGGAACAGCGTTGAGGAAGATCTCGGTACGGCACTGCCCGAGGACTACAAGGAGCTTGCCGAGGCATTTGGCAAGGGAGAATTCTCGGAATTCTTGAATGTTCTTTCCGTTGATGGCACGGGGCAGTTCGACCTGGCCCGCATCTGGCACAAATACCTCGACCTCAGCCCGGAAGACGGGCCCGACCCTGTCTTCAAGCCGTACCAGATGTACCGGCCCGGTCGGCGGGGGCTCATTCCTTGGGCGTTCGGTGAGATGGAGTGCAACTACTTCTGGCTGGCGTCCGCGGAGGAAGATCCGGCGAGCTGGCCCATCGTCACGCAAGGCGATCCGTACCCCTGGCAACAAGTGAGCATGTGCACCTCCGAGTTCGTCTACCGAGTATTGACGGATCCGGAGTTCGAGCCGTTCTCGATCGCGAGGCTGTTTCCGGAGCCTGACTTCTACCCGATGGATTGAGTCGCGCACCACTCTTGCGCCCGACGTGAGTTTTCAGTGACGGCCCGGGGCCCCAACGGGCCGTCATCCGCCGTGGCGTCTGTCGTCGTGGCGTTGAGCGGGTACTCCGGAGGCGGGTGGGCGCCCGCCATTCAGACTGGCCTGACCTGCGGGTTCAGGGTGCGGCGAGGATCTCATGAGCGCCGGTGGCGAGGCCTCGTTCATGATTCTTGACGCTCGGATGACGCTCGATTCGCGAGTTTGAGGCAGGGCCGCGTTACTCACCTCGGGAGCCGCGAGCCGACGCCTGCGTTCACGCGGCTGCGAGATGCTTGGTGATCAGTGACCGCAGTCGTTCGGAGTCCTGCGGAGCACCCAGACCACGTTTGGGGAGGATCAGCACTCCGGTTCCCCACACGTCCGGGGTGATCTCAACCCCGTGCTGCGGGGCTGGGCTGCGTACTTCCGTAACGGTAACTCAGGGCGGAAGTTCAACGTGGTCGACGGCTACGTCCACGAGCGGCTGGCGATTTTCGCCAGCGCGAAACACAGACTCGCGGGCAGGAACTGGGCCACGCGGTTTACCTATGGGTGGATCACTCGGCTCGGTGTCTACCGTCTTACCGGAAGCGTGCACAGAGCGACGGCGCATGCCAGCCGGTGAACGATGTCGGAAAGCCGTGTGCGGGAGAACTGCATGCAGGGTTTGAAGCGGCGGGAACTGGAAACGGAGCGTCAGCCACCGTGCCAGTCCCCGACCCTACTCGGTGACACAACGGGCCATGACATCGACGGCGGTCAATGTCACCCCGAGTGGACTGGATTGCCCTGACAGGTGAGTTGGGCACCGCGTCGCCGTTCCTGGAGTGGCTGGGGTGTGACGCCTGGAACGCCTGCGTCGCTAGTCGGAGTGTGAACATGAATGCGACGCACACCGCCGCCCTTTCGCCCGCCTACCTCGCGGTGCTGCGCTCACCGATCGGTCTGGGGCTGGCCACCTCCCTGCTGCTCGGTGCCGTGATCGTCACGGATGTGCTGTCCCTCGCCTCAGGCGCCCATTTGTACGACCTGCTGCGCAGTATGCCGCGCGCCCAGGCGGCCCTGTGGACGGTGCCCGGCGTCGAGGACCGGCAGCTCTACTACGACCTCTTCGGCCTGCTCCAGAGCGTCTTCTACCTCTCCACCGGAATCGTCTACGTGTGCTGGCTGTTCCGATTGCGCGACAACGCCGAAGTCTTCGCCCCCGGCACTCACCGACGTGGCCGCAGTTGGACCGGCTGGGGCTGGCTCATCCCGGTCGTTAACCTGTGGTTCCCGCGACGGATCACCCTCGACATCTGGGACGCGAGCCGTCCCGTGGGACCGTATTCGCCCGACCGGCCGGGCCGTGGCCTGATCAACCTGTGGTGGGGCTTCTGGCTCGCGCAGGGCTTCATCGCACTGGCCGGTGGCGCGGTCTACGACACGGCCGAATCGATCGGCCCGACGAAGGTGGGTCTCGGCCTTCTCATGGTCTCCGACCTTCTCGACATCGTCTGTGCCGTTCTCGCTGTCCGGCTGGTCCGCACGCTGACGCACATGCAACACGTCAAGGCGCGGTACGGGTCGACCGCCCAAGAGGGAGTGCCGTTCAGCTGATCGTGATCGGTGGTGGGGCCATCGGACTGATTCGGCTCATGACGGCGACCATCGTCGCGCGGGGCACACACGTTCACTGCCGGGTGGACCCCCAGCAGCCAGGCCACGGAGGAAGGAAGCGGGTATACCTCGTGCCCGGCTCGCCCCGGAGAAGGGACGGGCGGGTACATGGAGACCGCCGCCGGATTCGTCCTGCTGACGCCCACCTGCTCGTCGCGCACTAGTGCCGAAGCGCGCCATGGACAGGGCCGACACCGACCGGCTGCGCGGTATACCGGATTGCCGCCTGCCCCGCCACGGCGGCCGTCCGCCCCGACGCTGAGGTTCGGTAGGATCCGCAGGTCTTCGTACCGGGGAGGGACCATGGCCGAGGGCCACAGCGCCGGAGGCACCGACAACGGCGCGGAAACCTCTGAGGATGTCGTGGACGAGCGGACCGCAGTCCAGCTCGTGTATCGGCCTCAGTCCGCCGACACACTGGTCGGCCTGCGGGTCCGCGAGCGGATCAAGCGGACCGGGCTACTACTGCGGGGCGTGTCCCTCGCACTCTGCGTAGGGTACTGGCTGGTCTCCGCCGTGGGCCGCGGGAGTGTCGACGCGGTCTCGACAGTTCCGTTCTTGTTCCTCGTCCTGATGATGTGGGGGTACCCGCGGCTACAGGCCGCCCACGTGCAGCGGATCATCGGATGGCAGGGCGAGTACCGCGCCACCGTGTCTCCGGCCGGGATCACCTGCCGCACCGACCACTGCACGTTGGTCCAGAAGTGGTCCGTCTTCCAGGGCTACCGGGAGACGGCAGATCACTTCGTCCTGCTCAGCCGGGATCCCAACATCATGTGCCTCGATGTCCTGCCCAAGCGGGGCGTGCGTGAGGCCGAGGGTCTCGACCGGCTGCGGGCCATCCTTGACCAGCACACCACTCGCGTGTGACGAAGGTGAAAGCACCCAGCGCCGGCCAGAGCGCGTCGTCAGCCCCGGTCTCCGTGCGTTGCGCGGAGACCGGGGTGCGAACGTCAAGATCGTTTCTCGGTGACCGGATCCGGCCTCGCCGCTGTTCGGGGTGCTGTGGGTGTTACGGCGTCAGTACCTGGCCGATGCGAATGCCCGCGGGTGCGCCCAGTGCCGTGGTGCCGTAGAAGACACCGGAACTGGTCACGATGCCGCTGGTGCCGCTGTTGTCCAACTGCAGGATCGTGCCGTTGTTCGCGTCCTCGCCGTCGGCGCCGATGGCCAGATCGGCCCGGCTGTAGCCCGACAGGTCGGTGAGCGAGACGGACGAGCCGAGGCGGTCGTTGGACCCGGTGGTACCCGGCACACCCGCGGTGTCCTGGTGATACGCGGCGGAGCCGGTGGCGGTCGGGCCTGTGGACGTGCCGCGCAGCAGGATGACCTGGCCCGCGTTGGTCTGGGCGACACCGCTTCGGGTGATGTCCTCACCCGGCAGCCCGGTGAGGATGTCGTCGTACCCGTCGAGGTTGACGTCACCCACGGAGACGGAGGCGCCCATGTCGTCGCCGGTCTCGCCGGTGTCCGGGACGCCTGCGGTGTCCTGGCCGAACGTCTTGCGTCCGGTCGAGGTCAGTCCCGTCGCCGATCCGAAGACGGCCGTGACCGCGCCGCCCTTGAGGGTGTGCCCGGACTCCGTGGTGCTCGGCTGGCCGACCGCGAGGTCGGTGTAGCCGTCGCCGTTGAGGTCGCCCGCCGCGAGCGAACGGCCGCCGCGCGCCTCCAAGACGCCGACGCGCTGGAGCCCGGTCGCGGAGCCCTTGAGCCAGAGCAGCCGGCCGACACCGCCCGGGTCGCGGAAGCCGACCGCGGCGTCCGCGTATCCGTCCTTGTTGAAGTCGCCGCTGACGGCTGAGGCGTAGCTCGCGGCGGCGGTGTACGCCGTCGAGTTCAGGTAACCGGACTTGGCTGCGCCGGACTTGCCGTCCCAGGTCCACCAGCGGCCCGGCTTGCCCGGAGCGACGGAGAGGATGTCCGCGTGCGTTGTCCAGGACGAGCTCGCCGCCGAAGCCGCTGCTGCCGCCGAAGACGAACTCCGCTACCTCCAGATGGAGATCGAGTGGCAGGAGTGGCTGTGCTCCAACGGGCTGCCCGAGCGAGCCCACATGCTGAAGGTCCTGGAGGAGGCCGGCCTGCTCGGTGTGGCCGGCTGTAGAGGCCGCGCCCCGAAGCAGCGAGCCCGGACCAGTCGGTCCGGGCTCGCTCGCGTATCCGGCGGAGTCGGATGTTGATGCACGCGATGCCAGCTCAACGACGCTGCTGCGCGCCGGTCACCCCGGGCGCCTTCCGTGCGCGCTGGATGACCGTGTGCGTGGACTCACACGTATGCCGATTCCCTGAACCCCCAGACCATGACCCAGATCCCCGCCGCGGTCAGCGACACGGTGAAGCTCCAGGCCACCACTCCCATGGGGTCGAACAGTTCCCCGTACACGATCAGCAGATACGGCACTGTCAGCACGAGCCACCCGGGCACCATCGCCACCAGCCGAAAGCCCCCCAAGGAGGACCACGCGGCCCCCAGCAGGACCCAGGCCAGGACCAGCCACCCCAGCAACGCCAACTCGGCCGACGCCAGATACATCGCCGTATGACCACGCACGGCCATCCACACCACATCGCCCCGCCACAGGCGCAGTTCGGCCCGGTCTCCGCGCTCCACGTCGCGGTACGTGTGGGACGGGACGTCCAGCCAGTGGGTGTCCCCGGCATGCCGGACCTGGACGCGGTAGTGGGTGGTGCAGGACTGCCCCCCGTTGCTGTTCGCCGTGCAGGACTGGCCGGTCGCCTTGCCGAGGACCCGGCCCGTGACTGACACGACGCAGTCCGCCTCCGCGTCCACCGGCGGCGCGGCCGTGCAGAGTTCGGCGTTCTTGTAGACCAGCGTGGCCCGGTAGTTCGCCTCGGCCCGCTGGACGCCCTCGATGAGGCCGGCCACCGCGACGACGAGAATCAACACGCGTAAGCAGAGCAGAAGTTCGGCACTGCCCTCCTCGCCTCGGCGACGCGCGCCACGACGCTTCCCGGGACATCCCCACACAGCCGGCTCCCCCCGCCCGCGAAACGCGCACGCCGAGCGGACAGACGGCCCGCGCCGATTCCAGGGTTCCACGAACCGGCCCCCGGCGCACAGATGGTGACACGGCGAATCGCGCACTTGGCGCCGGACCACATCGTCAGGTGAACGACCGACAGCCGTCCTGCTGGGGGACTGGGGGATAGGACAGTCCGAGCCCCGGAGTGGTCACCGGCCGTCACCCCACCGCGGCCTGGGCGTTGTGCCGGGCATGGACTGGACGCAGCTGCCGAAGGAACTCGCCGACGCGGTAGAGGTGCGCAACCGCAGGGTGGCGAGTCTGCGCTCAGCCGGGTTCCATGTGGCCGAGCTGGCCGCCGCGCAGGCCCTCGTGGCCGGCGCCCCGGGGCCGCCGCTGCGCCGGATCCCGGCCGGGATGGAACCGCTGATCGAACATGAGCGGCCGCAGGTGTGCGGGCACAGTCCCGCCGTCCCGCCCGCACGGCCCGCCCCGCCGCCCGCGATTCGCCAGCCGTCGTCGGCGAACGACGCCTTCGGGCACCCCGTGCCGGTGCGGTACTCGCTGGACGAAGCCTGGCAGCAGGGCATCCTGCCGTGGAAAGCGCCGACGGCCCGACTCACCTCACCGCCAGGCTCCTGGCGCTCGATGAGGGCGCTCAGGAGGTTCGTCGCGGCCTTGGTGAGGTCCAGTCGGTACATCATTCCGAAACCGGTGCTCGCCTGAATCAGCATGCCTGTCGCTCCTTGTCGACACCTCATCGTCCCCGTCTTCGGCCGCGAGCCCCAGCTGCACGCTGCGCGGTGCCGGCGGCGGCTTCACCTCCGGGAAGGCACCCTCCGCCGCACCGTTGCGCAGGGCCTCCAGGATCTCCTGCTGAACATCGCCATTGCCCTCGAAGCCGAGCAGCGGGTTCACGAAGATCAGTCCGGTGTCGACGCGCTGGAGCATGCGCCACTCCTCCAGCCGCCCGAGCGCCCGGGTGACGTTCGACCGCTCCACGCCCAGCTTGTCCGCGATCTTCTTGTGCGCGGCCTTCAGCCATCCCTCGCGCTGCCGGCCGATGCACCACAGCAGTACCGCGGACTGGATCGGCGACCCAAGTCAAGCTCGGAGTGTTCCTGTCGAACAGCAAGACCAGGCGCGGCAAGCTCACCAAGACAAGGTCGCCGCGCTGGCCGACCTCGGGCTTCGCGTGCTGGACCGGGAGCGGGTCGTCAAGCACATAGCCAAGAAGGGGTGGGCGCTGGTCGACGTCTTCGCCGGCGAGGGGTACAGCGGGAGCCTTGATCACACCCAACGCCCGGACCTCGGCGAGCTCATGAAGCGGGCGAGGCAGACGCTGCGCCCGCTTGATCTCGTCACCGTGTACGAGGAACGGGCCATCGGGCGTGCGGACAGGGCCTTCTGGCCCTGGGTGTGGGAGCTGCAAGACCTTGGCGTCTTCGTCGCCGTCACCAAGGGCGACTATGACAACACCTCAGACGAGGGCCGCTCGCGCATGCGCAAGGCCGCCGACCGCGCCGAGGACGAGCGGATCACCATCCGCGACCGCACACAGGGCGGGATCCAGGAGAAAGCCGAGGACGGTGGTCATTTCGGCGGCCGGCCACCATTCGGCTGGCGCATCGTGAACAAGGGAGTCAAGGGCGAGAGCCACCTCGCGCTTGACACTGACGGCGACGTGGACGGCGAGAAGCTGAGTTGTGCCGCCCTTCGTATGGGCTGGCGTTTCATCGTCAAGGAGCACAACAGCCTTAACAAGGCCGCGAGCCGGCTCGATGCCCTCGGATACCACTCGCCGACCGGCGGGGGATGGTGCGGTGAGACGCTGTACCGCATCCTCACCAGCCCGTCCGTGCAGAGGGGAGTCCGGATCTTCCGGAACCCCGCGACGGCCGGGCGGGAACGGGGCACCAAGCTGGACGCCGACGGCACCCCGCTGTACGGCAGCACCGTCGAGGTCAAGGCCCGCCGAGTCTTCACCGAGGAGGAGGTGCGACTGCTGAATGCCGCACTGAAGCGGCAGGCCCGAGGCCCCCGAGCCGAAGATGCCACATCCGCGAGCGCACCGAGCAACTGCTTGGCGAAGTCAAGGCTTGGCAGCGGGAGAGCGAGGGATCGGCGCAGCGCGCCCGGGATCTTCAGGCGCTCGCCGAGATCGTCCGGGAGCGGCTGCACGACATGACTCCTGCCGAGCAGGCGGAAGTCTTGGACTTGCTCGATGTTCGTGTGACGCTCCTCGGCGACGTTCCGTCGCGCAAGAGCAAGGATGATCAGGTGGCCCAGTGGTTCCGGGCCAACGGCGGCGTCGTACCGACGCTGACGGATGAAGCCTGGGCGAAAGCGGAGCCCGTTTTCACGGGCCCGTCCGCGGGACGGCCGACGCGGCCCCCGCGGCTGATGCTGGAGGCCCTGCTGCACAAGGCCGTCAGTCGCTGTTCCTGGCGTGAGACCGGCGAGCAGTACGGCCCTTGGGCGACAGTGGCGAGCACCTGGCGCCGTTGGAGCGAGCGAGGTGTCTGGGCCGTGGGCATGGAGCTGTTGGCCGGCATGCCCGGCACGCCCATTCCGCCGGAGGAGATCACCCTGCCGCCCATCAGGGTGGAGGGGCGGCTTGATCCGCGGCTCCTAGTTTCCACACGGGAGCCCTCCGTCGAAGGGTTCCCGTTGGGGAGTCCGATAAGGGGGTTGTTTCGGGAGCAGTGGGTTACTTCGGATCCCCAATGCGAGCGAACATGGGAAAAACGGTCGCTCGGAGGGGTCCAGATCGTGTAAAGGGCATGCTAGGGCGGTGTTACCGGCGGGTCCTGGGGGGTCCGAACGCCGTTCCTGCGATTAGGTTGGCGTGACGGAATCGTCGGACACCCCGACTCGCGATGGGGGCGAGCATGGCCATGCTTAAAGGAGCCAATCTTCCGGTACCGGCGCCCGCCGTCCGCGTCGAATTGGGATGGCGTTCAGGAGCCGGAGTGCCGGATGTCGACGCGTCGGCACTCCTGCTCGTGTCCGGGAGAGTCCGCTCGGACGCGGACTTTGTCTTCTACAACCAGCCGGAACACGCGTCCGGGGCCGTGCGCCACGAAGGCAGGAAGACCGGGGGAGACGGTGTCACGGACACCGTGACGGTCGACCTCGGGCGGGTCGAGCCCGCCGTCGAGCGGATCGTCCTGGCCGCCTCGTCGGACGGCGGCAGCTTCGGTCAGGTGCCGGGGCTCCATGTGCGGGTGCTGGACGCGGCGGCCGGCACGGAGATCGCGCGGTACGACAGCCAGGACGCGACCGTCGAGACGGCGTTCGTCCTCGGCGAGCTGTACCGGCGCCAGGGGAGCTGGAAGTTCCGGGCGGTGGGCCAGGGCTACGACAGCGGACTGGCGGGCCTGGCAACGGATTTCGGTATCTCGGTCGACGAACCGCGGCGGCCGGCCGAACCGCCGCCGACCGTGCCGTCCTTGACGGTGCCGTCCTCGGCCGTTCCCCCGGCCCCCGTCGCCCCCACCCCGGCCTCCGCACCGGTACGGCTCAGCAAGGTGACGCTGACGAAGGACTCCCCGTCGGTCTCGCTGTCCAAGCAGGGCGGCACCTCGGGCGCCATGCGCGTCAACCTCAACTGGCAGGTGCGTAAACAGTTCAAGGGCTGGGGCGCCAAACTCGGCCGGGCGGTCGCCATGCACGGCGACCTCGATCTCGACCTGTGCGCGCTCTATGAACTGACCGACGGCCGCAAAGGCGTCGTCCAGGCGCTCGGCAATGCCTTCGGTGCGGTCAACCAGCCGCCGTACATCCATCTCGACGGCGACGACCGCACCGGCGCGGTCTCCAGTGGTGAGAACCTCACGATCAACCTCGACCACAAGGACCGGCTCCGCCGCGTCGTCATCT
This sequence comes from Streptomyces sp. NPDC058198, assembly GCF_042882605.1. NCBI lineage: Bacteria > Bacillati > Actinomycetota > Actinomycetes > Kitasatosporales > Streptomycetaceae > Streptomyces > Streptomyces sp. NPDC058198. The sequence goes on from NZ_JBHVVP010000016.1 coordinate 74,240, forward strand.
TCGTCACCATCTATGAAGGCGCGCGCAGTTTCGCGGATCTTGACGCGACGGTCACCCTCCAGCCGCAGCACGGCGCCGCGATCGACTTCTCGCTCGGTGAATGCACGGTGCCTTCGACGGTCTGCTCGCTGGCGTTGATCACCAATACCGGCTCGGACCTCGTCGTCCAGAGGGAAGCGCGCTTTCTCGTACCGGAACGAGGAGTCAGTCCGCAGCGCACCATCGATTACACCTATGGCTGGGGCATGAACTGGACGCCCGGCAGGAAGTGACCCGCGTCGGCGGTCGGCCGGCGCGCGTCAGCGGTCCGGACCGAGCCGTGTCAGCGGTGCGGACCGAGCCCTGTCAGCGGTCCGGTGCGGTCTCCGGGCGGGCGTACGTACGTCCCTTCCAGGCCGCGCCGCGGCCCCGGTAGTGCCGCACCGCCGAGTCGACCGTCATCAGCAGATAGAGCAGCGCGGTGAACGGCAGCAGCGGAGCCAGCCACAGCGACTGCCGGTAGTAGCGCAGCATCGGGATGTACGTCCCCGTCATCACCGCCCATGCGGCGAAGCCCAGCCACCCCGCGGCCGTGTCCCCGCCGAACACACCGGCGCACACGGCGACGGGCGGCGCCAGATAGACGACCGCGAGCCCCGCCACCGTCCCCGCGAGCAGCAGCGGATTGTGCCGGAGCTGCGCGTAGGCGCTGCGCGCGATCATGGCCCACAGATCGGCCAGCCGCGGATACGGACGCACACTGTCCACCCGGTCCGCCAGCCCCAGCCAGATCCGGCCCCCGCTGCGCCGTACCGCCCGGGCCAGCGACACATCGTCGATCACGGCCTGACGGATCGACTCCGGCACCCGCGCGCGCTCGGCCGCCTCCGCGCGCAGCAGCACGCATCCGCCGGCCGCGGCGGCCGTCCGCCCGCCCGGACGGTTGATCCAACGGAACGGGTACAGCTGCGAGAAGAAGTACACGAACGCCGGGACGACGAGCTTCTCCCATACGCTCGTGACCCGGAGCCGCGCCATCTGCGAGACCAGGTCGAGATCCCGCGTCCTGGCCGCGTCGACCAGCTCCCGCAGACTGTCCGGCTCATGGGCGATGTCGGCGTCCGTCAGCAGCAGATACTCGGGGCTGTGGGCGCGGGCCAGGGTGATCCCGTGCCGCAGCGCCCACAGCTTCCCGGTCCAGCCGGGTCCGGGTTCACCGGGCGAGGCGACCGTCAGCGGCAGACCGCCGTACGTCGCGGACAGTTCACGGGCCAGCTCGCCCGTACCGTCCTGGCTGCCGTCGTCGATGAGGAAGATCTCGGCCTCGCCCGGATAGACCTGCGCCAGCAGGGACGGCAGGCTCTCGGGCAGCACCGCCGCCTCGTCCCTCGCGGGTACGACGACGGCGACGGACGGCCACCGGCCCTCCCCGTCCGCGCCGGCGCGGCTCCCGGCCGCTTCGTCGTCCGGGTTCCGGCGGTCCTGGGGCGGGGGCAGCCGTTGGTCAGTCCGCCAGAAGAATCCCTGACCCAGCAACAGCCAGCCCCAGGCGGCCAGCGAACCCACGGCGATCCAGGCAACGGCGCTCATTCGCGGCAGTCTGCCTCACCGCGCCGGGGCCGCGAGTGCGGTCGACTATGGTGACCGGGTGAAGATCGCGCTCATGGACTCCGGCATCGGCCTGCTCGCGGCGGCCGCGGCGGTACGGCGGCTGCGCCCCGACGCCGATCTCGTCCTCTCCTCCGACCCCGACGGGATGCCGTGGGGCCCGCGCACTCCGCAGGATGTCACCGAGCGCGCGCTCGCCGTCGCACAGGCGGCCGCCGAGCACCGTCCCGACGCGCTGATCATCGCCTGCAACACTGCCTCGGTGCATGCCCTGGCCACGCTCCGCGCCGAGCTGGAGCCGTGGCTGCCGGTCATCGGTACGGTCCCGGCGATCAAGCCCGCGGCGGCCGCCGGCGGGCCCTTCGTGATCTGGGCCACCCCGGCCACCACCGGCAGCCCCTATCAGCGCGCTCTGATCCGTGACTTCGCCTCGTCCGCCCAGGTCACCGAAGTGCCGTGCCCCGGTCTCGCGGACGCCGTGCAGGAAGCCGACGAGGCCGCGATCGACCGCGCGGTGGCCGCGGCGGCCGCACTCACCCCGCGCGATGTACGGGCCGTCGTCCTGGGCTGCACCCACTACGAGCTGGTCGCCGAACGTATCCGTGCCGCCGTCCAGCAACCGGGCCTGCCGCCCGTCGTCCTGCACGGGTCGGCCGAGGCCGTCGCCGCGCAGGCACTGCGCCGTGTCGGCGGCAGGACCGCCGCGCCGGCGCCGGTCGTCCCGGCCGGTCCGGTCGCCTCGCCGGGCGCGCGGCTCACGGTGCTGCTGGGCGGTCGCGAATCCGCCCTGCCCGGCCCGGCGCTGGCCTATGCCGAGGGACGGCTGCTCGCCGCCGTCAGCCAAGTGCACTAACTGCCGGTGCGCCGGACACGCCCCGGTGCGCCCCACGGTTCGGCCAGCTGCACCAACCAGCGGACGGGCCGACCGCCCCGCGGACGGTCGTGGCATCCAGCAGCCACGGCACTTCCCTCGTGGCGGAACCTGGGTACTCTGCAAGGCATGAGGGAGCACCCGCGGCACGAGGGCCACCCCGATGAGCCCCTGCCTGAGACCTGGACCGGCCGCGCCACCAATCGTGTGCAGTGGCTGCTCGCGGCCGCAGGCATCGCCTGCATCACGCTCGGCGTCGAGCTGGCCATCAATTCCACCTGGGACTCCGGGATAGCCGCGCTGCTGATGTCCGTCATCGGCTGCGTCGCCGCGGGTCTGCTCATGCTTTTCGGCACTCTGGCGTTCGTCCATGTGGCGGTCAGGGTCGAGGGCGACTGCCTGGAAGTGCGCTGCGGCCATATGGGCCTGCCCCGCCGCCGTATCCTCCTCGCCCATGTCGTGGACGCCGACTTCGTGCCACGGGTCACCCCGCGCCAATGGGGCGGCTGGGGCTACCGCTGGCGCCCCGAGATGGGCACGGCCGTGGTCGTCCGCCGAGGCGAGGCCCTCGTCCTCAAGCTCGGCGACGGCAGGATATTCACCGTCACGGTGGACGACGCCGAGGCGGCGGTACGGGTCATCCGCAACCGCCTGCACCTCCTCCCCAAGCCCGACCCGGCCGGCGCCTGACCGCCGCCGGGGCGTATCGCCCCGGGAGCTCAGGCGTCCGCGTTCTGTCGTGATCCGCGCGCTCCGGTGACCTTGCTCGCTATCTGTCCGCTTCTTGCGGTTCTTCCGGGTTGAGGCGCCCTACGTCCTCGGTCGTCCCCAGGGCCTGAGCGGGCACCGCACCGGCCGCCGGTCGTGCCGTGGCCAGGCCCGCCAGCAGCCCCGCGCCCGCCGTCACCGGTGTGAAACTCAGCGCGTTGCCGACGCTCGCCAGGGCGGCCAGCGCCGTCAGGGCGGCTCCCGCCGTGAGCGCCACCCGAGTGGAGCAGGGCGAGCGCGCCAGTCCGTACAGCAGCCAGCCGAACACCGCCGCCAGCAGCGATACCCCCACCACGCCCTGCTCGGCCGCCTGCTCCAGGGGTGCCGAGTGCGGTTTGCTGTGGGCTTCCAGCGACTGCGTCGCGGTCGGGCTGAGGTCCCCGAAGCGGTCGGGGCCCGCTCCCAGCAGCGGATATTCCTTCGCCATACTGACCGCGTCCCGCCACAGGCCCACCTGGTGCTGGGTCAGCTGTCCTTCCAGCGAGACCGCGAGTCCCTCGGGCAGCGCCTGTTCCGCGACCGCCCACGACGTGCCCACCACCACCCCGGTGACCAGCGCGAACCCGGCGAGTCCGACCAGCCGGCGCCGCATCCTGACCGCCGCCAGCGAGCAGAGCAGCACCCCGAGCACCCCGAGGAACCCCGCGACGGAACCGAGCAGCGGCGCGGCGACCGCGATCATCAGCGCCAGCAGCCGCATGGCCGCCCGTACGGCAGTGTGCCCGGCGGTCGCGGCCGCACAGCTCGCCGCTCCCGCCGCCAGCACCAGGAGTCCGGCGACCGCGCTCGTGTCGCCCTGCGGTGCGGCCAGGGCCATCCCCGTACCGAACACTCCGTGGCCGGATGCGACCGCCGCCCCGAACCCGGCGAGCGCCACGACGCACGCGGTGGCGACCGGCGCCAGCGACCCGCTGATCCGGCCACAGGCATAGCCCGCGGTGACGGCGAGTACCGCCAGCAGGACACCCTCGGGCCTGCCTCCGTGCCCTGCCGCGCTGATCAGCGCCCATACCGCGCAGCCGCCCAGCACGACCACCCCGACGACATCGGGCGCGCTGCCACGGTGCCGTACGGAGGACCGTTCCGCCGGTGCTGCCATCCCGTCGCCCCCTCGCCCTGTGACGGGTCCTGTGCCACGACCGCCGGATCCGGCCAGGGGGCAAGGACTGGCGCACACGGTAACGGCCGTGGCGCGGATTTGTGGAGAGATTGCGAAGAAGCGTTGCTGTACGCGCCGGGCCTTACCGCTGGACACACGTCGGATCACCGTAGACTCCCCCAGGTGAGCGCCACCATCACCTCCGTCGAGACCCCTCCGCCCGCCCCCGCGTCCGGCGGCGGGAAGCTGCTGCGCCGGCTCGCCAGGCCCGCCGCCTCTGTGCTGTCCGGCGTGCTGCTCTACGCGAGCTTCCCGCCCCGCACCCTGTGGTGGCTGGCCCTGCCCGCTTTCGCCCTGCTCGCCTGGAGCCTGTACGGGCGCCGGCTGCGCGCGGGCCTCGGCCTCGGCTACCTCGCCGGCCTGGGCTTTCTGCTGCCGCTGCTGGTCTGGACGGGCGCGGAGGTCGGCCCGGGGCCCTGGCTCGGACTGGTCGCGGTGGAGGCACTCTTCATCGCCTTCACCGGCCTGGGGATCGCCGCCGTGACGCGACTGCCCCTGTGGCCGGTATGGGCCGCGGCGGTCTGGATCCTCGGCGAGGCGGTCCGCGCGCGCGTGCCGTTCGGCGGCTTCCCCTGGGGCAAGATCGCCTTCGGCCAGGCGGACAGCATCTTCCTCCCGCTCGCCGCCGTCGGTGGCACGCCGCTCCTCGGCTTCGCCGTCGTCCTGTGCGGCTTCGGACTGTACGAGGCGCTGCGCCAGGTCCTCGAGTACCGCACGACCGGCGTGGTGCCGCGCCGCGCCGGGGCCGCCGCGGCCCTCACCGTCTTCGTCCCCGTGGCAGCGGCGCTCGCGGCGCTGCCGCTCGTGAGCGACTCCGCCGAGAACGGCACCGCGACCGTCGCCGCCGTACAGGGCAACGTGCCGCAGGCCGGGCTCGAATTCAACGCCCAGCGCCGCGCGGTCCTCGACAACCATGTCCGCAGGACCCTCCAGCTCGCCGACGACGTGAAGGCGGGCAAGGAGCCCCAGCCCGACTTCGTGCTGTGGCCGGAGAACTCCTCGGACATCGACCCCTACCGCAACGCCGACGCGCGGGAGGTAATCGACCAGGCCGCCAGGGCGATCGGCGTGCCGATCTCCGTCGGAGCCGTCGTCACCCCGGCCACCGGACCGCTGCGCAACACCCAGATCCTCTGGGATCCGGAGCGCGGCCCGACCGACACGTACGACAAGCGGCAGATCCAGCCCTTCGGCGAGTTCCTCCCGCTGCGCTCCGTGGTGAAGGCCATCAGCCCCGGCTACGCCGACATGGTGCGCCGCGACTTCGGACGCGGCACCAAGCCCGGCGTCTTCGACCTCGCGGGCACCCAGGTCGGGCTGGCCACCTGTTACGAGGCGGCTTTCGACGCGGCCGTACGGGACACCGTCACCCATGGCGCTCAGCTCATCTCCGTACCCAGCAACAACGCCACCTTCGACCGCAGTGAGATGACCTACCAGCAGCTGGCGATGTCGCGGGTGCGGGCCGTCGAGCACAGCAGGACCGTGGTCGTCCCCGTCACCAGCGGCGTCAGCGCGATCATCCAGCCGGACGGAAAGATCATCCGGAAGACCGCGATGTTCACGCCGGACGCGCTGGTGGCCAAGGTGCCGCTGCGCTCCTCGATGACCCCGGCCACCAGGCTCGGCACCCTTCCCGAAGGTCTGCTGGTGGCGCTCGCCGTGGCCGGGCCGGTCTGGGTGACGGTCCGTTCCGTACGCGAGCGGCGGCACCCCGGCCGTCGGTGACCGGCCGGTCCCGCGCCGGCCGGCGTGTCACCGGTCGGCGTGTCACCGGTCGGCCGGGTCCTGTCCGGTGCCGGGATCGAACCAGGCCGGCTCGTCGCTGCGGGCCTGCTTGATCCTCAGCAGCGTGGCTTCGTCGAGGCCGGGCAGGCCGTCCGGCGGAAACCACCCCACCTCGATGGACTCGTCGTCATTGACCCGGGCCTCGCCACCGGTCGCGCGGCACAGGAAGGTGATGTCCATGTACTGGCAGCGGTCCTGATTGGAGTACTGAACCGGATCCAGGGCCTGGACGACCACGACCCGCTCCGGCGTACACCGCACGGCGGTCTCCTCGTACACCTCACGCACGGCCGCCACCGCGGGCTGTTCCCCTGGCTCGGGAATGCCCCCGACCAGTGTCCAGGCGCCGTTGTCGGCACGGCGGACCAGCAGCACGCGGCCGGCGTCGTCGAATACGACCGCGGTCACTCCCGGCAGGAGGAGCAGTTGGTGGCCCGCAGAGGCCCGGATCGTGCGAATGAAGTCCGGAGTCGCCATGGCAGGACCCTATCCGGGCGCTGGGCGGCGATCATTCGTACACCCACATGGTTCACACCCATCACTTCAGGGCGAAGTGTGGGCGCTGACCATATCGGTTGGGGTGTCGGCGCTGCTTAGGGTGCGGAATATGACCGCGCCCACCACACCAGGTCCCGTCCCTCGCACGCCCGAGTCGCGCGCCGCCGACGCACCCGCTCGCGCCGTCGGTACCCCCGCCCGCGCCGCCGACGGTCCCGCGCCGGCTCCCGACGCTCTCGCTCCCGTCGCGCTCGACCTCGCGGGCCGTACCGCACTGGTCACCGGCGCCGCGAGCGGGATCGGCCGCGCCTGCGCGCTGCGGCTGGTGGCGGCCGGGGCCAAGGTAAGAGCCGTGGACCGGGACGGGGATGGCCTCGACGACCTGGTCGGGGCGGCCATCGGACTGGCGGGCGCCGTCGAACCACGGGTGCTCGACCTGACGGATCTCGACGCGGCGGAGCAGGCGGCCGCGGGCGCCGACATCCTGGTCAACAACGCCGGCCTGCAGCTCGTCCGCCCCATCGAGGACTTCCCGCCGGACGTGTTCCACACCGTTCTCACGGTCATGCTGGAGGCGCCCTTCCGGCTGATCAGGGGCGCGCTGCCGCATATGTACGCCGAACACTGGGGGCGGATCATCAATATCTCCTCCGTACACGGGCTGCGCGCATCCCCTTACAAGTCGGCCTATGTGTCAGCCAAACATGGTCTCGAAGGACTCTCCAAGACCGCGGCCCTCGAAGGCGCCCCGCACGGTGTCACCTCCAACTGTGTCAACCCGGGCTATGTGCGTACACCACTGGTCGAGAAACAGATCAGCGACCAGGCGGAGGCGCACCACATCCCCGAGGAACGGGTCCTGGCCGATGTCCTGCTCCAGGACTCCGCGCTCAAGCGGCTCCTCGAACCGGACGAGGTGGCCGAGGCGGTGGCCTATCTCTGCACCCCGCAGGCATCCTTCATCACGGGCACGTCACTGACGCTCGACGGAGGCTGGACCGCGCATTAGGCCCGGTCCGGCACGGCAGGCCGGCCCCGGCGTCGGCCGCACCGTATCCGTTATCCACATCGCTCTCGTTGTCCACAGGGCTGGCGCGGCCGGCCGTACGACAGGTAATCCTGTGTCCATGTCCCACGATCAGGCTTCCTACCTGGAACTCCTCGCGCGCGGCGCCGCGGCGGAGGCATACGACCGGCCCGCGCTGCTGGCCCGCGCGGACGGCGCGGGACCGGAGACGCTCGCCGCGCTGGAACACGCCAAGCAGCTCGCCCTGCGGGTGCGGGCCGAGCTGGAGGAGCGACGCCGCCGCGAGGCCGAGCTGTCGGCGCTCTTCGAGACGGCCCACGACCTGGCGGGGCTGCGTGACCTCGACGCCGTGCTCCGGGCGATCGTGCAGCGCGCCCGTTCGCTGCTCGGCACGGAAGTCGCCTATCTGTGCCTCAACGACCAGGTCGCGGGCGACACATACATGCGCGTGACCGAGGGATCGGTATCGGCCCGCTTCCAGCAGCTGAGGCTCGGCATGGGGGAGGGGCTCGGCGGGCTCGTCGCCCAGACCGCCCGCCCCTATGTCACCGACAGCTATTTCGACGACCCGCGCTTCCAGCACACCAGGAGCATCGACTCCGGCGTGCGCGACGAAGGACTGGTCGCCATTCTCGGCGTCCCCCTGATGCTCGGCAGCCAGGTCATCGGTGTGCTCTTCGCCGCGGACCGGCACGCCCGGGTCTTCGAGCGCGAACAGACCGCCCTGCTCGGTTCGTTCGCGGCCCATGCCGCGGTCGCCATCGACACCGCGAATCTGCTGGGGGAGACCCGCTCGGCGCTCGCGGAGCTGGAGAAGGCCAACGGGATCATCAAGGACCACAGCGCGGTCATCGAGCGCGCCTCGGACGTGCACGACCGGCTGACCGAACTGGTACTGCGCGGCGGCGGCGTCCATGACGTCGCGAGCGCGCTCTCCGAAGTGCTGGACGGCACGGTGGAATTCGCCGGCCCCGATTCCGCCTCGGTGACCGCGCTGGAGCTGACCGGCACCGACGGCCGTGCCAAGGGCCACGGCGGGGTCTGGGGCGCCGCCGTATCGGCCGGCGGCGAACTGCTCGGCGCGCTCGTCCTGCGCGGTCACCCCGGGCTCGACCCGGTCGACCAGCGCACCCTGGAGCGGGCCGCGATGGTCACCTCTCTGCTGCTGCTCGCACGCCGCTCCGCGGGAGAGGCGGAGCAGCGGGTACGGGGCGAGCTGCTCGACGACCTGCTCGACGCTCCCGACCGCGACCCCCGGCTGCTGCGCGAACGGGCCGTCCGGCTCCGCGCCGACCTCGACGCCCCGCATGTGGTGCTGGCAGCGCGGATCGACGGCCCCGCCCCCGACACCACGGAACGCGAGACCGCCGACCGCCGCCGGCTGTGGTCCGCCGCGTCCCATCTCGCCGCCACCGGACAGGGACTGGCGGCCACCCGCGACGGCGGCACCGTCCTGCTGCTGCCGCTCGCGCCCGGCGACACGGCGGCCGACCTCGCCCGCCGTACGGCCAGGCAGCTCGGCAGCGCTCTGCGGGAGGCGGTCACGATCGGCGCGTCCGCCGCCGTCGAGGCGCCCGCCGCGCGGCCGGGCGCGATAGCGGAGGCGTACGCGGAAGCCCGGCGCTGCCTCGACGCGCTGCGGCTGCTCGGCCGCTCGGGCGACGGCGCGGCCGCCCAGGACCTCGGCTTCCTCGGACTGCTCCTCGCCGACACCAGGGACATCGAGGGCTTCGTCCACCGCACCATCGGGGAAGTCGTCGACTACGACGTGCGCCGCGGCACGGATCTGGTGCGCACGCTCGGTGCCTACTTCGCGTCGGGGATGAGCCCGGCCCGTACGAAGGACGAGCTGCACGTCCATGTCAACACCGTGGCCCAGCGCCTCGAACGCATCGGCCGGCTGCTCGGCCCCGACTGGCAGTCACCCGCACGGGCCCTGGAGATCCAGCTGGCCCTGCGGCTGCACGCCATGTCCGCCGGACGCGTCAGGCGCTCGGCGTACGGGTGGAGGCGTCGGCCTTCCGCGGCGCCGGGACAGCGCCCCGTGCCGGCTCCGCCTCGACATCCGCCAGATCGCGGTGCCGGGTCTCCCGCGCACAGATGATCGCGACGACGGTGAGCAGCGCGGCGGCGATCACGTACAGGGCGATCGGCGTCGAGCTGTCGTAGTCGGCGAGCAGCGCCGTCGCGATCAGCGGCGCCGGCGCACCGGCCGCCACGGAGGCGAACTGAGCCCCGATCGAGGCGCCCGAGTAGCGCATCCGGGTCGCGAACATCTCGGAGAAGAAGGCCGCCTGGGGCGCGTACATCGCACCGTGCAGCACCAGACCGACCGTGACGGCCAGGAGCAGATTGCCGAAGGTCGCGGTGTCGATCAGCGCGAAGAACGGGAACATCCAGGCCCCGACACCGACGGCGCCGATCAGATACACGGGCCGGCGGCCGATCCGGTCCGACAGCGCGCCCCACGCCGGGATCACCGCGAAGTGCACGGCGGACGCGATGAGTACGGCGTTGAGCGCGGTCTGCTTGCTCAGCCCGGCCGCGGTCGTCGCGTACACCAGGATGAAGGCGGTGATCACGTAGTAGCTGATGTTCTCCGCCATCCGCGCGCCCATCGCCACGAGCACATCCCGCCAGTGGTGGCGCAGGACGGCGACGATCGGCGTCTTCTCGGTGTCCCCGGTGGCGGCCGCCTTCCGCTCCTCGGCCTGGGCCAACGCGGCCTTGAAGACCGGGGATTCGTCGACAGAGAGACGGATCCACAGCCCGACGATCACCAGCACACCGGAGAGCAGGAACGGTATGCGCCAGCCCCATGAGACGAAGGCGGCGTCCGAGAGCAGCGCGGTGAGCGCCGAGAGCACACCGGTGGCGAGCAACTGCCCGGCCGGCGCCCCGGTCTGCGGCCACGACGCCCAGAACCCGCGCCGCTCGGCGTCACCGTGCTCCGACACCAGCAGGACGGCCCCGCCCCACTCGCCGCCGAGCGCGAAGCCCTGGATCAGCCGCAGGACGGTCAGCAGGATGGGAGCGGCCGTACCGATGGTGGCGTGCGTGGGCATCAGCCCGATGGCGAATGTCGCCCCGCCCATCATCAACAGGCTCAGGACCAGCAGCTTCTTACGCCCGACCCGGTCACCGTAGTGCCCGAAGACCAGCGCTCCGAGCGGCCGCGCGGCAAAGCCGACGGCGTACGTCAGGAAGGACAGCAGCGTCCCGACCAGCGGATCGGAGCCGGGAAAGAACAGCTGGTTGAAGACCAGCGCGGCGGCCGACCCGTACAAGAAGAAGTCGTACCACTCGATGGTCGTGCCGATGAGGCTCGCGGCGACAATGCGCTTGAGGGAGCTGGGCGTTGGGGGAGCGGATGCCGAGGCAGCCATGAACACCACTTCCAGGCGGTTGGCGGGGACGTATGCGTGTCGGCACAAGGTAGAAAGCACCAGGTCAGCGGCACATGTGGTGGGACACCATAGTTACTGGCCCGGCTGTGCGCGCGGGCACCATGAGCCCCCGTTCGACTCACTGCGAGGGCCTCACCGTGGGCGGCCGACGACCTGCTCAGTGGTGTCGGTGTGCCTTCGAGTTTGCAGGTAGTTTTGCCTTCGTTGATCAGAAAACGGAGGGCCGCGTGTCCAGTGAATACAACCCGGACTTCGGACTGACGGCCGAGGACTACACCCGCCACCGCGCCGGCTTCCCGCCGGAAATCGTCGAGCGGCTCGGCCGCCTCGGAGCGGAGGTGAGGGACCGGGATGTGCTGGACCTCGGCACCGGGACCGGCAGCCTCGCCCGGCTCTTCGCCCGCGCCGGGGCGCGGGTCACCGGCGTCGACCCCGCAGCCCCCCTGCTCGAACAGGCCAGGGGACTCGACCTGGAGGCCGGCGTCGAGATCGCGTACGAGGTGGCCACGGCCGAGGACACCGGGCTTCCCGACGCGTCGTTCGACGTGGTGTCGGCGGGCCAGTGCTGGCACTGGTTCGACGCCCCCAGGGCCGCCGCCGAGGTATGGCGGCTGCTCCGCCCGGGCGGGCGCGCCGTCATCGCGCATTTCGACTGGCTGCCGTTGTCCGGCAACGTCGTCGCCGAGACCGAGCGGTTGATCACCGCGTACAACCCCGCCTGGACGCTGGGCGGCGGCACCGGCCTGTACCCCCGCTGGCTGACCGACCTGGCCACCGTCGGCTTCGGCGCCATCGAGACGTTCTCCTTCGACCTGGACGTGCCGTACACCCCGCAGGCGTGGACCGGGCGGATCCGGGCCAGCGCGGGCGTGGGCGCGAGCCTCCCCCCTGAGCGGGTCGAGGCGTTCTCCGCCGAGCTGGACGGCGTCCTGCGGGACCGCTTCCCCGGTGACGTCCTGCGCGTCCCGCACCGCACCTGGGCCGTGGTCGCGGCCAAACCGACCGAGGACGCCGGCACCCCCTGACCGCCGCCCCGGCCCTATGTCGGCTCGGTCAGCCGGTCGAGGCGGTCGCGGTGGGCGGGGGAGAGGTGGAGACCTTCCGCGGCGAGGTTCTCCTCCAGATGGTCGATCCGGGCGGTGCCAGGGATCGGCAGGATGACCGGCGAGTGGCCGAGGAGCCAGGCGAGCGCGATCTGCGTGGGTGTGGCGTCGAGCTCGGCCGCCACCGCGGCGACTTCGGCCTTCGCTCCCGACTTTCCCCAGGCGACGGGGCGCCACGGCAAGAAGGCGATCCCCGCCGCCTCACAGGCCGCGAGCACGGGCTCGTGCTCGCGGTCGAGCACGTTGTAACGGTTCTGCACGGTCGCGATGTCGACGATCTCCTGCGCCTGGGTGAGTTCGGCGACGCTGACCTCGGACAGTCCGATCCGGCCGATCTTGCCCTCGGTTCGCAGGTCCGCCAGCGTGCCGAGCTGGTCGGCGAGCGGCGTATCCGGATCGATACGGTGCAGCTGAAGCAGCTCGATCCTCTCGACGCGCAGTCGACGCAATGCCTGCTCGACCTGATCGCGCAGGACAGCCGGCCGCCCGTCGAGCCTCCATTCGTCCGAGGCCCCCGAGCGTGCGACGCCGACCTTGGTGGTGATGAGCAGCGCATCCGGGTAGGGGTGCAGGGCCTCCGCGATGAGTTCCTCGTTGGCTCCCCCGCCATACAGATATGCGGTGTCGATCAGTGTGACGCCCAGCTCGACGGCCCGACGGACAACCCCCACAGAGTTCTCGCGGCCGGCGCCCGCCTCGGTCGGCAAGTGCATGGCCCCGAACCCCAGCCGCCGTACGCCTAAATCTCCGCCTATACGAAACGTAGTGGATGCCATCAGCTGTCCTCGCTCCCCTCGATGAACAGGAAACGCTAACAGCGCAGTTGGCCACGGAGTCAGTCCGGCGGTCCTGCCGCGATATCCGCTTGCTCGCCGTCGTCACTCGGGTCAAGGTCGCCTGACACCGTACAAAGGCAGAGAAGATGACCACGCAGACCCACCACGTCGACCACGAACTCGTCCGGGCCGCGGCCCATGTCGCGCGCACCCGCTGCCGGGGCGACAACCACACCATGGCGGCCGCGGCGCGCGCCCGGGACGGCCGGATCGTCACCGCGGTGAACGCCTACCACTTCACGGGAGGCCCCTGCGCCGAGCTGGTTCTCATCGGCGCGGCAGCCGCCCAAGGCGCCTACGAACTCGACACGATCGTCGCCGTGGGCGACCGTGACCGGGGGGTTGTTCCCCCGTGCGGCCGGTGCCGCCAGGTCCTTCTCGACTACTTCCCCGCCCTCAAGGTCATCGTCGGTGCGGACGATCGCCTCCGGACCCTCCCCATCACCGACCTGCTTCCCAAAAGCTACGTCTGGGCCGACCACCAGCTCGACGCTGACTGAACCGCGACCCGTAGGAGCACCGCGGCGACGCCCATTGACCGTCCGGGGCAAGGCCGTTCTGAACCTCGGCCCGGCGCTCGCGGCGGTCTTGGCCCGGAGGCGGTTCGACCGCCTGGAAACCACTTGATACATCCCGTACGCGCTGGCAGCGTTCCCCCTCGTGCCCGAAACAGACGCGCCCGGAAATCGGGATACTGAGCCGCCCGAAAGTGCTGCGACGCCCGCATCCGGCACCAGCCTCGCGGCCGAACGGCCCCTCCGTTCCCCCGCCTTCCGGTGGTTCTTCGTCGGCCGTTCGATCTCCATGGCCGGCAATGCCATGGCGCCCGTCGCCCTGGCCTTCGGCGTCCTGGAGGTCACCGACAGCGCCGCCTGGCTGTCCCTGGTCACCACCGCCTCCATGGTCCCCATGATCGCGACGATGATCCTCGGCGGCGGCATCGCCGACCGCTACCGCCGCGACACCGTGCTGCGCCTCACCAGCCTGGGCGCCGGCCTCAGCCAGGCCGGAGTGGCGATCCTCCTCCTCACCCACCAGAACCCCGCGCTGCTGCTGCCGCTGGCCGCCCTCAACGGCATCTTCCAGGGACTGACCACGCCCGCGCTGCGCGGCATCGTTCCGAATCTGGCGGCGGGGCGCGGCTTTCAGCAGGCCAGCTCCCTGCTGGCCTCCGTCAGGAACACCACCCGGATCCTCGGCCCGACCGTCGCCGGCCTGCTGACCGCCACCGTCGGAGGCGGCTGGGCAATCGCCGCCGACGCCGCGTCCTTCCTGCTGGCGGCCGCCTTCTTCGCCCGGATCTCGCTGCCCGACCTGCCGCCGCGCGCCAAGGGCGGCCCGACGATGCTCGGCGAACTGCGGCAGGGCTGGGACTACTTCAGCTCCAAGCCGTGGATCTGGACGGTCACGCTGGCCTTCGCCGTCTTCAACGCCGCCAACATGGGCGTCTGGCAGATCCTCGGCCCGGTGATCGCGAACGACACCATCGGCGCGGAGGGCTGGGGCCTGGTGCTGAGCGCCCGTGGTGTCGGAGCGCTGCTGGCCAGTGTGGTGATGGTGAAGCTGACGGTGCGCCGGCCGATGGTGCCGGCCCTCTCCTCGATGGCCCTGGCCGCCGTCCCGCTCATCCTGCTCGGCACCGGCGCGAACACGCTCTGGCTGGCCGCAGCGGCGTTCGTGTCGGGAGTGGTCGCCGAATTCTTCACCGTCGTGTGGGAGACCGTTCATTACACCCACGTCCCGGAGCGGCTGCTCTCCCGGGTCGGCGCCTACGACGAGTGCTTGTCGTTCGCGTCCATCCCCGTCGGCCAGCTGTCCGTGCCGGTCCTCGCCGCGGCGTTCGGAACGGCGGCGGTCGCCGTCACCGGCGGTGGGCTGGCGGCGATGGCGATGCTGGTGCCGTTACTCGTGCCGTCGCTTCGGCGGATCGAGGTCAACCGGGACGGCGACTGAACGGTCCGAGCCGCGTTTCGGGTGTTCACCCTGACAGGGACGGCAGCGGCGGCAGGGCGCCGAGGGCTGTGCGGACGCGGCCTGCCACCGGGGGCAGGAAGAGGGATGTCACCGTGGCAGCCGCCGCCGAGGTCAGGGCGATCGTCCAGCCCACCGGGCCGAGTGGGGTGCTGCCGAAGAAATGGCTGACCCCTGGGGTCTGGATGACCATGGCCAGCGCCGCCATGGAGCCGGCCGCTGAGGCGAGGACGGCGGTGCTGCGCCCGCCGACCAGCAGGGTCTGGCCGAGTTGGGTGCCTACGAGGGCGGCCAGGGCGACCGTCCTGGCCCGGGTGGGGCGGCCCGTCGCGCGGGCGGCTGCCCAGGCGAGGGTGGCGCCGAGGGCGGTGGCAATGGCCCGTACGGTGATCTCGTCCGTCAGAGCGCTGCCGAGCGACGACTCGGGGCCCTCCCGGAGGAGCCGTTCCGCGGCGTCGTCCCCGGGCGGGCGCAGGGCGATGGCGATGGCGGGCGCGAGGTCGGTGAAGAGGTTGACCAGCAGCAGCTGACGGGCGGTCAGCGGTGAGGTGCCGGTGAGGGTGGCGCCGAGCAGGGTGAAGCCGATCTCACCGAGGTTCCCGCCGAGGAGGATGGCGAGGGCCTGCCGTACGGAGGCCCACATCGCGCGTCCCTCGACCAGCGTGGCCAGGATGGTCTCCAGGCTGCCGTCCGTGACGACCAGGTCCGCCGCGGCGCGGGCGGCCGGGGTGGCCCGCGAGCCGAGGGCGATGCCGACGTCGGCGAGCCGGATGGCGGGCGCGTCGTTGGCGCCGTCACCGGTCATCGCGACCGTACGGCCGAGCCGCTGGAACGCCTTGACCACCCGGACCTTGTGGGTGGGGGTGCCGCGCGCGACCACGCCGACGTGCGGCAGCAGTTCATCCAGGGCATCGTCGTCCAGCGCGTCCAGCTCCGCACCCGTGACGACCCGGCGGCCGTCGATGAGATCGATCTCCCGGGCGATCGACTCGGCGGTCTGCGGATGGTCGCCGGTGATCATCACGATGTGCACGCCCGCTTCGGCGAGCCGCCGCAGCGAGCCGGACGCGCCGCTGCGCACCTGGTCGCTGAGGAGGAGGAAGCCGAGGAAGTCCAGCTCGCGCACCGTGTCGTCGGTGAGTCTGCCGCCG
This sequence comes from Streptomyces sp. NPDC058198, assembly GCF_042882605.1. Taxonomy (NCBI): domain Bacteria; kingdom Bacillati; phylum Actinomycetota; class Actinomycetes; order Kitasatosporales; family Streptomycetaceae; genus Streptomyces; species Streptomyces sp. NPDC058198. Next base: position 90,406 of record NZ_JBHVVP010000016.1, read on the forward strand.
CCCTCGCCAGCCTCGCCGCGCGACTCGGCCACCGCCAGCACCCGGTGGCCCTGAGCGGCCAGCCTTTTGCTCTCGGTGAGGAGCGCGTGCTTCCTTTCACCGTCCATGGCGCAGCGTTCGACGACCTCTTCCGGCGCGCCTTTGACTGACAGCAGCCACAGCCCGTGGCTGCTGCCCCGGGTGGCGTGGAAGCCGCGGCGGGGCTCGAACGGCAGGCTCGCCAACTGCGCCCAGCCAGGTGCGTTGTCGGTGCGCTCGACAGCGGCCCCTGCGGCGCCGGATGCCACAGCGCGGTCGGTGAAGTGCTCCAGCTCGCCCTCGCCGCGGCGGTGCGGGGTGGCCCTCAACCCGCATGCGAGCACGGCCTGTTGGCGGGGTTCGAGGCTGTCCAGGGGCCGGTGCTGGCTGTCGCCGTCCGCGAGGACTCCGGCGAGTGCGATACGGCCGTGAGTGAGGGTTCCTGTCTTGTCGAAGCACAGCACGTCCGCGCGGCCCGCGGCCTCGATGGTGCGTGGGTCACGTACCAGCACGCCCAGGGTGGAAAGCCGTCGCGCGGCCGCGAGTTGGGCGGCGGAGACCAGGAACGGCAGCCCCTCGGGCACGCTCGCCACGGCGAGGCCCACGCCCGCCCCCACTGTCTCGCGGGCCGGGCGGCCGCGCAGCAGCCCGGCGGCCATCACCGCGCCGGCCGAGCCGAGTGCCAGGGGCAGGGTGGTTCTGGTGATCCGCGCGAGCCGGCGCTCGACGCCCACCGCGGGAGCGGGGCCATGGCCGGCCCGGGCGCCGCGCCCTGCCTCGGTGTTCTCGCCGGTGGCCACGACGACGGCCCGAGCGTGCCCGGCGGCCATGGTGGTGCCCTCGTAGAGCATGGACGTACGGTCCGCCACATCGGCGGCGAGCACCGGATCGACGGTCTTGGGGCCGGGCAGGGACTCGCCGGTCAGGGCCGACTCGTCGGTCTCCACACTGTGGGCGTCCAGGAGTCTGCAGTCGGCGGGGACGACGTCGCCGGGGCTGAGCGTGATGATGTCCCCCACGACCAGTTCCTCGGAGGGCACCTCGTTCTCCTCGCCGTCCCGGATCACCCTGGCGCGTACGGCGGAACGCTTGCGCAGACGGTGCACCGCGCGGTCCGTGATGTGGCGTTGGGTTCCGCCGATGAGGCCGGACAGACCGGTGACGGCGAGGACGATGACGGCGTCGAGGACGCCGCCGACCGCGGCGGACAGGGCGGCGCCGCCCACCAGAACGGGGGTGAGGGGATTGATCAGTTCGGTCACTACGGCGCGGGGCAGCGAGGTGGGCGGTACCGCCTGGTCGCCCAACTGCTTGGCACGTTCGGCTGCCTGACGGCCGGTCAAGCCGCTGTGACCACTGCTCGTTCTGGCCAGGACCGTCTCGGGGAGCATCGAGTGCCAGGGCTGCCGGGACATCGTCGGGGCCGGCGGGCGGCGCAGCAACTCGGCCGCGGACCAGACGCCGTACACCATCCCCAGCGCCGCCGCCCAGTTGACGGCCGCCAGGCTGCTCGCGCCCAGCCGTTCCGTCCGTCCGGCGAGTGTCATCGCGCTGCCCAGCCCTGAGGCGCCCTGGGCCAGCCAGACCCCGCGACGTGCGACGCGGCGTGCGACGCCGCATGCCTCGACCACGACCACGGCGTCGCCGGAATCCGCGATGTACAGATCGGCCCCCCAGGCCGGCCGGCCGTCAGCCTCGGCGAGTCCGATGCCGACGTCGGCGGCATCCAGTGCGGCGCGGTCCCGGGATACCAGGAGTACCCCGGCGCCGTCGGTCTGCAGTTCTCGCACGGACTCGGCGAGCCGTGCGCCGCCGGGTACGGTGCCATCGGCTCCGGTGACGACCGCGGGCGTGGCCTCGCCCGCGGCCAGCACCTTCAATCCGGCATTCCGGGCGCCGTTCACCAGTGCCTCGGCGGCGGTGTGCACCTCCGGGACGACGCTGACGACCGCCATCAGCTGGTCGCCCCGCGCCAGACCCAGCACATACGCGGCGCCTTCGCCTTCGAGGCGGGCCCTGGCGCGCGCGCCGGTGCGGCCGTGCGGGGTCAGCCGGTCCAACGGGCCCAGGGTCCAGAGGGCCCCCGCGTCCGGCTCGGGGACCTCGTCCGATTCCGTGCCTCGGTCCTGGCGCACAGCTTGCGGGTTTCCGGGGTCGAACAGCCGGTGGGCGGTGGCGGCGAAGTCTCCGGCCGCGAAGTCTCCAGCGGAGGTGTCTCCGGCGGAGGTGTCGTCGTCGAGCGGGATGAGATCGGCGAGGACATGGGCCCCGGTGGTCAGCGCTTCGGCGTCCAGGACGAGGACGCCGATACGGTCGAGCTTGCGCAGTGCCCCTGGATCGTGGACGACGCTGCCGCTGTGGGCCAGGGCGCCACCGAGGGTGCACGCGAAGCCCTCCCTGGCCAGCCAGGGGGCCTTGGGGATGGCCGCGAGGGCCGCACGCGCCGCGCCGGCGGGGCGCCGGGTGACCGTGAGTGCCCCGGCGAAGGTCAGGCCCGCGATGATGCCCGCCATGTCGGCGTACCGTTCGACGGCGCCGGGCCGCAGCGGCGCCGGGCGTGGCGGGCGGTCCCGGTACTCCGCCCCGGCGAGGTGCGGGGCCCCGGCGAGGTCCGGCTCCGCCGCGATCCAGGCGGTGCGGTGGGCGCTGAGCTCTGCCATGCGCATGGCGTCCCGTACGGCGTCGACGGCCAGCCCCAGGAATCCCCCCGAGCTCGCCTGAGCGACGGCGTTGACCGTGGCGAGCACCAGTCGGGCATTCCGCTGCCCCACCGCGAGCTCCACCACGCGCCGCAACCGTGGCTGCGTGTCGACGATGGTGACCAGCGCGGCGAACTCCGGCGCCAGCGGAGAGTGGCGGGTCAGCCGGCCGAGGATCGCCAGGGGCAGCGCGGCTGCCTGCGTCGCCATGGCCCAGGCGGCCCGGCTGGTCGCTTCGGGCGAGACGGGGTGGGAGGGCAGTGGCTCCTCGGCCACGTCGTGTACCTGCTCCACCGCCTCGACGACATCGAGCAGCGCTCGTACGGTCGATTCAGCGTCCGGCGACCCTTCCGTGGCCACGACCACGGACTCCAGGACCGCGTTCACCACTGCCCACCGCACACCGGACACCTGGGCCAGCCGCCGCTCCAGGGCCTCGGCGACCTTCACGGACTCCGAGCCGCGCAGTCCGCGCACGCTGAGATGCACGCGTCCGCCGTGAACCGTCCGTACCCGTGCGTGTGAGCGCGACGCCAGGGGCTCGGCCAGCGCTTCCAGCGCGCCCACGACGGGCCGCGCCGCCGCTCTCAGCATGCCGAGTCCGGGGATTCCCACAGCTCACCGTCCATGTCGGCTGATCGGCCCGCGTGCCCGGTCGCCCTGACCAAGAACATGACGTGCGCGACAGCCGACCCTCGGAGGTCGGCGGGACGGGGCGGGACAGGACGCGAATACGAAGGGGAAAGTTAGTATAAAAGGGACAAATCATCAAGGAGGCGGCCAACTATGTCAGGTGTCACGGAACGTACCGACAGGCAGGGCGGCAGCGGTCAGGCCGGGAAGAGCGGACCGGATCAGGCACAGGCACAGATGCAGACACCCGAGCATGGTCCCGACGGCGCCCTGCGGATGCACACGCTCCACGCGGAGCTGCCCATCCCGTACCTCACACCCGGCGACATCACCGCCAACGCCCGCGCCGCGAGGGCGAAGCTGGCACCGATGCCGGCACCCAGGCAGATCGCCTTTTACGGCGGCCTGGGCGCTCTGGCGGTCCTCGGGGCGGTCGAGTGGCCGGTCGCCGCGGCCATCGGAGCCGCGGCCGCGATTGCCCGCAGTGGCCGACGCAGCGCCGAGCGCGGCAACGGGCACGGTGGGGAGCGTGCCGACGAAGACGCCACCCAATCGGCGGAAGCCGCGCAGAAGAAGGCCGGCCAGCGGGGCGCCGACAAGAAGCGGCCCGCGGCCTGACCGAGCCGGCGCGTCAGCGCCTTCCGCGCTGACGCGCTGCCGCGCTCCCGGGCGAGCCGGGCGGCAAAGACCCCCTCAGGCGAAGGCCGGCGTGCTCGCGCGGCGGGAGTTCGCGTAGGCGGTCCAGATGCGTACGAGCACGGTGGTCACGATCGTCTCGATGGCGGTGATCGCCACCTTGGTGAGGATCGAGGTGAGGAAGCCCGGCATGGGACACCCTTTCTGTCTGTGGTGTGTTCTCCCCTTTGTGAACCCGGCGGACATCGCGCAGACGGATGGAGGGTGAATCGCGGGTAAATGACGCATGCCAGCTAATCGGCGGAGCCGACGTACGCGATGGGATCCCGCGGTCGCCGTACCTCGAGTTCCTCCAGACGGGCACTGCTGTTCGTCGGCCATCCCACCGTCGCGCCACGGCTGAGGGAGAGCACGGGGCACGACCGCGGCCACGGCTCACTCCCGGTTCCCGGTCCGGAGGGTGGGGTGGCCGCGCTGCGGTCACGGGTCGCCGCGGCGGCCGCGGCCAGATACACCCGAGGTCTTCGCGCCGAAGCGGCTGCGAATCGGTGAACGCGGCGTACTGCCGGTGCGGTTGACCCGCACCGAGTCGGCCGCGAGCGTGGCCCCCGCGTACCTGCCCGCGGCTGAGTGCTTCGAGGTCCGCCTCCACGCTCCCGGCTTTGCCGTGGAAGGAGATCCGGCGCGCACACTGGAGGTCACACCGGACGCCGAGAGTGAACCGCCGCCTGCTGCCCGGGGCCGGCCAATTCGTCCGGCGTGAGCATCGCTCCGTCATGGCACTGCGCGTTCGGCGCCCCCTGTTGTTCCTGAACGCGTGCCGCACAGTCCGTCAGAAACTGTCCTGGACCGGACTCGGTCGCTGGGCGTCCGCCTGGGTGCCCCCTGGTGATTCCGGCTGAGCGGTGGCCGGATTTTTGACGGCCGGGTCATGGCGTCGGGCCGGGGTTCGAGTTGACGGATTCGCCGCGACTCCAGGACCGGCGTTCCTGTTCTCCGATGTCGCGTTCGTTGTTCACGCTGCGTTTCGTTTGTTGTTCGAGACTCGCTGATCGCCCCCCCTCAGCTGTTGAACGAGAGGCTCCATCGTGAAGGACAGAAACAGCGAAGATCCTGAGTACTCGGCGATCTCGCGGCGCCGGTTGGTCAAGTTCGCCGGCGTCGGGGCGACGCTGGCGGCCGCGAGCCCGCTGGTGGGCGGGGGACCGGCGTGGGCCGACGACGATGACGACCGGAAGCACGGGAAGTCCGACGACTCCCGCAACCGGGTGTGGCGCGCCGGTGACCACCATGTGCACTCGGAGTACAGCGGCTCGTTCGACACGTCGACGACCCCGCCCACGTTCCGTAAGGGTGGCGACGCGGTCTACCCGATCGTCACCAACGCGATCATGGCCAAGCACTTCGGTCTCAGCTGGGTGATGTGCACCGACCACGGCGGGCCGACGCACTCGAAGGTGAACCTGGAGCAGGCATACCCCGACCTCCTGCGCTCACGTGTACTCGTGCCGGGAGTTCTCCAGTTCTGGGGGATGGAGTTCGACGCCCCCGCCCTGGACCACCACACGCTGATGATTCCTCACCACAGTGACGAGGCGCAGCAGCTCTTCGAGTTGGAGAGCCGTTTCGCCAAGAACGACCCTTTCCCGGCCGACAGCGGCCGTGACACCGAGCCCAAGATGATCGAGTTCCTGAAGGCCGCGAAGGACATGAGGCGGAAGCCGCTGGTGATCGCTCACCACGCGGCACGGTCGGCGACCGGCCTCGGTGTCTACGGGCAGGACACCCCGCGGGAGTTCCGTAACGGCAACAACGCCGCACCGGAGATCTACATCGGCTTCGAGGGGGCTCCCGGTCACCAGGCCGGCCCGCTCAACGGCGGCGCGCGCGGCGGGTACGGAAGCTACCCGACCCACGGCGGCTTCGACCAGATGACGGCTCGCGTCGGCGGGCTGTGGGACTCCCTGCTCGGCGAAGGCCGACGGTGGTGGATCACCGCGACGTCGGACTCGCACGTGCACTGGACGCGCGGCGGCTCGGACTTCTGGCCGGGCGAGTACAGCAAGACGCATGTGCTGGCCAGGCAGGACTACGCCGACATCATGGACGGACTCCGCAACGGGCGGATCTGGGTCGGGACCGGGGATCTGATCACCAGTCTCGACCTCACCGCCAGCAACCGGGGCAGCGACGCCGCCATGGGCGAGACCCTGACCGTGAGCCGCCGCAACCGCACCGATGTCGACATCGAGATCAAGTTCCGGCCGCTGGAGGGCAAGAACGCCAACGGTGACCGTCCGGAGGTCCGGCGCGTCGACCTGATCGTGGGCCAGGTCACCGGCCCGAGCGCCAGCCTCGACACCGACACCAACCCGACCACGAAGGTGGTGGCCCGGTTCGGTCCGCGCGACTGGCGCAAGCAGGGGAAGGAGTACGTCATCCGGCACACCCTGCGCAATGTGGAAAGTGACCTCTACGCCCGCGTGCGCGGTACGAGCACGGACGAGGTCGAGCCGCTCGCCGACGGGCAGGAGAGCCCCTGGGACGATCTGTGGTTCTACTCGAACCCGGTCTTCGTCCAGGTCCGCTAGTGCCGCGACGGAGCAAATGTTGCTGGGAGGAGCACTAGGTCCTGTGGGGGCCGGTTCCGTTGCCGCGCGGCGGCGGAACCGGCCCGGGGCGGCGGGGCCCCCGCGATGGCCGAACAGCGCTTCTTGACGGGTGCATGCCAGGGTCTCACGATGCGTCGCATGGGGACGCCTCTCCGGACTCCCCCCGCTACAGGAGAGACCATGCGACTACGCATCCACCGCAGAAGGTCCGCCACCCTCACGGCGTTACTGGCTCTCGCGGTCGCGGCGCCGCTCACCGCCGCCGCGACCTCCCCGAGTACGCCCGCCGCGACCGCCCTCGCGTCGGCCGCCACTGCCGAGGAGGTGATCCGGCAGTACGAGATCCACGGCCCGGCCACCGCCGCCGATCGCACCGCCCTCGTCGCGACCGGCGTATCGATCGACGAGGCCGACGATCACTCGGTCGTCGTCAGCGCCAACGCCGAGCAGTCCACGCGCCTTCGCGCCCTCGGCTACCGGCTCACCGTGCTGCCCGCGCCGCCCGCACGGACCGACGGACTGGCCGTCGCCCCCATGGACTTTCCGCCCGCCGACTCCCGCTATCACACCTACGCGGAGATGAACGCGGAGATCGACCAGCGCATTCAGCAGTATCCGAATCTCATGTCCAAACGTGTCATCGGCAAGACCTATGAGGGCCGGGACATCATCGCCGTCAAGGTGAGCGACAACGTCGCGTCGGACGAGAACGAGCCCGAGGTCCTTTTCACCCACCACCAGCATGCGCGCGAACATCTCACGGTGGAGATGGCGCTGTATCTGCTGCGTGAGATGGGCGCGGGATACGGCTCCGACTCGCGTATCACGAACGCCGTCAACAACCGTGAGATATGGATCGTGCCGGACCTCAACCCGGACGGCGGAGAGTACGACATCGCCTCCGGCGCGTACCGCAGCTGGCGCAAGAACCGTCAGCCCAACTCCGGCTCCTCGTACGTCGGTACCGACCTCAACCGTAACTGGAACTTCAAATGGGGCTGCTGCGGCGGCTCCTCCGGCTCCGCGAGCTCCGAGACCTACCGCGGCCGGGCCGCCGAGTCCGCCCCCGAGGTGAAGGTCGTCGCCGACTTCGTCCGCTCGCGGGTCGTCGGCGGCAAGCAGCAGATCAAGGCGGCCATCGACTTCCATACGTACAGCGAGCTGGTCCTCTGGCCGTTCGGCTGGACCAACGCCGACACCGCGCCCGGCCTGACCCAGGACGACCGTGACGCCTTCGCCGCCGTCGGCAGGAAGATGGCCGCGAGCAACGGGTACACGCCCGAGCAGTCCAGTGACCTGTACATCACCGACGGCTCGATCGACGACTGGCTGTGGGGCAACCAGAAGGTCTTCAGCTACACCTTCGAGATGTACCCGAGCTCCGGTGGCGGCGGCTTCTATCCGCCCGACGAGGTGATCGAGCGTGAGACCAGCCGGAACCGCGACGCGGTGCTCCAGCTGATCGAGAACGCCGACTGCATGTACCGGTCGATCGGCAAGGAGCAGCAGTACTGCGCGTGATCCCGCGCGTGGACCGCCGCGGCAGGGCCTCGTCCGCCGTGCCGCGGCTTTCTGCGGCGGCCGGGCGGTTTGGGCTAGTTTCTCCTCGTCAAGAGCGGCCTATAAGGGCGATTTGTCGGTGTTCTGCGTGGTGGCTCTGTTGTGGCCGTGATGTGTGTCACCTCTGTGGTGCGCCGTGCTTCCCGCTTCCTTCTCCATTTCCCTGTCAGGGAAGGAAAGTTGAGTTCCCCGGCATCGGATGAATAGCCGGATCTTTCCCGGCTGGATTCGAAAAGGGGATTGCGTTGCGAATTCGGGACTTGTTTCGCCCGGGCGGTCTCGCTTACGTTCGCGTCAATCCGGATGGACTGCCGAATCCTGCCGCCATCCGGAAACCGAGTCCACTCACGTACGGCAGGAGCGGGGGAACCAGGTAAGTCGCCGATCCGAAATCCGGACCGGCTTGGGGTGAAGCCGCATTCCACCGCGGCCGGGCAGCTCCAGCCCGAACCCGACAGCTCACCTCGCAGGCGACGGAGAGGAATGCGTCATGCCCGCACATGCAAAGCACCGTCGTCCCAGAACCAGCCCGCTCGCTCGACGCCTCGTCGCCGCGGGCACGGGTGGGGCGGCACTCGCCCTCCCGTTGGTGGCGGCGACAACCGCCGGCGCCGCGCCGTCGGCCCACCGTGTCACCGCGGAAGCGGACCCGGCGACTGCTGTCGCCGCTCAGAAGGACACCTCCGTGACCTACGTCGTCGTCGCGGGTGACTCCCTGTCCAAGATCGCCCGCGCCCATTCCGTGAGCGGCGGCTGGCAGAAGCTGTATCAGGACAACCGGCGGACCATCGGCGACAACCCGTCGCTGATTCGTCCCGGCCTCAAGCTGACGCTCGGTGGGAAGGCGGAGTCGCGGACGGCGACCACGTCCGCCGCGCCGGCGGTCGCCGCGAGCGCACCGGTCGGTGCGAGTAGCGCCACCGTCCCGGCAGTCGCGACGGAGGCAGTCGCGCCGGCGGAGGTCGCGACCGAGGCAGTCGCACCGGCGTACACCAACGATCTGGACGGCTGGATAAAGGAGTCGCTGGACGTCATGGCCGCGCAAGGCATTCCCGGCAGCTACGACGGCATCTACCGGAACATCATGCGTGAGTCTTCGGGCAACCCGCTGGCCATCAACAACTGGGACTCCAACGCCGCGGCCGGAACGCCGTCCAAGGGGCTGCTGCAGGTGATCGACCCGACGTTCCAGGCCTATCACGTGCCCGGTACGTCGATGGACAGTTACGACCCGGTGGCCAACATCACCGCCGCGTGCAACTACGCCGCCGACCGGTACGGCTCGATCGACAATGTGAACGGTCCTTACTGACCTACCGGCGCAGCACATTCCCCTACTCGGCCCCGGGTAGGGGAATGTGCTGTGCCGGTAGGTCGCCGGTGCCGGTCCGGTCCTCAGGCGGCGGTCAAGCCGCCGTCGAGGAAGACGGTCTGGCCGGTCATGAAGCCGGCGTGGTCGGAGCTGAGGAAGGCGATGGCCTCGGCGATCTCGTCCGGATCGCCCGCCCGGCCGAGAGGGACGGTGGCGACGAACGAACTCTTCGTCTCGTCGCTGCGGCCTATGAACCGGTCGAGCATCTCGGTCTGTACGGGGCCGGGGCCGACGGCGTTGACGCGCACGCCGAAGGCGGCGGCTTCCAGCGCGGCGGACCGGGTCAGGCCGATGACCGCGTGCTTGCTGGCGACGTAGAGCGCGCCGTTGGGGTAGCCCCTTTCGCCGAAGACGGAGCTGACGTTGACGATGGCGCCGGATCCCTGCGCCCGCATGGCCAGCAGCTCGTGCTTCATGCTCAGCAGAGTGCCGAGTACGTTCGTGTCGAAGGTCGCGGCGTATGTCTCCGGGGTCAGGTCGGTGATCGCGCTGAACTCGCCTTCGGTCCCGGCGTTGTTGACGGCGATGTCGAGGCGGCCGAAGCGCTCGATGGTTCCGTCGACGAGTGTCTTCAGGTCGTCGTCATGGCGCACATCGGCGCGTATGAACTCCGCCTCGCCGCCCAGCTTGCGCAGTTCTTCGGCGAGGGCGAGGCCGGCTTCCTCGTGCCGTCCGGAGACGACGATATGCGCTCCGGCCGCCGCGAACGTGGTGGCTGTCGCGCGGCCGATGCCGGTCAGGGCTCCGGTGATGAGAACGACGGGAGTGGTCATGGCTGACAATTCCTTCTCGGATCGGATGTGCCTCTGCTTCTCGGATCGGGTGCCGGCCGTCGAGCCACCGCGTTCGGCGTCGCGTCCGCAGACGATCACATGGGCGCCGCGCTCTGCCGCACACCTCGTAAAAGCGATAACCAATGAAAACCGACCATTAATCCCAAAATGGACAGAGAAGTCATCGCGGCGTCGTCCGGACCGGGAGAAAACCGGATGGAGACGGCCTGGCGGGACGCGGCTCTCGGCTGGGCAGCGGAGCGCGAGCTTGCCGCCCCCGGGCTGCGGGAAACAGGGCAGTGGAAGGTCCGTCTGCGGCCGTGGGACGCCGACCGTGGCTGGGCGCTGCTTCCGGACGGGGGCGTTGCGTGAGCTGCGGCCCCGGCTCGTGGACTGGTGTGAGGAGCTCGCGGGCGCGGGCGTCGCGGACTCGCTCGGCCCGCGAGCGGTACGGGCCCGAGGTGCTGTCCCGGCTGCGGGACGCCTACCTGGAGCCGTGGACCGGAGACGGCCGTACGACGGCGGAACTGCGACGCGCGGTGGGTCTGGCCTGGAGGCTCGGAGCGATCGGCCGGGCCTGCTCCTGGGGGCGGCTCTTCCCCGGGGCATCCGACGACGCGGGCGGCGCGGAGAGCGCCCGGTGGCTGCGGGAGCTCTTCACCGAGCCACCGCTCTAGAAGGCAACGCGGGAACGCGTCCTGACGGAGCGTCACATGACGCGTGGGTCCGACGTCGCCCTACGTGGGTGTGGCCCCGGCGGGGCCGGGAGTGGTGGTGGTCGCTAGTCTGCCCGGATGCGTGGTGGGGGAAGCAACGGTGACAGTGGCGACGGGCGTGCCGAGGGGCTCGGCGTCGGGCCCGCGGACGGTTCCACCGAGCCGGGCGGCCGGTTCGGGCTGCTGAGAAAGCATTGGCTGCTCGCCTCCGCGGTGGCCGTGGTGGTGCTGGCCGCCGGGATCGCGGTCCCCCTGTCCGGCGGCGCCGACGACCAGGTCAACGACCCGTGCCGGCAGCTGCCCGCCTCGGTCCGGGCCCTCGCCGACGACCCCGCGGCGGCCACCAAGGCCCTCGACCCCGGGGACGATCTCGCCCGCCTCGGATCCGTGAAGAAGCTGCTGGTGCACGAGAAGGTGTGCGGTGACGGCGCCCGGGTTCTGGGGCGCATCGTGGACGGAGCCACCCGCTCCGCGGGCAAGGGCGAGCCGCACACCGCGGCGCAGGCGCGCAGCGCCTACGCGGTGGCCGCAGCGCTGCATGACACCGAACTCCCCACCGGGCTGGCGCCCGGCGTGGCACGGATGCTGGCCGAATACACGCTGGACGCGGCGCGTGACAACGGTTTCAGCATGAAGTCCGAGCCCGGCCCCGTGGCCCCCTCCGAGCAGGCCCTGCCGGACGAGAACGGCTGGGTGAGGCTCGGCCGCTTCCTCGCGCCCGGGGAGGCACACACCACGTTCGCATACGTCGACCGGGCCGCGGACGCCGACGCGGATATCGAATACCTGATCGCCGAACTCGCCAGGGATCCGGAGGCGTTCGCGATTCTCTACGACGCCGAGCGGGCGAATCTCGCGCACTATCTGGAGCGGCTGACCGATGAGGGTGGCGACCCCGGCTTCCGCCCCTCGCGCCGCGAACCCTCCTCGACCGCGACGACCTGGCCCGACAACGATCTCCAGGACGTGGCAGACCGCGTCGGTACCCTGATGAAGTACCGCGCCGCCTATACCAGGGACGGAACGATCTCCGATCTCGCCGCCTTCGACAGATCCGTACGCGAGCGGACCCGGGGCACCTTCCGTCCCGCGGACCGGCAGCTGAACACCCGTCCCCCGATGGGTGACATCGCGGACCGGCCCGTCGTCGGGCCCGTGCGGGGCGACCCGATGGACGGCCGGTACCAGCTGTTCACCGTGCTGGACCGCTGGGCACAGCAGCGGAACATACCGCCGCAACGCGCGGTCGCCATGCGGCAGTTGATGGACGACTTCTATGTCCGCGCACTGTGGCTGAGGATCTGACCCCGCCGTACGGATCCGGCGGGGTCAGAAACGGAACGTCAGATCGGAGCAACCGCGGCGCCGCACCTCGTCCGCCGCGAACTCCTTGAGCATCCGCCGCTTCGCGGCCTCGCCGACCCCGGGAATGTCGTCGGACGCGCTGAGCGCGTAGTTGGCGGCCTCGCCGTCGCAGCGCGCGGTCGCGGTCATGGGCCGCCGCTCGCCGTTGTTGTCGTCGGCCGCGAGGCGGTTGCTCCAGTCGCCGTACCAGGAGGCGAAGGCCAGCCCCGTGTCGTTGTCCGACGTATCCCCGTACTGCGCGGAGAGGTCGCACATACCGCTGGGTGCCGCGTTGTTCGCATGCACCGCGATTCGCCAGTTCCCGCGCTCCGGCAGTCCGGCCCGGGTCACCCACTCGCACGCCGTGCCCTTCGCCTCGGCCAGCGGGACCGTTTCCGGATTCTCCGAGACGTCGATGAGGGGAACGTCCCGCTTCGGGGCCTTGAGGGGCTCCGTACCACAACCGAGCGCATCCGAAGCGGAGTTGGCGAGGGCCACGGTGGTGCGGTAGGCGGCTCCCGGGACTTCGGTGCGGATGTCCCGTCCCATGGTGGCCCGCACCAGCAGTGTGCGCGCCCTGCCGTTGTCGTCCTTGCCGAGATCCGGGCAGGGCAGCCGGAGCCAGGTGGTGCCGTAGTCGTCGGTGAACCCGGGCAGGTCCTCGGGCAGCGGTGCCTGCGCGGAGAAGCCCCCCTCGGGGAAGACCCTCATGAACTCCCGGTCCTGGTCGTCCCGACGGGTGTACGCCGACATGGCGACGAACCGGTCGCCCCCCTCGAAGGCGAAACCGCACGAGTAGGAGTCGAGCCCCTCGGTCCGCCTCGACTCCTCGGACTCCAGACGGGAGTCCTCCGGTACGAGCCGCTCCACGGCGTCCCGGGGCAGTGTCCCGCCGCAGGCGTTCCGGATCACCATCCACTCGCGCACATGGGGCTCGGCCACATAGCCGCCCCCGGCCAGGACCACCGCAACCGCCACCGACACCTTGACCCAGCGCCACATCCGTTCCCGCCCCCGTCGCACCGACCACACGCCCGCCCCTGCACGGCCGTACGTACCGCCGCACCCTACTCGCCGGCACCGCGCCCCGAACCACCGCCCGGCGCATGCCGCGGCGATCCTGGCTGGCGCCCGCAAGGTCTAGGTCCTGTCCGGTCGATCTTCGTGGATCAGCCCGCGGCGTCCGGTGCGGTGGATCGCAAGGCGGAGGATCATCCTCGTACTGGACGTACTTGGATGACTCCGACAACGCGGCGAGGTGCCGTGCCGGGCGTCGCGGGCCCGCGAAGATCGACCGGACAGGGCCTAGGGCGGGGCCCCTCGCGGCCCGCGCCGCGCGGCGCCTGGTCCGCTGCCAGGCGCCTCGCGGACGCGCGCCTCAGGCTTTTACGGTGAAGCCGGCCCGCAGGAGGCTGTCATCGCGCGACGACGGGCCGACGAGCAGCTCGAAGGCGCCCGGTTCGATGATGCGGTTGCCCTCGGCGTCCACGAGCGTGCACGCCGCGGCCGGCAGGTCGATGAGGACCTCACGCGACTCGCCCGGGGCGAGCGCCACCTGCTGATACGCCTTCAGCTCCTTGTCGGCCCAGGTCACCGAGGTGATCGTGTCGCTGACGTACACCTGCACGGTCTCCAGCGCGGGCCGGCCGCCGGTGTTGCGGACCGTGACGCGTGCGCGCAGTGTGTCGCTCGCCCCGAGGGCGGGCGTGAGCACCTCCAGGTCCGTGTAGGAGACGGTCGTGTAGCTCAGGCCCTCGCCGAACACGAACGCCGGACTCTGGGTGAGGTCGGCGTAACGAGTGCCGTGCTGGCCGCGCACCTGGTTGTAGTACGTGGGCTGCTGGCCGCTGTGGCGTGCGAAGGAGACCGGCAGGCGCCCCGAGGGTTCGACGAGGCCGAGAACGAGCTCGGCCACGGCCCGGCCACCGAGCATGCCCGGGTTGAAGGCGTGCACGATCGCCGCCGCACCGAGCGCGGAGGGCGGGAGCACCAGTGGTTTGGAGCTGATGACCACGACGACGAGCGGCTTGCCGGTCGCGGCCAGCGCGTCGAGCAGTGCGATCTGGCCGCCGACGAGCTCCAGGGTCGCGGTCGACCGCCCCTCGCCGACGAGCTCGATCCGGTCACCCACGACCGCGACGACGTAGTCGGCGGCCCGCGCCGCGGCGACGGCCTCTTCGATGAGGTCCGCGCGGGGGGCAGCGGGGACGACGATCTCGGGCCGGGGCTGTCCGTCGGGGAAGAAGGCGCCTTCAGGGTCGGGACCGACGGTCAGGATGTCGGCGCCTCTGGCGTGCGAGACCGTCCAGCCGTCGGGGGCGTGGTCACGGAATCCGTCGAGTACGGTCTTGATCATCGCGCGCGGATGACCGTCCGGCAGCCAGTCGGCCTGGCCGGAGGAACCGGCCCAGTCGCCGAGCTGGGTCTGCGGGTCGTCGGCGTTGGGCCCGATGACGGCCACCGTGCGCGGCGCGGAACCGGGACCGGCGACGGCGCGCCCCCGGTGGTCGGCCGCGGCCGAGCCGGTCAGGGGCAGGGTGCCGTCGTTGCTGAGCAGGACCAGCGACCGGCGGGCGGCTTCGAGGTTCAGCGCGGCGTGCTCCGCGCTGCCGATGACCTCGGCCTGCCGGCCGGGGTCCGGGCGGCGCGGGTTCTCGAAGAGGCCCAGCTCGAACTTGAGCGTCAGGACGCGGCTGACCGCCGCGTCGATCTCCGCTTCGTCGAGCGTGCCCTGCGCGACCGCCTCCTGCGCTCCGGCGAAGAACTTCGGCGTCGTCATCACCATGTCGTTGCCCGCGCGGACCGCCGCGGCGGCGGCCTGCGTGTAGTCCGCGTACACCTGCTGCTCCCACACCATGCGGCCGACGTTGTCCCAGTCGGTCACCAGGGTGCCGGTGTAGCCCCACTCGCCGCGCAGCACGTCGTTCAGCAGCCAGTTGTTCACCGTGATCGGTACGCCGTCCATGGACTGGTAGCCGAGCATGAACGTACGGCAGCCCTCGCGGGCGACGCGTTCGAACGGAGGCAGGAACCACGAGCGCAGTTTGCGCCGGGAGATGTCGGCCTCGCTCGCGTCACGGCCGCCCTGCGTCTCGGAGTAGCCCGCGAAGTGCTTGGCGCACGCCAGGATCGCCGTCGGGTCGCTCAGTCCCTCGCCCTGGTAGCCGCGCACCATCGCCGAGGCGAGATCACCGATGAGGAAGGGGTCCTCGCCGAACGTCTCGCTCACCCGGCCCCAGCGCAGGTCCCGGGTGATGCACAGCACGGGGGAGAAGGTCCAGTGGACGCCGGTCGCCGCGACCTCGACGGCCGTCGCCCTGGCGATGCGCTCCACCAGCTCCGGATCCCACGTCGCGGCCATGCCGAGCTGGGTGGGGTAGATCGTGGCACCCTCCCAGAAGGAGTGCCCGTGGATGCAGTCCTCCGCGACGAGCAGCGGGATGCGCAGGCGGGTCTGCTCGGTGAGCCGGGCCGCTTCGAGGACGCGTTCGGGAGAGGCGTGGAGGATCGATCCCGCGTGCAGGTCCTCGATGAGGTGCCGCACCCCGTCCTTGGCGTTCAACTGGAGCATCTGGCCGACCTTCTCGGGCAGCGTCATACGGCTGAGGAGGTCGGCGACCCGCTCGGCGACGGGCAGCGCGGGGTCGAGATAGGGCGGGAAGGAGTCCACAAGAGGTCCTTTCACAACGTCGGTGACGTTCTCGTCGGGCGGATACCTGAATGGGGGGCGGGGACGGGTCTGTTCGGGCAGCCGGCCGGGCGACGGGCCTGCGGGACCGGTCCACGGAGCTGCTCACGGCGGGGGAACGCCGGGACCTGTTCCGGAGGCGCTCGCCGCAGAGCCCGGTGATCACTTCCGACGCGTCGGGTGGGACGGCGCGCTTCGGCCGCTCCGGTTCACCGTACGCTCAATACCGACCATGTGGTAAGTATTTTGGTCTGTGCGAATCTGGTCAGTGGGGCCGTCCGAAGAGACCGGGGAGTGTGACGAGTGACCGCCGAAGCGCGGCGTGGCTACGCGAAGGGCCGTGCGAAGCGAGTGGAGATCCTCGACCACGCCATGGCCATGTTCGGCGAGGTCGGCTACCGGGGCGCTTCGCTCCGGGTGATCGCGACCCGCTGCGGCATCTCGCACCCCGGGCTGCTGCACCACTTCCCGACCAAGGAATCGCTCCTGCTGGCGGTGCTCGAACACCGTGACGCGGTGGACGGCGAGTGGCTCGCGCTCGGTGGCCCCACCGGCGTCGACCAGCTGCGCCGGCTGGTCGATCTGGCCGCGCTGAACGCCACCCGCCGAGGGATCGTCGAGCTGTTCTCGGTGCTCGCCGCCGAAGCGACCTCCGCCGATCACCCCGCCCACGCGTACTTCGTGCGGCGTTACCGGACCTCGGTCGCGAGTACGGCACTCGCCTACGCACAGGCGCGCGACGAGGGCGCGCTCCGAGCCGGCATCACGCCCGACGCGGCGGCGCAGCAGCTGATCGCCCTGATGGACGGACTTCAGGTGCAGTGGCTCCTCAGCGGCTGCACGACGGACATGGCAGGCGTGATGCGCGCGCACATCGAGGCACAGCTCACCGTGGCGTACTGAGCACGGAGGGAGCCGTCGCGGCCGATCGTCCGCCCCGCTTGTCGCGCCGGTCTCTCTGGCCCTCGCCCGCCCCGCCGGATACCGTCCTTGAATGCCCGAGTTCGACCCACGCTCGCCCGCCTTCCTCGCCGATCCCTACCCCGCCTACGCCGAGCTGCGGGCCGGTGGCCGGGTGCACTACTACGAGCCGAGTGACCAGTGGCTCGTCCCGCACCACGCCGATGTCGCGGCGCTGCTGCGGGACCGGCGGCTCGGCCGGTCCTACGGGCACCGCTTCACACACGAGGAGTTCGGGAAGACCGCGCCGCCGCCCGGCCACGAACCCTTCCACGAGCTGAACGACCAGGGGATGCTGGAGCTGGAGCCGCCGGACCATCCCCGTATCCGGCGCCTGGTGTCGAAAGCGTTCACCCCGCGTACGGTCGAACAGCTCGAACCGTACGTGCGGCGGCTCGCGGCCGAGCTGGTGCGCCGGCTCGTGGAGCAGGGCGGGGGCGATCTGCTGACGGCCGTCGCCGAGCCGCTGCCGGTCGCCGTGATCGCCGAGATGCTGGGCGTTCCCGAGACGGACCGGCCACTGCTGCGGCCGTGGTCGGCGGCGATCTGCGGAATGTACGAGCTGAACCCGTCCGAGGAGACGGCCCGCCGCGCGGTCACCGCCTCCCTGGAATTCTCGGCGTATCTGCGCGAACTCATCGCGGTACGGCGGGAGAAGCCGGGCGAGGACCTGGTCTCGGGCCTCATCGCCGCCCACGACGACGGCGAGAAGCTGACCGAGGCCGAGATGGTCGCCACCTGCGCGCTGCTGCTGAACGCCGGGCACGAGGCGACGGTCAACGCCACCGTCAACGGCTGGCACGCGCTGTTCCGGCACCCCGGGCAGCTCGCCGCCCTGCGCGCGGACCGGGCCCTGCTGCCCACCGCCGTCGAGGAGTTGATGCGCTACGACACGCCCCTCCAGCTCTTCGAACGCTGGGTGCTCGACGAGATCGAGATCGGCGGCGCCACTCTCCCGCGTGGCGCCGAGGTCGCGCTGCTCTTCGGCTCCGCCAACCACGACCCGGCGGCCTTCACCACCCCCGCCACCCTGGACCTCTCCCGCCGCGACAACCCGCACATCTCCTTCAGCGCGGGCATCCACTACTGCATCGGCGCCCCGCTGGCCCGGATCGAACTGGCCGCGTCCATGACCGCGTTGCTGGACCTGGCCCCGGGGCTGCGCCCGGCGGCCGAGCCTCGCCGCAAGCCGAACTTCGTGATCAGGGGACTGGAGGGGCTGCCCGTCACGGTCTGAGGGGGAGCGCCTCAGCCGTCGCCGGGTGGTACGGCCCCGTCCGCCGCCCTCGCGTCCAGCTTGGCCGTGAGCCGTTCGACGTCCTTCTCGCGGTGCTGGGCCCGGTAGAGGTCCGTGGCCCGCTGCCAGCTCCTGCGGGCCAGGTCGGACCGGCCGAGGCCGAGGTGGACGTCGCCCAGGTTGGCCAGGGTGTTGGCCTCCTCGTAGGTGTTGCCGAGGTCGTGGAACAGGTCCCGGGCGCGTTGGTAGTGGGCGAGTGCCTCGGCGTGGCGGCCGGCGGCGTGGGCGATGTAACCGAGGCTGTCGAGGGTGCACGCCTCGCCGTCACGAAAGCCGTGCCGGCGGTGGATGGCGAGCCCTTCCTCGCAGTGGGCCAGCGCCTGTTCGTAGTCACCGAGACGGGCCTCGTACCACCCCACCCCGTTGAGGGCGCTCGCCTCCATCAGCCGGTCGTCGCCCGTGCGGTGCAGCCGCAGCGCGTGCCGGACGTGCGCCAGAGCCTGCCGGTCGTCGCCCCGGCGGGCCCAGGCCCAGGCGACGACGTCATGGACGCGCGCCTGCTCGGCGGTGTCGCCGGCCTCCTCGGCCGAGTGGAGGGCCAGGCGCGCGTGTTCCAGCGCGTCGTCGTGGTCCCCGGCTCTGGCGCAGGCATGGGCCAGCCGCCGGTGCGCCCAGGCCCGTACGGACACCTCACCGAGCCGTTCGGCCGCGGCGAGGCCCGTCCGCCACAGCGCCATGTGGTCGTGCAGCCGGCCCTGCCGCCACATGAAGCCGTCCAGCACCCTGGCCAGTTGCCACACCGGGACGTCCCACCCCTGCTCGACGGCGAGCCGCTGCGCGGCGAGCAGACCGGCGTGCTCCGTGCGGAACCAGGCCATGACCGCCGTCTGGTCGGGCAGCGGCTGGGCCGTCGAGCCCTCGGCCGGCCGGCCGAGCTCCAGGGAGTGGTGATCGAACGGGCCCAGTATCCGGTCACCGGCGTACGCCGTGTGCAGGTAGAAATCCGTCAGACGCCGCAGAGCCTGACGGCGGGACTCCGCCGGCTGGTCGTCTCCGGCGCGCTCGGCGGCGTACAGGCGGACCAGATCGTGCAGTTGATAGCGGCCGGGTACCGGTTGCTGCACCAGATGTACGGTCTCCAGCTCCCGCAGTACCGCGCGGGTGGCGGCGGCCGGTCGCGCGACGAGACTGCCGGCCGCCGCCAGTCCGATCTCGGGTGCCGGGGCCAGCCCCAGCAGCCGGAACACCTCCGCCGTCCCGGGGGCCAGAGCGCGGTACGACACGGCGAAGACCGCGCGTACGTTGGCCGCCAGATCGCCCGCGTCCAGGGCGTCCAGCCGTGCCGACTGGTCCTGCAGCTCCTCGGCCAGCACGGCCAGGGGGAAATGCGGGTGAGCGGCCGCACGGGCTCCCACGATGCTGATCGCCAGGGGCAGCCCAGCGCAGTGGTCCAGTAAGGCGGTGACGGCTTCGGGCTCGGCGCTCGCGCGGTTCCCGCCCACATGACGGCCCAACAGCTCGCGGGCCTCGGGGCCGGCCAGCCCGTCGAGCGTCATGAGGTGGGCCCCGTGGGCGGTCGCCAGCCCCGTCAGCCGTCGGCGGCTGGTGACCAGCACCGCGCAGGTGGCGCTGCCCGGCAGCAGCGCGGCCGCGTGCTCGGCGTCCGCCGCGTTGTCCAGCACGATCAGCATCCGTCTGTCCGCGACCAGACTCCGGTAGAGCCCGGTCTGAGCCTGCGGATCCACCGGCATGGCCGCGGACTCCACACCCAGGGCATCGAGAAAGCCGCGTACCGCCACGGCGGGCGCGACGGGCTCGCCGGAAGGATCGAAACCGCGCAGATCGACGTAGAGCTGTCCGTCGGGGAAACGATCGAGGTTCTCGTGCGCCCAGTGCACGGCCAGCCAGGTCTTGCCGACCCCGCCGCTGCCGCCTATCGCGGAAATCATCATCGTCCCGCCCAGCTCACCGGGCAGGTCCACGGCTTTCGTGAGTTCGGCGAGTTGCTGATCGCGGCCGGTGAACCACCGCGGACAGGCGGGAAGCTGACGGGGCACCAGGACGGGCGGCGCGGTGGGCGGCCCGGTGGCCCGGGCGGACTTCGGGACGTCCAGCGCCGGGTCACCGGTCAGGATCCGCTGATGGAGCTGGAGCAGCGGCGCTCCCGGATCGATACCGAGTTGACCGGCCAGGATCTGCCGGGTCCGCCGGTAGTGGGTCAAGGCGTCGGCGGAGCGCCCCTCCCGGTACAGGGTGAGCATGAGCTGACCGGCCAGCCGCTCGTCCAACGGGTGTTCCTCGGTACGGGCGACGAGGCCGGGCAACAGCCCGCCGTGCCGCCCGCACCGTAACGCGATGTCGTTGCTGTCCAGCTCGGCCGAGAACCGCTCCCGCTCCAGGGTCTGGCGCAGATCGCGGAACCACGGGCTGTCGACGCTGGCGAACGGCTCTCCCCGCCACAGCCCCAGCGCCTGTTCCATCAGCGCCGCCGCCCGCTCGTCGTCGGCGGCGCGGGCTCGGACGACCAGAGCGCGGAATCGGTGCAGATCCACCGTCTCCGGGTCGGTCTCCAGCACATAGCCACCGGGCTGTCGCACGATCCGTACGTCCTCGGCGGCGGCCAGCGCCCGGCGCAGATGGGAGAGATAGCCGTACAGCGTCCCTCTGGCCCGCTGCGCGGCGCGGTCTCCCCACACGCGGTCGATGAGCTGGTCGACCGGCACCGCCCGATTGGCGTCCACGAGCAGTGCCGCCAGCACACAGCGCTGCCGGGTGTGGCCCATATCCGCCGGACGGCCGTTGACACTGGCCTCCATCGCGCCGAGTAGGCGGAATTCCACCATCACCCTGTCCACCCCCCGAGTGGAACTCAAACTAACCCGCAGGTGGCGGGGACGGGGACGTATTCGGCTGATCCGGTCCTCGGTCCCCGCGACCTCCTCAGCGGCTCCGACCGGGCGATTCAAGGTTCGTCCAAGGTCTGTCCATGGCCACTCGCGCAGAGTCGTGGCCGCGGCGCTCCTCCGGGAACGGCGACCGCACTCGTGAATCAACTCAAGGGAGATGGTTTTCCGTGGACGCAGAGCAGCCGGTATACGAGGCCCCGATGCTTGTCGAGGTCGGCGACTTCACCGAACTGACCCGTATCACCGCCAACGGCGGCTACTACGACAACCCCTTCTGGGACCAGTACTGGTTCTAGGCCGGTTCTAGGCCCAGGGAAGAACAGGCCGGCGCGGGGATTCCCCCGCGCCGGCCCGGCGCGGGAGAGGTGACATGGTATTTGTGATCCTTCCAGATCAGCCGGCGGGAACCGCGATCGAAGCGCGGCTGCCGGACTCCGAAAAGACCCACCTGCTGTCGCACGCTTCCGGCCGGCCATGGATCGCGGGAAGCTGGTCGGAGCGGGACGTGGTCGCCGCTTCGGCCGGGGACAACGCGGCGGCGGTCTTCGGCTCCCCGACCGCGTCCGCGGAGAGGCTGGCCGGGAAGATCGGCGCCGTGCGGACCGTCCATGACATGGACGTGCTGGCACGATCACTGCCGGGTTGCTTCCATCTGATCGTGTCGATCGGCGGCCGCGTGGGGGCGCGGGGGAGTCTTTCGACGGCGCGTCAGATATTCCACGGCTCCGTCGACGGCGTGACCGTGGCCGCCGACCGGCCACAGGCGGTGGCCGCGCTGACGGGCGCCGGCGTGGACGAAGAGCTGCTGGCACTGCAACTGCTGACGCCGTACGGTCCGCCCTGGCCCCTGAACGACCGATGCGTATGGCGGGGGGTACGGGCTCTCACCCTCGGACACCGTCTGGAGATCGGTAGGGACGGCCGGAGCCGCACGGCCCGCTCCTGGACGCCGCCGGCCGCGGAGGTTCCCCTGACCGCGGGACGTGCCGTCCTGCGACAGGCTCTGGAGACCGCGGTGGACGCGCGCACGGCGGGGGGCGGCATCGTCAGCGCGGACCTGTCCGGCGGCAAGGACTCGACGAGTCTGTGCTTTCTCGCCGCGCGGAACGATGTCCCGCTGGTGACCGTGCACCTGGAGTCGTCGGACCCCGCGAACGAAGACCGCATATGGGCCGCCCGCAGCCGGGAGAAGCTGCCGAAGGCCCAGCATCTGATCGTCCCGATGGAAAGCACACCGGGAAAGTTCGCCGAATCGACGACGCAGCACGGAGAAGACATCGAATCGCCGACGTCCTTGGTCTGCCGGCCGATGCTGGAACATGTCGCCCAGCTCGTCTCCAGCCACGGTTCGGCGGTTCACCTGCAAGGCATCGGCTCCGACGAACTCTTTCTTCCCAGTGTGATGTCCACGCACGCGCTCGCGCGCAGCCGGCCGCTGGGCGCGTTCAGGAACGTGCGGGAACTGAAGTCGATGCGCCGCTGGACGTGGCTGACCACGGCACGCAATCTCCTGCGCGGCCCGACCTATCCGCAGTGGCTGGGCACCGTCGCCGACACCATCACGGCGGACCGGGCCTGGGGCGCGGAAGTCGACTGGGAGATAGCGCCGAGGATGCCTCCGTGGGCGACGGCGGATGCCGTGGACGCGGTGCGCCGTCTCCTTCGCGAGGCCGCCGCGGAGTCCCCCGAACCCCTCGCCCCGCTGCCCGTGCATCACGAGATGCTGCGGCTGACGCAGATCAATGGCGGTGCCGTCCGTGGCACCGCCCGGATCGGCGAGCGGTACGGGGTGTCGTTCCAGGCTCCGTTCATGGACGACCGGGTGATCGAGGCGGCGATGTCCATCCGGCTGGAGGACCGTACGGAACCGGAAAGGGTCAAACCCGTGCTCGCCGCCGCGCTGCGCGGTGTGGTGCCCGACGACCTGCTCGACCGGCGGAGCAAGGCCGACGCCAGTCCGGAGCTGTACATCGGTCTGCGCCGGCACCGGCGACGTCTGACAGAGCTGTTCGACGACTCGTACCTCGCGCGGCTCGGGCTCGTCGACGTCGACGGCATCCGGACCGTCGTCGGCGGTCTGCACATGGACGTCAGACCCCTCGCGCCCCTGGAGAGAACGCTGGCCAACGAACGGTGGCTCCGCTCGCTGCCCTCCGCCGCCCGGCCCGCCGGCACCCACCACGTACCCCGATCCGCCCGAGGAGCATCATGACGTTCGCCCTGGCCCCTCATGTCACCATCACGGGGACCGACCACGGGATGGTGCTGCTCAATGAGCGCACCGGCCGCTACTGGCAGATGAACGACACGGGCGCGCTGGTCCTGCGGTGCCTGCTGGACGGCGGGACCGTCGAGTCGGCGGTGGCGGCCCTGCGCGAGCGTTTCCCCGACGCGGCGCAGAACACGACCGGCGACGTGGAGCGCGTGATCGCCGCACTGCGCGTCGCGAAGGTGGTCACCCCATGACCGGCAGGTCGCTGACGCTCGAGACGTCCGCCGCGCTGCCGTGGCGCTCGCGTCCGGCCGTGTGGTGCGCGGTCGGTGCGGCCCGGCTGCTGACATGTCTGGCGCCGCTGCGCCTGCGTCAGGTGCTGGAATTCGTCCGGCGTGGGGCCCGTCCCGCAACCGAGGCGGAGACCCTCCGCGCCCGCCAGGCGGTCGTGGCGGTCAGCGTGCCGTGCGCCGGGCCGCGATGCCTGCAACGTTCGATAGCCGGCGCGCTCCTGTGCCGGATGAGGGGTACGTGGCCCGACTGGTGCACCGGCGTACGGACACAGCCGTTCCAGGCCCACGCGTGGCTGGCGGTGAACGGCAAGCCCATCGGGGAGAACGCCCGCGACGTCCGGTACTTCCACGTCCTCATGACCGTGCCGAGCCTGCGATGAAGCCGCGGCAGCGGGGACCGGGAGGGCCACCGCGGGCAGGGACTCGGCGCCAGTCGCCCGGGGCCGCGTGGCCGCGTACGCCCGCGGACGCGGGGGAGGCCGACGGCGGCGTCCCTGCCCCCTTGCCGGCCCGGGACACCTGGCGGGCGCTGCGCGCCCACATCCGGCCGCACCGCGCCGTGATCGCCGTCGGCGGCCTGCTGGGCCTGGCCGGCGCGGCCATGGGCCTGGCCCAGCCGCTGGCGGCGAAAGCACTGGTCGACGCTCTCAGCGAAGGCGAGTCGATCGCCGGCGTGCTGATCCTGCTGACCGTTCTGGTCCTGCTGGGCGGCGCGGTCGCCACGCTCGGGCAGTACCTCTTGGAGCGCACGGCGGAATCGGTCGTGCTCGCCGCCCGCCGGCAGTTGGTGGTCCGTCTCCTGCGGCTACGCCTCCCCGAGATGGACCGGACCCAGCCGGGGGACCTGATGTCCCGTGTCATCGCGGACACCACGCTGCTGCGGCAGGCCACCACCCAGTCGCTGGTCTCCGCCGTCATCGGCAGTCTCACGCTGCTCGCCACCCTCGTGCTCATGGGGGTGCTGGACGTCGTCCTGCTCGGTGTCTCCCTGGCCGCGGTCGCGTTGATCGGCGGATCCGTGGTGCTGGTGATGCCGCGCATCGCGCAGGCCACCCAGCAGGTGCAGGGGGCCGTGGGAACCATGGCCTCGGTGCTGGAGCGGGCCTTCGGAGCCTTTCGTACCATCAAGGCCGCGGGAGCGGAACAGCGTGAGGCCTCGGCCGTCGAGGTGGCGGCCCGCGCGGCGTGGCGGCACGGGGTGAGAGTCGCCAAGCTCCAGTCCCTGGCCTCCTCGGCGGCCGGGCTGGCGGTCCAAGTCGCCTTTCTCGCCGTGCTCGGCGTCGGAGGAGCACGCGTGGCCTCCGGGGCCATCGGGGTGTCGACGCTGGTCGCGTTCCTGCTCCTGCTCTTCCAGCTGGTCAGCCCGGTCTCCCGGCTGGTGCAGGCCGTGTCCCAGTACCAGGTGGGTTCCGGCGCGGTGGCCCGGATCGCTCAGGTCCAGGGGCTGGCCACCGAACCGGCGCAGTGCGTGGACACCCGGCCCCGCGGCCGTCCCGCGGCGGTGGAGTTCCAGGGCGTTCGATTCCGCTACCGCGCCGATCTGCCCGAGGTGCACCGAGGCATCTCCTTCCGGGTCGACGGCGCCGGGACGACCGCGTTCGTCGGTCCGTCAGGGGCGGGCAAGACCACGGTCTTCGGGCTGATCGAGCGGTTCTACGAAGCCACGGGCGGCCGGGTCCTGATCGACGGCACGGACGTGCGCGACTGGCCCCTGGGCGACCTGCGCGCGGCGATCGGTTACGTCGAGCAGGACGCCCCTCTGCTGGCCGGCACCCTGCGCGAGAACATCGTCTTCGCCGCCCGTGACGCCACGGAGGACGACATCCGCGAGGTGCTGACGCGTACCCGGCTCGACGCGCTCGTGGACGGCCTTCCCGACGGCCTGGACACGCCGGTGGGGCACCGCGGCAGCACGCTGTCCGGCGGGGAACGCCAGCGCGTGGCCATCGCGCGTGCCCTGTTGCGCCGGCCGCGGCTCCTCCTCCTCGACGAGGCGACCTCACAGCTCGACGCCGCGAACGAACGCGCGCTGCGTGATGTCGTCGCGGACACCGCCCTCGACACCACCGTCCTCGTTGTCGCACACCGCCTGTCCACCGTGACCGCCGCCGACCGCATCGTGGTCCTGGACGCCGGACGGGTCCGGGCCATCGGCACCCACGAGGAGCTGTTCGCCTCTGATGCGCTCTACGCGGGCCTGGCAGCCGCTCAGCTCCTCACCGCGACGCCCGTGCGCTGAGGGCTGTCCCGGCCGATCTTCGCGGACCCGCGACGCGTTCATTGGGCTCGTACAGGTTCGTCGTCCATACTGCCTGTCGTGGAGCAGCGCATAGATCCCAATATCCAGCCCGAGCATGCCGTTGGGACAGATCCGGCGTACGTCCCCGGCCTCATCCCCCGTCGTCCTGACGGGACGGAGGAGACGGACCCGGAGCAGGCCGAGCGGCTGACGCCCGACGGTGATGGCCCCGACGGTGATGTCCCCCGAGACGCCCCTCCCGAGCGTGCCCTTGCGGAGGAGCCCGACCCCGGACCCGAGGAGGAAACAGCTCCCGGCACGGCGGAGGAGGGAGCGGACGGCCCCGTTTTCGAGGTCAGCGACCGCCGCGCCTCGATCACCGCGGACCGGGAAGGCGTCCGGTTCCGGCTGGACGATCAGGAAGCCGAGTTCCGGTGGGACGAGATCGGCGCGGTCGAGGTCGAGTCCGCCCGGTTCGGAAAGCGGTTCACGGTCACGGTCCACGTATCGACCCGCCGGTGGTTCTACGCCGAGGTCGACGCGGCGGCCAGGAGCGATCTCAAGGAGTGGACGGCGGAACTCGACGCGGTCCTGGATGTCTACTTCGAGGGCGCCTGACCCGGGGGTTGGTAAAGGTCCACGATCCCGGCCCTCGCGGTGATACCCGCGAGGGCCGGGCCTGCTGAGGAATCCGTATGAGCCCCATGCCGGGCACGGTCAGGTCCGTCCGCGCCATGCTCTTCGTCGTGGGCGCGCTGAACATCGGCGCCGCCGGGTGGTTCACGGTGGCCGCCGCCACCTTCGAGACCGGCGCACTGGGTCTGCCGGTGGTGGTTCTGCTCCTGCTCGCGGCGCTCCTGTTGGGGACGCTGGCCGTGGCCGCGGTCGTCATCGCGGTGAAGTTCACGAACGGCGGCAACGGCGCCCGCGCCGGCGCGGTGGCCGTCGGCTACCTGATCGCCGTCGGCTGCGCGGTGGGCGTGATGACGCACCGCGGCGTATGGGGCGTCGGGGTCGCGGCCGGCGCGCTCATGATCGTCCTCTCGGCCGGGCCGGACAGCAGGGCCTGGTTCGACCGTGACAGGACGCGCCGACCGTAACGGCGGCTATTTCTCCGAGATCTTCGGCCGCACCATTTCTTCACGGACTCGATCACTTTCTGATGGGTGATCGAGTGGTTTTCTATTTTCCACCCAAACGCCGCAACGCGACTAAGAGTGCGTCAAAACCGGTGGCCAGGGCGCTGCTTGCTCGACTGATGCTTGACAAGTCTAGACCAATGCCAGTTCAATCCGAACGGAAGATTGGCGTGTGGCGGCGTATATGCGTCATTACCAGTTCTCTACATCCAGTGGTTCGAACCCGAGTCGCAGTCAATGACGTGAAGGGAAAAATCCAGTAGAGATGACACGAAACTCGTTCAGGGGTCTCACGCTTGTCCGTTCCGCCGTCACGCTGGCCGTGGCGGCGCTCGTCTCCGTCCTGGTCACCGTGCCCGCCTCGGCCGCCGACCCGGTCGGCACCATCTCCGGTCTCGCCGGCAAGTGCGTGGATGTCGCCGCGGGCAGCAACGCCAACGGAACACCGGTTCAGCTGTACGACTGCAACGGCTCCGGCGCCCAGCAGTGGACCGTCGCCGCCGACGGCACGCTGCGCGCGCTGGGCAAGTGTCTCGACGTCACCGATCGCGGCACCGCCAACGGATCGACCGTCCAGCTCTGGGACTGCGGTGGGGGAGCGAACCAGAAGTGGGTCGTCTCCGCCGCCAACGACATCGTCAACCCGGCGGCCGACAAGTGTCTGGACGTGTCGGGCAACAGCTCCGCCAACGGCACCCGGCTGCAGCTCTGGACCTGCACCGGAGCCGCCAACCAGAAGTGGAACGCGCCGAAGGGCGGCGGCACGTCGCCGGGCGGCTTCGTCGTCAGCGAGGCTCAGTTCAACCAGATGTTCCCGAGCCGGAACTCCTTCTACTCCTACAGTGGTCTGGTAGCCGCCCTGGGCGCCTATCCCGGCTTCGCCAAGACGGGCAGTGACACCGTCAAGAAGCAGGAGGCGGCGGCCTTCCTGGCCAACGTCAACCACGAGACCGGCGGGCTCGTGTACGTCGTGGAGCAGAACACCGCGAACTACCCGCACTACTGCGACCCGAACCAGTCGTACGGCTGCCCGGCCGGCCAGGCCGCGTACTACGGCCGCGGTCCGATCCAGCTGAGCTGGAACTTCAACTACAAGGCCGCGGGCGACGCACTCGGCATCGACCTGCTGCGCAACCCCTGGCTCGTCCAGAACGACTCCTCGGTGGCCTGGAAGACCGGGCTCTGGTACTGGAACACCCAGAACGGTCCCGGCACGATGACGCCGCACAACGCCATGGTCAACGGAGCGGGCTTCGGCCAGACGATCCGTAGCATCAACGGCTCGCTGGAGTGCGACGGCAGGAACCCCGCCCAGGTGCAGAGCCGTATCAACGCCTATCAGCGGTTCGTGCAGATCCTGGGTACCACCCCGGGCAACAATCTGAGCTGCTGACGTTCTTCTCGCTCGTTGTCGCTCGGTTCTCGCTCGCCGGCGCGCAGCCCCGGAGCCCGGGGCTGCGCGCTCGCGCGTTTGCCGGACCGGCAAGGTTTCTTGCGCCCGCCGTGGCCGCGACCGAATGATCGTGGCGGAGGTGGTCGCGATGGACGCGAAGCATCGGTTGGTGGAGGTTCCGGGCGGTCGGATCCACCTGGTGGAACAGGGCACAGGACCACTGGTCCTCATGGTCCATGGATTTCCCGAGTCCTGGTATTCCTGGCGCCATCAGCTTCCGGCGCTCGCCGCGGCGGGCTTTCGCGCGGTCGCCATCGATGTGCGCGGCTACGGACGCTCGTCGAAGCCCCAAGAGGTCGAGGCGTACCGGATGCTGGCGCATGTCGCCGACAACGTCGGAGTCGTCCACGCCCTCGGCGAAGAGACCGCGACGATCGTGGGCCACGACTGGGGTTCTCCGATCGCCGCCAATACGGCGCTGCTCAGACCCGACATCTTCACCGCCGTAGCGCTGCTCAGCGTTCCCTGCACACCGCGGAACGGCTACCGGCCCACCGACGCCTTCGCCCAGGTCGGCGGGGCCGAGGAGTTCTACGTCAGCTACTTCCAGACGCCCGGCAGGGCCGAGGCGGAGATCGAGGCCGACGTCCGGGCGTGGCTGGCGGGCTTCTACGCCGGGCTCTCGGGCGACACGATGCCACCGGCCGATCAGGGCAGCCTCTTCTTCGTCCCGGCGGGAGGAAAACTCTCCGGCCGATTCCCCAGTGACGCCCTGCCCGGCTGGCTCACCGAGACGGACCTCGACGTCTACGCGCACGAGTTCGAGCGGACCGGGCTGGCCGGAGCGCTCAACCGCTACCGCAACGTCGACCGGGACTGGGAAGATCTCGCCGCCTGGGACGGGGCCCCGGTCACCCAGCGTTCGCTGTTCATCGGCGGGGAGCTCGACGCCTCCACCGCCTGGATGGCCGACGCCATCGCGGCCCACCCCACCACGCTTCCCGGCCTGGTCTCCTCGCACATCCTCGAAGGCTGCGGGCACTGGGTGCAGCAGGAGCGCGCCGATGAGGTCAACCGGCTCCTGCTCGACTGGCTGCGCTGAGCCCGGCCGGCTTCGGGTGACTGGCCCCGCCGCGCCGACGGGATTAGATTGGTTGATGTCAAGCAAGTAACTCCCGATGGGAGTGATGCTCCGTGCGAAGGACAGCCCCGGAGCCGGCCGCAGGACGGCCTGACAGCGACCGTGGGCCGGGACCGCGCTACAAGTGGGTCGCCCTGTCCAACACCACACTGGGTGTCCTGATCGCGACGATCAATATGTCGATCATGCTGATCGCGCTGCCCGACATCTTCCGCGGCATCGGCGTCGATCCCCTCCAGCCCGGCAACACCAGTCTGCTGCTGTGGCTGATCATGAGCTATCTGGTGGTCACCGCCGTGCTCGTGGTCAGCTTCGGCAGACTCGGTGACATGTACGGCCGGGTCCGCATGTACAACATGGGGTTCGCGGTCTTCACCGTGTTCTCGGTGCTGCTCTCGGTGACCTGGATGCACGGTACGGCGGCCGCTCTGTGGCTGATCGGCATGCGAGTGCTGCAAGGCGTCGGCGGGGCGATGCTGCTGGCGAACTCCAACGCCATCCTGACCGACGCCTTCCCGGCCCGTCAGCGCGGTCTCGCGCTGGGGCTGAACCAGGTGGCGGGCATCGCCGGATCCTTCATCGGACTGGTCCTCGGGGGACTGCTCGGCCCGGTCAACTGGCATCTGGTCTTCCTGGTCTCCGTACCGTTCGGCCTGTTCGGCACGGTGTGGGCGTACGTGAAACTGCGCGACACCGGAGTCCGCGCGCCCGCCCGGCTGGACTGGTGGGGCAATCTCACCTTCGCCGTCGGCCTGATCGCCGTGCTGTCCGGCATCACATACGGCATCCAGCCCTACGGCGGCCACACCATGGGCTGGACCAATCCGTTGGTGATCACCGCGATCGTCGGCGGGCTGGCGATGCTGGCGGTCTTCTGCGTGGTCGAGACCAGGGTCGCCGAACCGATGTTCCATCTGGCGCTGTTCAAGATCCGCGCGTTCACCGCCGGGAACGTGGCCAGTTTCCTGGCGGCGCTGGGACGCGGCGGCCTGCTGTTCATCCTGATCATCTGGCTGCAAGGCATCTGGCTGCCGCTGCACGGCTACAGCTTCGAGCGGACCCCTCTGTGGGCCGGTATCTACATGCTGCCGCTGACCATCGGATTCCTGATCGCGGGGCCGTTCTCCGGCTGGGCCTCCGACCGGTTCGGCGCCCGGACCTTCGCCACCGGCGGCATGCTGCTGGCCGCCGCCACCTTCCTGGCCCTGGAGGAACTGCCGGTCGACTTCGGCTATCCGGCGTTCGCCCTCATCCTGCTGTTCAACGGGCTCGCCATGGGCCTGTTCGCCTCGCCCAACCGGGCGGCCATCATGAACAGCCTCCCACCGGACCAGCGCGGAGTGGGCGCCGGGATCAGCACCACCTTCCAGAACTCCGCCACGGTGCTGTCCATCGGCATCTTCTTCTCCCTGATGATCGCGGGCCTCGCCGGCGCGCTGCCCGCCGCTCTCACCCATGGCCTGACCGCGCAGGGGGTGCCCGCCGCCGACGCCGCCAGGGTCGCCGCCCTCCCACCGGTCGGCGTGCTGTTCGCCTCGCTCCTGGGATACAACCCGGTCCGGACCCTGCTCGGCCCCCATGTGCTCGCGCAGCTGCCCGCCGGCCACGCCGACTACCTCACCGGGCGCGGCTTCTTCCCCGCGCTGATCTCTCAGCCGTTCTCCGACGGACTGTCCGTCGCCTTCAACTTCGCCATCGCCGCCTGCCTGGTCGCGGCCTTCGCCTCGCTGCTCCGCGGCCGCCGCTACATCCACGGGGACCGGCCCGGAGCCAAGGCGGCGACATCCGTCACCGGACATCCGGCGCCCGCTCCACCCCCGCCGCCGTCCCCGTCGCCGCGGGCCTCCTCGGCCCCCCGGCCGTCCGCGCCCCCGCCGCCACCCCGTTCGAAAGGGCCGTGATGACCGCCCCCGACCCCGGCTGCCCGGAGCCCGCCGATATCGCCGGACGGCTTCGTACGGCGATCCAGCACCTGCTGCCCGTACTGCGGGCCGGAAGCGTCCGTGGCGACCTCACGCCCAGTCGGCAGGCCGCGCTCGCCGCGCTCGCGGATCATGGGCCGCTACGCATCAGCGATCTCGCCGCGCACATGGGCATCGCCCTGTCCACCGTCTCCCGCATGGTGGATCTGCTGGACGGCTCGGGATGGATCGAACGCAACCCCGATCCGCAGGACCAGCGGGCCTGCCTGATCGCCCTCAGCGACACCGGCCGGACCCTGCTGGACACCGTGCGCCACGAGGCCGCCGCCCGCCTCGCCGAGCAGGTCACCCGGCTGACCCCGGAGGAGCAGCGCTCCCTGTACGCCGCACTGCCCGCGCTGGAGGCCCTGTCCGAGCAGGCGGCGAGACATCCGTGAGCAACGGAACGTTGCTGGGAGGAGCACTAGACCCAGCCGAGCTTCGCCGCCTTCACCCCCAGCTCGAACCGGCTGGAGGCGTCCAACCGGGTCAGGAGGTCGGCGACCATGCGACGTTCGGTCCGCACGGACACGCCCAGCTCCCGGGCGACGGCTTCGTCTTTGTCCCCGTTGGCCAGCATGCGAAGCAACTCCCTCTCCTGCAAGGAGATTTCGCCGGGGTGGATATCGGAGGGCTCTTCGAGCGGCTCCGCGTCCTTCCAGTACGCCTCGAAGAGCGCGAGCAACGCACGGACCACCGGAGCGCTGCGCATGAGGATCGCCGTGGGCTGCGCCGACATCACCTCACCCGGGATGACGGCGACCTCCCGGTCCACGATGAGCAGGCGCAGCGGGAGGGTCGGGGCGAGACGGACTTCGCTGCCGCACCAACGGGTCTGCCGCACGTACTCGAAGGTCGCCCGGTCCTTGCTGATGCTCTGCAGATAGAGGCTGCGGAACTTCACGCCCCGCTGCATGGCCTGCTCGTTGAGCGGCTGCCCGGCCTCCATCGCCTCGGCGGGGAGCGCGCCGCCGGGGAGGAAGGACAGCACCTCCTCCACGCATTGACTGGCCAGTGCCTCCAGATGAGTGCGGATCCGGTCCATTCCCCGCAGGAGTTCTATCCCCTGAAAGCCCGAACCGCTCTCGAACGTGGAGAATTCGGCGGCGAGCACATTGAGGGTGGCATGTGTCTGCGCGATCCGTTCCTGACGCGCCGCCAGTTCGGCTTTCTCGCGCTGGACGAGTAATTCGAGACCGATCTCCGGACTCACCGCCCGGATGACATCCGGCTCTTCCCACGAGGGGCGGAGCATGGAAAGGGCAATGAGCCGGTCCATGGAGGCCTGCACCTGTGCGGGACTTACCCCGAGCCGCTCCGCGAGCCGTTCACGGCCGTGTTCGTGGTGCAGCAGCACCGCCCGGTAGACGGCGAGATCGGCCGCGCCCAATTCCACTGCCTCGGACATACAGCGCATCCCCCGGATTGCCACCGCCGCGTAGTGTTCGCTTGCCTGGCGGTATCGTCTCATACGCTCCAGGCCCGTAACCGCCGTGAATCGGACAGGCCGGTTTCCGATGAGGTCGCCGTTCTCCGCGCTCGAAGATCGAGTCTTTGCAGGAATCTGCATGGCATGCGCCTGCAGGGTGCGGTGTCTTACCCCGCTCCGTTTCCAGGTGCTTGGCTTCCCCGTCAAGAACTAATCACCACTCGTCGTCCCCAGGGGGAGCTATGAACCGTGTCCGTAACCGGTGTACGAGATCCATGGCCGCGGCCGGCCTCGCCGTCGTGATGCTGCTCGGCGCGCGCATGACGCTCGGCCCGGACGTCTCCGAGCCGGCGGGACACAGCACTCGGGCCGGCGGCGACGACTTCACCTGGCCCGCACCGCCGAAGCCCGTAGAGCCCGGCTCCACCGGTGCTTGATCAGCTGACCGAGCCGGCCCGCGAAGTGGCCCTGGTGGTGGGAAGCGACGGCCCCGTAAGCCGGATCGTCTGCCGCCGGCTCGCCGCCGAGGGAATCACGACGGCCGTCGCGGGCCCTTCGGCGCAGCGGACCGCGCTGTACGGCAAGGCGCTCGCCGATGAGCGGATACGCGCCCTGCCCTACCAGGTGGATCCGGGTGAGTGGGACAGCATCGATCAGCTCGTCACGGACGTCGTCGCCGACCTCGGGCGCCTCGATGTCCTGGTCAACCTCACTGCCGCGACGCCGCGTTCCGATACGGCGGCGGAGTGGAGCCGGGTACTGAACGTCAATCTGGCCGGCGCGTACCGGCTGGGGCGGGCGGCCGCGCGGGCGATGGCCGGCGCGGGCCGGCCCGGCCGCATCGTCGTGCTGACCCCCGGTGAACGCCCTGACGGCGAGGGGGGACCGGCGGCCGGGGTGTCGGCCGCGGGTGTCGCCTCGCTGGTGGCGGACTGGGCACGGCTCGTGCCGTCGCCCCGTATCACCGTCAACGCCGTCACGCCGGAGCCCGCCGCCGACCCGGACAGCGTCGCCTCGGCCATCCTGCTTCTGCTGCGTACGGACGCGCGGAGCGTCACCGGCCAGTCGGTCACGGTGCCCGGCCCCGACGTACTCCGGTGAGAGCCGCCCGCCCTGTCGGTCATGGCCTGTGGAACTACGGCGGCTTCCTGATGGACGGTACGTACCGGAGCCTCCAACTGCCCACGGGGACCGTGACGCTGATGCTCGTCTTCGCCGGGAGCTTCCGGCTGACCGACGCGGCGGAGCGCGGGCCGACCCGTTCGTACGTCTCCTACGTGGCGGGTCCGCGCAGCGAGGCCATGGTGTGTGAACACGACGGCCCGGTGTACGGGGTGCGGGTGACCCTCGTGCCCTGGGCCGCGTACACCCTCCTCGGCATCCCGATGGACGGCCTCGCCAACACCGTCGTCGACGCCGCGGAGCTGCTCGGCACGCGCGCCGGGCAGCTGGCCCGCACACTGGAGTCGGCGTCCTCGTGGGAAGAGCGGTTCGCCCTGCTCGACGGGGCGTTGTGGCAGTGGATGGCGCACGGTCCCGAACACGCGCCCACGGTGGAGCGGGCCTGGCAGCGGCTCGACCGCAGCGCCGGCGCGGTCGCCGTCAGCGGACTCGCCCGCGACATGGGCTGGTGCCAGAGGCAGTTGGAGCGGCGGTTCCGGGAGCAGGTGGGCCTGCCGCTCAAGGCGGTCGCTCGGGTCATGCGCCTGCAACGCACGCTGCGTCTGCTCATCGAGGGCCGGCGGGCCTCCGAGGTGGCGGCCGAGGCCGGCTACCACGACCAGGCCCATCTCAGCCGGGAGTTCAAGGCGATGACAGGACGGACGCCACGCCTGTTCCTCGCCCATGAGGCAGCGGTTCTCCGGAATTCTGGTATGGGCCGCGCCGAGGGCCGCATCACCGGTTTCCCGCTGCCCTGCCGCGCCTCCTAAGGGCTGTCCCGTAATCCGTGGTGGATCAGCGCACGGCGTCAGATGCGGTGCATCGCAAGGCGGAGGGACGTCCGCATACTGGATGT
>NZ_JBHVVP010000017.1:0-118845 GCF_042882605.1 Streptomyces sp. NPDC058198
CGGTTACATTCCGAACCCGGAAGCTAAGCCTCACAGCGCCGATGGTACTGCAGGGGGGACCCTGTGGGAGAGTAGGACGCCGCCGAACAACCTTTGTGGGAATGCCCCGCACCGTATGGTGCGGGGCATTTCTGCGTTCACCACCCATTTCCCCGGACCCGTTTAGGGTCGAGGCATGCGCTACGAACTGATCATCTTCGACAATGACGGTGTGCTCGTCGACAGCGAGCCTCTCTCCAACACCATCTTGGCCGGCTATCTCACCGAGCTGGGTCATCCCACCTCCTACGAGGATTCCCTGCGCGACTACATGGGCGCCGCCGTGCATCGCGTCCACGATCTGGTGAAGGAGCGCACCGGCCGTCTCCTCCCCGCGGACTTCGACGACACACTGCACGCGCGTGTCTTCGCCGCCTTCGAGCGGGAGTTGGAGCCGGTCGACGGGGTTGTCGAGCTGCTGGGGAAGCTGGCCGCCGAGGGAGTGCCGTACTGCGTCGCCTCGTCCGGGAGCCATGAGCGCATCCGGGTCGGGCATCGCAAGACCGGGCTGGACCGGTGGTTCGACGACAGCATCATCTTCAGCGCGCAGGACGTGGGGTGCGGTAAGCCGGCGCCGGATCTCTTCCTCCATGCCGCCGAACGGATGGGGGTGGCTCCCGAGCGCTGTGCCGTGGTGGAGGACAGTCCCCTCGGGGTCGCGGCCGCCAGGGCCGCGGGCATGGATGTGTACGCGTTCACGGCGATGACGTCCGCCGGGAAACTGACCGGTGCCAACGGGTACTTCGCCAGGATGGCGGAGCTGCCGGGACTGCTTGGCCGATCTGTTGCCTGATCAGTCTACCCACGGGTAGCGGAGCGTCCTACTCTGTCCGCCATGACAGATGCACAGTTGCGGCACGGTCGGGTCTCTCTCGCGTGGAGCTTCCTCGTCCAGGGGTTGACCTTCGCGCTGCTCGTGACGCGTATTCCGGCCATCCAGGACCAGTACGGGATATCCGACGGTCTCCTCCCCGCCTTTCTCGCCGCCGTGCCGATCCTCGCGGGTGTCGGCAGTGTCGCCTCCGAGAGGCTGATCAAACGGGTCCGGCCGAGCACGGTGGTTCGCTGGGCTCAGCCCGTCGTCCTGCTGGCGCTTCTCGGGGTCGGATCCGGTGACGAGCTGTGGCAGGTAGCCGTCGCGTTGGGAGTGCTCGGGCTTGCCGTGGGTGCGCTGGAAGCGTCGATGAACATGCTCGGCGTGAGCCTTCAACGGGCTTACGGGCGGAGCATCATGATCGGCTTTCACGCTTCGGTCAGCCTAGGCGGGATCGTCGGGGCGTCGCTGGCGTGGGTGGGCGCGCACTGGGATCTGTCGCTGTTCGTGTCGTATCTGCCGGTGGTGGCGGTGCTGCTGCCCGCCGCGTTGATCGGGAGCCGTTGGTACGTGGACGCCGCGGATGGTGATGACGACGGCGGTTCTGGTGGCATCGGCGGTTCTGGTGGCAAGGGGCGTGCACCTGTGGCGTTCTCGCTTCTGCTGCCTTTCTTCCTCGTCATGGCCTTCGCTTACGTCGGTGACTCAACCGTGTCGAACTGGAGCGCCAAGTACCTTCAGGATGTGCTTGGTAGCTCTGAGGAGTTGGCGACCGTTCCGTACAACGCCTACATGGTTACCACGCTGTTGGGGCGGGTCGTCGGGGATCTGGCCGTACGGCGGTTCGGGCCCGTGGCCGTGGTGCGGGGCGGGGCTGTGCTGGCCGGCCTGGGGTTCGCGGTGGTCGCGGTGGCTCCGGGGGCCTGGACGGGGATCCTGGGGTTCACGCTGCTTGGGCTCGGGTTGTGTGTGATCGTGCCGCAGACGTTCGCGGCGGCCGGACGGCGCGCTTTCGAGCGTCACGGGCGGGCCGCCGGTGACGCGGCGGTGGCCCGGCTCAATGTCTGCAACTACGTGGGCTTTCTTGTGGGATCGCCGTTGGTGGGGGTGGTCGGGGAGGTGTGGAGCTATCGGGGCGCGATGCTCGTACCGATGGCGATGGTCCTGGTGACACTGGTGTACGCCCGCTCGTTCGGGGCGGAGCAGGACCGATACGGTGGCACGCATGAGCGGCCGCGCACGGTTGATGTGGGATGACGCAGTAACGGGATACAACTTCGGGCCCGAGCATCCGATGGACCCGGTACGGCTGGCGCTGACCATGGGGTTGGTGCGGGCGTACGGACTCGACAGAGCGGTCGATGTGGTGGCCGCGCCGCCCGCCGGGGATTCGACGCTGCGGCTCGTCCACCACCAGGACTATGTGGACGCGGTACGGCGGGTCTCGCTGGACCCGCGCTCCGCCGACGGGTCGTACGGCCTCGGCACGATGGACGATCCGGCCTTCGCGGGGATGCATGAGGCGTCGGCGCTGATCGCCGGGCAGTCGGTGGGCGCGGCCGAGGCGGTGTGGCGCGGCGAGGCCGCGCATGCCGTCAACTTCGCGGGCGGACTGCACCACGCGATGCCGGGGGCCGCCTCCGGGTTCTGCGTCTACAACGACGCGGCCCTGGCGGTCGCGCGGCTGCTGGAGCTGGGGGCGGAGCGCGTCGCGTACATCGATGTGGATGTGCATCACGGGGACGGCGTCCAGGCCGCGTTCTGGGAGGATCCGCGGGTGCTGACGGTCTCGCTGCACGAGCATCCGCGGACGCTGTTCCCGCAGACCGGCTGGCCGGAGGAGACGGGCGCCGGTGCGGGTGAGGGCAGTGCGGTGAATGTGGCGCTGCCGGCCGGTACGGGCGACGAGGGCTGGCTGCGGGCGTTCCACGCGGTGGTGCCCGAGCTGCTGGCGGACTTCCGGCCACAGGCGCTGGTGACGCAGCACGGCGCGGATACGCATTTCGAGGATCCGCTGGCGCATCTCGCGGTGTCGCTCGACGCGCAGCGCGCGGTGCAGGCGTCCTGTCACGATCTGGCGCACGAGTACGTCGACGGCGGGCGGTGGGTCGCGCTCGGCGGGGGCGGTTACGCGGTGGTGGATGTGGTGCCGCGGTCCTGGACCCATCTGGTGGGGATCGCGGCGCACGCGCCGGTCGACCCCGAGTCGGCGGTGCCGGCGTCCTGGCGGGACGAGGTGTACGCGCGGACGCGGCAGTTGGGGCCGGGGCGGATGACGGACGGGCGGACGCCGGGCTGGCAGCCGTGGGAGGCCGGTTACGATCCGGCGGACCGGCTGGACCAGGCGATCCTGGCGACACGCAGAGCGGCGTTCCCGCTGCGGGGGCTGCTGGCCTAGAACCTGCCCCCGTGACGAGCTCTCCGCGCCCGTCGTCCGTTACGCCAACTGTGCGGTGTATCCCGGGTTCCGGCCCGGACCGGTGGCGGACGCGGCAGCATCAGCAGGGTGTTGAGCACCGGAGCCCTGCGGGCACATTTGCTGGCGGCCAGGCTGGCCGGTCCCGTGGCCACGTCGCGGGAGGAGAGTCTGCGCAGCTATCGTCTTTTCGCCGCGCGCGATCCCCGCGTGACGCTCGGACTCGATCCGGAATGGGCATGGGGTGAGCAGGACTTGCTCAGGCTCATGGCCGACAAGTGCGGGGTTTCCGGCGATCCCGGTCATGTGACGGGCCCTGATGTGATCGATCCGGAGCGGACGCTGTGCGCGCTGGACGCTTTCGCCGAGCGGCTGGGCGAGGCCGCGGGGCGCGGGGCCACGGTGCTGTTCGGTACGGGGCATCCGCATCGGCTGCTCGGGTTCTACGCGGCGCTGGCAGACGCTTTGTCGGCGGCGGGCTGTCTCGTCCTCACCCCGGCGCAGGGGCGATGTATCGACATAACGACCCGGTTCGGGGTACGTACGTACCATCTCGACTACGTACGGGGGGTCGCGCTCGTACGGGAGCCCGGGGAGCGCAGTGCCCGGCGTGAGACCGGGGCGCACACCCATTCGCCGCTGCCGGTTCGGGTCGCGCTGGACGGTGTCGCGGAGGCCGGCGGGCCGCTGCCCGAGCTGGTCGTGGGGGACCACGGCTGGGTCTGCGGGGCAGGTCAGCTCGGCATTGAGGCGATCGGCCTGGCCGATACGGACGATCCCGCGCTGTTCGTGGGGGAGGCCGAGGGGCGAGTCTCCGTGGCCGTTCCGCTTGATGACGCCGTGCGGTCCGATTACTACTGGCCGATTACTCGCTATGTACTCAATCAAGCGTGTCTGTCACAGTAGGCCGCCGTAGGCTACTCCTCTTCCCCACTCGTATCACCCGCCCCTAGTCTGGGGTGTGAGCGCACAGCGACGAAGAGTTACCGGAGGGGAAGCCGGTGGCCGTCGTGTGCGGAAGGTACAGGTGGGTCATGGCTGCTGGCAGCGAGAGGCCTCTCAATGAGGTCAAGTTCCTTACCGTGGCGGAAGTCGCCTCGGTGATGCGAGTGTCGAAGATGACCGTGTACCGCTTGGTGCACAGTGGTCATCTGCCGGCGATCCGGGTGGGCAGGTCCTTCCGGGTTCCGGAGCAAGCGGTTCACGAGTATCTCCGCGAGTCCTTTGTGGGGGTGGAGTCGGCCTAGGGGTTGCCTCCGGATTACGTCCCTCACTCGGCGACGGGTAGG
This sequence comes from Streptomyces sp. NPDC058198, assembly GCF_042882605.1. Classification (NCBI taxonomy): domain Bacteria; kingdom Bacillati; phylum Actinomycetota; class Actinomycetes; order Kitasatosporales; family Streptomycetaceae; genus Streptomyces; species Streptomyces sp. NPDC058198. The sequence goes on from NZ_JBHVVP010000017.1 coordinate 4,559, forward strand.
CTAGGCCGACGTAGGTCGTGTGGGCCCAGACGCCCCGCACCGAGTGAAGAGAAGTGAGCGAGGGTAGTCGTGGGCTCTGTTATCAAGAAGCGGCGCAAGCGGATGGCCAAGAAGAAGCACCGCAAGCTGCTCAAGCGCACCCGCGTTCAGCGTCGCAACAAGAAGTAAGCGGCAGCTGTTCGTGCATTCGCGGCCCCTCCACCGACACGGTGGAGGGGCCGCGGTGTTTGTCCGGATCAAGAGTTCGGCCAAAGAGCGGTCAAGCGCGTCGCGTGGTCATCGCGGTGCAATACCGACCCGCTACGGTGACGCGTGGGCAGACCCGCGGGTGGAACCCGTGGGTGAGACCCACCGGATCTAGGGAAGGCGCTGATCGTGGGCAAGGTCGTGCTCGTGACCGGAGCGGCCCGGCAGCTCGGAGGACGTTTCGTACGGCGCGTGCAACGCGACTCCGAGGTGGACCGGGTGATCGCCGTGGACGCGGTCCCTCCCGGGCACCATCTGGGCGGCGCCGAATTCGTCCAGGCCGACATCCGTCAGCCCGCCATAGCGAGAGTCCTGGCCGAGCACGGCGTCGACACCGTCGTCCATATGGATGTGACGGGTACTCCGCTGGGGGCCGGCAACCGTGCCTCGGTCAAGGAGACCAACGTCATCGGCACGATGCAGCTGCTCGGCGCGTGCCAGAAGTCGCCGACGGTCAAGCGGCTGGTGGTCAAGTCCACGACGAGCGTGTACGGCTCCGCGCCCCGCGATCCGGCGGTCTTCACCGAGACGACGCCGCCCAAGTCGCTGCCGAGCGGTGGCTACGCCAAGGACGCGGTGGAGGTCGAGGGGTACGTACGCGGCTTCGCGCGCCGCAGGCCGGATGTGGCGGTCTGCGTGCTGCGCTTCGCGAACATCCTGGGGCACGGGGCGGATTCCCCGCTCGCCGAATATCTTTCGCTGCCCGTTCTGCCGACGGTTTTCGGCTATGACCCGCGGCTGCAGTTCGTGCATGAGGACGATGTCATCGATGTGCTGCGGATCGCCTCGGACGAGCCGCGGCGCGGGACGCTCAACAGCGGGACCTTCAATATCGCCGGTGACGGTGTGCTGCTGCTCTCGCAGTGCTCACGGCGGCTGGGGCGGCCCACGGTGCCTGTCCCGCTGCCGGCCGTGACCTGGGTCGGGTCGGCGCTGCGGACGGTCGGGATGTCGGACTTCTCGCCGGAGCAGATCAGGCTGCTCACCCACGGCCGGGTCGTCAGTACGGACCAGATGCGCGAGACACTGGGATTCGTGCCCACGTACACGACCGCGGAGGCCTTCGCGGACTTCGCGCGCGGCCGGGGCACCGGGCTGCTGCCGCCCGAGGCTGTGGCCCGTACGGTCGAACGGCTGTCCACCTTCGTCAGCAAGGAGCGCATCTGACATGGCCGATGCCAAGGTCATCCCCTTCGGTGATGAACCGAGGTCGAGGCGTGGTTCCGCCGCCGGCCGGCCCAAGCAGGCCAAGGACGGTGCCGCGAAGCGTGCCCACGGGCGGGCGCAGGGCCCGGCGCAGCCTCCCGGGCAGGGGCGCAAGCAGGGTTCGCTGACGCCCGTACCGGATTCTGTGCCGGATTCCGTAGCGGATTCCGTACCGCCGGGGCCGGCGGAGAGCCTGCCGGCGGAGGGCCCGGCGATGGACCACCCGGCCGAAGAGCCGGCCGCCGAGGAGCGGGAGCCGGGTGCCGGGGCGGAGGCCGCCGCCGAGGACGGCGAGGCGGTCCATGAGCAGGGCGGCGGCGTGAGCGGCTGGGAGCGGCGGCTCGCGGGCGGGCTGGCGTTCCTGCGCCGGCGGGTCACCGGTGAGTACGAGGTCGACGAGTTCGGGTACGACAAGGAACTCACCGACCAGGTCCTGATGTCGCTGATCCGGCCGCTCTACGAGAAATACTTCCGGGTCGAGGTGAAGGGCATCGAGAACATCCCGTCGGACGGCGGGGCGCTCGTGGTGGCCAATCACTCCGGCACGCTGCCGCTGGACGGGCTGATGATGCAGGTCGCCGTCCATGACAATCACCCGGCGGACCGGCATCTGCGGTTGCTGGCCGCCGATCTGGTCTTCCATCTGCCCGTGGTCAACGAGCTGGCACGGAAGGCCGGGCACACCCTGGCGTGCGCGGAGGACGCGGAACGGCTGTTGCAGCGCGGTGAGGTCGTCGGGGTGATGCCGGAGGGCTTCAAGGGCATCGGCAAGCCGTTCGGCGACCGCTACAAGCTTCAGCGCTTCGGCCGGGGCGGGTTCGTCTCGACGGCTCTGCGGGCCGGGGTGCCGATCGTGCCGTGCTCGATCGTGGGGGCGGAGGAGATCTACCCGATGATCGGCAACGCGCGGACGCTGGCGCGGCTGCTGGGCATTCCGTACTTCCCGATCACGCCGACGTTCCCCTGGCTGGGGCCGTTGGGGGCGCTGCCGCTGCCGACGAAGTGGACGATCCAGTTCGGTGAGCCGATTCCGACGGACGGCTATCCGCCGGAGGCGGCGGAGGACCCGATGCTGATGTTCAATCTGACGGATCAGGTGCGGGAGCAGATCCAGCACACGTTGTACAAGCTGCTGGTGGACCGGCGGTCCGTGTTCTTCTGAGGCCACCGGCTTCAGGCATGCGGTTTCCGGCATGCGGTTTCAGGCATACGTGAGGCGCGGTACTCCTCTCGGGGAGCGCCGCGCCTCACGCGCGTACAGGCGTGCCCAGCAGCTTGCTAGTTCGCGTCGTCGGCGTCGATGCCGAGGCCCGGCAGCAGATCCGGCAGCAGCGGCGGGATCGTGACGTCAGGACCCGGGCGGTCGGAGCCGTCCCTGTGCTCGGACGGCGAGGGTGTGGCGCTGTTGCGCGGCGGGTCGAGCAGTCCGCCGCTGTTCCCGCCGAGCAGACCGTCCTGGAACGAGCCGTCCGAGTCCTGGCCCGACGGGTGCGGATGGTCGCCGCTGTGCGACCCGCCCGCGCTCCCACTCGGTGAGGAGGAGGGACCGCCCGGATGGCCGGCTCCGTCGGAGTCCTGGGTCGAGCCGGGGTGGCGGGAGTCCCGCCGGGTCTCCGGGGCGCGCGGCAGCAGCGACTGCAGCGGAGCGACCTCTTCGTCTATGGCGTCGAACACCGAGCTGACCTCGTCGCCGACGTCTGTCAGCTGGACGGGCAGCCGCTCGCGGAGCCCGTTCCACGCCTGGCGGTGCGAAGCGGAGAACGACGACAGCGTGGCGATCGGGCCCAGCGAGCCGTCCCGTTCGTATGCCTGGTGGAGCAGACGGTGGCCTTCGGTGGCGTCGTGTTTCATTCCGCCCAGAGTGCGCCGGATCTCGGCCATGGATTCATGGTCGAGCTGCCCGGAACGGTCGCGCTCCATCAGCCGGCGGGCTTCACCGAGGCGGGTCGAGGCGTGGTCGAGGTACAGCTCGCCGCGGTCGGACTCGTCGTCCGCCAGGTCGAGCTTGATGTCCTCCATGCCGCGCTTCAGCCCGTACAGCGAATCACCCGGCAGCGCGTCGGAACTGGCAGCCGCCACTCCGCCGAATGCGCCGGCGGCCACCCCGACCGTGAGTCCGCCGGCCGCGAGGCCTTTGGACCAGCGGGATCTGGGGCGGAATTTCCGGAGCCGGGATGCCCGGTGGGCTCCCCGGCCGGACGTCCGCTGCTCGGGCACCGTAAGGCCCGAGGACGCACCTCCGGACGCTGTGCCCTCCAGCAGCATGGTCTCCATGGCTGCCACGAGCTGTGCTCGTTGCACCACTTTGACCTCGGGGTCCAGCGTGGGTTTCGGTAGCTCACCGAGACCACTCGCCAGGGCCAACAGCCGCCCCTGTTCGGCCGGTTGTCCGGCCGAATCGGCGGGCTGTTCGGCCGCCGCGCCCCGGACCGTCTGGTCTTCCAGGGCCTGGGCGAAGGCGTTCGCCCGCCGGTGTGCCGAAACGTTCGCGATCACTGGCGGCACCTCCTCTCGTCATGACGATCGACTCCCCTGGGGGTCCGGAAGGTTGCACGCCTTGAGCGCATCCACACGATTGAGTGAGTGGCTGCGGGCATGGCGTGACCGCAGGGAGCCTGCATCACGCACAACGAGCGTCGCGGCACTTGGGTTACGCGCGAAAGATGATCGGACCAGTGCGTCATCGAGGCGTCACCGACTGTGAGTTGAGTCCGGGGTGGGGGCGGGCGGAGTGGGGGGCGGAGGCGGGCGGCAGCAGGGGGAGACGGTCGTGGTCAGCGGGCGTCTTCCGGGAGCAGCCGGGCCAGCGTGCGTACGGCTCGGTACTGCAAGGTCTTGATCGCTCCTTCGTTCTTGCTCATGACCCGGGCCGTCTCCGCGACCGAGAGGCCCTGCAGGAAGCGCAGTGTGACGCACTCCTGCTGCTGGGGATTGAGCTTCCGTACGGCTTCCAGCAGTGCCGCGTTCGAAAGGGACTCCAGGACGGAGTCCTCCGGGCTGCGCTCGACCTCGTTGGCGTCGAGCATTTCGCCTGTGGTCACTTCCAGGCGGAAACGGCTCGACTTGAAGTGGTCCGCGACCAGATTTCGGGCGATGGTGACCAGCCAGGCGCCGAAGTCGCGCCCTTGCCAGGTGAAGGTGGAGATCCGGCGCAGGGCGCGCAGGAACGTCTCGCTGGTGAGGTCCTCCGCGGTCGCCTTTCCACCCACGCGGTAGTAGATGTAGCGGTAGACGGTGTCGCTGTACTGGTCGTACAGCCGGCCGAAGGCCTCGGCCTCACCGGCCTGGGCACGCTCGACGAGTTCCATCATGCGGGCGCTGTCGCTGTCGGCGGTGGGCCGGCGAGCGGTGGTCGAGGCGGCGGCGCTGCTTCGGCTTCCCCGTCTGCCGACCGCCGCACCGCCTGTCGCCAGGGCATAACAAGGTCCGATAGGGCCGCTCACGGCAGGGGCCGGTGCGGCGAAGGCGGGGACGGCGTACGCGGTGGGGACGAAGCCGCGCAAGCGGTCGAGGACCGTTGCGCGCAGCGTAGCCAGGCCCGAGGCGTCAACCCCGACGTGTGGGTACACGGGACTCCCAGAGGCAGAGCTTCCATCACGTGCAGTGCGGGACCGTTCACTCGTCGTGGCGACGTGTGGGGTCCGGTATGCGTCTGAGGAGAATAACGCTTCGTACAGGCAGTGCTACACCCAGTTGCTCAAATCATCGATTAGGTCGCTTCTGTGACGCCTTGGAGGCACATCAAGCAGCACATCGTGACCGCTTATTGATCGGATCCCGTCAAGATCTGCTTGCTCACGTGATGGGTTGTGCCTGAGTGACGGGGAGCGGGGACGCGTACGGCCCCGCGCGGGCTGTGCCGCGGGGGCCGTGATCGGGCGGTGCTACGGGGTCGTGCGACGCGCCTATCGGCGGCGGCGGTGCAGGGCGACCGCGGCCGCCGTGCCACCCGCGATGGCGCCCACTCCGGCCGCCGCCGGGATGCCGACCTTGGCCGCCTTGCGGCCGGTCCGGTAGTCGCGCAGCCGCCAGTCCAGCCGGCGCGCGTGCTTGCGGAGCTTGGCGTCCGGATTGATGGCGTACGGATGTCCGACGAGCGAGAGCATCGGGATGTCGTTGTGCGAGTCGCTGTACGCCGCGCAGCGGTCCAGGTCGAAGTCCTCGGCCGCGGCCAGGGCCCGGACGGCCTCGGCCTTCGCGGGGCCGTGCAGCGGCTCGCCGACGAGCTTGCCGGTGTAGACGCCGTCGACGGACTCGGCGACGGTGCCGAGGGCGCCGGTCAGGCCGAGCCGGCGGGCGATGATCGTCGCGGTCTCGACGGGCGCGGCGGTGACCAGCCAGACCTGCTGGCCGGCGTCCAGGTGGGCCTGGGCCAGGGCGCGGGTGCCGGGCCAGATGCGGTCGGCCATGTACTCGTCGTAGATCTCCTCGCCGATGGACATCAGCTCGGAGACGCGGTGGCCCTTGACGATGGACAGGGCGCTGTCGCGGGCGTCCTGCATGTGCTCGGGGTCCTCGACCCCGGCCAGCCTGAACCAGGTCTGCTGCCAGGCGAACCGGGCGAGCTCGCGGCGCTGGAAGAACTTCCGCTTGTACAGGCCGCGGCCGAAGTGGAAGATCGCGGCGCCCTGCATCACGGTGTTGTCGAGATCGAAGAAGGCGGCGGCGCGGACGTCCCCGAAGACGGGGAAGTCGGGCACCTCGGCGGCTTTGCCCGCGGCGGCAGCGGTCTGCTGCGACTCCTGCGTGGACTTCAGTCCTGCCTCGGCTGCGGCCTCGCCCGCGAGCACGCTCCGGGCGGTAGCGGAGCGCTTGCGGGGGGTGAGCCATCCCAGTGCGGCCATATCGTGAGCATAGCCAGTTCGTTCGGTACTTCCTTACGGGCCGGGGAGCCGCGGGGTGAACTCTCCGCGACCGGTCTGTTAATCCCTTCATCCCTTGATCACGGCGTGCCTGTGGACGACCGGCCGCTCCGGGAGCCGTCCGGGCGGAGAATGGGATCCATGAGTCCTCTGTTGCGGCGTACGACGAAGAAGAAGGCCGGCGAGCGGATGGTGACGCTCGTCTCGAAGCCGGGGTGTCATCTCTGTGACGACGCCCGTGCGGTGGTCGAGGCGGTGTGCGCGGAGACCGGTGCGTCCTGGGAGGAAAAGGACATCACTCAGGACGAAGCGCTGCACCGCGCGTACTGGGAGCAGATTCCGGTGGTGCTGGTCGACGGCGAGCAGCACACCTTCTGGCGGGTGGACGCGGATCGGCTCCGTCGTGAACTGGGGATCTGACCGGAAAGGCGGTTACCATCGTGGGCGCTTCGCCGGGTCTCTCCGAGGGGCGCCGTCCGGATCGCGACGCGGTGCGCGAACGGCCGCCGCCGCAGGTCCGGGGACCGGTCCCGGAGGGTCCGCGGGGAGCGGTCTCGGGGGCGTATTCGTGAGGAGTGTGTTCCGTTTTGCCCCCTTCGTGTGTGCAACGGGCTGATCGGGTCGCTGGTTCCGGAGTCATGAGATCCGGACGCGTGACCCCGGTCACTTTGCGCGGACAAAACGGACACAATCTTTGTGCACGCGTTCACAAAGACATAGCCTGCATTCGACGGGGCGGTCCTGGTACATACGGCCGCCTGCAGCCCCGCTCATCCCGCAGGAGCACCGTGGCAACTGGCCGAACTCACCGACCGGCGACCCGTAGCCGAGGAATCCCCGAGGCCACCGTCGCCAGGCTCCCGCTGTATCTGCGGGCGCTGACCGCTCTCTCCGAGCGCTCCGTACCCACCGTCTCGTCCGAAGAACTCGCGACCGCGGCCGGGGTCAATTCCGCGAAGCTGCGGAAGGACTTCTCCTACCTCGGTTCCTACGGAACCAGGGGTGTGGGCTATGACGTCGAGTACCTCGTCTACCAGATCTCCCGCGAGCTGGGGCTGACCCAGGACTGGCCGGTCGTGATCGTCGGTATCGGTAACCTCGGCGCCGCACTCGCCAACTACGGCGGCTTCGCGTCCCGCGGCTTCCGGGTCGCCGCGCTGATAGACGCCGATCCCGCGATGGCCGGCAAGCCGGTCGCCGGGATGCCGGTGCAGCACGCGGACGAGCTGGAGAAGATCATCAGTGACAACGGCGTCTCGATCGGGGTCATCGCGACCCCTGCGGGCGCCGCCCAGCAGGTCTGCGAGCGGCTGGTCGCCGCCGGTGTGACCTCGATCCTCAACTTCGCGCCGACCGTGCTCTCCGTGCCTGACGGTGTGGACGTACGCAAGGTCGACCTCTCCATCGAGCTGCAGATCCTCGCCTTCCACGAGCAGCGCAAGGCCGGCGAGGGAGCTGCCGCGGAGGCGGCCCTGTCGGCCGCCGAGCGTGACAGGACCGTGGAGAGCGCGGCGGACGGTGCCGCCGCCGCGAGCCGGAAGGGACCTGACGGGGACGTCCCCGCGGTGATGCCGGCATGAGTCTTCTGGTCGTCGGACTGAGCCACCGCAGCGCGCCGGTGAGCGTGCTGGAGCGTGCGTCGCTGCCCACCGACGCGCAGGTCAAGCTGTTGCAGGACGCGCTCGCCGCGGAGCCCGCGACCGAGGCCGCCGTCCTCGCCACCTGCAACCGCATCGAGCTGTACGCCGACGTCGACAAGTTCCACGCCGGTGTCGCCGAGCTGTCCACGCTGCTCGCCCAGCACAGCGGGGTCGGCCTGGAAGAGCTCACTCCCTATTTCTATGTGCACTACGAGGACCGGGCCGTCCACCACCTCTTCTCGGTGGCCTGCGGACTGGACTCGATGGTCGTCGGCGAGGGCCAGATCCTCGGGCAGATCAAGGACGCGCTGGCGCTGGGGCAGGAGCTGCACACCGCGGGCCGGCTGCTCAACGATCTGTTCCAGCAGGCGCTGCGGGTCGGCAAGCGGGCCCACAGCGAGACCGGTATCGACCGGGCCGGGCAGTCGCTCGTCACCTTCGGCCTGGAGCAGCTCGCCGCCGGTGACGCCGTGGAGGCCTGGGCCAAGGGCAAGCGCGCCCTGGTGATCGGCGCGGGCTCGATGTCCTCGCTGGCCGCCGCGACGCTCGCGCGGGCCGGGGTCGACGAAATCGTGATCGCCAACCGCACGGCCGCGCGCGCCGACCGGCTCGTACAGATCCTCGACGAGTCCGGATCCACCGGCGTGAGCGCGCGCGCCGTGGACATGGGCTCCATAGGCGACGAGCTGACACGTGCCGATGTGGTCGTCTCCTGTACGGGCGCGACCGGTCTGGTGCTGACCGCCGACGCCGTCGAGGCCGCGCTGTACGGCCGTACGGGTCAGCAGGCGCTGCTGGACCTCGCCATGCCCCGTGACATCGACGTCGCCGTGCACCGCCTCGGCGGGGTCAGGTTCGTGGACATCGAGTCGCTGGCCGAGGCCTCCGCCGACGCGCCGATGGCCGCCGACGTCGACCAGGTGCGCACCCTCGTCTGCGACGAGGTGGCCGCCTTCGGCGCCGCCCAGCGCGCCGCGCACATCACGCCGACCGTGGTCGCGCTGCGCGCCATGGCCGCCGACGTGGTGAGCAGCGAGGTCGCGCGGCTCGAAGGCCGGCTCCCCGGCCTGGACGACAAGCAGCGCGCCGAGGTCACCAGGACCGTGCGCCGTGTCGTCGACAAGCTCCTGCACGCGCCCACCGTGCGGGTCAAGCAGCTCGCCAGCGAGCCCGGCGGCGCCGGATACGCGGACGCGCTGCGAGAACTCTTCGACCTCGACCCGCAGACGGTCGCCGCCGTCAGCCGGGCCGACCTGAATGACACCGATGGTGTAGGCAGAGGGCGAGTATGACCGAGAAGGCACTGAGGCTCGGAACCAGACGCAGCACACTCGCCATGGCCCAGTCCGGGCAGGTGGCGCAGGCGGTGCGCGAGCTGACCGGGCGGCCGGTGGAGCTCGTGGAGATCACCACGTACGGCGACACCTCCCGCGAGGACCTCGCGAAGATCGGCGGTACGGGCGTCTTCGTCACCGCGCTGCGTGACGCGTTGCTGGCCGGTGAGGTCGACTTCGCCGTGCACTCGCTGAAGGACCTGCCGACGACCCAGCCCGACGATCTGACGATGGCGGCCGTGCCGCGCCGCGAGGACCCGCGCGACGTCGTGATCGCGCGCGACGGGCTGACCTTCGAGCGGCTGCCCAGGGGCGCCCGCGTCGGTACGGGGTCGCCGCGCCGGATGGCGCAGCTGAACGCGTACGCCCGCAGCCACGGCCTCACCATTGAGACCGTCCCGATCCGGGGGAACATCGACACCCGGATCGGATATGTCCGCAGCGGGGAGCTCGACGCCGTCGTGCTCGCCGCCGCCGGCCTTCACCGCATCGGCAGGATCGGTGAGGTGACCGACTTCCTGTCGGTCGACATGGTTCTGCCCGCCCCCGGCCAGGGGGCTCTCGCAGTCGAGTGCGCCGCGGTCAACGTGGACCTCGCCGCAGTGCTCGCCGAGCTCGACGACCCGGACACCCGGGCCGCCGTGACCGCCGAGCGATCCCTGCTCGCCGCCCTGGAGGCCGGCTGTAGCGCACCTGTGGGTGCGCTGGCCGACCTGCTGGCCGACGGACAGGTTGTCAACGAAATGCGCCTGCGCGGCGTCGTCGGCACGACCGACGGCTCGACGCTGGTGCAGCTGTCCACCACCGGTCCCGTACCCACGTCGCTCGGCGACGCCATCGCGCTCGGTCGCGAACTCGCGTCCGAGATGCTCGCCAAGGGTGCGGCCGGTCTTATGGGGGAGCGAGCACTTTGAGCCCCACCACCTCTGACCGTCCGGCCTACTCCGCATCGGGGCACGTCACCTTCCTCGGTGCCGGACCCGGAGATCCGGGTCTGCTGACACTCCGCGCCGTCGAGGCGCTCGCGGGAGCGGATGTACTGATTGCCGAGCCGGATGTGCTCGATGTTGTACGCAGCCATGCCAGGGCGGGTGTGAGCACGCCTGCACTGACGGTTGTTGACGATGCGTCAACAGCCGCCGGAATCCCAGCGATCAGGGATGCGGCCAATCTTGTCATGGAGGCCGCGCGGGGCGGCAAGCGGGTGGTCCGTGCGGTCTCGGGAGACCCCGGGCTCGACGGCGACGCGGGCACCGAGATGCTCGCCTGCGCCACCGCCGGCATCCCCTTCGAGGTCGTCCCCGGCATCGCCGCCGCGGTCGGTGTCCCGGCGTACGCCGGGGTGCCGCTGCGCGACGCGCAGGGCACGGACGTACGTCTCGTGGACGCCAGGACCGCCAGCGAGCGCTGCTGGTCCGAGGTCGGCGCGAGCGACGGCACGGTAGTCGTCTCCACCACCCTGGAGTCGGTCGCCGGCGCCGCGGGTGAGCTGGTCGCGGCCGGCCGCAAGCCGGACACCCCGATGATCGTCACCGTCGCCGGTACGACGACGCGTCAGCGCACCTGGACCGCCACCCTCGGCACCATCGCGCAGACGCTCAAGCAGGCCAAGGTGCTGCCCTCCCCGGAGGGACACCAGCCCGTCATAGCCGTGGTCGGTGAGCGCAGCGCGTCCGCCCGGCGCGACCAGCTGTCGTGGTTCGAGTCCAAGCCGATGTTCGGCTGGAAGGTCCTCGTCCCGCGCACCAAGGAGCAGTCAGCTTCGCTCTCCGACCAGCTCAGGTCGTACGGCGCGGTCCCGCACGAGGTCCCGACCATCGCGGTCGAGCCGCCCCGCACGCCCCAGCAGATGGAGCGCGCGGTCAAGGGCCTGGTGACCGGCCGCTACGAGTGGATCGCCTTCACCTCGGTCAACGCGGTGAAGGCGGTGCGGGAGAAGTTCGAGGAGTACGGGCTCGACGCCCGTGCCTTCGCGGGGATCAAGGTCGCCGCGGTGGGCGAGCAGACGGCCGCAGCCCTGGTCGACTTCGGTGTGAAGCCCGACCTGGTGCCGTCCGGTGAGCAGTCCGCGGCCGGGCTGCTGGAGGACTGGCCGCCGTACGACCCGGTGTTCGACCCGATCGACCGGGTGTTCCTGCCGCGTGCCGACATCGCCACGGAGACGCTGGTGGCGGGTCTGATCGAGCTGGGCTGGGAGGTCGACGACGTCACGGCGTACCGCACCGTGCGCGCCTCGCCGCCACCGGCCGAAACCCGCGAAGCCATCAAGGGCGGCGGCTTCGACGCCGTACTCTTCACTTCGTCGTCGACCGTGCGGAACCTGGTCGGTATCGCGGGCAAGCCGCACAACGTGACGGTGATCGCGTGTATCGGCCCCGCGACGGCGAAGACCGCCGAGGAGCACGGTCTGCGCGTCGACGTCCTCTCGCCCGAGCCGTCGGTCCACAAGCTGGCCGAGGCGCTCGCCGCGTTCGGCGCCGCGCGCCGGGCCGCGGCCGTCGAGGCGGGTGAACACGTCACCAGGCCGAGCGAGCGCCGGCCCGGATCGCGCAGGAGGCGTACGTGAGTTCGCACGGTTCTTTCCCTGGTTCGCGGCCCCGGCGGCTGCGGGTCAATCCGGTGATGCGGCGGATGGTCGCCGAGACCCGGCTGCACCCGGCGGATCTGATCCTCCCGGCCTTCGTACGGGAGGGGATCAGCCGGCCCGTCCCGATCTCCACCATGCCCGGGGTCGTCCAGCACACGCTGGACACCCTGCGCAAGGCGGCGGCGGAGGCGGTCGCGGCCGGTGTCTCCGGGATCATGCTCTTCGGTGTCCCCGAGGCGGCCAAGAAGGACGCGACGGGGACGGCTGGCACGGACCCGGACGGGATTCTGCAGACCGCGATCCGCGCGGTGAAGGCGGAGGTCGGTGACGAGCTGCTCGTCATGTCCGACCTCTGCCTGGACGAGTTCACCGACCACGGCCACTGCGGTGTGCTGGACGCCGACGGCCGGGTGGACAACGACGCCACGCTGGAGCGGTACGCCGAGATGGCCCAGGTCCAGGCCGACGCGGGCGTCCATGTGGTGGGCCCGAGCGGCATGATGGACGGCCAGGTCGCGGTCGTCCGCGACGCGCTGGACACGATCGGCAAAGAGGACGTGTCGATCCTCGCGTACACGGCGAAGTACGCGTCGGCGTTCTACGGTCCCTTCCGGGAGGCCGTGGGCTCCTCGCTGAGGGGCGACCGCAAGACCTACCAGCAGGACCCGGCCAATGTGCGGGAGTCCCTGCGGGAGCTGGCGCTCGACCTCGAAGAGGGCGCCGACCTGGTGATGGTCAAGCCGGCGCTGCCGTACCTGGACATCCTCGCGCGTATCGCGGACGAGGTGGACGTGCCGGTCGCGGCGTACCAGATCTCCGGCGAGTACGCGATGGTCGAGGCCGCGGCGGAGAAGGGCTGGATCGATCGCGACGCGGCGATCCTGGAGACCCTGACCGGCATCAAGCGCGCGGGCGCGAGCGTGATCCTCACGTACTGGGCGACGGAGGCCGCGGAGAAGCTCTGATCAGCTCCGATCTGATCAGCTCTGATCTGTTCGGACGGCGCGGCTCGGCTGGAAGGATTCAGCCGAGCCGCGCCGCTGTGCCGGGTCACCAGGTGAGCGCGTCGTTCATCTCGTACTGCCAGTAGCTGACGGCCGCGTCGTCGTCCGTGTAAGTGCCCGCCGGGAGCTTGATGTGGGTGCCGGAGCCGACCGATCCCTGGCCGTCGCGGCTGTCGAAGAAGACGGTCAGGTTCGTGGCGGTGTAGCCGTGGGCGCCGTCGCCCTCGCCGGACAGCAAGATCGAGGCGTAGGCGGACTCACCGGGCGCGAGGGTGACCACGGCCTGCGGCCGGCTGGCGTCGATGACCTGGGTGGCGGCCTGCGCCTCGTCGAAACGGAGGAGCGGCGCCGCGTAGGCGTCACAGTTCCTGTTGCCGGTGTTGGTGGCGGTCAGCAGCAGGTGGTTGATGGGCCGGCTCACCTTCGTGACGGTGACCTTCGTGGTGTCTCCGGTGCAGGGGATCCACTGCGTGCTGCCGCCCTTCCCGCCAGTGCCGCCCTTGCCGCCCTTGTCGGTCCCGGTGTTGCTCGTGTCCGGCTTCCGGCTCTGGCTCTGGCTCTGCTCCTGGGTCTGCTTGCTGCTCGACTGCTGGGCGGGGGCCTGCTGCTCGGGGGGTGTGACCGAGGCCGCGGGGGCGGTCGCTGAATCCGCGTCCCTCGTAACGCCGCCGCCGGAGCAGGCGGTGAGGGCGAGGGTGGCCACGAGGGCGGTGGCGGCGGCTGCGGCGGCACGGTTACGGATGATGCGCATGAGGGTGTCTCCCCGTTTCGATGTGCGGTGCGGTCTGTGCTGCACTCACTGTGTGGGGCGGCCGGAAGAGGCCGCAATCAGCAGGGGACAATGAGGGAAGCTGGAACGCCTGCGCACACTCTGACCTGCGGGGATACCGTGTGCCTGGAACGCGTTCCTGGGACGTACGAGGAGGGGGACAGCGGGTGGCGACGACCGAGGCCGAGGCTTTCGCGGCAGTGCTCAGGGAGCTGAAGGACCGCTCGGGACGGAGCTACGGCGTTCTCGCGGGGAAGCTCCATGTGAGTACGTCCACGCTGCACCGTTACTGCAACGGGGACGCCGTACCGGCTGAGTTCGCACCCGTCGAGCGGCTCGGGCGGCTGTGCGGGGCGACGGCCGAGGAGCTTGTCGCGCTGCACCGGCGGTGGATCCTGGCGGATGAGGCGAGAAGGCGAGGGAGGTCGGCGGAGTCCGCCGAGCCTGAGCCGGTGCCCGCCGTGGAGCCTGCGGTTGAGGTGCCCGCCGTCGAGGAGCCCGCCGTGGCGCCTGCGGTTGAGATGCCCGCTGTTGAGGAGCCTGCCGTCGCGGAGTCCACCGCCCCGCGTGCCAAACGCCTGCGTCTCGTCCTGGCCGCCGTGGCGGTCGTCGCCGTCGCCGTCCCCGCCATCGCCATCGGCAGCCGGGCCGCCCTCGCCTCCAAGGACGACTCCGTCGCCGCGGTGGTGTCCAACCCTCCGGGCAAGGACGCCGGGGAGAGCACACCGCCCTCCGGCGCGCGGGGCGAGGAATCACCGTCCGCCTCGCCCTCCGTCTCCCCCTCAGGCAGCGTCAGCCCGCCGGCCTCCAGCGGCGCGAGCCGGGCGCCCTCCGCCGGCCATACCTCGGGCGGGGGCGCGGCGGGCGGCGCGGTACCGGTGGTGGTGTCCACCCGGCCGTACGCCTGGGAAGACCCGTGCAGTCAGCACTACCTCATCAACCGCCCCGCGACGCAGGTCCCCCCGCCGCCCACCGAGCAGGACGCGTCCAGCTGGGTCGGCGCGCTCGGCGGGGTGGCGAGCGGTGGCCAGTTCATCGAACTCACCGCGCAGGGCACCGGCAGCGACACGGTCGTCCTGCAGGCCCTGCGCGTACACATCGTCAGGAGCGGCGCCCCGCTCGCCTGGACCGACTACGCCATGGGCGTCGGCTGCGGCGGCAACGTCTCCACCAAGTCCTTCGACGTCGACCTGGACGCGGGGCGGCCCAGTTCCGTACCGCGGTCCGGGCAGCGGGACTTCCCGTACAAGGTGAGCGAGCAGGACCCGGAGGTCCTGTACATCCACGCGCGCTCCATGGCGCGCGACGTCAGCTGGTATCTGGAGCTGGAGTGGTCCAGCGGCGACCGGTCCGGCACGCTCCGCGTGGACGACCGGGGCAAGCCCTTCCGTACGAGCGGATCCCGGGGCCGCCCCGCGTACGACTATCCGCCGGGCGGCACCGAGTGGCAGACGGCCGCCACCGGCTGACTGTCCGGTTGAAGCCGAGCCGTTGAGCCAGAGGGGCCGCCGGGTCGGAGAGGCCGGCGGGTCGGAGACCGGCCGGTCAGAGCCGCTCGGGGGCCCGGATACCGAGCAGCGCCAGGCCCTGCTGGAGCGTGCGGGCCGTGATGTCGCACAGGAAGAGACGGTTCTCGACCTGCGCGGGCGTCTCGGCCTTCAGCACCGGGCACTGTTCGAAGAAGGTCGCGTAGAGCGACGCCAGCTGGTAGAGGTACGCCGCCAGCTTGTGCGGCTCGTACGAGGACGCGACCTCCCCGAGCACCTCGCCGAACTGGTCCACGTGCAGACCGAGCGCCCGCTCGGCCGGGGCCAGTTCCAGCTCCGGGTGCGCGACGGGCGTGGCGTCCCCCGCCTTGCGCAGGATGGACCGGTTACGGGCGTACGCGTACTGGAGGTAGACCGACGTGTCGCCGGTCAGCGAGACCATCTGGTCCAGGTCGAACTTGTAGTCCCGTACCGCCGACGTCGACAGGTCCGCGTACTTCACGGCGCCGATACCGACGTACTGCCCGTTCTCGATGATCTCCTGCTCGCCGAGCCCCGCCTTCTCGGCCTTTTCCCGTACAACCGCCGTCGCGCGCTCGACCGCCTCGTCCAGCAGGTCCACCAGCCGTACGGTCTCGCCCTCACGGGTCTTGAACGGCTTGCCGTCCTTGCCGAGCACCGTGCCGAACGCCAGCTGGACGGCCTTCACCTCGTCGTTCAGCCAGCCAGCCCTGCGGGCGGTCTCGAAGACCATCTTGAAGTGCAGCGACTGGCGGGCGTCGACCACGTACAGCAGGGTCGTGGCGTCGAGGTTCCGCACCCGGTCCCGGATCGCGGAGAGGTCCGTGGCCGCGTAGCCGTAGCCGCCGTTGGTCTTCTTGACGATCAGCGGTACGGGGTTGCCGTCGGGGCCCTTCACGTCGTCGAAGAAGACACAGAGCGCGCCCTCGGAGCGGACGGCGACGCCCGTCTCCTCCAGGATGCGGCAGGTCTCCTCGAGCATGTCGTTGTAGCCGGACTCGCCCACGATGTCGGGGTCGTGGATCTCCATGTCCAGCTTGTCGAAGACCGAGTAGAAGTAGATCTTCGACTCGTCAACGAACCGCTGCCACAGGGCAAGAGTCTGTTCGTCGCCGGCCTGAAGGGCCACCACCCGGTCGCGGGACCGCGTCTTGAACTCCTCGTCGGAGTCGAAGACCGCGCGTGACGCCTTGTAGAGGCGGTTGAGGTTCGACATGGCCTCCTCGCCGGAGACCTCCGCGCCGCCCTCGCCCTCGCCCGTGTGGTCCAGCTCGTGCGGATGCTCGATCAGATACTGGATGAGCATGCCGAACTGGGTGCCCCAGTCGCCGATGTGATGGCGCCGGATCACCTTCTCGCCCATGAACTCCAGGATCTCGACCATCGCGGCGCCGATCACGGCGGACCGCAGATGCCCGACGTGCATCTCCTTGGCCACGTTCGGCTGCGCGTAGTCGATGACGGTCGTGCCCGTCCGCTCCGCGTGCGGAACACCGAGCCGGCCGTCCGCCGCGCGGGCCGCGAGGGTCTCGATGATCGCCCGGTCCGTGACGGTGATGTTGAGGAAGCCGGGTCCTGAGACCTCGATGTCCTTGATCACATCATGGGCGGGCAGGGACGAGACGACCCGCGTCGCCAGCTCGCGCGGGTTGCCCTTGAGCTTCTTCGCGAGCGCCAGGATGCCGTTGGCCTGGAAATCGGCCCGGTCGCTACGTCGCAGCAGCGGGTCCGCGGGACCGGCCTCCGGCAGGGCTGCCGAGAGGGCGTCCGCGATGCGCTGATCGACGGTCGAAGCGAGGGAAGTGACCGAGGCCATGGGCTGGTGCCGTTCCTGTCGGGTGCGGGGATTCCTCCCCAGTATCCCATGGGGTTTCAATCCGTTTTCGCTCTGTCGGAGGGACCTGGGAGAATGGCTGTCGCCGGTCCTCGCCCGTCGTGTCCGGCGCACTTGTCCGGCGCAGCTGTCCGGCGTACGAGAAAGAAGGACGTGCCGATCGTGGCTCAGAGCACCGAGACCGACTGGGTCTCCCGTTTCGCGGACGATGTCATCGCCGAGTCGGAGCGACGTGCGTCTGGCACGAAACACGCGGCCGCCGGTCCCCCTGTGGTCGTCGTCGCGTCAGGGCTTTCCCCCTCCGGCCCGATCCACCTGGGGAATCTGCGCGAGGTCATGACCCCGCACCTGGTCGCGGACGAGATCCGCAGGCGTGGGTACGAAGTCCGGCATCTGATCTCCTGGGACGACTACGACCGGTACCGCAAGGTGCCGGCGGGCGTCCCTGGCACGGACACTTCCTGGGCCGAGCACATCGGCAAGCCGCTCACCTCGGTGCCGGCCCCGGCCGGATCGGCGTATCCGAACTGGGCCGAGCACTTCAAGGCGGCGATGACGGAGTCGCTGGCCGAGCTGGGCGTCGAGTACGACGGCATCAGCCAGACCGAGCAGTACACCTCGGGGGTGTACCGCGAGCAGATCCTGCACGCGATGAAGCACCGCGCGGACATCGACGCGATCCTCGACCGCTACCGGACGAAGGACAAGGACAAGTCCGCAGCGGCAGGCGCGACGGGCGCGACGGGCGCGGGGCAGAAGCAGGGCCAGAAGCAGGGCCAGAAGAAGGTCGAGGAAGCCGAGCTGGAGGCCGCGGAGGGCTCGGGCGCGGCCGCCGAGGACGACGGCGGCGGCTCCGCGGGCTACTTCCCGTACAAGCCCTACTGCGGCGGCTGCGGCAAGGACCTGACCACCGTCACCGCGTACGACGACGAGACGACCGAGCTGACGTACACCTGCGCGGAGTGCGGCTTCACCGAGACGGTGCTGCTGAACGAGTTCAACCGCGGCAAGCTGGTCTGGAAGGTCGACTGGCCGATGCGCTGGGCGTACGAAGGCGTGATTTTCGAGCCCTCCGGCGTCGACCACTCCTCGCCCGGGTCGTCGTTCGTCGTCGGCGGGCAGATCGTGCGCGAGGTCTTCGACGGTGTGCAGCCGATCGGCCCGATGTACGCCTTCGTGGGGATCTCCGGGATGGCGAAGATGTCGTCGAGCAAGGGCGGGGTGCCGACCCCGGCCGACGCGCTGAAGATCATGGAGGCGCCGCTGCTGCGCTGGCTGTACGCGCGGCGCAGGCCCAACCAGTCGTTCAAGATCGCCTTCGACCAGGAGATCCAGCGGCTGTACGACGAGTGGGACGCGCTGGAGCGCAAGGTCGCCGACGGCACCGTACTGCCGGCCGACGCCGCCGCGTACGCCCGCGCCACGGGCACGGCGGCCGGTGAGCTGCCGCGTACGCCGCGCCCGCTGCCGTACCGCACGCTGGCCTCGGTCGTGGACATCACGGCCGGTGCCGAGGAGCAGACGCTGCGGATCCTGAGCGAGCTGGACCCGGACCGTCCGCTGACCTCGCTGGACGAGGTGCGGCCGCGGCTCGACCGGGCGGAGAACTGGATCACCAGCCAGGTGCCGGCGGAGGCCCGCACGATCGTGCGCGCCGAGCCGGACCACGAGCTGCTGGACTCGCTGGACGAGCAGGGGCGGGAGTCGCTCCGGCTGCTGCTGGCGGGTCTGGACAGCCACTGGTCGCTGGACGGGCTGACGACGCTTGTGTACGGCGTGCCGAAGACGATGGCGGGCCTGGCGCCGGACGCCAAGCCGACCCCCGAGCTGAAGATCGCGCAGCGGTCCTTCTTCGCGGTGCTCTACCAGCTGCTGGTCGGCCGCGACACCGGACCGCGGCTGCCCACGCTGCTGCTGGCGGTGGGGGCGGACCGGGTGAGGAAGCTGCTCGGCGCCTGATCCGCGGGTCTTCGGAGGGCCCTCATCCGTTCAGCCGGGTGGGGGCCCTCCGCCGTACGCGTGACTGGGGTCGGGCGAGGTGATCGGGCGAGGTGTCCGACGGGGTTACGCGATGTGCTCGGCGTCCAGATCCGACTGGTAGCGGTAGCGGAAGTCCTTCAGATAGGGCCGGAGCGAACTCTCGGTCAGCGGACCGCCGGTGCGCCCCGTGACGCCGTACAGGTCCATCAAGTACAGCCCGAACTGGCGGCTATTGGGGAAGTCGCCGCGCTCACTGACGTACTTCCGGAAGGCGTTGAGGTACGCCTCCTCGCGGGTGACGCCGTCGGGCAGGCCGGGGACGGGCAGTTCCTCGGGCTGATCGTCGGCGGGCAGGTCGTCGAGGTCGGCCTCCGGCGGCAGCTGGCCGTCGGGGCCGGGGCCCGCGTACTGCTGCTGCGGTGCCTGCTCCATGCCCGGGTACGGCCCCTCCGCACGCTGACCGGGCACGCCACCGAGCGGGCGGCTGCGGCCGGGGCCCGAGGGGATCATCACCGGCGTGGGCTCCAGGCCCTCGATGTACGTCGGGTTGTACGCGCCCTCGTACGCCCCCTCCGCCACCGGCGGGGCCGCGAACCACGGGCTCGACTGCGGCGCGGGAGCCGCCTGCTGCCACTCGTCCTGCCCCTGTCCGGGAGCCTGTCCGGCGGCCTGTCCTGGGTACTGTCCAGGGCCCTGTCCGGAGGGAGCGGCCTGCGCCGGGTGGGCGGCCTGGGTCTGTTCGCCGGCGCGCTGGGCCGGTATCTGCGCGTGGAGCGGGGCCTGGGCCGGAGCCGGTGCCTGGAGGTGGGCCTGGACCGGAGCTTGGACCGGGGCTTCGGGCCGGGTCTCTGCCTGGGTCTCGGACCGAGTCTCGGCATGGGCCGGGGCCCGGTCCGGGAGCTGCGGCTGCGCCTGCGCCGGTATCTCGCCCTGGCCCTTGGGCAGTTCGGCCGGCGCCGGCGCGGGCGGCAGCAGCGCCGGGTCGATACCGGCGGCGGCCAGACCCGCGGGAGCGGTGTTCGCGAGCGGTACGCCGTACTTCGCGAGCCGCAGCGGCATCAGCGACTCGACGGGCGCCTTACGGCGCCAGTTGCGGCCGAACCGGGCCTGGAGGCGCGACTGGTAGATGAGCCGGTCCTGTTCGAGCTTGATGACCTGCTCGTACGAACGCAGCTCCCACAGCTTCATCCGGCGCCACAGCTTGAACGTGGGGATCGGCGAGAGCAGCCAGCGGGTGAGCCGTACACCTTCCATGTGCTTGTCGGCGGTGATGTCCGCGATCCGGCCGACCGCGTGGCGCGCGGCCTCGACGGAGACGATGAAGAGGAGCGGGATCACCGCGTGCATCCCGACGCCCAGCGGGTCGGGCCAGGCGGCCGCGCCGTTGAAGGCGATGGTGGCGGTCGTCAGAATCCATGCCGACTGGCGCAGCAGCGGGAAGGGGATACGGATCCAGGTCAGCAGGAGGTCGAGCGCGAGCAGGACGCAGATCCCCGCGTCGATACCGATCGGGAAGACCAGCGAGAACTTCCCGAAGCCCTTCTCCTCCGCGAGTTCGCGAACGGCGGCGTACGACCCCGCGAAACCGATCGCGGCGATGACCACCGCTCCGGCGACCACGACCCCGATGAGTATCCGGTGCGTGCGTGTGAGCTGCATCGCGGCCACCCGCGACCCCTCCCGTATTCGACCCGTATCCGAACCGTGTTCGACCCCGTATTCGACGTCAGGTACGTGACAACCGGTACGCGACGACCCGACATCTGGCGGGCACAGCCTGGCACATGTGTGCGCGGGGCGTGGCGCGGGGAGCCGGGCCCGGCCCGGCGGGAAGGGCCCGGCCCCACGGAAAAGCGGAGAAAACGGCCCCCGACCGGGCCCGCGATTAGGCCCCCGACTTCGCCCGCGCCTGCGCCTGCGGCTACGAAGCCTTTGAGCTCTCCTTGGCGGCCGGCGCCTCCCCGGAGCCGCCGGCGACCGCCGCCACCGCCTCCTTGGCCGCCGTCGCCGCGTCCTTCGTCATATCGGCGATGCTCGGGGACTTCGCGCCCGCGTAACCCGCGCCGTTGTAGGTGAGCGTGACGACCGCGTTCTCCGTACGGGCCACGACCGTGGCGTACGAGAACTCCTCGTCCGTCTTCTTCAGGCTGTACGTCACCGTCGTCGCCTGGTCGCCGATACCGCTCGACGGGGCCGACTTCACGTCCTTCGCGCCCTCCGTGGCCTGCGCGTCGGCCACCTGCTTCGCGTAGAACGCGCCGGCGCGCTTCGCGCCGCTGCCGAGGCTCACATCGGAGTCGTACCGCACGAGCGAGACCACGAGCCAGCGATACTGCGAGCCCTTGACGCCCTTGTCGTCAAGGCCGTTCCAGGAGCAACTGCCGCGACTGGCGACATCACTGGACTTTCCGGACGTACCACCCTTGACCTTCGCCTTCGGGACGAGCGAGTCGATCGTCTTGCGGCCGATCGTCTTGCACGCGTCGGGAAGCTCGCTGTACTTGGCGGGCGCGACGGAGGCGGACGGCTTGGCGCTCGGCGAGGCGGAGCCGTCCGCGTCACTGTCGGAATCGGACGAGCAGCCGGCGGCGACGAGCATCACCGGAACGGCTGCGCAGGCGAGTATGCGGGTGAGTCGCGAGGCTGATCGGCGCATGGTTCCTTCAGTCATTGGTCGTACGGTCCGATCGGCCACGGTAACCGCCGAGCCGGGTCCGCGGGCCCGGGAACCGGACTCCGTCCTCCGTCGGCGGAGGATCCGCGGCGCGATCGGAGACAGCTATTCGTTGAGCTGCTCGACGAGCTTCCGGGCCAGCCCCCGTGCCCTGTCCTGCAGTTCTTGGCTGTCGGGGATCTCGGCGGGATGGGCGGCCTGCTCGGTGTACCGGACGGTCACGATCACATTCGATGTGCGGAACACCACGCTCACGGTGCGGTGCTGAGCGGCCGACCCCGACCGGGCGAGGACGTCGTCCAGGAAGGCGGCGTCGCCGAGGCCGTCCAGCCGGCGGGGCTCAAGTCCCTCGGCCGGCACGGTGTCGGACGGGGACGTGGAGGGGGTGGTCGACTCGCCGGCGGCATCGGAATCGGGACCGGAGTCGGGACCGGGTCCGGTCTGCGTCGTTTTGCCCGAGTCCGTCTCTGTCTCCGCCTCCGTCCCCGACGCGGGGGGCGGGCCGCTCGGCGGCTGTGACGCCTTCTCGTCGCGGGGGTCGTCGGGCGACGGCAGCGCCGCGACGCTCTCCTTCTTCGCGTACACATCCTGCGCCCGGTCGTCGTCGCTCACGGCCGGGTCGTACGACACCACGCGTTCGAGGTCGATCACCAGCTGGTGCGAGGCGGCGGCGGAATCGGCCTTCCAGCTGCAGCCGACGCGGCGGTCGGTGTCGTACGTGACCGAGGCCGTGCCCCCGTACACCTTCTCCTGCTGGTCCTCGGGGAGCGAGGCGGCCCCGGGCAGCAGCTCCTTGAGCGTCGCGCGCGGCACGGAGCCGCAGGGCTCGTTGAGCGTGCGGTACTTGCCGGGCGGCGCCGCGGACGGGGTGGGGCTGCCGGGCTTGGCGTCGGTGGCGGAGCTGTCGCCGTCGCTGCCGGCCGAGCAGCCGGCGACGACCGCCACGAGGAGCGCCGCCAGGCCGGGTACGTACGCCCTTCGCGCCTTTGGCTGCACGGTCCCGGGCTCCCTTCTGTACGGGGTTCCGCGCGGGGTGCCACGCGAAAACCGTTTGCCGCCCGATGGCGGTCGATGGACACAATGTCTATCGCACGCAACGCCGTCGACGCTGGTCGGCTGTCTCCTTTGACCGCCCTGGCTCCGGTTTTTGCGCTATCAGACTTTTCGGGGGAATTGAGGAACAATGTCGTATGTAGAGCTGCCCGGGGCGAAGGTCCCGATCCGTATGTGGGCGGACCCCGCGTCGGTCGACGACGGCGCGATGCAGCAGTTGCGCAATGTCGCCACCCTGCCCTGGATCAAGGGCCTCGCCGTGATGCCGGACGTGCACTACGGCAAGGGCGCGACGGTCGGCTCGGTGATCGCGATGCACGGCGCGGTCTGTCCGGCGGCGGTGGGGGTGGACATCGGCTGCGGAATGTCCGCGGTGAAGACCTCCCTGACGGCGAACCATCTGCCGGGCGATCTGTCCCGCCTGCGCTCCAAGATCGAACAGGCCATCCCGGTGGGCCGCGGAATGCACGACGACCCGGTGGACCCGGGCCGGCTGCACGGCTTCCCGACGGCGGGGTGGGACGACTTCTGGGGGCGGTTCGACGGAGTGGCCGATTCGGTCAAATTCCGTCAGGGGCGTGCCACGAAGCAGATGGGAACGCTCGGATCCGGAAATCACCACATTGAAGTGAGTCTCGATTCCAAGGGATCGGTATGGCTCACGCTCCACTCCGGCTCCCGGAACATCGGCAAGGAACTGGCCGAGCACCACATCGGTGTGGCACAGAAGCTGTCGCACAACCAGGGGCTGGTCGACCGTGACCTGGCCGTCTTCGTCTCGGACACGCCGCAGATGGCGGCCTACCGCAATGACCTCTTCTGGGCGCAGGAATACGCGAAGCACAACCGCGCGATCATGATGGGGCTGCTCAAGGATGTGATCCGGAAGGAGTTCAAGAAGGCCCGGGTCACTTTCGAGCAGGAAATCAGCTGCCATCACAACTATGTCGCCGAGGAACGGTACGACGGCATGGACCTGCTGGTCACGCGTAAGGGCGCGATCCGTGCGGGCTCCGGTGACTACGGGATCATCCCCGGCTCGATGGCCACCGGCACATACATCGTCAAGGGTCTCGGAAACACCGCCGCCTTCAACTCGGCCTCGCACGGCGCCGGCCGTCGCCTGAGCCGCAGCGCGGCGAAGCGGCAGTTCTCGACGCGGGACCTGGAGGAGCAGACACGGGGTGTGGAGTGCCGCAAGGACTCCGGCGTCGTGGACGAGATCCCGGCCGCGTACAAGCCGATCGAGCAGGTCATCGACCAGCAGCGGGACCTGGTCGAGGTGGTGGAGAAGCTGAAGCAGGCCATCTGCGTAAAGGGCTGAGGCGCACGGGGACAGCGCGCCTCGATGCAACGGGGGCCGGCCGGCCCCAGGCTTTCCGCCTGGGGCCGGCCTTTCGGCGCGTCACAGCTCTCGGTGGACCTTGGAGTTGGAGGCCTGGGCGCGGGGGCGGATTACCAGGAGGTCGATGTTGACGTGGCTGGGGCGGGTGACCGCCCAGGTGATGGTGTCGGCCACATCGTCGGCGGTGAGGGGCTCGGCCACGCCCGCGTAGACCTTCGCGGCCTTCTCGGTGTCGCCGTTGAAGCGGGTGGTCGCGAACTCCTCCGTCTTGACCATGCCGGGGGCGACCTCGATCACCCGGACCGGGGTGCCGACGATTTCCAGGCGGAGGGTCTCGGCGAGGACGTGGGCGCCGTGCTTGGCGGCGACGTAGCCCGCGCCGCCCTCGTAGGTGGCGAGGCCGGCGGTGGAGGAGATGATGACGACCGTGCCGTCGCCGCTCGCGGTGAGGGCCGGAAGCAGGGCCTGGGTGAGGTTGAGCGTGCCGAGGACGTTCGTCTCGTACATCTGACGCCAGTCGGCGGGGTCGCCGGTCGCGACCGGGTCGGCGCCCAGGGCGCCGCCGGCGTTGTTGACCAGGACGTCCACGGAGGGGAAGCCGCCGAGCTCGGTGGCGAAGGCGTCGACGGCCGGGCGGTCGGTGACATCGAGGGCGTAGGCGGTGGCGCGGTGGCCGGCGGCGGTGAGCTCCGCGGCGAGCGCCTCGATACGGTCCTTGCGGCGGGCGGTGACGACGACGTGGTAGCCGGCGGCGGCGAGCTGTCGGGCGGTGGCGGCGCCGATGCCGCTGCTCGCTCCGGTGATGACGGCGATGGGGTTCCCCGCGGCGGTCATGACGTACTCCTCGCGCGTGTGATCGATGTCAGACCAGGATAGGTGTTCGGATCACGGCCCCGGCGGGTCAGTGGCCGCGCGGTGCGTACATGATCAGCGCCATACCGGCCAGGCAGACCAGCGCTCCCGTGACGTCCCAGCGGTCCGGGCGGTAGCCGTCGGCGACCATGCCCCAGACGATCGAGCCGGCGACGAAGACCCCGCCGTACGCGGCGAGGATGCGGCCGAACTCGCCGTCCGGCTGGAGCGTGGCGACAAAGCCGTAGGCGCCGAGGGCGATGACCCCGGCGCCGATCCAGATCCAGCCGCGTCCGCCGCCGGTGCCGTCGCCGCGTACCCCCTGCCAGACGAGCCAGGCGCCGCCGATCTCGAAAAGCGCGGCGACGAGGAAGAGGGCGGCGGAGCGGAGCACGAGCATGGGGAAAGCCTGCCATGTGGGTGATCAGAGGCGCGTCGGGCCGACGGGTGGTCGGGATTGCGGTGTGATGATCGATATCTTCCGGCTATGGGTGTGATGAGCAAAGCGCTGCTGGTGGGGGTGTCCGCCACCACGGCGGTGGTGATGAGCGCGGGTGCCGGAGCCGCCGGCGCCGAGGGTGCCGATGGCGTTATCGGTGCGGACCGGGCCGTCGCGCCGGAGGCCGATGTGGCGCACCACGGGCACGCGTCGCTGTGGAGCGGGCAGCTGGCGGTCCGGCTCCGGCCCGAGAATCACGGCCCGTCCGGGCTGACGGACGCGACCGTACGGCTGGACTTCTCGGCCCCTCTGGCGCGCGGCCAGGCGCTGCCCGCCGACTGCCTCTGGGGCGGCGACCGGACGGTGCTGTGCCGTACGGGGCAGCTCCGGGCGGACGGGCGGGGCCGTGAGATCACTCTCGACCTCAGGACGGCCGGCAGCCCCGCCGAGGTGGTCGTACGGATCGACACCGCGTGGAACGGCGGCGCGAGCGACCGTAATCCCGAGAACCATCAGCACCGGGTGCTGACGCCCGACACGGGGGATCCGTACGCCTTCTGAGCCGGCTGCTGACCCCGTCGCCGTTCGGCCTCCGTCGGTGGTGGCTACGCCGCGGCGGCGCCGAATTCGCGTACGGCGTCTTCGACGATCGCCGCCAGCCGTGCGTGGTGCGCGCCCCGCCAGTACACCCGCCCGCACGCCGTGCACTGCGCGAAGACGTCGTACGAACGCTGCGTGCCGTCCTTCAGCTGCTCCTGGACGGACTCCTTGTCGGCCGGGCCCAGCTCGCCGTTGCAGGCGGTGCAGCGGGTCCATGGCGCGAGGGCGGGCGCGAAGCGTTCCAGTACGTCCCGGAGCTGGTCGTCGGGGCGGTCGCTGTAGATGTACGCCCCCGCCCAGATCTCGCGCCGCCGCAGCAGTCCCCGGTCGCGGGACAGCATCACCCGGCGCTCCGCCGCGGAGAGGGTGGCCAGCGCGGGATCTCCGAGGTCCTCGTTCTCGTACGCCGCGTCGATGCCCAGCAGCCGCAGTCGCCGCGCGAGCGTGCCGAGGTGCACGTCGAGCAGAAAGCGCAGGGGCGCTCCCGGCACCCGCTGCGGCCGCTCCACGGCCCGCACCTCCACGGATTCGCCCGCGGCGGGGATGTGGGAGACGGGCACGTCGCGGCCGTCGACCAGCAGCGGACCGACTTCGGTGAGCGGGACGCCGAGGGATTCGACGGCATGGCCGAGCGTGGACGAGCCGTCGGTGAGGAGGGCCGTACGCCCCTGACGCCGTTCGGCCGCGACGAAGAGGCGCAGCTCAGGGGCGAAATCGATCTGGATCTCGGGTCCGTTCACCTCGTCAGGATGTCATTGGACGTGGCGAAGGAGCCAGGGCTTTCCGGGCGTGGTGGCGTCGGCCGCGACCTGGAGGATCACGCGGATATTGCGATGCGGGCCGATCGGGGCGGGCATAGGGTCGATGCCCGTGGAACCACTCACCGAGAAACAGATCCGCTCATCCTTCGTGAACTGCACCAAGGGCGAGGCGGCGCGGCTGCGGCTGCCGCTCGACTTCGCCGAACTGCCCTGGGGGGACCTGGACTTCTTGGGGTGGGTGGATCCGGGGGCGCCGCTGCGGGCACATCTCGTGCTGTCCGGGGCGCAGGGGCCGCTGGGGATATCTCTGCGGGTGCCCTCCGTGGGCCGCACCAGTGCGATGAAGTCGAGTCTGTGCCAGATCTGTCTGACGGGTCACGCTTCCTCCGGGGTCACCTTGCTGGCCGCTCCGTTGGCGGGCGCCCGGGGCCGCGAGGGCAACACGGTCGGCATCTATGTCTGCGCGGACCTCGCCTGCCCCCTGTATGTGCGGGGCAAGCGGCAGCCGAAGCTGCGTTCCGGGCGGTACGAGGAGTCCCTGACCCTGGACGAGCGCCTCGCGCGGATGTCGGGCAATCTGGATGCCTTCGTGGCCAGGATCACCGAGGCGTGAGCCCCGTGCGCGGGCGGAAAATCCAGATGCGGATCGGGGATCCCCTTGGCAGGCTGCGATCATGAGCCTCCCGCCCGGCGACGCCCCTGACAACGTCTCTGACGATGCCTCCGGCGACGTCTCTGATGATGCCCCCGGCGACCGCATGCCGGCCGGCGCGAGCGGGTGGATCACCACCCCCGTCGACGCCCGCCTGCTGCGCGGGGCTCTGGAGGTGGAACGCACCGCGCGGGGCGTGCTGCCGCATCGGCTGCCCGCCCGGGCCCGCGGTCAGTTCCCCGACGCCTACCTGGAGAGGGTCGAGACCCAGCCCTCCGGAGTGCGGCTGGCCTTCCGCACCCGCGCCCGCGTCGTCGAGCTGGACGTGCTCCCCACCAAGACCGTCTACCCCGGCGCCCCGCCCCGGCCGGACGGGCTGTACGACCTGCTCGTCGACGGTCGCCGGGCCGGCCGCACCAGCGTGGCCGGCGGCAACGTCCTCACCGTCGACCTGGCCACCCAGTCCGCCGAGATCAGCCCCGGGCCGCCCGGCACCGCCCGGTTCGCCGGCCTGCCCGCCGGTGAGAAGGACATCGAGATCTGGCTGCCGCACACGGAGATCACCGAGCTGATAGCCCTGCGCACCGACGCCCCGGTCGAGGCCGCGCCGGAGAGCGGCCGCAGGGTGTGGCTGCACCACGGCAGTTCGATCAGCCACGGCTCCAACGCCGACGGCCCCACCGAGATCTGGCCCGCGCTGGTCGCCGCCCTCGGCGGTGTGGAGCTGACCAACCTGGGCCTGGGCGGCAACGCCCTGCTCGACCCGTTCACCGCGCGCGCCCTGCGGGACGCCCCCGCGGACCTGATCAGCGTCAAGATCGGTATCAACCTGGTCAACACCGATCTGATGCGGCTGCGCGCGTTCGGCCCGGCGGTCCACGGCTTCCTCGACACCATCCGCGAGGGGCACCCCGATACGCCGCTGCTGGTGGTCTCCCCGATCCTGTGCCCCTTCCAGGAGGACACCCCGGGCCCGATCGCACCCGAGTTCGACGGCGGGAGGCTGCGGTTCCGGGCGCTGGGCGATCCGTCGGAGCCCGGGCGGCTGACGCTGAACGTCATCCGGGACGAGCTCGCCCGCATCACCGCCCGGCGGGCTGCCGACGATCCGAACCTGCACTACCTCGACGGCCGTGCGCTGTACGGCGAGGCGGACTACGCCGAGCTGCCGCTGCCTGACGGCCTCCACCCGGACACGGCCGGCCACCGCCGCATCGGCGAACGCTTCGCCGAGGCGGTCTTCGGCGCCGGAGGCCCGTTCGCCGCCACCGTCGACTGAGGCCGGTTCGCCGCCACCGTCGGCTGAGGGTGCCGCCCGTCAGGTGAGCTCCAGTCGCCAGTCGTTGCAGTGCATCACGTGGCCCGGCGGGTACTCGACCTCGCATTCGTCCTGGAGCGAGAACCCCGCCCTGCGGCAGAGCGCGTTCGACGGGGGATTGGAGACGGACGGGAAGGCGTGCAGATAGCGGTGCTTCTTCTCGGCCCGCGCCCGCTCCACGACGGCCGCGGTCGCAGCCGCCGCGATGCCCCGCCCCTGGAACGCGGCGAGCACCGCCCAGCCCGTCTCGTACACCTGCTGCCCCTGCCAGGTCTGCTCCCAGAACCCGATCGTGCCGACAGCCTCGCCGTCCGGCAGCAGCACGACCCGGAACATCCTGCCCTTGCCCGTCCGGTCGGCGCTCAGGTCCACGTACCGTCTGTGCCGCTTGAGCAGCTGTTCTTCGGTCTCGGGGCCGCCGAGATGGTTCATCAGCTCCGGGGCGTTCGCCGCGCGCAGCAGATCGAGATCGCTCTCCGACCATGGTTCGAGTCCTACCCGCGGTGCGTTGATCTCCATGTCACGCACTGTAGGACGGGGGTCTGACATCCGGCCCGGACCGGTGCTACGGGCGACCGTCCGTGACCCGTATAGGACCTAGGGACCGGGGCGGGCGTACGCCGTCGGGGGTACCCCTACCGTCGCCGTGAAGGCCCGTACGAGATGTGCCTGATCGCTGTAGCCGAGATCGGCGGCCAGCTGCGCCCAGTCGACCTCCGCGCCGGGCTCCGCCGAGCCCTCGGAGCCCCCTTCCGCGCGCTCCAGCGCCTCATGAATGCGGTAGCGCAGGATGACCCACTTCGGCCCCACCCCCACATACGTGGCGAACAGCCGTTGCAGCGAGCGCGCCGAGACCCCTTCCGCCTCGGCGAGCCGCGTCACGCGCCGGATCGTGCGGTCCGTCCTGATCCGGTCGGCCAGGGCCATGGCATGCTCCGCCTGCGGATCCGGCCGCGGGCCGGCGCGCAGCAGATACGCGTCGAGCGCGGCCACCCGCGCGTCCTCCTCGGCCTCGGCCGGGCCGAGCACCGCCGCGAGGTCCGCGTCCGTCGTCGGCATGACCTCGCCGAGCGGCACCCGCCGCCCCGTCCACCGCGATACGGGCCACCGCGGCGCGAACGGCCGGAAGCCGCCCGGTCTGAACTGCACCCCGCACACCCGGCCGCGCCCCTCCAGCTTCTGTGTGAAGAGGTCGAGACCGATGCCCGCGACCTCCGCGAAGGTCGCGCTGCCCGGCCCGTCGCCGAACCGCTGGAAGACCACGTTCACCGAGGGATGCGGCACCACATGGGAGGCGTACGGCTGCGCCAGATCCCAGTCGATCAGCCAGTAGTGCTCCAGATACGGCCGCAGGTCCGGGGCCGGCTCGCGGCGGCGGAAGCGTACCCGCGCGAAAAGCTCGGGGGCGTCGACGATGCCCCGGGTGTCACGCCGTGGACCTGCCATGCCCCGGATCCTATGTCGCGTTTGTTCAAGACGCGCCGCGCCGTCGGTTCATACGGTCAGAACATGAGCGACAAGATCAGCACACTGTTGGAGGTGGCGGCCGACCATGCCGTCACCGTCATCCGCGCCCTCACCGACGACCAGCTCACCGCGCCGACCCCGTGCAGTGAGTACGACGTACACGCCCTGGCCGACCATCTCTTCCAGGTGGTCGTGAACTTCCAGGCGCTGGCCGCCAAGAAGGACGCCGACTTCGGCGCCGCCCCCGAGCATCTGACGGGAGAGTGGCGTGACCGGTTCGCCGACGAGACCCTACGGCTCATCAAGGCCTGGGACGCGCCGGGCGCCGAGGAAGGCACCTCGGGGGCCATGGGGCTGCCGTCCAGGACCGTGGGCGCGATGGTCCTCGGCGACCTGACCGTGCACGGGTGGGATCTGGCGCGTGCGACGGGGCAGCCGTACGAGCCGGATGCGGCGCTCGTCGCGATGCTCGGGGAGGAGTTCGCGGCGCTGGCGCCGACGGCGCGCTCGATGGGGATGTTCGGGGAGCCCGTACCGGTGGCGGAGGACGCGAGCCCGTTCGACGTGCTGCTGGCCGCGACGGGCCGCGATCCGCACTGGACCCGTCCGTAGCGCACGCCCCGGGCGGCGGGCCCGGGGGCAGCGCGGCCGGGGCGTGCGCGGGGCCGGAAGGGGGCCCGACGGCCTCAGGGCAGCGGCTGCTCGGCCCAGATGACCTTGCCGTCGGGGGTGTAGCGGGTGCCCCAGCGTTCGGTGAACTGCGCGACGAGGAACAGACCACGGCCGCCCTCGTCCGTCGCCGCCGCGTACCGGAGATGGGGCGACGTGCTGCTGGAGTCGGAGACCTCGCAGATCAGGGTGCGGTCGTGGAGCAGCCGTACCCGGATCGGCCCGGTGGCGTAGCGCATGGCGTTCGTGATCAGTTCGCTGAGGATGAGCTCCGTGGTGAACGCCGCCTCGGCGAGACCCCACTCCTCCAGCCGCTGGACCACGGAAGCGCGCACATGGGCGACCTCCGAGGGGTGGGCGGGCACCTCCCACTCCGCGATCTGATCGGGACGCAGCACGCGGGTACGGGCGACGATCAGCGCGATGTCGTCGCTCTGGCGGGTCTGCAGCAGCGCGTCGAGCACCGCCGTACAGATCTGCTCAGGGGTCCGGTTCTGATGGGCCAGCGCACCCCGCAGCAGCTCGAGTCCCTCGTCGATCTCCCGGCTGCGGTCCTCGATGAGCCCGTCGGTGTACAGCACGAGGTCGCTGCCCTCCGGCAGCCACACCTCGGCCGTCTCGTACGGCAGCCCGCCCAGCCCCAGCGGCGTCCCGGCCGGCAGATCGAGGAACTCGACACTCCCGTCGGGCCGGACCAGCGCGGGCGGCGGATGGCCGGCGCGCGCCATGGAGCAGCGCCGGGTCACCGGGTCGTAGATCGCGTACAGGCAGGTGGCTCCCGTGACCAGCGAACCGTTGCCGCCGGCGTTCCCGATGGTCTCGTCCTGGTCGATGCTGGCGATCAGCTCGTCCAGGTGCGAGAGGATCTCGTCGGGCGGCAGGTCCAGCGTGGAGAAGTTGTGGACCGCCGTACGCAGCCGCCCCATCGTCGCGGCCGCGTGCAGACCGTGACCGACGACATCCCCCACGACCAGCGCCACCCGGGCGCCTGGCAGCGGGATGATGTCGAACCAGTCGCCGCCGACCCCCGACTCCGCCGGCAGATACCGGTAGGCGACATCGAGGGCGTTCTGCTCCGGCAGCACCCGGGGCAGCAGGCTGCGCTGCAGCGTCACCGCCATGCTGTGCTCGCGCGTGTAGCGCCGGGCGTTGTCGATGCACACCGCCGCGTGGGAGGCCAGGTCCTCGGCGAGGGAGACGTCGTCCTCCTCGAAGGGCTCCGGCTTCTCGGAACGCCAGAAATTGACCATGCCCAGAGGGACGCCCCGCGCGCTCAGCGGAGCGGTGACGAGCGAGTGGATGCCGTAGTCGACGACCTTGCCCGTCCAGTTCGGGGCCTGGGACTGCCATCCGTCCGCCTGGCTGAGATCGGGTTCGACGACTCCCTGCCCGTTCTCCAGGCTCCGCGCCTGCGGCGAGGACGAGATGAACGAGAACAGCTTGCCCACCGGGTAGAAGGGGTGGTCGTCGCGGATGCCGAGCACGGCCGTACGGCGCATCTCGGAGCCGCTCAGCCTCGACGGCTCCTCGCCGCGCAGGACGGGCTCCGCGAGATCCACCGTGACGAAGTCGGCGAAGCGCGGGACCGCCACCCGGGCCAGCTCCTCGGCGGTCCGGTCCACGTCGAGGGTGGTGCCGATCTCCACGCCGGCGTCGTACAGCAGCTTCAGGCGCTCCTGTGCCGCTTCCGCGCTGCCGGTGAGCGCGCGGAGCTCGGTGGAGTCCCGGAGCGTGGCCACGCTGCCGGGCGGTCCGCCATTACGGTCCGTGAGCCGGTTGTTCACCGCGAGCAGTCGCTTCCCTGTCACCATCACCTCGTCGGTGGCGACGCGCCCCGAAGCCAGCAGTTCGGCCACATGAGGGTCCAGGCCGAGGTCGGTGATGGGCCGGCCCTCCGGATGCGGGGGCAGGTCGAGAAGACGGCGTGCCTCGTCGTTGGCGAGCATCAGCCGGCCGTCGCCGCCGACGATGATCACCCCTTCCCGTACGGAGTGCAGGACCGCGTCGTGATGCTCGTACATGCGCGTCATCTCGATGGGGTCCAGACCGTGGGTCTGGCGCCGCAGCCGTCTGCTCACCAGCCCCGTTCCGCCCATGGCCAGGGCCAGCGAGGCGGCCGCGGCGCCGATGGGGATCGGCAGCTCGTTGTTGGCGAGGCCGCTCACCTTCTTGACCGTGATCCCGGCGGAGACCAGACCGACGACCTTCCCCTGCGCGTCGTTGATGGGGGTTACCGCCCGTATCGAAGGGCCGAGCGTCCCCGGGTAGGTCTCGGTGACGCTGTGCCCCTCCAGCGCCGGCGCGATGGTGCCGACGAAGTGCTGCCCGATGCGGTCGGGGTTGGGGTGGGTGAGGCGGATGCCCTTCGTGGTCAGGACGACGACGAAGTCCATCCCGGAGCTCTGGCGGACCACCTCGGCCCGCGGCTGGAGCACGGCGGTCGGGTTGGGGGCGTGCAGTGCCTCCACCATCCCCGGCGAGTTCGCGAACGTCGTGGCGACGGCGAGCGAGCGGTTGCGCGCCTCCGTCGTGGAGTAGTGCCGGGACAGCAGGAGAAGCGAGGTGAGTGAGGCCGCGACGAGCAGCACCACGATCACCAGCTGCAGGATGAATACCTGCCCGGCGACGCTGTGCACGTTCAGCCAGGATCGGCGGCGCCACTCCGACGACGGCTTCCGCAGGGCTTCGCGGTCGAACCGTCCGCGCCACCTGGGTGCCGTACGTGGGTGCTCACGCCGCCGACTCGGTGGACGCCGACCGGAGAACACGCGAGCGGAACGCACCCGAGCCCAGGATCGGCCCATATGTCGGGCCATACACCCACATCTACACTGCCTGCCTCCGGAAGGCGAGTGCTGTTTGGCACTTATTTCTCATGACGTTCGATGACGCTCCGTAGCGCTCCCGCCGACGCGGCCGCCGCAACCGTCACGTTTCGTTACGTGGAGTGATGTACGGGGCTTTCAGGGCGCGACGCTGTGCAGGGGGCGGCCGCTGAGCAGATTCCAGCGGCCGTCGCGCCCGCTGAGTTCGGTGACGGTCAGCGGGCGTACGTCGATCCTCCAGAACGCCTGCGGGGTCGCGCCGAGGGAGTGGACCACGGCGGCGCGGATGAGGTCGGGTTCCGCCACGGCGATGACGCGCCCCCGGGAGTCGTCCGGGGCCTTCCTGTCCGCCCCGTCCGCCCTGTCCGCGCCTTCCGGGCCCTCCGCGGTCAGGGTGTCGAGCCAGTGGCCGACGCGGGTGTGCAGGGCGAGCAGGGACTCTCCGCCGTGCGGGGAGGACGCCGGGTCCGACAGCCAGGCGGCCACCGCCTGCGGCTCCGCCGCGGCCACCTCGTCGAGGGTCCTGCCCTGCCAGCGGCCCATCGCGCACGGCGCGAGGCCGGGCAGCGGCTCCGCGTCCAGGCCGAGCACCTCGGCGGTCCGCAGGCAGCGCCGCGAGGGAGAGACGTACAGCGCGGCGGCGCGGGGGAAGGTCTCGCGTACGGCCTCGGCCTGCCGCAGCCCGATGGCGTCCAACTCGTCCTGATCGCCCGCGCCTTCGCCGAAGCGCGCTGCGCGCAAGGAGGTGCTGATGGCCGGTGAGATGAACATCACCCGGGTGGTCATACGGTTCTCCTCGGCTGTCCTCGCTCCCGGCCGGCCCGCCCGACGCGGGGCCAACTCCCGGAGCCCGTACGGTGCTCGGCGCTCCGCGGCAGCCGCCGTCCACCCGCGAACGACGGGGGAGAGGGCCTCTTGGCCCGCCTGTCGGTTCGCGGTACCTTCACGTCGATATCACGACGGCGGGACGGAAGTCCGGTGAGAGTCCGGCACGGTCGCGCCACTGTATGCCGGGTGCCGGCTGCGTACAGCGCAGCAGGGGCCCGGTGAGTCAGACCCGATGGCCGTCGTGCGAGCTCCACTGAATGGGACGCGAGTTCCCCAAGGAGGTTGTGCCATGGCTCAGTCCATTGCGCCCCCGGTCGTTTCGCCCACCACCGCCCCGGTGACCCCTCTTCCTCTGCGCGCGGTTCTGCCGTGGGCCGTGTTCGTGGGCACCCTGATGCTCGTGCTGTTGTACTTCGTCGGCGCCGAGCAGGGCGCGACGTCGGTCTTCTCCGGTGCGGGGGTGCACGAGTGGGTGCACGACGGCCGTCATCTGCTCGGCTTCCCCTGCCACTGACCACTGACGGAGATCACGCACATGCATGCCTCCACCGTCAGAACTCTCCTGGTCCGCGGCATGATCGCGGGCGTCGTCGCCGGACTCTTCGCCTTCGCGCTGGCCTATGTGGTGGGTGAGCCCTCCGTACGGGACTCCATCGCGCTGGAGGAGACCCAGTCCGCGCCGGCGCACGAGCACGGCGCAGCGGCGCCGGCCGGTTCATCGGCCGGTTCATCGGCCGGCGAAGCAGCGGCCGCGGACGAGGAAGAGGAACTGGTCAGCAGGCCGGTCCAGTCGACGTTCGGACTGGCCACCGGTGTCCTGGTGTACGGAGTGGCCCTGGGCGGAATCGCCTCGCTGGTCTTCTCCGTCTCCCTGGGCCGGATCGGCCGGTTCGGCCCGAGGGCGACGGCGGCCCTGATCGCCGGAGCCGCCTTCATCACCGTCTATCTGGTGCCGTTCCTGAAGTATCCGGCGACCCCGCCCGCGGTGGGCAACCCGGAC
Organism: Streptomyces sp. NPDC058198; assembly: GCF_042882605.1. NCBI lineage: Bacteria > Bacillati > Actinomycetota > Actinomycetes > Kitasatosporales > Streptomycetaceae > Streptomyces > Streptomyces sp. NPDC058198. The sequence goes on from NZ_JBHVVP010000017.1 coordinate 40,012, forward strand.
ACCATCGGCCGACGCACCACGCTGTTCTTCCTGATGATCCTGCTCAGCGTGTTGCTGGCGGTCATCGCCGTCATCGCGGGGAGACGGCTGGCCCCGCGGCTGGGCAACTGGAACGCGTCGGCCGTCGCCGGCGCCGGTTACGTCGTCGTCGTGGCAGTGGCCTGTCTCGTCCTGCCCGCCAACACCGATGCCGTTCGGGAAACCTTCCCGGCGGCTCTGCTCTGGGAGTTCCGTCTCGCGTCGCTCGGCGTACAGGCGCTGCTGTGGACGGCCTTCGGGCTGATCTTCGGGGCGCTGGCGGAGCGGGTGCTCCATCCTCGCAGCGCCACAGCGGCGGCCGCGGGGAGCGCCTCCTCGCCGGTCGGGACACCCGGCTGACACCGGGGGCCCTGTCCGGCCGGCCATCGTTGACACCAGGTGGGCGCCCGGCGTTCCTGACGCCGGGCGCCCTGGCTCACCTCTCCGTACGACGTCGGTCACCCGCGCACAGCGCCCAGATGATGAAGACGTCGATGGCGAGGAGCGTGAGGGCCCAGAGCGGATAGCGCGGAATCCACAGGAAATTCGACAGCGCGCCGAGACCCGCCAGGATGACACCGACGACGCGCGCCCAGACCGCTCCTTTGAACAGGGCGCAGCCCGCGAGGAAAATGATGAGGCCCAGGATCAGATGGACCCATCCCCAGCCGACGAGATCGAACGAGAAGATATAGCTCCGCGTCGTGAGGAAGATATCGTCCTTGGCGATGGCGGAAATGCCCGCGAGGATGGTCATGGCGCCGCCGAAAATCATCAGGACCGCGGCGAATACCGTCCATCCGGTGGCGAGCCTCTGCTTGGCCATGGGTCGCTCCCTGGGTGAGAAACCTGGCCGTCGACCACGTATTCGTCGGCCCCGGTCCTTGCGTTCCATTCAAGGTTCCATAGGTGTGGATCACCCGCATCTCCTGCCCCGTCGGGGGCGCGGCCGAAGTGGGGCCCGTACAGTTTCGAATTCGGTCTTCTCCCAGCCCAGAGGAATACGGCAGTGAGCTTTCCGCCCCCCGCATCTCCCGCGTCTGCCGCGCCCCCCGCGCCGCCGGTGACCGTCGCCGGGATCGGCGCGGACGGATGGGCGGGGCTTTCCGAAGGCGCGCGGCAGGCCTTCCGCGATGCCGAGGTGCTCATCGGCGGGCCCCGGCAGTTGGATCTTCTCCCGGAGGACGAGTGCGCGGGGGAGCGCGTGCCGTGGCCGTCGCCGCTGCGGCCCGCCGTTCCCGGGCTGCTCGCGGCCCACGCCGGGCGCCGGGTCTGTGTGGTGGCCAGTGGGGATCCGATGTTCTACGGGATCGGGCGGGCCCTCGCCGAGGTGGTGGGGGCCGGGGCGTTGCGGGTGCTGCCGCATCCGTCGTCGGTGTCGTACGCCTGCGCGCGGCTCGGCTGGCCGGTGGAGGACACGGAGGTCGTCACGCTCGTCGGCCGTCCTGCCGAACGGCTGGCCGCCGCCCTGCACGACGGCCGCCGGGTCCTGGTGCTCAGCGCGGGCGCGGCGACGCCCGCAGAGGTGGCGGCGCTGCTGTGCGAGCGGGGGTACGGGCCGAGCCGTATGCACGTCCTTGAACAGCTCGGCCGGGAACACCTCGGCGCGGGCGGGGAACGGCATATCGAAGCCTTGGCCCAGGACTGGGCCGAGCCCGCAGGCGATCCGCTGAACGTCGTGGCGGTGGAGTGCCGTCGCGCGCCGGACGCGTTGCGCATCGGAGTCGTACCAGGTCTGCCGGACGCCGCGTACGAACACGACGGCCAGCTGACCAAACGCCATGTGCGCGCCGCCACGCTGGGCGCGCTGGCCCCGGCGCCGGGGGAACTGCTCTGGGACGTCGGAGGCGGGTCGGGTTCGATCGCCGTCGAGTGGATGCGTACGCACCGGTCCTGCCGGGCGGTGTCGGTCGAGCGTGATCCGGCGCGCGCCGAGCGCATCGGCCGCAACGCGCGGGCGCTCGGTGTCCCGGGGCTGCGCGTCGTCACCGGCGGAGCCCCCGACGCGCTGGCGGGACTGCCGGTGCCCGACGCGGTGTTCATCGGCGGTGGCCTGACCGCCCCCGGGCTGCTGGCGGCCTGCTGGGACGCGCTGCCGGCGGGCGGCCGGCTGGTCGCGAACACGGTGACGCTGGAGTCCGAGGCGCTGCTGGCCGACTGGTACCGCCGCCTCGGCGGGGAACTGGTGCGGCTGGCCGTCGCGCACGCCGTGCCGGTGGGCGGATTCACCGGCTGGCGGCAGGCCATGCCGGTCACCCAATGGGCCGTCACGAAAGCCCCTTGAGCCCCTTGAGCCACTTTGCACGACCTCCCGGCGGAACCCTCAGGAGAAGAAGAACGATGACGGTGTACTTCATCGGCGCCGGGCCCGGCGCCGCCGATCTGATCACGGTGCGGGGCGCGCGCCGACTGGCCGCGTGTCAGGTGTGCCTGTACGCGGGCAGTCTGGTGCCGCGCGAGCTGCTGGCCGAATGCCCTTCGGACGCGCGCCTGATCGACACCGCGCAGATGGACCTGGACGGGATTACGGCGGAAGTCGTCCGGGCCCACGAGGAGGGCCATGACGTGGCCCGGCTGCACTCCGGCGATCCATCGGTCTTCAGCGCGGTCGCGGAGCAGATGCGGCGGCTGGACGCGGCGGGTGTGCCGTACGAAGTGGTGCCGGGGGTACCGGCGTTCGCGGCGGCGGCCGCGGCGCTGAAGCGCGAGCTGACGGTGCCGACGGTGGGCCAGACCGTCATCCTGACCCGGATCGCCCAGCGGGCCACGCCGATGCCGGACGGCGAGGACCTGGCGACTCTCGGGCGCAGCGGCGCGCTGCTGGTGCTGCACCTGGCCGCGCGGTATGTGGACCGGGTGGTGGACGAACTGCTGCCGCACTACGGGGCGGACTGCCCGGCCGCGGTGGTCGCGATGGCCAGCCGCCCGGACGAACTGGTGCTGCGCGGCACGCTCGACGACATCGCCGGACAGATGAAGGCGGCGGGTGTGGTGCGGACGGCGGTCATCATGGTGGGCCGGACGCTGGGCGCGGAGCAGTTCCGCGACAGCCACCTGTACTCGGCCGAAAGGGAACGCCCGCACAGCTGTTGACGGGCGTGCCCTGCCGCGCCCTTCGCGGTCCCACACCTCAGACGCCGCCCCTGCTGCTTCGCTTGTTCCGTTCCGCAACCTCCGCGCTGAGCTTCTCGGAGGGTGAGCCGGCGGATTCGTAGTCGGGGCACTTCGGGTGCCCGCACTCGCACTTGGGCCACTTCAGCGCGGAGCCGGGAGCGAGGTCCGCGCCCTCCTCCACCTCGGTCTTGTGGACGATGAGGACACCGTCCACACCGAACGCCTCCGACAGCCGGGACAGGAACCTCCGCGCTTCACTTCTCGTCATTGCGTTCTGCCTTTCGCCTTTTTGCGTGCTCTCTGTGACTAGTTGCTCACATGGTGCCGCCGTCCGGCGTACGCTCGGAAGCCGTTTCGGTCCCGACCGCAAATCTGGGAGAAATGGGGTGCCCGCATGGCACGGCCCGCACGCGAACTCACACCCGACAGGTCCGCCCGAGATCTGTTCGGCGCCAAGATGCGGAATTTCCGTGAGAGGGCGGGCTTAACCCTTGAGGGCCTGGCGGGCGTGGTGCTCGTCAGCAAGAGCCATCTGTCCCGGATCGAGACCGCGGAGTACATGCCGCCCCGGGAACTCCCTGCCCAACTGGACGCGGCGTTCGGCACGGACGGCATTTTCGAAGAGCTGTACGGTCTCGCGCGCAAGGAGATCCACCCGGACAAGTACCGGCGGCGCATGGAGCTGGAGGCGCGGGCTCGGATCATCGACCACTACGCGGGGCAGATCGTGCCCGGGCTCGTTCAGACCGAGGATTACGCTCGCGCGCTCTTCCGTGTCGGCAACCCGAGGGCTACGGCGGACGAGATCGAGGAGAAGGTGACCGCCCGACTGAGTCGGCAAGTGCTCCTGGTGGGCCCCTCCGCGTCGGACGTCTCCATCGTTCTTGACGAGGCGGTCATACGACGGTCCGTCGGCGGGCCCGTCGTCATGCGGGCTCAACTGGCGCGCCTGGTCGACCTTGCGGATACCCCCACGACCACTGTTCAGCTCTTGCCTTTCGAGCACGGTGAGCACGCCCTACTGGGCGGTGGTGCGCTGGAGTTGCTGACACTGGACAGTGGGCACCCCGTGGCCTACGAAGAAGGGCTCACAACGGGCACCCTGCTGGAAGATGCGGAGAGTGTCAGGACCCGACGGCGGGATTACGATCTGATGAGGGCCTACGCCCTGTCGCCGCGCGATACGGCGGCATTCATCCGATCCACGATGGAGGCGCTTCCCATATGAGCACCACCCTGGACCTCTCCCTCGCGCAGTGGGTCAAGTCCACGTACAGCAATGCGGACGGCGGCAGTTGCGTGGAGTGGGCGCCGAAGGTCGCTGCCGCTTCCGGGATCGTCCCCGTACGGGACAGCAAGGACCCGAGCGGCCCGTCCCTGATGTTCGCGACCGCGGGCTGGTCCACGTTCGTCACCGCCGTCAACGACGGTGGTTTTCCCGCCGCCTGAAGCACAACGCGCCACCGGAGCCCCGTCACCCTCTCCCGTCGGAGTGACGGGGCTCTTCGCTGCTGTCGAGGAGAACACCGTGACCGCCCAACCCGGACACCAAGGCCCGGATCCAAGGGTCCGCCCAATCCCCCAGAGCATCGACGCCGTCTCCAACGCACTCGGTGCCACCAAGCGCGCGGCTTTCTGTGCGGAAATCGGTCAAGCCGGAGATGGCGACCACATCAGCGCCGTCCTACGGAAGTGGTGGATGGAGGCGATGTTCGACAGCCGTCCCGGTCGCGAGCAGCGCCTTTCCGATGCCGAGACCGGTAGAAGGCTCGCCCCGCTGCCTGGTCTGGTCGGCGGCGAGAAGTGAACGGTTACGAACCGATCTGATCCGGCTCAGCGACTGACCCACCGCCGAGTCCCGCTTCCTACAAGGGCTCGCTGCGGCCCACTACCGTGCCCGCTCTGTCGATGCAGATCACGTCCACCTCCACCGGCGCCCCGCGCAGTACCGTCAGCGCTTCGTCGCGTGCTCTCGTCGCGACCGCGTCGCCCAGCCGGATGCCCTGGGCCTGGCACAGCTGGAGCGCGGCCAGGCCGGTGTTGGCCTGGGTCACCTCCGTCGCCAACTTCGCGTTCGCGCCCGCGCCCGCCGCCAGGTCCGCCAGGAAGCGCTTGTCCACCTGGGAGCGGGCCGAGTGGAGGTCCAGGTGGCCCGCCGCCAGTTTGGACAGCTTCGCGAAGCCGCCGCAGATCGTCAGGCGGTCGACCGGGTGGCGGCGGATGTACTTCAGTACCGCGCCCGCGAAGTCGCCCATGTCCAGGAGGGCGTCCTCGGGGAGGTCGTACGTCGCGAGCACCGTCTTCTCGGACGTGGAGCCCGTGCAGCCCGCGACATGCGTACGGCCCGCCGCACGGGCCACGTCCACGCCCCGTCTGATGGAGTCGATCCAGGCCGAGCAGGAGTAGGGAACGACGATGCCCGTCGTACCGAGGATGGACAGGCCGCCCAGGATGCCCAGCCTCGGGTTCCACGTGGAGCGGGCGATTTCCTCGCCGTGGTCGACCGAGACGGTTATCTCGACGTCGCCCGAGCCGCCGTAGCGGGCCGCGACCTCCGCCACATGGGACCGCATCAACCGACGCGGGACCGGGTTGATGGCCGGTTCGCCGACGTCCAGGGGGAGGCCGGGGCGGGTGACCGTACCCACGCCGGCGCCGGCCCGGAAGATCACCCCGGAGCCGGGCGGCAGCAGCCGTACCGTCGCGCGGACCAGGGCGCCGTGGGTGACGTCCGGGTCGTCGCCCGCGTCCTTGACGATTCCCGCCATGGCCAGGGACCGGGACAGTTCCTCCGTCGCCAGGGCGAACGCCGGGGTCTGCCCCCTGGGAAGCGTGATCGTCACCGGGTCGGGAAAATCGCCGGTCAGCAGCGCCGTGTACGCGGCCGTTGTCGCGGCCGTCGCGCACGCACCCGTCGTCCAGCCGGGCCGCAGGCCCGTGTGCTTGAGTTGGGCGCTGCGCCCGCCCGTCACGCCCTCAGACATGGAGAGACCCGCCGCCGATGAGTGAACCGTTCCATGTGCTCATCCTTGGTGGGACCACCGAGAGCCGTCGTCTCGCCGAGAATCTGCACGGCCCTCTCCGTTTCGTCCGGCACATCCGCGTCACCACGTCCCTCGCCGGCCGCGTCGCACGCCCGGTGCTGCCGCCCGGCGAGGTGCGGATCGGCGGGTTCGGCGGTGCGGAAGGGCTGGGGCGCTGGCTGCGCGAGCACCGCGTGGACGCGCTCATCGACGCCACTCATCCCTTCGCCGCGACGATCAGTCGGAATGCGGCCCGGGCGGCCGCCGACGCCCATGTTCCCCTGCTGGCGCTGCGCCGGCCCTCCTGGGTGCCCGCCGCGGGCGACGACTGGCGTCCGGTCGGCTCGCTGGAGGAGGCGGCCCGGGCGCTGCCCCCGCTCGCGGGCAGGGTCTTCCTCACCACGGGGCGGATGGGGCTCGCCACCTTCGCTCACCTCGATGACCTGTGGTTCCTCGTACGGTCCGTGGACGCCCCGGAGCCGCCGTACCCGGCCAGGACGGAAGTGCTGCTGGACCGGGGGCCGTTCACCCTCGACGGGGAGCGGGAGATCATCCGCAGCCACCGCATCGACGTCGTGGTGACCAAGGACAGCGGCGGCGCGGCCACCGCGGCCAAGCTCACCGCCGCCCGCGAGGCCGGTCTCCCCGTGGTCGTCGTCCGCCGGCCTCCGGTGCCGGAGGGGGTGCCTGTGGCGGGCACCCCCGACGAGGTGGCGGACTGGCTGCGTCAGTTCGCCGCTTTCGGAGAGTTCTCCGGGGACGGGCTCTCCGCAAGCGGCTTTTCCGGATAGCGGCGCGGCGTCCAGACGATCTGCCGCCCGTCTCCCCGCCGTACGGTCACCGTCTGCGAGGACCCGACCAGCAGGATCGTCCGCATGTCGACCTGCGCCGAATCGAGGTCGGCCAGCCGCACGATCCGTACGCTCTGCTCCGCCCCGCCCACATCGCGCCCGAGGACGACCGGAGTGTCCGGAGCGCGGTGTTCCAGCAGCAGTTCGCGGGCCTTGCCGACCTGCCACGTACGGCTGCGGGAACCGGGGTTGTAGAGCGCGAGCACCAGATCCGCCGCGGCTGCCGCGTGCAGGCGTTCGGCGATGACTTCCCAGGGCTTGAGCCGGTCGGACAGCGAGAGCACGGCGTAGTCGTGGCCGAGCGGGGCGCCGGCGAGGGCCGCCGCCGCGTTGGCGGCGGTCACGCCCGGCAGTACCCGTACGGGGACGTCCTCGTACGGCGCCCGCGACGCCACCTCCAGGACCGCCGTGGCCATCGCGAAGACGCCGGGGTCGCCGCCCGAGACCACGGCCACGCGCCGTCCCCGCCGTGCCAGGTCGAGGGCGAACTCCGCGCGCTCCGACTCCACCTTGTTGTCGGAGCCGTGCCGGAGCTGGCCGGGGCGGACCGGCACGCGGTCCAGATAGGTGGTGTAGCCGACGAGATCCTCGGCGGCGGCCAGTTCGCCGCGCGTCTCGGGCGTGAGCCACAGAGGTCCGGCCGGGCCGGTGCCGACGACCACCACCTGGCCGGTCTTGTTGGTCTCACCTGAGTTACTCGGCGCACCCGCGTCTCCGGGCACCGGCACGGGCACCGCGCCGATCCGGCTCGGCAGGACAGCGACCGAGAAGTACGGCACGGAGTCCGGATCGACATCGGCCAGCGCGCCGGTGCGCTCGCCGCTCATCGTGGCCCGTTCGACGTACCGCGCGTCCGCCAGCCGCCCCGCCCGCTCGATCGCCCGCCGTACGGTGGGGAAGGTCCGGCCGAGCTTCATGACAACGGCCGAGTCCGCCGAGGCCAGGCGGGCCGTCAGCTCCTCCTCCGGCAGGGTGCCCGGGAGGATCGTCAGCACCTCCTCGCCCTCGACGAGAGGGGTGCCGAGCCGGGCCGCGGCGGCGCTCACCGACGTGACGCCGGGGATGACCTCGGTCGGATAGCGGCCGGCCAGCCGCTTGTGCATGTGCATGTACGAGCCGTAGAACAGCGGGTCGCCCTCGGCGATCACGGCGACCGTGCGTCCGGCGTCCAGATGGACGGCGAGCCGGGCCGCCGACTCGGCGTAGAACTCCTCCATCGCGCCCTGGTACCCGCCGGGGTGGTCGGTGGTCCCGGTGGTGACCGGGTAGACCAGGGGCTCCTCGATATGGTCGGCACGCAGATGCTCCGCGGCGATGGAACGCGCGATGGACCGGCCGTGCCGGGCGCTGTGATATGCGATCACATCCGCCTCGGCGATGACCCGCACGGCCCGTACGGTCATCAACGACGGGTCACCCGGGCCGAGCCCGACTCCGTACAGCCGGCCGGTCGAAGGCCCGGCCGTGGTGCTGTTCTCGCTCACTCTTCCTCGCTCGCTATGGCGTTGATGGCCGCCGCCGCGATGGCGCTGCCGCCCCGCCGTCCGCGTACGACCAGGTGCTCAAGCCCGGCGGGGTGGCCGGCGAGCGCGTCCTTGGACTCGGCGGCGCCGACGAAACCGACCGGCACACCGATGACGGCCGCCGGGCGCGGGGCGCCGTCCTCGATCATCTCCAGCAGCCGGAAGAGCGCGGTCGGGGCGTTGCCGACGGCCACCACCGCGCCCCCCATCCGGTCCCGCCACAACTCCAGGGCGGCGGCGCTGCGCGTCGTCCCCATCTCGGCGGCGAGTGCGGGGACCGCGGGGTCGGACAGGGTGCATACGACGTCGTTGTCCGCCGGCAGCCGCTTACGGGTGACACCGCTGGCGACCATGGCGACATCGCACAGGATCGGTGCGCCCGCGCGCAGGGCCTCGCGGGCGCTTGCCACCACGGCGGGCGTGAAGGCGAGGTCGCGCACCAGGTCGACCATGCCGCAGGCGTGGATCATCCGCACCGCGACCTGGGAGACGTCGGCGGGCAGCCCGGCGAGGTCCGCCTCGGCGCGGATCATGGCGAAGGACTGGCGGTATATGGCCGCGCCGTCCTTCTCGTAGTCGAACACTGTGGACACTGTGGTCTCGCTCATCTCGTCACTGGGGTGGTGCGTGCCGTCGTGGGTTTCCGGGCCGTCGCGACCGCTTCGGCGAGTTCTGGTCCTGTGGTGGCCCTGAGGAGATGTCCCCGCACCGAGATGTCGTAGCCGCCCTCGCCGGTCGCGACGACATCCACCCAGCTGCCCTGTGGATGGCCGCAGCGGCGGGCGCAGCCCGACCAGTAGACGGGCAGGTCACCGGGGTTGGTGGCGGGCAGGTCACCAGGGCCGGTGGCGGGCGGTCCGCCGGGGCCGGTGGCGGGCAGGTCACCGGGGCGGGCGGCCGTTACGGCTTCGGCCGCGTCCGCCCGTACATCCGTGAGTGCCTTCGCGCACCCGGGCCGGCCGGTGCAGGCGCCGACGTTGTGCCAGGGGGAGTGGGGGTCCGTGATCAGTCCGGCGGTGCGGAGGCGGTCCAGGAGGTCGTGGGCCGTGGCCGGGTCCAGGCCCGGCACGATCACTCCGCGCCAGGGGGTCACCCGCAGGGTGCGGTCGTTCGTCCCGCGCTCGCCTGCCGACAGCAGCAGCCGCCATTGCGCGACGCTCAGCCGTCCCAGCGGGGCGTACACGGACAGCGCCACGGTCCCGTCGGGGGAGTGGACCGGCCCCGGGACGGGCGGCCCGGCTTCCGGCCGCGCCACGTCCGCCCCGTACTCGGCGCGGTACTCGGCCCCGGGCTCCGCCCCGTACGCCGCCCCGGGCTCCGTCGCGTACTCCGCCCCGTACTCGGCCACCGGCTCCGTCGCGATCCCGGCCGTCGCCAGCCCCGTGGTCACCGCCGCGTCCAGCCCATGGCCCGCGGGCAACTCCCGTACCCGCCAGGCGCCCGAGCCGCTCGCCGCCGCCACCGTGAGGAAGGTCTCCGCCGCCAACAGAGCGGCGCGCGGGGCGTCGCCCGCGGAGACCCGCAGTCCTGACCCGTTCGCCCCGGTATGCAACACCGCTGTTCCGTCCGACTGTGCGAGCAACGTCACATCCGCGCCCAGGGCGGCCACATCACCGCGGCCGTCGTCCAGCGCGAACAGAAACCGCCCCGAGAGAGCCGTCGCGGCCTCGCTCGCGCACAGCAGCGCGTCCAGTTCCCGGGCCCACAACCGCACGTCCGCGCGGGGGATTCCGTCCAGTCCCGACAGGGGCGAAGCGATCACGTTCCGTACCCGCTCGTGCCGTTCCGAGGGCAGCAGGCCGGCCTCGTACAGCAGCTCCGCCAGCTCCCCGCCGCAGCTCTCGCCCAGCCCCCGCAGCTGGACGTTGCCCCGCGAGGTGATGTCCAGCCGGCCGTCGCCCAGCCGCTCGGCCGCCGTCGCCAGCGCCTCCGCCTGACGGTGCGTCAGGAGACCGGCGGGCAGCCGCAGTCGTGCCAGCCGGCCGTCGTCGGCGGCATGCAGCCGGAGCGCTCCTGGGCAGGCGTCACCGCGCTCCCGGACGGGAGCTTCGTCCCGGTTCACGGGTGTTGGCGAGGTAGGCGGCATGGCGGCGAGCATACCCACGTACTCCGACGCCCTCCCCGCCCGTTCCGGCCGCCGCCCGGCCGTCGGCTCCGGCCTCCGTTCAGCCTCCGCCCGGCCGTTCTCGCGCTGTTCGCCCGGCCTCCGCCCAGCTGTTCACCCGGCCCCCGCCCGGCTGTTCACCCCGGCCCCGTCCGGCCGTTCGCCCAGGCGCCCTCCCCGCCGTGACCTGCAGCACTTACTATGCAGACGACGGGTCTTCAGGCCCGTCACCGCCATAGACGGCGTCAGGGGAGGAAGCCCGGTGAGAATCCGGCGCGGTCCCGCCACTGTGAGCCCGGCAGCAGCCGGGTGAGCCAGGAACTCCCGCCGTCTTCCTACCGCCCGGGGCGCGGACCCCGAGGAAGGCGAGACGCCGCATGATCCTGCTCCTGTCGACGTCCGACACCGATCTGCTCAGCGCCCGTGCGGCGGGCGGCCCGGTCCCGTACCGGTTCGCCAACCCCGCCCGGCTCGCGCTCGACGAGCTGCCCGCGCTGCTGGAGGGCGCCGACCTCGTCGTCGTACGTCTCCTCGGCGGGCTGCGCGCCTGGCAGGACGGAATCGACCAGCTCCTCGCCGCCGACCGCCCCCTGGTGGTCCTCACCGGCGAACAGGCCCCCGACGCCCAGCTGATGGAAGCCTCCACGGTCCCCATCGGCATCGCCGCCGAGGCGCACGCCTATCTCGCCCACGGCGGTCCCGCCAACCTGGAGCAGCTTGCGCGGTTCCTCTCCGACACCGTCCTGCTGACCGGCCACGGCTTCGAGCCGCCCGCCGCCGCGCCCACCTGGGGACCGCTCCTACGCGCCCCCCGCCCGTTGGCGGGCGGCGGCCCGCTGATCGCGGTGCTCTACTACCGCGCCCATCACATGAGCGGCAACACCGCCTTCGTCGACGACCTGTGCTCCGCGATCGAGAGGGCCGGCGGCCGGGCCCTGCCGCTGTACGTGGCCTCCCTGCGCGCCCCCGAGCCCGAGCTGCTCGACGCGCTGCGCGCCGCCGACGCCCTCGTGACCACCGTGCTCGCCGCGGGCGGCACCAGGCCCGCCGAGGCCTCGGCGGGCGGCGACGACGAGTCCTGGGACGCGGGCGCCCTCGCCGCCCTCGGCGTACCGATTCTCCAGGCCCTGTGCCTGACCGGATCGCGCAGCGCCTGGGAGGAGAGCGACGAAGGTCTGTCGCCGCTGGACGCCGCGGGGCAGGTCGCCGTGCCGGAGTTCGACGGCCGGCTCATCACCGTCCCGTTCTCCTTCAAGGAGATCGACGAGGACGGTCTTCCGGCGTACGTCGCCGACCCCGAGCGGGCCGCGCGCGTCGCCGGGATCGCCGTACGGCACGCCCGTCTGCGCCATATCCCGAACCCGGAGAAGCGCCTCGCGCTGGTGCTGTCCGCGTACCCGACCAAGCACTCCCGGATCGGCAACGCCGTCGGTCTGGACACCCCGGCCAGCGCCGTCGCCCTGCTGCGCCGGCTCCGTACCGAGGGCTACGACTTCGGTACGGAAGAGGTCCCGGGCCTGGAGTCCGGCGACGGCGACGAGCTGATCTACGCGCTGATCGAGGCCGGCGGCCATGACCAGGAGTGGCTGACCGAGGAGCAGCTGGCCCGCAATCCGGTCCGTATCCCCGCCGCCGACTACCGCCGGTGGTACGCCCAACTGCCCGCCGCCCTGAGGGAGTCGGTGGAGCGGCACTGGGGGCCGCCGCCCGGCGAGATGTTCGTGGACCGGAGCCGTAATCCGGAAGGCGACATCGTCCTCGCGGCCCTGCGCCGTGGCAATCTGCTGATCCTGATCCAGCCGCCGCGTGGCTTCGGCGAGAACCCGATCGCGATCTACCACGATCCCGATCTGCCGCCCTCGCACCACTACTTGGCCGCGTACCGCTGGATCCAGGCCGGCCGCGAGGACGGCGGCTTCGGCGCCGACGCCATGATCCACCTCGGCAAGCACGGCAATCTGGAGTGGCTGCCCGGCAAGAACGCGGGTCTTTCCGCCGCGTGCGCCCCCGACGCGGCGCTCGGCGATCTGCCGCTGGTCTATCCCTTCCTCGTCAACGACCCGGGCGAGGGCACGCAGGCCAAACGGCGCGTGCACGCCACGCTCGTGGACCATCTCGTACCGCCGATGGCGCGCGCCGAGTCGTACGGCGACATCGCGCGTCTCGAACAGCTGCTCGACGAGTACGCGGCGATCTCGTCCATGGACCCGGCGAAGCTGCCCGCGATCCGCGCCCAGATCTGGACGCTGATCCAGGCGGCGAAGCTCGACCACGACCTCGGTCTCGAAGACCGCCCGGACGACGACGGGTTCGACGACTTCCTGCTGCACGTCGACGGCTGGCTGTGCGAGGTCAAGGACGCGCAGATCCGCGACGGACTGCACATCCTCGGCGGTGCGCCGACCGGGGACGCGCGCGTCAACCTGGTCCTGGCCATCCTGCGCGCCCGCCAGATCTGGGGCGGTACGACCTCCCTCCCCGGCCTGCGCGAAGCCCTGGGGCTCGACGAGTCGGCCGCCACCCGTACCACCGCCGACGAGGCCGAGGAGCAGGCCCGGGCGCTGGTGCAGGCGATGGAGGACGCGGACTGGGATCCGGCCGCCGTGCCGGGTGTGGCGGCCGGCCATGCGCGGGCCGTCGCCGACATCCTCGGCTTCGCGGCCCGCGAGGTCGTCCCGCGTCTCGCCGCCACGACGGACGAGATCGACCACGCCGTCCTCGCACTCAACGGCGGGTTCGTCCCGGCGGGCCCGTCGGGATCGCCGCTGCGCGGCCTGGTCAACGTCCTGCCGACCGGCCGTAACTTCTACTCCGTCGACCCCAAGGCCGTCCCGTCCCGGCTCGCCTGGGAGACCGGCCAGGCGCTCGCCGACTCCCTCCTGGAGCGCTACCGCACCGACAACGGCGACTGGCCGACCTCGGTCGGTCTCTCCCTGTGGGGTACGAGCGCGATGCGCACCTCGGGCGACGACATCGCGGAAGCCCTCGCCCTGCTGGGCATCCGGCCCGTCTGGGACGACGCCTCGCGCCGGGTCACCGGCCTGGAGCCCGTCGCGCTCGACGAGCTGGGCCGTCCCCGTATCGATGTCACCCTCCGCATCAGCGGTTTCTTCCGTGACGCCTTCCCGCACGCGATCGGCCTGCTGGACGACGCGGTCCGTCTCGCCGCCTCGCTGGACGAGCCCGCCGACGCCAACTTCGTCCGCGCGCACACGCAGGACGACCTGGCGGCGCACGGCGACGAACGCCGCGCCACCACCCGTATCTTCGGCTCCCGTCCGGGGACGTACGGCGCCGGAATCCTCCAGCTCATCGACAGCCGCGACTGGCGTACGGACGCCGACCTCGCCGAGGTGTACACGGTGTGGGGCGGCTACGCGTACGGCCGTGAACTCGACGGCCGGCCGGCCAGGGACGAGATGGAGACCGCGTACAAGCGCATCGCGGTCGCCGCCAAGAACACCGACACCCGCGAGCACGACATCGCGGACTCCGACGACTACTTCCAGTACCACGGCGGCATGGTCGCCACGGTCCGCGCCCTCAAGGGCACGGCTCCCGAGGCCTACATCGGCGACTCCACCCGCCCGGAGACGGTCCGCACGCGGACGCTGGTCGAGGAGACGTCCCGGGTCTTCCGCGCCCGCGTGGTCAACCCCCGCTGGATCGAGGCCATGCGCCGCCACGGCTACAAGGGCGCCTTCGAACTGGCCGCGACGGTCGACTACCTCTTCGGCTACGACGCGACGACGGGTGTGGTCGCCGACTGGATGTACGACAAGCTCACGGAGACCTACGTCCTGGACCCGGAGAACCGCGAGTTCCTCCAGCAGGCCAACCCCTGGGCCCTGCACGGCATCGCGGAACGCCTCCTGGAGGCGGAGTCCCGCGGCATGTGGGCCAAGCCGGATCCGGCGGTGCTGGACGCGCTGCGCAAGGTGTTCCTGGAGACGGAAGGCGACCTGGAGGGCGAAGGCTGACGCCGGGGGCCGGGCCCGTAGGGATGTGCTGGACGCGCTCTAAAGCTGCCGAAGGTGGTCACGGAGTCCCCGGGCGACCTGCGACATGAGGGCGTCCGCGCCGGGCTGGGTACTGGCCGGAACGAGTGACTCGGTCAGGACGGCGATGGCGAAGGCCTGACCGTCGGAGTGCTCGACGACACCGATTTCGTGGCGGAGGTTCAGGAGGGTGCCGGTCTTGGAGGACCAGGTGGTGGCGTCCGAGCTGAAGTCCGGGGCGAGCCGGTGCCGGAGCAGGTGGTGGGTCATGAGGCCGCGCACGCGCGCGGCCACTTCGGGGTGGACCGTCGACGGTGTCCACAGGGCCTGGAGCAGCTCGACGTAGGAGCGCGCGCTGCCGGTGTTGGCGCGGGTGGTGTCGAGCTGAGGCACCCGATGTCCGCCGCCGCTGGTGCCGGCGTCGATGGCGAGGGCGTGGGCGAGATGGGCCTGTGCGGCGTCGAAGCGTTCCACGGGGGTGTCGGACAGCTCGCGCATGGTGTGCCGGACGGTGATGCCGCGGAGGCCGAGTTCGTGGAGGATACCGGCGACCTGGGCGGGCGGGGTCAGGTCGAACAGCGCGTCGGCGGCCGTTCCGTCACTCACGCAGGTGCTCAAGTAGAGCAGGTCGTCGATGGCGAGCCGGGCGGGGTGGCGGAACCGGCTCAGCCCGGTGGGGCCGGGCGTGGTGATCCGCCCGGGTCGCACGTCGAGCATCGTCGCTCCGTCGAGCTCGCCCCGTCGGATGCGCTCCGCTGTCGCCAGCGCGAGGGGGACCTTGACCAGGGAGGCGGCGGGCAGCTGGGTGTCCGGCTCGATCCCCAGCTCTTCTCCCGTGTGCAGATCGCGTACGAGCAGGCACCCGTGCAGGCCGCCGTCGCGCAGCTGCCGGCGCATGTCACGGAGCAGTATCTCGGCGTTCACGCGGCCGCGCCTCCCGCGTTTTCGTTGGCTTTGGCTTGGGCGCCTGCTTGGGTGCTTGCTTGGGCGTCCGCTTGGGCGTCCGTACCGAGGCAGCGGGCGATGGCGTCGCCCAGGCGGGTCTCGATGTGCTGTGGATTGCCGTCTGCGGAGGCGGCGAGGGCGAACCCGCGGCTGAGCGTGATCTCACCGATGGGCCGCCAGTTCAGGGCGAGTTCCTCGGCCTGTGCGGGGGAGCACAGCAGCAGGTCGCGGGTGCAGAGGACTTCCGCCGCGGCGGTCGTCAGGTCGGCCGCGGCGAGCTGCGCGGGCCGCAGGCCCACCGCGTCGCGCAGGCGCGTCAGCGGGTCGCGGATGTGCGGCACGTCATCTTCCGGCTGGATCCAGATACGGCGGGCCGGGCCGGGGGAGGCTCGTCCGATCCGCAGCGTTTCGAGGTGGACGCGCCTCATGCCGGGATCCTGGGCACCGGCGAGCCCGAGCGGCACGGACCACGTCGCCTCGTTCGGCGGCGCCGCGAGCAAGGCGGCACGCACCTGCTGCGCGTGGAGGAGCTCGGTGCGCTGCGCCGGCGCGGCGAGGCGGAGATCGAGGGTGACACCGTGCCCGCGTGCCTCGGCGACGAGCCGGGCGAGACCGGCCGTGGAACAGATGGCGGGCACCGCGAGCCGCCACGGCTTGCGCTGGGCGACTTCCGCCTCGTGCAGCAGCACATCGGCCGCCTGTACGAGCTGTCTGGCCACCGGCAGCATGTCCCGGCCGAAGGGGGTGAGGACGACCCGCCGCGATGTGCGCTCGATCAACTGCTCGCCGAGGCGTTCCTCCAGGGCGGCGACGCGACGGCTGGCCACCGACTGCGACATCCGGGCAGCGGCCGCTCCGACGGTGAAACTGCCGTGCTCGCTGACGCTGACAAACGCGCGACACGCTCCCACCAGATCCACGGCCCGACTCTATGCCTCTATGCCGGATCGGCATGAAGCGGCGCATGAGCGCATTGGACCGCATCGTCGCCCGAAGGCGAGGGTGGTCCTCCCGGCACTCATGACCACGCACCGGGATGGGGCGGTGTCACCCCATCCCCTCATACGCCCTGCGTGCGGGGCGCCCCGGAGGTTTGGACCCATGCCGTACACCCGTGCCCGGCGCGCCGCTCTCGGCGGACTTGCCACGCTCGCCCTCGTCCCACTCGCGGCCTGCGGCCAGGCCGGTTCCCCGGCCCCGGCCCCGTCGTCGTCTCCGTCCGCCGCGGCGGCGAAGCCGTTCGCCCGCGAGTTCAAGGAACTTGAACGCAGGTTCGACGCCCGGCTGGGCGTCTACGCCATCGACACCGGCACCGGGCGCGAGGTGGCCTACAACGACGGCGAGCGATTTGCCTACGCCTCCACGTTCAAGGCACTGGCCGCCGGCGCGGTGCTGCGCACGTACTCCCTGAGCGGGATGGACCAGGTGATCAAATACTCCAGGAACGATCTGATCGCCCACTCTCCCGTAACCGAAAAGCACGTAGAGACCGGAATGACCCTGAGCGAGCTGTGTGACGCCGCCGTCCGCTTCAGCGACAACACCGCGGCCAACCTGCTGTTCGACGCGCTCGGCGGCCCCAAGGGCCTCGACGCCGTACTCGAAGAGATCGGCGACGACACCACCCAAATGGAGCGCCGCGAGCCCGAACTGAGCCGATGGACCCCAGGCGACACCCGCGACACGAGCACGCCCCGCGCCCTGGCCAAGGACCTACGCACGTTCGTCCTCGGAGACGTACTCGGCAAGGCCGAACGCGCACAGCTCACACAGTGGCTGCGCACCAACACCACCGGAGCCGAACTCATCAGGGCCGGCACACCCAAGGACTGGCTGGTCGGCGACAAAACAGGAACCGGCAGCACCTACGGCGCCCGCAACGACATCGCCGTGCTCTGGCCCCCCGACACCGCCCCCATCGTGCTGGCGATCATGTCGAACCGCACCAAAGAGGACGCCGACTACGACAACAAACTGATCGCGGAAGCAGCATCCGTGGTAGCCAAGACCCTGTCCTAACGGCATCCACCCACCCCAGACCGCGCGCACCGTCCACTCCCACCCACTCCCCCCGCGACGAAGCAAGCCCCCCACCTGCGCGGGGACCACAAGGCGCTGACCGAGAAGCGGAGGCTGGGGAACGGACCACCCCCGCCTGCGCGGGGAGTGCTCTCTACGACCTGCGGCTTTCGCAGGGGTAACGAAGGCTGGCCTTCTGACGGGTTGTCACCGCCAATGCCCTCGGTGGGTTTTTCTTGCGGGGCAGTTGGTGGCGACGCGCAATGCCGGGGCGCGGCACCCCCATGAGTCGCTTGTCGGTCGGTCCCCCAGAAGATACGGAGGTGGCGCCGGCTGCGCGGCTTGCGTGCCGCGTGTGGATCGTCACGCCGACCTGGGCCTGGGAAACGGTCCGGCCGTGTTCGCGTAGCGGATGTCGCCCGCGCGGTCGACTCACTCACGCCAGGTGGTCGGCGATCCGCCGTCGGCCGCTCGGTGCGTCACTCGAACGGCGGCGTTGCCGGATGGTTGCCCTATTCGACCGAGGGCCCGGGGCACCTGCGTTCGTCCCCCTCCGGACGTGGCCACTACGCGCACTGCTCACTTCAGGGCGGCGGCCGAGGAGGCGGAGGCCGAGTGCCCGGTCGGTCGGGCACTCGCGCCGCCTTGGCGGCTCTTGCCGTGCGGGGGTGTCCGTTGCGGCGGAGGATGGTCGCATCCGTACGTCTCCGGGCCTGTCCGCGAAAGGCGGGGTGTGTCATGACCCTTCACGCCGGCGAAGTACCGGGCGGTGCCCTCGGCGCCCTCGGCCAGTCCGCCTGGAAGGTCCTCCTCGCCGCCGGGATCGCCGCGATTGCGCTGGGTGTCTTCGTCCTCGCCTGGCCGGGGGAGACGCTGCTGGTGGTTGGCGTCCTGTTCGGTATCTACCTCTTGGCCAGCGGCATCCTGCAACTGGCCGCCGCCTTCGGCTCACACGTGCCGGGCGGTATGCGGGCGCTGCACTTCATCACCGGGGCGCTGAGCGTGTTGCTCGGGCTGATCTGCTTCCGCGGGGAGGCCGAGTCCTTGCTGCTGCTGGCCCTGTGGATCGGATTCGGCTGGCTGTTGCGCGGGATCATGTTGGTGACCGTGGCGGTCTCGACCGAGGGGCTGCCTGCCCGCGGCTGGCAGCTCTTCTTCGGCGCCCTCACCATCGTGGCGGGCGTCGTGCTGATCGTGTCCCCATTCGGTTCGCTCGCCGTCCTCACCCTGGTCTCCGGCGTGTGGCTGGTCGTCCTCGGTGCGGCCGAGCTGGTCCACGCCTTCCGCGTCAGATCCCTGACGGGCCACCGACCCCCCGATGAGAGCAAGCTAACCACACACTGAGGCCTGCGGTGGCGCGGTCGAGCAGCGGGAACTCGTGCCAGGAGCAGCGAGAGCAGCAGCAGGAGCAGCAGCTCGGTCAGGGCCAGACCAGGCAGTACGGCTGGTGGCCGGCGTCGTGCAGGCGGTGGCTGAAGTCCTGCCACTCGTGGAGCAGTTGGTAGACGTTGAACGCGTCGCGCGGGCCGCCGCGGTCCGGGACCGTCGACCATATGAAGGCCGCCGCGCCGACCGATTCCTCGCCCACGTCGCGCAGGGGGTCGACGACCGTCATGGGGAGTTTGACCACCGCGTAGTCGGGGTGGAGGACGACCAGTTCCAGCGGGGGGACCTTGTACAGGGGCATGCCCTGTATGCCCGTGAGGACCATCGCGGCTATCGTCTCGGGCTTGATCTTGGTGAACATGCCGCCCATGCCCAGCTCGTCGCCGCCCAGCTCCTCCGGGCGCATGGATATGGGGACGCGCGCGGCTGTGGCGCCGTCGGGCGCGCCGAAGTATTTGTACGTCACCCCCACCCGGCCACCACTCCTGCTCCCCGTGGGCTGCTCCCGGGCCTCGTGTCTCCGGTGCTTCCCCCGCCGGGCAGGCTCGGGACCGAGGTCATCGGTCCCCTCGCCCAGTCCGCCACCGCGATGCATATCTCCACCCGACCACTCGCAGCCACGGCCGCGCAACCCGATCATCGTGACAGTGACCTCCCCCACGAACGTGCGGTGAAACACCTGTCCGCAAGAACGTCCGAGGCTCTGACACCATGGATTCCGTGAGCTTCCCCTATGACGCCCCAGTTTCGCAGACGCTTTTCGACCGCGCGGCCCTCGTGACGCCCGGCGGCGTGAACTCTCCTGTCCGTGCCTTCCACGCGGTGGGCGGTACGCCCCGGTTCATGGTGTCCGGTAACGGTCCATACCTCATCGATGCGGACGGTCGCGAATATGTCGACCTCGTATGTTCTTGGGGGCCGATGATTCTCGGTCATTCCCACCCGGATGTCATCGAAGCGGTCCAGGCGGCGGTCGCCCGCGGTACGTCCTTCGGTACGCCGGGTGAGGGCGAGGTCGCGCTCGCCGAGGAGATCGTGGCCAGGATCGCCCCCGTCGAGCAGGTACGGCTCGTGTCGTCCGGCACCGAGGCGACCATGTCCGCGATCCGGCTCGCCCGTGGATTTACCGGGCGCGCGAAGGTCGTGAAGTTCGCCGGCTGCTACCACGGTCATGTCGACGCTCTGCTCGCCGCGGCCGGCTCCGGCGTCGCGACCTTCGGGCTGCCGGACACCCCGGGCGTCACCGGCGCGCAGGCCGGCGACACGATCGTCCTGCCGTACAACGATCTGGACGCCGTACGGCAGGCCTTCGCCGCGCACCCCGGCGAGATCGCGTGTGTGATCACCGAGGCGTCGCCGGGCAACATGGGCGTCGTACCGCCGGGGGACGGCTTCAACGCCGGGCTCAAGGAGATCTGCGCCGCCGACGGCGCGCTGTTCATCTCCGACGAGGTGATGACCGGCTTCCGTACGTCGAAGGCCGGCTGGTACGGCATCGACGGCGTCGCGCCCGACCTGATGACCTTCGGCAAGGTCATGGGAGGCGGCTTCCCGGCCGCCGCGTTCGGCGGCCGTGCCGACATCATGGGCCGGCTCGCCCCGGCGGGGCCCGTCTACCAGGCCGGCACGCTCTCCGGGAACCCGGTCGCCACCGCCGCGGGCCTCGCGCAGCTGCGGCTGCTCGACGACGCCGCGTACGAGAAGATCGACGCCGTCTCGCGGCAGATCCAGGGGCTGGTGACCGAGGCGCTCAGCAAGGAGGGCGTCGCTCACCGCGTCCAGGCGGCGAGCAATATGTTCTCCGTCTTCTTCACGGCCGACGAGGTCCGCGACTACGCGGGCGCCAAGAAGCAGCAGTCCTTCCGCTTCACCGCGTTCTTCCACTCGATGCTCGCCGACGGGGTGTATCTGCCGCCGTCGTCCTTCGAGTCCTGGTTCGTCTCCACCGCCCACGACGAGCGCGCGATCGAGCGGATCGCCGCCGCACTGCCGGCGGCCGCCCGCGCCGCTGCCGAAGCCACGGACCCAGACACTGATCCCGGCACGGACCCCGACACGGATCCCGACACGGAGAGCGCCGCATGAGCGACCAGAGCGAACTGACCGTCGTCCACCTCATGCGCCACGGCGAGGTCGACAACCCCGACGGTGTCCTCTACGGCCGCCGCCCCGGGTACCACCTCTCCGAGCTGGGCCGGCAGATGGCCGACCGCGTCGCCGAGCATCTCGCGGACCGTGACATCACTCACGTCGTCGCCTCTCCGCTGGAGCGCGCCCAGGAGACCGCGGCCCCTCTCGCCAAGACCCACGGTCTGACCCTCGACACCGACGACCGGCTGATCGAGGCCGCGAACATCTTCGAGGGCAAGAACTTCGGGGTCGGCGACGGCGCGCTGCGCAAGCCCGCCAACTGGAAGCACCTCACCAACCCCTTCCGGCCGTCCTGGGGTGAGCCGTACATCGACCAGGTCGTACGGATGATGGGCGCCCTGAGCGCCGCGCGCGACGCGGCCCGTGGTCATGAGGCGGTCTGCGTCAGCCATCAGCTGCCGATCTGGATCGTGCGGAGCTTCGTCGAACGGCGCAGGCTCTGGCACGATCCGCGCCGGCGGCAGTGCACGCTCGCGTCGCTGACCAGCTTCACCTATCAGGGCGACAAGATCGTCTCCGTCGGCTACTCCGAGCCGGCCCGCGATCTCGTCCCCGCTCATCTCCTCGCCGGTGCCAAGCCGGTGAAGGGCGGAGCCAAGGCATTCGGCGCCTGAACACCCCTGGGCTCAGGCCGCGTTGACGGGTTCTGTCACATCTGCCGTTACAGAAGTAAAGATATGACAATTCCTGGAACCTGTGTGTTCGGCACGTCATCCCACCTGTTGCCGCTTGTAAGACTCGTATGAGCGGCAGGCGGACGAGCGAGCGCAGATGGGAACTGTATGCGGCACATCAGCCGAAGGGGTCTGCTCGGAGCCGGAATTGGGGCCGCGGCCGTGATGGGAATCGCGGGCTGCGGCACCACCGGACAGGGCGGGCCACACCGGTCGGAGGTCGGCAAGGGCGGAGGTAACGGCGAAGGCGCGACGGGCAGTGCCCGTCCCACAGGCAAAGAGGTCCGGCTCATCGGGGACGGTTCCACCTCCGACACAGGAAAACAGCCGCACCAGCCGCCCCCGCCCGTCCCGCTCGAACCCGGCCAGACCCCGCCGCAGTTCGTGGTCTTCTCCTGGGACGGTGCGGGCGAGGTCGGCAACGGCCTCTTTCCGCGCTTCCTCGACGTCGCCAGGGACCATGGCGCGGCGATGACGTTCTTTCTCTCCGGCGTCTATCTGCTGCCCGAATCGAAGAAAACGCTCTACCGGCCGCCGAACAATCGCGTCGGTGCTTCCGACATCGGCTACCTCACCGACGACCACATCAAGGAAACCCTCAAGAACGTCCGTCAGGCATGGCTGGACGGCCATGAGATCGGCACGCACTTCAACGGGCACTTCTGCGGCGGCTCCGGCTCGGTGGACCACTGGACCCCGGAGCAGTGGCGCGACGAGATCGACCAGGCTGTGTCCTTCGTCACCGAGTGGCGTACGAACAGCGGCTGGACCGACCTCGATCCGCTGCCCTTCGACTACCGCAAGGAACTGATCGGCGGCCGTACGCCCTGCCTGCTCGGCCAGGACAAGCTGCTGCCGACCGCGAGGAAGCTCGGCTGGCGCTATGACGCCAGTTCCCCCGGCGGCACCCAGAAGTGGCCGGACAAGCTGCAGGGCATCTGGAATCTTCCGCTCCAGGGCGTCCCCTTCCCCGGGCACACCTTCGAAGTCCTCTCCATGGACTACAACATGCTCGCCAATCAGTCACAGAATTCGACCAGGGGAATTCCCTCGCGTTATCCCGGCTGGCGTAAGCAGGCCACCGGCGCTTATCTCGCCGGTTTTCATCGGGCATACGAATCGAATCGCGCGCCGTTCTTCATCGGAAATCACTTCGAGCAGTGGAACGGCGGGATTTATATGGACGCCGTCGAGGAAGCGCTGAAGGGCATGGCGGCCAAGAAAGACGTACGGCTGGTGTCGTTCCGCCAGTTCACCGACTGGCTCGATGTCCAGGACCCCGCCGTACTCGCCAAGCTCCGTACCCTGGAGGTCGGACAGTCCCCGGCCGGCGGTTGGAACGCTTTCTTTAAGGCGGCCTGACAAGGGGCTATCCGGGCATCGAGGGGGGTGCGCAAGATCCCCGAAACGCCCATGCGAAACTTTTCACATGAACTCAGGCCGCTCTTCCCGACGCCGCTCGGACCGCCGACTCCGCGCCGTTCTGCCGGTCACGGTCGTCGCGGCGGGGCTGGCGCTCTCGGCGTGCACCGGCGGTGGCACATCGGGCGGCGGTGGGGACACCAACTTCGTGACGAACACCGGTGGCATCTCCACCGTCGCGAAGGCCGACCGCAAGCCGGTGAACGAGATCGCGGGGCAGACCCTCGACGGCGAGAAGCTCGCGATCGGTGACCTCAAGGGCAAGATCGTCGTGCTGAACGTCTGGGGCTCGTGGTGCGGGCCCTGCCGCGCCGAGGTGCCGCACCTGGTGAAGGTCGCCAAGGAGACCGAGTCCAAGGGCGTGGCGTTCGTCGGGATCAACACCCGGGACGGGAACAAGGGCAACGCGCTCGCGTTCGAGAAGGACTTCGCTGTCAGCTTCCCGAGTCTGTACGACCCGGTGGGCAAGCTCATCGTCAGCGGTTTCCCCAAGGGCACTCTCAATCCGCAGGCCGTCCCCTCCACGATCGTGCTCGACCGGGACGGGAAGATCGCGGCCCGCGCGCTGAAGGCGCTCGACGCGGAGGCCCTGCGCACGATGATCGACCCGCTGATCGCGGAGAAGTGATCCCGTGCAGGTTCTCGCCGCGACCCCCGGCATCGAGGAGACGGTCCGCAGTGGAGCGCTGCTGCTCGCGCTGCCGATCGCGCTGCTGGGCGGGCTGGTCTCCTTCTTCTCCCCCTGCGTACTGCCGCTCGTGCCCGGCTATCTCTCGTACGTGACCGGCGTCACCGGCACCGATCTCGCCGAGGCCAGACGGGGCCGGATGGCCGTCGGTGCCACGCTGTTCGTGATCGGCTTCACCGCGGTCTTCGTCTCGGGCGGGGCGCTCTTCGGCTACTTCGGCTCGACGCTCCAGGAGTACCGGGAGACCCTCTCCAAGGTGCTCGGCGTACTGATGATCCTCATGGGGGTGTTCTTCATGGGGAAGATGCCCTGGCTCACCCAGCGTGAGTTCCGCCTCCACAAGCGTCCGGTGACCGGCCTCGCGGGCGCCCCTGTCCTGGGCGCGCTCTTCGGAATCGGCTGGACGCCGTGTCTCGGTCCGACCATCTCCGCCGTGAACGGACTCGCGTTCGAACAGGCGAGCGCCGGCCGAGGGGCCATACTGACCGTCGCGTACTGCCTCGGCCTCGGCGTGCCGTTCGTGCTCGCGGCGGTGGCCTTCCGCAAGACGCTGGGTGCCTTCGGCTGGGTCAAGCGCCATTACGTCTGGGTGATGCGGATCGGCGGCGGCATGATGATCGCGACCGGTCTGCTGCTGCTGACCGGCGCGTGGGACGGCATCGTGCAGGAGATGCAGTCGTGGTCCAACGGCTTCACGGTGGGGATCTAGTTCCATGAGCAAGGCGTCCATGAGCAGGGCTTCCACGAACGAGACAGAGACCGGCGGCACGGCGGAGGCAGCCGCGGCCGACGGAGCCGCCCCCGAGACCGGGGACGCCTCCGAGACCCGGGACGCCTCCGAGACGCGGGACGCCCGCGACGCCCGGGAGCTGGGCGACGCCGGGGCGCAGCTCTCCACCGCTCCCCGTGAGGAGACCGCCATCGGCGGCCCCACCCTCGGGATCGTCGGCTGGATCCGCTGGTTCTGGCGGCAGCTCACCTCCATGCGCATCGCGCTGATCCTCCTCTTCCTGCTCTCCCTCGGCTCCATCCCCGGTTCGCTGATCCCGCAGGCCGGCGTCGACGAGCTCAAGGTGCAGGACTTCAAGGACCGGCATCAGACACTCGCGCCGATCTACGACACCTTCCAGCTCTTCCACGTCTACAGCTCGGTGTGGTTCTCCGCGATCTACATCCTGCTGTTCGTCTCCCTCATCGGCTGTATCGTCCCGCGCACCTGGCAGTTCGTCGGCCAGCTGCGCGGCCGCCCGCCGGGGGCGCCCAAGCGGCTCACCCGGCTGCCCGTGTACACCACCTGGCGCACCACGGCCGAGCCCGAGGCCGCCCGCGAGGCGGCGCTCGCGATGCTGAAGAAGCGCCGCTTCCGTGCCCATACCGTCGGCGACGCGGTCGCCGCCGAGAAGGGCTACCTCCGCGAGGCCGGCAACCTGTTCTTCCATATCGCGCTGATCGTGATGCTGGTGGCCTTCGCCACCGGACAGCTCTTCAAGTCCGAGGGCGGCAAGCTGATCGTCGAGGGCGACGGCTTCTCCAACACCCTCACGCAGTACGACGACTTCAAGTCCGGCTCCCTGTTCGACCTGGACGATCTCGGCCCCTTCAGCTTCACCCTCGACGAATTCGTCGGGACCTACGAGCGCAGCGGGCCGCAGCTGGGCACCCCCCGCACTTTCCGGGCCGACATCCGCTACACCACGGACGCCGGCGGCAAGGAACGTAAGGCGGCCATCGAGGTCAACAAGCCCCTGAGCGTCAACGGCTCGAAGGTCTATCTGATCTCGCACGGGTACGCCCCTGTCGTCACCGTCAGGGACGGCCGCGGCCAGGAGGTCTTCAAGGGCGCGGTCCCGCTGCTGCCCATCGACAACAACGTCTCGTCCACGGGCGCCATCAAGGTGATGGACGGCTACCGCGACAAGAACGGCAAGCGGGACCAGCTGGGCTTCGCCGCGTTCTTCGTGCCGACCTACGGCGGGAAGGGCTCGGGGCAGATGTTCTCGCGGTTCCCCGCGCTGGACTTCCCGGTGCTCAATGTGGGCGCGTACCACGGCAGTCTGGGCGTCGACTCGGGGCTGCCGCAGAACGTGTACCAGCTGAACACCGACAAGATGAAGGCATTCAAGGACGCCAAGGGCAATGTCCTGAAGAAGACCCTGCTGCCGGGCGACAAGCTCACGCTGCCGGACGGCGCCGGCTCGATCACCTTCGAGAAGGACGTCAAGGAGTGGGCGAGCTTCCAGATCTCGCAGCAGCCCGGTAACTCCTGGGCCCTCACCGGTGCGATCGTCGCCATCGCGGGCCTCGCCGGTTCGCTCTTCATCCAGCGGCGCCGGGTCTGGGTCCGGGCCGTGCGGGGCGCCGACGGCGTCACCGTCGTCGAGATGGCGGGACTCGGCCGCAGCGAGTCCGCCAAACTCCCTGAGGAACTGGCCGATCTGGCCATCACCCTCAATTCAGAGGCGCCCACCGCGCCTGATCCCGCAGAAGAGACTGTCGAAGGGGCTGAGAAGTGAATCTCGCCGCCGCAGCAACCAATGAGAGCCTGGCACAGACCAGCAATGTGCTGATCTATTCGTCCATGGCCGTCTACATGCTGGCCTTCTTCGCCCATATCGCCGAGTGGCTGTTCGGCAGCCGCAGCAAGGTCGCCAGGACCGCGGCGGCCCTCACCGGTGACGGCGAGGCGTCCACCGCGGGTTCGGTGAAGGTCCAGGTCGCCCAGAAGGACGGCGGCACGGCCGTCCTGGAGCGGCCGAAGATCATCACCCGCTCCGCGGCCGGCTCGCGCGACCTCCCGGACGGCCCCGGCGCGCACGGTGGTGACGCGCAGGGCGATCTGTACGGCCGGGTGGCTGTGTCCCTCACGGTCCTCGCCTTCGCCATCGAGGCGGCCGGTGTGGTCGCCCGCGCGATGTCCGTGCAGCGGGCGCCGTGGGGCAACATGTACGAATTCAGCATCACCTTCTCCACCGTGGCCGTCGGGGTGTATCTCACGCTGCTCGCGCTGAAGAAGAACGTCCGCTGGATGGGGCTGCCGCTCGTCACCACGGTCCTCCTCGATCTCGGGCTCGCTGTCACTGTCTTGTACACCGACAGTGACCAATTGGTTCCCGCCCTTCACTCGTACTGGTTGTGGATCCACGTCTCCACCGCGATCTTCTGCGGCGCGGTCTTCTACGTCGGCGCGGTCTCCACGCTGCTGTACCTCTTCCGTGAGCGGTACGAGTCCAACCTCACCGCCGGCCGCGAGCCCGGCTCCTTCGCCACCTCCGTCATGGAGCGGCTCCCCGCGTCCGCGACGCTCGACAAGTTCGCGTACCGCGTCAACGCCGCCGTCTTCCCGCTCTGGACGTTCACGATCATCGCGGGCGCGATCTGGGCGGGCGACGCCTGGGGCCGCTACTGGGGCTGGGATCCCAAGGAGGTCTGGTCCTTCATCACCTGGGTGGCATACGCCTGCTATCTGC
Source organism: Streptomyces sp. NPDC058198 (assembly GCF_042882605.1). Lineage (NCBI taxonomy): Bacteria > Bacillati > Actinomycetota > Actinomycetes > Kitasatosporales > Streptomycetaceae > Streptomyces > Streptomyces sp. NPDC058198. The sequence continues at coordinate 67,395 of NZ_JBHVVP010000017.1, forward strand.
ACGCCCGCGCCACCGCCGGCTGGAAGGGCCGCAAGGCCGCGTATCTGGCGCTGATCGCCTTCGGCTGCTGGCTGTTCAACTACTACGGCGTGAACATCTTCGTCAACGGCAAGCACTCCTACGCGGGCGTGTGACGCGCGGCCGTACAGACCCGCCTCCGTCAGTCCTGGCCGATGTCCTCGTTCCACAGCTCCGGGCGGTCCGCGATGAAGGCCCGCATGAGGGCAGCGCACTCGGGGTCGTCGAGCAGCACGATCTCCACACCGTGCTCCGCCAGCCAGTCGTGACCGCCGTGGAAGGTCTCCGCCTCGCCGATCACCACCCGGGAGATCCCGAACTGCCTGACCAGGCCGCTGCAGTACCAGCACGGTGAGAGCGTCGTCACCATGGTCGTACCCCGGTACGAGCGCTGCCGCCCGGCCGCGCGGAAGGCGGACGTCTCGGCGTGCAGGGACGGATCACCGTCCTGGACACGGCGGTTGTGACCCCGGCCGAGCAGCGTCCCGTCCGCGCCGTACAGCGCCGCGCCGATCGGAATCCCGCCCTCGGCCAGCCCGGCCCGCGCCTCGGCGACGGCGGTCGCCAGCCATTCCCGTGCCCGTGCCGCGTCCAAGGGGAAGCGGTCCATGGGCGAGTGGTCCATGCGGCGGCCCCGGGGATTCAGGGCTTCGGAGGGGTGTCGTCCGCGGCGTCGCCGCCCTTCTCGCGGCGCTCGATCTCCTCTTCGCGCCGCCGCAGATCCGCTTCCCACTGCTCCAGATGAGAGGCCGCTTCCTGGTCGTCGCGCGGCGAGGCGGAGGGCGAGGAGGAAGGCGAGGCACCCGGTGTGCCGGTGGGCGTGTCGCCCCGAACGCCCTTGCCGTCGTCGCTCTTCCTGCCGGTTCCCTTGCTGTCCTGGTCATCCTTGAGGGAGTTGAGGAAGTCCGGGTTGTCGTCGGGCGCGACCCATCCGCCGCGGCGCACCGCCGTCGTACGGTCCCGGCCCGCGATCAGCCAGGAGATGGAACCGACCAGCGGAAAGAGCAGCACCAGAATCGCCCAGATGGGCTTGGGGAGATAGCGGATCTCCTTCTCATCGGTGGTGATGCAGTCGATGAAGGCGTAGATGCTGAGAGCCAACGGCACCAGAATCATCAGCACCCGAAGCATGGAGGTCCCCCTGCATGTGGAGATCGAGGCCGGTTCAACGGCCCCCGTGACAAGTCCAGGGTAGCGAGTGGCCGATACTGGACCGCATGGCTTACGACGATCTCCGCTCACTCCTCCGGGCGCTGGAGCGCGAGGGTGACCTCAAGCGCATCAAGGCCGAAGTCGACCCGTATCTGGAGGTCGGGGAGATCGTCGACCGGGTGAACAAGGCCGGCGGGCCCGCGCTGCTCTTCGAGAATGTCAGGGGCTCCGCCATGCCGCTGGCCATGAATGTGTACGGCACCGACCGCCGGCTGCTCAAGGCGCTCGGCCTCACGTCGTACAGCGAGATCAGCGAGAAGATCGGCGGTCTGCTCAAGCCCGAGCTGCCGCAGGGCTTCATGGGGATGCGCGAGGCCTTCGGCAAGCTCGGCGCGATGGCGCACGTACCGCCGAAGAAGATCAAGGACGCACCGGTCCAGGAGGTGGTCCTCACCGGGGACGACGTGGATCTCGACCAGCTGCCCGCGCTGTTCACCTGGCCGGAGGACGGCGGGTCCTTCTTCAACCTCGGTCTGACGCACACCAAGCACCCGGAGACCGGCGTCCGCAATCTCGGGCTCTACCGGCTCCAGCGCCATGACCGGCGCACCATCGGGATGCACTGGCAGATCCACAAGGACAGCCGCAACCACTACCAGGTGGCCGCGAAGCGCGGGGAACGGCTGCCGGTCGCCATCGCGTTCGGGTGTCCGCCGGCCGTGACGTACGCCTCCACCGCGCCGCTGCCCGGCGACATCGACGAGTACCTCTTCGCGGGCTTCGTACAGGGCCGGCGGATCGAGATGGTCGACTGCAAGACCGTGCCCCTTCAGGTGCCGGCCAACGCCGAGGTCGTCATCGAAGGGTGGCTGGAGCCGGGGAAGACGCTCCCCGAGGGCCCGTTCGGGGACCACACCGGCTTCTACACACCGCAGGAGCCGTTCCCTGCGCTCACCATCGACTGCGTGACGATGCGGAAGCGGCCGCTGCTCCAGTCGATCGTGGTCGGCAGGCCGCCGACGGAGGACGGACCGCTGGGACGGGCGACGGAACGGTTCTTCCTGCCGCTGCTGAAGATCATCGTGCCGGACATCGTGGACTACCACCTGCCGGAGTCGGGCGGCTTCCACAACTGTGCGATCGTCTCGATCGACAAGAAGTACCCGAAGCACGCGCAGAAGGTCATGCACGCCATCTGGGGCGCGCACATGATGTCGCTGACCAAGCTGATCGTGGTCGTCGACGCGGACTGCGATGTCCACGATCTGCACGAGGTGTCCTGGCGGGCGCTGGGCAACACCGACTACGCGCGCGACCTCACCGTCGTAGAGGGGCCGGTCGACCATCTCGACCACTCCTCCTACCAGCAGTTCTGGGGCGGCAAGGCGGGGATCGACGCGACGAGGAAGCTCCCCGAGGAGGGGTACACCCGGGACGGCGGCTGGCCGGAGATGGTCGAGTCCGACCCGGAGACGGCGGCGAAAGTCGACCGCCGGTGGAGGGAGTACGGGCTGTGACCAGCGCCGCCGCAGCAGTACCGCAGCCGGGCCGCACCAAGGCCTTCCTGCGGCTCGTGATGATCGAGCACTCGGTCTTCGCGCTGCCCTTCGCCTATATCGCCGCGCTCACCGCGATGTTCCAGGACGACGGGAACATCCACTGGGTCCGGCTGCTGCTGGTCACGATCGCCATGGTCGGGCTGCGTACGTTCGCGATGGCCTGCAACCGCATCATCGACCGCGAGATCGACGCCCGTAATCCGCGCACCGCGGGACGCGAGTTGGTGACGGGCGCGGTGTCGGTGCGGTCCGCGTGGACGGGCGCGCTGGTCGCCGTTGTCGTCTTCCTCGCGGCCGCCGCGGCGCTCAACCCGCTCTGTCTCGCCCTCGCGCCCATCGCGGTGATCCCGATGGTGGTCTATCCGTACGGGAAGAGGTTCACCAACTTCCCGCACGCCATCCTCGGCCTCGCCCAGGCCATAGGCCCGGTCGGTGCCTGGATCGCGGTCACGGGGCAGTGGTCCTGGGACGCGGTGATCCTGGGCTTCGCCGTCGGGATCTGGATCGGCGGCTTCGATCTGATCTTCGCCTGCCAGGACGTCAAGGCGGACCGCGCGCAGGGGGTGCTGTCCGTGCCGGCCCGCTTCGGCATCCCGGCCGCGCTGTACGGGGCGCGCGCGTCCCATGTCGTGACCACGATCCTGCTCGTCTGGTACGCGCTGGCCACCGGCGCCGGGGTGTTCTTCTGGGCCGGGCTGGTGATTGTCGTGGGGGCCTTCCTCTACGAGCACACGATCGTGAAGCCGCACGATCTGTCCCGCCTCAACCGGGCGTTCTTCAGCGTGAACGGCTTCATCGGGATCGCGCTGTTCGCGTGCGCGCTGCTCGACCTCCTGGTGCGCGGCCTGACGGTCTGACACTCCGGTCGGGGGCGGGGGACCATCGGCCGGGTCGCCGCGGTCAGGGTATGAGCGCGGCCGCGGGCCGCTTCCTGCGGAAGAGGAACGCCGCGAGCACCCCGCCGATCAGTCCGAACAGATGGCCCTGCCAGCTGATGGCCGGGTTGGTGGGCAGGACGCCCCAGAGGGCGGAGCCGTAGACCGCGAGGACCAGCAGGCCGACCACGATGTCCACCGCGCTGCGGTTCGCGAAACCACGGACCAGCAGATAGCCCAGCAGGCCGAAGACGACGCCCGAGGCGCCCGCCGTTATCGAGTGGTCGGCGGCGGTGAGCCAGACGCCGAGACCGCCGACGACCATGATCGTGAGGACCACGGCCGCGAAGCGGCGGACGCCGCTCAGCGCGGCGAGGAATCCGAGGATCAGCAGCGGCACGGTGTTGGACGCGAGATGGTCGAAGCCGTGGTGCAGGAACGCCATCGGGATGACATCGCGCAGCTCGCCGAACCGCCGTGGGCTCAGCCCGTAGGTGTCGAGTGCGCCGGTCGCGGTGTTGACCACTTCCAGCACCCAGAGCAGCGCGACCCAGCCGGTCATCACGGCTGCGGCCGTCTTCACCCGGCCGGTCCTGCTCTGCGCCGTCGGGTTGACGGTCGGATACGACATCGAAGCCCCCTGCGGTCCGTGGCAGCACCTGGATGGACGTGCTGGAGCGATACGCGGCAGCCGTGGCCGTCCACATGCTCCCGTGCGGGGAACGTCCGGGGCACGGTCGCCGGTTCCTGCCCGGGGCCGCCGGATAGGCTCGGACGCGTGAAGCCCGGACAGTACGCAGACCAGCAGAGCCCGCGACAGCCGCGGCGGCCCTGGGTCGTCGGTGTTTCCGGCGCCTCCGGGACGCCGTATGCCGCTGCCGTGCTGCGGGGGCTGCTGGACGCCGGCGAGAGCGTCGATCTCGTGGTCAGCCGGGCGTCGCGGCTGACCCTGCTCGACGAGACGGGGATCGCCTTCCGTGACGCGTACTGGCGGGACGATCTGCGTACCTGGCTGGCGCGGGGCGCGGACGGCAAGCCGGACACCTTCACCCCGCACCTGCCGGCAGAGACAGATACGGCGGAGGCGGCGGATACGGGGGAGGGGGCGGCGGACGTACGGCACTGGGGCGCCGGCGATCTGGCCGCCGGGCCGTCCTCGGGGTCGTACCCGGTCAAGGGGATGCTGATCGTGCCCGCGTCCACGGCGTGCGTGGCGGGGGTCGCGCTCGGTCTGTCGAAGGATCTGCTGCAACGGGCGGCGAGCGTGACGCTCAAGGAGCGGCGCCCGCTGGTGGTCGCGGTGCGGGAGACGCCGCTGAACGGGCAGACGCTCAAGCATCTGGTGACGCTGGACGAGGCGGGCGCCGTGGTGCTGCCCGCCTCTCCGGCGTTCTACGCGGGGGCGACGCACATCCAGGATCTGGTGGACTTCGTCGCGGGGCGGGTGCTGGACGCGGCGGGGGTGCCGCACCGGCTGTACCGCCGTTGGGAGGGAGAGTTGGGGGGCTCTCGCGGTGATGAGAGGTGACAGGCCTGACGGATGGGTCGGAACCCGTGCCGTCCGACGCGCCGGTCAGCGCTTCTTGGCGCGGCGCGTGGGTCGGTTGGCCTGGTCGACGCGCTGTGCGGCGGCCGGCTGGTGGGCACGCGAGCGGTTGGCCAGCTCCTGCAGCGAGCGCATATGGGCGTAGGCCATCTCGATCGTGTACACGGTGAAGTCCACTCCTGACAGTCGATGAATCATCGTTGATCGTTTGAAAGATTCGCAGGGCTTCAATCCTGCATGCCTTAGATTCTACACGTAAACTTGCGAGATCGCTGAATAATGGAAGGCTTCAGGACTATGGACGCCGTGGATAGGCAGCTCATCCAGGCCCTCAGAGAGAACGGCAGGGCCTCGTACGCCGAACTCGGCCGGCTCGTCGGGCTCTCGGGGCCCAGCGTCACCGATCGCATCAACCGTCTCGAAGCGGCCGGCGTCATCACCGGCTACCGCGCCACGGTCGACTCGGCCTCGCTCGGCCTCGGGGTCACGGCGCTGATCGGCATCTCGCTCTCCGACGCCGCCGACCACGAGGACGTGGCCCGCCGGATGCGCGATCTCGGGGAGATCGAGGACTGCTGGTTCATCGCGGGCGACGACTCGTACATGCTCAAGGTGCGGGCGAGCGATGTGGACGGTCTGGAGAAGACGATCGGCCGGCTGAGCGGCACGAAGGGCGTCTCCCGGACCCGTACGACCATCGTGCTCTCCACCAAGTGGGAGGACCGGGTCGGGGAGTTGCCCGAGGAGTGACGGGACCGCTCCCCGGGCGGCGGACCGGCGGCCGGCGGACCGGAGGGCCGCGTCGGTTCCGTCCGCCGGGGGGCGTAGGCTCGACAGGCCCGATTGGTAGACGTAGGGGAGGCGGCCGGATATGGACGCGGGGCTCAAGCGCGAGCTGGAGGAAAAGGTCCGGGCCGGGGAGCGGCTGTCCCGCGAGGACGGCATCGCCCTCTACGCGTCGGACGACCTGGCCTGGCTCGGCGGTCTCGCCCACGAGGTGCGGACGCGCAAGAACGGCGACGTCGTGCACTTCAACGTCAACCGTCATCTCAATATGACGAACGTGTGCACCGCGTCCTGCGCGTACTGCTCCTTCCAGCGCAAGCCGGGCGAGAAGGACGCGTACACGATGCGCATCGAGGAGGCCGTCCGCCTCGCCAAGGCGATGGAGGGCGAGAGCCTCACCGAGCTGCACATCGTCAACGGCCTCCACCCGACGCTGCCGTGGCGCTACTACCCGCGCTCGCTCAGCGCGCTGAAGGAGGCCCTCCCGCAGGTCTCCCTCAAGGCGTTCACCGCCACCGAGATCCACCACTTCGAGACGATCTCGGGGCTGTCGGCCTCCGAGATCCTCGACGAGCTGATCGAGGCCGGTCTGGAATCGCTGACCGGCGGCGGCGCCGAGATCTTCGACTGGGAGGTCCGGCAGCACATCGTCGACCACAACACCCACTGGGAAGACTGGTCGCGCATCCACCGGCTCGCGCACGCGAAGGGGCTCAAGACCCCGGCGACGATGCTGTACGGGCATATCGAGGAGCCCCGCCACCGCGTCGACCACGTACTGCGGCTGCGTGAACTGCAGGACGAGACCGGCGGGTTCCAGGTCTTCATCCCGCTGCGCTACCAGCACGACTTCGTGGACATGAAGGACGGCAAGATCCGTAACCGCCTTCAGGCCCGTACGACGATGGCCACGGGCGCGGAGGCGCTGAAGACCTTCGCGGTCTCCCGGCTGCTCTTCGACAACGTCCCGCACGTCAAGGTGTTCTGGGTGATGCACGGCGTCCAGACCGCCCAACTCGCGCTGCAGCACGGCGCGGACGACATGGACGGCTCGGTCGTCGAGTACAAGATCACGCACGACGCGGACAACTACGGCACGCCCAACAAGCTCGGCCGTGACGATCTGCTCGACCTCATCCGCGACGCGGGCTTCCGGCCCGTGGAGCGGAACACCCGTTACGAGATCATCCGCGAGTACCCGGGGCCGGACGCCGGCCGCCGCGAGTCCCCGCAGCCGATGCGGGTCTGAGGATCGGCGTGGCGCTCATATTCGAACTGGATCCGGCGGTGGACCGCGCCCTGAGCGACGGCATCGTCGCCCTCTGGGTGGACGTGTCCAACGCCGACGGCGCCGTCGGATTCGTACCGCCGGTGACGGCCGACGACATCCGGCCCGAGGTGATCAAGCACCTCGCGGCCATGGCCGACGGCCACTGCCGGCTGCTGGTCGGGTACGACGAGGAGGGCGCCGTCGCCGCGACGGCGTTCCTCACGTTCAACACCCACCGGCTGATGCGGCACTGGCTCTGGCTCTACACCGTGATGGTCCACCCCGGCCATCAGGGCCAGGGGTACGGTCGCGACCTCATGGCGGCGGCCGCGGAGGCCGCCTGCGGCTTCGAGGGCATCGAGGCGATCCGGCTCACCTGCCGCGGCGGCACGGGCGTGGACAGGTTCTATGCCTCGTGCGGCTACAAGGAGGTCGGGCGCGTGCCCGACGCGATCCGCGTCGCCCCGGGTGACGACCGCGACGACATCACGATGCTGCTCCCCCTTAATCAGTACTGAACGGGGCGTGCTTCACTGTTCGGGCACGCCAGGACACCTGAACGCCAGGAAGAGAGAAGGCCCGCTGTGACCGCTGCGAAGACGAGCGCCACCATCCGCTACACCGCGATGCGCCTCGGCATCTTCGCCGGCTGCTTCCTGGTCGTCGCCGGCCTGGTCCAGGTCGGCGCGCTGCCCAAGGGGCTCGGCGACTCCAACTTCATCTGGGTGCTGCTGCTCGCCATCGTCATCTCGGCGCCGCTCAGCTTCGTACTGCTGCGCAAGCAGCGCGACGAGATGTCCGCGCAGATCGTCACCAAGGTCGACGGCGCCAAGGCCAAGCTGGACGCCAACCGGTCCCAGGAGGACGGCGCCCTCGGGTGACCGAGCCCCTGCTCCGGGCGGTAAGCGCCACGTAAGCTTCCTCACACCCTTGCCTTCCCTGCGACACCCCAGCTCCGGAACTGTCCTTCCGGCGCTGGGGTGTTGTGTTTCCCAGGGCTTTCGCGCCCCGCGCCGTCCCTTCCTCCCCAAAGCGATGCTTTGAGCCTGTCAAAGGCCGAGTGTTAACGTGATTGCCATGAAGACAGCAGTGCGTCCCCGCCACGATGCGGGCATCCCGCTCGTGGCACGCCTGCATGTCGATCTCTGCCGCTGTATGTCCGCGGTCTGTTGCCGCGTGGTCTGACCCGGCATCATGCAGCGGCGCCTCCTCTGAAGCACGAGCGCCGCACCCCTGTCCCCGTATGCCCCCGATACGTCACGTCTGGAGTGTGTTCGTGTCCGCGAACTCCGCGCCCGCCACGACCGAGAAGCCGGCCGGCTCCGGCTCTTCCGGTTCCCGTATACCCAAGGTCCCGTTCTGGGCCCAGATCGTCGCCGGTCTGGTCCTCGGCGTCCTGCTCGGCTGGCTCGCCCGCAGCCAGGACATCGGCTGGCTGTACACCACGCTCGACAAGGTGGGCAGCATCTTCGTCCAGCTGCTGAAGCTGGCCGTCGCGCCGCTGGTCTTCTTCGCGATCCTGGTGTCGATCACCAACCTGCGCAAGGTCAACAACGCGGCCCGGCTGGCGTCCCGTACCCTGCTCTGGTTCATGATCACGTCGCTGATCGCGGTCGCCATCGGCCTGGCGATCGGCCTGATCACCAACCCGGGCGCGGGCACCGGCCTCACCCCGAAGGACGGCAAGGCCCCCGAGGGTTCCGGCTCCTGGATCGACTTCCTCACCGGCATCGTGCCGACCGACGTCATCACGCCGTTCACCGAACTGAACGTGCTGCAGATCGTCTTCATGGCCGCCGTCGCCGGTATCGCCGCGCTGAAGCTCGGTGAGAGGGCCAAGCCGATCCTCACGCTGAGCGAGGCCGTGCTCGAACTGCTCCAGAAGGCCCTGTGGTGGGTCATCCGGCTCGCCCCGATCGGCACGATCGGCCTCATCGGCTTCGCCATCGCCGACTACGGCTGGGACCTCATCGGCAAGTACGCGACCTTCACCGCAGACGTCTACATCGGCTGCGCGCTCGTCCTCTTCGGCGTCTACCCGCTGCTGCTCGCGACGGTCGCCAAGGTCAACCCGCTCCAGTTCTACAAGGGCGCCTGGCCCGCGATCCAGCTGGCCTTCGTCTCCCGCTCCTCGGTCGGCACGATGCCGGTCACCCAGCGGGTCACCGAACGCCTCGGCGTCCCGAAGGAGTACACCTCCTTCGCCGTGCCGTTCGGCGCGACGACCAAGATGGACGGCTGCGCCGCGATCTACCCGGCGCTGGCGGCGATCTTCATCGCGCAGATCTTCGACGTCCAGCTGGGCATCCAGGACTACCTGCTGATCGCCTTCGTCTCGGTCGTCGGCTCTGCGGCCACCGCCGGGCTCACCGGCGCGACGGTCATGCTGACCCTGACCCTCTCCACGCTGGGCCTCCCGCTGGAGGGCGTGGGCCTGCTGATGGCGATCGACCCGATCCTGGACATGATGCGTACGGCCACGAACGTCGCCGGCCAGGCGCTGGTGCCGGTCATTGTCGCGGCGCGGGAGAACCTCCTCGACCACGACAAGTACAACTCCGCCTCGGCTTCACCGGTGGACGACTTCGACAGCCGCGAGGCCGAGCCCCGGGCGAACGTACCCGTCGCCGCCTGATCGTTCAGCCGCCTCGCACCGCAGCGCCCCCCGGTCTCACGACGGGGGGCGCCGGTCTGCGGCAGTCCGCAGGTCAGGTGGTCACGGTCAGCGGGTGCTGTGCCGGTGACGTGCAGATAGCGGTCCGGACACTGTCCTGATTCGCCGCACGGTCATAGCTTTTACCCCGTGTCCGCTGCCATGTCCGTCGATGCCCCGTCCGCCGATGTTCCCTCCGCCGATGTCCCGGCCCCGTCCCTCGTGCTGGTCGAGCCCGAGAAGGTGTGGGTGGACGGAACGGTCCGGGAGGTCTCCGTACCGCCGCTCGTCCCGCCCGTCCGGCGCGGTTCACTCGCCGAGATCCCCTTCGACAACGCCCGCGAGGCCCCGGACGAGGCTGTCATCAGCCGCAAGGGGGCCGAGGGGCAGTGGCAGGACATGACGGCCGCCGCGTTCGCCGACGACGTCCGGGCCGTCGCCAAAGGGCTGATCGCGGAGGGGCTGCTCCCCGGCGACCGGCTCGCGATCATGGCCAATACGACCTACGAGTGGACCCTCCTCGACTTCGCGGCCTGGGCCGCCGGCCTGATCACCGTCCCCATCTACCCGACCTCCTCCGCCTTCCAGGCCCGCTGGATCCTCCAGGACTCGGGTGCGGTGGCGTGCGCCGTGGAGGATCTGCCACAGACGCGGCTCATCAGCGAGGAACGCAAGCAGCTGCCCGGCCTCACCCATCTGTGGACGTTCGACACGGGCGCCGTCGACATCCTGCGCCGCGCGGGCGCACACCTCCCGGACGAGGCCGTCACCACGCGCCGCGCCGGCCTCACCCCGGAGTCCGCCGCCACTCTCATCTACACCTCGGGGACCACCGGACGCCCCAAGGGCTGCGTCCTCACCCACGCGAACTTCTTCGCGGAGGTGGACAACGCCATCGAGCTGCTCCACCCCGTCTTCAAGTCGGTGAGCAAGGAACCCGCCTCCACGCTGCTGTTCCTGCCGCTCTCGCATGTCTTCGGGCGGATGGTCGCGATCGGCTGTCTGCGCGCGCGGGTACGGCTCGGACACGCGCCCTCGATCAAGACCAAGGACCTGATCCGGGACCTGGGGGCCTTCCGGCCGACGTTCCTGCTGGCCATCCCGTACGTCCTGGAAAAGGTCTACAACACCGGCCGCGCCACCGCCGAGAAGATGGGCCGCGCCTCGTCCTTCGACCGCGCGTCGAAGATCGCGAAGCTGTACGGGCAGGCCGTGGAGGCGGCGGAGCACGGCACAGGACCTGGACCCTCCCTCGGGCTGCGGGCGGCTCGCGCGCTGTACGACCCGCTGGTCTACCGGCGTATCCGCGCCGCCCTCGGCGGCAAGGTGAAGTACGCGGTCTGCGGCGGCTCCCCGCTGGGGCGCCGGCTCGCCGCGTTCTACGCGGGGGCGGGCATCGAGATCTTCGAGGGGTACGGCATGACGGAGACGACGGCGTCGTCGACCGTCACGCCGCCGCTCAAGCCCCGGCTGGGGACGGTGGGCTGGCCGCTGCCGGGCACGGCGGTACGGATCGCCGACGACGGGGAGGTGCTGGTGCGCGGGGGCCAGCTGTTCGCGGGCTACTGGGACGCGCAGCGCGGCGAGGCGGTACGGGAGGCGGGGGCCGAGGACGGCTGGTTCGCGACGGGGGACCTGGGCGCGCTGGACGACGACGGCTATCTCACGATCACCGGCCGCAAGAAGGACATCATCATCACTTCGGGCGGCAAGAACGTCATCCCGTCCCCCCTGGAGGACTGGCTGCGCGCGCATCCGCTGATCAGCCAGTGCATGGTGCTGGGCGACAACCGTCCCTACATCACGGCCCTGATCACTCTCGAACAGGACGGCCTGGCCCACTGGCGGCAGATGAGGAACAAGCAGGACGTCCCGCTGGACGCGCTGGTCGAGGACGAGGATCTGCGCGGACCGCTCCAGCGCGCGATAGACGAGGCCAACCGGCTGGTCTCCCGCGCCGAGTCCATCCGCCGGTTCCGCGTCCTGACGGTGGACTTCACCGAGGCGGCCGGCCATCTGACGCCGTCCCTGAAGCTGAAGCGGGCGTCGATCGCGGAGGACTTCGCCGCGGAGATCGAGAGCTTGTACCCGAAGTGAGGCAGGAGCCCTGTTTTCCCCACCCGAGTGGGGGAAACAGGGCTCCTTGGGTACTGCTACTCACGTTGTTCGCGATCACCTGACCGGGCAACTAGGCCGGGGTGACGTTCTCCGCCTGGGGGCCCTTCGGACCCTGGGTGACGTCGAAGTTCACGACCTGGTTCTCCTCGAGGGAGCGGAAGCCGGTCGCGTTGATCGCGGAGTAGTGGACGAAGACATCCGGGCCGCCGCCGTCCTGGGCGATGAAGCCGAAGCCCTTTTCAGCGTTGAACCACTTGACGGTTCCGGTAGCCATAAGCCCTCCTTGGGCCAAAGGGTTGCCCTGCTCCAGAACCTGCAAAGAAGTCTGAAAACTACAAAAGCCTGCGGGTTACATGCTCCGCAGGCTCTGTACTGCAAGGGAAACCAAACTGCAACTTGCGGCGAGCCTAGCACGCAGCGTGTGCACAGCGATAGAGGGAAAGATCACTTCACCCGGACGTTTGACAGGGGTCCTGACGTGCTGACGAACCGTGCCCCGGGGCTGCCCACCGCACGCCGCGGGTCTAGCCTCGCGATGTGGACAGTCCAGTAGAAAACGCAGCGGCAGAAGCAGTAGAAGCGGGCGCGGCCAAGGCCGCCGGAGCCGGCGCACCGGCCGGAGCCGCCGGCGCCGATGGACCCGCCGGAGCCGGACAGAGCCGTAGCCGGCCCCGCGTCGGCCATATCCAGTTCCTGAACTGCCTTCCCCTTTATTGGGGGCTCGCCAGGACCGGAACCCTTCTCGATCTCGAACTGACGAAGGACACGCCGGAGAAGCTGAGTGAACAGCTGGTGCGGGGCGATCTGGATATCGCCCCCATCACCCTGGTCGAATTCCTCCGCAACGCCGATGAGCTTGTCGCATTCCCCGATCTCGCGGTCGGCTGCGACGGACCCGTCATGTCCTGCGTGATCGTGTCGCAGGTGCCGCTGGATCAGCTGGACGGTGCCCGGGTGGCCCTCGGCTCCACGTCCCGTACCTCGGTACGGCTGGCGCAGCTGCTGCTCAGCGAACAGTTCGCGGTCCGGCCGGACTACTACACCTGCCCGCCCGACCTCGGCCTGATGATGCAGGAGGCGGAGGCGGCCGTCCTGATCGGCGACGCCGCGCTGCGTGCCTCGCTGCACGACGCGCCCCGGCTCGGCCTCCAGGTGCACGACCTCGGGCTGATGTGGAAAAAGTGGACCGGGCTGCCGTTCGTCTTCGCGGTGTGGGCGGCGCGCAAGGACTATCTGGCGCGTGAGCCGGAGGTCGTACGGAAGGTGCACGAGGCGTTCCTCGCGTCCCGCGATCTCTCCCTGGAGGAGGTCACGCAGGTGGCGAAGCAGGCGGCGCGCTGGGAGTCCTTCGACGCGGAGCTGCTGGAGCGCTACTTCACGACGCTCGACTTCCGCTTCGGTCCCGACCAGCTGGCCGGCGTCCGGGAGTTCGCGCTCAGGACCGGGCCGACGACGGGGTTCCCGGCCGATGTGAATGTCGAACTGCTCGCGCCCTGAGCCCCCCTGTGCGACCTGCCCGCCCTAGTCTGCTGGGTACAGGTCCACGGGACTTATGAGGGGGACGGGGCATGCAGCCGCTGGGGGCGGGCGAGCCGACGGTCATAGGTCCTTACCGGCTGCTCGGACGTCTGGGGTCGGGCGGGATGGGCAGGGTCTATCTCGCCCGGTCGGAGGGCGGTCGTACGGTCGCGGTCAAGGTCGTCCATCCGCACTTCGCGACGGACGAGGAGTTCCGGGCCCGCTTCCGGCGCGAGGTGGACGCCGCGCGCCGGGTCGGCACGGGCGCGGCCGGGCACCGCTGGTCGGCGGCGGTGCTGGACGCCGATCCAGAGGCGGCCGTTCCGTGGGTGGCGACCGCTTATGTGTCGGGCCCCTCGCTGACCCAGGCGGTCGCGGCGCACGGGCCGCTGCCCGAGCATTCCGTACGGGCGCTGGGCGCCGGACTCGCGGAGGCCCTGGAGGCGGTGCACGGCCTCGGGCTCGTCCACCGGGACGTCAAACCGTCGAACGTACTGCTGGCCCTCGACGGGCCGCGGCTGATCGACTTCGGCATAGCCCGGGCCACGGACGGCACCGCCTCACTCACCTCGACCGGAGTCTCGGTCGGCTCGCCCGGCTATATGTCGCCCGAGCAGATCCTCGGCAAGAGCGTCACCGGCGCGGCTGATGTCTTCTCGCTGGGCGCGGTGCTCGCGTACGCCGTGTCGGGCGAGAGCCCCTTCCCGGGCGACTCCTCGGCCGCGCTGCTCTACAAGGTGGTGCACGAGGAGCCCGAACTGGGCGCCGTGCGGGGCGATCTGCGGGAGCTGGTCGCGCACTGCCTCGCCAAGGATCCGTCCGCGCGCCCCGCTCCGCGGGAGGTCGCGCGCCGGCTCGCCCCCGACGGGGCCGGCCGGCTGGTGACGGCGGGCTGGCTGCCGGGAGCGCTGGTCGAGGAGGTCAGCAGGGCGGCGGTCCGGCTGCTCGACCTGGAGGCGGTGGCGCCCGTACGGACGGAGCCGGTGCCGTTCGATTCGCCCCCTGATCCGCGTACGTCCGGCGGGTCCGAGGTGTCCGACCGCCGGATCGCCGTCTCGTTCACCGCGGCCACCGGAACGAGCGACGCGGGCGACGCGGCAGGCACGGGCGGTACCGGCGCGGTCCGTGGTGCGGGCCGTCGTGGCCGCAAGGTGAGCTGCACGCTGGCCCTGGCGGTGACCGGCGCGCTGGCCGCGGTGATGGTGGGCGGCGTGTACCTCCTCAGCCTCGTGCCGGACGGCGCCAACGACTCCGCCAGCCAGGGGCCGCCCCGCCCCTCGTCCTCGGAGCCGGCCTCCGACGCGGGCTCGGCCTTCGACGTGCCGAAGGATTTCATCGGCAGCTGGAAGGGTCCGACCAGCGAACGCAGCGGCGTCACGCACGGCGAATACACCGCCGTGTTCAGCGAGGGCGCGAAGGGCGAGGACGTGGTCCGTACGACGAGTTCCCTCTCCGTCCTCGGAGTCGAGGCGGAGTGCCACGGCGTGGGCAAGCTCGTCTCGGGTACCTCGCTTCAGCTGCGTATCGAAGAGCGGGTCGATCCGGACAAGCCCGGTACCGCCGGCGTATGTACGGGGGGTCTGGCCCAACTGACCTTCACGCTCACCGGTGACGACACCCTGCGCTTCGAGTCCGGGGAAGAGGCCGCCGGCACGCCGACGGGCACACTCACCCGGCAGTGAGCCCCGGCCTTGGAGATGGCGCCCGCAGTGCGCCGCGATCCCTGGCGTACGCTGGATCGGTCGTTATAGCCCCCTTGGGAAGGACCCGCCCCGGTGACCGAGAAGGCCGACCTTACGTCCGTAGATGTCACTGGTGTCCTTGATCGTGCCGCCGCAGGTGAGCGCATCACCCCCGAGGAGGCGCTCGACCTGTACCGCTGGGCGCCGCTGCACGCGCTGGGCGCGGCCGCCGATACCGTACGCCGCCGCCGGTACGCCGGCACCGAGCACATCGCGACGTACATCATCGAGCGGAACATCAACTACACCAACGTCTGCGTGACGGCCTGCAAGTTCTGCGCCTTCTACGCCGCGCCCAAGGACACCGCCAAGGGCTGGAGCCGCGACCTCGACGACATCCTGCGCCGCTGCGCGGAGACCGTCGAGCTCGGCGGTACGCAGATCATGTTCCAGGGTGGCCACCACCCGGACTACGGCGTCGAGTACTACGAGCAGCACTTCGCGGCGATCAAGAAGGACTTCCCGCAGCTGGTCATCCACTCCCTCGGCGCCTCCGAGGTCGAGCACATGGCCCGGATCTCCAAGGTCTCCGTCGAGGAGGCGATCCAGCGCATCCACGCGGCCGGTCTCGACTCCTTCGCGGGCGCGGGTGCCGAGCTGCTGCCCGCGCGGCCGCGCAAGGCCATCGCGCCGCTCAAGGAGTCCGGCGAGCGCTGGCTGGAGATCATGGAGACCGCGCACGGACTGGGTGTCGAGTCCACGTCCACGATGCTCATGGGCACCGGCGAGACCAACGCCGAGCGCATCGAGCACCTGCGGATGATCCGCGACGTACAGGACAGGACGGGCGGCTTCCGCGCGTTCATCCCGTACACCTACCAGCCCGAGAACAACCATCTGAAGGGCCAGACGCAGGCCACGCTCTTCGAGTACCTGCGCCTGATCGCGCTCGCGCGCCTCTTCCTCGACAACGTCGCGCACATCCAGGGTTCCTGGCTGACCACGGGCAAGGAGGTCGGCCAGCTGTCGCTGCACTACGGCGCCGACGACCTCGGCTCGATCATGCTGGAGGAGAACGTGGTGTCCTCGGCCGGCGCCAAGCACCGCTCCAACCGCCTGGAGATCATCGACCTGATCCGCAAGGCGGGCCGTGTCCCGGCGCAGCGCGCCACGACGTACGAGCACCTCGTCGTGCACGACGACCCGGCGAACGACCCGGTCGACGAGCGCGTGGTCTCGCACATCTCGTCGACGGCGATCGAGGGCGGTACGGCCCACCCGGAGCTGAAGCTGCTCAGCGCCAACTGACGCCGCCGTGCTGACGATCCACCGGCCGCTCGGGGTACGGGTCACCGAGGACGCCGACCCGGACCTCGGGCACGCGGTGGTCGTCGAGGGAAGAAGCCTCGCCGCCGTCGGCCCGTACGAGGAGCTGTTCGCCGCGTACGGCGAGCGCGCCCGGGTCCGGGAGTGGGACGGCGTCCTGACCCCCGGGCGGTACGAACCCGACGGCGCGGCCCTGCTGGAGGCCGCCTACTGGCCCGACCCGCGCGAGGCCGGCGCCCTCGGCACCGAGCCGCTGACCGGTGACGCCCTCGCCGCCCTGGACATGACCGACACCCGCTGGGGCGCGAGCGCCCGGCGCGGGGTGCAGCGGCTGCTCGCACGGGGCACGGTGCTGATCGCGGGCCCCTTCGACCGGGCACCGGTCCGCGCGGCCGTCGACCGGTCCGGCATCCGTTGGTATCCGGCGCCGCCGCCCGCCGTACATCCCCGGCCCCTGATTCCCGCCCGGCCCGCGGACTTCGCGGTCTTCGCGGCGGACGGCCGCTGCCTGGCCACGGCGCTCGACGGACGGCTCGTACACCGGCGGGCGTAGGGACATCGGAGCCGTACTGCTTGAATGGACGGGTGACCCGAGCATCCCTGGACAAGCAGCCGCACGAAGTCGCCTCGATGTTCGACGACGTGGCGGCGAACTACGACCTCACCAACGATGTGCTCTCGCTGGGCCAGGCCAGGCTGTGGCGCAAGGAGGTCGCCAAGGCCGTGAACGCGCGCCCGGCGGAGAAGGTCCTCGACCTGGCCGCGGGCACCGCGACCTCCTCGCTGCCGTTCGCCGCGACCGGCGCGTACGTCGTGCCGTGCGACTTCTCCCAGGGCATGCTGCGGGAGGGCAAGAAGCGGCACCCATGGATGCCGTTCACGACGGGGGACGCGACGAAGCTGCCGTTCGCCGACGAGGTCTTCGACGCGGTGACGATCTCCTTCGGCCTGCGCAATGTGCACGACACCGATCTCGCGCTGCGCGAGCTGTACCGCGTGACGAAGCCGGGCGGCCGGGTCGTGATCTGCGAGTTCTCGCATCCGACGTGGGCGCCGTTCAGGACCGTCTACACGGAGTATCTGATGCGGGCGCTGCCGCCGACCGCGCGTGCCGTGTCCTCCAACCCCGACGCGTACGTCTATCTCGCCGAGTCGATCCGCGCCTGGCCGGACCAGCCCGCCCTCGCGGCGCGGCTGCAGGGGGCGGGCTGGTCCAAGGTGGCGTGGCGGAATCTGACGGGCGGGGTCGTGGCGCTGCACCGGGGCGTACGGGACTGAACCGGAAGACCCGGCCGAGGGATTGAGCCGACGGGTTGATCCGGCGGGCTGAACCGACGGGTTGAGCCGGTGGCTTCAGCGGCGCCGGCTCACAGCTCCAGCCGGAAGCAGTACGCCTCCTGCTTGGACACCGGCGTCGTGTACGTCTCCACCAGCTCCATCCCCAGCCGCCGCGTCACCGCGACCGAGCGCGTGTTGCGGGAGTTGACCATGGCCACGACCCGGCCGACGCCCGCCGCGCGTACCCGCTCCAGGGTGGCCCGCGCGGCGGCCGTGGCGTAACCACGTCCCCAGTGCGCCCGGCCCAGACGCCAGCCGATCTCGATCTCGCCGACCGGACCGAACGACTCGTGCGGCCAGGGCTGGGCGCCGGTGAAGCCGATGACCTCGTCGTTCTCGTCCAGCATCGTCCAGAGGCAGAACCCGCGCTCCGCGTCGTGTCTGCGCTGACGGGCGGTCAGCTCCTCGTACACCGACAGTTCCGCCGACGCCCCGCCGTGGAACTCCATCACGTCGGGGTCGTCGAAGGCCCGGTGCCAGGCGAGCGCGTCCTCATCCGTGGGGACGCGGAGCTGGACCACGGGGAGCGGCTCGGTCATGTTCTTCACGAAGGTGGCCCTTCACTGGAGGTGTCAGTACGCACCCATAGACTGCACATGCCCAGTGCCGTTCGGTACGCAATTTCGAGTCTTCGGGAGAACCCGCTGTGACCGAGCCCCTCTCCGAAAACCGCGCAGATGTGATCGTCGTGGGAGCGGGCCCGGCCGGCTCGACGACCGCGTACTACCTCGCCAAGGCGGGCCTGGACGTCCTGTTGCTGGAGAAGACGGCGTTCCCGCGCGAGAAGGTCTGCGGCGACGGTCTCACGCCGCGTGCCACCAAGCAGTTGGTGTCTATGGGCATCGACATCTCCGAAGAGGCCGGCTGGCTGCGCAACAAGGGCCTGCGGATCATCGGTGGCGGCGTCCGGCTCCAGCTGGACTGGCCGGATCTCGCCAGCTACCCGGACTACGGACTGGTGCGCAAGCGCGACGACTTCGACGAACAGCTCGCCAGGCAGGCGCAGAAGGCCGGAGCCCGGCTGCACGAGCGGTGCAATGTCGGCGCGCCGATCACCGACGAGCGCACCGGCCGGATCACGGGCGTGCACGCCAAGCTGGGCGAGGAGAAGACTCCGGTCACCTTCCACGCGCCGCTCGTCGTCGCCGCCGACGGCAACTCGACGCGGCTGTCACTCGCCATGGGGCTGCACCGTCGCGAGGACCGGCCGATGGGCGTGGCGGTCCGTACGTACTTCACCTCGCCCCGCCACGACGACGACTATCTGGAGTCCTGGCTGGAGCTGTGGGACCGGCGCGGCCCCGGCGAGGACCGGCTGCTGCCCGGCTACGGCTGGATCTTCGGCATGGGCGACGGCACGTCCAACGTCGGCCTGGGCATCCTCAACTCCTCCTCCGCCTACAAGGAGCTGGACTGGCGCGAGGTGCTCAAGGCCTGGTGCGCCTCGATGCCGGAGGACTGGGGCTACACCCCGGAGAACATGACGATGCCGATCCGCGGCGCGGCGCTGCCGATGGCGTTCAACCGCCAGCCGCACTACACCAAGGGCCTGCTGCTGGTCGGTGACGCGGGCGGCCTGGTCAACCCGTTCAACGGCGAGGGCATCGCGTACGCGATGGAGTCGGGCCAGATCGCCGCGGATGTCATCGTCCAGGCGCACGCCCGCGCCACCCCGGCGCAGCGAGAACTGGCCCTGCACCACTACCCGAAGATCCTCAAGGACACCTACGGCGGCTACTACACGCTGGGCCGCGCGTTCGTGAAGCTCATCGGCAACCCGAAGGTCATGAAGATCGCGACGCAGCGCGGTCTGACGCATCCGCTGCTGATGAAGTTCACGCTGAAGATGCTGGCGAACCTGACGGACCCGACCGGCGGCGACGCGATGGACCGCATCATCAACGGCCTGTCGAAGGTGGCCCCGAAGGCCTGAACGACCGTCGGGGCAAGCCGGACCCCCCTCAGCCGACGTTGGCCCACTTCCGCAGTGCGGCCCGATCGGCGAACGCGCCGAGGTTGGTGTCGACGGGAGTGTCGGTGTACTGGTGGAACGTCCACGTGGCCTTGATCCGGGGCTTTCCCGCGGTCACGTAGTCCGCGATCCACAGGGCGTCGCCCGCGTCGCTGGTGGTGTCGCGGTTCAGCCAGAAGTACTGACCGCAGTACAGCCCCACCCGGTGGGTGGCGCCGCGCAGGCGCTTCACCTGCGCCAGGAAGCTGTCCTTCTCGGCGCAGGAGACCCCGGTGTCCTCCCAGTCGGCGAACAGGGGGTCGCCCTCGACGCTGGCGCACTCCTCGACGAAGTACGCGGCCTGCGCCTTCATGTCACCAGGGCGGAGAAAGTGGTAGAAACCGACCACCAGCCCGGCGGCGCGGGCGTGCTGGGCCTGCGCGGTCATGCGCGGGTTGATGTAGGACGTCCCTTCGGTGGCCTTGACGAATACGAAGTCGAGGCCGGCCGTGCCGTAGGTAGAGCTCTGGTATGACGAGACGTCGATGCCTTTGATGCTCATGGGTGGTGCCTCCTGGGCTCGAAGAACGCCCCTGGTGCGATGTACTTCAAGTCATTACTACCCACTGGCGGTTGGCTCCGCCCGTCATCCGGTGTCCGGGTACGGCGAAGGCCCGCATCCCCCCGAGCGGGGTGCGGGCCTTCGCCGTATTCGTACGGTGCTACAGCTACAGGTACTACATCTACGGCTGCTACAGCGGGACGCCGACGTGTCAGAGGACGCGGACCGCGCCGCTCGGCGGATCCCAGTCCAGGGACTTCTGCACCACGCCGGTGCTGGGATTCTGCGCGCCGATGAACTCTCCGCCGCCCACGTAGATACCCGTGT
Source organism: Streptomyces sp. NPDC058198 (assembly GCF_042882605.1). Classification (NCBI taxonomy): domain Bacteria; kingdom Bacillati; phylum Actinomycetota; class Actinomycetes; order Kitasatosporales; family Streptomycetaceae; genus Streptomyces; species Streptomyces sp. NPDC058198. The sequence continues at coordinate 88,076 of NZ_JBHVVP010000017.1, forward strand.
GGTACGCGCTGCCCGCGCCGCCCCAGTAGAGGATGTCGCCCGGCTGGAGGTTCGACAGGGAGACCTGGGTGCCGGCCGTGGACTGGTCGCCCGAGACGCGGGGGAGGTCGACGCCGATCTGGCGGTACGCCGCCTGGACGAGCCCGGAGCAGTCCCAGGCGTTGGGGCCGGTGGAGCCCATCACGTACGCGTCGCCGAGCTGGGCCTGGACGAACGCCAGGACGGCGGCAGCGGAGCCGGTGGCCTGCGAGGCGGACGCGGAGGCGGAGCTCGACCCCGAGTCGGAGCCCGAGCTCGTGGAGACCGCGGCGAGCGTCGTGCGCGCGGCGGAGCGGGACGCGCGCTCGGTGGCGGCTGCCTCGGCGCGTGCGGCCTCCTCGGCCTTCTTCTTGGCCTCGGCCTTGCGCTGCGCCTCGGCCTTGGCCTTCTTGGCGATCTCGGCGGCCTTGGTGGCGGCGGCGTCTTCCTGGGCGCGCAGCTCCAGGGTGAACGCGACCTGCTGGGTGGCGTCCGCGGACTGCGCGATGCTGCCGGCGAGCCCAGAGGTGAGCGTCGGCATTTCGATGGTCTCGGTCACCGGTTCGGCGTTGGCCGGTCCGGCGGCACCGGCCACCGCGATGGTGCTGAGGACGCCACCGGCAACTCCGGCGCGAAGGGCGACTCTCGACGCGCTGCGGCGGGGCTTCCGGTGGCTGGGTATGTGAGCGGTGTGGGACATAAGAACTACGGCTATCAGGCGGGACCTGGTTCCCGTCAAGCAACGTGTGTTGCGCCACAGTTACGTTCGGAACCTGTTAATCCGCTTACGGTCGGGCTTTATTGACGCCGTAACGGGCGAAACGGACATGGGTGATCACGGCTGTGATCACAGGGTTTCCGAGAAAGGTCCGGATTGCCCGCCACTTACCACCCCTTCACACTCATGGCCAAGCCCGCTTGTCGGGGAGGTTGAGTGGAGTGGTACAGGTCACAGTGTGATCACTGATCGGCGGTCCGGACGATCAAGGAGGCGCCTCCGGAGGGGTGATTGCGGAGTGCGCACGGCCGATTACGAGCAGTCCTCCGGCGCCGGCGACGTCGACACCCGGTCGCTCGTGAACGCGTGCACGTGTCCACCTCATTCCCCGCACCCCCTCGCGCGGGTGAGGCCCGGTGCCTTATCACTCGAAAGCAGCTACTCGCCAATTTGCCTGTACGGTGCAACGCTTGATAGCGAAGCAAGCCTCCGACCAGCGGCGATGGACATGGATGTCACATATGGTGATCGGTCAACGGCTTTGCGTGTGAAGATCACCGCTCATCCGACTTCATGATCCTTCGCCCGGTGGTGGAGATCACAAAGGTGTTGTCGTACCCCGTGTCGCAGATCACAGACCGACAGGCATAGGATGCGGGGCAGTCGGGCTTGTGAACTGCCTCACATGTAGACGATCTTCGGTAAAGACCGGCGATCCTCAGTGGGGCGGTGAAGTGAATCGCCCGGTGCGGATCAACGGTCAAGGACGACTGGAAGGAGCTGAGGGGCGTGAATGCCTACGCACCCATCCTCGTGCTCGGCGCCCTCGGGGCTGGGTTTGCGATCTTCTCCGTGGTCATGGCCACGCTTATCGGTCCAAAGCGGTACAACCGGGCGAAACTTGAAGCGTACGAGTGCGGCATCGAGCCCACTCCCACGCCGGCCGGAGGCGGCCGTTTCCCCATCAAGTACTACCTGACGGCGATGCTCTTCATCGTCTTCGATATCGAGATCGTCTTCCTTTACCCCTGGGCTGTCACTTTCGACGCTCTGGGGATTTTCGGGCTCGTGGAGATGCTGCTCTTCGTGCTCACCGTCTTCGTCGCCTACGCGTATGTGTGGCGGCGCGGCGGTCTGGAATGGGACTAAAGGGGCTGAGGGGCCACCAATGGGACTCGAAGAGAAGCTGCCGAGCGGTTTCCTGCTGACCACCGTCGAACAGGCCTCGGGCTGGGTGCGGAAGTCGTCCGTCTTCCCCGCCACCTTCGGCCTCGCCTGCTGCGCCATCGAGATGATGACGACCGGCGCCGGGCGGTACGACCTGGCGCGGTTCGGCATGGAGGTCTTCCGCGGCTCGCCGCGCCAGGCCGATCTGATGATCGTGGCCGGGCGGGTGAGCCAGAAGATGGCGCCCGTGCTGAGGCAGGTCTATGACCAGATGCCGAACCCGAAGTGGGTGATCTCCATGGGGGTTTGCGCATCATCGGGCGGTATGTTCAACAATTACGCGATTGTGCAGGGTGTTGATCATATTGTCCCTGTTGACATCTATTTGCCCGGCTGCCCGCCGCGCCCCGAGATGCTGATGGACGCCATCCTCAAGCTCCACCAGAAGATCCAGAGCTCCAAGCTCGGGGTCAACGCGGAGGAAGCGGCCCGTGAGGCGGAGGAGGCGGCCCTCAAGGCGCTCCCGACGATCGAGATGAAGGGGCTGCTGCGGTGAGTGACGAGCAGCGATCCGGACCTGGTGAACAGGAGTCCGGAAATAACGTTCCCTCCCCGCGTGACGACACCGGGGAGGTCATCGGCGTGCGGAAGGGCATGTTCGGCGCCAACAACGGCGGCGACACCTCCGGCTACGGCGGTCTCGTACGGACCGTGACGCTGCCGGGCGCCTCCGCCCGGCCGTACGGCGGCCCCGACGGGGTCTTCGACGAGATCGCCGACGAGCTGGAAGGCGCTCTGGAGGAGCAGGGACTCGTCCCGGAGAACGCCATCGAGAAGACGGTCGTCGACCGTGGCGAGATCACCTTCCACATCGCCCGCGAGCATCTCGTCCAGGTCGCGCGCACCCTGCGCGACGACCCGGCGCTGCGCTTCGAACTCTGTACCGGTGTGTCGGGCGTCCACTTCCTGGGCGACACGGGCCGTGAGCTGCACGCGGTGTACCACCTGCGCTCGCTCACCCACGGCCGGCTGATCCGGCTGGAGGTGTCCGCCCCGGACGCCGACCCGCATGTGCCGTCCCTGGTCGCGATCTACCCGACCAACGACTGGCACGAGCGCGAGACGTACGACTTCTTCGGCCTGATCTTCGATGGCCACCCCGCCCTGACCCGGATCATGATGCCGGACGACTGGCAGGGCTTCCCGCAGCGCAAGGACTATCCGCTCGGCGGCATCGCCGTCGAGTACAAGGGCGCCCAGATCCCGGCTCCGGACCAGCGGAGGTCGTACTCCTGATGTCTGCTCCCCACGCAACGCCCCGCGCGACGACCGAGGGCACCGTATACACCGTCACCGGCGGCGACTGGGACGAGGTCGTCCAGTCCGCGGCCAAGGCCGACGACGAGCGCATCGTCGTCAACATGGGTCCTCAGCACCCCTCCACCCATGGAGTGCTGCGGCTGATCCTGGAGATCGAGGGCGAGACCGTCACCGAGGCCCGCTGCGGCATCGGCTATCTGCACACCGGTATCGAGAAGAACCTCGAATTCCGCAACTGGACGCAGGGCACCACCTTCGTCACGCGCATGGACTACCTGACGTCGTTCTTCAACGAGACGGCGTACTGCCTGGGCGTGGAGAAGCTGCTCGGCATCGAGGACACCATCCCGGACCGGGCCACCATCATCCGCGTCCTGCTGATGGAGCTGAACCGGCTCTCCTCGCACCTGGTCTGCATCGCCACCGGCGGTATGGAGCTCGGCGCGACGACGATCATGATCTACGGCTTCCGCGATCGTGAACTGATTCTCGATGCCTATGAGCTGATCACCGGCCTGCGCATGAACCACGCGTTCATCCGGCCCGGCGGGCTCGCCCAGGATCTCCCCCCGGGCGCCGTCGACCACATCCGCGAGCTGCTGAAGACGCTGCGGAAGAACCTGCCGGAGTACGACAAGCTCGCCACCGGCAACCCCATCTTCAAGGCGCGCATGGAGGACGTCGGCTATCTCGATCTGGCCGGCTGTATGGCGCTGGGCGCCACCGGACCGATCCTGCGCTCCGCCGGACTCCCGCACGACCTGCGCAGGAGCGACCCGTACTGCGGCTACGAGACGTACGAGTTCGACGTACCGACCGCCGACACCTGCGACGCGTACGGCCGCTTCCTCATCCGTCTCGAGGAGATGCGCCAGTCGCTGCGGATCGTCGAACAGTGCCTGGACCGGCTGGAGCCGGGACCGGTGATGGTCGCCGACAAGAAGATCGCCTGGCCCGCGCAGCTCGCGCTCGGCCCGGACGGCCTCGGCAACTCGCTCGACCACATCAAGAACATCATGGGCACCTCCATGGAGGCCCTGATCCATCACTTCAAGCTGGTGACGGAGGGCTTCCGGGTTCCGGCGGGCCAGGCGTACGCCGCCGTGGAGTCGCCCAAGGGCGAGCTCGGCGCGCATGTCGTCTCCGACGGGGGCACGCGCCCGTACCGGGTCCACTTCCGCGACCCGTCCTTCACCAATCTCCAGTCCATGGCGGCGATGTGTGAGGGCGGCCAGGTCGCCGATGTCATCGTCGCCGTCGCGTCCATCGACCCCGTGATGGGAGGCGTCGACCGGTGACCACCATGTCTTCCGGGGGGACCACCCCCGCATCCCCGACCAGCTTGGGTATGCCGCAGCTCCCCGCCCCCGACTACCCGGCCGATGTACGGGCCAGGCTGGAGGCGGACGCCAAGGAGATCATCGCCCGCTACCCCGGGTCGCGGTCCGCGCTGCTCCCGCTGCTGCACCTCGTGCAGTCGGAGGAGGGCTATGTCTCCCGTACGGGCATGGCCTTCTGCGCCCAGCAGCTCGACCTGACCACCGCGGAGGTCACGGCCGTCGCGACCTTCTACTCCATGTACCGCCGCAAGCCGAGCGGTGACTACCAGGTCGGTGTCTGCACCAACACGCTCTGCGCGGTGATGGGCGGCGACGCCATCTTCGACGAGCTGAAGGAGCACCTCGGCGTCGGCAACAACGAGACGACCGAGGACGGCAAGGTCACGCTCGAACACATCGAGTGCAACGCGGCCTGCGACTTCGCGCCCGTGGTGATGGTCAACTGGGAGTTCTTCGACAACCAGACGCCGGACAGCGCCAAGCGGCTCGTCGACGATCTGCGCGAAGGCCGCCCCGTCGAGCCCACCCGCGGCGCCCCCCTGTGCACCTACAAGGAGACCGCGCGCATCCTCGCCGGCTTCCCCGACGAGCGCCCCGGCGCCGTCGAGGCCACCGGCGGTGCCGGACCGGCGTCGCTGGCCGGCCTGCGTCTCGCCAAGGGTGAGGAGCCCCAGCCGCGCGTGGTCCGCCCGCGCGACTCCGGGGCCCCGCGCGACGAGCCGCAGCCCGGCTCGCAGCACCTCAGCTCGCACGACGCACCGCAGCAGACATCGGCCTCCGACCCGGCCAACCCGGCCGGACCCGCTGCCGAGGAGGGGGAGTGATGACCATGGCCACCGAGCTCGACGAGAACGGGACCAGCCCCGAGAAGCTCCTCGCGCCCGTGCTGTCCGCCTTCTGGGACCAGCCGGAGTCCTGGACCCTGGACACCTACGAGCGGCACGACGGGTACGAGGGCCTCAAGAAGGCCCTCGCCATGTCGCCGGACGACCTGATCGCGTACGTCAAGGACTCGGGTCTGCGCGGCCGCGGCGGCGCCGGCTTCCCCACCGGGATGAAGTGGCAGTTCATCCCGCAGGGCGACGGCAAGCCGCACTACCTCGTCGTCAACGCGGACGAGTCGGAGCCGGGCACCTGCAAGGACATCCCTCTCCTCTTCGCCAATCCGCACTCCCTCATCGAGGGAATCGTGATCGCCTGCTACGCGATCCGCTCGCAGCACGCGTTCATCTATCTCCGCGGCGAGGTCGTCCCCGTACTGCGCAGGCTGCACGAAGCGGTACGCGAGGCGTACGCGGCGGGCTACCTCGGCAAGAACATCCTGGGCAGCGGACTCGATCTCGATGTCATCGTGCACGCGGGCGCGGGCGCGTACATCTGCGGTGAGGAGACCGCGCTGCTGGACTCCCTGGAGGGCCGGCGCGGACAGCCCCGGCTGCGTCCCCCCTTCCCGGCGGTCGCGGGCCTCTACGCGTGCCCCACTGTGGTGAACAACGTCGAGTCCATCGCGTCCGTTCCCGCGATCCTCCATCGCGGCAAGGACTGGTTCAGGTCGATGGGCACCGAGAAGTCCCCGGGCTTCACGCTGTACTCGCTCAGCGGCCATGTCACCAACCCCGGCCAGTACGAAGGGCCCCTCGGCCTCACCCTGCGCCAGCTGCTCGACATGGGCGGCGGCATCCGGGCGGGCCACCGGCTCAAGTTCTGGACGCCGGGCGGCTCCTCGACCCCGATGTTCACCGACGAGCACCTCGATGTCCCGCTGGACTACGAGGGCGTGGGCGCAGCCGGCTCGATGCTCGGTACGAAGGCGCTCCAGTGCTTCGACGAGACCACCTGTGTCGTACGGGCCGTCACCCGCTGGACCGAGTTCTACGCCCATGAGTCCTGCGGCAAGTGCACGCCGTGCCGCGAAGGCACCTACTGGCTGGTGCAGTTGCTGCGCGACATCGAGGCCGGCAAGGGACAGATGTCCGACCTCGACAAGCTGAACGACATCGCCGACAACATCAACGGCAAGTCGTTCTGCGCGCTCGGTGACGGCGCCGCCGCCCCGATCTTCTCCTCGCTCAAGTACTTCCGCGAGGAGTACGAGCAGCACATCAACGGCAAGGGCTGCCCCTTCGACCCCGCGAAGACCACCGCGTGGGCAGACCAGAACCCGCACCTGGAGGTGAACGCATGACAGTCACCACGTCTGCCCCCTCCGGAGGCGGCGAGGCGGCGGTCCCGCCCGAAGATCTCGTCTCGCTGACGATCGACGGCATCGAGATCTCCGTCCCCAAGGGGACCTTGGTGATCCGCGCCGCCGAGCTGCTCGGCATCGAGATCCCGCGCTTCTGCGACCATCCGCTCCTCGACCCGGTCGGCGCCTGCCGCCAGTGCATCGTCGAGGTCGAGGGCCAGCGCAAGCCGATGGCCTCCTGCACCATCACCTGCACCGACGGCATGGTCGTCAAGTCGCAGCTGACCTCCCCGGTCGCCGAGAAGGCCCAGCGCGGGGTGATGGAGCTGCTGCTCATCAACCACCCGCTGGACTGCCCGGTCTGCGACAAGGGCGGCGAGTGCCCGCTGCAGAACCAGGCCATGCAGGTCGGCGAGCCGGACACCCGCTTCGAGGGCAAGAAGCGGACGTTCGAGAAGCCCGTCCCGATCTCCACCCAGGTGCTGCTCGACCGTGAGCGGTGCGTGCTGTGTGCCCGCTGCACCCGGTTCTCCAACCAGGTCGCGGGCGACCCGATGATCGAGCTGCTGGAGCGCGGAGCTCTCCAGCAGGTCGGCACCGGCGAGGGTGACCCCTTCGAGTCGTACTTCTCCGGGAACACCATCCAGATCTGCCCGGTCGGCGCGCTGACCTCGGCGGCGTACCGCTTCCGCTCCCGCCCGTTCGACCTGGTGTCCTCGCCGAGCGTCTGCGAGCACTGCGCGGGCGGCTGCGCGACCCGTACCGACCACCGGCGCGGCAAGGTCATGCGGCGCCTGGCGGCCGACGACCCCGAGGTCAACGAGGAGTGGATCTGCGACAAGGGGCGGTTCGGCTTCCGTTACGCGCAGAAGCCCGACCGGTTCACGACCCCTCTCGTACGGAACGCGGACGGTGTCCTCGAACCGGCGAGCTGGCCCGAGGCGCTGGAGGCCGCCGCCCGCGGTCTGAGCGCCGCGCGCGGCCGGGCGGGTGTGCTGGCAGGAGGCCGGCTCACCGTCGAGGACGCGTACGCGTACGCCAAGTTCACCCGGGTCGCCCTCCACACGAACGACATCGACTTCCGCGCGCGCGTGCACAGCGCCGAGGAGGCCGACTTCCTGGCCGCCCATGTCGCCGGCCGAGGCCGCGATCTGGATGGTACGGGCCTCACGTACACCACGCTGGAGAAGGCTCCGGCCGTCCTGCTCGCGGGCTTCGAGTCCGAGGAGGAGGCGCCCGGCGTCTTCCTGCGGCTGCGCAAGGCGCACCGCAAGCACGGCCAGCGCACCTTCTCGCTCGCCACGCACGCCACCCGTGGTCTGGAGAAGGCCGGGGGCACGCTGCTGCCGGCCGCGCCGGGCACCGAGACCGAATGGCTGGACGCCCTGGCGTCCGGCGCCGGGCTGGACGGGGACGGCGCGCAGGCCGCCGAGGCGCTGCGCGCGCCGGGCGCCGTGATCGTCGTCGGCGAGCGGCTCGCCGCCGTCCCCGGCGGACTCACCGCCGCCGCCAGGGCCGCCACCGCGACCGGCGCCAGGCTGGTGTGGATCCCGCGCCGGGCCGGCGAGCGCGGCGCGGTCGAGGCGGGCGCGCTCCCGTCGCTGCTGCCCGGCGGCCGTCCGGCCACCGACCCGCGGGCCCGTGAGGAGACCGCGGCGGTCTGGGGCGTACGGGAGCTTCCGCACGCCTACGGCCGGGACACCGGCCAGATCATCGAGGCCGCCGCCACCGGCGCGCTGGGCGCGCTGGTCGTCGCGGGCGTCGAGCTCGCGGACCTGCCCGACCCGGCGGCCGCGCGGGCCGCGCTGGAGGCGGTCGGCTTCCTGGTCTCGCTGGAGCTGCGGCCCAGCGAGGTCACCGACCGCGCGGACGTGGTCTTCCCGGTCGCGGCCGTCGCAGAGAAGCCCGGCACCTTCCTCAACTGGGAGGGCAGGGCCCGGCTGTTCGAGGCTTCGCTGAAGCCGGAGCAGATGACACGGCAGCTCGCACCGAGCGACGCGCGCGTCCTGCACATGCTGGCCGACGCGCTGGATGTGCACTTCGCGCTGCCCGACCTCAGGGCCGTACGCGCCGAGCTGGACCGGCTCGGCGGCTGGGAAGGCCCCCGGGCCGACGGACCGCTGGAGCCGTCCAGGCCCGTGCCGCGGCCCGGCGACGGCGAGGCGGTTCTCGCCGGCCACCGGATGCTGCTCGACCAGGGCCGTCTCCAGGAGGGCGACGAGGCGCTGGCCGGTACCCGGCACGCCGTGGTCGCCAGGCTCTCCGCCACGACGGCCGCGGAGACGGGCGTCAAGGACGGCGACGAACTGGCCGTCACCGGCCCCGCGGGCACGGTCACGTTCCCGCTGCGGGTGACGCGGATGCCCGACCGGGTCGTCTGGCTGCCGCTCAACTCCACGGGCGGCGGTGTCCTCGCCGACACCGGTTCCCGCCCCGGCACGCTGGTCCGTATCGGCCCCGCCAACCCGGCACCGGAGGTGCGCGCATGACCGCCTTCGCCCAATTCGCGGCGGCCCCGCAGACGGTTCTCGCGGCCGAGGACCTGTCGCTGTTCGGCCGCGACCCGTGGTGGCTGGTGCTCATCAAGGCGGTGTTCTGCTTCGCGTTCCTGATGGTGACCGTGCTCTTCTCCATCGTGTGGGAGCGCAAGGTCGTCGCCTGGATGCAGCTGCGCATCGGCCCCAACCGGCACGGCCCCTGGGGCATGCTCCAGTCGCTCGCCGACGGCATCAAGCTGATGCTGAAGGAAGACCTGATCGTCAAGCGCGCGGACAAGGTCGTCTATGTCCTCGCGCCGATCATCGCCGCGGTGCCGGCCTTCATGGCCATCGCCGTGATCCCGTTCGGCCCGGCCGGCAACGAGGTCTCGATCTTCGGCCAGCGCACCACGATGCAGCTGACCGACCTGCCGATCGCGATGCTCTACATCCTCGCGGTCGCCTCGATCGGGATCTACGGCATCGTCCTCGCGGGCTGGTCGTCGGGTTCGACGTATCCGCTGCTCGGCGGGTTGCGCTCGTGCGCGCAGATGATCTCGTACGAGATCGCCATGGGCGCCGCGTTCGCCTCGGTGTTCCTCTACTCCGGGTCGATGTCGACGTCGGCGATCGTCGAGGCGCAGGCGGACCGCTGGTACATCATCCTGCTGCCGGTCTCCTTCATCATCTACATCGTGACGATGGTGGGCGAGACCAACCGCGCCCCCTTCGACATGCCGGAGTCCGAGGGCGACCTGGTCGGCGGCTTCAACACCGAGTACTCGTCGATCAAGTTCGCGATGTTCATGCTCGCCGAGTACGTCAACATGGTCACCGTCTCGGCCGTCGCGACCACGCTCTTCCTGGGCGGCTGGCGCGCTCCGTGGCCGATCTCCACCTTCTGGGAGGGCGCGAACCACGGCTGGTGGCCGATGCTCTGGTTCGTCGTCAAGGTCCAGCTGCTGCTGTTCTTCTTCATCTGGCTGCGCGGCACGCTGCCGCGCGTCCGCTACGACCAGCTGATGAAGCTCGGCTGGAAGGTCCTGATCCCGGTCTCGGTGGTCTGGCTGATGCTCGTGGCGACCGTACGGGCGCTGCGGAACGAGAACTACGACTTCCAGTCGATCGTGCTGTACGTCGGCGGGGCGGTCATCGCGGTCCTGCTGATCTCCTTCATCGCGGACATCTTCCGCGACAAGAAGGAGAAGGCCGAGGCGGCGAACGAGCCGGAGCCTCCTGCCTTCGACCCGATGGCGGGCGGCTATCCCGTGCCACCGCTGCCGGGGCAGACGCTGCCGCCCGTCCCGCGCAGGCGCCCGCGCCGCGAGCGGGAACTGATTGTCAGTGGCGGGGCCAATACTGTGAGTGACGGTACCGAGAGTGATGGAAAGGAGGCTGACGGTGTCTGACTCTTCGCAGGGGGACGCCCCCCGTACCCCCCGGAATCCGGTGGCCGGCTTCGGCGTGACCTTCAAGGCCATGTTCAAGAAGCGGCTGACCGAGCAGTACCCGGAACAGGAGAAGGTGACGGCGCCGCGCTTCCACGGCCGGCACCAGCTGAACCGTCATCCGGACGGTCTGGAGAAGTGCATCGGCTGCGAGTTGTGCGCCTGGGCCTGCCCGGCGGACGCGATCTATGTCGAAGGCGCGGACAACACCGAGGAGGAGCGCTACTCCCCGGGCGAGCGGTACGGCCGCGTCTACCAGATCAACTACGCCCGCTGCATCCTCTGCGGACTGTGCATCGAAGCCTGCCCGACCCGGGCGCTCACGATGACCAATGACTTCGAGCTGGCCGACAGCTCCCGCGAGAGCCTCATCTATACGAAGGAGCAGCTGCTCGCCGGGCTCGAGGAAGGCATGGTCGAGTCGCCGCACTCGATCTTCCCGGGCACGGACGAGCAGGACTACTACCGGGGTCTGGTCACCGAGGCCGCTCCCGGCACGGTCCAGCAGACCGCGGTGAGCAAGGGCGAGACGCCGTCCGACAAGGAGGCCGGTGCATGAACACGCTCGCCGCCGCCTCCACCACCTCGACCGGCGAGGCCGTCCAGTTCTGGATCCTCGGCACGGTCGCCGTGATCGGCGCGCTCTGCACGATCCTGATGAAGAAGTCCGTGCACAGCGCGCTGTCGCTGGCCGCGACGATGATCGTCCTGGCGGTCTTCTACCTGGCCAACGGGGCGTACTTCCTGGGCGTCGTCCAGATCATCGTCTACACCGGCGCGATCATGATGCTGTTCCTCTTCGTGGTCATGCTGGTCGGTGTCACCGCCGCCGACTCCCTCAAGGAGACGCTCAAGGGCCAGCGTTGGTGGGCCGCAGCCTGCGGGCTCGGCTTCGGTGTCCTGCTCATCGGCGGGATCGGCCACGCCTCGCTGAACTCCTTCACCGGACTCGCCCAGGCCAACGCCGGCGGGAATGTCGAGGGACTGGCCGCTCTCATCTTCACCAAGTACGTCTTCGCCTTCGAGATCACCGGCGCGCTGCTGATCACCGCGTCCGTCGGGGCGATGCTGCTCACGCACCGCGAGCGCACCGAACGGGCCAAGACGCAGCGGGAGATGGCCGAGGAGCGCGTCCGTAAGGGCACGCAGCTGCCGCCGCTGCCGGCCCCCGGTGTCTACGCCCGGCACAACGCGGTGGACATCGCCGGGCTGCTGCCCGACGGCACCCCGTCCGAGCTGACGGTCAACAAGACGCTCAAGGACCGGGGCCAGATCCGCGATGTGTCGCACGAGGCCATCGCGGACCTCAAGGCGCTGGAGCAGCGGTCGGCGGAGCGGCTCGGCCGCGAGGAGGAGGAGATCAACAAGTGAACCCGGTCTACTACCTCTATCTCGCCTCCCTGCTGTTCACCATCGGTGCGGCAGGCGTGCTGATCCGGCGGAACGCGATCGTGGTCTTCATGTGCGTCGAGCTGATGCTCAACGCCTGCAACCTCGCGTTCGTCGCCTTCTCCCGGATGCACGGCAATCTCGACGGCCAGATCATCGCCTTCTTCACGATGGTCGTCGCCGCCGCGGAGGTCGTGGTCGGGCTCGCGATCATCGTGTCGCTGTTCCGTTCGCGCCACTCGGCCTCGGTCGACGACGCCAGCCTGATGAAGCTCTGAGGGGTCGCTGAATCGTGGAGAACTTGATTGCGCTGCTCGTCGCGGCGCCCCTACTGGGAGCTGGAGTCCTGCTGTGCGGCGGCCGCCGGCTCGACCGCACGGGCCACTGGCTCGGCACACTGCTCGCCGCCGCGTCCTTCGTGATCGCGGTGGTGCTGTTCAGCGACATGCTCGGCAGGACCGGTGAAGACCGCTCCCTGCACCAGCATCTGTTCAGCTGGATTCCCGTCGAGAGCTTCCAGGCGGACGTCGCCTTCCAGCTCGACCAGCTGTCGATGACCTTCGTCCTGCTGATCACCGGTGTGGGCACCCTGATCCACATCTACTCGATCGGGTACATGGAGCACGACGAGCGGCGCCGCCGCTTCTTCGGCTATCTGAACCTGTTCCTGGCGGCGATGCTGCTGCTGGTCCTGGCCGACAACTACCTGCTGCTGTACGTGGGCTGGGAAGGCGTCGGTCTCGCCTCGTTCCTGCTCATCGGGTTCTGGCAGCACAAGCCCAGCGCGGCCACGGCCGCCAAGAAGGCCTTCCTGGTCAACCGCGTCGGCGACATGGGTCTGTCGATCGCGATCATGCTGATGTTCACCACCTTCGGTACCTTCGCCTTCGGGCCGGTGCTGGGGGCCGCGGGGGACGCGACCGAGGGCAAGCTGACGGCGATCGGCCTGATGCTGCTGCTGGCCGCCTGCGGCAAGTCGGCCCAGGTGCCGCTGCAGTCCTGGCTCGGTGACGCGATGGAGGGCCCGACCCCGGTCTCGGCCCTGATCCACGCGGCGACGATGGTGACCGCGGGCGTGTATCTGATCACCCGCTCCGGCGTGATCTTCAACGCCGCCCCGGACGCCCAGCTGGCGGTCGTGGTGGTCGGCGCGGTCACGCTCCTCTTCGGTGCGATCGTCGGTTGCGCGAAGGACGACATCAAGAAGGCCCTCGCGGGTTCGACGATGTCGCAGATCGGCTACATGATCCTGGCGGCGGGCCTCGGCCCGATCGGCTATGTCTTCGCGATCATGCACCTGGTGACGCACGGCTTCTTCAAGGCCGGTCTCTTCCTCGGCGCCGGTTCGGTCATGCACGGCATGAACGACGAGGTCGACATGCGGAAGTACGGCGGCCTGCGGACGTACATGCCGGTCACCTTCGTCACCTTCGGCCTCGGCTATCTGGCGATCATCGGCTTCCCCGGCCTGTCCGGCTTCTTCTCCAAGGACCTGATCATCGAGGCGGCCTTCGCCAAGGGCGGTACGCAGGGCTGGATCCTCGGCTCCGTCACCCTGCTGGGCGCCGCGATCACCGCGTTCTACATGACCCGCGTGATGCTGATGACGTTCTTCGGCGAGAAGCGCTGGCAGCCCGACGAGAAGGGGAACGCGCCGCATCCGCACGAGTCCCCGCGGTCCATGACGATCCCCATGATCATCCTGGCGTTCGGCTCGGTCTTCGCCGGCGGGTTCTTCTCCATCGGCGACCGCTTCCTGCACTGGCTGGAGCCCGTCACCGGACACCAGCACGGCAACCCGCCGATCAGCGCGGGCACCGTCACCGCGGCCACCATGGTCGTCCTGGTGATCGGTGTCGCCATCGCCTGGGTGATGTACGGACGCAAGCCGGTCCCGGTGACCGCCCCGCGCGGCTCGCTGCTCACCCGCGCCGCCCGCCGCGATCTTCTCCAGGACGACTTCAACCATGTGGTCCTGGTCCGCGGCGGCGAGCACCTCACCCGCTCGCTCGTCTATGTCGACCACACCCTGGTCGACGGAGTGGTCAACGGCACCGCGGCGTCGTTCGGCGGGCTCTCGGGCCGGCTGCGCAAGCTGCAGAACGGCTACGCCCGCACCTATGCGGTCTCGATGTTCGGAGGTACGGCAGTGCTCATCGCCGCGACCCTGTTGATGAGGGCGGTGTAGACGGATATGTCGTTCCCTCTTCTGACGGCGACGGCGGTGCTTCCCGCGGTCGGCGCGATCGTCACGGCGGCCGTCCCGGCCGCCCGGCGCACCGCCGCCAAGTGGCTGGCGCTGCTCTTCTCGCTCGCCACGCTCGTGCTGGCCGCCCTCGTGCTGGTCCGCTTCGAGCCCGGCGGCGCCCGCTACCAGCTCACCGAATCGCACGCCTGGATCGCGGACTTCGGCGTGCGGTACGAACTGGGCGTGGACGGTATCGGGGTGGCGCTGCTGGCGCTGACCGCGCTGCTGATCCCGTTCGTGATCCTGGCCGGCTGGCATGACGCCGACCCGATGGAGGACGCGAACCCGAACCGCCGCTGGCGGCCGACCCAGGGCTTCTTCGCGCTGATCCTGATGGTCGAGGCGATGGTGATCCTCTCCTTCGAGGCCACCGACGTCTTCCTCTTCTACATCCTCTTCGAAGCCATGCTCATCCCGATGTACTTCCTCATCGGCGGCTTCGGCGACCGCGCCCACGCGGGCGGGGACGAGGCGGCGGCCAAGCAGCGTACGTACGCGGCCGTGAAGTTCCTCCTCTACAACCTGGTCGGCGGCCTGATCATGCTGGCCGCGGTCATCGGCCTCCATGTCGTCACGGGTACGTTCTCGCTCACCGAGATCGCCGCGGCGCGGGCGGACGGCACGCTGACCATGGCGACCGGCACCGAGCGGTGGCTCTTCCTCGGCTTCTTCTTCGCGTTCGCCGTGAAGGCGCCGCTGTGGCCGCTGCACACCTGGCTCCCCAACGCCATGGGGGAGGCCACCGCGCCCGTCGCCGTACTGATCACCGCGGTGGTCGACAAGGTCGGCACGTTCGCGATGCTGCGCTTCTGTCTCCAGCTGTTCCCCGAGGCGTCCAAGTGGGCCACGCCGGTGATCCTGGTGCTGGCCTTGATCAGCATCATCTACGGAGCGCTGCTCGCGGTCGGCCAGCGCGACATCAAGCGCCTGATCGCGTACGCGTCGATCTCGCACTTCGGCTTCATCATCATGGGCATCTTCGCGATGACCAGCCAGGGCCAGTCGGGCGCCACGCTCTACATGGTCAACCACGGGATCTCGACGGCCGCGCTCATGCTGGTGGCCGGCTTCCTGATCACCCGGCGCGGCTCGCGGCTCATCGCGGACTACGGCGGGGTGCAGAAGGTCGCGCCGGTCCTCGCGGGTACGTTCCTGATCGGCGGTCTCGCCACGCTCTCGCTGCCGGGGCTCTCCCCGTTCGTGAGTGAATTCCTGGTCCTGGTCGGCACGTTCAGCAGGTATCCGGTGGTCGGCATCATCGCCACCCTCGGCATCGTGCTCGCCGCGCTGTACGTGCTCGTGCTCTACCAGCGCACGATGACCGGCCCGGTGAAGGCCGAGGTCCGGAACATGCCGGATCTGCGGGTCCGGGAGCTGGTGGTCGTCACCCCGCTGATCGCGCTCCTCCTCTTCCTGGGCGTCTATCCGAAGCCGCTGACCGAGATCGTCAACCCGGCGGTGCAGCACACGATGTCCGACGTACAGCAGACCGATCCCAAGCCCGAGGTGGAGGCCGCCCCGTGAGTGCGACAGCTGTCCACAGCCTGTGGACAACGACGGCGGCCGACGGGATCGACAAGATCCCGGCCCCGAATATCGAGTACGCCCAGCTGGCCCCCATGCTGATCGTGGTGGGCGCCGCGGTCCTGGGGATCCTGGTCGAGGCGTTCGTCCCCCGCAAGGGGCGGTACCACGCGCAGCTCTTCCTCTCCGTGGTCGCCCTGGCCGCCGCCTTCGCGGCGGTGATCGCGCTCGCGGCCGGCGGATACGGCACGACCAAGGCGCATATCGCGGCCATGGGCGCCATCGCCATCGACGGCCCGACCCTCTTCCTGCAGGGCACGATCCTGCTGGCCTCGGTCGTCGCGGTGTTCACCTTCGCCGAGCGCCGGCTCGACCCGGAGACCCACGGCAACCGTACGGACTCCTTCGTCGCGGAGGCCGCGGCCGTGCCGGGCAGTGACAGCGAGAAGGCCGCGGTCAAGGCCGGGTTCACCACGACCGAGGTGTTCCCGCTGGCGCTGTTCGCCATCGCGGGCATGCTGGCCTTCCCGGCGGCCAACGATCTGCTGACGCTCTTCATCGCGCTGGAAGTCTTCTCGCTCCCGCTCTACCTCCTCTGCGCCCTCGCCCGCCGCAAGCGGCTGATGTCGCAGGAGGCCGCGGTGAAGTACTTCCTGCTGGGCTCCTTCTCGTCGGCGTTCCTGCTCTTCGGGATCGCCCTGATGTACGGGTACGCGGGCTCCGTCTCGTACGCGCGCATCGCGGAGGTGGTCGACGGCACCGTCCAGAACGTCAGTCCGGCGCTCGCCGACACCATGGGGAACGACGCGCTGCTGCTGATCGGCGGCGCGATGATCCTGATGGGGCTGCTCTTCAAGGTCGGCGCCGTGCCGTTCCACATGTGGACGCCGGACGTCTACCAGGGCGCTCCCACCCCGGTCACCGGCTTCATGGCCGCGGCGACCAAGGTGGCCGCCTTCGGCGCGCTGCTGCGGCTGCTGTACGTCGTCCTGCCGGGCCTGCGCTGGGACTGGCGGCCGGTGATGTGGGCCATCGCCATCATCACCATGCTGGGCGGCGCGATCGTCGCCATCACCCAGACGGACATAAAGCGCCTCCTGGCGTACTCGTCGATCGCGCACGCGGGCTTCATCCTGGCCGGTGTGATCGCCGCGACGCCCGACGGTGTCTCGTCCGTCCTCTTCTACCTGGCGGCGTACTCCTTCGTCACGATCGGCGCGTTCGCGGTCGTCACGCTGGTGCGCGACGCGGGCGGCGAGGCGACGCATCTGTCCAAGTGGGCGGGGCTCGGCCGGCGTTCGCCGCTGGTGGCCGCGGTCTTCGCGGTCTTCCTGCTCGCTTTCGCCGGTATCCCGCTGACCTCCGGCTTCTCCGGAAAGTTCGCGGTCTTCAAGGCGGCGGCGGAGGGCGGCGCGGGAGCGCTGGTCGTGGTCGGTGTGATCGCCTCGGCCATCGCGGCGTTCTTCTACATCCGGGTCATCGTGCTGATGTTCTTCAGCGAGCCGAAGGCAGACGGCCCGACGGTCGCGGTGCCGTCACCGCTGACGATGACGGCGATCGGCGTGGGCGTCGTGGTCACCCTGGTCCTGGGCGTGGCCCCGCAGTACTTCCTGGACCTGGCGAACCAGGCGGGCGTCTTCGTCCGCTAGCCACCCGTTCCACCCGCCAGAGGCCCGACACCGTTCCAGGTGCCGGGCCTCTGCCATTCCCCCGCCCGCCCGCCCGCCCGACACGAGCGGCCGGTCACCGCCGGATGGGGGATCAAGGTCCTGCGGACGTGTGAAGGCGTGGCGGGACGTTGACGGGACGGGTTACTTCGGGGGTGGCGCCGGGGGGCTGGCGGCCAGGTCGCGGGCGGCGTCGGTGCAGCCGTCCATCCAGATCGGGCTGGTCTTCACGCCGTCTGTTTCCGCGTGCTCGCCACACTCGGACTCTGCGACGCCGCGGTCGATGTCGGTGCCGCTGAGGTGTTTGGCCGGGCCCTCGTCCCGGCCGAAGAGGTAGCCGTCCTCGTAGATTTCGGCCGGGCTCCGCTCCTCACTCTCGGCGCAGGCGCCGAGAGTGAGGAGCGGGACGAGTATGAGGAGGGCGGCGCCCCGGCGGCGGTTCATCGGGGCGCGATCCGGCCCGTCACCTCACCCAGACCGACCCGGGTGCCGTCGGGGCCCGGGGCCCAGGCCGTCAGGGTGACCTCGTCGCCGTCCTCCAGGAACGTCCGCTTGCCGTCGGGGAGTTCGATGGGCTCGGTGCCGTTCCAGGTGAGTTCGAGGAGGGAGCCGCGCTCCTCGCGGGTGGCGCCGCTGACCGTGCCGGAGGCGAAGAGGTCTCCCGTACGGAGCGAGGCGCCGTTGACCGTCATATGGGTCAGCTGCTGGGCCGCCGTCCAGTACATGGTGGAGAAGGGCGGCTCGGAGATCACCTGGCCGTTGAGGGAGACGGAGATCCGCAGATCGAAGCCGCCCGGCTCCTCGTCGTCCGCGTCGTCCAGATAGGGGAGCAACTCGGCGGTACGGGCCGGCGGCGTCACCCGGGCCGCGTCCAGGGCCTCCAGCGGGGTCACCCACGCGGAGACGGAGGTGGCGAAGGACTTCCCGAGGAACGGGCCGAGCGGCACGTACTCCCAGGCCTGGATGTCACGCGCCGACCAGTCGTTGAGCAGGGAGAGCCCGAAGACATGGTCGCGGAAGGAGGCCAGCTCCACCGGAGCGCCCTGCCGGGACGGCGTACCGACGACGAAGGCGACCTCCGCCTCGATGTCGAGCTTCACCGAGGGCCCGAAGACCGGCGCCGGGTCGGACGGGGCCTTGCGCTGGCCCGAGGGGCGCGTCACGTCCGTACCGGAGACGACGATCGTGCCGGCCCTGCCGTGGTAACCGATCGGCAGGTGCTTCCAGTTGGGGGTCAGCGCGTCCCCGTCCGGGCGGAAGATCCGGCCCACATTGGTGGCGTGGTGCTCGCTCGCGTAGAAGTCGACATAGTCCGCGACCTCGTACGGAAGATGCAGCGTGACCGAGCGCAGCGGGTGGAGGAGCGGCTCGATCTCGGCGCGGTGCGCGGGGACGGTGACCCATGCGGTGAGGGCGCGGCGTACATCGCGCCAGGCCGTGCGACCCGCCGCCATCAGGGGGTTGAGGCTCGGCCGGTCCAGCAGCGCCGCGTACGGGGAGCCCAGGGCGTGCGCCGCCGCTCCCGCGTCGAGCACCTGATCGCCGATACGGACCCCGAGCCGGCGACGGTCCGGCTCGTCGGCGGTGGAGAAGACTCCGTACGGCAGGTTGTGCGGACCGAAGGGATCGCCCTCGGCCGGTTCGAGCGGGCTCTGCTCGGACATTGGTGCTGCCTCGCTTTCCGGATCGATGCAGGACACGTTACGTCGCTGTTGCCCAGCCGCGTCAGTGGTGAAAAGCCCGCTTCGACCGAAAAGGGCTGGGTGTGCCGGGGAGTTCGGGAATCGTACCGGCGGTAGCCCCACCAGCCCCCGCGTCGCGCCGCGCCGGACCCGCCCTCGGCACCCATGGACTCCTTGGCGGCCGTACGCCCTGCGTTCGGGTCCGCGTCGGCCGCTGTTTCGGACAGAAGTTCCACTCTTGGCCGTATGTGCGACCCCGAACATACCGGCGGTGCCGGGAAGGCGCCCATGGTGATCGAAACGCGACCGGATACGCTGACTTGAGTGAGGGCAGCGACACATCGACAATGCGTGTGAGCGTCAGCAGACAGGAGTACCTCTCGTGACCGTCGTCGGGCCGTTCGGGCTGAGCGTGCGGGACCAGGCTCTTGAGGCCGATGTCCAGACCGGGTTGGCGGCTGTCGAGGCGGGTCTGCTCGACGCCACCAAGAGCGAGGTCCCCTTCATCACGGAGGCCGCTCAGCATCTGGTGCGGGCCGGCGGCAAGCGGTTCAGGCCGCTGCTGGTGATGCTCGCGTCGCAGTTCGGTGATCCGTACGCGCCCGGTGTCGTCCCGTCGGCCGTGGTCGTCGAGCTGACGCATCTGGCGACGCTGTACCACGACGACGTGATGGACGTGGCGGAGGTCCGCCGCGGGGTGGACAGCGCCAACGCCCGCTGGGGCAACTCGGTCGCCGTCCTCACCGGTGACTTCCTCTTCGCCCGCGCCTCGCACATCCTGGCCGACCTGGGCCCCGAGGCCGTCCGTGTCCAGGCGGAAGCCTTCGAACGGCTGGTCACGGGCCAGATCCTGGAGACGGCGGGACCGCGCGACGGACGCGACCCGGTCGACCACTACCTCGATGTCATCGGCGGCAAGACGGGCTCGCTGATCGCCGTCTCCGGACGCTTCGGCGCGATGATGTCGGGCGCGGACGACTCCGTCGTCGACATCCTCACCCAGTACGGAGAGCGGCTCGGCGTCGCCTTCCAGCTCGCCGACGACGTCCTCGACATCGCCAGCGACTCCCACGAGTCGGGCAAGACCCCCGGCACGGATCTGCGCGAGGGCATCCCGACGCTGCCGGTGCTGCTGCTGCGCGCGCAGGCCGAGGCGCACGGCAGGCAGGACGACCTGGAGCTGGTCGAGCTGCTGGACGGCGATCTGACGGACGACGCCCGGCACGCGCGGGCGCTGCGTCTGCTGCGCGCGCACCCGGCCCTGGAGCAGGCGCGGCGCGACACCGTGCACTACGCGGAGGCGGCGCGGGCCACGCTGACGCCGCTGCCCGAGTGCTACGCGAAGTCCGCGCTGGTCGAGCTGTGCGACGCGGTGGTCCACCGCGCCGGCTGACGGTCCCCCACGCGTCCCCTACTGGATGGGGGAGGCATCTCGTCCGTATGTCATCCCAGAGCAGTACGGGAAGTTGCTTCCGCGGTCTGACGCTTACGCCAGTTCGATTTGGTCAGATGGACAACACCACTCCTGACCAATTCGGGTGAGAATGGCGGCGAGGGGTGGACGAGTGCAACGGACGGAAGGCCGCCGACCACGGAGGTAGGGCACACATGGCACCGAACGACAGCGCACAGATCACCGAGGAGGACGGGGAGGCCCGCGCGGGGCGTCGTCGCGTCACGCGTTACGCGGTCCCGGTCGCGGTGGCGGGGGTGGCTGCGGCGACCATCGGACTCGTCCCGGCACTCGCCGCGTCGGGTGATCCCGATCTGCCGAAGATCAGCGCGCAGCAGCTCATCGAGAAGATCGCCGCGTCGGACACCGAGCGGCTCTCGGGCTCGGTGAAGATCACCACGGACCTGGGCATCCCGTCGCTGGGCGGCCTCACCGGCGCGATGGGCAGCTCGCTCGCCCCGCAGGGCGCCGAGGACGGCAAGGGAGGTTCCACGGCGGACCCGACCACGAAGCTGATGGAGCTCGGCGCCGGCACCCACACGCTGCGGGTCGCGGCGGACGGCCCCGACAAGCAGCGCGTGTCGATCATGAACGACGCTGCCGAGTACAGCCTGATCCACAACGCCGGCGAGGTCTGGGCGTACGACAGCGCCTCCAACGAGGCCTACCACGCCGCCTCTCCGAAGGGCGCGGACGGCTCGCACCAGGGCAAGGAGCGGCCGGCCGGGAAGGGCGTCCCCGCCACGCCCAAGGAGTTCGCCGAGCAGGCACTGAAGGCCGCGGGCGACACGACCTCGGTGAGCGTCGACGGCACGGCGCGGATCGCCGGGCGCGACGCGTACCAGCTGCTCATCAAGCCCAAGCAGGCCGCAGGCTCCACGGTCGGCTCGATCACCGTCGCGGTCGACGCGAAGACCGGTACCCCGCTCAAGTTCACGCTCATGCCGACCAGTGGCGGCAAGGCCGTGGTCGACGTGGGCTTCACCAAGGTCGACTTCGCCAGGCCGGCCGCGTCGACGTTCGACTTCACGCCGCCCAAGGGCGCGAAGGTGACGCAGGCCGACGAGGACACGGCGCGGGAGTCCGCCAAGGGCGGCGAGGGCGCCAAGGACCTCAAGGACCTGAAGGAGCTCAAGGACCGCAACGAACTCAACCAGCCGAAGGTCATCGGCGAGGGCTGGAACGCGGTCTATGTGCTGGGATCCTCGGACGGCGCGTCCGCGCCGTCGACGTCGGACGAGATGCCGCAGGACGCCCAGAAGTTCATGGACGCGCTGGGCGACAAGGTCACCGGGAAGTTCGGCTCGGGCACGGTCTTCCAGACCCGCCTGGTCAACGCCCTGATGACGGACGACGGCAGGGTCTATGTCGGCGCCGTGACGAAGGACGCTCTGGTCAAGGCCGCCAACCAGGCCAAGTAAGGCAGCAACGCCCGCCCCGTCGTACGCTCCGTACGGCGGGGCGGAATGCTGACCGGGGCCGGTCGGCTTCCTGCCGGGCACCGCCGACCGCAAGGCAGCAGGACCGCAAGCCAGCAGGACCGCAGGACCGCATACCGCCCACGAGCGAAGGGAGGAGCGAGATGACAGCCGTCATCGAGACACGCGGGCTCACCAAGCGCTTCCGCGGCGGACAGCTCGCCGTCGACCGCCTCGACCTGGCCGTACCCGAAGGCAGCGTGTTCGGCTTCCTCGGACCCAACGGGTCGGGCAAGACCACCACCATCCGGATGCTGATGGGCCTGATCGACCCGACCGCAGGCTCGGCCACCCTCCTCGGACGGCCCATGCCGCGCGCGGCCCGTGCCGTGCTCCCGGAGGTGGGCACCCTGATCGAAGGTCCCGCGCTGTACGGGTACTTGACCGGCCGGGACAATCTCGTACGGTACGACTCCGCCGACCCGACGGCCGATCCCCGCACCCGCCGCACCCGGGTGGCGGAGGCGCTGGACCGGGTCGGGCTGACCGCCGCCGGGGGCAAGCGGGCGAAGGCGTACTCGCTCGGGATGAAGCAGCGGCTCGGACTCGCGGCCGCGCTGCTCCAGCCGCGCCGGCTGCTGGTGCTGGACGAGCCGACGAACGGTCTCGACCCGCAGGGCATGCGCGAGATCAGGACCCTGGTGCGGGAGCTGGCGGCGGACGGCACGACCGTCTTTCTCTCCTCCCATCTCCTCGACGAGATCGAGCAGGTGTGCACGCATGCCGCCGTGATGGCCCAGGGACGGCTGATCACCCAGGGATCGGTCGCCGATCTGGCGGCCGGAGCCCGGGGGAGACTGGCGGTCACGACTCCCGACCCGGGCGAGGCCGCGCGGGTACTGAAGAAACTGGGCGTCACCGAGGTGACCGTCGCCGAGGACCGGGTGAGCGGTGAGCCGCCCGCCGGCGAGGTGGAGCTCGCGGACCTCAACGCCGCGCTCGTACAGGCAGGCGTGCGGGTACGGTCCTTCGGCATCGAGCGTGCCTCGCTGGAGGACGCCTTCGTCGCGCTGACCGGGGAGGGCTTCGATGTCGCAGGCTGAGGTACTGGACGCGACAGGGACGCCGCCGGAGCGGCCCGGGGCGCGGGAGACGCGCCTGTGGTGGACGCTCGGACTGTTCCGCTCCGAGCTGACGATCACCTTCCGGCGCGGGCGCACGCTGGCCCTGCTGGGTGTGCTCGCCGCCGTACCCGTCCTCATCGGGATCGCCGTGAAGATCGAGACGAGCGACGGCGGTGGGGTCGGCCGCCCGGGCGGCGGTGGCCCCGCCTTCCTCACCCAGATCACCAACAACGGACTGTTCCTGGTCTTCGCCGCGCTCGCCGCCACGCTCCCCGTCTTCCTCCCGATGGCCGTCGGGGTCATCGCGGGGGACTCGGTGGCCGGCGAGGCGGGCGGCGGGACGCTGCGCTATCTGCTGGTGGCCCCCGCCGGGCGAACCCGGCTGCTGCTCGCCAAGTACGCCTCCACGCTGGCCTTCTGCCTGGCCGCGACGCTGGCCGTGGCGGCCTCGGCGCTCGCCGTCGGCGCGCTGCTCTTCCCGCTGGGTGAGGTCACCACGATCTCCGGCACCCGGATCTCCTTCGGGGAGGGGCTGGTGCGGGCCGTGCTGATCGCGCTGGTCGTCGCCGCCTCGCTGATCGGGCTCGCGGCGCTCGGCCTGTTCATCTCCACCCTGACCAACAGCGGCATCGCGGCGATGGCGGCGACGGTCGGGCTGCTGATCACGGTGCAGATCCTGGACACGATCCCGCAGCTGCACGCGATCCAGCCGTACCTCTTCACGCACTACTGGATGTCGTTCGCCGATCTGCTGCGCGAGCCGGTCTACTGGGACGACGTGGTCAAGAACCTGGGGCTGCAGGCGCTGTACGCCGCGGTGTTCGGCTCGGCGGCCTGGGCGCGCTTCACGGCGAAGGACATCACGGCCTGAGCCGGGGTGGCCGCCGGTCGGCCGGCGGCCACCGGGTGACCGGCGGCCCGGGGATCCGGGGATCCGGGCCACCGGCCTGAGCGGGTCGGTCTCAGAAGGTGAGCCGCCAGCTGTCGATGTAGCCCGTGTCCTGGGCACCGACGTCCTGGACCCGCAGCTTCCAGGCGCCGTTCGCGACCTCGCTCGACGCGTTCACCGTGTAGGTGGCGATCACATTGTCCGCGGAGTCGCCGCTGCTCGAGTTCTTCAGCCGGTAGGCCGTCCCGTCCGGGGCGACCAGGTCGACGACCAGGTCACCGCGCCAGGTGTGCTTGATGTCCACGCCCACCTTGAGCGCGGTGGGGGCGTTGCCCGTACGGCCCGAGACGGTGAGCGACGACGTGACGGCGGCGCCGTTGTCCGGGATGGAGACATCCGTGAGCGTCTCGAAGACCTCACCCGAGGGGATGGTGGAGCCGGCCGAGAGCGTCCAGACCGCGTAGGCGACGGCGTCACTGTTGCGGTCGAGCGCCGTGTCGTTGATGTTCGTCAGGGAGTCGCAGGAGGAGTGGTAGCAGCGGTCGAAGGCCTGCCCCGAGGTGCCGCCCCACTTCTGGGCCTGCGCCGCGGTCTTGATGTAGTCGGCGCCGCTGAACAGCCCGCCGACCGGGATGCCGACGTTCTTGAACGGGGCGTGGTCGGAGCGGCCGTCGCCCTCGGTCTCGATCTCCGTCGAGATACCGAGGCCGGCGTAGTAGTCCTTGAAGGTCTGCTCGATCGTCGGGTCGTCGTCGTAGACGAAGTAACCGGCGTTCGGGGAGCCGATCATGTCGAAGTTCAGATAGCCGCTGACCTTGGACCGCTCGGCGCTCGGCAGGTTGTTGACGTAGTACTTCGAGCCGATCAGGCCCAGCTCCTCGGCGCCCCACCAGGCGAACCGCAGATGCTTCGTCGGCTGGAGCTGCGCCCGGGAGACGGCGAGCGCGGTTTCGAGGACGGCGGAGGAGCCCGAGCCGTTGTCGTTCATGCCGGCGCCCGAGGTGACCGAGTCGAGGTGGGCGCCGGACATGAGCACCTGGTTCGGGTCGCCGCCGGGCCAGTCGGCTATCAGGTTGTAGCCGGTGGCGCCGCTGGAGGTGAACTGCTGCACGGTGGTGGTGAATCCGGCCGCGTCCAGCTTGCCCTTCACGTAGTTGACGGACGCCAGGTAGCCGGCGCGGCCGTGGGCGCGGTTGCCGCCGTTGGCGGCGGCGATCGACGACAGCTGGGTCAGATGCGCCTTGACGTTGGCGAGCGGGATGTCAGGGGCCGCGAGGGCGGCCGCTTCGAGGGCGGGGGCCGGTGCGGATCGCACGGGTCTCTGAGAGGTCACGGGGGCCGCTGTGGCGGCCGGCGCGGCGGCGGCGAGCAGCCCGGCGAGGGCGAGCGCGGCGACCGCGGCCGTGCGCGTGGGTATGTGGCGCACTCCGGGGACGGTGATTTTCATGTGGGGGCTCCGGATTCCGAACGGGGACGGGACGGAACGTGCGAGCGCCCCACGGCGACGGTGGCGTGGGGCGTTGGAGCTGGTGGAGCTTCGGCGCTTGTGGTGCGCTGTGCGTGCTGAATGGTCAGTGAGAGATCGAGTCACCGTCAAGGGCGGGATCCGGACAGGGGTGTTCGTTGAACGGACGCCGGACGCCCCCGGTCCGTCCCCTGACGGTCTTCGCCTCCGGTACGCGCCGGAACGGAATCCGGCGGCTGAGCCCGATGCCGCTCTCCTCCTGACAGGGATCGTCCGAATGGCGGACACCGATCAGATCGAGCCACGCGTGTCGGCCATGCGATTGCACGGGTGTCCGTATGGAGCGGCTGCCGATCAGAGTGCGCTCGTCCCTGTCGTGGCCGCCGTACGCGCGTCGTACGCGGCCCGCGCCGCCGCGATCTCCGACTGGTGCTCCTCCGTCCAGGTCACCAGCGCGCGGATCGTGGTGTGCAGCGTGCGGCCGAGCGGCGTGAGCTCGTACTCCACGCGCGGCGGCACGACCGGATACACCGTCCGCTCGACCAGACCGTCCCGCTCCAGCTGCCGCACCGTCACCGTCAGCATCCGCTGACTGATGCCGTCGATCTCCCGGCGCAGCTCGGTGAAGCGGAGCTTACGGAGTTCGAGCAGGGCGATGACCAGCAGCGACCACTTGTCGGCGACCCGGTCCAGGATCTGCCGTACCTCGCAGTCCTCCCGGGTGTCCCACTGGAAGGGGTCGGTGTCCCCGTAGCCGTCGTCGGAGGCGGTATGCGCGCAGTTACTCGGTGACTTCGAAGTGCCTTCTTCCATAACCCGTCATGCTGCCGCAGGCTTCGGGTGGTTACAAGAAGGAACTGGCCATCGGTCAGGTAACCACCTCGCGTAACCGCCTCCCTTTCTGCGGCTTCCTGCTGCTTCCGTAGCTCCCCGAGGAGTCACCCATGTCATCCGTGTCCGCCGCGCCGGCCATGTCCGCCCGTGCCTGGGGGCTGCTTCTGGTCCTCTGCGGGACGATCTTCCTGGAGGGCATCGACGTCGCCATGCTCGCGGTGGCCGTCCCCTCGATCAGATCCGATCTGGACCTGTCGACCGGCACCGCGGCCTGGGTGATGAGCGCCTACGTCCTCGGCTACGCCGGTTTCACCCTGCTCGGCGGCCGCGCGGCCGATCTGCTCGGCCGGCGGCGGATGTTCCTGGGCTGGCTCACGGTCTTTCTGCTCTTCTCCGGCCTGGGCGGGCTCGCGAACGAGGGCTGGATGCTGATCGTCGCGCGCTTCATCACAGGCGTGTCGGCGGCGTTCATGACCCCCGCCGCGATGTCGATCATCACCACGTCGTACGAGGAGGGGCCGCAGCGCAACAAGGCGCTGCTGGTCTTCGCGGGTACGGCCGCGGCGGGGTTCTCGCTCGGCCTGGTCATCGGCGGTCTGCTGACGCAGCTCGGCTGGCGCTGGGTGTTCTTCGCGCCGGTGCTGCTGGCGGGGGCGATCCTGTTCGCGGCGGTACGGCTGCTGCCGCGTTCCGCCGCCGAACAGCCTCCGGTACGGGGGTCCGGAGGCTTCGATCTGCCGGGTGCGGCCACGGCGGCCGGGGCGATGCTGCTGCTGGCGTACGGGATCGTACGGCTGGAGCACGGCGGTTCCGGCTGGGAGCTGACGGCGGGCGCCTTCGCGGCGGGACTGCTGCTGGTGGGTCTCTTCACGCTGATCGAGCGCCGCTCGGCCGCCCCGCTGGTCCGCCTCGCGATCTTCCGCAAGGCGTCGATGGTCCGTGCCGACCTGGGCGCGCTGCTCTTCGTCGGCTCCTTCTTCGGCTTCCAGTTCGTCGTGACGCTCTACCTCCAGGAGCTGCGCGGCTGGTCCTCCCTGGAGACCGCGCTCGCCCTGGTGATCATCGGCATCGACGCGGTCGTCGCCCCGACACTCACCCCGCGCCTGGTGAACCGCTTCGGCAACGCCCGGGTGATCCTCGGTGGATTCATCCTCGGGATCGTGTCGTACGGACTGTTCCTGCCGGTCGGCATGGACTGGTCGTACGCGGCGATGTTCCCGACCCTGATCCTGACCGGAACCGCCTTCGCGCTGGCGTACGGTCCGCTGACCATCGCGGCGACGGACGGGGTGGCGCCGGCGGAACAGGGTCTGGCGGGCGGACTGCTGCACACCGCCACCCAGTTCGGTTCCGCGGTCGGTATCTCGGCGGTGACAGCGGTCTACGGCATCGCCGTCGCCGGCACGGACGGCTCCCCGGCCGCCACTCTGGACGCGTTCCGTACGGCGCTGATGGTCCCGGTGGCGATGGTGGCCCTGGGCGCCCTGATCACGGCAACGGGTCTGCGCGGACCGGGCGGGAAGTCCGGCTCGTCCACGGTCGCCACCGCCGTCCCGCACGAGACGGCGCACCGGCCCGCGGAGCCCGCGCCTCGGTAGCGGCGGGTCCGGCGGGCATCCGCGGCCGGCGCGTGGCGTCAGGTCGCGGGTTCCCGCGGTCCGGGGGCGGGGGAGGGGGCGGGCGCCGGCTCCGGCTCGGCGGGAGCGGGGGCCGGAGGCGGCACGATCGCGCCCTGCTCCGCCGCCAGCGCCGACAGCCGCAGCGCCTGCGCCCTGTTGCGGCGGGCCGTCCGCAGCGCGTCCCAGGTCAGGATCGTCAGCGCCAGCCAGACCAGCGAGAAGCCCGCCCACCGCTCCGCCGGCATCGCCTCGTGGAAGTACGCGACGCCCAGCACGAATTGGAAGACCGGGGCCAGATACTGCAGCAGCCCCAGCGTCGACAGCGGTACCCGTATCGCCGCCGCGCCGAAGCAGACCAGCGGCACGGCGGTGACCAGGCCCGTCGCGGCGAGCAGGGTCGCGTGCCCCGCGCCCTCCGCGGCGAAGGTCGCCGAGCCGGACGCGCTCAGCCAGACGAGATAGCCGAGCGCCGGCAGGAACAGGACAGCCGTCTCCGCCGCCAGCGACTCCAGACCGCCGATATTGATCTTCTTCTTGACCAGGCCGTAGGTCGCGAACGAGAACGCCAGCGTCAACGAGATCCAGGGCGGCTGCCCGTACCCGATCGCGAGCACCAGCACCGCCGCGAAACCGATGAAGACCGCCGTCCACTGGGCCGGCCGCAGCCGTTCCTTGAGCAGCAGGACGCCCATGGCGATGGTCACCAGCGGGTTGATGAAGTAGCCCAGGGACGCTTCGACGACCCGGCCGGTGTTGACCGCCCAGATGTAGAAGCCCCAGTTGACGGTGATCACGGTGGCGGCCACGGCGATGAGCCCCAGCTTGCGCGGCTGGCGCAGCAGCTCCCCGACCCAGGCCCAGCGGCGCAGCGCGAGCAGCCCGATCGCGACGAACGCCAGCGACCAGACCATCCGGTGGGCGAGGATCTCCATCGCCCCGGCCGGTTTGAGGAGCGGCCAGAAGAGCGGGACCAGTCCCCACATCCCGTAGGCGCCGATCCCGTACAGCAGACCTGCTCGCTGCTCGCTGTCCGCCTTCACTTGCCCTCCCACCACACGCCCGCCGCCCCCAGACGGCGACTTCCACGAAGGTAGCGCCGCGCGGAACAGAATGTCATGTCCGTATCGTCATACGGTCATGACGCAGGGGCGGCCGGGCGGGGCAGGGCGCGTGCGGTCAGGCCTTGAGCGCCTCGGCGACCGAGTCGGCGAGCGGAGTGGTCGGGCGGCCGGTCAGCCGGGCCAGATCACCCGTCGTACGGGCGAGCAGCCCCCGCTCGATCGCGTGGTCGACATCGACGAGCACCTCGGCCAGCGACTCCGGCAGCCCCGCGCCGGTGAGGATTTCGAGCCGCGCCGCGGGCGGGACCTCGCGGTAGGCGATGGTCCCGCCGGTCTGCCGCGTCAGCTCCGCCGCGTACTCGGCGAAGGACCACGCCGTGTCGCCGCTCAGCTCGTACGCCTTCCCCAGGTGCCCCTCACCGGTGAGTACGGCGGCCGCCGCGGCCGCGTAGTCCGCGCGGGAGGCCGAGGCGACGCGGCCCTCGCCCGCGTTGGCGACGACGGCGCCGTGCTCCAGCACCGGCGCGAGGTTCTCGGTGTAGTTCTCGGTGTACCAGCCGTTGCGCAGGAAGGTGTACGGCAGCCCCGAGCCGAGGATCAGCTGCTCGGTGACCTGGTGCTCGGCCGCCAGCTGGAAGTCGGCCTCGGGTCCGCCCAGCACGCCCGTGTACGCCAGCTGAGCCACCCCGGCCGCCCGCGCGGCCTCGATGACCGCGGTGTGCTGCGGCACGCGCCGGCCGACCTCGCTGCCCGAGACCAGCAGCACCCGGTCGCCTGCCCGGAACGTCCCCGCCAGCGTCTCGGGCCGGTCGTAGTCGGCGAGCCGCAGTTCGATGCCGTGCGCCGCGAGGTCCGCGGCCTTCTCCTTGTCCCGCACGGCGGCGGCGATCCCCTCGGCGGGGACATCCGCGGCCAGCAGGGCGGCGATGACGAGGCGGCCGAGGTGCCCGGTGGCTCCGGTGACGACGATGCTCATGGGGGATTTCTCCAGTTGGTGCGGTTTGGTAGGTCTCTGTCGCTCACCTTATGGTGGGTACTATCCAAGGGAAAGTACCCACTTTGAAGTAAGGTACTGGCATGACCGTAAGCGACAGGCCGTACGTCAACCGGCAGATGTGCCCCTCCCGGCTGGTCCTGGAGCACGTCACCAGCCGCTGGGGCGTGCTCGTGCTCGCCGCCCTGCTGGAGCGCTCGTACCGCTTCAGCGAACTGCGGCGCGAGGTCGGCGGCGTCAGCGAGAAGATGCTCGCCCAGACCCTCCGGACGCTGGAGCGCGACGGCTTCGTCCACCGGGACGCCAAGCCCGTGATCCCGCCGCGCGTGGACTACATGCTGACCGGGCTGGGGCGGGAGGCCGCCGAGCAGGTCTGGGGGCTGGCGCGCTGGTCGGAACGGCGGCTGGACGACGTGTTCACGGCGCGTGCGGCGTACGACGAGGCGCGGGCCGCGGGACACGGCGAAGCCTGACGGAGCCTGACCCGGCGGAGCCTGACACGACGGAACCTGACACGACGAAGCCCGGACCTCCTGGGAGATCCGGGCCCGAGCGCCGTGCGTACCGGCCGACGGCGTGTGTCAGCCGACGACGGTCCAGGTGTCGCCGCCCGCGAGCATCGTGGACAGGTCGCCCTTGCCGTGTTGTTCGACGGCTGCGTCGAGTTGGTCGGACATGAGGGTGTCGTAGACCGGTCGTTGGAAGCTGCGCAGGACGCCGATGGGGGTGT
>NZ_JBHVVP010000018.1:0-70726 GCF_042882605.1 Streptomyces sp. NPDC058198
GAGACCGGACACGGGGCGCTTCAGGGGGTGGGCCGGTCACCACGCGTGGTGACCGGCCCAGCCGCTGATAACAGGCGCCTCTCGGCGTAGGTCCACGCTTCCGGGGCTCACGGGCGTCCTGAGGAGACCCTCGCCGACGCTGCTGGAGGGTCTCTGGGGATCTGGCTCTCCTACCGGGTCAGCGTCGGTGGCGGCTCGACTGGCTCGTGGGCGCTGCGGTTGTCCTCGACTGGACGGTAGGTGAAGGGGCGCCGAAGGCTGATGCGCTGACGCTTCGTAGGCGGGCTGCCTCGGCGCGGCGGTTGGGTGCGGGGTGGCGGCTGGTGTGCTGGATGCGGGTGATCAGGACTCGGGCCGGTTGGCCGGCTGTGGTCAGTTCACGTTGGGCTGCGGCTTCCTTGAGGAGCTGGTGGGGTTTGTGGCCGCTGGCTTCGGCGTCGGCGAGGACGGTGGCGAGCCCGGGCCAGCCCGGGTCGGTGAGGATTCGGTCGGCGTGTTCGGGGACGGCTGCGCGTACGTCGTTGGCGAGAGTGCGGCGGGTTCCTTCACCAGGGCGCCGGGCTTCGAGTGCGGTGAGCGTCGGAGCGAGCGCGGCGTCGGCTGCCGACTGGAGGTGCTGGACGGCTTGGCGGGCAGCGTCGGCCTGGTGGGCGTGGCCCTTGGCCTCGTGCCAGCGTGCGGCGAGGATGGCGGCCCAGAGGAGTGCGGCGGTCAGGGCTGCGAGGGCGCTGCAGTCGGGGCCGGTGGCGGTGTGTGCGATGTCGCGGGCCGCGGTCCGCAGGGCGTGGGCGGCACGGTCCTCGGCCCGGACCTGCGACCGCTGTGCACGGGCGAATGCCGCACTGGCTGCGCGCAGTTGAGCGCGATGGTCGGCGGGCGCTGCTTGGGCGGTGGCTTCGATCAGTTCGCCGAGGGCGCCGATGTTCGCCTGTGTCCGCGCGTCCTCGTCGGCGCTCGTGTTGGTGGTCTCTGGGTGGAGGGTGTCGAGGGCTTGGGTAGCCCGATGCCAGGGGGTGGTGGGTCGATCGCGGCGGGCTGTGGGGTGTTCCTCTGGCGCGCTGGTTTCCAGGCGGGCCTTGAGTTTGGGCAGGGTGAGGTCGGGGGCGATCTTCCCGCCGGGCTGGTAGATCTGCTCGCCGTCCTTGTTCAGGTCGCCTGGCCGGCCGACGGCGTAGCCGAGGAGGTCTCCGGAGGGGCCTCGGCGGGGCTTGACCAGGATGTCGTCGGCTTCGAGGTAGGCGAGGAGTTCCTCTGCGCTGGTGGCGTGCGGGATGGCGGCGCGTATGCGGTCCTGGAGCCACTGGCGGCTGGTCTGCTCCCAGCCGAGGCGCTCGGCCTTGTGCATCTCAGCCTGGGTGGGACGCCGGGCGGCGGTGCGGTCGCCCTTCTTCAACTGCCTGAGCCCGTAGTCCTTCTCGATCTGACGGCATGCGTCGCCGACGCGGATGCCGCTGTCGTGGAGTTTGGGGCGGCGACCGTCTTCGCGGACTGTGGTGGCGAGGATGTGGATGTGGTCGTCGGCGTGGCGTACGGCGATCCATCGGCAGGCCAGGTCGTCGCCGTCAGGGGTGATGCCCGCTGCGTGAACGATGCGCTGGGCGATCTCGCCCCACTCGGTGTCGGAGAGATGGCGGTCTTCGGGTGCGGCGCGGACAGGGCAGTGCCAGACGTGGTCGGTGATGGGCTTGCCGAACTCGCTGTTCCGAAGACGAACAGGCTCGTCGAGGTGGCGGGCGAGATCGGTCAGGGTGGCGTTCTCGTCGCGTCCGGGGTCGGGCATGGCGAGCATCGCGTAGCCGGTGATCAGGTGCGGGTCGAGGTGTTCGTCGTGGCGGCCGGGGCCGTAGAGGTAGGCGAGCAGTCCGCGGGTGTTGGATCCGGTCGGTTTGATGGCGGCGATCATCCGGTCAGACCTCCGTCGGGTCAGTGGGCCGGTGCAGGGCTTCGGCGATCAGGGTGAGCAGGTGGTGGAGTTCGTCGAGGCGCTGGCGGATGTCGGGCGGCGTGAAGTCGCTGTTGAGCGCGCGGGCGATCTGGTTGACGTTGACGCCGATCCGGTTGAGGGCGCGCAGGACCTGGGCGCGGAACATGTGGGTGCGGCGGCGGTCCTCGGACAGGGGCAGGTTGGCGGTGAACCGGCCGGTGACGAAGGCGAGGACGATGTCGGCGGCGAAGCCGGATTCGCCCTTGTAACCGTGCTCGGCGGCGGCCTCTTGGAGGGCGGCGTGCTCGTCGTCGGTGAAGCGCAGCGGGCCGACGCGGACGGTTCGCTTGGTGCCGGTGAAGCGGCGGATCGCCGGCTGGGCGCTCTGCACATCGCGTTCGTCGGCCGT
This sequence comes from Streptomyces sp. NPDC058198, assembly GCF_042882605.1. NCBI lineage: Bacteria > Bacillati > Actinomycetota > Actinomycetes > Kitasatosporales > Streptomycetaceae > Streptomyces > Streptomyces sp. NPDC058198. The sequence goes on from NZ_JBHVVP010000018.1 coordinate 2,334, forward strand.
CGGCTCGGCGGTGGGCGTGGGGTGAAGGATCTGCTGCTGGACGGTACGGAGCTCGTCCTGGTCGGGGCCGCCCTCGGCCCGGGCCTCCCGGTCCGGCGCGCCTTGGCGCCAGACCGTCTCCGCCACCCCCGGGGCGGAGACCCCCGAAGACCGGCCATGAGTCGGACTCGGGGTACTACTGGCTCCGCCAGGAGCCGTCCGTCCGAACGCCCGCCGCAAACGGTCTGTCAGCGTAGGCGACTTCGTCAGTGTCGGCGGCTCATCGATGGAGCCGTCAGTGTGGTTCGGGTCGTGGGTCACGGATGGTTCTCCGGAAGGTGTGGGCCGGGTGGTGGCGTGCGGAGGCCACGGCTACGACTGCGGGGTGTGGATGAGTGACGGCGGCGGAGAGGCGGGGACCGCTTGCCCGGTGGCCGTAGGAGTTCCGGCCACCGGGATGGCGGGCGATCAGCCGACGTTCCGACCGACGCCGGGTTCCGACCGGAGGACTTCCATGACTTCGGTCAGCCTCTGGCCGCCGACCGTATGTCCCTTGGCACGTATGGCCTGTTGCACGATGTCCCGTGTGAGCTTGCGCTGCTCGGCCGCGGCGATCCGTCCGATCTCGACCAGTTCCTCGACCGTCGCGCTGACCGGACGCCCACCACGCGGCCGGCCCTCCGAAATCCTGGGCGGTGGCGTTCGGCTGGAGTCGGTTGCCTGCGGATTGGCGATGCGTTCGGATGGTGTGGCCCGCGGTTCCGGTGCCTCGGCGGAATTGAGTGCAGGGCGGTCGAAGGGCCGGTCGACCAGTTGGTGGATCTGCCGCATCAGCACGCCGAAGGCCAGCAGGGCTGAGGTCGGGGGAACTGCCGCGACCACGTAGTCGAGCAAGGGCACGACGCTCGCGTTGCCCGTGCCGCTGACACCGGCCACGTTGAGCGCAATGGATCCGACCGACCCGGTAGCGGTCAGGGTGACCGCCCACCAGTCGGTCACTCGGCGGAGGCCGGCGCGGAGCATGAGCAGTTCGCCCGCGACGATGAAGGCGTCCAGGGTCGCGGGCCAGGCCCATTGCCGGACCGGGGAGCTTCCCAGGCCATGCTGTCCGGCGACTTGGGCGAGGTGTGCGTAGGAGAGCCAGAAGCCGCCGGCGGTGAGGGCGATGATGACGGTTCCGGCCGCGGCGAGGGCGTACCGCTCGGCGGCATGCTGGGCCGTTGCTTGTGGCTTCACGTCCTGGACGTGATCGGCGTGGGGCATCGCGTTGCCCTGCTGGGTGGTGTCATGAGGCGTGGCGGGTGTGGTCATGCGGGTTCTCCGGGGTGGTTCTGCGGAGGCGATCACGGCGTTCACGCAGGGGGCGTACACGTGAGCCCCCTTCTAAAGGGGGGCTCACGCGTGAACGCTGGTGTGCGTGTACGGCGTGAACGATCGCGTGATCGTCTGACCTGGGGTTTCGTTCTTGGCGTGTACGCCTGCGGTGAGGCGTGCGCCGGTGCGCGGGGGAGGGGTGCGTGTACACCCTCGTGTACGGTCCCGGCGTTCGGCGATCAGGTCAGGAGACGGCGCCGATATGGCGGACTGAGGCGCGGTAGCGGGCTTGCTGGCCGCCTCCGGTGCCGCCTGCGGTGCCTTCGGCCTTGCCTGCGAGTCCGGCCCTGACGAGTCGGTCCAGGGTGCGCCTGGCTTTCTCGGTGGCCGAGCGCTCGGGGTTGTTCTGGCCGCTTTGGATCATGGCGAGTTCGCGCACGGTCAGGCCGTCGGGGCGCTGTCGCAGGATGGCGACCGGGTCGAGGGCAGGGTCGAGCGTCGAGATGCCACGTTCGTGGTCGTGGATGACCTGGAGGGGGCCGATCTCGCCGGTGGGTGTTTTGAGGTGATGCAGGGTGACGGCGAGGTCACCCGCTTCCCCGGCGATGAAGAGGACGCTGCCTGCGCCGGAGGTGATCCAGGTGGAGCCGTAGACCCGGTCCAGGGTGGGCTTCTGGGCGCGTGGGGCGCCCTCGGTGGCCTTGCGCTGGTGGTGGAGTTCCATGATCTCGACGCCGTTGCGCATGGCTCGCTGGCGGGCGTTGTTGTAGGCGACGCCAAGCGCGTCGTCGACCAGGGTGCTCACCGCGTCCTTGAGGCTGTCGATCACGATGGTGTCGGCCTGGTGGGCGGCGGCGAGGTCTGCCAGGAGGTCGGGCTCCTTGTCCAGGCTGGCGGGCAGAGGTCCCTGCCACACAGCGAGCCCGTCGCGCAAGCGCTGCTCGTGTTCGGGCCCGATGCTGCGGGCCATGGCGCGGGCGATCTGCTTGTACCGGTCCAGCGCCAGGTACAGCACCCGTCGGCTCGGTGCGACCGGCATGTCCAGGACGCTGTCCGCCAGACCCAGGCAGGCGAGGATCACCTGGTGAGCCAGGGTGGTCTTTCCTACGCCGGGTGCTCCGACGATCATCAGGCTCTCGCCGGATGACCAGGCCGTCTGCTCCCGCGTGCCCTACAGCGGCTCGGTGTCGGCGCCGGTCTCGGTGACGAAGAGCCATCCGTCGGTGATGAACCGGGAGAGCCGACCCTGTCCCGAGGCGAGTGCACGCTCGCGCTCGATGCGGACCTCCGACTCCACCTCGCTGCGGATGGCGTCCGGGTCGGCGCCCGGCTCCATCGCGCGCTGGGCGGTCCGGATGCCGGAGGCGCGCAAGCGACGCAGGTCGGCCAACCTGCGCACGATGCCGGCGTAGTAGGCGGCGCCGCTCGTCGAGGGCACGGCGTCGGCCAGCTGGTGGACGTACACCACGCCGCCGACCCGCTCCAGGTCGTCCTGGGCACGCAGCTGGTGCGACAGGACGATGGGGTCGGTCGGCTTGTCCTCGCCGTGCAGAGCGAGGATGGCGCGCCAGACCGTCTCGTGCGCGGGGCGGTAGAAGTCGGCCGCGTCGAGCAGTTGGCGTACTTCGTCGATCACCGCGGGCTTGTGCATGCACGCCCCCAGCACGGCGGCTTCGGCGTCGACGTCGTGCGGCGGAACCGCGGTGAGGTCGCCCGGCGTGGGCTGGCGGCCGGTTCCCGCGAGGTGTGGCGCGTTCGGCCGGGGTTCGTCCATCACATGACCGGTCCCGTCCTGCAGCAGACCGCCGCCAAGATTGGAGCCCTGCTGTGGGCCGCGCCTGCGGACGTGGCGGTGCAGGCCGAACTCGGGGCCGCCGGGAGCTCCGGCTCTGCCTCGGTCGACTCAGCGGTCTACCTCGCCGACCTCGGTGGCCGACGTCTGGCCTTCGCCTCCCGAGAGCACGCGGAGCGGGTGGTTACCCAGTGGGGCGAGGACCGGCCCGGTCGAGCGGCTCGGGTCGAGGAGGTGGAGCGGGAGCAGTGGGAGGTCGGGGCGGGTACCGGCACCCAGTCCATCCGCCGCGCGATCCCTGACCGCCGGATGGTGCACCACGCCCACGCCGTGTTTCTGGCGGGCGGCGAACGGCTCAATTTCGGAAGTCCTGCCCGATGGTCGACGTGGGCATGGGACTTCGAGCCCGACCTGTACACGGACCTGCCGGTGCGCTGGCACACTTCGCGTCGGCCCGGCCAGGAGATCGAGGCCCACGTGCGTGGCACGGACGAGGACGCGGTCTCGTCTGCCTACGTGGAGGCGTGTGCACAGGCTGTGGACCGGGCGCGGAACCCCGGCGCGTACGGCGACGGGCAGAGGTAAGGGTCCTCGCCCCTACGAAGGCATCCGAATGTGGGGCCTCGACCGGATCGGTCGGGGCCCCGATCGTCTTTCCTAGCCGGGGATCCCGAGCTCCTTCAGGTACGTGAGGCGGGCGTTTATGGCAGCCGAGAAGTGCCGCCAGTCAAGGCTGTTCACCAGTTCGACGGGCTTGGGGTCCTCGGCTGAGGACGTGACATAGCAAGCGGCGTCGTACAGCTGCTCGGCCACAAGGCGCTCGCAGAAGATCCCGAACCGGTCCTGATACGAGGTGCCGTGCCAGATTGGATCGGCAGGCAGCGCGCCCTTCGCGATGCTGACCGGCCTCCGAGAGCCGCTGCCGTCCTCCATGATGAAGAAGTAACCGAGCCAGGGCTTCTCCTTCGGATACAGCTCGGCCAAGGCGGCCCGTCGCAGATCCACCGCGCTGCCGAGTGCTTCCTCAACCCGGTTGTTGTAGTTGTTTCCGAACGACGGCCCACCGAGGGCCTTCAGTTCGAAAGCCGCAACCAGCACTCCCTCGTGGACCACCAGGAGGTCCCACTGCTTCTGGGGGCGGTAGTAACCGGGGAGTTCCAGACCTTGTTTCTTGGTGACCCGGATGCTCTCGGGCGGGTAGCCGGCTTCGAGGAAGAACTTCGACAGGAGGATCGCGATCGCGTCGAAGTGCTTACCACCGCGCACGGATCCGGCGGTGCCGGCGCCGACCGCGGCCTTGATCGCGGACTGCTCCCGCTGCAGCTGCTTGGCGCCCCAATAGGTCGCTATCGCGTCCTCGAAGTCCTGGCGGGTGACCGTCAAGATCCGCTCTCCTAGTCAGGAAGCTCGGCAAGTCCGTAGACGCGCAGGGCGGCCTCCGTGGCGGCCCTCACGTCTCGCTTGTCGAAAGCTGCCGCCAGGGCTTCTCGGTCGCGCTCGCTGATCGCTTCCGGGTCTGGGACCCGGATCTTGCGGAGGTACTGAGCCTGGAAGCGGAGGGTCCCCCCTCGCATCTTGACCGCGTACGCCTCCACGAATGCTTCCGCGACCTTGGAGAGTAGGAGACCACCCAGCACGCGCATGTCCCAGACGTCCGAGACGATGAAGTACAGGTTGTGGTGAGGGTACAGTCCGCCCTCGTCGAGTACCGGATGGATCGTCAGCTTCATGTCCGGGAGCAGCAGCTTGGGCCGCCGAGTCAGCGCGTGATCGACCTTGTCGATGGTCTTGTACCAGCGGTGTGGCTGCTTGACCGCCACGTAGCGCTTGCGCAACGCGGCTCCGTGTTCGTCGAGATACCTGGCAAGCCGGGGATACGCGGCGAGGTCGACCAGATCGCCGTTGGCCGTCCAGGGGTTGACCAGGTAGGTGCCGTTCCAGTTGAGCGTGCCGCTCGTGGTGTCGCGAACCATGGCCATCGGCAGGAGGCGGTCGTCTTCGATCAACGTGCCGTCGTCGGTGAGGAAGACCTTGTCCGCTCCGGTGGCGATGCCGATGCCGACTCGGGTACCGGACTTCTTGCTCTCAAGCAGGTGGAAGCGCTCTGTCAGTTCCTCGAGGACTGCCAGTCGTGCAGGTGAAGCACTCGGCCAGGAGTCCTCGTCCGGGAACCAGTGCGGCATGCGAGCGGCCTGGAACGCTGGTGTCGTGACCGACTCTGTCTGGTCAGTCGCGTACCAGCGTGCGAAGGCGGTGGCCTCAGGAGCACCGAAGGCTCGCGTGGTGTCCGCTGCCACAGCGGTCCCCTGAGGCCGCTTGCTGATCAGCGTGATGGCGGGGTACGCGGAGACCTGGTCGTGGAAGGCGTCCACATCGTGCATGACCAGAGCCAGATCCATGCTGAAGTTCTTGGTCACCAGCTGGCGCAACTGCCGGCCGTACTGATTGCGCATCCAACGGTCCGCGCAGATGAAGCCCAGCTGTCCGCCTGCCCCGAGGCTTCGAAGGGCGACTTCGAAGAAGCCGACGTAGATGTCTGCGCGGCCGCCCATGGTGGGGCACGCGTGACGATAGACAGCCATCCTGTCCGCCGGGACGTCCTCCAGGCGGATGTAGGGCGGGTTGCCGACCACATAGTCCGCGTGCTGGGTCCCTTCGGGCTGGAGTAGGTAGTCACCCTGCTCGACCCAGGCCGCCGCCACCTGCTGGGCATCTGTGGGGTTCCAGCCGTCGTCGACCAAGTGCTGCTCGACGACTTCGCGGCTCCTGCGGACGTTGCGCTCCAGCAGATCGAGCGCACGCACGGCATGGCTTGCGTCACTGATGGGACGGTTTTGCTCGCGGCAGGATGCGCTGATCCGCGAAGCCACGGCTCCTAGAAAGGCTCCTGATCCGCAGGCCGGCTCCACGAGCTTCAGGTCGCAGAGGGCTTTGTCAGAGGTGTAGCCCACGAGGTCGAGGATCAGATCGACGACCCAACGCTGCGTGAACACCTCGCCGTGCTCCACGGCCTCCTCGGGGACTGAGGGGAGGGTGTGGAGGGCGGTGTCGAAGAACAGGGGAGTGGCCACGTCTTGACACTACTAGGGAGGATTTCGGCCACGAGAGTTATCCACAGGCGTCGCTCGCGCTCAACGGAGTGATCTGTTCCATCTGCGGAGCATCGGGCCCGTGGGATCGACATCCACTCGTCCCCATGACCAACGAGAGCGCGCTCTGGCTTGTCGGCCTTGAGGGGTGCGCGGCGGAGGAGCGGACCAGCAACCGAGCCGACGCGTCACCTCGGAGCAACTGAGACCAAAACTGAGACCACCAACGTCGAAGGCCCCCGCAGCGAGCTGCGGGGGCCTTCGACGTATTGCCCGGTGAGAGCAATGGCGGAGGATACGAGATTCGAACTCGTGAGGGGTTGCCCCCAACACGCTTTCCAACTGTGCGAGTGGCCGTACGGGGGCGTTCATGGGGGTTCACCATGCAGGCCAGTCGCGAGGCTCGTACGACGGTGAACCGTGGCGGCCGTCAGCGCACTGGACAAAGACCAGGACAACGAGCGGAGCTGGAGAAGCCTCGCCGTCAGCCGTCGATGTCAACGGGAACCGTGCCGACTGCCAACAGGTGCGAGCTGGCAGCGAGGAGTTCCGGGTACGGCTCCGCAATGCGAGCTGCATCCAAAGCCGAGGCAATCAGCTCTTCTGTGGGGCCGTCGCCAGGCTGCTGCTCCGCCGCCTTCACGAGGGACCAGGCGGGCCCCTCGATGCCGAAGACCCGCACATCTGTCAGCCCAGCGGCCACCAGCTCCGCCACAAGCTCTTCGGCGCGGTGGAAGTACGACAGGGTGAACCCTCGTGTCCCGTCGTAGACGGCCGTCTCAAGAATCTTGGAGACAGAGTCATGGATTCGGGCGGTGTGCAGGTGGGCGTACGTAACGTGCTCGAAAAGTGACGCATAGCGATTGATCGCAGCGGCGGCGACCAGTCCGCCCGGCCTGGCCACACGGGAGGCTTCCGCCAGCGCTTTACGCCGATCGGCGGGGTCGGGCAGGTGGTAGAGCGGCCCGAGGAGCTGCACAACGTCGAAGCTGTCGCTCGGCTCGGACAGGTCGCGCGCGTCCCCTACGACCGACTGGCACACGGCCGACGCGGCCTTAACGTGGCGGGGTACCGGGTCCACCAGAGCGACGTCGTAGCCGTCCTTCACCAGCCATTCAGCGTGAATCCCAGTCCCCCCGCCCACGTCGAGTACACGTGCCGGCGCGGGGGGCAAGAAGCGTCGGAGGAGCTCTTGGGTCCTGGCCAGTTCCATCCGTCCGTCTGCCGAGTTACGCAGGCGGCTGTCCTCGTTCACTGTCTCGCCGTAGAACCGCATCACGGAGGGAGCCAATTCGAGATTCGACATGGTCGCAGTATCCTGTGTACCGGTGGACCAGTCCAGTGCGTGGAATAGGGGAAACCATGGCCGTTCTGAAGTACGAGGAGATCGCTGAGTCTCTGCGCGCCCGCATCGCCGCTGGTGAGTTCGCCCCTGGGGCCACGATCCCATCCGGCCGCGACCTGGCCGAGCAGTGGGATGTGTCACGGGCCACCGCCATCAAGGCCGTGGATGTACTCCGCAACGACGGTGTGGTCGTCGCCAAGCAGGGCACCGGTTTCGTTGTCACGGAGACACCTGTGGCACGTCCCGCCGGCGCCCGCCGAGCAGGTTCGGCGCGCATCCTGGGTGGGATGCCGTTCCTGCGCGTCGGTACGCCCGACTGGGCAGAGCCTCCAGTCCGTGTCGCCGTTGCGCTCGGACTCTCCCCCGGAGTACAGGCACTCCGGCGCATCCGGGTCCTCCAGCTCCCGGACGGAACCCCGAATAGCTGCGTAGAGGCATGGTTCCCTCCAGAGATCGCGGAGGCGGCACCACGCCTTGCCGACACCGCTCCTATCGCCGAAGGTACGACGCGCTATGTCCGTCGTCAGACCGGACGGTTCCCGGTCGAGGGAGTGGACGTAACCACGGTGCGCCTCGCTACGGACGCCGAGGCGGAGCGCTTGGGAGTGTCCGTATCCACCCCGGTCGCCGTACTCATGCACACGGCGCATGACCAGCAAGGTCACCCATTGGTCTGCGAGGAAGGTGCCACCCCCTCCTCGCTGTTCGAGCAGGTGGACACCTACGCAATGTAGGCAAGCCGTCGAAATGGAGCTGGACCGGTCCGCCGGTCCAGCTTTTTTGATGCCCCGTCATGCCGTCTGACCTGTGGGTTTCCGGTCTGACGTGATCCAACTTCAAATTCAACGCTTGACTGGACCGGTCCACCGGTCCAGTCTCTTGGTGTGGCCATCGCCCAATCCGGAGATCTCGGAGCGGGCCGACTGCGTCATGCCAACAACTCCACAGCGTGATCCACCGCGTTAGTACGGCCGTGACCACCCCGGCCGGGGCGAGTGGAGACCAGCCGACCGAGAACCGGCCCCCGTCACACCGGGGCCCACACCCCTAACCGGGAACGCCATCGGCTCTAAGAACCGCACGGCACACCTTCGAAGCTGCGACCTCAGACTTCCGGGATTTCGGATCTCCCCGGACCGAGCAGCGCCGTGCGAATCGGAGAACCGAGACCCCGTTCTGATCAGCCTCTCCGCAGTGCCCATGACCGCTGCGGCCGGTTGCCTCCTCCGTCCGTCCGGACCCCATGGGGTGCCGTACGGACGGGGCCGAGGGGAGCCGGAGGTTCCGACTTCAACGGCGCGCGGCCCCGGTGGTGAGACACCGGGGCCGCTATTCAGGCCGTTCCTGCGCTTAGGAGAAAACGACCCATGAAGACCATCGCCGCACTTCAGACCGCCGTTACGGCAGCGTCGCTCGACTTCGATCCGTCGCCGGCGGAGCTGGACGCGATCGAGCTGGAGATGCCCGTCATCACGGCGGAGATTGCCCTGCTTGACGCGCAGATCATGACCTTGGACCGGCCGCTCTCCGAGCTGGGCACGCGGCGTATCCGCCGGGCGCGTCGGCGGGTGCTGGCCGCCCGTCGCGTGCTGGCCAACAAGACGGCGGGGGAAGCGGCATGAGCGCTCAGACGATGAGCGACGTTGCCGTGCCGCTGCGGGCCCTGCGGCTGCTGGCCGCGGACTTTCCGGCTCTGCCCGCCGCGACCGTCGGGGTCTCCACGATCTTTCCCGACCGGCTGGACGTGTCGTTCCACGACGACTTCGGCGCGTTCGAGGCGTGGCGGTCGGCGCTCGGTATCGACCCCGCCACGGTGACCTACGGCGAGCAGAGCGGTGGGCGGACGCGGGTCCTGACCGCGTGGGCGGACTATGTCGGCGCCCGCCTGCGTCTGGTCGGCTACAGCACGCACCCCGACCACCTCGGCGGTGCCGAGTGAGCGCCCTGGACACGAGCCTGACGGCCGCTCATGCGGAGGTGAAGGCGGAGATCGCCCGGACCGACAACAAGACGGCCTTACTCCTGGCGTTCACCGGTGCCCTGCTCGCCGGTGTCTGGACCGTCGCCAAGGACGTTCCCCTTCCGGCCGCCGCGTACGTGGTGGGCGGGACGGGTGTCGCACTACTGGTCGCTGCCGCTGCGGTTCTGCTGCGGGCGGTCCGGCCGAACCTTGGCGGCACCCGCCCGGCGGGTTTTCCCCGGTGGGCGACGCTCACCGCTGAGGAGATCCGCACGGAGCTGGACGAGGACAAGCGCGCACAGGACATCGCAAAGCTCTCCCGGATCGCAATGGCCAAGTTCGCCAATCTGCGCCGCGCGGTCGACCTGACATGCGCGGCCGGTGTGCTGCTGATCGTGGCCGCCGTGATCGCGGTGGGGGGTGCGGTGTGATGACCGCCCCGAATCCGGAGGACATCGCGGGTGCGGAGCGGACGCTCCGGCTGGGCACGTGGGGTGTCACGGCCGGTGCGGTGCTGTACTCCGTGCTCACGGTGACGCCGCTGGTCGCCCGGGTGACTCCGGAGGGTCCGTGGCAGTACACGGCGCCGATCCTGCCTCTGGTGGTCGATGTGGCCGTGATCGTGACGATCCGGCTTGAGGCCACGGTGGCCAGGCTCGATGAGAAGGGCGGCCCCTGGGCCACGCTGCTGCGCTGGATGACAGGCCTGATGACGCTCGGTCTCAACGTCGGAGATTCCGCGCTCAAGCGCGATTACGTCGGCGTCGCCGTGCACGCGGTGATCCCGCTGATCCTGATCGTGATCGCGGATGCGGGTCTCGGATGGCGCCGGGCGATCACCCGGGCTATCGCCCGGACCAAGCATGAACACGACGCTCAGCGCGCCCGTGAACAGACTGATGCCGAGGCCCGTGAACAGCGCGAGCGGGACGACAGGGAGCGTCGTGAACGCGAGGCTCGTGAACAGGCCGACCGTGACCGCGACCGTGATGAACGGCGGGAGCAAGAGGCCCGTGAACACACCGCGCGGCTCGAACGTGAGCGGCTGGACGCGGAGGCCGCGGAGCGGCGCGAGGCCCGTGAGCATGCCGAGCGCATGGAGCGGGAGCGCGGGGAGCGTGAGGAGCGGCAGCGGCGCGAGGAACGCGAGGAACGGGTCCGTACCCAGCGGGAAGAGCAGGAGCGGGCCGATCGTGAGCGCGAGGGACAGCGGCGCGCTGCCGAACACCGGGGGATCACGGCCCGTACGGAGCACGTCGTCCGTGAACAGGTTGAGCAGCGCCCGGCGGGTACTCCGGTACCTGTCGTGAACACGCAGAAGCCGGTCGCCGTGAACGCTGCGGAGAACCCGAAGCGGCCCGTCGTGAACGCCTCCGTCAACAGGCCCGTGAACACCCCCGCGCCCGCCGTGAACAAGCTCGCCGAGGCCGAAGCCCGTGCCGCTGTGAACGCCCCCTCGAACGCCGGCAAGAGCGTCCGCGAGCTGGCCAACCTGACCGGCTGGTCGGTCGGGTGGGTCGCCGCGCGCCGGAACGAGACGGCCACTGTCGGCCTGGACAAGGCGGCCGTCTGATGTCCCCGGCGTTCGGCAAGTGCTACGACCCGAACGGCGTCCGCTTCGGGATACCGACCTTCCCGTGGAAGTTTGCCCCCGACGGGCTCGCCACCCGCCGCCAGTTACGGGCCCGCGGCCTGCGCCCTGGTGGTCAGGACATCGCGGCTCAGGTGATGCGGCGCTCCCGCCGGCGCAAGTCCGGCGTGTCCGTGGCTTACCTCTACCGCGTCGACGCGGCGAAGCCCGTCCGGCCCATGACCCCCGCTCGTGCGGCGGCACTGGCCAAGGCGATGCTCGCGCGCCGCACCTGCCCCGAGTGCCAGACCGATGCCGGGTACTGCATCCCGACGTCGCTCGGCATGTGCGTGACCTGCGCGTATCCCGAGGACCAGCGCGCCGCCTGACCCCCTCCAACTTCCCGGGAGTTTCGTCGTGTCCAGTCTCCGCCCGTCGCAGGGCAGCCACTTCTACGTCTTGACCGTGGACAAGCCCGGTCTCGCCGCGTCTACGCGGACCGGCACCTACTCTCCGCGCCCCGGTACCACCCGCGCGGACGCCTTCCAGGAGCTGTTCGACCTGGTGACCAGCGCGTACCCCCACCTGGCCGGCGCGAACGTCACCTTCTTCGCCCTGGAGCGCAACCAGATCTGACCCGCACCGTCCGCAGAGGCCCGGCCCCAGCCTCCACAGCATCCGGCCGGGCCTCCTGTCTCCCCAAGAGGAGCGCTCACAGCATGACTGACACCAGTACGGAAGCGGTAGCAGCCCCTGCGGCTGCACCCCCGCCCACCAGTGAAAAGACACCAGAATCGGCCCCCGCCCCGGCACCTGCCGGTGGGCAGGTCGGGCACACGCCGGGCGGTTGGCCGGTGGTGCCGCTCGCGATGACCGGCGCCAACTCCACCGCCGGGCTGATCGCCACCGCCGCTCTCACCGGTGGTCCGGTCGCTGCCGCGGTCGCGGCGACCGGTGCCGTGGTCCTCGGCACGGTCGCCGCCACCCGCGCCGCGCGCAAGCGCACCGCGGCACGCGGCACGGCCGGATCAGCTTCCCTGTTGACGCCGCGCGGCACCGGGTCGCGCGTGCCTGGTGGTGTTCCCGTGCAGGGCCGACGCTCCGGGCGTACGAGTACGGGCGGTGGCCGCGGCGGGGCGGGGCTCACCTCTCGTTCCGGCGGAGTCGCTGCCAAGTCCCTTACCGGCAAGGGTCGGCATGCCGCTCCGTCGTCTGCCGGTGGTGGGCGTTCCTCGCTCGCGTCGGGCCGTGCATCGGCCGGCCGTCTTGGGCAGGTCAGGGCGCTGCGGCAGGCGGCCAGGCAGCAGGCGCCGACCCGCGCGACCGCCCGGTCGCAGGGTGCGGCCGACCGCCGGCAGGTGGCGGACGCTCGCCGCGCGGCCAAGTCTGCGGCCCGTACGGCCCGTTCCGCGTCCAAAGGCGGCATCGGCCGCGCCATGAGCAGGGGCATGGGGCGTGTGGGGCGGATGCGCGACGCGGCGGTCGGTAAGGCCCGTGCTGCGCGTGACCGGCGCGCGCAGAACCAGGTCGACGGCAAGCGGGCGTCGGTGCGTCATGCGGCGGCCCGGCGCCGGGCCAGGTCGGCTCTGTGGCGTTCCGCGCTGCGGCTGCAGGGGCGTCGTCTGCTGGCCGCGGTCCTGGCGGCGCCGCTCGGGGTGCTGGGTGTGCTCACCACCCCGCTTGGCCGGCGGATCGGCTGGTCGTGGCTGATGTATCCGGGACGCCGCTTCTACCGGCGTCTGATCGGTGCCGCGCAGATGGAGCGGGACGCGCGTGACCACGCGATTCGTGCCGCTCTGGACAGTGAAGCGGTCGCGTTGGACGCGGCGGCTGAGAACGAGGGCGAAGAGATCGGGGACCGCGTCGAGCGTCCCGCACGGCTCATCCCGAGCGCACCGGGTCCGTATCAGGAGGTTGTGAACGTGTCTGGATTCCGTTTCGAAGAGGCCGCGGCCGAGATGGAGAACGCCGCCCGCACCTACGACCCGGACGGGAGCATGGAGATCCTGGCCATGGTCGAGAACCTGCCCGAGGCGCTGACGTCGGTGGCCAGTACCTTCCGCATCCTCGCCGAGCGCTCCGACAGTGAGTTCCCGTTGGAGAAGGGCGTCGCGGACGGCTTCGACGACATCTTCCGGGTCCTGATGAACGCCGTGGACGCGGCCGGTGACCTGGGGCCGCTGTTCCGACTGGCGCACGAGGCGGACATCGCCCGTCACGAGGACCCGCGTAACGGGCCCGAGGCCGAGAAGGGCTGGAACGTCTGATGAGCACCAACACCACCACCAGCAAGAAGACCCAGAAACAGAAGCAGGATGTGAGCGGTGGGCCGGTGTGGGACTGGGCGGCCGGTCATGGACCGGTGACCGGTGCCCTGTCCGCCACGACCGGCGCGTTCGCTGTCGCCACCACCGGCGCGGCCACTGGCATGCCTCCCGGCTGGGTGCTCGCGGCCGGCGCTGCCGGGGCGCTCGGTCATACGGTGGCCGGGCTGCGGGTGCGTAACGCGGGGCGTACGATCGCCACCCGCGCCGCGTCCTGGCTCGTCGGCGCCGGCTGGACCACGTGGGCCATGACCACCGGCCCCCTGACCTGGGCCGCCCTGGGGTCGCTGGCCACGATCGGTATTGGCATGGGCGCCGCCGCCCGCACCGCGAGCCTCTACGAAGAGGCGCGGGAGGAGGAGGCCATTGCCGCGGCCGAACGCCAGGTCGCCGCCGAGTTGTCCGCGGACCGCCGGGCCATCGCCGCCGAGTGGGTCGACCGGGTGCGGCGGGTGTGCGGGATCACGCTGCGCGTGCTCGCGGTCGAGATGTGGCCGACCGGCACCGGCTTCACCATCGACGCCGAACTCCCCGCCGGCGGCACGACGTACGACCGGATCGCGAAGGAGACGGCGCAGCTCAGTGCGGATGCGCGCCTGCCGCACGGCTGCACCGCCACCGCCGGGCCCGGGATCCACCAGGGCCGTGTTCTGATCGATGTCACCACCGCCGATGTCCTGTCCGCCGAACTCACCTACCCCACCGACTACGGGCCGCTCTCCATCTACACCGGCCTGCCCTGGGGCTACCGCACCAACGCCGAGGAGATCTGCGCGTACCTGCGCGAGCAGTGCGCGCTGGTGGTCGGGCCGACCGGGTCGGGCAAGACGAACATGGTGCATGTCATCCTCGCCGGGTTCGCCCGCGCGGTGGACGTGCTGACGTGGGTGATCGACCTGAACGCCGGATCGGCCGGCCTACCCTGGGTCCGCCCCGCCCTCGACAGCCAGGGGCAGACCGCAGGCGGAATGAGGCCCGGTGTCGACTGGCTCGCCGGCACCTACGACGAAGCGCTGCTGATGCTCGATGCCGCAGTGAAGGTGGCCAAGCACCGCAAGATGGCCTACCAGGACCTCCTGTCGCAGGCGAACACCGATCTCCTGCCGGTCTCCGCGCAGATTCCTCAGATCATGCTCGTCATCGATGAGGGCGCGGAGATCCTGGCGAGCAACGACAAGCAGATGCGCAAGCTCGGGGAGAAGATCCTCGAAGTCATCCGCATCGCACGCGCCATGGGCATCCGCACCGTCCTCACCGCGCTCGGTTCCACCGGCTCCGTGCTCGGCAACCTCATGATCCGCCGGGAAGCCAAGGTGCGGGTCGCTTTGACGGGCGGCGAGACGGAAGGCATGGACCTGTCCAAGCAGTTCCCCGGCTCCCGCGGCCTGCGCGTCGACCAGGCCCCCTACAAGGGCTCCGGGTTCATGGCCACCCCCGAATCACCGGTCGCGCTGTTCAAGAACTGGCGCATCCTCCCCAACCAGATCCGCGACATCGTTGCTGCCACCTCCGACCGACACCCCACCCTCGACACCCCCTCGACACGCGCCGCCGGACCCGCGTACGCACGGCGCTGGGACACGGCCCGCACCGCATGGATGCGCGACCACCTCACCACCACCCCCGACGCCGGGCGGCACGCGGAGTCGTCGCCTGCCGTGGGCGGGGCCACGGGCGGGTCGGGGCTGAACCTCTCCGCCCTGCGAGACACCGACGCACCACAGCCGGGCGAGGACGAGCTGGCGCGGCAGTTCATGCAGCAGATCGACGCACAGTTCGGCACCACCCCCGAACCCGGCGCCGACACCGGCCAGTCGGGTGCGGACCGTGCCGAGGGCGGGCTCAACCTGTCCGCCCTGCGCGACGAGGACAGCACGGACAGCGGCCCGGCATGGCTCGCCGAAGCGCTCGACGCGATCGAGTCTGCGGGCGCTGCGGGGATGAAGCCCAAGGCCGTCGCGGACCTCGTAGGGCGCAGCCGGCAGGCCGTGCGCGACGCGCTCAAGGCCGCAGCCGAGCGCGGGGAGCTGACCTACCGGGACAACGGACCGCACTCCGTCTACGTCCACCCCAACCACGCCTGAGCGCCCACACAGCGCTACCGGCTAGTGGCTACCGCCAACTTGCCACTAACCGGTAGAACGGCCCTCTACTGGCCACACAGGGGCTTTCAACAGGTGCTTTGTCACTAGCCAGTAGGCAGTAGCCACTAGTCACTACAACCACACACCGTCACCAACGGGCCCCGCCGGAGCGCCTTCCGGCGGGGCCTTTCCGTACCCGGAAGGAGCACGTCATGAACGACCGCGAACCCCGGGGCACCCTCCCGCCGCACATCCCCGCCGACGCTTACCGCCAGGCGCAGACGACCGGCCAGCCCATCGTCATCGTCACCAGCGCCCCCGCGCAGGGCCGTCCGGCCCGCGCCTACCTGCTCCCGATAGTCGTCGTCACCACTGGCGCCATCGGACTCCTCGGCACCATTGCCGCGGTCCTCGCGCTCATCGAATTCGCGGCCCGCACCGCAGCTGTTGTCGCCGGCGCCGCCGGACCGATCGGCATCGGCGGTATCACGCTCAAGCTCGCCCGCCCGAAGGGCAAATGACGCCCGGGGTGACCGCTCCGTCTCGCCAAAGATTCGCGGTCGCCCCGGGCTCCCAGCCCACTGAAGAGAACTGGAGACATCCAGCATGACTCATGAACCCCCCTCCGCGCTGCTGTCCGCAGCGCTGGACGCCGCCGAGCGAGGGTGGGCGGTCTTCCCGCTGCGTCCCGGCGACAAGCGCCCCGCCCTGCATGGTGAGTCCGTCTGCCCCGGCATCGGGGACTGTGCGGGTTTCCACCGCAAGTGGGAGGACCGGGCCACGACCGACCCGGACCGTATCCGCCGGGCGTGGTCCACGCTTTCCTTCAACGTCGGTGTGGCCACCGGCCCTTCCGGGCTGGTCGTCGTGGACCTGGACATGCCCAAGCGCAAAGGCGGCAAGGGCAGTACGGACACGCCTTCCGGCGTGACGACCTTCAAGGCGCTCTGCGAGCGCGCCGGACAGGTAGTCCCCACCACCTACCGGACCCGGACCGCGAGCGGCGGCGAACATCTCTACTTCGCCACGCCGCCCGGTGTCCGGCTCGCCAACACGGCG
The DNA here is from genome assembly GCF_042882605.1 of Streptomyces sp. NPDC058198. Taxonomy (NCBI): domain Bacteria; kingdom Bacillati; phylum Actinomycetota; class Actinomycetes; order Kitasatosporales; family Streptomycetaceae; genus Streptomyces; species Streptomyces sp. NPDC058198. The sequence continues at coordinate 18,850 of NZ_JBHVVP010000018.1, forward strand.
GGCAGGCTCGGGCCCCTGATCGACACCCGAGCGTGGGGCGGGTACGTCGTCGCCGCCGGAAGCGCCACCGCCGCCGGGCCCTACACGATCATCGACCCGGCCCCCGTCGCCGCACTCCCGGATTGGCTGCGCGCCCGCCTGACGGCCCGCCAAGCGTCCCGGCCATTAACGGTCGTCGCGCCACCGTCCCGGTCCTCCAGGTACGCGACAGCGGCTCTCAGGGCCGAGACCGCGAACGTCGCGGGGGCGGGTGAAGGGGTGCGGAACTGGACGCTGACCCGGGCCGCCCGAGCTCTGGGGCGGTTCGTTGCGTCCGGCGCCCTCACACGCGCTGAGGTGGAAGAGCCTCTTAAGCGGGCAGGAATGGCGGCCGGTCTGCGGGAAAGCGAGTGCGCGCCCGTCATTGCCAGCGCCCTGAACTGGTCGATTGCCCACAACCCGACCCGCACGGCGTCATGAGCGCGCCCCCGAATCCCCCCATTAAGAGGCAGTTCAACACCGACCTGCCCCGCCCCGCCGAACCGGCCCCGGCCCCGTCCAGCAGTAGCGCGCTGAAAGTCGCCGCCGAAGGCGTCCCCACTGCTGTTCGCCCTGACCCGCAGAAAGACTCCGGGCTCTACGTGGTCGCCCGGCTGCGGATCACCGCCCCCAGAGGCGCCACCCCCACCGCCGCATCGTCCTGCATGTGCGGACGCGACCTGTTCGCCTCCGGCCACCACCAGGTACTCGCCCTGATCGAGAGCCACGCCGCCCACCGCACAACCTGCCAGCTACACACCCCGCAGGAAGAAAGGAACGCCGCATGAACGACATCGACGGCGCGGCCCTGCTCAACGAAGTGGAAGCTTTCCACCGGCGCTTCAACATCTTCCCCACCGAGTCCGCGTACGTCGCGGTCGCCTTGTGGGACGCGCACGCCCACCTGATCGACTGCTTCGAGACCACGCCCCGCATCGCGTTCCTCTCCCCGGAACCGGGGTCGGGGAAGTCCAGGGCGCTGGAGATCGTGGAACTCCTCACCCCCCGCCCGGTCAGCACGGTGTCCGCGTCCGCGAACGCGCTCTACCGGCTGGTCGACTCCGCCGAGGGCCTGCCCACGGTGCTGTTCGATGAGGTGGACACCATCTTCGGCCCCAAGGCCGGTGCGGACGAGGCACTGCGAGGCTTCCTGAACGCCGGATACCGGCGCATCGGCGGCGCGCTGCGGTGCGTCGGAGAGGGGTCCAACCAGAACGCGCAGGTCTTCGGCTCGTACTGCGCCGTCGCCATGGCGGGGCTTGGTTCGCTCCCGGACACGGTCCTGACCCGGTCGGTCATCGTCCGCATGCGCAAGCGGGCCCCCAACGAGTCGGTCGAGTCCTACCGCCAGCGCACCCACGAGAAGCAGGGCCACGCCCTGCGGGACCTGCTCGCCAAGTGGGCCGACACCGTCCGCGACCTGGTCGCGGACGCCTGGCCGGAGATGCCCGACGGTGTCACCGACCGGCCGGCCGACGTGTGGGAACCGCTGCTCGCCGTCGCGGACGCGGCCGGCGGGGACTGGCCCTCCCGGGCCCGCGCGGCGTGCCTGGAGCTGATCAGTGCCGGGCACGACAACGACGAAGCTTCCACCGGGATCCGGCTCCTCACCGATCTGCGCGACAAGGTGTTCTGCGGCGCCGACCGGATGCCCACCGCCGTCATCCTCGAAGTCCTGCTCCGCATGGACGACGCCCCGTGGGGCGACCTGGACGACAAGCCGCTGAACTCCCGGACCCTGGCCAAGCTGCTCGGCCAGTACGTCACCCCGGCGAACAAGCCCATCAAGCCACGCGGCATCCGCACCCCCTCCGGCTTCCCCAAGGGGTACTACGCCGAGGACCTCGCGGACGCGTGGAACCGGTACTGCCCTCCGTCCCCCGGAGAATCCGCCACGTCCGCCACGTCCGCCACACCGCAGGTCAGCGGGGGTGAATCCGTGGCGGATACCGCCACGGTCATCCGCCACATGTCTGCGGAAACCGCCACACCGCTCTTCCCGGTCGCCGGCTGAGCCCCAGCGCCACCAGGTGCCGCCACACCCCACGTGTGGCGGCACCTATCCGCCACACATTCGCTATCCGCCACAAACTCAGGCCCCTGACCTGCGATGTGGCGGCGTGGCGGACGTGGCGGATCTCCCAGGACAGGGCGGACACGCCCGCCCGCCACGCACTGAGGAGCCCATCGAATGCGCACGTCTCGCCCTGACGTTGATGACCCCACGCTGGCACTGCTCACTGTCGAAGAAGCGGCCCGTCGACTCCGCATCGGCCGCACCCTCTGCTTCCGGCTCATTGGCACGGGAGAGCTGGAGTCCGTCCCCATCGGCCGGCTCCGCCGAGTGCCCGCCGTTGCCATCCCCGAGTACGTGCGCCGGTTGCGCGCCGCCAACAAGCCAGCCGCCTGAAAGGGCCCCTTGTGGAAGAGAAGAAGCGCACCCGCCGGGCCAACGGCGAGTCGGCCATCTACTACGGCAAAGACGACCGTTGGCATGCCCGGGTGCCGATGGGCTACAAGGACGACGGCACGCCCTACCGGCGCCACCTCACCCGCCCCACCCGCAAAGAACTGGTTGATGAGGTCCGCAAGCTGGAAAAGCAGCGTGACCAGGGATCGGCTCAGCAGCCCGGCAAGCCGTGGACGGTCGAAAAGTGGCTGTGGCACTGGGTCGAGAACATCGCCAAGCCGGTCGTCAGCGAGAACACGTACGACGGTTACGAGGTTGCCGTTCGCGTCCACCTCGTAACCGGCATCGGCAGGCACCGCATCGACCGCTTGGAGCCGGAACACCTGGAAAGCCTCTATGGCCGCATGCAGAAGAACGGCAGTAAGGCCGCTACGGCTCACCAGGCACACCGCACCGCCCGCACCGCCCTCGGTGAGGCGGTGCGGCGCGGCCACGCCACGAAGAACGCCGCAGCGCTGGCCAAGCCGCCGCGGATGGAAGAGGAAGAAACGGAGGTTGAGCCCTACTCCGTGGAAGAGGTGCAGCGACTCCTGCTCGAAGTGAACAAGCGCCGGAACAGCGCCCGCTGGATGCTGGCACTGGCCCTCGGACTCCGGCAGGGCGAGACGCTCGGCCTCCGGTGGGCGGACGTTGACCTGGACAACGAGTACCTGAAGCTGCGCCGGAACCGGCTGCGACCCAAGTACGAGCATGGGTGCACGGAGGCAGCGCCGTGCGGCCGGAAGGCCGGCTACTGCCCCGACCGCGTCCAGGTACGGCGCGAGACCAAGAACACCAAGTCCCGTGCCGGGCGTCGAGCCGTACCCCTGCCGGGCCCGCTGGTCTTGATGCTGCGCTCGCACAAGGAGGCTCAGGCCCGGGAGCGTGAGACCGCCGGGAACCTGTGGACCGAATCGGACTACGTCTTCACCAAGCTCACGGGCGGACCGCTGAGTCCGAACACGGACTACCACGACTGGAAGCGACTTCTGGACGACGCCGCGGTCCGGGATGGCCGGCTGCACGATGCCCGGCACACCGCCGGAACGGTCCTCATGCTGCTGGGCGTACCGGACCGGGTCATCGACCAGATCATGGGCTGGGAACCGGGCGGGGCCGCGCGTATGAGGGCGCGGTACCTCCACGTCCCCGACCACCTGTTGAAGGAGGTGGCCCGAAAGATCGGCGCCGCGATCTGGGGAGCCCCGGAAACAGCCCTTGTGGACAAAGACCAGGACAACGGGGGCTGAGACAACGTCGTAGGCCCCCACCGCGTGCGGTGGGGGCCTACGACGTATTGCCCGGTGAGAGCAATGGCGGAGGATACGAGATTCGAACTCGTGAGGGGTTGCCCCCAACACGCTTTCCAAGCGTGCGCCCTAGGCCTCTAGGCGAATCCTCCGCGGCAAACAATACAAGACGCGGGGGAGTGCTCGCGAACTCGTTCGCGCCTCCGGCATCGGGTACTGTGTGCGGAGCCCCTCACGTGGCGCTATCTGACTGAACTCCCCCAGGGCCGGAAGGCAGCAAGGGTAGGTTGGCTCTGGCGGGTGCGTGGGGGGCGCTTGCGTTGGGGGTGGTGGTATGGGGGCGTTGTCGTAGGGGGCCTATATCGTCGTAGGTGTGTCGTCCCTTGCGCTCTACCGCCGCTACCGCCCCGAGTCATTCGCCGAGGTCATCGGGCAGGAGCATGTCACTGACCCGCTGCAGCAGGCCCTGCGGAACAACCGGGTCAATCACGCGTACCTGTTCAGTGGGCCGCGCGGCTGTGGGAAGACGACCAGTGCGCGCATCCTCGCGCGGTGTCTGAACTGTGAGCAGGGGCCCACGCCGACCCCGTGCGGGACGTGCCAGTCCTGTCAGGACCTGGCCAGGAACGGGCCGGGGTCGATCGATGTCATCGAGATCGACGCCGCGTCGCACGGTGGCGTGGACGACGCCCGTGATCTGCGCGAGAAGGCGTTCTTCGGGCCTGCGAGCAGCCGGTACAAGATCTACATCATCGACGAGGCGCACATGGTCACCTCGGCGGGCTTCAACGCCCTGCTGAAGGTGGTCGAGGAGCCGCCGGAGCATCTCAAGTTCATCTTCGCGACCACCGAGCCCGAGAAGGTCATCGGCACGATCCGGTCGCGGACGCACCACTATCCGTTCCGGCTGGTCCCGCCGGGGACGCTGCGCGATTATCTCGGTGAGGTGTGCGGGCAGGAGGGGATCCCGGTTGCGGACGGGGTGCTGCCGCTGGTCGTGCGGGCCGGTGGCGGGTCCGTGCGTGACTCGATGTCCGTCATGGACCAGCTGCTCGCGGGCGCGGCCGAGGACGGTGTGACGTATGCCATGGCGACGGCCCTGCTCGGATATACGGACGGGTCGCTGCTCGATTCGGTGATGGACGCCTTCGCGGCGGGCGACGGCGCCGCGGCGTTCGAGGTCGTGGAGCAGGTCATCGAGGGCGGCAACGACCCGCGGCGCTTTGTCGCCGATCTGCTGGAGCGGCTGCGTGACCTGGTCATCCTGTCCGCCGTGCCGGATGCCGGGGAGAAGGGGCTGATCGACGCACCCGCCGATGTCGTCGAGCGGATGCAGGCCCAGGCGTCGGTCTTCGGTGCGGCCGAGCTGAGCCGGGCGGCCGATCTGGTCAATACCGGGCTGACGGAAATGCGCGGGGCCACGTCGCCCCGGCTGCAGCTGGAGCTGATCTGCGCGCGGGTGCTGCTGCCGGCGGCCTTCGACGACGAGCGTTCGGTGCAGGCGCGGCTCGACCGGCTGGAGCGGGGTGCGGCGGCCGCGTCCTCGGCCGGGGCCGCCGCCTTCTCGGCCGGCGGTCCCGGGCCCGCGATGGGGTACGCGCCCGGCCCGACGATGGGGTACGTGCCCGGACCCGAGGCGCACGCTCCCGCTCCTGTGCCGGCCGCTGCGCAGGGCGGCCCGCCTGCCGCGTCTCCCCCCGTACCCGAGCCCGCCGCCGCACCCGTACCCGCGCCCGAGCCCGCCGCGGAGCCGCAGCGGCCCGGTGCGTGGCCGGGGGCTGCCGCGCCGGACGCAGGTCGCCGTCCCGGGGGGTGGCCCACCGCGTCGACGCCGGGGCAGGGACCGGGGCAGGGCCGGCCAGCCGCCGCCCCCTCCCCGGCCGCGCCGGAACCCGCTGCCGCCGCCCCCGCGGCCGCCGCGCCGGGCCTCGGTATGACGCAGGGCGCCGGTCAGGTACGGAACATGTGGCCGGACATCCTGGAGGCCGTGAAGAACCGCCGGCGCTTCACCTGGATCCTGCTCAGTCAGAACGCGCAGGTCGCGGGGTTCGACGGGACGACGCTCCAGGTCGGCTTCATCAACGCGGGCGCCCGCGACAACTTCACGAGCAGCGGCAGCGAGGACGTGCTCAAGCAGGCGCTGTCCGAGCAGTTCCACGTGCAGTGGAAGATCGAGGCCATCGTCGACCCGTCGGGTGGCACCCCGCCACCGCCCCAGGCAGGCGGCGGAGGCGGATTCGGCGGTGCCGGTGGCGGCGGGTACGGCGGCGGTGGCGGAAACGGTGGAGGGAATGCCGGTGGGTACGGCGGCCGCCCCGCGGCCCCCGCTCCTGCCCCGTCCCCCGCGCAGCGCCCCTCCCCGCAAGCCCCGACCGGCATGTCGTCGTCGGCGCCCGCATCCCAGGCACCCGCCGCCCCCGCCTACACCCCGGCGCGATCCGAGCCGCCCAGGGCGGACAGCAGGCCCACCGCGCCCCCGCCGCCTCCACCAGTGGCCCCGGAGGACGACACCCCGGAGGAGGACGATCCGGATCTCGTCGACTCCGCGCTCTCCGGCCATGACCTGATCGTGCGCGAGCTGGGCGCGACGATTGTGGAGGAATATACGAACGACTAGGCGGCCGGTTCTGGGTGGCCCGTACAAGGCCCGCACACGGAAGGGTGCCCTGGCCGGGCTAGGCTGCCTCTCGTGAAGGTCCTTGTCATCGGCGGCGGCGCCCGCGAACACGCCCTGTGCCGCTCTCTCTCCCTCGACCCCGACGTGACCGCTCTGCACTGCGCGCCCGGCAACGCCGGTATCGCCGACGTCGCCGAGCTGCACCCGGTGGACGCCCTGGACGGCGCGGCCGTGGCCCGCCTCGCCGCCGAGCTGGAGGCCGGTCTCGTCATCGTCGGGCCCGAGGCGCCGCTCGTGGCGGGGGTCGCCGACGCCGTACGCGACGCGGGCATCCCCTGCTTCGGCCCGTCCCGGGAAGCGGCGGAGCTGGAGGGCTCCAAGGCCTTCGCCAAGGACGTGATGGCCGCGGCGAACGTTCCGACGGCCCGTAGCTACGTCTGCACCACGCCGGAGCAGATCGACGACGCGCTGGACGCCTTCGGCGCGCCCTACGTCGTCAAGGACGACGGTCTCGCCGCCGGCAAGGGTGTCGTCGTGACCGACCACATCGCCGCGGCCCGCGAGCACGCCCTCGCCTGCGGCCGCGTCGTCATCGAGGAGTTCCTCGACGGCCCCGAGGTCTCGCTCTTCGCGATCACCGACGGTGTGACGGTCCTTCCGCTACAGCCCGCGCAGGACTTCAAGCGCGCCCTCGACAACGACGAAGGCCCCAACACGGGCGGCATGGGCGCGTACTCCCCGCTTCCGTGGGCCGACCCCAAGCTGGTGGACGAGGTCATGGAGACCGTCCTCCAGCCCACGGTCGACGAACTGCGGCGCCGCGGTACGCCCTTCTCCGGGCTGCTGTACGCCGGTCTCGCGATCACGAGCCGCGGGGTACGGGTCATCGAGTTCAACGCCCGCTTCGGCGACCCGGAGACCCAGGTGGTCCTGGCCAGGCTGAAGACCCCGCTGGCCGGTGTCCTGCTCGGGGCAGCCGAGGGAACGCTCGCGGACCTGCCCCCGCTGACCTGGCGCGACGATGCCGCGGTCACGGTCGTCGTCGCCTCGCACAACTACCCGGACACCCCGCGTACGGGTGACCCGATCGAGGGACTGGACGAGATCGCGGCGCAGGACGCCCCCGACGCGTACGTCCTCCACGCCGGAACCCGGCTGGACGGCGGCACGGTCGTGAGCGCCGGCGGCCGCGTGCTGTCGGTGACCGCGACGGGCAAGAACCTGACGCAGGCCCGCGAGCGGGCGTACACGGCGCTGGGCCGCATCAGCCTGTCCGGCTCCCAGCACCGTACGGACATCGCCCGCGAGGCCGCGGAAGCCTGATCCCGAGGGCTGAGGGCTGAGGGCTGAGGACTGAGGGCTGAGGGCCGAGGACGACCGGCCGAGGCTGCTCCGGCCGGTTGTCCCCGTTCCGTGCCCTGCCCCGGCCCTCCCCCTCCAGCCGCGCTCCGCGGGTCCGGAAGCGTATGACATACGCCGGCGTCCGCAAGGGCTGGAGCCGTGGCCCGCTCGCCTCCCACCGGAAAACCGAGCCCGGAACCCCGCCGCGTCAGCAGCTTTGACCAGAGCCATTCCATCGGGTGACGGATGGGCTATCCGGATGACGCGTCTCCCGGGTCCAACTAGGGTGCGGCGCAAGCAGTCCGGCACTTGGCCCACCGGCATTGCGATGTCGGTGGCGGGTGCCACAGTGGGGGAGTGAGCTACACCGCCGCGGGGGCAGAGGGGGTGAGGTCCGACGATGTCCGATTCCGGTTCCGGTATCGGTGACGAGCTGGGCGCTCAGGGCGCCCGTGTCCGAGCTCTCGCCGTGCTGCGTATCCGCGGCAGGGCGCTGGCGGTGGCTCTGCTGCCCGCGGCCGTCGCCGTCGTCCTGCTCGTCGGCGGGGCCACAGGCCATATCGGTGGCGCCGGTTGGGACACCGCCCGCTGGGTCGTGACGGCCGTGGCGGTGGTCGTGCTGCTGCTCGGCGGCGCCGTCGCGGCCGTGATCGCCCGCGCCAGGCCCGCCCTCAGCCCCACCGTCCCGGTCACGGAGCGGGCGGCGCCCGATCTCTACCGGCTGGTCCGCGACCTCGCGGAGCGGCTGGAGGTGCCGGTCCCCTCCGCCATAGCGCTCACCCCCGACTGCGACAGCTGGCTGGAGGACCGTACGCATCCGGCGCACACCCTCGCCGGCGGCGGCCGCCGCAGACGGATCCCCGCCGCGCCCGTCCTCGTGATCGGCTCGCCCTTCCTGTGGTGGATGCGGGTCGCCGAGCTGCGCGCGGTGCTCGCTCCGGTCGTCGCCGGTACGGGGCCCTCCGCTCATCCCGACATAGCCGCCGCGCGCCGGTTCGTCCGCGGGCTGGACGCGGCGGTCGCCGTCACGTCCAGACCGGGCCGGGGGCCGATACGCAGAGCGGCGTTCGGCTTCATCGGCGGTATCGCCCGGCTGCTGCTGCGGAGCTGCGCCGAGCATGCCGCCCAGATGGAGCGGGGCGTCGCGGCCGCCGGTTCCGAGCGCGCACAGGCGGTGGACTACGGCCTCCGGATCGTCGCCCAGGAGCAGGTCGGTCTCGCCTACGCGGGCTGGGACCGGCTGCTGACCCGGGTCGCGCTGCCCGCCTGGCGCATGGGCCGCTGGCCCTCCCGCCTGGACGCGGGCGTGGTGTCCGCCCTCACCGAGCTCTCGCGCCGCGACCGCCTCGCCGAAGGGTTCACCTCCCGGCTCGGCGAGCGTCCCGCCTGCGATCTGCTCGAAGAGCCCGGCGCGGTCGACGAGGCCGCCTCCCTGCTTGCCGCCCGCCTCTTCCACGGCGGCCCGGCCGAGGCCGGCCCCGACTGGTCCCCGGTGGACTGGCAGCAGTATCCCGAAGAGGTCGTCGACCGTAAGTGGCGTACGGAAGCGGCCAGGCTGCACCGGGTCCTGGACGGTATGGGGGTACGGCGCTCCGTCGGCCCCTCGGGTGCCGCCCTGGCCCCCGGGCCCACGCTGGCCCGCGTGATGGACCACCTCTCCCGACGCGACGACGGAACCGGCGGGACGACCGGCGGACCCGGCGGGACCGGCCCGGGCGGCGGGACCGGCGGGACCGGGGGGATCGGCGACGCCCTGGCCGCCGGTATCAGCGCGGAGCTGGCCCGCGAGGAGGCGGCGAACCCTCCCACGCCGGCCGAGGCCGCGGGCGACGCCCTCGCGCTCTGGGGCACCGACCCGCTGCCCCTCTTCCCGCTCCAGCCGCCCCGCACCGGCCGTGAGCTGCTCGCCGACCATGTCACGGCGATGGTCTGCTGCTCCGCCGTCGATACGGCCGGGGCCGCCCCCGGCCTGGACTGGCTCGACGGCCCGACCCTCCTGGTCGACGGCGAGCGCCGGGTGGACCTGGGCGGGCACGTCCTCAGCCTGGTCGAGGAGGGCGACGCCGAGCCGCTGCGCTCCTGGCTGGCCTCGCTGGGCGTACGGGCGGAGAAACCCGTACGGCTCGTGTGAGCCCCGAGCCCGAGCCTGAGCGCCGAGCCTGAGCCCCGGACCCCGCCGCCGCAGCCCCGAGCCTGAGCCCCGAGCCTGAGCCCCGGACCCTGCCGCCGCAGCCCCGAGCCTGAGCGCCGAGCCAGAGCCCTGACCCCCGAGCCCCGCCTCCCCGCGCCGCGGTCCCGACCCCCGCCTCCGCTCGCCGCCCCTCCACCCCCTCCGTTCTCCCCGCCCCCACGCGCCCCCCTCACCACACCCCGCACCCGAATTGGCACGTTCCGTTAAGACAATTCGCGACGAACGGTGACGGGCCGCGTGCGTTATGTGATGTGCTGGAGACCGGCGCTGACAGCCGGCCGCACCACCGACCACACCCCGGCCGGACCAACGGTCGTATCACCGGCGCGTCGACACCCGCACGGACACCCGAAAGAACACCCGTAAGCACACCCGTAAGGACGGCCGTAAGCACACCCGTACCAGCACTCGTTCCGACGCTCGTTCCAACGCCTGCGTCGACGCTTGCATCAATCGCCGTGCCAACTGTTGTCACGGGCTCGGAGGAGGGGCGCACATGGGGGCGGACCAGATCCGGCGATGGGAATCGGGCGCTCTCGCCCACGCGGTGAGTGATCCCTTCGGCCAGGGCCCGCTGCCCTGGCTGCGCGGCAGTGAGAACTACTTCGACGACACCGGCCACGTCGTGGCCTGGTACGCCGACCCGACCCAGGGCCGCGGCACCGGCGGCCCCCGTACCGCCGACGACGTACGCCGTCAGATCAAGGGCTTCGCGTCCACCGGCGCCGTCGCACCCGGCGAGGCGATCGACTTCCATGTCACCGTCGACCCGCCGCAGCAGTTCTTCGTCGACATCTACCGGATCGGGCACTACGGCGGCGACGGCGCCTTCAAGATAACCACCAGCCCACGGCTCTCGGGCATCGTGCAGCAGCCACCGCTCGCCGCCGACCGCACGCTCTCCTGCCATCACTGGTGGCTCTCCTGGCGGCTCCAGGTCCCGTCGTACTGGACCATCGGCGCCTACGTCGCCGTCCTCACCACCGTCGACGGCTACCGCTCCCACATCCCCTTCACCGTGCGCGACAGCCACCCCGCCGATCTGCTCCTCCTGCTGCCCGACATCACCTGGCAGGCGTACAACCTCTACCCCGAGGACGGCCACAGCGGCGCCAGCCTCTACCACGCCTGGGACGAGCAGGGCCGGCTCCTCGGCGAGGAGGACGCCGCGACCACGGTCTCCTTCGACCGCCCCTACGCGGGCGCGGGCCTGCCCCTCCATGTCGGTCACGCCTACGACTTCATCCGCTGGGCCGAGCGCTACGGCTACGACCTCGCCTACGCCGACACCCGCGATCTGCACGCCGGCCGCGTCGACCCCACCCGCTACCGGGGCCTGGTCTTCCCCGGCCATGACGAGTACTGGTCCGTCCCCATGCGCCGCACCGTCGAGCTGGCGCGCGAGCAGGGCACGTCCCTCGTCTTCCTCTCCGCCAACACCATGTACTGGCAGGTGGAGTTGGGGCCTTCTGCCTCCGGCGTCCCGGACCGCCTCCTGACCTGCCGCAAGCGCCGCGGCCCGGGACGCTCCGCGCTCTGGCGTGAGGTGGACAGGCCCGAGCAGCAGCTGCTCGGCATCCAGTACGCGGGCCGCGTCCCCGAGCCGCGCCCGCTGGTCGTACGGAACGCGGAGCACTGGCTCTGGGAATCCACCGGCGCGGCCGAGGGTGACGAGATCGAAGGACTGGTCGCGGGCGAGGCCGACCGCTACTTCCCCCGTACGGCCCTGCCCGAGCACCAGGACCGGATGCTGCTCGCGCACTCCCCGTACCGGGACAGCGAGAACGCCCTGCGCCACCAGGAGACCTCGCTCTACCGCGCGCCCTCCGGCGCTCTCGTCTTCGCCTCGGGGACCTTCGCCTGGTCCCCGAAGCTGGACCGCCCCGGCCATGTCGACCCCCGCGTCCAGCGCGCGACCGCCAATCTCCTGGACCGCATCTGCAAGCGGGACTGAGCACGGCCCCCGGGGCTGAGCATGACCCCGGGGCTGAGCATGACCCCGGGGCTGAGCACGACCCCGGGGCTGAGCACGACCCTCGGGACCGAGCACGGCTGAAAAGGAAGCACGACCGAAGAGAAAGAGGGACCGAACGGGCGGGACTGACGAGGGCGTACGGCACCCCTGCGAGCTGGTACTTCCGGCATACGGGAGAATCAAGGCGATCTTCAGATCGGACAGAACCACGGGGAGGAACCGTGTCCGGATTCGTCGAAAAGCCCGAACCTCTCGAGGTCCCGGGTCTGGTACATCTCCACACCGGCAAGGTGCGCGATCTGTACCGGAACGAGGCGGGCGACCTCGTGATGGTCGCCAGCGACCGTATCTCCGCGTACGACTGGGTGCTGCCCACCGAAATCCCCGACAAGGGCCGGGTTCTCACCCAGCTCTCGCTCTGGTGGTTCGACCTGCTCCAGGACCTCGTACCGAACCATGTGATCTCCACCGACCTCCCCGCCGGCGCCCCCGCCGACTGGGCCGGCCGCACTCTCATCTGCACCTCGCTCCGGATGGTCCCGGTGGAGTGTGTCGCCCGCGGCTATCTCACCGGCTCGGGCCTCGTCGAGTACGAGCAGTTCCGCACCGTCTGCGGACTCGCGCTGCCCGAGGGGCTGGTGGACGGCTCCGAGCTGCCCGCCCCGATCTTCACCCCCGCCACGAAGGCGGCCGTCGGCGACCACGACGAGAACGTGCCGTACGAGGAAGTGGCCCGTCAGGTCGGCGCGGAGGAGGCCGCCCTGCTGCGCCGGACCACGCTCGATGTGTACGGGCGGGCCCGCGACATCGCCCGCGACCGCGGAATCATCCTCGCCGACACCAAGTTCGAATTCGGCTTCGACGGCGACCGGCTGGTGATCGCCGACGAGGTGCTGACCCCCGACTCCTCGCGTTTCTGGCCGGCCGCCACCTGGGAGCCGGGCCATGCCCAGCCGTCGTACGACAAGCAGTACGTACGCGACTGGCTGACCTCCCCGGCCTCCGGCTGGGACCGCAAGAGCGAGCAGCCGCCGCCCGCGCTGCCGCAGGAGATCGTCGACGCGACCCGGGCGAAGTATCTGGAGGCGTACGAACTCCTCACCGGAACCAGCTGGCAGTAGCCCACGCGGCGAAGCAGACACGAAGAGAAGAAGCGGCCACGAAGAGAAGCGGACACGAAGAGAAGCGGACACGAAGAGAAGCGGACACGAAGAGAAGCGGACACGAAGAAGCCCCCGGTCAATTCGACCGGGGGCTTCTTCTTCTGAGCGGACGACCAGGTTCGAACTGGCGACCTCAACCTTGGCAAGGTTGCGCTCTACCAACTGAGCTACGTCCGCATGCGCCGTGGCGCGAGCACCACTATACCCAACCCCGCTCGCGTGCGAGACGCACTGCCGTATGCCGGTTCTCCGCCCCCAGTTTGGAGGCGGCCGACGACAGATAGTTCCGTACGGTCCCCTGCGAGAGCGAGGCGCGCTCCGCGATCTCCGCGATCGGCGCACCGTCCGCCGCCAGCTCCAGGACCTCGGCCTCCCGCACGGTCAGCGGCGAGTCGCCGGCGGAGATCGCGTCGGCCGCCAACTCCGGGTCCACGAAGCGGTTCCCCGCGTGCACCGTACGGATGATCTCGGCGAGCTGGCGTGCGCTGACCGTCTTGGGCACGAAGCCCCGTACGCCCGCCGCCAGCGCTCGCTTCAGATGGCCGGGACGGCCATGACTGGTCACGATCATCGTCCGGCAGCCGGGCAGTTCGGCCCGGAGCGATGTGGCGACTTTCACACCGTCCGCGCCCGGCATCTGCAGATCGAGGACCGCCACATCGGGGCGGTGTGCCCGTGCCATCGCCAGCGCCTCGGGGCCGGAAGCCGCCTCGGCGACCACCACCAGATCGTCTTCGAGCGCGAGCAGCGCGGCGAGCGCGCCCCGGATCAGGTGCTCGTCGTCGGCGAGCAGGACGCGCACGGGGACGGGAGCGGGAGTGGCCGAGGGAGGAGCGGTCAAGGGAGCGGCCAGCCGGGTGGGTTCGGGGGTAGCGGGTACGGACATCATGCCGCCACCTCCTTGCCGGGCGCGGCACCGGCCGGCCCGGACCCGTCGGCGACAGCGCCCCCGGACGAACCCTCGCCCCCGGACAACCCGTCGGCGACGGCGCCCCCCGACAACCCCTCGCCCCCGGACGCCGCTCCTCCCCCGCGCCTCGCCACCGGCAACGGCACCCGGGCCGTCAGCCGGAAGCGCCCGGCGCCCGCCCGCCCCGCGTCCAGCGTGCCGTTCAGCGCGCTCAGCCGCTCTCGCAGCCCCGCGAGCCCGGAGCCCTTCCGCCCCCCACCCCCGGTTTCGTCGGCCGCCTCCGGCACACCGTCGTTCTCGACGACCAGGATCGCCTCGCGCCCCTTCAGCTCCGTCAGCCGCACCGTGCACCGCCGCGCGTCCCCGTGCCGCAGCACGTTTGTCGTGGCCTCGCGCACCACCCACCCCAGGGTCGACTGGATCTCGGCAGACAGCCCCCTGCCGTCGTCGCCCTCGATCACGCATTCGATGCTGGCCGCCTTCAACACCCCCTGGGCTCCCTCCAGTTCGTTGTGCAGATCCGCCTCCCGGTAGCCGCGCACGACATCACGGATCTCCCGCTGCGACTCCCGGGCGATCCGCTGCACCTCGGACATCTGGGCCACGGACTCCGGCCGGCCGCGCTCGGCCAGCTGGACCGCCAGCTCGCTCTTCAGCGCGATCACCGCCAGATTGCGGCCCATGACATCGTGCAGATCGCGACCGAAGCGCAGCCGCTCCTCCGCGACCGCGAGCCGCGACTGCAGTTCGCCCGCCGCGTCCAGATCCCAGACGGCTTTGAGCAGCCAGGCGGAGAAGACATAGGTGAGGACGAGGCTCGAACCGGTGGCGGCGACCCCGAGGGCGTTCCCGAAGACGTTCCGTCCCGCCAGCCCGAGCAGCAGACTGGCGGCCGCCACGGCGCCCGCCATACCCAGCACGGCATACGTCATCTGCGCCGCCGTGCGCAGGCCCAGCGCGATCGACCCCAGGCCGAAGCCCGCGAAGCCGCCCAGGGACAGCGCGTACACCGTGTTGTCGGGGATCGTGTCCGTACCGCGCAGCGCGAGGGCGGCGAAGAGGCCGGCCGTGGACAGCACCGCCACGGCCAGCACGAGCTTCACGGGCTGATCGCGCCGGCCGAGCCGCCAGTCCAGGGCTCTGGCCTGGAGCGCGGTGCACAGCCCGGCATGCGTACAGACCAGCAGGAACAGCCAGCCGCCGAGTGGCCCCGTCTCGCGGGGGAGCGACGGGATGCCGATCGCCACCACCTCGATGACCCCGAAGAAGTGGAACGACCAGCGGGTGTAGAACTCGATCTTGACCGGCTTGCTCTTCCGGTGCCACCAGCCCGTCAGCGTGGCCATCCGCGTCCCCTCCCCGGTGTAACCGCCGCGGCGTGTGCCTCAGCGGCGCGGCTCCCAGCGGAACCACCGCTGTACAGCAAACACCGCGAGTACGGTCCAGGCCAACGCGTTGAGCGCCGCGCCGAGCAGGTCGTACCCCTCGACACCGCCCAGCCAGCCGGCCCGGATCAGGGTCATGACGCCGGTCACCGGCAGCAGCTCGCAGACGGAGGCGACCGTGTCGGGCAGCGCGTCCAGCGGGACGAACAGGCCCGAGCCGACCACCGAGATCAGGAAGAGCGGCATGGTGGTGAGCTGGGCGCTCTCCACGGTCCTGGTGAACGCGGAGGTCGTGGCGGCCAGCGCGGTGAGCAGCACCAGACCGCCCAGCACCCCGAGGACCAGCACCACGGGCTGCTGCGGCGCGCTCAGCCCGAGGAACACGACGCCGGCCGCGATCATCACGGCACACTGCGTGAACGCCAGCGCGGCCGCCGGCAGCGCGGTGCCGGCCAGGATCTCCCGGTCGGGCGCCTCGATGGTACGGAGCCGCTTGAGCACCAGTTCCTCGCGCCGGGCCGTGTACGCGGTGGCGAGGTTGGCGTACACGGCGAAGATCAGCACCATGCCGATCCCGCCGATCATCGCCACCTCGGCGACGGTCATCCCGGCCTTGTCGAGGTTGACGCCCCCGAGCGACGCCTTGATGGCCCCGATCATTCCCAGCGGCACCAGCACCGCCGAGAAGAGCGCCGTCTTGTTCCGTACGAGCAGCGTGAGCTCGGCCCGCCCGAGCGCCGCGAGGCGTCCCGAAGTCGTCGTCCGCCGCGCGTTCGTCGTCGTGCTCGCCTCTGTGGTCACCGCGCTCATCACGCATCCACCTTTTCCGCGCTCCGCGCAGCGATATCGAGAAAGGCCTCTTCGAGGGAGGCGGACCGGGCGTCCAGCCCCTCCAGCTGTACGTCGGACTCCTCGGCCCACCGCAGGAGTTCGCCCAGGTCCCGCTGAAGCCGCTGGGTACGGATCTCGACCTGCCGTCCCTCCACCCCGGCCGTCAGTGACAGCGGCAGCCGGGAGGCGTCCACTCCGGACGGCAGGACGAAGCGAATACGGGCCGGCCGCGCGGCGGTCACCTCGGCGGGGGTTCCGGTGACCACGATCCGCCCCTGGTGCATGATCGCCAGCCGGTCGGCGAGCGACTCCGCCTCTTCCAGGTAGTGCGTGGTCAGCAGCACCGTGGTGCCGCCGTCCCGCAGCGCCCGTACCAGCTCCCAGGTGTCACGGCGCCCTTCGGCGTCCAGACCGGTCGTCGGCTCGTCGAGGAAGAGGACATCGGGCCGGCCGAGCAGCGCGAGCGCCAGATCCAGGCGGCGCCGCTCACCGCCGGACAGCTGCTTGACCCGTACGCCCGACCGCTTGCCGAGCCCCACCAGGGACAGCGCCTCATCGGTCGGCCGGGCTCCGCTGGTGCAGCCGGCGCACATCCGTACGGTCTCGGCGACCGTCAGATCGGAGGGGAAGCCGCCCTCCTGGAGCATCACGCCGATCTGCGGGCGCACGGCCGCCCGTTCCTTGTACGGGTCATGGCCGAGGACCCGTACCGTGCCGCCGCTGGGCCGGGCGAGACCCTCCAGCAGTTCGACGGTGGAGGTCTTGCCCGCCCCGTTCGTCCCGAGCAGCGCGAACAGTTCACCGCGCGCCACGGAGAAGGAGACGCCGTCCACCGCCGTGAAGCCGCCGGAATACGTACGCCGCAGCTCGTCCGTCTCGATTACCGGGACGTCCATGTGGCCGTCCTCCCAAGAAGACTCAGTCATGTCTTCCAGGTTTCCGCCGGACCGGTCTCCGGGGCAGTGCGCGCTGTCATCGCCGCCGATGACATTTGTCATCGACGGCGCACGCGAAGAAGCCCCCGGTCAATTCGACTGGGGGCTTCTTCTTCTGAGCGGACGACCAGGTTCGAACTGGCGACCTCAACCTTGGCAAGGTTGCGCTCTACCAACTGAGCTACGTCCGCAGCGCACCAGGTGACCGGTGCGGCCATCACTCTACCTGATCCACCGGAGCGGATCGGAGCGTGATGCGGAGCGGGTGACAGGAATTGCACACTGCGCCTCCCCCTTGGAAAGGGGGCGTTCTACTACTGAACTACACCCGCACGCTCCGTGAGGTTCGGGCCTTTCGGCCTTGCCCCTCGGCGTGCTCCAGACTCTAGCCGATCAGCGGGGGTGGTTCGCAACTCGGTGCGCCCCCGCGTCGCTCAACTGGCTTCACGGAACGCTTCGTAGACCCGCTTGGGGATCCGGCCGCGGGCCGGCACCTCCATCTTGTGGGAGAGCGCCCAGGCGCGGACGGCCGCCGGGTCGGGCGCGAGGGAAGTGTGCCGATAGGTCGTGCGGGACTTGCCGTACTTGCTCGCGTTTGTCTGCTTTCGGCCCGCGGCCAAGTACGGCGCCAGGGCCTTGCGCAGTTTCTTTGCATTGGCGGGATTGAGGTCGATCTCGTACGACTTCCCGTCGAGGCCGAACGTGACCGTTTCCGCCGCTTCTCCGCCATCGATGTCATCGGAGAGCGTGACCACTACGCGCTGCGCCACGGATATCGGTCCTCTCTTGCGGTACCGCTCTGTCGGACACGTGCAGGAAACACGGCTGACGTGCGGCGATACCGGCCTTCCGGCTGTTATGGGGCAATGCTGCTTTCCTCTGTATTCCTTTGTACAGCGGCAAGCATCGCATTGTGAAGCCCAGCCAATTACATCAGCGTGTCCCTGGGCAATGGGGGGCGCGATTTTTTCCCTGGATTTTTCCGTGCGTTCTCCGGGGGCGAAATCGCCGCGCGATCTGTGAACCACCATATCTACCCGCGTAGATTTTTGGGACGGGTACGCTGAGGGAAGCTCGGGGGGTCCGGGGGATTCCCTGGAGAACACAGCAGCAGAACCAGCCGCACCACACCACCGGGAGTGCCAGTGGCACGCGTCGTAGTCGACGTCATGCTCAAGCCGGAGATCCTCGACCCGCAGGGCCAGGCGGTGCAGCGCGCACTGCCCCGCCTGGGCTTCGAGGGAATCGCCGATGTCCGCCAGGGAAAGCGCTTCGAGCTCGAGGTGGCGGGGCCGGTCGACGACGCCGCCCTCGCCCGCATCCACGAGATGGCCGAAACCTTCCTCGCCAACACCGTCATCGAGGACTTCGTCGTGAAGGTCGAGGAGTCGAAGTGACTTCTCGTATCGGAGTCGTCACTTTCCCCGGCACGCTCGACGACCGGGACAGCCTCCGCGCCGCCCGGATCGCCGGGGCCGAGCCCGTCCAGCTGTGGCACCGCGACAAGGACCTCAAGCAGGTCGACGCGGTCGTGCTGGCCGGCGGCTTCAGTTACGGCGACTATCTGCGGGCCGGAGCCATCTCCCGCTTCTCGCCGGTGATGGAGACGGTCATCGAGCAGGCGAAGGCCGGTATGCCGGTCCTCGGGATCTGCAACGGCTTCCAGATCCTCACCGAGTCCCACCTGCTGCCCGGTGCGATGCTCAGGAACAACCACCTGCACTTCATCTGCCGTGACCAGAGACTGCGGGTGGAGAACGCGGACACCGCCTGGACGGCCGACTACACCGCCGGCCAGGAGATCTCCGTCCCGCTCAAGAACATCGACGGCCGGTACGTGGCCGACGCGCACACGCTCGACGAGCTGGAGGCCGAGGGCCGGGTCGCCTTCCGCTACCTGGACGGCAATCCCAACGGTTCGCTCCGTGACATCGCCGGCATCACCAACGCGGCGGGCAATGTCGTCGGCCTGATGCCGCACCCCGAGCACGCCGTGGAGCCGCTGATCGGTACGGGCCGTACCGACGGTCTCGGATTCTTCACCTCGATCCTGAAGAAGCTGGTAAGCGCCTCATGACCCTGGACACCGTCAAGCACGCGAGCGGAACCCCCGACGTCGGGCAGCCCTGGAAGGAACTCGGCCTCAAGGAGGACGAGTACGACCGGATCCGCGAGATCCTGGAGCGCCGTCCCACCGGCGCCGAGCTGGCCATGTACTCCGTCATGTGGTCCGAGCACTGCTCGTACAAGAGCAGCAAGGTGCACCTCAAGCAGTTCGGCGAGAAGGTCCCCGCCAACGACGCGATGCTCGTCGGCATCGGCGAGAACGCGGGCGTCGTGGACGTCGGCCAGGGCTACGCGGTCACCTTCAAGGTCGAGTCGCACAACCACCCGAGCTATATCGAGCCCTACCAGGGCGCGGCCACCGGCGTCGGCGGCATCGTCCGCGACATCCTCGCCATGGGCGCCCGCCCGGTCGCCGTCGTGGACCCGCTGCGCTTCGGCGCGGCCGACCACCCCGACACCAAGCGGGTGCTGCCCGGCGTGGTCGCGGGCATCGGCGGTTACGGCAACTGCCTGGGCCTGCCGAACATCGGCGGCGAGGTCGTCTTCGACGCCTGCTACCAGGGCAATCCGCTGGTCAACGCCGGCTGTATCGGTGTGATGAGGCACGAGGACATCCACCTCGCCAAGGCGTCGGGCGCCGGCAACAAGGTCATCCTGTACGGCGCCCGCACCGGCGGCGACGGCATCGGCGGCGTATCCGTCCTGGCCTCGGAGACCTTCGAGGCGACCGGCCCGGCCAAGCGCCCCGCCGTCCAGGTCGGCGACCCGTTCCAGGAGAAGCTGCTCATCGAGTGCACCCTGGAGATCTTCCGCGAGAAGCTCGTCGCCGGTATCCAGGACCTCGGCGGCGCCGGTCTCTCCTGCGCGACGAGCGAGCTGGCGTCCGCCGGCTCCGGCGGTATGCGCGTCGAACTCGACACCGTTCCTCTGCGTGACGCGACCCTCTCGCCCGAGGAGATCCTCATGAGCGAGTCGCAGGAGCGCATGTGCGCGGTCGTCGAGCCCGGCAAGGTCGGCCGCTTCATGGAGATCTGCGAGAAGTGGGACGTCATCGCCACCGTCATCGGTGAGGTGACCGAGGGCGAGCGGCTGGAGATCTTCTGGCACGGCGAGCAGATCGTGGACGTACCGCCGCGGTCCGTGGCCCATGACGGTCCGGTGTACGAGCGTCCCTACGCCCGCCCCGACTGGCAGGACGCGCTCCAGGCCGACGACGCGGGCAAGCTGCCGCGCCCGGCCACCTCGGCCGAGCTGAAGGACCAGGTCCTGAAGCTGGTCGCGTCGCCGAACCAGGCCTCCAAGGCATGGATCACCGACCAGTACGACCGTTTCGTGCAGGGCAACACCGTGCTCGCGCAGCCCGAGGACGCCGGCATGGTCCGGATCGACGAGCAGTCGAACCTGGGCGTGGCGATGGCGACCGACGGCAACGGCCGGTACACGAAGCTCGACCCGTACACGGGCGCGCAGCTCGCGCTGGCGGAGGCGTACCGCAATGTCGCCGCCTCCGGCGCCAAGCCGCTCGCCATCTCCGACTGCCTGAACTTCGGCTCGCCCGAGGACCCGGCCGTCATGTGGCAGTTCGCCGAGGCCACCCGTGGTCTGGCGGACGGCTGCCTCCAGCTCGGCACCCCGGTCACCGGCGGCAATGTCTCGCTCTACAACCAGACCGGTGAGACGGCCATCCACCCGACGCCGGTCGTGGCCGTGCTCGGAGTGATCGACGACGTGAACCGGCGTACGCCGATCGCCTTCAAGGAAGAGGGCCAGCTCCTCTACCTGCTCGGGGACACCCGCGAGGAGTTCGGCGGCTCGGCCTGGTCGCAGGTCGTCCACGACCACCTCGGCGGACTGCCGCCGGCCGTGGACCTGGACCGGGAGAAGCTCCTCGGCGAGATCCTGATCTCGGCGTCCCGCGACGGAATGATCGACGCGGCACACGATCTGAGCGACGGCGGTCTGATCCAGTCGGTGACCGAGTCCTGCCTGCGCGGCGGGAACGGCGCCAGGCTGGTCGTACCGGACGGGCTCGACGCCTTCACCTTCCTGTTCAGCGAGTCGGCGGGCCGCGCGGTCGTCGCCGTACCGCGCAGCGAGGAGCTCCGCTTCACCGACATGTGCGGGGCGCGCGGGCTTCCCGCCACCCGGATCGGTGTCGTGGACGGCGAAGAGATCGAGGTGCAGGGCGAGTTCAGCCTCACGCTGAGCGAGCTGAAGGCCGCCCACGAGGCGACCATCCCGGCCCTGCTTGCCTGACCCCCGTCGTGATTGGCTGGTCCCGCACGCGTCCTGCCGTGCGTACGAGCCATGAACGAGGGGAACACCCCATGTCCTACGAGTACAAGGTCGTGACGTTCAGGGAATCGCTCATCGGCGACGCCCTGGACAGCGACAAGCTGGAGAAGACGCTCAACAAGCACGCCGCTGACGGCTGGGCCCTCAAGGCCATCACCGCCGCCGACGTCAAGGGCCGCATCGGCCCCGGCGCCGTCGAGGGTCTGCTCCTGACCCTCGAACGTCCGCGGCAGGCGTGACGTCCGCCGAGCCCCCACCCGATGACCACCGGGCGGGGGCTCGGCCGTTTTGCCCGTCACCGCTGCCGCTGCCGCTGTCACCAGGGGGAACGATGCCCGCTCGTAAATTACTCGTGATCTTTTGTCGGCTGTCCTGGGTGACCTACGTCGCCCTGATAGTCGTGGCGCTCTCCGGCCGGCTGCCCTTCGGCCTGGGGTGGATCTGGGTGCCGGCGGCCGTCGCCATCGCCCTCACCCTGGAAATGAGCCGTCAGGCGCGGGCGCGGCACGCGGTCCGGCCGCCCGCGGTCGAGGTGGCCGCACCCGTCACCGGCCGCTGGACCGCCCTCAACAGCCCGGCCGACAAGGTGCCCAGCCATGGCACGCACAGCCTCGGCCAGACGTACGCCGTCGACATCGTCGCCGAGCCGGAGCCCGGCGGCCGCCCGGCCTTCGCCTGGCTGTGGCCGGTCGTCCGGCGCAACCGCGCCTTCCCGGCCTTCGGCGAACCGCTGCTCGCGGTGGCCGACGGAACCGTCGTCCACGCCACCGACCGGCAGCGCGACCATCTCAGTCGCACCTCGCTCCCGGCCCTCGTCTACATGACGCTGATCGAAGCCGCCGTACGGGAGCTGAGCGGAGCCGGCTGGATCACGGGCAATCAGCTGGTGCTCGACCTCGGCGACGGTACGTACGCGATGTACGCCCATCTCCAGCGCGGCTCCCTCGCGGTCCGTCCCGGCGACCGGGTGCGCGCGGGCCAGGTCCTGGCCCGATGCGGCAACTCGGGAAACTCCACGGAGCCGCATGTGCACTTCCAGCTGATGGACCACGCGGATCTCGATCTGGCCCGCGGCATCCCGTTCCGCTGGCACGGCATCGGCGTCCCGGCCAACGGCGACCCCTTCCTGGCGGGCGAACAAACGGGCGAACAAGCAGGCGAACAAACTGAAGGGCGGACGGCCGGCGAAGGGCCGACCGCTCTCGGTTAGCCTCACCGCTATGCCACCGGCCAAGAAGCGCACGCGCAACTACGATCCCGCCAAGACCCGGACCGCCGTCCTCGCCCAGTTCGGGAACGTACGCGAGGCCGTCGGCCGGCTCACTCCCGAGCAGCTCGCCCTGCCCACCGCGCTCGGTGACTGGACCGTCCGCGAGCTGGTCGCGCATCTGGCCTTCGGCGTCGAGTCCGTCAGCAGGAGCCTCGAACAGCCCGAGCCGGCCGGTCCCGTGGTCGCCCTGGTGGACTGGCCGTTCCTGACGGCCGCCCTCGCGGACGACATCTCCGAGGACGTGAAGCGGCTCGCCGCGTCCACCACGCCGGAGGAGTTCTTCGAACACACCGCCGACCGGATCGCCGCTCTCCTGCCCGGCGCCGCGGACGGCCGGCCGCTGGCGATCCGGGTCGGCGCGATGCGCCTCGCGGACTTCCTCGTCACCCGGACCGTCGAGCTGGTCGTCCACACCGACGACCTGAACCGCGCGGCCGGGCTGAGCATCCCGTACGACCGGCAGGCCCTGGCCGCCTGTACGCGGCTGCTCGCCGACGCCCTCGCGGTCAAGGCCCCCGGCTCGTCGACCGAGGTCCGTGTCCCGCCATTCGCCGTGGTCCAGTGCGTGCCGGGCCCCCGGCACACCCGCGGCACCCCGCCCAATGTCGTCGAGACCGACCCGCTCACCTGGATCCGGCTCGCCACCGGCCGTACGTCATGGGCCGAGGAACTCGACGCCGCGCACGTCAGCGCGAGCGGGGAGCGCGCGGACCTCGCGGCTCTGCTCCCGCTCATGGGGTGACGGAACCGGAGCCCCGCCCGTCCCGTCTCATCCGCATGCTGAAGCAACAGATCACTACGGTCACTGCCGTCACTGCCGTCGCACTGCTCACGCTGGCCGCCTGCGGCACGGAGTCCGGTTCGGACGCCGGTTCGAAGGGCAGCGGGGGTTCCGTACGGAGCGAGCTGCCCCTCACCGATGTCGTCTGGAGCGTGGACAGCGTGAGCGTCGGCGGGAAGAAGACCGCCGCCCCCGCCGGAGCCAGCGTGCAGATCGACTCCAAGGGCCGGGCCAGCGCGAAGACGGGCTGCAACACCATCGGCGCGGACGTCACCGTCAGCGGTGACACCGTGACCGTGGGGAAGAAGGAGTCGACGCTGATCGGCTGCCCTGAAGAGCTGGAAGGCTTCGAGAAGGCCCTGAGCGGCGCGTTCTCCGGCAAGCTCAAGGCCACGGTCGAGGACAAGCGGCTCACGCTCACCACGGCGGACGGCGACGCGATCAGCCTGACCTCCGAGCCGCCCGCCCCGCTCGCCGGTACCGAGTGGACGGTGAACTCGCTGGCCGCGGGCGCCACCGCGACGTCCCTGCCCAAGGGCACCGAGGGCAAGGCGCACTTCACGCTCGGTAAGGACGGCTCCGTGGAGGGAAGCCTCGGCTGCAACACCTTCAGCTCCACCGCGAAGGTCTCCGGATCCACGGTCACCTTCGGCCGCATCACCTCCACCCGCAAGCTCTGCCCGGGCCCGGAAATGACCGTGGAACGCCAGGTACAGAAGGTGCTGGACGGCAAGGTCAGCTATGAGCTTCACCACCGCGGTCTGACCCTCACGGCGGGGAACGGCGCAGGTCTGGGCGCTGTCGCGGACACTCCCGGGAAGTAGGCGGCGGGCCAGGTCCGTATCCCCAATTCGGACCAGTGGTCGATCTCGCCTACACTCGGTGGCGTGCCTCGTGGTGATGGACGACTCAACCACGACCTGCTCCCCGGTGAGAAAGGCCCCCAGGACGCTTGCGGCGTCTTCGGAGTCTGGGCCCCGGGCGAAGAGGTCGCCAAGCTCACCTATTTCGGACTGTATGCCCTGCAGCACCGCGGACAGGAATCCGCGGGCATCGCAGTGAGCAACGGATCCCAGATCCTGGTTTTCAAGGACATGGGCCTCGTCTCACAGGTCTTCGACGAAACATCTCTCAGCTCTCTCCAAGGCCATATCGCGGTGGGCCATGCCCGCTACTCCACCACCGGTGCCTCGGTGTGGGAGAACGCGCAGCCGACCTTCCGGGCCACGGCCCACGGCTCGATCGCGCTCGGTCACAACGGCAATCTGGTCAATACCGCACGGCTCGCCGAGATGGTCGCCGATCTCCCGAAGGAGAACGGCAGGACGACGCGGGTCGCCGCCACCAATGACACCGATCTGGTCACGGCGCTCCTCGCCAGCCAGACGGACGACGACGGCAAGCCCCTCACGGTCGAGGAAGCCGCCGCCAAGATCCTGCCCGAGGTGCGTGGAGCCTTCTCGTTCGTCTTCATGGACGAGCACACGCTCTACGCCGCCCGTGACCCGCAGGGCATCCGCCCGCTGGTCCTCGGCCGGCTGGAGCGCGGCTGGGTGGTCGCCTCCGAGGGCGCCGCCCTCGACATCTGCGGCGCCTCCTACGTCCGTGAGATCGAGCCGGGCGAGCTGATCGCCATCGACGAGAACGGTCTCCGTACGCAGCGATTCGCGGAAGCGAAGCCCAAGGGCTGTGTCTTCGAGTACGTCTACCTGGCCCGTCCCGATACGGACATCGCTGGGCGGAACGTTTATCTGTCCCGTGTGGAAATGGGCAGGAAACTCGCGAAAGAAGCGCCCGTCGAGGCGGATCTGGTCATAGCGACCCCTGAGTCCGGCACCCCGGCCGCCATCGGCTACGCGGAGGCCAGCGGCATTCCGTATGGCTCGGGCCTGGTCAAGAACGCCTACGTCGGCCGGACCTTCATCCAGCCGTCCCAGACCATCCGCCAGCTGGGTATCCGTCTCAAGCTGAATCCGCTCAAGGAAGTCATCCGCGGCAAGCGCCTGGTGGTCGTCGACGACTCGATCGTCCGCGGCAACACCCAGCGCGCCCTGGTCAAGATGCTTCGCGAGGCGGGCGCCGCCGAGGTCCACATCCGGATCTCGTCCCCGCCGGTGAAGTGGCCGTGCTTCTTCGGAATCGACTTCGCCACCCGCGCCGAGCTGATCGCCAACGGTATGACGGTCGAGGAGATCGGCATCTCCATGGGCGCCGACTCCCTCTCGTACATCTCCCTCGACGCGATGATCGAGGCGACCACCATCGCCAAGCCGAACCTCTGCCGCGCCTGCTTCGACGGCGAGTACCCGATGGATCTTCCCGATCCCGAACTGCTCGGCAAGCAGCTTCTGGAGACCGAGCTGGCGGCGGGACCGGCCAACACCGCGGCCACCGACGCGCTCCGTCGCCCGTAACCACCCCGTTTGACGACCGTATGACGACAGGAAAGTACTCAGCCATGTCCGATACGACCACTGGTGCCAGCTATGCCGCCGCGGGCGTCGACATCGAAGCCGGTGACCGCGCGGTCGAGCTGATGAAGGAGTGGGTGAAGAAGACGCAGCGCCCCGAGGTTCTCGGTGGCCTCGGGGGCTTCGCCGGCCTCTTCGACGCCTCCGCCCTCAAGCGCTACGAGCGTCCGCTGCTCGCCTCCGCCACCGATGGTGTCGGCACGAAGGTCGACCTCGCCCGCAAGATGGGTGTGTACGACACGATCGGCCACGATCTCGTCGGCATGGTCGTCGACGATCTGGTCGTCTGCGGCGCCGAGCCGCTCTTCATGACCGACTACATCTGTGTCGGCAAGGTCCACCCCGAGCGGGTCGCCGCCATCGTCAAGGGCATCGCCGAAGGCTGTGTGCTGGCCGGCTGCGCCCTGGTCGGCGGCGAGACCGCCGAGCACCCGGGACTGCTCGGCGAGGACGACTTCGATGTCGCCGGCGCCGGTACGGGGGTGGTCGAGGCGGACCGGCTGCTCGGCGCGGATCGTATCCGTACGGGTGACGCGGTGATCGCCATGGCGTCCTCCGGTCTTCACTCGAACGGGTACTCGCTGGTCCGGCATGTGGTCTTCGACCGGGCCGGCTGGTCGCTGGACCGGGAGATTCCGGAGTTCGGCCGCACCCTGGGCGAAGAGCTGCTGGAGCCCACCAAGATCTACTCGCTGGACTGTCTGGCGCTCACCAGGACCACCGAGGTGCATGCTTTCAGCCACATCACCGGCGGCGGTCTCGCCGCCAATCTGGCCCGGGTGATCCCGGACCATCTGCATGCCACGGTGGACCGCTCGACCTGGACGCCCGGCGCGGTCTTCGACGTCGTCGGCGCGGCGGGCGCGGTGGAGCGCCTCGAACTGGAGAAGACGCTGAACATGGGCGTCGGCATGATCGCCGTCGTCCCTGCGGAGTCGGCGGACGCCGCGCTCACCACGCTCGCCGACCGCGGCGTGGACGCCTGGATCGCCGGAGAGATCACCGAGCGTGCGGAGCACGCCACGGGAGCGGCCCTGACCGGCGACTATCTCCGCTGAGTGCGTCTGGGCGGCCCGGACACAGCGGGCCGCCCGGAGCGGGATCGGTCCGTAAAGTCCGCGGGCAGCACAGAACCCGGTCCAGGGTTACGGCCCCGGACCGGGCGATGAGCTACTGCTCGAGGTATACGGACGTCAAGCGCCGCGGCGCTGCGCCGAGGGGCCGGACTCGTCGTCCTCGTCCTCGTCGTCGTTGTACAGATCCGCGTACTGTGCGTACGGGTCATCTTCCTCGTCGTCGTCCTCGAACGGCTCGCCGTTCGGCGGTTGACTCGAAGGCGATGCGCCCAGCTCGTTGGCCAGACGCGACAGGTCTGTGCCGCCGCTGTTGTACTTCAGCTGGCGGGCGACCTTCGTCTGCTTGGCCTTGGCCCGGCCGCGCCCCATGGCTCGACCCCCTCGGTGACGGGGCTCGACGGCCCCAGAGTCTTGACACGCGTTCATGAATCAGAACGAGCTCTCCGCGGAGAGACCCGTCCGTAGGGCTTCAACGGTACCTGCTTCCGCGGCCATACGGTACGCCGCCCGCATGACGCGCCCCGGCGCAGGACCAACGAGGCGCCCCGTCCTCGCTGGTCAGCTGCGATTTTAACCTCTTCTGGAGGGGCGACCCGCCGACCGGCGTGAGTCTCGTCTCCC
Source organism: Streptomyces sp. NPDC058198 (assembly GCF_042882605.1). Lineage (NCBI taxonomy): Bacteria > Bacillati > Actinomycetota > Actinomycetes > Kitasatosporales > Streptomycetaceae > Streptomyces > Streptomyces sp. NPDC058198. Next base: position 46,496 of record NZ_JBHVVP010000018.1, read on the forward strand.
CGGTCCGCCCGCCACCCCTCCCGCGGGTCAGCGGCGGCGGGCCTCCGCCATCCGGTGCTCGGCGATCCGGTCGGCCGCCGCGGCCGGCGGAATGCCGTCCTCCTTCGCACGTGCGAAGATTTGCAGTGTGGTGTCGAAGATCTTCGCGGCCTTCGCGCGGCACCGCTCGAAGTCGAAGCCGTGCAGCTCGTCGGCGACCTGGATCACCCCGCCGGCGTTCACCACGTAGTCGGGCGCGTAGAGGATCCCGCGGTCCGCGAGATCCTTCTCGATCCCCGGGTGGGCGAGCTGGTTGTTGGCCGCTCCGCACACCACCGTCGCGGTGAGGACGGCCACGGACGCGTCGCTCAGCGCGCCGCCCAGGGCGCACGGGGCGTAGATGTCCAGCCCCTCGGTGCGGATCAGCGCCTCGTTGTCGGCGACCACGGCGACGTGCGGATGCCGGTCGGTGATCCGGCGTACCGACTCCTCCCGTACGTCCGTGATCACGACGTGCGCGCCGTCCTGGAGCAGATGGCCGACCAGGTGGTGCCCGACCTTGCCGACGCCCGCGACCCCGACCGTACGACCGCGCAGCGACGGGTCGCCCCACTGGTGCTGGGCGCTCGCCCGCATGCCCTGGAAGACGCCGAAGGCGGTCAGCACCGACGAATCGCCCGCGCCGCCGTTCTCCGGGGAGCGGCCGGTGGTCCACGCGCACGTACGGGCCACGACGTCCATGTCCGCGACATAGGTGCCGACATCGCAGGCGGTGACGTAACGGCCGCCGAGGGAGGCCACAAACCGGCCATAGGCGAGCAGCAGGTCCTCGGTCTTGATCTGCTCGGGGTCACCGATGATCACGGCCTTGCCGCCGCCGTGGTCCAGCCCGGCCAGGGCGTTCTTGTACGACATGCCCCGGGAGAGGTTCAGCGCGTCGGCGACGGCCTCTTCCTCGGACGCGTACGGATAGAAGCGGGTGCCGCCCAGGGCGGGGCCCAGGGCGGTCGAGTGAAGGGCGATGACGGCCTTGAGGCCGCTGGCACGGTCCTGGCAGAGCACGACTTGCTCATGGCCCCCCTGCTCCGAGCGGAACAGGGTGTGCAGGACGCCGTCGGTCACATCGGTCACGGTGGTGACTCCCAAGTACGAAGCGGCGATGGAATGCCCCTCCTGTGGGTGGGGAGGGACCAGTTGGGCAAGAGGGTAAGTCCTACGGGGGCGTAGATCAGCCGCAGTGCCGAGGATCACCCCCTTGAGGAGTACAGGCGTGGGACGATCACCGCATGCCGGCGGTGTCCTCTGTCCTCGTCCCCTACGCGTCCTACCTGCGCGTGTATGAGCCGTTGGCGGCCTTCCCCGAGCCCGAGAGAGCGCACTGGGCGCGCTACGCCAGGCGGGACCGTACGCCCACCGCCCAGGACGAACTGCGCCGCTCCCTGGCCGATTTGCTGTCCACCCCGCCGATGCCCGTGCCCGTCCACGAGAGCGCGGACGCGTTCGTGGCCGAGGTGGACGGGGTGGTGTGCGTCTGCCCCTGGCGGACCCGGCTGCGCGGCTGGCTGGCGCTGGAGGAGCTGGGGGAGCTGCTGCCCATGCCGCTGCTGGACGCGGTGCTGCCGCCCGTGGTGCGCGGGCAGGCCGCCGCGGACTACGAGCTCTGGCGGGACCGCAACCCGGACGCGCGGCCCTGGATCAGGACGGCGGTCTGGCAGGTGCCGGTGCGCTGGTTCACGCTCTTCTCCGACGACGAGCGGACGTACCGGGAGGCGGGCGCGGCCGAGGCGGACGGAGCCGGCGCCGGCGGTCCTGGCGCGGCCGTGCTGCGCTACCGGACACCGATGGTGCAGGCCAGGCGGCGGCTGGCCCGCGCGCTGAAGACCCTGCGGGACACCATGGAGGACGGGCCGCTCATCGAGGGCCTGGTGGACGTGGGGCGGTGGCTGGAGGAGTTCCACCCGCGCTCGCTCGTCGAGCTGGACTACGGCGGTCTGGTGCACGCCCTGTCCGGGGCCCAGCTGGCGGCGGACCGCTCGGCGGCCGATGTGGCGGCCGGGATCGCGGCGCTGCGCGACGGGGACGGCGAGGGGGCCGGAGAGGCGTACGGACGGCTCACGGAACGCTGGCGGGCCGTCAGGGACCGGCAGTTCGCGAACTGAGCCTCCCGCTCGGCCGGGAGCCGTCAGAAGCCCGTACTGATGTGCGGATACGGCCCCGGGGCCGCAGGCCCGATCCGGGCCTTTACCCCTCAAGCGTGACGGACCGCACTAACGGGGCTCTTGCGCCCATCACCCCCCCTCGTGTCAAAATAGGACAAGGAGCCCGGGGAGGGCTCCTTCCGCCCGAGTAGGGGCGGATTGCTCTGCATTGCACTCTATACGGGGGGTCTGATGACTTCCTGATCGCTCTGTGACTGATCGTATCTGTGACGTGACTGTCCGCTATGGCATGGTCCATCGGCTTCCGCCGCTGATGGACACCTCAGAGGGCAATTCCATCGGTTTGGCCGACGCGGCTGGACGGATGGTGTAGTTGTAGTGCCGAGGACAAGCCGTTCGTCCTATAACCGACTCGGCCCGCGTCCGCCATTTCGGGCAACGTGGGTCAAGGTGCAGAATTTAGAGGAAAGAACCGAGATGGTTCGGTTCTCCCGAGGAGGCCGCTCATGACCGCTCGCACCCCTGATGCCGAGCCGCTGCTGACCCCGGCTGAGGTTGCCACGATGTTCCGTGTGGACCCGAAGACGGTCACGCGCTGGGCAAAGGCCGGCAAGCTCACGTCCATCCGCACGCTCGGTGGGCATCGCCGGTATCGCGAGGCAGAGGTCCGCGCACTGCTTGCGGGTATTCCGCAACAGCGCAGCGAGGCCTGAACACCCCGTTAAGGCTCGTTAGGGCTCAACACAAGCAGGGCACAGCCGGGCCCCCAACTCGGTCGTCCCGACCCATAGCTCCACACGACGGGCGCCTGCCCCAACAGGCCCCATGCCCACGCAACACGGGTAAGTCGTCGATCGCGCTGGACTCCGCCGAGTCCAGCGCGATTTTTTTTGTGTCAGGGGAATGCGCCGTTCCGCCCCTGCTCGGCCGCTGTGTGGAGGGTGGGGCGGATGCTCCGGGAGGGGTCGGAGGAAGGGTGCAATTGCACATATTAAATCGGTGGCCCGTATGACGGTTGTAAGCGCGGTCATTCCAGAAACTCGTTCGGTGACTCCCGTCACACTGCACGCCTCTTGCCGCCTGCGGCTCGGGCCGGGTAGGGGCGTATCGCCGCCCGGATCGTGGCCGGCCGCTCAGGAGGCCGGCTCGCCACGCGTCAGGAGGAGGAGGGAGATTGGCCGTCGGGTAACTCGTCGTCAGAGAAGTCGTCCTCGGCCGACGCCGGGTCCATGACGAGCCGCTGGAGGCGATGGCAGACCGGGCAGAACCCGGTGCGGTGCGGATGGCCGGACGCGGCCGCCAGATGGGCGCGCAGCAGCGCGCGAGTCTCGTGCTTCGTCGTCGATGTCGTCACGCACACCACCCCCGGTGCGGGCCCCTGGCTGCGAGGAAAACTGGGGTCCTGGTGCTTGATTACCCCTGGCAGATGACCCCGTCAAGACGGCACGGACCTCTGCCGGCGGATTTGGGCCCGCCATTACTGCGGCGTTACCGGGGCGTCGACCGCACTTGCCGTAACCGGGGTGGTCCCCTGTCCGCGGCGGGAAGCGAAAGAGCCCGCATCCGAGAGGATGCGGGCTCCGACGTTACTGCGGTCCTGACGGGATTTGAACCCGCGGCCTCCACCTTGACAGGGTGGCGAGCACTCCAAGCTGCTCCACAGGACCAGGTTTCGCGGCCGTGTTTCCGTGGCTGCGAAAACAGACTGTACAGCAGCTCGGAGGGTCCGGTCGAACTGAAACCTGACGATGATCGCGTTACGGCGCGGCCGCGTCGATCGCCTTCACGATGCGCTTGTCCGACACCGGCTGGGCAGTGCCCAGAGCGTGCGCGAAGTAGCTCACCCGCAGCTCCTCGATCATCCAGCGGATGTCCAGGACCTGCTGCGGCACCGGCCGTCCCCGCGGCAGCTGTTCGAGCAGCCAGGCGTACTCGTCCTGCATCTCGTGGACCTTCTCCATCCGCGTGGTGTCGCGCTGGACACCCGTCGGCATCTGCTGCAGCCGCCGGTCCACGGCGACGAGATAGCGCATCAGGTCCGGCAGCCTGCGCAGTCCGGTGCGGGTGACGAAGCCGGCCGGTACGAGCGCCGCCAGCTGGTCCCTGACGTCTTGGACGTTGTTCACCAGGGTCAGGCTGTTCGTGGCCTTCAGACGGCGCTCACAGGCCTGCCAGGCGGCCAGGATCTGCTGGACCTGGCCGATGGTCCGTACGGTCGCGTCGACGAGATCGGCGCGGACCTTGTCGAACAGTTTGCGGAACGACTCCTCGTCCCAGGCCGGGCCCCCGTGATCGCCGATCAGCTTGTCCGCGGCGGCCATGGCGCAGTCGTCGAACAGAGCCTGGATCGAGCCGTGCGGATTGCGGGACAGTGCGAGCTTCTGCTGATTGGTGAGCTTGTCCGAGGCGAACTTCGCGGGATTGACCGGGATGTTCAGCAGGATCAGCCGCCGCGTACCCGCCCACATCGCCTGCTGCTGCTCGGCCTCCGTGTCGAAGAGCCGTACGGCCACGGTCCCGCCCTGGTCGACCAGCGCCGGGTACGCCTTGACCGGCTGGCCGGCCCGCCGGGTCTCGAAGATCCGGGAGAGCGTGCCGATCGTCCAGTCGGTGAGCCCGGTGCGCTCGATCGCCTCCCCGCCCGCGCGCTCGGCCGTGGCCGCGGCGGCCTGGGAGAGGGCCTGGCGGGCCTTGGGGCGCAGCCGCAGCTTCAGTGCCTCCAGATCCTTGTCCTCGGCGATCTTGCGGCGCCGCTCGTCGACGATCCGGAACGTGATCTTGAGATGGTCGTCGACCCGGGCCATGTCGAAGTCGTCGCCCGTGACCGGAACCCCGACCATCCGCTGGAGTTCGCGCGCCAGCGTGACGGGCAGGGGCTCCTGGAGCGGCACGGCGCGCTCCAGGAAGGCCTTCGCGTAGTTCGGCGCGGGCACGTAGTGGCGGCGGATCGGCTTGGGCAGGGAGCGGATCAGCTCCATGACCACCTCCTCGCGCAGTCCCGGGATCTGCCAGTCGAAGCCCTCGGAGGTGACCTGGTTGAGCACCTGGAGCGGTACGTGCACGGTCACACCGTCCGCGTCCGCGCCCGGCTCGAACTGGTACGTCACCCGGAACTTCAGCTGTCCCTGCCGCCAGGAGTCCGGATAGTCGTCCTTGGTGACCGACCCGGCCTTCTCGTTGATGAGCATCGACCGCTCGAAGTCGAGCAGTTCGGGCTCCTCGCGGCGCCTGGCCTTCCACCACGAGTCGAAGTGCGCGCCGGAGACCACATCGTCCGGCACCCGCCGGTCGTAGAAGTCGTACAGCGTCTCGTCGTCCACGAGGATGTCGCGGCGCCTGGCGCGGTGCTCCAACTCCTCGACTTCGCCGAGCAGTTTGCGATTGTCATGGAAGAACTGGTGATGCGTGCGCCAGTCGCCCTCGACGAGCGCGTTGCGGATGAACAGCTCGCGGGACGCCTCCGGGTCGATCCGGCCGAAATTCACCTTGCGCTGGGCGACGATCGGTACGCCGTACAGCGTCACCTTCTCGTACGCCATCACGGCCGCCATGTCCTTCTCCCAATGCGGCTCGCTGTACGTGCGCTTGAGGAGATGGCCGGCGAGGGGCTCGATCCACTCGGGCTCGATCTTCGCGTTGACGCGCGCCCAGAGCCGGGAGGTCTCCACCAGCTCGGCGGACATGATGAAGCGCGGCGGCTTCTTGAAGAGCGCGGAACCCGGGAACACCGCGAACTTCGCGCTGCGGGCGCCCAGGTACTCGTTCTTCGCGCCCTCCTTCACGTCCTTCATGCCGATGTGCGACAGCAGCCCGGCCAGCAGCGAGACATGGACGGCCTGGTCCGCCGCGTCCTCCTCGTTGAGGTGGATGCCCATCTGCTTGGCGACCGTACGGAGCTGGGAGTAGATGTCCTGCCACTCCCGGATCCGCAGGAAGTTCAGATACTCCGACTTGCACGTACGGCGGAAGGCCGAGGAGGACAGCGTCTTCTGCTGCTCCCTGATGTACCGCCAGAGGTTGATGTAGGACAGGAAGTCCGAGGTCTCGTCCTTGAAGCGGGCGTGCTGCTGGTCCGCCTGGGCCTGCTTCTCGGCGGGCCGCTCCCGCGGGTCCTGGATGGAGAGCGCGGCGGCGATCACCATGACCTCGCGCACACAGCCGTTGCGGTCGGCCTCGATGACCATACGGGCGAGGCGCGGGTCCACGGGCAGCTGGGAGAGCTTGCGGCCCAGCTCGGTCAGCTTCTTCTTCGGATCCTTCTGTGCCGGGTCGAAAGCACCCAGCTCCTGGAGCAACTGCACACCGTCGCGGATATTGCGGTGGTCCGGCGGGTCGAGGAAGGGGAACTTCTCGATGTCGCCGAGGCCGGCCGCGGTCATCTGGAGGATGACGGAGGCCAGATTCGTACGGAGGATCTCGGCGTCCGTGAACTCCGGGCGGGACTCGAAGTCGTCCTCGGAGTACAGCCGGACGCAGATGCCGTCGGACGTACGGCCGCAGCGGCCCTTGCGCTGGTTGGCGCTGGCCTGCGAGATCCGCTCGATCGGCAGCCGCTGGACCTTGGTGCGATGGCTGTAGCGGGAGATACGGGCGTTGCCCGGGTCGATGACGTACTTGATGCCGGGGACGGTCAGTGAGGTCTCGGCGACATTCGTCGCCAGAACGATCCTGCGGCCGCTGTGGCGCTGGAAGACGCGGTGCTGCTCGGCGTGCGAGAGCCGGGCGTAGAGGGGGAGGACCTCGGTGCCCCGGAGCTTGCGTTTCTCCAGGGCGTCCGCGGTGTCGCGGATCTCACGCTCGCCGGAGAGGAAGACGAGGATGTCGCCGGGGCCCTCCGACTGGAGTTCGTCGACGGCGTCCGAGATCGCGGTGATCTGATCACGGTCGCCCTCCTCGCCGTCCTCCTCCAGGAGCGGGCGGTAGCGGACGTCCACCGGGTACGTACGCCCCGAGACCTCCACGATGGGGGCATCGCCGAAGTGGCGGGAGAAGCGCTCCGGGTCGATGGTCGCGGAGGTGATGATGACCTTGAGGTCCGGGCGCCTGGGCAGCAGCTGGGCGAGATAGCCGAGCAGGAAGTCGATATTGAGGCTTCGCTCGTGGGCCTCGTCGATGATGATCGTGTCGTACGCGCGCAGCTCGCGGTCCGTCTGGATCTCGGCGAGCAGGATGCCGTCCGTCATCAGCTTGACGAAGGTCGCGTCCTGGTTGACCTGGTCGGTGAAGCGGACCTTCCAGCCGACCGCCTCGCCCAGTGGCGTGTCCAGCTCCTCCGCGACGCGCTCGGCGACGGTGCGGGCGGCGATCCGGCGGGGCTGGGTGTGCCCGATCATGCCGCGGACGCCGCGGCCCAGCTCCAGACAGATCTTGGGGATCTGGGTCGTCTTGCCCGACCCGGTCTCACCCGCGACGATCACGACCTGGTGGTCGCGTATCGCCTCCAGGATCGTGTCCTTCTTCTGGCTGACGGGCAGCTGCTCGGGATACGAGACCGCGGGCACCCGCGTCCCGCGCCGCCGCGTCCGCTCGGCGGCCTTCTCGGCCTCACCGGCGATCTCGTCCAGCACGGTCTGCCGCGCGTCGGGCTTGCGAATGCGCCGTGCGCCCTCGAGCCGGCGGCCGAGCCGCTGCGCGTCACGCAGCGAGACGTCGGCCAGCAGGGCCTGGAGGTCGGCGAAGGAAGTAGACATACCGAGCCCAGGGTCTCACCCGCGGCTCCGGGGTGGCGAACCCATTTCGAGTGGGGCGGCCGTGGCGTCCGGGCGTGGTGTGCGGGGGTGGTGTCTGGCTGTGGTGTCCGGGCATGACGTCCGGTCGTGGGGTCCGGCTGTGGCGTCCGGTCGGGCGGGGCCCGGCGCGCCGTCCGGGCGTATTGCCTGATCGGCGCCTGCGGCCCTTACCATTCCGGGATACGTACCCCGGACCCCGAGAGGCCCAGCAGATGACCCACCGCGGCGGCAGGCGCGGTCGCTTCGCGGCCGTGGGGTCGCTCGGGGTGCTGGTCGCGCTGCTCTTCTGTTTTCACTCCACCGGCGCGTTTCACTCCACCAGCGTCTTTCGCTCCGCCGGCGTCGCGAGCGTGGGGCCCGGCCCCGGCGGTGCCGGCGTCGTTGTCCTCGCGGCCGGCAACGGCCAGGGACAGACCCCCGGATGCGGCCGGAGCGGAGAGGACGACGGGGCGAGCCGGCCCGTCACTCCCTCGCGCGGTACGTCCTCCCATGAGCTGCTGCCCGCGCTGCACGACGTCCGTGCCGCCGCCGGCTCGTGGGGTGCCGGCCAGTGCGTTCTCTCCGTCAGCCCGGAGCGGGGTCCGCCGCCGCTCGCCGCGCCTTCTCCCGTCGATCTCTCCGTACTGCGCGTATAGGGCCCGACTCCGCCTCGGATCCATCCCTTTCGTCCCCTTTGCTACGGAGAGTTGCACCCCCCATGCCTGCCACCCCTTCCCGGCCTTCCCGCCCTCGCCGCTCCTCCCGTCCTCCGCGCCCCTCCCGTCCCTCCCGCACTTCCCGTCAGGGCATCGCGGTCGGTGCGGGCATCGTCGTCGCGGCCGCGGTGCTCGGCGTCGTCTCGTACACCGCCACCAAGCCGGCCGCGCCGTCGGGCGTGTCGTCCAGTGACGGTCCGGTCGCCGAGGTCTCCGCCGAGCCGGAGGCCGGTGTCTATCCCGAACTGGCGAAGCTCGCCCGGCGCGACGCCGCGGACCCGCTCGCCGTCGGCCGCGTGGACGCGCCGGTCGTCATGGTCGAGTACGCCGACTTCCGGTGCGGCTTCTGCGGGAAGTTCGCCCGGGACAGCGAGCCGGAACTCGTCAAGAAGTACGTCGACGAGGGCACCCTGCGCATCGAGTGGCGCAACTTCCCGATCTTCGGCGAGGAATCCGAGGCCGCCGCGCGCGCCGCCTGGGCCGCCGGACAGCAGGGCCGCTTCTGGGAGTTCCACTCCGCCGCGTACGCCGACGGATCGAAGGAGGAGGGCTTCGGCGCCGACCGGCTCGACGTGCTCGCCCGCGAGGCGGGGGTGAAGGACCTCGACCGGTTCCGGCGCGACCTCGGCGGCGACGACGCCTCGGCGGCCGTACGGAAGGACCAGGAGGAGGCGTACGGTCTCGGCGCCACCTCCACCCCGTCCTTCCTCGTCAACGGCCGCCCCATCGCGGGCGCCCAGTCGATGGAGACCTTCACCAAGGCCATCGAGTCGGCGAAGGGCGTGGCGAAGCGGGAGGCCAAGGAGGCCAAGGAGCCCAAGGCCATCGAGTCGGCGAAGCACGACGCGAAGCAGGGCGCCGAGGACCCCAAGTGACGGACATCGGCTATCCGGCCGCCCTGCTCGGCGGCCTTCTCGCCCTGCTCAGCCCGTGCAGCGCCCTGCTGCTGCCCGCGTTCTTCGCGTACTCCCTCGACTCGGCGGGACGGCTCCTCGCCCGTACCGGCGTCTTCTACGCGGGACTTGCCACCACCCTCGTCCCGCTGGGCGCCGCCGGCTCCTTCGCGGGGCGGCTCTTCTACGGCCACCGTGATCTGCTCGTCGCTCTCGGCGGCTGGCTGATCATCGCGCTCGGCCTCGCCCAGATCCTGGGCAGGGGCTTCGCCTCGCGCCGGATCGCCGCGCTGTCGGGCCGGATCAGGCCGACGACCGCGCTGTCTGTGTACGCGCTCGGTCTGGTCTACGGACTCGCGGGCTTCTGCGCGGGCCCGATCCTCGGCAGTGTGCTGACGGTGGCGGCGCTGGGCGGCAACCCGGTCTACGGCGGTCTGCTGCTCGCGGTGTACGCGCTCGGCATGGCCGTACCGCTCTTCCTTCTCGCCCTGCTCTGGGAGCGGTTCGACCTCGGCGGGCGGCGGTGGCTGCGCGGCCGGGCGTTCCGGCTCGGCCGCTTCGAACTGCACACGACCTCGCTGCTTTCGGGTCTCTTCTTCATCGTCCTGGGCGCGGTCTTCCTCGCCTTCGACGGGACGACGGCGCTGCCGGGGCTGCTCTCGGTCGACGATTCCTTCGCGGCCGAGCAGTGGGCGCGAGGGGTCGGGGAAGCCGTGCCCGACTGGGCGCTGCTGGGCGGGGTGGCGCTGGTGGCGGCTGCGGTCACCCTGGTGCGGTGGCGTCGCGGGCGCGGTGCGCGGGAGGAGATCCGTACGGAAGAGGCCCGTACGGCGGACGCCCGGCCGGAAGAGGCCCGCGCGGAGCAGCCCCGTACCGAGGCGGGCGCATGAGAAAGCCCCCTGCCGAGAATCTCGGTGGGGGGCTTCTGCCCTTGCGGGCTGTGGTGGCTGGGGCCGGGATCGAACCGGCGACCTATCGCTTTTCAGGCGATCGCTCGTACCAACTGAGCTACCCAGCCACGCAACCTCGCGGCTGCAGCGGTCCTGACGGGATTTGAACCCGCGGCCTCCACCTTGACAGGGTGGCGAGCACTCCAAGCTGCTCCACAGGACCAAGCAATGTGCGAGCACTAGTCTCGCACACGGTGTTGCGTGCCCCCAACGGGATTCGAACCCGTGCTACCGCCTTGAAAGGGCGGCGTCCTGGGCCACTAGACGATGAGGGCTAAGGGCCCGCCTGGGCGCTTTGCAGCGCGTCGGGGACGTGAGAAGCATATGGGATGCGGGGAGCTATCGCCAAAACGGTTTACGGGGTGGGTCAGGTGGCGGGTTACGGGGCCGGCTCGGGGACACCGGGGGAGGTCCGCCGGGGTGCGGCGCCGCCGGGTCCGGACGGGGTACCCGAGGGGTCTGTGCCCGGTGCCGGGCTCGTACGCGCCGACGGGTCCGTGCTCGATGACGGGCTGCCGGTCGGTGAGGGGCCGGTCCCCGGGGTGCCCGCCTCCTTAGGAAGATGGCGGCTGACTTCGGCCGTCGTCAGCCCGAGCCCGCCCAGCGTGATCTCGTCCCACGCCTGGAGCCGCTTGGTTTTCCGGTCCAGATAGAGCACCGAGGCGCGTACCTTCTCCGGCTTGTTGTTCTGTACGGCGCGCAGACCGCCGCCGCCCGTCGACCCCTCGATCTTCAGCCGGGTGCCGTACGGCATGACCTCGTTCTCCCGGTGGTGGACATGGCCCGCCAGGACGAGCGGGACCAGCCCGTCGGTCTCCCGGGCCGCCACCGGTTCGTGGGCCACCGCGATGTCCACGGGGGTGCCCGCGTTCTCCTGGTCGCGCAGCGCGGAGGCGAGCCGGATGCCCGCCATGCGCTCTGCCGGGTCGCCCTTGGCCTCCACCGAGCGGTCGGGCGTGAACTGCGGATCGCCCATGCCCGCCACGCGTACCCCGGCGACGGTCACGGCCCGGCCGTCGTCCAGGACCCGGACGTTCTTCATGCGGCTGAGATACCGCTGCGTGATCTCCGAGTCGTGATTGCCGCGGACCCAGACGTACGGGACGCCGAGGTCGGCGATCGGGTCGAGGAAGCTGTTCTCGGCGGCGGCGCCGTGGTCCATGGTGTCGCCCGAGTCGATGATGACGTCGATCCCGTACTGCTCCACGAGCGAGCCGATGATGTGCCAGGCCGCCGGGTTGAGATGGATGTCGGAGACCTGCAGCACCCGCAGGGTGGCCGGGTCCGGCTGGTAGGTGGGGAGCGTCGAGGTCGCGTCGTACAGCTTGGTCACATTGGTGACCAGCCGCGCCAACTCCTTCTGGTAGACGTCGAAATCGGTCACGATCGAGCGGGCGTTGCCGACGACCTGCGGGGCGGAGGAGAGCAGTCCGGAGAACTTCGGCTCCAGCACCGACGTGGGGTTCCAGGTGGCGTACGCGCCGACGCCGGAGGCGGCCAGGAGGGTGAGCGCGAGGCCGCCGGCGGCGAGTGCGCGGCGGGGGCGGCGGTAGACGACGAGGCCGAGGGCGGTCGCTCCCGAGACGACGGCGACGCAGGAGCGTACGGCCAGTTCCGTGGTGCCGCTCACCACGTCGCGGGACACCTCGCTCTGGAGGCCCGAGAGCCGTTCCGGGTGCTCGACGAGGGCCTGGGAGCGGACCGGGTCCAGCCGGTCGACATCGACGTCGAGGCGGATGGGGGCGGTGTGCGTGTTCAGCTCCAGCGCGCCCAGCGGCGACACATTGATCTTGGTGCCGCCGGCCAGGGACGGCCGCAGGGTCATCCGGGTGTCCATCGGGCCGACCGGGGCCCGCACGCTGCCGACGATCAGCAGTCCGAGCCAGGCGCCCAGCAGCACCACGGCGACCAGGGCGAGCGCGCGGGTGTAGGGGTGCGGGGAGTGGACGAGCGTGCTGGTCGGCCCGTCGCGGCGGGACCGGAGGTGGCCGTGGATGCGGGGAAACGTGCGGCGGAAGGGGAAACGGTGCACAACACGGGCCATTGTGCGCGTATGCCCAAGCCGGGGACCGGCCATGCGCGGCTTAGGCCATCGCGCGCGAGCCGTTCTGTCCGATCGCGCGACCCGGCCGACGTGATCGCGTGACCTACGTGACAATGGCGGGGTGCTGGAGATGACGCGTGAGGCGTTCGAGGAACTGGTCGCCGAGGCGCTGGACAGGATCCCGCCGGAGCTGACGCGGCTGATGGACAACGTCGCGGTGTTCGTGGAGGACGAGCCCGAGGCGTCCGACCCCGAGCTGCTCGGGCTCTACGAGGGGACGCCGCTGACCGATCGTGGGGAGTGGTACGCGGGGGTGCTGCCCGACCGGATCACCATCTACCGAGGGCCGACGCTGCGGATGTGCGAGACGCGTGAGGACGTGGTGGCGGAGACGGAGATCACCGTCGTGCACGAGATCGCGCACCACTTCGGGATCGACGACGAGAGGCTGCACGCGCTCGGGTACGGATGAGTCCGGAGCTGGTTACGGGCCGGAGCCGGTTACGGGTCCTGGTCCGGGCGTGTCCCCGGCGGGGCAAAGGGAGTTGGGCAGTGAAACCCTTCTCCCGCCGTCGGCGGGGAGACCGTTTTCGTGCCCCCGGAGGTGCCGCCCGTGCGCCAGTCGCGTCCGTCGCGCCAGTTGTCCGCCCCAGGCCGTCTCGCTGTCTGGATCGTCACGTCACTGGCGGTCGCCGCCTCCGCGGGCTGCATGAGCGTCAGTGACGAGGAAGAGAAGCCGGCCCCCTCTCGTCCCGCGAATCGTCACGGCGCCGCGGCCGAGCCCGACGGCGGTACGGTCGCGGGCGCCGGAGCCGGGGCGCCCGGCGGCCCGCAGGACCAGGGCCGTACGGGACGGGGCGGTGCGGAGCACGTCGGCCAGGACGGTGAGGCCAAGGGCAAGGACGTGTCGCCCAGCCCCAGTTCACGGGTCACGCCCTCGCCGAAGCCCTCGAAGGGCACGCGGCCGTGGCCCGCGAAGCCGACCCCGCCGCGGGACGAGCCCGTACCGACGAAGGAGCCCACCCGCTCCGTGCCGCCCCCTTCCCAGCCGCCGGCCCAGAGCCCGGACCCGGGCCCTGAGCCCGAGCCGGAGCCGACGAAGCCGCCCGGCCAGCCGTCCGCGCCACCGGCGGCCATTACGCGGAGCGGCGTGATCTCGATGGACGGGATGGGGATGCTGACGGAGCCGGTGGCATCACCGCAGGTCGGGCCGGTGTGAGCCGGGCCCGGGGCGGCCGGGGGACGGGCGCGGGACAGGCGCGGGGCGGTTGCGTGGGGGGCGTGCGGGAGGCGTGCGGCGGGTGTGACGCGGGTCGCGCCGGAAGCGGTTTGCCAGGGAGGGGGGAGGGTGCGTATGGTGGTAGATCGTTTGATCATTGCCCGGCGCCGACACAGAAGAGCGCCGCGTGGCGCGTACTCTCCCTTGCCGTGGCTGGACCGCATTGAGGCGGTCGATTTGCGAATCACGGAGTTTGGGCGCGTGCCGAGACTCCGGAAGGTTTCGCATTTCGCATGTCCATTTCCAGTACTGACCGTGCCGTCATGCCCGAGAACGAGTCCACCGAAACGGTCGCCGACGTGACCGTCGAGACGGTGGAGACCATCGAGGACACGGAGGCCGCCGTGGCCACCGAGACGGCCCCCGAGGCCCCTGAGGCCATCGATTCCCCTGAGGCCACCGATTCCCCCGAGGCCGACGAGGTCTCCGAGACGGACGAGGCCTCGGAGACCCCGGGACTCACGTTCAGCGACCTGGGCCTGCCGGACGGCATCGTCCGCAAGCTCGCGCAGAACGGCGTCACCGCCCCCTTCCCGATCCAGGCCGCGACCATCCCGGACGCCCTGGCCGGCAAGGACATCCTGGGCCGTGGCCGTACCGGCTCCGGCAAGACCCTCTCCTTCGGCCTGCCGCTGCTGGCCACGCTCTCGGGCGGCCACACCGACAAGAAGAAGCCCCGCGGCATCATCCTCACCCCGACCCGTGAGCTCGCGATGCAGGTCGCGGACGCGCTCCAGCCGTACGGCGATGTGCTCGGCCTGAAGATGAAGGTCGTCTGCGGCGGTACATCGATGGGCAACCAGATCTACGCCCTGGAGCGCGGTGTCGACGTCCTCGTCGCCACCCCGGGCCGGCTGCGCGACATCATCAACCGCGGTGCCTGCTCCCTGGAGCAGGTCCAGATCGCGGTCCTCGACGAGGCCGACCAGATGTCGGACCTGGGCTTCCTGCCCGAGGTCACCGAGCTGCTCGACCTGGTGCCCGCGGGCGGTCAGCGCATGCTCTTCTCCGCCACGATGGAGAACGAGATCAGCACGCTGGTCAAGCGCTACCTGACCAACCCGGTCAGCCACGAGGTCGACAGCGCCCAGGGCAATGTCACGACCATGACCCACCACGTGCTCGTGGTGAAGCCGAAGGACAAGGCCCCGGTCACCGCGGCGATTGCCGCCCGCAAGGGCCGCACGATCATCTTCGTCCGTACGCAGCTGGGCGCCGACCGTATCGCCGAGCAGCTGCGCGACTCGGGCGTGAAGGCCGACGCGCTGCACGGCGGCATGACGCAGGGCGCGCGCACCCGGACGCTGGCCGACTTCAAGGACGGTTACGTCAACGCGCTGGTCGCCACCGACGTCGCCGCCCGCGGTATCCACGTCGACGGCATCGACCTGGTGCTCAACGTGGACCCGGCCGGGGACCACAAGGACTACCTGCACCGCTCGGGCCGTACGGCGCGCGCCGGCAAGTCCGGCGTGGTCGTCTCGCTGGCGCTTCCGCACCAGCGCCGCCAGATCTTCCGGCTGATGGAGGACGCGGGCGTCGACGCCTCGCGCCACATGGTCGGCGGAGCCGGCGCGTTCGACCCGGAGGTCGCCGAGATCACCGGCGCCCGTTCGCTCACCGAGGTCCAGGCGGACTCCGCGAACAACGCGGCCAAGCAGGCCGAGCGTGAGGTCTCCGACCTGACCAAGCAGTTGGAGCGCGTCCAGCGCCGCGCCGCCGAACTCCGCGACGAGGCCGACCGCCTGGTCGCCCGCGCGGCGCGCGAGCGGGGCGACGACCCGGAGGCAGCGGTGGCCGAGGTGGCCGCCGAGGCCGAGCGCGCGGTGGAGGAAGCCGCGGCCGCGGCTGCTGCCGTACCGGCGCCGCGCGAGGAGCGCAGGGACCGGCGCGACGACCGCGGAAACTTCGAGCGCCGTGACGACCGCGGCGAGCGGAGCGGCCGGGGCGGCGCACGGGGTTACACCCCGCGTGACGACCGCGGTGGCGACCGTGGCGGTGACCGTGGTGGTTTCCAGCGTCGTGACGATCGTCCCTCGGGCGGTTTCCGTCGGGACGACCGCAAGGACAGCGACCGTGGTGGCGAGCGGGGCGGCTTCAACCGTGACCGCGGTGGCGACCGTGGCGGTGACCGTGGTGGTTTCCAGCGTCGTGACGACCGTCCCACGGGCGGTTTCCGTCGGGACGACCGCAAGGAGAACGACCGTGGTGGCGAGCGGGGCGGCTTCAACCGCGACCGCCGTGACGACCGTGGCGGCGAGCGCCGTGACGACCGTGGCGCCCGCCCGTTCAACCGCGACCACCGGACCACCGACCGCCCGTTCAACCGTGACCGCCGCGACGACCGCCCGGCCACGGGTGGCGCCCTCCGCGCCGCCAGCCACGACCGCCCGTACGCCCGCCGCGACGGTGGCACCACGGGCACCGGCACCGGCTCCTTCGGCCGCCGCGACGACAAGCCGCGCTGGAAGCGCAACGGCTGACCGCCGCTGACCGCCTGACCTGACACACCGCCAGGGCCCGTGCCCCACCCCCCAGGTGGGCCACGGGCCCTGCCACGTCCCCCTCACCCCCACCCCCACCCCCACGCGACATCCCCACGACCCGATACCCGATCGGCGCACCGCCCCCGGCGGGCTATGCTCGTGTGTGTTGTGCCGAGGGCCGTTAGCTCAATTGGCAGAGCAGCGGACTTTTAATCCGTTGGTTGTGGGTTCGAGTCCCACACGGCCTACCACCCGCAGGACGGGAACACCCCCGCCGACCTGCTACGAAGCGCCCCGCCCGGTCCCAACCGGCCGGGGCGCTCCGTCGTTTCGGGCTCGTGCGTGAGCGGTGGCCCGGCAGTAGGCGCTACTGGCGCGCCTCTGCGCGGCCTGATGCCTGTCTCTTCCGAGCCCTCCGCGCCGCTCTCGTCAGGCTCCTTGGCCACTTCTCGGACCAGCGGACGCTGTTCCGGAGCTTGGCAGCCTCGGAGAGGAGACGCTGCACCTCTTCGATGTCGTACGGCTCGACCTCTTCCTCGGCCTGTACGCCGCGGCCGACGGCCCGGCGAGTGCGTCCGTCCTCGTTGGGTCCGGTGAGGGCACAAGTTGCGATCTCAGGCATCGGGGGGAGCACGGCGAGATCCCGTGTCCTGGTGCGTGACCGCATCGGAGAGCTGCGCGCACAGGCGCCCGATCTCTTCGTGAGTGCGGTTCCGTTCGGTAACGACCGCTGTGAGGAGCAGGGCGGTGAGGGAGACGGTGCCGTTGAATGCCTGGAGGGTGACCATGTTGGTGAGGAGACCGTGGTGGGCGAAGGGGCCGGTCATCCGGCCGGCGGCGAGGATCGCGAGCGTGGAGATGCCCAGGGCGCATGGTGCTGCACCTGCACGTTCGAAGCGGAACGAGGCCCAGACCAGGAAAGGGAAAACGAGGAAGAGCAGAGAAGAGCTGCCGGTGTCGGTCGCCAGGAGGGTCACGGTCAGGGTGCATGTCGCCAGTGCCGCCGCCTCGGCCCAGATCAGAGGGCCGACGGCGGGTGGCCACCGTGCCCATCGGACCGCGAGCAGGAAGGGGGTGACGACCAGCACGCCCATGGCGTCGCCCGTCCACCACACGGACCATGTCGGCCAGAAGCCGCTGGCCGGTAGTGCCCCTGACAGGAAGAGTGCGCTGCTGCCGATGGTCGTACTGATCAGCATGGGCCCCAGGGCGCCGAGGAAGACCAGGGCCAGCGCATCTTGTAAGCGGTCGAGGTCGTTGTGGAAACCGGCACGGCTCAGCAGCAGGTAGGAGCAGATCGGGGCGAGGGTGTTGCCGACGACGATCGCCACTACGGACGGGACCGTGGGGCCGATGGAGATGTTGACCGCGAGGGCGCCGACGGCGATGCCGGGCCAGACCCGCGCTCCGAACAGGAGCAGGGCCGCGACCGAGATACCGGTCGGAGGCCACAGGGGCGTGACTTGGCCGCGTACCAGCTGCTGGAGCAGCCCCAGGCGGGCGGTCGCGTAGTAGAGGGCGGCGACCGCCAGAATCGTCAAGGCAGTGGCTTTGTGCCGCCTGAGCTGTGAGCTGTCCACCACATCAGCATCAGACACCACACCGAGTGGCCCGGGCCGGACGGACGCGCCGACACGACGGTACTGCCGGCGGGCGGCGGGCGGAACGTCTTTGCTACTGGGCGTCCGGCGGACCGTCGTGGCGGACGACGAGAACGGCGGCATCGTCATTGTTTCCGGTGCGGTCCGCGACCCGGATCACCCGCGACGCCAGGATGTCGGGGGTGACACCACGTCCGGCGCCCACCAGCCTGGCCACCTCCGCCAGGCCTTCCTCGATCGGGTAGGTCGGTCCTTCCACCACGCCGTCGGTCAGCAGGACGAGGTAACCGGGCTGCGTCAGGCGTCGATGAACCACCGGGTAGCTTTGGCCGGGCAGAATCCCCAGAGGAACCCCGCCAGCATCCAGGGACACACCCGAATCGCCCGTGTCGGTGCCCCACACCATCGGGACGTGGCCGGCCCGGGCGATGGCGAGATTGCCGCTCCGCGGTACGAAGCTCAGCAGGCAACAGGTAGTGAAGAGGTCGCCGCCGAGTGAGATCAGCAAGTCATTGGCGCAGGCCAACACCTCCCCGGGGTCACCCGTGACACTGGCGAGGGCCCGAAGGCTGGCGCGAGCTTCTCCCATGTAGGCAGCGGCCTCCACTCCGTGGCCCTGCACATCACCGATGGCCATCCCCGCCACCCCGTCTCTCATCGGGAAGGCGTCGTAGAAGTCACCGCCGACAGCCAGACCGTCCTGCGAGGGCGAGTACCGGGCTGCCAGTCGGACGCCCGGAAAATCGGGCAGTTCGGAAGGGAGCATGTGCCGCTGCAGCGCCATGCCGAGCTCCGCCCGGGCCTGCTGGAGTCTGATGTTCTCCATTGCCTGATCGACAAGACGCCCAAGGGTAAGGAGGAGTTCCTGGGTGCTGTCCGGCGCTTTGCGGTGTCGGTGCATGACATTCCTGGCATTCCGATTCGCCCCTGGTCAAACCCTAGCCCGGTCGCCGCCACCTGGCGCGGACGGCCGGACCGCGATCTACATCAGGACT
Organism: Streptomyces sp. NPDC058198; assembly: GCF_042882605.1. Classification (NCBI taxonomy): domain Bacteria; kingdom Bacillati; phylum Actinomycetota; class Actinomycetes; order Kitasatosporales; family Streptomycetaceae; genus Streptomyces; species Streptomyces sp. NPDC058198. The sequence goes on from NZ_JBHVVP010000018.1 coordinate 65,306, forward strand.
CGAGATATCCGCCGCGATATACTCGCTGTCATAGTTGATATCTCAGGAGGTGCTCGATGAGTCGTACAGTGATCGACCTGGACGACGAACTGCTGGCCGACGTGGCTCAGGCGTTGGGAACCGGCACCAAGAAGGAGACGGTCAACACCGCTCTGCGCGAAGTACTCGAGAACCGCCGACGGGCCCTCGCTCTCACTCGGCTGCGGGCTACCGCGGGCGAGGGCGGCTTCGACCTCGATCTCTTCGCGGACAAGAGGAACTACCGGCGGTGAGCGCGGCACAGTTCCTGATTGACACCAGCGCGCTCGCCCGATTCCTCCGCGACGACGCCGAACAGTACGGCTGGGACCAGGCCGCCACGGCAGGACTCATCGCGACCTGCCCTGTCACCGAGCTGGAGTTCTTCTACAGCGCCCGCTCCACCGCAGACCGTGCGCGCGGCATTGAGGACATGCGGCCCCTGTTCGGCCGGGTGCCCGTCGATGACCGCGCGTACGACCGCGCCTGGCGGGTTCAGGAGCAGCTGACTCAGCGTGGTCAGCACCGCGGTGCGGGAGCTGTGGACCTCGTCGTTGCCGCCACTGCGGAACTCCAGGGACTGACCCTCCTGCACCGCGACCACGACTTCGAATGCATCGCCGCCGTCACCGGCCAAGCCATGCAGTGGTACGGCCCGGAGGCCGGAAAATGAACGCGCGCCAAGGCTCAGTTCTGGTCTCATTGGCAGGCATGCACCGCGGTTCGGCGAGCCTGTAGCCGCTGGCTCTGCCTAAGGTCGGCACACCCGGATCATCGGAGTGCCCGACGGAAGTCGGCAGGACTCTGGCGGGACTTTTAATCCGTTGGTTGTGGGTTCGAGTCCCACACGGCCTACCACCCGCAGGACGGGAACACCCCCGCCGACCTGCTAAGAAGCGCCCCGCCCGGTCCCAACCGGCCGGGGCGCTCCGTCTTTCCCGCCCGCTTGCGTGAGCGGATACGCCCTCACCGGGCCGTGCGAGGGCGGATGAAGAAGCACGGATTAATGAGCATCGCGAAGGCCCCGGAGGTGGGTCTGGTCGACCACGGACAGGCGGGAATGTCGATGCGCCTTTGTGTTCGGACACCCTGACTTTGTGGTTGCACCCAACCGACGGCAGAATGGGCCGCCCCTCTGAGAGAGCCGCCGCCATCTGAGCAGAGGCCCCTGGAATGCTGGGCACTTCCCCAAGCCGCCTGCTCTGCCTATCCGCCCTCGGTGCGGTCGCGCTTGATCGCTCGCAGAAGGGCGTGCAGCAGACGCCAGGCGCGAGTCCGGCGGGCTCTGTCAGAAGACCAGATGTAGACGAGGCTGAGCACGAAGACCAGCAGGCAGGCAAGTAGAACGACCGCCAGCGGGAGCAGGACGACGAGAGTCATGGGGTCGGCTTCTCCAGGAAGTGGTGGCGCGGAAGACCGGGTGGGAACCGCGTCCCTCCAGCCTCTGGCGCCCCGTGGCGGCGCTGACACCGGCGGCCGAGCCTTGCCAAGTTCGTACATGCCCCGTTGCTGTTGTGGCAGCGAGGCGTTGGATGCTTACAGTTTTTGACAGCCCTGCGTCACAGGCGGCTTGCGGCGAACGGCTGCCGCCGCCGTGACGCTGCTGCGATGATCGGTCGCGGACAGACGCCGAAGGGGGGCACCATGACGTCGACCGCCTCGCAGCGCCTACACGGGCACGCGTTGAAGCAGCTGAGATATCAGGTGCAACTGCTGCACCGGCAAAGCGGTGAGCCCAGCTTCCGAGTCATCGCGCAGCGCACGGCCAAGGCCATCAGCCATACGACGGCGGGAAACGTACTGCGGTGCGACAGCGTCCCCGGATGGGGTCCGCTGGAACTGGTCGTGGAGGCGCTGGGGGGCGACCTGGACGCCTTCCGCGAGCTGTGGGTTGCGGTGCGGGATGAGACGTCGCCGCTTGTGCTGCCGTCACCCGCCTCATGGGTGGAGGACGAGTCGGACGAACCGCCGCCGGTCAGCGATCTGAGCATCCCTGACCTCGACGCTGCCGAGGAGGACCTGCACGATCGCGCGACGGAGCGTAGCCGTAGGGAGGGCGAAACGAGGCGGGAGTTGTTGGTCGCTCTGGAGGCCCGCGCCGACCTCACCGACCAGCTCAGTGGTCTGCACGAGCAGCTTGGCCGGGAGCGCGGGCGCAACGAGGAACTGCGTGAACGCATCGCCGTCCTGGAGGCCGAGCGGGGCGAGCGAAGTCAGCGCATCGAACGCCTCCAGGACGAGTTGCGGTCGGTCCGCGAAGAGCGGCTGATGCTCTTGGAGAAGCTGAACGGGCTCAACATCCGCCGGGCCGAGCTGTACTTCACCTGGGCACGGGAGGAGGAGAAGCGGCGGCGTGGCGCGGAAATCGACCAGGAGGAGAAGCTCAACGAGGTCAGGACGCTGAGTGAACGGCTGAGCGCCGCAGAGGGTCTGCTGACGTCGGTTCTGGCCGAGAAGGCAGAACACGATGCCGATCGATTCGACGCCCCCCAGACCGATCGATACGCCGACCCCGAGACCGATCACAAGCCAGGCCGAGAGAAACGTTGGTACTGGTTCTCCAAGGCGCGCTGACCAACCGCTTCCTCCGGCGACAAGCGGGCCACGGGCGTCCACCGCGAGCCGACCACAGCCACGGAGAGGCCCAGCCGTTGATGGCTGGGAGCAGCACCGGGGCGGTCACTCGGTGGCTGAGCGGGGCTGCTTGCGCGGGATCGCTCGGTGCGCTGCGTCGGCCATGTAGCCGGCGAGCATTTTCGACAGACGGATCACAGCGGCCCCGGGGTCCTGGCCTTGTTCGGCAGCGTCCTCCGCGCAGGCTTCGAAGACGGCGTCGAAGCCGCGGCAGACGATGCGCCCGAGGCGGGCGTTGTACCGGTTGGTGGCCTCGCTGCGCACGGAGTGGCAATAGGAGTCGGCGAGCTGGTTCTCATGTGACAACTGCACGGCGGCGTCCTCGACCCCGAGGTCGGCTGCATCACCGATGTCCAGAGCCCGGACACGGGGTAGCCGCTCGTCGTCTCCCTGGGCGGCGAATGTGTGGGCGCGGTCGATGACCATCGAGGAGACCTCTGCACGGACGCTGGCTTTGGTGACAGTGGCAGGCCGAGCGCCAGTGAGGCGTGCCAGGTCGTCGCGGGACTGACGAAGGCGCCCCAGATGGACGTCCATGTCGGCGATGAACTCGTCGACCTTCTCCAGATTCAGCGTGGGCCAAGAGCCGTCACCGCTGAACTCCAACTCGGGTGCGTTCCCGGCCCTGCGCGCGGACGTTGCCGGTGATCGCCGCGAGCTCCTCGGGATCTACGTACCCATGACTTCGTCTTGTAGCAGCTCAAGGACGAGGTGCGGCATCTGCCGTTTGCGGTCCGTGCTGTACGGCGAGATCTGGATGCGGCCGCCGAGAATCGGGACGAGGACAGCGCCCTGTTTGGCGTCGAAGACGGGTAGCTCTGGCCCGTCGAAGTAGAAGCCGTGGGTCAGATCGGCGAGGGAACCGGGCTGTTCGTTGCTGTGGTTGTCGGCACAGTGCGGCGGGCAGGTCTCGGTGACCTGGCCGTCCGGAAGGATCTTCCGGACCCACGTGCGAGGTGGGCTGCCGCGCTGTTTGTGGTGGGGGGATGGCGCCGTTGCCTTCGCGGGTGAGTTCTTCATGAAGCGTGTCCTCTGCTCTGCTGCTGCACGGTTGTGTGGCCGGGCTCCCTCGGCAGCTCTCGGGGCCCGGCCCAGGTGGAGTCGCCGGTTTCCGGTGTGCCACGAGCGGGAGCAGATCGGCGATGACAGGGGGAAACCAGCAACTGGGGTGAGCCGGCTATGCGGTGAGCATCACCTCGAACGGTGAGAACGGGGCCCGGATGCTGCCCAGTTGCGCCCTGGCCGGGCTTGGGCGCATCAAGTTCTCCGTCTTCGGAACGACTCCCGAAGAACTGGCGCAGGTGCAGCACGTCCGGTACCGGAACAAGCCCCTGGCTCAACGCAAGATCGCAGCACTGGACGAGTCGATCAGGCTTGCCATGGAGCTCGGCGTGGACGCTCGCGCGAACATCGTCCTGCCGCACCGAGACCATGTGCCGCGCGTTCACCGCCTCCTCGCCAAATACTCCCCCTCCCTGTCCGTCCGGATCCTCTCTTCGCTGGCGGACGGCGACGAGTCCCTGAACGCCATCGACATCCTCCTCGATGAGCTCGGCGCCGAACTCGAAGAAGTCCGCCTCATCGCGGGTACCTCGGGCTTCCGCATGTCGTACCGGCTGCCCGACGGCCGTCCGCTCATCGTCAAGCACATACGGCTCGTCAGGCTGCCGACGACCTGCGCCGGCTGCCGCTTCAACAACAGCACCGACTGCGAGGAGGGCTACTACGGGGTGCGCCTGTACAGGGACGCCGCAGGGTGCTTTCACGTCGGGGTCTGCATACAGCGCATGGACCTCTGCCGGCCCGTGGAAGAGTTCGTAGCCGGCGACGTATGCGACGAGGTCCTCCGATTACGGGAGAGCGACCTCCGAGACCTGACCGCCTAGAAACCGATCACCAGGAGCATCACAGCGATGGCCCAGCATGAGTACGAGGCGAAGTTCCTCAGCATCGACGTCGACGCGGTGCGCGACCAACTCCGCGCCGCCGGTGCACAACAAGCGTTCGACAAGACCATGTTCACCCGCCTCATCTTTGAGAACGACGCGGTGCAGGGCGAACAGTGGCTGCGGCTGAGGGACGAGGGAGGCAAGTAGACCCTCACGCTGTAGCAGGTCAGCGACGCCGCCACCATCAACGGCACCACCGAGATCGAGATCGAAGTCAACGACCTCGACAAGACAGCCGAACTCCTCGGCGCCCTGGGCCTGCGCCAGGTCCGGTACCAGCAGAACTACCGGGAGGAGTGGCAGCTCGGTGACATCACCTACGACCTCGACACCTGGCCCGGCCTCCCCACCTTCATCGAGATCGAGGGCCCCTCGGAAGAAGCGGTCCGCAAGGCAGTGGCCGCACTCGGCTTCGACTACGAACAGGCCCGCTACGGCAGCATCGACCTCATCTACAAGAGCGAACCGAACCGGGACATCCTCGCCGAGCCAACGCTGCTTTTCGCGTAATCCCTGATGTGCAGCAGGTGAGCCACACCCTGCCAGGGTTACGCCCCTGCGCGGGAACCACAATGGAACAGCCTCCGCCAGCGGCCCCAGCGCCGGAACACCCCCGCCTGCGCGGGGACCACCCCCGAGCGGGTCGTGAGCAGGGCCGTCCCGGCGGAACACCCCCGCCTGCGCGGGGACCACTATGGAGTCAAGGTTCTCGGCAAGGACATGTCCGGAACACCCCCGCCTGCGCGGGGACCACCCCCGAGCGGGTCGTGAGCAGGGCCGTCCCGGCGGAACACCCCCGCCTGCGCGGGGACCACTATGG
>NZ_JBHVVP010000018.1:70823-96611 GCF_042882605.1 Streptomyces sp. NPDC058198
TGGAGTCAAGGTTCTCGGCAAGGACATGTCCGGAACATCCCCGCCTGCGCGGGGACCACGCAGAGGGAGCGGTTCAGCGGGCATACACGGCCGGAACACCCCCGCCTGCGCGGGGACCACTACAACCGACTGATCACGCAGGCGGACACCTCCGGAACGCCCCCGCCTGCGCGGGGACCACAGTTCGCCGCGTGCAAGGCCGGCATGAACAACCGGAACACCCCCGCCTGCGCGGGGACCACACCGCCACCGTGCCGCGCACCGTCCTGGAGCGCGGAACACCCCCGCCTGCGCGGGGACCACGCAAGATCCACCCGACACAGCAGATGATTTCCCGGAACACCCCCGCCTGCGCGGGGACCACGGGCAGCTGATGGCGCACGCAGTATCAGCCGGCGGAACACCCCCGCCTGCGCGGGGACCACGGGCAGCTGATGGCGCACGCAGTATCAGCCGGCGGAACACCCCCGCCTGCGCGGGGACCACGACCACGCCGAGACGGCGCGGTCCCCGTACGACGGAACACCCCCGCCTGCGCGGGGACCACGGCGCGGCCGGGACAGCAGACGCGGTGGGTGGCGGAACACCCCCGCCTGCGCGGGGACCACGCGAGCTGCAACGTGTTCTCCGGGTAGACGCTCGGAACACCCCCGCCTGCGCGGGGACCACGATCACTGGGTTGTCTTCACCGTCGGCGCGGGCGGAACACCCCCGCCTGCGCGGGGACCACGCCGACATCATGTACCTCAACCCGGGCCAGATCGGAACACCCCCGCCTGCGCGGGGACCACCCTTCCTGAGCTGCGGCGTTAGAGGGGCTTTGCCGTTGCTTGACTAGGACTCGTCCGCATACCTCCATGGTGTCAGAGACAGATAGTGAAGTGGCCATCACTAGGGGAACCCGGCAGGGGGCAATGGTGCTTCCCCGCAGTCGGGGCTGTACGAGCTTCTGCCCGGTTGCGCGGGCCAGTTGGCCCGGCTCGGTCGGGAGAGGTACCGCGTTGGTGGCGGAGCCAAGCGCCGCCTGGTCGGAGTGGCAGTTGGCGTGAGCGGTGCGTGAGCGGAGGGGGTGGCACGCGCCCGTTCTGGCGTTGGCCTCGCGTCAGCTTGATGTTCCTTGGACAGGCAGTTCTCAACAGCGGATCATCACGGGGAGCCAACCGGAACGGCCCAACAGGGACTCCTAATCGGTTGGTTGTGGGTTCGAGTCCCACAAGGCCTACTCGCCCGATAGTCCGGCCGCGCTTGTGCCAAGGCCGGGGTGGCGCCGGTGGCCCGGCCGAGCGGATCATCGCAGGACACGGCGGAGCGGCTGCGATCGGCGCTGGAGGGCGCGGCGGCCGATGTGGTGACCGACCGTGCTCCGGGAGCCGTTATCGGGGGCAAGACCGGATGGGTGCCACCCGCTCTGTCGTCCGGCGAGGAGTCAGCCGCGTGGTTCATCTCGTATGCCCGGTTGGGGCAGGGAAGGCTGGTCGCCTTCGCCGTCCATGTCGGAGACCCCGACAGCGGGATCGACGAGTCCGACGGTTCGGAATCGGCTGTCCGGGTCGCGGAGCGCATGAGGAAAGCGACCTCATGACAGGGCACGGGACTACGGGAACAGCGCTACCCCCACGATGGCCACCACGAGGATGGCGATGATGACGGCGACAACGGTCCAGGTTCGGCTGTGCGCCACGCGGGGGCCCTTGGGGCCGCCTCCGCGCGGGCGGTCCTCTCGTAGCTGTGGGTTTTCCGGCCGGTCGTGTGAGTAGAAGTCGGAGTCGGCCATGGCAAACCCCCTCGCGTGGGTCGACGAGTTCTCGCCCGGTCCTGCTTGTCCGGTCCAGGGGAGAACCCTCGGTAAGTGTTATGTGGTTTTTACCCGCATATAAGGCAATCATACGCGGCGGACCGGGAAAAGAGGCAGGTCTCAGAGGCTGCGGAGCGGGCGAGATCGTCGCACCCTAGGGCCTATGAGTGATGCACCGATCGTCGTACACCGGGCGTCCGGGACAGGCGGCCGGCGGGTCACCGTTCGTGGGCGGATCATGGGGCTCGCCCACTCGGACGACCATCTGATCGAGTTCCTGCGTCTGGCGGGCCTGCCCGACGCCTGGGACCTGCTCGACGATCCGGCCTGGGTGGAGTGGCAGGGGGGGCCGGCGCACGAGTACAGCGTGGTGTGAAGGCCGCGAGCGCGGCGGGGGCGCCCACCTGTGGTCCGTGGCGGGCCGCCCCCGTTCTCGTACGGCTCAGCGTGTACAGCTCAGTCGTGTACGGCTCCGTCCTCCGCGTCCTGCTCCCGTACGTCTTCGTCTCCGCGATTCCCGCCGTTCCCCCCGCCTCCGCCGTTCCCGCCGCTTCCGCCGTCCGCGGCGATCGACGCGAGCTGCGTCAGGTTGTCGATCCGCCAGTCCGCCGCCGCGACCACATCCGGGTCGTCCGCCCACAGATAGCCCCACGGCCCGCGCCGCAGATGGGCGACGCGCAGGCCGGCCTCCTTGGCGGGGAACAGGTCGTACGCGGGATGGTCGCCGACGTACACCGTTCTGTCGGGCGGGCTCTTCGCCGCCTCGATGACGCGCGTGAAGAACTCCGGGGACGGCTTGGCGACGCCCCACTCGCCGGAGGTGACCACGAGATCGGCGGGCAGATCGAGGCCGCGCAGCAGCTCGCCGGCCTTGACGGTCTGGTTGCCCGCGAGGACGACGCGGATGCCGAGCGACTGAAGGCCCGCCAGGGCAGGCCGTACGTCCGGGTAGAGATCGGACTCGTCGAGGTGCTCGCCGCGGCCCGCGGCCTCTCGGGCCCGGTAGGCCTCGCCGACATCTATGCCCGGCTTGATGAGACGCAGGGCGTCGGCGTTGTCCCGGTTCTGGACGGTGGCGGCGCCGACGAGGGCCGAGATGGTGTGTCGGGGGATGCCCAGCCAGTCGGCCCAGGAAGCCCAGTAGCGGTCGTCGCGTACGAGGGTCTCGCCGACGTCGAACACGATGGTTTCAATCACCGGTGTAAGCGTAGGGGGACACGCTCTGCCGATTGTCAGTGGCTGGCCGTAGCCTTGGTCTCATGTTCGCTTCCTCGTCCGCTTCTTCCGGTGCCCGCGGTCCCGTGCGGTCCGCCGATGTCGTCAACCCCGTGCGGTCCGCCGATGTCGTCAACATGGAGATCCGTGCCCTGTGGGTACGGGCGGGTGGCGCGCTGCCGCCCGTAGAGCAGGAGCGTTATCAGCGGCTGCTGGTGGAGTGGGCCGCGGCGGTACGGGCCGATGTCGTCGAGGCGGCCTAGTGCGGCCTAGGCGGCCTAGGCGCCCCGGGCGGTCTCCGGACCCGTCCGACCCATCCGTGGGGAAGATGGTTTGGATCTTGCTCTGGATGGCGTAGAGTTGTGTTTAACGACGCGGGGTGGAGCAGCTCGGTAGCTCGCTGGGCTCATAACCCAGAGGTCGCAGGTTCAAATCCTGTCCCCGCTACTTGAAGAGAACGAAGGCCCGGATCCCTGGATCCGGGCCTTCGTCGTGTTCCACCGCGTTCCGTGCCGCGCTGCCGCCGGGCCTGACCCTTACATGCCGAGCTCGACCTCTACCTGCCGGGCTTGACCTTTACGTAACGTCAAGTTCTAGCGTGAACGTCATGGAGTGGTCGATCCAGGACATCGCGAAGAAGGCCGGTACGACGAGCCGCACGCTCAGGCACTACGGCGAGCTGGGGCTGCTGGAGCCCAGCCGGACCGGCGCCAACGGGTACCGCTACTACGACCAGGACGCCCTGGTCCGGCTGCAGCGGATTCTGCTGCTGCGTGAGCTCGGCCTCGGGCTGCCGGCGATTGCCCGGGTACTCGGCGGCCAGCAGGACACGGCCGCCGCCCTGCGCACCCATCTCGGGCTGCTGGAGCAGGAGCGCGAGCGCATCGGACGCTTGATCACGTCGGTGCGGACCACTCTCCGCAAGACCGCGACGGGAGAGGAACTCATGGCCGAGGAAGTGCTCGACGGCTTCGATCACACGCAGTACGAGCAGGAGGTGACCCAGAGGTGGGGCCGCGAGGCCTACGCGAAGAGCGACCGCGGGTGGCGCTCGCTCAGCGAACGGGAGCGGCAGCGGTTCCAGGAGCAGCACGAGGAGATCGCCCGCGACTGGGGACGGACGCGGGCGGCCGGCCTCGGCGCCGGCAGCGACGAGGCGCAGGCGGTCGCCCGGCGCCACTGCGCGTGGCTGTCGGTCACGGTCGCGCCGACGAAGTCGTACGTCATCGGTGTCACGGCGATGTACGTGGATGATCCACGTTTCGCCGCCGCATATGAGAAGTACGGTGAAGGGACGGCTGTGCTCGTACGGGACGCCATGAAGGTGTACGCCGAGCGCCACCTGACCGACTGACCGACTGGCCATCCGCCCCGCTGGGGGCCCGGCCGACCGACCGGGCCCCGTAGCCCACTCGGCCGATGGCGAGTCGCCGCCGAGCGCGGCAGCGGCCAGCCTGGGTGGGGCGCGGTACCGTCCCGCAGCCGCAGGCGGACCGGCAGGAGACCACTGGTGGGGAAGCTGAGGAAGCTCCGAAAGGGCATCGGCGGCAGAGACCGGCGGGCCCAGGAAGGAGCTGGCTTCTGGGCCGACGAGAAGGCGGGCTTCTGGTCGGGCGCCGGTACCGGCCGTGCGGGCCATCGGCTGGGACGCCCCACCGGGCGTCGGCTGGTGCGCATTCTGCCCGCTGTGGTGATCCTGGCGGGGGTGGTCTTCGACCTCGTGACCCCCGCGCGCATCACCGCCGCTCCCCTCTTCGCGGCCGCCCCGCTGGTCGCCGCCCCGTTCTACCCCGCGATCGGCACGCTGCTGGTCGCCTTCGCCTCGCTGTGCGCCGAGCTGTTGCTGCACCTCTACACCGATTCGCCGGTGTTCGACCCCGCGGCGCTCACCGAGCTGCTGACCGTGGTGGTCGTCTCCGTCCTCGCCATGTACATCAATGGCGTCGTACGCCGCAGCGGACAGCGGCTCGCCTCCGCCCGCATCATCGCCGAGACCGCCCAGCGCGCCGTGCTGCCCAGACCCGCCGAACGGATCGGCGGTCTGCGGATCGCCGCGCGGTACGAGGCGGCGCAGGAGGGCGCGTTCATCGGCGGGGACCTGTTCGCCGTACAGGACACGCCGTACGGGGTCCGGCTGGTGGTCGGGGACGTACGGGGCAAGGGGCTGGAGGCGGTCGAGGCGGTGGCCGTGGTCATCGGGTCGTTCCGGGAGGCCGCCGAGCAGGAGAGCTCGCTGGAAGGGGTCGCACAGCGGCTGGAGCGGGCGCTGAGACGCGAGGGGACACGGCGGGACGGGCTCGATGTCTTCGAGGGGTTCACCACGGCTGTGCTCGCTGAGATCCCGCACGGCGAGAACGTGGTGCGGCTGCTCAACCGGGGCCACCCCGAGCCGCTGCTGATGTGCGAGAACGGCGCGGTACGGATGCTGGCGCCGACCGACCCCGCGCTGCCGCTCGGGATGAGCGACCTGGGCGCCTGGCCGGACCGCGCGGAAGAGGCCGCCTATCCCGACGGCGCGACCCTGCTCTTCTACACGGACGGACTCACCGAGGCGCGCGACAACCGGGGTGCCTTCTACGTCCCGCGCGACCGGCTCGACGGGCGGATCTTCCATGGGCCCGACGATCTGCTCCAGGCGCTGATCGATGACGTGCGCGTGCATACCGGCGGCACCGGGAGCCAGGACGACATGGCGCTGCTGGCGGTCAGCCGGCCCATCGAGGGGCAGCTGGACTGGCGCAGGGCCATGCCCGCCTTTCCCTGATGCCCCTGACGCGCGGGGAAGCCCCCGCGGCGTGCGAGGCCGAGCAGCGGGGGAGGCCGTGCGGCGGGAGAGATCGTGGGGCCTGACAGACCCCGCGGCGGGAGAGATCGCGTGGCGTGTGACGCGTGTAGAAGTGCGCTCCGGGCCATTGCCACCGTCTGTAATCGCGGGGTATCCCTCCGCATAACATTTGACACACCGTCAGGAATGAAACGTGTTCTGATGGAGGGTCAACTCGCCCGATTGCGACTCCATGTGTCCTGGTACGTCCGATGCGAAGTTGTTAATGATCACCCGGAACGGCTTGGAATAAGACCCGGGTCTCTATTAACGTTCGATAACGCAGCGCGGTCGTCCCAGCCGTCGCCAGAGATGGCACCGTGCGCACGCGCCGAATCCCGCAAGGGAACCGGGGAACCACCAATTGGGGTGAATCGGGTGCCCTCTGCTGCCCTGAGCAGCGAGAACACCCGTAGGAGACCTTCCTGCTCCGAACCCGTCAGCTAACCCGGTAGGCGAGAAGGAAGGAAAGGAGTGCGCCCCAGTGGCGTCCAACAAGCCTGCCCCCGCAGCCCCCTTCGAAACTCATACCTTCGGTAACGAGTCAGACGGGGCATGGGGGGAGTGGAATCCCACCGAGGAGTCCCTCCGGCCCGTACGCGGCAGACACCGCGTCGCCAAGCGCAGCGGAATCGCCCGCAACGGGCTCGCCCGTAGCTCCACGGTCCTCGGCGTCGGCGTCTTCGCCGCCGTCGGCGCGGGCGGCATGGCCACCGCGCAGGACAAGCCCGCGGTCTCCATATCCCTGCCCGACGCCATCGCGGACAATCTCCCGGACGCGAAATCGCTTCCCGGCGTGGGCTCCCTGGCGTCGGACGACGCCGAGCCCGACCTGCTGGCCACCGCACCGCTCACCACGGCCGGCCTCACGACCGCCGACGCCGAGCAGGGTGCCACCGACGCGGGCGAGGCCCTGCGCGCCCGTATCCTCCAGCAGGCCGAGCAGCAGCAGGCCGAGGCCGACGCCACGGAGAAGGCGGCCGCGGAGACAGCGGCCGCCGAGAAGGCCGCGGCGCAGGCGAAGAAGCAGCAGACCGAGGCCGAGAAGAAGATCGAGGCGGCGAAGAAGAAGGCCGAGGCGGAGGCCAAGGCCAAGGCGGAGGCGGAGCGCCTCGCCAAGCTGGCCGCCAGCTACTCCCTCCCCACCTCCTCGTACACGCTCACCTCCACCTACGGTGAGTCCGGCTCCATGTGGTCCTCCGGCTACCACACCGGTCTGGACTTCGCCGCTCCGACGGGTACGCCGGTCAAGGCCGTGCACAGCGGCACCGTGAAGTCGGCCGGCTGGTCGGGCTCGTACGGCTACCGCACGGTCCTGGAGCTGGCCGACGGTACGGAGATCTGGTACTGCCACCAGTCCTCGATGACCGTCAGCGCCGGGCAGAAGGTCACCACGGGCGAGGTCATCGGGCGGGTCGGCGCGACCGGCAATGTGACCGGTCCGCATCTGCACCTCGAGATCCACACGCCGGGCGGCTCGGGGGTCGACCCGATGAGCTGGCTGCGGGGCATGGGCCTCACTCCCTGACGTACGCACAGTCCCCGGCGGCTCCGGCGCTCACCCCCCGACGCCGGAGCCGCCGGCTCTTCCCCTGACGAAACACGGCGATAGCGCGGCGAAAACGCGGCGAAAGCCCGGGGGAACGGAATAGGGCGGCCCGTCGCCGGGGTTGAATCAACCCATGACTGATCTGCGCAAGCTGGGCTCCTCCGACCTTCACGTCTTCCCGCTCGCCCTCGGCGGCAATGTCTTCGGCTGGACCGCCGACGAGGCGCAGTCCTTCGCCGTGCTCGACGCGTACGCCGCCGCGGGCGGCAACTTCGTCGACACCGCCGACACCTACTCCTCGTGGGTGCCTGGCAACGAGGGCGGTGAGTCCGAGACGGTCCTCGGCAACTGGCTCGCTTCGCGCGGCAACCGCTCCGACGTGCTTGTCGCGACCAAGGTCGGCCGCCACCCGCAGTACACCGGCCTGTCGGCGACCACCATCAAGACCGGCGCCGAGGAGTCGCTGCGCCGGCTCCGTACGGACTACATCGACCTGTACTACACGCACTTCGATGACCCGAACGTCCCCGTCGAGGAGATCATCACCGCCCTCGACCAGCTGGTGCGGGAGGGCAAGGTCCGCGCCATCGCCGCCTCCAACATCAGCCCGGAGCGGCTGGCCGCCTCGATCGCCTTCTCGGAGAGCGAGGGGCTGGCCCGCTATGTGGCCCTCCAGCCCCAGTACAACCTGGTCTCGCGGGACACCTACGAGGGCGCGCTCCAGGACACCGCGATCCGCTACGGACTCTCCGCCGTGCCGTACTACGCCCTCGCGTCCGGCTTCCTCACCGGCAAGTACCGGCCGGGGGTCACGGTCGACAGCGCGCGCGCCGGCGGCGCCGGCAAGCATCTGCTGACCGAGCGGGGCCTCAAGGTCCTCGGTGCGCTGGACCGGATCGCCGAGGCGCGGGGCGCCGAGATCGCGACCGTCGCGCTGGCGTGGCTGGCGGCGCAGCCGACCGTCGTCGCGCCGCTCGCGTCGGCGCGGACGACCGAGCAGCTGCCCGCGCTGCTGGCGGCGGCCGACCTGGAGCTGACGGCGCAGGAGCTGGCGGAACTCAACGCCGCGTCCGCCTGACGCCCCTTTTTTTGGGGCTCGGTTCGCCTCCGGGGCGCTTTATGCCCCTGTCGACGGTCGACCGTGCTCGATTCGCTCGTACCTCGCGAACCTCCGCGCGCTCTCCCTTTCGACACCGGCGCGCCCCTTCGGCTCACTCGCCGGCGGGCCCGGGGCTCTCGTCCCGGGGCCGCGCCGGAAGCCCGACGCCGGTAGGCAGTAGCGGATAGGAACGCTCTAGTACTGGCGGTACGGGTTGTAGCCGTCGTAGTCGATGTACGGCGGCGGCACCCGCACCCGGCCCGTGGCCCGCGCCGCGTAGGTCAGCGCGGGCCCGGCTATGTCCTTGCGCTGCCACAGATGGTGCAGCAGCTCCTGCTCCCGCTCGACGAAATCCGGGCCCACCGCCCCGCGGTGGGCCCGGTCGCGCAGAAACGCCAGGGACGTCGCGAACGCCTCGTACTCCCCGACCGACCTGGCCGCCTTCGATCCGTACGCACGGGCCGCGAAGTCGCGCGCCATCGTGCGCGCCCGCATGGAGGAGAGCGCGTGCGGCGCGGCCGGGGTCAGCCAGCCCGCCGCGGCGTACGCGGGCAGCTGGGCCGAGACCGTGCGCAGCTCGCGCTGTCTGCTCCAGATCGCCAGCCAGGTCAGCAGGGCGAAGACCGGGACCATGAACACCGCGTACACCGCGTAGAAACCGTACGGGCCGAAGAGCGACGAGGACCCGTTCCACAGCGCGTGCATCCCCATCGCCAGGGCCAGGCCGAGCAGCGGACAGGCGTACCGGCGGATCCTCTGGCGGCGGTTCGCCATCGCCGCCAGCCCGAAGCCGATGCCGGTCAGTACGGTGAAGAGCGGATGGGCGAACGGCGACATCACGATCCGTACGAAGAAGGTCGCGGCCGTGATGGAGGCGAAGCCGGAGCCGTTGAGGCTCTGGTCCTCGCCGAAGGCGGTGCCGAGATAGAGGATGTTCTCGGTGAACGCGAAGCCGCTGGCGGTGAAGCCCGCGAACACGACGCCGTCCACGAGCCCGGTGAAGTCCCGTCTTCGGAAGAGGAAGACCAGCAGGACCGCCGCCGCCTTGGCGCTCTCCTCGACGACCGGCGCTATCACCGTGGCGCCGAGGGATTCCGCACCGGCCGGGTCCGCGGTGGCGGTGGCTATCCAGTGGGTCGCGAAGGAGTTCGCGATGATCGCGACGAGGGCGGCGGCGCAGGCGCCCCACGCGAAGGAGAACAGCAGATTTCGCCAGGGGCCGGGATCGACCCGGTCCAGCCAGCGGAAGGCCGCCATGAGCAGCGGAACGGGCAGGACGGCCAGGCCGAGGCCGACCAGGAAGCCCTGGGTGCCGGTCTGGTCCCGGACGAGCGCGAGGATCACCAGACCACTGAGGGCCAGCAGGGTGATCACGGCCCCGGCGCGGACCGCCCGGTGGCGCCAGAACGCGCGGCGCGGGCGGTAACGCCTGCGGGCCGGCTCCGGCACGGCGGCCCACAGGTCACCGAGCTGCTCCTGCTGCTCGTAGACGGGGATCGCCGGATGCGGAGCCGGATGGGGACCGATGCGCTGCGGGGACGGTTCTGACACCCAATGACCCTAACGAGGGGCACCGACAGCTGGCGATGGTGTTCACGCCACCACCCTCGGTGATGTCAGCTGAGAGGGAACTCCGCTACGCGGCGGAACAGCAGGTCATGCACCGTGTGTCCCTTGTCGAGACCCTGCCCCTCGAACCGGGTCAGCGGCCGGAAGGCGGGCCGTGGCGTGTAGCCGCCATCCTGCTGGGTGTTCTCGAAGCCGGGGTGGGCCGTGAGCTCCGCCAGCATCTGTTCGGCGTACGGCTCCCAGTCGGTCGCGCAGTGCAGTACGGCTCCGGGCCGCAGCCGGCCCGCGGCCAGTGTGAGGAACTCCGGCTGGATCAGCCGCCGCTTGTGATGCCGCTTCTTGGGCCAGGGGTCGGGGAAGTAGACGCGCAGCCCGGCGAGGGACTCGGGCGGCAGCATCTCCCTGAGCAGGATGATCGCGTCGCCGTTGGCCACCCGGATGTTGGACAGTCCGTGCTCCTCCGCGAGACGGAGCAGATTTCCCTGGCCGGGGGTGTGCACATCGACGGCGAGGATTCCGGTGCCGGGGTCGGCGGCGGCCATCCGTGCCGTGGCCTCGCCCATGCCGAACCCGATCTCCAGGACGACCGGCAGCCCGCCGAACATCTCGTCGAGGCCGATGACCCGCTGCCCGTCGATGTCCAGGCCCCAGGCACCCCACATCCGCCGCAGCGCGTCGGCCTGGCCGGTGGTCACCCGGCTCCTGCGCGGCTGGAAACTGCGGATGCGCCGCTCGAAATGCGATCCGGCGGGATCGGCGGCGGGCCCCGTCCCGTCGGGGAACATCCGGCTCGTGGTGCGGTTCTCGGTCTCGGTCGGTTCGGTCATCTCGGTCTTCTCGCGCTCGGCCACAGTGCTCCCGATTCTACGGAGCCCGGATCCGTGCCCTCGCCGTCCCCGTTTTCGGTGCCGTGTGCCCGGCGTCGCGTGCCCGGCTCAGTCCCCCGCCAGCACCGCCAGCGCCCGTCTCGCCACCTCGCGGCCGATCGGCAGCGACGCCGTCGCCGCCGGCGAGGGGGCGTTCAGGATGTGGACCGTGCGGGGGGTCTGCCGGATCAGGAAGTCGTCGGCCAGCGTGCCGTCGCGCAGGACCGCCTGGGCCCTTACGCCGGCCGCCGCCGGGTGCAGGTCCGCGTCCGTGACCGCGGGAAGCAGGCGTCGTACGGCCGTCGCGAAGGCGCGCTTCGACAGGGAGCGGCGCAGCTCGCCGGCGCCGTACCGCCAGTGCTTACGGGCTATCCGCCAGGAGCCGGGCCAGCCCAGGGTGCCGGCCAGCTCACCGGGGCGTACGGCCGACCAGGAGTAGCCCTCCCTGGCCAGCGCGGGGACGGCGTTCGGCCCGACATGGACGGCGCCGTCGATGCCCCGGGTCAGATGCACGCCCAGGAACGGGAACGCCGGATCGGGCACCGGATAGACCAGCCCCCGTACGAGAGCGGGCCTGGCCAGTTCGTAGTACTCGCCCCGGAAGGGCACGATCCGCATCCCCGGGTCGTCGCCCGCCAGCCGCGCCACGCGGTCGCACTGCAGCCCCGCGCAGTTCACCAGGACCCGCGCTCTGACGACCTCGCCGGCCGCCGTACGGACCGCGACACCCCAGGGGCGGCGGTCGACGACGGTGACCTCCGCGCCGTACCGCACGGACGCCCCGGCCGCCTCCGCCGACTCCGCGAGCTGCTTCGCGACCGCGCCGAAGTCGCACACGCCGGTCGTACCGACCTGGATCGCCGCGAGGCCGCGCACCTGCGGCTCGTACTCCGTTATCTGCGCGGGGCCCAGCTCCCGCACCGGAATGCCGTTCTCCCGGCCGCGCTGGACCAGCGCGTGCAGCCGCGGCAGCTCGTCCCGCCGGGTCGCGACGATCAGCTTGCCGGTGACCTCGTGGGCGATGCCGTACTCCGCGCAGAACTTCACCATCTCGGCGGAGCCGCGCACCGCGTACCGCGCCTTGAGGGAGCCCGGGCGGTAGTAGACGCCGCTGTGGATCACCCCGCTGTCGTGGCCCGTCTGATGGCGCGCCGGGCCCGGCTCCTTCTCCAGCACGACGACCCGGGTGCCGGGAGCGGCGCGCGTGATCGCGTACGCCGTCGACAGACCGACGATCCCGCCGCCGATCACCAGCACCTCGCAGTCGAATCCGACGCGTCCGGTCATCGCGCGTCACCTCCCACCCCGATAGTGCACTGGCCCGCCGACAGCGTGCTTAAACCACGGATCGGCAGACCGGTGCGATCGGCTACCCCGGTGAGACCAGCAGCGGCCGCGCCCGCTCCCGCAGCTCCGCCACGCGCGGCTCGTCGCCGTACGGCTCCAGGCGGTGCAGCAGATCCCGTACGTACTCGGTCGTCCGCGCCGACGAGATCCGTCCCGCCACCTCGACCGCCCGGGTGCCCGCCGCGCACGCCGCGTCCAGATTGCCCGACTCCAGCTCGGCGACCGCGCTCACCACCAGACGCAGGCCGTGCGAGCGCACGAACTCCTCCGTCGGCCGGGACAGCGCCTGCTCGGTGAAGCGCCGCACCTGTCGCGGCGCCTTCAGATCCCGGTAGCACTCGGCGGCGTCGGCCGCGAACCGGTCGTACGAGTAGAAGCCCAGCCAGGACGGATCGGCGTCGCCCTCCCGCGAGCGCTCCAGCCACCCCTCGGCCGCCTTCAGCGCGGCCCCGGCCGCCACCGCGTCGCCCGCCTTCGCGTGCGCCCGCGCCTCCACCAGCCGGAAGAAGCTCATCGTGCGGGCCGTGGCCAGACCGCGATTGCGCTCCAGCGCCGCCTGGGCGAGATCCACGCCCTCGTCCGCGAAGCCGCGGTAGGTCGCCTGGAGCGACATGGAGGCGAGCACATAGCCGCCGAGCGGGACGTCGGCCGCCGCGCGTGCCAGCCGTAACGCCTGGATGTAGTACCGCTGCGCCGCCTCCTGCTGTCCGGTGTCGAAGGCCATCCAGCCGGCCAGCCGGGTCAGCTCGGCGGTCGCCCCGAACAGCCCACGGCCCACCTCGTCGCTGTACGCGCCGAGGAGCAGCGGCGCCGCGTCGACCCGCAGACACTCCGGCACCATCGACGAACGCCAGTCCCCGCCGCCGTACTTGGAATCCCAGCGCCGGGCGTCGGACGCCGCCTCCCGCAGTTTGGCCACATCGCTGTGGCCGACCCGCAGCGGCGAGATCTCCGCGGCGGCGTCCGCGCCGCCCTGACCTGCTTGGCCGCCCTGCCCCGGTGGGCCGCCGTGCGCTCCCTGCGCCGCCTGCGCCACCGCCGGATCCCGGGCGACGGAGGAGTCGGCGGGTGTTATCAGCCACCGGGAGGCGGGCGTCGCGTACGCGCTCACTGCGAAGGATCCGGCCAGCGACTGCCAGATGCCACCGCCGCCCGCCCGGCGGCCCGCCAGGTCGAGGCGGTACAGCTCCGTCGCCGCGCGCACCGCCTCGCCCACATCGCGCGGGAAGGAGAGCCCGACCTCGGGGGCCGGATCCGCGTCCGCCAGACCTATCTCGTGCAGCGGGACAGGACGTCCCAGTTTCGCCCCGATGGCGGCGGCGATGAGATGGGGCGCCGCACCCTGCGGAACCATCCCCTTCGAGACCCATCGCGCCACGGAGGTCTTGTCGTAGCGAAGTGTCAGACCGCGCTGCGCCCCGAGGTCGTTGACCCGCCGGGCGAGGCCGGCGTTGCTGATTCCCGCGAGGGCGAGAACCGTGCCGAGCTTTTCGTTCGGCCCGCGTTGCTCCCTGGACATGCGCCACCCCTCGACACACAGACGGCCGCCACGTCGCGGCATAGGCGCGCGGCATTCGTAAACCCAGCGTAGTTCGCCACATCCCGACCGTTAAGGGGCGGACTTCCGTATGGCGGGATTGTTGTCCGTGCCGCGGTCCGAGCCTAAGTCCTCCGGCGAGGTGTCGTGCTCCGGTTGTGTGGCCGTGCGCCCGGCCGTGCGCTCTTGGCCTGGATCAAGCGGCAGCGCTTCCATGAGTCCTGCGTGGGTCGGCCCACTGCGTACTGGAACCAGTGGGCTGGGGGACACCGCCGCCCCAATCCCCGCGGGCGGTGGATCAGTCCGGGAGGCGGGAAACGCCTCCCGGACTGAACGTATTCCGGTGCTGAAGTGCCGTACCGGGCCCGGAGATTGGCTGAATGCTGCCTGTCCGCGGAGGGCCGTATCTCCGCCAAATGGCCAATGCCAGGGGCGCATTCGCATCGTCACCCGCGCTCCCGTAGGCCCTCCTGTGCGCCGTTGTCGTGGCAGCATGTTCCCGAACGGCTTCGACTTGAGCGCTCCTGTGCGAGTTCTTGAGCCGGGGCTCGACTTGTCCACAGGCTGTGGAGGCGGCGATGCGCTGGTTGGTGGGGTGGAGCAGTATCGCCGCGCGCTTCGGTACGACCGGGGCCGTCGGGCCCGCCGGCGACGACGCCGAGAGCCGCAGCGTGCATCCCGTCGGCTCCCAACTCCTCTGGGGCGACCCGGATCCACTGTGGGCCGTCGGAGACTGGCGGCCCGACGAGATCCGTGTCGTCACCGTCGACCCCTTCACCCGGCTCGCCGTGCTCGGCTGCTGCGGGGCCACCGACGAGGAACTGCGGGTCGGCCTGTTCGCGGCGCGCGGCGGCGCGTTGCGCCATCTCACCGCCTGGCCCGGCAGCTACACGACCGTCGCCCAGATCGGCCGCAGGATCACCGTCGCCGGCGATCTGGCCGGCGCCAGACCCGTCTTCTACACACCCTGGGCGGGCGGCACCGCGTACGCCACCGCCGCCCTGCCCCTCGCCGACCTCATCGAGGCGCAGCTGGACATCGGGCATCTGGCCGCGCTCCTCGCCTGCCCCGAGACCCCGGAGGCGCTGCGCGACTCCACCCCGTACGACGGGGTCAAGCGCATCCCGCCCGGACACGCGCTGGTCCTGCGCGAGGGCTCGCGCGAGATCACCGGATACGAGCCGGTCGCCTCCCTCGCCGTCGCCGGGCCCCAGCGCGACCCGGAGCGGGCCGTCGAAGGCGTACGGGACGCGCTCGTCGAAGCCGTACGCGCGCGACTCCTGGCCCCGCGCCACGCACCCGAGACCCTGCCGCCCGACCCCGGTCCCGTCCCCGGCATGGGCCCCGCCGAACGGCGCGCCGCGCGCGGGGCGCCGGTCCCCGGCATCGGCGCTGACCTGTCGGGCGGCAGCGCGTCGGGCACTCTCGCGCTGCTGGCCGCGGGGCTGCCGGGGGCGCCGGGCACGATCCTCGGGCACGGCACCGGCGCGGGGGAGCGGCTGCTCGCCGTCACCTTCAACGACCTGGCCACCGGCAGCCGCGACGAGGCCGAACTCGAACGCGCCCGTGCCATGGCCGCCAACCCCCGGCTGCACCACGTGGTCGTCGCGGCCGGTGAAGAGGCGCTGCCGTACGCCGAGTTGGAAGGCCCGCTCACCGACGAGCCCGGGCCCTCCCTCGTCACCGCGGAACGGCACCGCAGGCGGCTCGCCGCGGGGAGCGCCGACCACTTCACCGGATCCGGGGCGCGCGAGGTGCTCGACGCGCATCCGGCCCGCCTGGCCGACCTGCTGCTCGACCGGCGCAGACGCCATCTGCTGCACCCGGTCACCGCGCTCGCCAAGGCCGAAGGCCCCTCGCCGTCCTCGCTGTTCATCCCGCTGACCGTCTACCGGGCCGCGCGCCGCCTGGCCCGTACGCCGTACCGCACCGGTCTTGAAGAGGCCGCCGCCCTCCTCCCGGCGGCCAACCGGGCGGCGGGCTCCGCCGCGTCGAACGGCCCGCTGGCCGCGTCGCTGGCCGCCCTCACCTGGTCCAGGCCCGGTCCCGCCGCGCGCTGGCTGACCGGGGAGGCGCTCGCTGAAGTATCGGTTCGGCTGACGGGGGCCGCGACCCGGCCCACCTCCGTACAGCGCCCCGGCGAGGCCCGCGCCCGCGCCGCGCTCGCCCGGTACGCGGCGGACCACCGCGTTTTCGAGCAGGCCGCCGAGATCCGCAGCCAGCGCCTGCACGCCCCGTTCCTCGACAACCAGGTCGTACGGGCCTGCCGCGACCTGCCCGAGGCGCTGCGGGTGCAGCCGGGCGCCCGCGCCGAGGTGCTCCGTACCGTGCTCGCCGGGGCGGGAATCCACGATCTGCCGCCGGGCTGGGGCGCGACCTCGCGGGCCGGCTCGGCCGCCGCGACGCGCGCGGGCCTGCGCTCGGCCGTCGGTGAGCTGATCAGCCTCTTCGACGCGCCGCTGCTGGCCGACGCGGGGCTGGTGGAGGCGCGGGTCGTACGCAAGGCCCTGCGGGCGGCGGCCGAGGGCGAGCCGGTGCCGCTGGACGGCCTGGCGGACCTGGTCTCCACGGAACTGTGGCTGCGGCGTCTGCTGTCCCGGCGCGGCACCTGCTGGACGGGAGCGGCGGCGCCGCGGCAGCGCGCGGTGGCGGGCGGCGTGATTCCGCGCCCGACACTGCACCAATAGGGTTGCTCGCGGACCTGGGTGTCAGTCGCAGGTGATCAGGGCTTGGGCCCAGTCGGCCAGCGCCACCACGTCGAACAGCGTGTGCGGCTCCACGACCAGGCGGATGGTCCGCTGTCCCGCGATCCCCACCTGTACGGGTACGGCCGCGTCGCCGCCGCGCAGTACGGGCGA
Source organism: Streptomyces sp. NPDC058198 (assembly GCF_042882605.1). Taxonomy (NCBI): domain Bacteria; kingdom Bacillati; phylum Actinomycetota; class Actinomycetes; order Kitasatosporales; family Streptomycetaceae; genus Streptomyces; species Streptomyces sp. NPDC058198. Next base: position 87,483 of record NZ_JBHVVP010000018.1, read on the forward strand.
GCGCCAGAGCCGGCCCCCGTCGCCGTAGACGGAGAAGCGCACAGAGCCCAGTCCCAGCGTCAGATCGTCCACCCCGACCCTGGCCTCATAGCTGGAACAGCGCCGGTTGAGATCGATGGTGACCGACGACGGGGCGTGCACGGTCACCCCGTGTCCGTAACGGGCGCCGCCGGTCGACATGCCCGAACGCCGCCACAGCCAGCCGCTTTCACCGAGCCGCACCTCCGGCTCGGAGCCGTCGCCGAGGATGCCGTACGCCAACTGGCTGACCTGGTAGGCGACCTGGGCGGGGGGCTCGGGCGGCGGTGGCTCGGGGCTGGGGTCCTGCTCCGGCGGCTCCGGGTCGGGGGGCGCCGACGGCTCGGGCACGGCGGGCGTCGTCGGCTCGGGACCGGGGACCGGGGTGGCGGCCGGAGCCGGCTTCGCCGTGGGGCGGGGCGCGGGCTTCTCGGAGGGTGGGGCCGGCTTGGGCACGGGCGGGGCGGTCGGTTCGGGCGAGGGGTCCGCACGCGGCGGTACGACGGGCCCCGCGGCCGGCGGTTTCGACTCGGCCCTCGGCGCGGGACGGGGGTCATGCACGAGCGCCCACACCAGACCGGCGACCGCGGCGACGGCCACCATCCCCGCGAGCCCGGCCTGTACCGGAGCGCCGATTCCCCCGGCGGCCGCGCCGGTCGTAGCACCGGAGGCTCCGCCGGACCCACTGGCGGCGACACCCCCGGAAGCACCGCCCGCGGTGGCGACGGCGCCCGCTCCGGCCGCCCCGGCGGCGCCGCCCGCCACGATTCCTGCGGCCTTGAGCGAATAGCCGGCGGCGAACCAGCCGATGACCGCGACCGGAAGCAGCGCCGGAATCCCGGCGTTGACGTGCGCCAGCTCGCCCGCTGCGAGGCGGCACTTGACGCACTCCTCCAGGTGCTGGCGCAGCCCGCGCTCCGCGCGCATGCGCAGACCCCCGCGGGCGTACGCCCCGAGCCGGTCGGCGTACCGCGCGCAGTCGCCGCCCGAGGTCAGCGCGGAGCTCACATGGGCCTGGAGATAAGCCTGCTTGAGGCCCTCGCGGGCCCGGCCGGCCAGCACCGCGGTGGCATTGGGGGTAAGCCCGAAGAGCGGCGCGACCTCGCTCGGGGACTCCTCCTCGACCGTGGTGTGCCAGAGCACCGCCTGCCAGCGCTCGGGCAGGCTGCGGAAGGCCTCCATCGCCATGGACCGGTCGGCTTCACGCATCGCCCTGACGTCCGCGCCCGGATCGAGGGCGAGGGTGCCCGCGCCCGAGGCCCCGGAGAAGTGCGCGGCCTGCGCCGCGAACACCGCGAAGTCGTCGACCAGTTGCTCCCGCTTCGCGGACTTCGTCCAGGACGCGGCCACGTGTCGTACGGTCGTGAGCAGATAGGCCCGCACCGCCTGCGCGGGTCCGGCGCCGCCGCGCACCGCTTGCAGCGTGCGGACGAAGACCTCGGCCGTCAGATCCTCGGCGGTGTGCGCGTCGCGGCAGCAGCTCCTGGCGTAACGGCGCACCGCGCCCGCGTGCCTGCGGAACAGTTCCTCGTACGCGCTGTCGTCGCCGTCCCGCATCCGCTGGATGAGGTCGGCGTCGGACGGAGGCAGATGGGAAGCGGGCAGCTCGGACGGAGACGTTCCGGACAGAGGTGTTCCGTACACAGGTGTCCCGTACAGAGGTGTCTCGGCCGGCTGTGTCTCGGACAAGGGTGTCTCGGACCGCTGTGAGTCGGTAGGGGAGGGCTCGGAAGGACCACCGGGGCCCTCGCGCTGCGGTGGCACCCCGCCGGCCGCCTCGGCCGGGGCACCGGCGGCGCCGCCGGTCCCGCCCGGACTGGTCGCGGGGTGAGGCACGATCGGACCGAAGAAACCACCCGGCCCGCCGGTCCTGCCGGAACCGCCTGGCCTGCCGGAACCGCCGGGCCCGCTCTGCTCGGGAACGCCGGCCGGACCGCCGACCCCGCCGGGACCGGGGGCCGCCTTGGGGCCGCCCTGGTTCGGCACCTGCCGGGAGTGCGTCCCGCCGGGATCCGCACCGCCGTCGGTACCGCCGCCACCGAGTGGCTCGTCCCGTCCGTCACCGCTCATCGCGGAAACCCCCGTACGCACCCTCTGACCCGAACACCGAGCCAGCGTGCCACAGCGCGCCGCGCCGCTCGGGTCTTCAAGCCCGACAACCACTCATCCGGGGAGGCTTCCCCGATCCGCGCCGCAACCTTCACTCGTTCGGGGAAGGCACAACGGGTTTCACCCGTAAGCCAGTTCGATGACAGACCGGAGCAGCCTCACCGTCACGCCGGCCTATCCTTCACGCGCCGGCCCGCCCCTCACGTCGGCCCGCCCTACACAGGCCGGGACCGCAGCCCCTCCAGAAGGATGTCCAGCAGCCGCGCCGAAGCCGCCGCCTGCTGCGCCGCGTCCGGCAGCGAGGGCGCGGCCGTGGCTATCACCAGCAGGACATCGGCCACGGTCACATCGACCCGCAGCTCGCCCGCCGCCCGCGCCCGCTCCACCAACTGCCCCACGACCTCCAACAGCTCGACGGCGCCCGGGTCGTCCAGGTCCTCCGCCGACAGCCGCTGCGCGACCACCCGCAGATCGGGCTGCCCCGCCTGCCGCTGCGGCGGCACCCGCAGCTCGGCCGGCCCGCCCAGCTCCACCGCGTCGTCGACGTCCACCCCGACCCGCAGCACCTGCGGAGGCAGCAGCCGGCCCGCGCCCGAAGCCGCCGACGTGCGCAGGAACCGGGAGAGTGCCGACCACGGCTCCTCCTCCTGGCCCAGCGCCGTACGCGCCTGGTCGGTCAGCCGGGACGTCTCTTCCTCGGCTATCCGCCGTACCAAGACGTCCTTGCTGGGGAACCGCCGGTACACCGTGCCGACCCCGACCCGGGCCCGCCGCGCCACGTCCTCCATCGGCGCCCCGTACCCCAGCTCGCCGAACACCTCGCGAGCCGCCCGCAGTACGTGCTCGAGATTGCGCTGTGCGTCCACCCGGAGCGGCGCCGAGCGGCCGACCCTGCCCATGTCCGCCCGTCCGTCGCTGTCCGCGACGGCGGTGGTCTGCCAATGAGAATCCTGAATGTGCATACCGTTCCCCCGGTAATGATGTCTCCCCCCGGAGACGCCCCGCCCTGACAGCCGGGTGCGCGGGCAGTCACGACCGGGCACTCCGACGAAGTACGAACATAGTTGAGCCCGGGTCAATTCAGAAGGGGTAGTTCCGCACAGAGCGCCCCCCGATCGGAGCAAGGACCGGAAGATGCCTGATTCGCCCCACACCCGCCTTCCCGCACGCCCCCGCTGACCTGCGCGCCTTCGTCAATACCTGCGCTTTTGCCCGCCAGCCGCGGCTGACGGCCCCCAGTCACACAATTTGCCGGGGCTGTGGACAAACACCGGGGCCCGTTGCGTCATGGGATGGTGAAGGCTGAGATCAATCAAGAGACGACCCCCGCGTCCCCGCCCCCCGCGCGCATTCTCGTGGTCGGCGGTGGCTACGTCGGGATGTACACCGCACTGCGCCTCCAGCGAAAGCTGAAGAGCGGCGAGGCCGAGGTCATGGTGGTATCCCCCGACCCCTATATGACCTATCAACCGTTTCTGCCGGAGGCGGCCGCCGGGAACATTTCGCCCCGTCATGTCGTGGTCCCGCTCCGCCGTGTACTGGAGAAATGCAAGATCGTCATTGGTGAGGCCACCTCCATCGACCACGCCAGGCGCACCGCCACCCTGAAGACCCTCGCCTCCGAGGAAGAGGGCACCGGCACGGTCGACATCACCTACGACGAACTCGTCCTCGCCCCCGGGTCCGTCTCCCGTACCCTCCCGGTCCCCGGCCTGGCCGAGCACGGCATCGGCTTCAAGAGCGTCGAGGAGGCCATCGGCCTGCGCAACCATGTCATCGAGCAGATGGACATCGCCTCCTCCACCCGCGATCCCGCGATTCGCGACGCCGCCCTGACCTTCGTCTTCGTCGGCGGCGGCTACGCGGGCGTCGAGGCGCTCGCCGAGCTGGAGGACATGGCCCGCTACGCCTCGCGGTACTACCACAACATCAAGGCCGACGACCTGAAGTGGATCCTCGTCGAGGCCACCGGCCGGATCCTCCCCGAAGTCGGCGACGAGATGGGCAAATACGCCGTCCGCGAGCTGCGTGCCCGCAATATCGACGTACGGCTCGACACCCGGCTCGACTCCTGCGAGAACCGCGTCGCCGTGCTGAGCGACGGCGCCCGGTTCCGCACCCGTACCGTCGTCTGGACCGCCGGAGTCAAGCCCCACCCCATCCTCGCCGCCAGCGATCTGCCCCTCAACGAGCGCGGCCGCCTCCGCTGCACCGCGAAGCTCTCCGTCGACGGCGCCGAGCACGCCTGGGCGGCCGGCGACGCGGCCGCGGTCCCCGATCTGACCGCCGACGAGCCCGGCAAGGAGTGCGCCCCCAACGCCCAGCACGCCGTACGTCAAGCCAGAGTTCTCGCGGAGAACATCCTCGCTTCCCTGCGCGGCGAGCCCCTTCGGGACTACCGTCACGCGTACGCGGGTTCCGTGGCGTCCCTGGGCCTCCACAAAGGTGTGGCGCATGTGTACGGCCGTAAACTCAAGGGCTATCCGGCCTGGCTGATGCACCGCGTGTACCACCTCAGCCGTGTCCCCACCTTCAACCGGAAGGCACGCGTCCTCGCGGAATGGACCCTCTCCGGGCTCTTCAAACGGGAGATCGTCTCCCTCGGCTCGCTGGAACACCCGCGCGCCGAATTCGAACTCGCCGCGGGAGGCGAACGACCCAAGGACACGTGATGTCACCGTCTGGAGGACGGCCGGCGCCCACGACACAGGACGCCCGGCGCCGGCGACCGGAAGGCGGCCGACGTCAGCGACCGGAAGGCGGCGGACGTCAACGACCCGCGCGCGACCGGTGTCGCTGTCAGTTCGTTCGGCCACACTGGACGTGTGACCATAGGTGGATTCACATCTGCACAGAGTGATCCGGCCCGCTCGGCGCAACCGGCCCCGACGACTGCCCGGCCCGACCAGCCCGGCCAAGACGAACAGCCACACGACACCATGAGGCCTGAGAATTCGTGAACTTCACGCGTTGGAGCGCCCGACTCCCCGGTACGCAGCGCCGCGCCGCCGCGCGGACGGACCGCGGCTCCGTGCCCGCGGCCCGTGGTGAGTACGAGCGACAGCCCGATCCCGTGACGGACGTCCCCGCCCTCGAAGACCTCTCCGTACGGGAGATCCTCGGCGAGCTGCCCGCGCTGGTCGCCCTGGTGTACGGCCCCGAGCACCGCGTCGCCTATGTCAACGACGCGTACACCACGGCCTTCGGCCCGCGCCCGCTCGGCGCCACGGCGGCCGAGAGCTGCCCCGAGCTGGCCCAGCTGGGGCTGTTCCCGCTGCTCGACCAGGTGCTGCGCAGCGGCACGTCCCGTACCGTCAAATCCCGCAAGATCCAGCAGCGGGCCCAGGCCGAGGGAGCCAGGAACGAGAAGAGCGGGGCGTCCCCCGCGCCGCGCGGAGAAGGCTCCTACACGGTCACCTGCACCCCCGTCGACTGCCGCGGCACCGGCGGCGTCCTCATCTTCGCCGCCGATGTGACCGACCACGCCGAGGCCGCCGAGCGGCTGCGCACCAGCGAGCGCCGGCACCGCCAGACCGCCGTCACCCTGCAACGCTCGCTCCTCCCGCAGGAGCTGGAGCAGCCCGACGACCTGCGCGTCGCCGCCACGTACCAGCCGGGCGGCGCGGACGCGGCGGTCGGCGGTGACTGGTACGACGTGATCACGCTCGGCGCCGGGCGTACGGCGCTGGTCATCGGCGATGTCATGGGCCGGGGCGTCCGCGCGGCCGCCGTCATGGGCCAGCTGCGCACCGCCGTCCGCGCCTACGCCCGGCTCGACCTGCCGCCGCACGAGGTGCTGCAACTCCTCGACGGACTCGCCTCCGAGATCGACGCCAGCCAGATCGCCACCTGCGTCTACGCCGTCCACGACCCCAACGAGGGTCGGCTCGTCTACGCGTCGGCCGGCCATCTGCCGATCCTGGTACGCGCCGAGGACGGAACGGTCGAGCGCGCCGAGGAGCCGACGGGCCCGCCGCTCGGCACCGGCGGCTGGATCCACACCTCGGGCTCGATCGCGCTCCCGCCGGGCTCCACCGCCGTCCTCTACACGGACGGACTGGTCGAGCGCCGCGGCGAGGACATCGACGAAGGCGTCGCCTCCCTGGAGCGTGCCCTCTCCGGTGCGAAGGGTTCACCCCAGGTCGTCTGCGACCGGCTGATCCGCTCCCTCGGTGTCACCGCGGACCATGACGACGATGTCGCGGTGCTCGTTCTGCAGCACCCCGCCCGCAAGGGCCAGGACGCGGAGCTGTTCCACAACGCCGCGCTCGACCTGCTCGGCGGGATCGAAGCCGCGCCGCGCGCCCGCGCCTTCGCCACCGGGGTCCTCGCCTCCTGGCGGTTCCCGGTCGAACTGCGCGACCTGGGCGTGCTCGCCACCAGCGAGCTGGTCGCGAACTCCCTCCAGCACGGCACCCCGCCCATGCGCCTCAGGCTCCGCCGCACGGACCGCCGGCTGATCATCGAGGTGACGGACGGCGACGACCATCTGCCGCGCCGCCGCCGCGCGGAACCGGTGGACGAGGCGGGCCGAGGCATCTCGATCGTCGCGACGATCGCCTCATCCTGGGGATCGCGCCGCACGCCGGGCGGCGGCAAGGCCGTCTGGTGCGAATTCGCACTGCCCCACTGAGCTGAGCGGCCTCAGTGAGCCGGCGTCAGCACGGTCTCCGGCTCGTGCCGGGCGACCACACGCGACGCCGAGATCAGCGCCGGCCGATCCTGTACGGGGGTGAGCCGCCTGCCCAGTCGCAGCGCCAGCACGGTGACGCAGAGCGAGAACAGAACGAACGTCACGATGTACGGGCCGTGCAGCGCGGCCGCCATCGGCCCGCCCACCGCGGGGCCGACCGCCAGCGCGAGCTGCTTGACCAGCGCGAACGCGGAGTTGTACTGCCCGACCATCGACGGCGGCGCCAGATCGGCCACCAGCGGCGCCACGGTCGGCGACAGCATCGACTCGCCGAGCCCGAACAGCGCGTACGTCGAGATGAACGCGGCCGTCGCCATCGTCTGACTGCCGTGCCCGAGCCCCGCGTACCCCGCGAAGATCCAGGCGACGGCCCAGATCAGCCCGACCGCCGCGATCACGCGGCTGCGCCTGCGCCGCTCGACCAGCCGCAACACCACGAACTGCGCGATCACGATCATCGCCGTGTTGGCGGCCAGCGCGATCCCGAGTGTCGACGGGTCGATCCCGGCGGCCTCGGTGCCGTACGCCGCGAGCCCCGACTCGAACTGCCCGTAGCAGGCGAAGAACAGCACGAAGCCCAGCACGCACAACTGCACCATGGCCCGATGACCGAGCAGCGCACGGAGCCCGCCCTGAGCGCGGGCACCTGACTCCTTGGGCAGCGCGCTCACGAGGGATGCCGGCCGCGGCAGCCGGACGGTGGCGGCGATGGCCGCCAGGACGAGGAACATCACGGCCTCGACGGAGAACAGCAGCGTGAAGCTGCCCGGCCTGCTCAGGTCAACGATCTGACCGCCGATCAGCCCCCCGACGCCGAGGCCCAGGTTCGCCAGAAAGAACTGTGTGGCGAACGCCCGGGTCCGTGTCGACGGCGTGGAGCACCAGACGATCATCGTGGCGAGCGCCGGCTGCATGACGGCGGTACCGGCGCCGAGGAGCGCGGCGGACAGCACGGCCGCCGGGACGCTCCCCGACACCCCCATGGCGACCGCGCCCACGGACGCCAGCACCGCACCCGCCACCAGCACGGGCAGCGGACCCCGCCGGTCGATGACCCGCCCGGTGAACGGCAGTACGACAAGTGCGGCCATGGCGAAGACCGCCAGCACGGCACCGGCCGTACCGGCGCCCAGGTCCCGTACCTGAGCCACGTACACATAGAGATACGGAACCGTGAACCCGAGCCCGAACGCACTCAGCGCGTTCCCCGCCTGGATCCTGCGCATCGCTGCGCCCATCGCCCTGGTCACACTCACCTGCCTCAAGAGGTCGAAAGATCGAAAGCCGAAGCGAGCCGAGCCCGAAGAGCTCAAGCCTGAAGACTTCAAAGCTAAAGTTAGAACCTCAACAATACACATCGAAGGACTTCAACGCCAGGAAGGGTGCGTGCGATACTGCCCCGATGTCCGACACCCCCGAGAAGCCCGGCCCATCGGGTCTCCAGGAACCGAGCCTCGACGAGCAGATCGCCGCGTATCAGCGCGAGTTCCGCGACCTCGACCCCCAGGTCGAGCAGATCGTCTCGGCGCTCGGCCGACTGAACCGCCGTATGAACGTCGCGTACGGCCGGCAGGTCGCCGATCTCGGCATCAGCAACGCCGAGTGGGAAGTCCTCAAGACCCTCGTGGTCTCGGGAGCCCCCTACCGCCTCGGCCCCGGCGAACTCGCCAAGCGACTCGGACTCACCCCGGCCGCCATGACCCACCGCATCGACCGCCTGGCGGGCGAGGGCCTGGTCACCCGGGACCGGGACGAGAACAACCGGGTCCGCGTGATCGTGGAGCTGACGGACGAGGGCCGTACGAAGTGGCTGGAGGCGATGCGGATGGCCACGGACTTCGAGGAAGAGCTGCTCCAGGACCTCTCCGGTGAGGAGCGGGGAGTACTCGGCGAGATGCTGATCCGCCTCCTGCGCCGGGTCGAGCACGCCCAGCCGGACGCCGGAGGCCGGCTGACCGATCTGGACTGAACGGCGCGCCAGGGATCGCTTGACACACCCCCGGCCGATCCGTAAGGTTCTTCGAGTTGTCACGTGGCCGGAACGGTTCTGTGACAGCCACTCCCGCCGCTGATGCGGCACCAAAACTCAGTGCGATCTCCCAGCCGGGATACATTTCGGCATGCCGAAATTAATTTCGAAGACTCGATTATGAGTCGCCTGCGAAATCCGCTAGGGTTTGGAACGTCGGAACGGCCGAAGGGCTGGGACGGCAGCCCACTCTGACTGGGAATCAGGCCCGAAAGGATCTGATAGAGTCGGAATCGCCGGAAAGGGAAACGCGAAAGCGAAGAACCGGAAGGCAACCCCG
>NZ_JBHVVP010000019.1:0-90222 GCF_042882605.1 Streptomyces sp. NPDC058198
GCCCCGCGGGGGGGGGGGGGGGGGGGCCGCCGGCCCCCTCCGGGGGGGGGCCCCCGCCGGGCGCCCCCCCGCCCCACCGCTCTGTCCTGCCGCGCCCCGCAGGGTCAGCCGGCCGCCCCCTCATGGCCGGGGATCAGCCCGTTGACGACCTCCGCCAGGCGCGACACATGGGGAGGCTTCATGACGCCGAAGTGGTCGCCCGGTACCCGGTGGACCTCCACGCCCTCGGTGAGCAGCTCGCGCCAGCGGCTCACATAGTCGGCGAACGTCTGGCCGAACGCCACCTCGTGCTCCCCCTGGGCGAGTTCGTCGCTGACGATCAGATGGAGCCGGCCGGGGAACGGCCGGTGCCGGTAGGCGAGGTCCATCTCCATCACCTCGCGCCAGATCCGGGCGGCGCGCGGCCACGCGTCGCCGACGCCGTCCTCGGGCAGGGTGATGCCGGTCTCCTCGTCGACATCGTCGACCAGGTGGTCCAGCAGATCGAGGATCTCCTGCCGGCGCTCCGGGGTGTTCGCCGCCGTGCCGCCCTGGTCCACCTCGTTGACCAGCCGTTCCAGTCGGCGGATGAGCGCCAGCTCCCGCCAGCCCTCGGCCCGCTCATGGGCGTCGAGGCCGGGGTCGAGGAGCATGAAGGTGACCTCCTCGCCCTCGCTCACCAGCTGTCGTGCCATCTCCGAGGCGATGCCGCTGCCACCGCACCAGCTGAACAGCACGTACGGCCCGCGGGCCTGGGCGCCGCGCAGCTCGGTGAGATAGCGCTCGGCCATCTCCTCGGCGGTCGGCGGGGCCGCCGACGCGTGCGGGCCCGGCCACTCGAACGCGGCCACCGGCCGGTCGGCCGGCAGATGCGGGGCGAGCCGCAGATACCAGTGCGCGCTGCCGCCGCCCGGGTGCACGAAGAACAGCGGTGTACGGCTGCCCTCCTTGCGGATCCACAGCATCGCGCCGGTCGCCCGCTCGGCCTCCGCGCGCCGCTCGCCCCGGGCCGCCTCGATGCTCGACGCCAGCCCGGCGACCGTACGGTGCTCGATGAAGGACCGGAACCGCAGCTCCAGATCGTGCCGGGAGCGCAGCGTCGCCACGATCCGCATCAGCGCCAGCGAGTGCCCGCCGAGTTCGAAGAAGTCGTCGTGCGCCCCGACCCGTTCGATCTCCAGCGCTTCTCTCCACGCGGTGGCGATGGCCACTTCCAGCTCGCCGGAGGGCGCCACGTACTCCGACGTGAGCGCGGGCCTGGCGCCGTCCGGAACGGGCAGCGCCGCGCGGTCGATCTTCCCCGCGGGCGTGAGCGGGAAGCCGTCGAGGGCGAAGTAGTGCGTCGGCAGCAGCCCCCGCGGGACCTTGCCCCGCAGGTGCTCGCGCAGCTCGGCAGGCTCCACGCTGTGCCCTTCCACGGTCTCGGAGTACGCCACCAGGGTCGCGTCCGGGGTACCGGCGCGATGCACGGTGACCACGGCGGCGGCCACCGCGGGATGGCTGAGCAGCAGGTTCTCGATCTCGCCGGGCTCGGCGCGCAGGCCGCGCACCTTCACCTGGTGGTCCCGGCGGCCGCGGTACTGCAAGGTGCCGTCGGCGTTCCGGGAGACGAGGTCCCCGGTGCGGTAGAGCCGCGCCCCCGGCTGCTCGCCGTACGGGTCGGGGACGAAGTGTCCCGCCGTGAGACCCGGGCGGTTGAGATACCCCCGGGCCAGTCCGGCGCCGCCGACGTACAGCTCTCCCTCGACTCCGTCCGGCACCGGGCGCAGGTCCGCGTCGAGGACGTACGTCTGGAAGTTGGCGATCGGCCGGCCCATCGACGGCTGCCGTCCGGTCGCCGCGGCCGGTACCGGAGCGAGGGTGGCGCAGACCGAGGTCTCCGTCGGCCCGTAGGCGTTGATGAAGGTCACCCGGCCGGACCAGCGGGCCGCCTGCTCGGCGGAGCAGGCCTCGCCGGCCGACACCAGGACGCGCAGCTCCGGGAAGTCCGTGGGGGACAGCCGGTCGAGCAGCGACGGCGGCAGCGTCATGTGCGTGACCAGAGCGGACTGCTGCCGCAGATCCCCCACGTCCGTGTCCGGTGGCGGAAGCACCAGCTCGGCGCCGTTGGTGAGCGCCATGAGCACTTCCCAGACGAAGGCGTCGAAGCTCGGTGAGGCGAATTGCAGCACCCGGTCGCCGGGCCGCAGGTCCAGGTGCTCGCGCTGCGCGTACCGCAAGTTGAGGGCGCCCCGGTGCGGTACCCCGACGCCCTTGGGCAGCCCGGTGGAACCGGAGGTGTAGATGACATAGGCGAGAGCGTCAGGACCGGGCCTGACATCGGGCGCCTGCGGCACAAACTCCTCGTCCGGCAGGTCGTCGATGGTCTCCACCGCGCACGTCAGGCCGGACGGCAGCGTGGATCGCAGCGCGCGGGTGCTGAGGGTGACCGTGACCTCGGCGTCGGTCAGCATGTGCCGCAGCCGATCGGCCGGATACTCCGGGTCGAGCGGCAGGAACGCGCCGCCGGCCTTGAGGGTCGCCAGCAGCGCGACGATCAGGTCAGGGGTACGGGGAAGATGCAGGCCGACGATGGTGTCGGGCCCGACGCCCAGGGCGCGCAGCCGGTGCGCGAGCCGGTCGGCGCGCTCGTCGAGCGCGCCGTAGCCGACGGTCTCGTCCCCGTACCGCAGGGCCACCGCGCCGGGCGCCGACCGGGCGTGCTCGGCGGTCAGCTCGTGCATGAGCAGATCGCGGGGCACCGGCCGCGCGGTGTCGTTCCCGGTCCGCAGCGCCCGCGCGTGATCGGCGGGCGGCAGCGTCAGCCCGTACGCGTCACCGTCGGGATCGGCGGCCATCGCCTCCAGCACATGGCGGTAGACGCGGCCCAGCAGTTCGAGCTGCGCGACCCCCACCAGGCTCGGCCGGCCGCCGATGCGCAGCACCCCGGGGAAGGTCCATACCTCCAGGGCGAGTTCGCTCGGGCTGAAGTCGTCGACCATGCCGACGTCGCTGGACTGCCAGTCGAGCACATGGAAGTCCAGATAGCCGAAGGCCACATCGATGAGCGTCGGGGAAGTGCCCCACTCCCGCTGCATGGCCGGCATCGGGAAGCGGCGGTGCGGCCACAGCGCGGCCTCGCCCGCGAAGACCTCACGGACCAGCTCACGCCAGGTCGGGGCCGACAGGTCGGCGGCGAACGGCACCGTGTTGAGATACAGCCCGCGCACCTCGTCGCCGCGCGCCAGCTCCGGCCTGCCGTTGCAGACCAGCCCGGTGAAGAAGCGACGGCGGCCGCTGACGATGCCCAGCGCCCTCAGATGGGCGGCGTGCAGCACGCTCTTCATGGAGCCGCCAGCCGCCGCCGCCAGCCGCTTCAGACCCGGCGTCAGATCCCGGTACGGCACATCGATGATGGTGGCCTTCTCGTCGTGGTCCGCGCCGCCCCAGGCCGCGGGGAGCTCGAACTTCTCGCTGCCCCGGATCCGGCCGGCCCAGAAGGCGCGGTCCTCGTCCGAGGCGAGCGCCGCGCGCTCCTGGGCGATGAAGTCGGCGAACCGTACGTCCGGCGGTGGCGGCAGATCCGGCGTGCGCCCCTGCCGTACGGTCCGGTAGAGGGAGATCAGCTCGGCGACCACCGAGGTGTGGCTCCAGCCGTCCAGAATGGCGTGGCACTCGATGTGGGTCAGCCACCACTCCTCGTCGGAGACCTGATGGACGTGGTAGCGCAGCAGCGGGGGACGGCCGAGGTCGAAGGGCTTGCGCCGCTCGCCCACCAGGAAGCCGTCCACGATGGCCCGCTGGTCGGCCGACGGGATCGAACGCAAGTCATCGAATCCCAGGGGGAGTTCGGCCTCGCGGTGCACGAGCTGCATGGCCTCGGAGTAACCGGACAGGTCGAACGAGGTCCGCAGGATCTCGTTGCGGCCGACGAGCAGCCGGGCCGCCTCGGTCAGCGCCGTCAGGTCGAACGGCAGAGCGTCGCTGACCCGGTAGCAGGAGACGTTCTGGTAGACCGCCCGGTCGGTGGCGGCCAGCATCTCGTAGACCATCCCGGCCTGCGTCTGCGCCATGGGGTAGGCGTCGTCCAGACCGTCGGGCAGCCGGGCCCGGTCCTCGTCGGCCACCAGCGCGAAGCGCTCCACGAAGGAGTCGGCGGCCAGCGCGCCGGCCGTCTCGCCGGCGGTCTTCGAGCGCAGCAGCGCGGCCAGTTCGGCCACCCGCTGGTGGGTGAACATGTCGTGCACGGACAGCCCGAAGCCCTGCTCGCGAAGTCGGCCGACCACCCGGATGGCGCGCAGTGAGTCGCCGCCGAGCTGGAAGAAGCTGTCGTGCACGCCCACCTTGTCGACGGCCAGGGCCGCGGCGAACGCGTCCGCGAGCGTCTGCTCCAGCGTGTCGCGCGGCGCGGTGTACTCCCCGGCCAGCAGCGACCTGCCCGCGTCGGGCGTGGGCAGCGCCTTACGGTCGACCTTGCCGCTGGGCGTCAGCGGCAGGGAGTCCAGCAGCATCCACTGCGCCGGGCACATGTGCTCGGGCAGCCGCCCGCGCAGCTCCTGGCGCACCGCGGCGACGTCCGCCGTGGCGGGTGCCAGATGGGCGACGAGCCGCTCGTCGTGGAGGGTGACCGCGGCCGCGTCCACGCCGGCGCACTCGGCCAGCACCGCCTCGATCTCACCGAGTTCGACGCGCTGACCGCGGATCTTGACCTGGTGGTCGATCCGGCCGAGGTACTCGATGGCGCCGTCGGCCCGGTGACGGGCGAGGTCGCCGGTGCGGTACAGCCGCTCGCCGGGACCGGTGCCGAACGGGCTGGGGACGAACCGGTCCGCGGTCAGTCCCGGCCGGTTCAGATAGCCGCGGGCCAGCTGTACGCCGCCCAGCAGCAGTTCTCCCGGCACCCCGACGGGGACCGGCCGCAGCTCGTCGTCGACGATGTACGTACGTGTGTTGGCGATGGGCCGGCCGATGGTGACGGGCAGGCCGGGCACGCACCGTACGGCGGTGACATCGACCGCGGCCTCGGTGGGCCCGTACAGGTTGTGCAGCTCGCAGCCGATCCGCTCGTGCACGGCCGTGACCAGGTCCGCGGGCAGCGCCTCGCCGCTGCAGATCATCCGCCGCAGCGAAGGCAGCGCGGGCAGCGGCCCGGCCAGGAACGCGCGCAGCATCGACGGCACGAAGTGCAGGGTGGTGATCTCCTCCGCGGCGACGACCTCGGCCAGATAGGAGGGATCGCGGTGACCGCCGGGCCGGGCGAGGACCAGCGTGGCGCCGGTCGTCAGCGGCCAGAAGAACTCCCACACCGATACGTCGAAGCTGTACGGGGTCTTCTGCAGCACCCGGTCGGCCGCGGTGAGCCCGTACGCCTCCTGCATCCAGTGCAGGCGGTTGACGATGGCGCGGTGCTCGACCACCACCCCCTTCGGGCGGCCCGTCGACCCCGAGGTGTAGATGACGTACGCGGGGTGTTCCGGGGCGGGGCCCGGCAGGGGGGCGGGTGCGGGGCGTGCGGACCGGTCGGCGTCGATGTCCACGACCTGCCGGGCGCTGCCGGACACCAGCGACCCCAGGCCGGCGTCGCTGACGACGACCCGGGCGCCCGAGTCGTCCAGCATGAAGTGGAGGCGCTCCGGCGGGTACTCCGGATCCAGCGGCAGATACGCGCCCCCGGCCTTGACGACCGCCAGCAGCGCGACGACCAGTCCGGTGCCCCGGGGAAGACACACTCCGACGACGGACTCCGGGCCCACCCCGTGGGACCGCAGCTCCTCCGCGAGCCGGTCGGCTTCGGCGCCGAGCCGGGCGTAGGACACCGTGGCGCCCTCGGAACGCAGAGCGGGGGCGTCAGGAGTCAGGGCGGCCTGCGCCTCGAACAGCGCGGGCAGCGTCCCGGACGGGTAGGGCCTGGCGGTGTCGTTCCACTCCTCCAGCAGCAGGCTCCGTTCGGCGGCGGGAAGGATCTCCAGCTCGTCGACCGGCAGCCCGGGGGCGGCCGTGGCACTGTCCAGGAGCCGGGCGAAGTGCGCGGCGAACCGTTCGACGGTGTCCCGGTCGAACAGCGCCGACGCGTAGTTCACGGCGCCGGCCAGCGAACTGTCGGCCCGCTCGGACACCCCGAGCGTCAGATCGAACTTGGCGGTGCTCTCACCGACCGGCAGCCGGCCGAGCGTCAGTCCGCCCATCGTCCTCGGACCCGCCGCCGCGGCCGATTCGTCCTCCCACAGCAGCATCGCGGAGAACAGCGGGGTGCGTGACGGGTCGCGCTCCGGCGCCAGTTCGTCCACCAGCTGCTCGAACGGCACCTCCTGATGGGCGTACGCGTCCAGCGCCGTTTCCCGTACCCGTCGCAGCACGTCCACGAAGGACGGCGACCCGGACAGATCGGTCCGCAGGACCAGGGTGTTGAGGAACAGCCCGGCCATGCCCTGGACTTCGGGCCGGTCGCGTCCGGCCACGGGGGTGCCGACGGCCACGTCCCGCCGTCCGCTCCAGCGGCCGAGCAGGACCGCGTACGCGGCGAGCAGCGCCATGAACGGCGTGGCGCCGTGCTCGCGGGCCAGCGCGGTCAGCCGCCGGGCCACATCCGCCGGGACGGCCAGCGGCACCTGGGCGCCGGCGCTGTCGCGCACCGCGGGGCGCGGCCGGTCCGTGGGCAGCTCCAGCGGCGCCAGCCCGGTCAGACGCTCCCGCCAGTGGCCCAACTGCCGCTCCAGCAGCTCCCCGGACAACCGCTCACGCTGCCAGACCGCGAAGTCGGCGTACTGCAAGGGCTGTTGCGAGTCGGCCGTCGGGCGGCCCGCCACGGCGTCGGAGTAGCGGGTCGCCAGCTCACGTACCAGCAGATCCTCGGACCAGCCGTCCGAGGCGATGTGATGCACGGTCAGCAGCAGTGCGTGCTCGGCGTCCGCGAGCCGGGCCAGCGTCGCCGAGAACACCGGACCGCGGGCCAGGTCGACGGGGCGCCGCTCGGAGGTGACGAGCGCGGCGAGCCGGGCGTCCGCCCGCTCGCGGTCCAGGGCGCCGAGGTCCAGCTCGGTCAGCGGCACCCGGCCCGGCTCGTCGATCACCTGCACCGGATCGTCGTCCACCACCGGATACCGGGTCCGTAGCACCTCGTGCCGCGCCAGGAGCCCGTCCAGGGCGGTGCGCAGCGCCGCCCGGTCCAGCTCGCCCCGTACCCGCAGGGCGGCGGTCATCAGATACTCCGTGCCACCGGGCGCCAACTGGTCGAGGATCCACAGCCGGCGCTGCGCGAAGGACAGCGGCAGCGGGCCGCCGCGCGGCGCCCTGCCGATGGCGTCGTTCCGCCGGGGCGTCACCCCGCCGCGCAGGCGCTGCCGCAGCAGCTCCTGCCGCAACGCCACTCGGTCGCTGATCTCGGTCATCGCACACCTTCCCGGGACAGCAGCCCCGCCACTTCGTCGTCCGACAACTGGGCGATATCGGCCTCGACGGCCTCGGACACCGCTTCGGCGAGTCCGGCCACCGTGGTGGCCTCGAACAGCCGGCGCAGCGGCAGCTCGATCGCGAACTCCTCCCTGAGCCGGGCGAGGACCCGGGTGGCCAGCAGGGAGTGACCGCCCGA
Source organism: Streptomyces sp. NPDC058198 (assembly GCF_042882605.1). Lineage (NCBI taxonomy): Bacteria > Bacillati > Actinomycetota > Actinomycetes > Kitasatosporales > Streptomycetaceae > Streptomyces > Streptomyces sp. NPDC058198. Next base: position 7,547 of record NZ_JBHVVP010000019.1, read on the forward strand.
CGCGAAGAAGTCGTCCATGGCACCGATCCGCGCCAGACCCAGCACGTCGCACCAGATCCGGGCGACGGCCTCCTCCGCGGGATCGCGCGGCGCGACATACTCCCGCCCGCCGTCCGTGCGCAGGAGCACCGGATCGGGCAGCGCCTTGCGGTCGACCTTCTTGCTCGCGGTCAGCGGCAGGGCGTCCAGCGTCACCCACAGGGACGGGATCATGTACTCCGGCAGCAACTCACCCAGATGGGAGCGGAGTTCGCTCACCGCGGGGACGGCGCTGTCCGGCTGAGCCACCAGATAGGCGGCCAGCCGCTTGTCGCCCGGCGCCACGTCCACCGCCACGACGACGGCCTCCTGGACCGCGGGGTGCCGCACGAGGGCCGCCTCGATCTCGCCCAGCTCGATCCGCAGCCCGCGGATCTTGACCTGGTGGTCGATCCGGCCGAGGAACTCGATGGTGCCGTCGGGCCGGTGGCGTACGAGATCTCCCGTCCGGTACAGCCGTTGCCCCGGCTCGGTGGCCAGCGGATCGGGTACGAACCGGTCGGCGGTCAGCTCCGGGCGGCCGTGGTAGCCACGGGCCAGCCGCACCCCGCCGAGGCAGAGCTCGCCCGGCACGCCGACCGGGACCGGCCGCAGATCGGAGTCCAGCACATAGGCCCTCGTTCCGGAGACCGGCCGCCCGATGGGCAGCGCGGAGGCTCCCTGCTCCTCGGCGGGTTCCGTACCCACCGGGTGGAGCAGACAGGTGACGGTCGCCTCGGTCGGCCCGTAGTTGCACAGGAAGCGCCCGGGCAGCCCGGCCGCCGCCCAGCGCCGCGCGTCGGCCACGGTGACCACGTCACTGCCGACGTTCATCAGCTTCAGACCGGTCAGCCGGCCCAGGGAGCCGGACTCCGTCATGGCCCGGTAGTAGGCCGGGGTGATCTCCACGATCGTCACGTCGTGCTCGGCGAGGCGGTCCGGCAGCTCGGCGGGCGTCCAGAAGACCGGATCCCCCACCACGATCGTGGCGCCGGCCGTCAGGGTGGCCGCGATCTGGTCCATCGCCACGTCGAAGGTGAGCGCGGACAGCAGCACCACCCGTTCGCCGGGCCCGACGCCGTACGCGTCGGCGATCACCCGGCAGTGCTGGGCGTACGACCGGTGCTCGATCATCACCCCCTTGGGGCGGCCCGTGGAGCCGGAGGTGTAGATGATGTACGCCAGGTTGCCCGGCGCCACCGTCACCGGCGGGTTCGCCGTCCGCGCCGGTCCGCCGGCGTCCTCCCACTCCCCGTCGACCGTCACCACCCGGTACGGTCCGGCGCCGAGCCGTTCCGCGAACTCCGCGGTGGTCACCACGGTCTTCGCCCCGACGTCGGCCAGCATGAAGTCCAGCCGCTCCGCCGGATGCCGGGGGTCGAACGGGGCGTACACCCCGCCGGACTTGAGCACGCCGAGCAGCACCACGACGGCGTCGGCGCTGCGCTCCAGGCAGGAGGCGACGACCGTCTCGGGTCCGACGCCGAGCGACCGCAGATGGTGGGCGAACCGGTTCGCCCGGGTGTTCAGCTCCGCGTAGCTGATCCGCTGTTCGCCGCTCACCACCGCGACCGCGTCCGGTGTCCGCTCGGCCTGCCGCTCGAACAGCTCGGGTACGCACAGCGCGTGCTCCGCCACGGGGTCGAGCACACCGAGCCGGTCCCCGTCCGGGTCCGGCCAGCTGGAGAGAATGCTGTGGCGCTCGGCGTCGGTGAGCATGTCGAGGTCGGCGATCCGCGCCGCGGGATCGGCGGCGATGCTGCTCAGCAAGGACAGATAGTGATCCGCCATCCGCTCGATCGTGCCCCGCTCGAACAGCCCCGTGGCGTACTCGAACCAGCAGTTCAGCCGCCCGTCGGCGCGCTGCTTCACCGTCATCGTGAGGTCGAACTTGGCCACGGCGGGGCCGGTACGGAGCGGCTCGATGACCGACTCGCCCAGCGTCGCGGGAACCCCTTCCATGTGCTGGAGCTCGAACATCACCTGGAACAGCGGGTTGCGGGAGAGGTCGCGGTCCGGCCGCAGCGCGTCCACCAGATGCTCGAACGGCACATCCTGGTGGGCGAGCGCCTCCAGGGACACCGTGCGCACCTGGTCCAGGAAGTCCGTGAAGACGGGATTGCCGGCCAGGTCGTTACGGATCACCAGATTGTTGGTGAAGAAGCCGACCAGCTCCTCCGTCTCCTGCCGGGTCCTTCCGGCGACCGGGGTGCCGACCGCGACATCGGTCCGCCCGGTGTAGCGGCCCAGCATCAGCTGGAACGCCGCCAGCAGCATCATGAACGGGGTCACGCCCCGCTGCGCCGCGAGACCCGTGACGGCCCGGCCGGTCTCCGCCGGCACCTCCACGATCACCGTGTCGCCGCGGGCGTCGCGCACCGCGGACCGGAGCCGGTCGGCGGGCAGCTCGACGGGGCTGAGACCGTCCAGCCGGTCGCGCCAGTAGGCGAGTTGCCCGGCGGACTCCTCCGACGACTCCTGCTCCCGCTGCCACACCGCGAAGTCCGCGTACTGCACCGGCTGCGGGCGCAGCGGCGAGTCCTCACCGGCCTCGAACGCCCGGTACGCGCTGTCCAGATCGCGCAGGAAGAACCCCATCGACCAGGCGTCGAAAGCGATGTGATGCAGCGTCAGTGCGACCAGATGGTCGTCGGGCGCCGTGCGGATCACCGTGACCCGCAGCGGGGTCTCCGTCTCCAGGTCGAACGGCCGGCCGGAGGCCCGGTCCAGCAGCTCCCTGGCTCCGGTGTCCGCGTCCGGGACACCGGTCAGATCGTGCAGCGTGAACGGGACAGCGGCCGGAGGGTCGATGACCTGCACCGGATCGCCGCCGCGCGAGAGATAGCGGGTACGCAGCACCTCGTGCTGGGCGGCGGTCGCGTCCACCGCCCGCCGGAACGCCTCGACGTCCAGCGGGCCGCGCAGCCGCAGCGCCAGCGGGACGACGTACTCGTCGCTGCCCGGTTCCAGCTGGTCCAGGAACCACATGCGCTGCTGGCCGAACGAGAGCGGAAGCTCCCCGCCGCGCGGTACGGGGCGGATGACGGCCTCGTCGGTGTCCGCCGCGACCGAATCGATCCGGGCGGCCAGCGCCGCGACCGTCGGGGCGTGGAACAGCTCGCCGACCGTCAGCTCGATTGAGAAGGCACGCCGCAGCCGCAGCACCAGACGGATCGCCAGCAGTGAGTGACCGCCGAGGGCGAAGAAGCCGTCGTCGGCGCCCACCCGCTCCACCCCGAGGACCTCGCCCATCAGCTCGGCGACGGACCGCTCGGTGGCGGTGCGCGGAGCCACCCAGCGCACCCCGCCCGGCCGGTCCCGGCCCTCGGGCGACGGCAGCCGCTTGCGGTCCACCTTGCCATTCGGGGTCAGCGGCAGCGCGTCGAGGCCGACCGTGACCGACGGGATCATGGATTCCGGCAGCCGGGCCGCGAGAAGCTCACGCAGTTCCTCGGCGTCCGGGAGGGACGCGCCGTCCGCCGGCACGAGATAGGCGACCAGCTCGGTGTCCCCGGACTCCGGCCGGTGCGCGGTGACCACCGCGGCGGCGACCGACGGATGCCCGGTGAGGGCCGCCTCGATCTCGCCCGGCTCGATCCGCACACCGCGTACCTTCACCTGCTCGTCGATCCGCCCGACGAAGTCCAGGGCGCCGTCCTCGCGGCGGCGCACCAGGTCCCCGGTGCGGTACCAGCGCTCACCGGGCACGGCCGGGAACGGATGCGGCGTGAAGCGGTCCGCCGTCAGGTCCGCCCGGCCGGCGTACCCGCGGGCGACGCCGACCCCGCTGACGCACAGCTCGCCGGGGACACCCACCGGCACCAACTGGTCCTCGGTGTCCACCACGAACGTACGGACATGAGGCAGCGGGCGTCCGATCGGGACGATCTCGGCGCGCTCGGTCCCGTCGTAGCGCCACGCGGTGGAGTCGATCGCGCACTCGGTCGGGCCATAGGTGTTGAACACCTCGACGTCGACGCTCTCCCGCAGGCGCGCGCACAGCTCGGCGGGCAGCGGCTCGCCCGCCGAGCACACCAGGCGCAGCGCGGCGCAGTCGCCCAGGCCGGTCTCGGCCAGCAGCAGCCGCAGCACCGACGGGACGAGCTGAAGCACCGTCACCCCGTGTTCCGCCATCGCCCGGATCATCACGGACGGGTCGCGGTGGGCGTCCTCGGGCGCCATGACCACCGTGCCCCCCGACACCAGCGGCGAGAGGAACTCCCACACCGCGGCGTCGAAGCCGATCGTGGTCTTCTGGAGCACCCGGTCGCCCGGACCGATCCCGTACCGGTCGACCGACCACAGCACCCGGTTGCGGATGCCGGCATGGGTGACCACCACGCCCTTGGGCCGACCGGTCGAACCGGACGTGTACATGATGTACGCGGCGTCCGTGTCCCCGACGGAGGGCGGCGCGGGAGAGCCGGCGGCCGGCCGGGCGATCTCCTGCCAGGCGCTGTCGACCGCCACCACACACGGGTGCGCGGGCAGCCGGTCACGCAGTGACTCCTGGGTGAGCAGCACCTCCGCCCCGGCGTCGGTGACCATGAACGCCAGCCGCTCGGCCGGATGGTCGGGTGCCAGCGGTACGTACACGGCGTCCGCGGCCAGCACCGCGAGGAGCGCCGTGACGAGATCGGTGCCGCGGTGCATCGCGACCCCGACGGGGGTGCCGCGGACGACTCCGAGGGCGCGCAGGTGCCCGGCGAGCGCGGTCACCCGCTCCGCGAGCTCCGCGTAGGGCGTTTCCTGGCCCCCGGACACCACGGCCACCGCGTCGGGAGTGGCCCGCGCCCGGTCGAGGAACAGCTCGGGCAGGGACCGGTCGGGGGTCACGGCGTCCGTGCGGTTCCACTCGGCCAGCCGCCGCTGCTCGGACTCGGTGACGATCTCCAGCCGGTGTACGGGCACGCCGGGCCGGTCGGCGATGTCGGTGAGCAGCCGCAGCAGGCCGGCCGCCATCCGCTCGATCCGCGCACGGTCGAACAGGGCGGTCGGGTAGAGGAACTTCGCCTCGAACGAGCCGTCGGCCAGCTCGGCCAGGTGCAGCGACAGGTCGAACGCGGAACTCGCCGTGGCCGAGTCGTACCTGCTGACCTCCAGGCCGGGCAGCCGCAGCGGCCGCCGCCGGGCGTTGTGCAGCGCGAAGCCCACCTGGAACACCGGGTTGCGGGACAGGTCCCGGTCCGGGGCCAGATCGGTGACCACCCGCTCGAACGGCACCTCCTGGCATCCGAAGTCGTCCAGGTTCGCTTCACGGACCCGCGTCAGCAGCTCCGTGAAGGAGGGATCCCCGGACAGATCGGTGCGCAGCACGACGGTGTTGAGGAACATGCCGATCATCGGTTCCAGCTCGGCCTGCTCGCGGCCCGCGATGGACACGCCGACCGCCACATCACGCTGCCCCGTGTAGCGGGAGAGCAGCAGCTGGAACGCCGCGAGATGCACCATGAACGGGGTCGCGCCGGCGTGCTGCCCGATCTCCGTCACCCGCGCCGCCAGTTCGGCCGGCACGTGGAAGTAGTGGCTGTCGCCGGCGGACTCCCACTGCGCAGGGCGCGGCCGGTCGGTGGGCAGCTCCAGCGGACCGAGATCCGCCAGCCGCTCACGCCAGTAGGCGCGCTGGCGGTCCATCGACTCGGCGGACGCCTCCCAGCTCTCGCGCTGCCACTGGGCGTAGTCCAGGTACTGGACCTCCAGCGGCTCCAGCGGCGAAGGCTCACCCCGGCCGAACGCGCCGTACAGCGCGCCGAGTTCCTCCGCGAGCACCCCCCACGACCAGCCGTCGAAGGCGATGTGGTGCACCGTGATCAGCAGCGCCGCGTCATCCGGCCCGAGGCGCACCAGCGTCACGCGCCACGGCGGACGCTCCCGCAGATCGATCGGCGTCCGCAGCTCCGCGGCGCTGAGTTCACGCAGCCGCGCCTCCCGTTCGGCGTCGGGCAGCCCGCCGAGGTCCACCCGGGCGGGCTCCACCGGCTCCGGGTCGTCCACGATCTGCACGCCCGCGTCGTCCACGGCGTCGTACCGCGTCCGCAGCACCTCGTGCCGTACCGCGATCTCGGACAGCGCGGCCGTCAGCGCTCCCACGTCCAGCGGTCCCCGCAGCCGGAACGCCTCATGCAGCAGATACTCGGTCGCGGCTCCGGACCGGAGCTGATCGAGAAACCACAGCTGTTCCTGTGCGAATGACAGCGGGTATGCGCCATCACCGGTTGCCATCGGTCGCCTCCCAGAGCGAGATGTAGGGGTTCACGGGGCCGGAATGAGGACACCCGGCGGCGCGGAGCAGGACACTCCGCGGTAGGGGGTTCGCGGCGCTCACGCCGGACCGGCCACCGTGGCGTCCGACGGCTCGGCCATGGCCACGGCGATCTTCCGCGGTCCGGTGAACGGCTCACGGCCGTGCGAGGCCAGCATGTTGTCCACCAGCAGCACATCGTCGAGCTGCCAGTCGAAGCGCCGCTGCTCCGCGCGGTAGCAGCCGCGCAGATGTGCCACCACGTCGTCGGGGATGCGCTCACCGTCGCCGTAGAAGGTGTTGGTCGGCAGTTCGTCCTCGCCGAACATCTCCCTCAGACCCGTGCAGACCTCCTCGGCCAGCGTGGTCACATGGAAGAACGAGAGGTGGTTGAACCAGACCTGTTCGCCGGTGACGGGATGCCGGTGCACGGCCTCGCGACGGGCGCGGGTGCGCAGCCCGTTCGCACCGGTCCACTCGGCCTCGACGCCGTTGCGCGCGCAGTACCGCGCCACCTCGTCACGGTCGTCGGTGTTGAACGCCTGCTGCCAGGGCACCCCGAAGCCGTCGATGAAGTTGCGCACCACCATCCAGCCACGGGCCGCGAACTCCTCCCGTACCGCCGGATCGATCGCGCGCAGGACCCGCCGCGTGTCGGCGAGCGGGGTGGACCCCAGGGTCTCCGGGGGCCGCACGCAGTAGAAGAACAGCGTCAGCGGCCAGGTGGCCTGGTAGGAGTTCTCGTTGTGCAGGAAGATCTCCTCGCTCGGCGGGTAGTCCGTCGAGGTGTAGACCTGTCCCTGGATGGTGCTGCGGGGCGACGAACGCTCCGCGTAGGCGAGGGGTGCGCCGGAGACCGCGCGCACCACGTCCTCGAATCCGCCCACACCACCGACGTCGAATCCGCGCAGCAGGACCGCGCCGTGCTCGCGCAGGCGGCGGCGGATGACCGAGCGGGCGTCCGGCAGGAAGTCGGCCACCGGAGAGCCGGGCGTGTCCGCCGACATGACATACGGCAGTGTGGATGGCGTGCTGGACTCCACGGCCGGCTCCGGGGTGGACTGCCGCTCGGCGCCCGCTCGGTCGGACGGGGCGGGCGGGGCGGATGAGTTCGCAGTCATGCGCCTCAGCTTCTGCGGCGGGCCCCGCCCGAACGAGAGAACAACCAGCAGCGCTGTCGGCAGCACCCGTGCCCGCCTCTCTGCGCTTTCTTCTCTGCAACCGGGTTGAGCCACCGGGCAGGCTCGCTCTCGCCACCACCCATCACGTGACGTTCGTGATGCGGCAGCGAAGCCGAGGAGGGCCGCCATGGCCGAGGAACACACCGACGAACGCGTCCACCAGGTCGTTGTGAACGACGAGGAGCAGTACTCCGTCTGGCCCGTCGACCGGGCCCTGCCGCTCGGCTGGCACGCCGAGGGCACCCGGGGCAGCCGTACGGACTGCCTGGACCACATCGGCACCGTCTGGACCGACATGCGGCCCCGCAGCCTGCGCCGGCAGATGGAGCAGGCATCCCACGGCTAGGGCGTGTCCGGCGGATCTTTGCGGGCTCCCGACGCCCGGCACCGCACCTCGCCGCGTTGTCGGGCCCGCCCGAATACGCCCAGTATGAGGGCGACCCTCCGCCTTGCGATGCACGGCACCGGACGCCGCTCGCTGATCCGCAAAGATCCGCCGGACACGCCCTGGCCCGCCGAACTGGACCCGCTGGCCGAGGTGCGTGACTGATGAAGACGCCGAGGACCCCTGAACGGGATCTGCCGGACCGGTACACCCAGGGGCGGGTACCGGCCGCCGTGGCAATGACGACGCCCCACCTCACCCACCGGGCACGGACCCGGGGAAGGAATGCGCGATGACCACCGTCGCGAAGTCCCCGCCCGGCGGACCTCCGGTGACCCCGCTCCACCGCAACCGCGACTTCATGCTGCTGTGGAGCGGCTCGGCCGTCTCCATCGTCGGCTCGACGGCTTCCACCGTCGCCTACCCCCTGCTGGTGCTGGCCCTGACCGGCTCGGCGTCCGCCGCCGGGGTCGCCGGGTTCTTCACCCTGCTGCCCACCCTGCTGTTCCAGCTGCCGGCCGGTGCGCTGGTCGACCGCTGGAACCGCAGGCGGCTGATGATCTGGTGCGACGCGCTGCGCTGCCTCGGAGCCGCGAGCATCGTGGCGGCGGTCGTGCTCGGCGAACTGCGCCTGGTACACATCCTGATCGTCGGATTCGCCGAAGGCACCCTGTCCGTGTTCTACGGACTGGCCGCGCACGCCGCGGTACCGAACGTCGTCGAGGCCGGCCAACTGCGCCTGGCACTGTCGCGCAACGAAGCCCGCGGACGGGCGGCGACGATGCTCGGCACCCCGCTCGGCGGCATCCTCTTCGGTATCGGCCGGTCGATCCCGTTCCTGCTCGACGCCGTGTCCTACCTGGTGGCGCTGGTCAGCCTGCTGTTCATCCGCAAGGACTTCCAGGCCGCGCGGCCCCGCGAGCGCGTCGGCGGCATGGCCGCCCAGGTCTGGGAGGGACTGGTCTGGCTCAAGGACCAGCCGTTCGTGCGCGCCGCCACCCTGCTCGTCGCGGGCAGCAATCTGCTCTTCCGCGCGCTGTTCCTGATCGTCATCGTGATGGCCACCGACGCGGGCGCCTCGTCCGCCGGGATCGGCATCATGATCGGCGCCGCCGGAGCCGGCGGCGTACTCGGCTCGCTCACCGCCACCTGGTTCGGCCGCAGGCTTGCGCTGGCCACCCTCGTGATCGGGGCGAACTGGGTGTGGGCCGTGCTGATGGGCGTGATCGTCTTCGCCGACGATCTCGTCGTGCTCGCGCTCGCCTACGCGGCGATGTGGTTCGTCGGGCCCATCTGGAATGTGGCGGTGGGCAGTTATCAGCTCAGCATCACCCCGGACCGGCTGCAGGGACGCGTACTCGCGGCCACCAGCATGCTGTCCGCCGGGGCACTTCCCATCGGCGCGCTCGTCGGCGGCCTGCTGCTGGACGCGGTGGGACCGCAGCAGGCGGCAGGGGCCCTCGCGGTGTGGATGGTCCTGCTGGCCGGCGCCGCGACACTCTCCCGCTCGGTACGGCGGAGCACCACGTCATCGGCGGATTCCTGACCCCACCGGTGCACCGGTGCACAACCAAGGAGGAACAACCGTGTTTCGCACGATGCTCGGACCGCGACTCCCCGGGACGGGGACGAGCCATGCGGCTGTCTGACGCCGGACCCGCCGGGGTGCTCGGGACCATCGGAGCGACGCCACTCGTCGAACTGGCCAGGCTCGACCCGTCCCGACACTTCAGGACGTACGCGAAGCTGGAGGCACACAACCCCGGCGGCAGCATGAAGGACCGGTCCGCGCTGGAGATGCTGCGCGAACACATCCTCGACGGCCGGATCGTCCCCGGACGGTCGGTCGTCGTCGAATCCAGCTCCGGGAACCTGGGCATCGGCCTCGCCCAGGTGTGCGCGTACTACGGGATCCGGTTCATCTGCGTGGTCGATCCGCGGACCAACCAGCAGAACGTCGCGATCATGCGGGCGCTGGGCGCCGAAGTGGAAGTCGTCCAGGAAACCGACCCGGTGACCGGGGAGTACCTGCCGGTCCGCATCCGCCGGATCCAGGAACTCACCACCCGGATCAAGCACGCCTACTGGCCCGACCAGTACTCCAACCCGCTCAACCCGCGGGCCCACCAGAGCACCATGAGCGAAATAGTCGAGAGCCTGCCCGGCGGACTCGACTACCTCTTCTGCGCCACCAGTTCCTGCGGCACCCTGCGCGGCTGCGCGGAGTACGTACGGGCTCACCGGCTGCCGGTGACCGTCGTCGCGGTGGACGCCGAGGGAAGCGCCATCTTCGGCAATCCGCCGGCCCCGCGGCTGATCCCCGGCCACGGCGCCGCGGTCCGGCCGGGCCTGTACCGCGAGGGCCTCGCCGACCAGGTCGTCCATGTCAGCGATCTGGACTGCGTGGTCGGCTGCCGCAGGCTCGCCGCCCGCGAGGCGATCCTGGCCGGCGGTTCGACCGGCGCCCTGATCGCGGCGCTCGGCTTCATGGGGGAGCGCATCCCGGCGGGCGCCAGGGTCGCGCTGATCCTGCCCGACCGGGGAGAGCGCTACCTCGACACGATCTACAACGACGACTGGGTCACCCGCCACTTCGGCGACGTGTCCCACCTGTGGAAGGAGAAGAAGGCGGACATGAGGGTGGCACCATGCTGATCCTGGGAGCCGAGGACATCCACCAGATCCTCGACGGCGCCGAGAAGAACGTCCTGGAGACGGTCCGCCGGGCCTACGTACTGCATGACCGGGGCCATACGGCCCTGCCGCACTCGGTGTTCCTGCGCTTCCCGCACGACCAGCGCAACCGGATCATCGGGCTGCCCGCCTACCTCGGCGACGAGACCCCGGTGGCCGGCGTCAAATGGATCGCCTCGTTCCCCGGCAACCTCGCGGCCGGCCTGCCGCGTGCCTCCGCGGCGATCATCATGAACTCCATGGCCACGGGCGCGCCCGAGGCCTTCCTGGAGGGCTCGGTGATCTCCGCGCGGCGCACCGCGGCCAGTGCCGCGCTGGCCGCCGCCACCCTCACCGCGCGGAAACCCGACACCGGGGTCTCGCTGGTCGGCTGTGGCGTGATCAACTTCGAGGTGCTCAGCTACCTCCGCGCGGCCCTGCCGGAGCTGGCCACGGTCACCCTGTTCGACCTGGACCGCGACCGGGCCCGCGCCTTCGCCGACCGCTGCACCGCCCGCTGGCCCGATCTGACGGTGGCTCTGGCGGACACGGCCGAGGAGGCCCTCGCCGCGCAGCGCCTGGTCAGCCTCGCCACCACGGCCTCGGCCCCGCACCTGACCACCGACGCCTGCCGGCCGGGCACTCTGGTCCTGCACCTGTCGCTGCGCGACCTCACGGTGGACTCCATCCTGGCCGGGGTCAACGTGGTCGACGACGCGGACCATGTCTGCCGTGAATCGACCTCGCTCCATCTGACCGAGCAGCGGACCGGCGACCGCGCCTTCATCCAGGCGTCGATCGGTTCCGTCCTCGCCGACCCCGCTCCCTACCGGCGCGCGGAGGACCGCGTCACCGTCTTCTCCCCGTTCGGCCTGGGCGTCCTCGACCTCGCCGTCGCCGAGTTCGTCCGCCGCACGGCGGACACCCTCACGCTGGGCACCCGCGTCCCCGGCTTCCTTCCGGTCTCCGGCTGACCCGGGGCACGCCCGGGTGAGACCCGCCCGGCCGGGCCGGTCTCACCCGGGCGTGCCGGCCGGTGGCACTTCCGGCGATCGGCCGCGATCATGAGCTGCGTGTCCCGGATCCCGCCCCCTCACGAGTCCGACGACGCCGTGCCCGCACGGCTCGCCCGGATCGAAGCACTGCTCACGCATGCCCGCTCAGGGATGGGAGAGGCGGACCGTCAGCTGCTGCCGGCCTGGCGCCGTGTCACCCGTGGCGAGCTCCGCTGGTCGTCGGCCGTCGCCGTGCTGGCGGCCATCGCTCTGCAGTGGGCACTGCCGGAGGGGCTCTCGCTGCGCCCGGAGTGGCTGCTGCCCGCCCTGGAAACAGCGTTGCTGATCGCGCTGGTCGCGGCCAATCCGCACCGGATCGACCGTGTCTCCCGGCTGTACCGTGCGGCGGGCCTGGCCCTGATCGCCCTCATCAGCGCGGCGAACGCCTTCTCGGCGGTGCTCCTGGTCGCCGGCCTGATTCGCGGCACCGGAGGTGCTGAGGATCCCGGAGCGCTGCTGTCGAGCGGTGGCAGCATCTGGCTGACCAACGTCATCGCCTTCGCGCTGTGGTACTGGGAATGGGACCGGGGCGGCCCCGTCGCCCGCAGCAACGCGACCCATGCCTACCCCGACTTCCTCTTCCCCCAGATGCAGACCCCCGACCTCGCCACCCCGCACTGGGAACCCGCCTTCCCCGACTACCTGTATGTGTCCTTCACCAACGCCACCGCCTTCAGCCCCACCGACGTGATGCCCCTGACCCGCTGGGCGAAGATGCTCATGCTCCTGCAGGCGGTCGTCTCCCTGCTGATCGTCATCCTCGTCGTCGCCCGCGCGGTCAACATCCTCACGTGACTCCCCGCGAAGAAGCGGCTCCCCGCGAAGACGGGACCGCCCCGGCCGGCGGAGTGCCGGCCGGGGCGGTCCCGGTGCGAACGGAGCGCGGTCGCCCCGGCTGTCGCGTCAGCCCAGAATCGTGAGGGCCTGGTTGAAGGTCTTCGACGGACGCATGACGGCCGACGCCTTCGACACGTCGGGCTGGTAGTAGCCGCCGATGTCGGCCGGCGAGCCCTGTACCGCGACCAGCTCGTCCAGAATCGTCTGCTCCTGCTCCGCCAGCGTCTTGGCGAGCGCGGCGAACGCCTCCGCGAGCTGCGCGTCATCGGTCTGCTTCGCCAGCTCGCGCGCCCAGTAGAACGCCAGGTAGAAGTGGCTGCCGCGGTTGTCGATGCCACCGACCCGGCGGCTGGGCGACCGGTCCTCGTTGAGGAAGACGCCGGTCGCGCGGTCGAGCGTGTCGGCGAGCACCTGGGCGCGCGCGTTGCCCGTCGTCTGCGCGAGGTGCTCGAAGCTGACCGCGAGCGCGAGGAACTCGCCCAGGCTGTCCCACCGCAGGTAGTTCTGCTTGACGAGCTGCTGGACGTGCTTGGGCGCGGAGCCGCCGGCACCCGTCTCGAACAGACCGCCGCCATTGATGAGCGGGACGACGGAGAGCATCTTGGCGCTCGTGCCGAGCTCAAGGATCGGGAACAGGTCGGTCAGGTAGTCACGCAGCACGTTGCCGGTGACCGAGATCGTGTCCTCGCCCCGGCGGATACGGTCGAGGGAGAACGCGATGGCGTCGACCGGCGCCATGATCTCGATCCGCAGCCCGTCGGTGTCGTGCTCGGGCAGGTACGCCTTGACCTTCGCGATGAGGTTCGCGTCGTGCGCGCGGCCCTCGTCGAGCCAGAACACCGCCGGGTCGCCGGTGGCGCGGGCGCGGGAGACGGCGAGCTTGACCCAGTCCCGGGTCGGTACGTCCTTCGTCTGGCACATGCGCCACACGTCACCGGCGCTCACCACGTGCTCGAGTACGACCTCGCCGGCGGCGTCGAGGACACGCACCGTGCCGGTGGTGGGGATCTCGAAGGTCTTGTCGTGGCTGCCGTACTCCTCGGCCGCCTGCGCCATCAGGCCGACGTTGGACACCGAGCCCATGGTCGCGGGGTCGAAGGCGCCGTTCGCGCGGCAGTCGTCGATGACGACCTGGTAGATGCCGGCGTAGCTGCTGTCGGGGATGACGGCGAGGGTGTCGGCCTCCTGGCCGTCCGGGCCCCACATGTGACCGGAGGTGCGGATCATGGCCGGCATGGAGGCGTCGACGATGACATCGCTCGGTACGTGCAGATTCGTGATGCCGCGGTCGGAGTCGACCATCGCCAGCGCGGGTCCTTCGGCGAGCTCGGCCGCGAAGGACGCCTTGATCGCGGCGCCGTCGGCCAGCGAGTCCAGCCCGCCCAGGATGCCGCCGAGTCCGTCGTTGGGGCTCAGGCCGGCCGCGGCGAGCGCCTCGCCGTGCTCGGCGAACGTCTTCGGGAAGAACGCGCGCACGGCGTGACCGAAGATGATCGGGTCGGAGACCTTCATCATCGTGGCCTTCAGGTGCACCGAGAACAGCACGTCCTCGGCCTTGGCGCGGGCGACCTGCGCCATGAGGAACTCACGCAGCGCCGCCACCCGCATCACCGACGCGTCCACGATCTCGCCCGCCAGCACGGGCACCGACTCGCGCAGGACCGTGGTGCTCCCGTCGTCCCCCGCCAGCTCGATGCGCAGCGAGCCCGCGTCGGCGATGACCGCGGACTTCTCGCTGGAGCGGAAGTCGTCGGCGTCCATGTGCGCGACGTTCGTCTTCGAGGCGGCGTCCCACGCGCCCATCGAGTGCGGGTGGGCCTTGGCGTAGTTCTTCACCGACGCCGGCGCACGGCGGTCGGAGTTGCCCTCGCGCAGCACCGGGTTGACGGCGCTGCCCTTGACCTTGTCGTACCGCGCGCGGACGTCCCGGTCCTCGTCGGTCTTCGGGTCGTCGGGGTAGTCCGGCAGCGCGTAGCCCTGCTGCTGCAGCTCGGTGATCGCCGCCTTCAGCTGCGGGATCGAAGCCGAGATGTTCGGCAGCTTGATGATGTTCGCCCCGGGAGTCTTGGCCAGCTCACCGAGCTCGGCGAGCGCGTCATCGATACGCTGGCTCTCCTCGAGTCGCTCGGGGAAGCTCGCGATGATCCGCCCCGCCAGAGAGATGTCACGGCTCTCGACGGTCACCCCGGCCGTCGAGGCATACGCCTCGACCACAGGCAAGAACGAATACGTCGCCAGGGCCGGGGCCTCGTCGGTGTGCGTATAGATGATGGTCGAGTCTGTCACCGGGTGCTCCGTTCCAGGTCTGCAACATTGCTCGACATCAAGATATCCCCTGACCGCCCCCCTCTGGACAGGGCCCTGCCCGCCCTGAGCGATCCCGGGCACCGGCAGCCCGGACCGCCTCGTCGAGAACGCGGCCACCGTCGAGCCCGTGCGCTCCGGTCCGAATTGAACGCGTTCGAGTTATCGGCGCGAAATCTCGCATCCCCTTTTGCCGACGGCCTTCCCTTAACGCCATAGGGCGATGCGGAAATCACTCACCGCGCATAGCCGGATGCGAGGGGGTGCCACCCGGCGGAAAGGTGCGGCCTCTCGCGAATCTGCACACCGGTTACCCGGACGGCACACCATCTCCCAGAGGTCTTCGTGAATCGGCCGAGGTGTCGGACTTT
The DNA here is from genome assembly GCF_042882605.1 of Streptomyces sp. NPDC058198. Classification (NCBI taxonomy): domain Bacteria; kingdom Bacillati; phylum Actinomycetota; class Actinomycetes; order Kitasatosporales; family Streptomycetaceae; genus Streptomyces; species Streptomyces sp. NPDC058198. The sequence goes on from NZ_JBHVVP010000019.1 coordinate 22,612, forward strand.
TGGTGCGGAATGTCGTGTTCGCAGTCGAGAGGGGGCCCTGCCTGCGGTAATTCACTCGTGCGAATGTGTGAAGATGCTGTCATCGCTTCGTGGACGTATGTGCACGCCCGGCCATTTCGAAAGCGCGAAAGGTCGCGCCGAGGGCGCCTCCCGATTGGCTGCGCAATGCGCCCGCATGCTTTGATCCTTCGCACTGCGGCGGTCCCACGAAGGTCTTCCGGTTTCGGATGCCCGCATGGGGTCACCGCAGCAATTCCGAAATATCAGCGCGAAGGGAAGCCCACATCATGTCCTTCACCCCGCAGGTTGAGACCCAGGAAATCTCCGACAGCGACCTGGACAACGTGTCCGGCGGTCTCGTCGACGGTCTGGTCGGCACGGTCGTGGCCACCGCCGACTCCGTCGCCCCCGTCTCGGGTGTCGTGGGCACCGCCACGGGCCTCGTCGGTACCGCCACCGGCCTCGTCTCGGGCACGGGCCTCGTCTCCGGTCTCTGAGCCGGTCAGGTGCCGCTGAGCGGCACTGCCACGCATAGGTGACGACGGCGCGTCGGCTCCCCGGCCGGCAGTCCGCGCCATGTGCCCCGGATCCGCTCCAGGTTCCGGGGCACGCGGCCGCCCAGGCCCGGAAGGGAAGAGTGTCGTGCAATTCCGCCAACAGGCCCTTTCCAAGCTGCAGTCGCCCGAGGAGATCGACCTGCCGGTGCGCTTCGCCCGGCCCCAGGGCTGTCTGGTCCTGGCCGTCACGGTCGTCGTCATGGCCGCCGCGGCCGTCTGGGCGGTGACCGGCTCCCTGTCGTCCACCGTCAGCGCCGCCGGAATCCTCAACCACGCGCAGGGCAGCTACGTCCTGCAGAGCCCGGTCGCCGGCCAGGTCACCGACGTACTCGTCAAGGAAGGCCAGCGCCTTCCCGCAGACAGCCCTCTTCTGAAGGTCAGGACCGCGGAGGGATCCACCGTCGTCCGCACGATCGCCGCGGGCCGGGTGACGACCCTGGTCGCCACGATCGGTTCCGTGGTCACCACCGGTGCGGACGTCGCTGCCGTGGAGCGCGTCGACAGCGCGGACGATCCCCTGATGGCGGTGTTGTACCTGCCGGCCGACAGCGGATCAGCGGTCCCCGTGGGGGCCTCGGTGGAGCTCACGGTCCAGTCGGTGCCCGCCCAGCGGTACGGGGTGCTGCGCGGCCGGGTGAAGTCGGTCGGCCGGACCGGCCGGACGGCCCAGCAGATCGCCGGCTTCCTGGGCAACAGCCAGCTGGGCGAGCAGTTCTCCACCGACGGTCAGCCCGTCCCGGTCCTGGTGCGACTGGACCCCTCGTCGCGTACCGCGTCCGGCTACACCTGGTCGTCCTCGGCAGGACCGCCGTACGCGGTCGACTCCATGACACTCACCACCGGCACCATCCACCTGGCCGACCAGCGTCCGATCGATTGGCTGCTTCCGTGACCGTACCGCAGGCATCCGCGACGCCGCGGGAGCAGCTCGCACCACCGGGCCACGGCCGCCATCGCCCCGGTTCCCCGCGGGCCGGGAGGTCCCGGAAGGCCCCCAAGGCCACGAAGCGGAAGGCGGTGCGTACCCCCTCCATCCTCCAGATGGAGGCCGTGGAGTGCGGGGCCGCCTCGCTCGCCATGGTGCTCGCCCATTACGGGCGGCATGTCCCGCTCGAAGAGCTGCGCATCGCGTGCGGCGTATCGCGGGACGGCTCCCGGGCCAGCAATCTGCTGAAGGCCGCGCGCAGTTACGGTCTGCAGGCCAAGGGCATGCAGATGGAGCCGGCGGCCCTCGCCGAGGTCCAGGCGCCGGCCATCCTGTTCTGGGAGTTCAACCACTACGTCGTCTACGACGGCATGGGACGCAAGCTGGGCCGCCGGGGCGTACACATCAACGACCCCGGCAAAGGCCGCCGCTTCGTGACGACGGAGGACTTCGACACCAGTTTCACCGGGGTCGCGCTCGTCTTCGAGCCGTCGGCCGGCTTCCGCGGCGGCGGCCGCAGACGGGGCGTCCTGGGCGCCGTGCCGGCGAGGCTGCGCGGCACGACGGGCACGCTGCTGGCCGCGCTGCTCGCCAGTCTCCTCCTGGTCGCCGTCGGCGCGGTCGTACCCGCGCTGAGCCGTACGTACATCGACATGTTCCTGATCGGCAAGCAGACCTCGCTGCTCGGCCCCCTGTTCGCGGCCATGGCCGCGATGGTGGCGCTCACAGCGGTGCTGACCGGTCTGCAGCAGGCGAACCTGCTGCGCGGACGCATCATCTCGTCCACATTGAGCAGCGCCCGGTTCCTGCGCCACCTGCTGCGGCTGCCCGTCACCTTCTTCGCCCAGCGCAGCCCGGCCGATCTGGTCCAGCGGCTGCAGTCGAACGACGCGGTGGCCGAGACTCTGGCACGGGACCTCGCCGCCGCCGGGGTGGACGGGGTCGTGGTGATCCTCTACGCCCTCCTGCTGTGGACGTACGACCCTCAGCTGACGGTCGTCGGCGTGCTGATCGCCCTGCTCAACGTGGTCGCGATGCGGATCGTCATCCGGCTGCGGGCGACCCGTACCCAGAAGCTGCGCGCGGACACCGCCCGGCTGACGAACACCTCGTACACCGGCCTCCAGCTGATCGAGACCATGAAGGCCACCGGCGGCGAGAACGGGTACTTCCGCCGCTGGGCGGGCCAGCACGCGACGACGCTGGAGGAGCAGCAGCGCCTCGGCGTACCGACCGCGGCCCTCGCCGTGGTCGCGCCGGCCCTCGCGACGCTCAACAGCGCGCTGATCCTCTGGATCGGCGGCCTGCGGGCGGTCGAAGGCCACCTCTCGATCGGTCTGCTCGTCGCCTTCCAGGCGCTCGTGACGCGCTTCACCGCGCCGATCACCCGGTTGAACGGGGTGGCGGGCCGGGTCCAGGACTTCGCGGCCGATGTGGCCCGGCTGAAGGACGTCGAGAGCTTCCCGGCCGACGCGCTGTACACACGCCGCGCGCCGGAGACGAGCACGCGCAGGCTTACGGGCCATGTGCGGCTGGAGAACATCACCTTCGGCTACAGCCCGCTGGACCCACCGCTGCTCTCCGGCTTCTCGCTGACCGTGGGGCCCGGCCGGCAGGTCGCACTCGTCGGCGGCTCCGGCAGTGGCAAGTCCACGGTCTCCAGGCTGATCTCCGGCCTCTACGGGCCGTGGGAGGGGACGATCCGCATCGACGGGCAGCGCCTGGAGGACATCTCCCGTGGCGCGCTCGCCGCCTCGGTCTCCTTCGTCGACCAGGACGTCTTCCTCTTCGAGGGGACGGTCCGCGACAACGTGGCCCTGTGGGATCCCTCCATACCGGACGACGCCGTCGTCACCGCCCTCAAGGACGCCGCCCTCTACGACGACGTGATCGTCCGGCGTCCCGACGGCATTTACAGCCGGGTGGAGCAGGACGGCCGCAACTTCTCCGGCGGGCAGCGGCAGCGGCTGGAGATCGCCAGGGCACTCGTCCGACGGCCGAGCATCCTGGTCCTCGACGAGGTGACCAGCGCCCTGGACGCGCAGACCGAACGGCTCGTCATCGACAATCTGCGGCGGCGCGGCTGTGCCTGCGTCGTGATCGCCCACCGGCTCAGCACGGTGCGCGACAGCGACGAGATCGTGGTGCTCGACCACGGTTCGATCGTGGAACGGGGCCGGCACGAGGACCTGGTCGCGGCCGGCGGGCCGTACTCCGAGCTGGTCAAGGAGCACTGAGGTGTCATCCGTTACTCCGTCAGCGGAGCCGCCCGTCTATCCCTCCGGGACCGACGCGGTGATCCATTCCCTGGGCGGACTCGGCAGACCGGTCGACCCCAGCGGTCTGGGCAGCGTGCCGCTGGAGGGACCGCAGGTGCTGTGGCTCGTCGTGGGCGGGGCGCTGGACCTGTTTGCGGTCGACGCCGCCCAGCAGGGGCACTGGCACTTCCTCGGGCGCCTCGAAGCGGGCACGCTGCTGCTCGGCCCGGTCGAGGGCCCGCAGCACACCCTGCTCGGCAAGCCCTCGCAGGACTGCCTGCTGCGCCGGATCCCGCTGCGGGAGCTGCACCCCTCCGCGTACGACCCGTCCTCCGCGGACGCCTACGCGTACCCGGACGCCCACGCTCCCGTGGATGTCTACACGGACGCCGGCACCTACGCGGACCCGACCTGGGCGCCGACGCCGCTGGAGCACGCGTTCGCGCTCGGCACCGCGCGCGGCCTGGGCGTCCTGTTCGAAGCGCCGCTGGACGGCCGCCCCGGCGGCGACGAGGCCATGGCGGACGACGACATCCTGTGGATGCCGGTCGCCCCGGGCAGCGTGCGGTACGGCGCCACGTTCGGCGCGGACGCCGCGGGTGACCTGCTGGTCGACGGCGCGATGTGGCAGCGGATGGTCAATCAGCAGTACCGGCTGCTGTCCGCCGTGGACCGTTGGATCGAACAGCTGGAGCGCGCGCACGCCGACAGGACCGCGGCGGGCATCAGAGCGGGCGAAACGGTCCGCGCACGGGCGGACCAGGCACTGATCGCCTCCATCGGCAGACCCGCCAAGGCCGGGCGGAGCCCGTCCGGCACCCGGGAGACCGGCGACGACGCGGCCTTCGCCATCTGCCGGGTGGTCGCCAGGGCCGGTGGGATCACGCTCTCCGAGCCGCCGAAGAGCGGTCCGGTCAACGACCGCGTCGGCCCGGTCGAGCGCATCGCCGTCGGCGCCCGGATCCGTACCCGCTCGGTCAGGCTCGACGGGCCCTGGTGGCGGACGGACGCCGGCCCCCTGGTGGGCCATTGGGCCAAGTCGGGGGCGCCGATCGCGCTGCTGTGGCGCCGTGGCAGATACGAGGCGGTGAACCCGGCCTCGGGGCTGCGGATGCGTATCGGCGAGGGCAACGCCGAGGAACTCGAGCCCCGCGCGGTCATGTTCTACCGGCCGCTGCCCGACCGGCCCATGACCCTGGGACGGCTGATGCGTTTCAGCCTGCGCGGTACCGGCGTGGACGCGCGCAATCTGGTGCTCAGCGGGCTGGTGACGGTCGGTCTCGGCGCGCTGGTGCCGATCGCGACCGGGCAGGTCCTCGGGGTCTATGTGCCGAACGCCGAGAAGAGCCTCATCGTCCAGGTCTCACTGGCCGTCATGATCACCAGCATCGTCACCGCGGCCTTCACGCTGATGCAGAACCTCACCCTGCTGCGGATGGAGGGCCGGATCGAGAGCGTGCTGCAGCCGGCCGTCTGGGACCGGCTGCTGCGGCTGCCCACGAAGTTCTTCACCGAGCGCTCCACCGGAGAGCTGGCCAGTGCGGCGATGGGGATCAGCTCGATCCGCCGGGTGCTGTCCGGGATCGGCCCGGTGGCCGTACAGGCGAGCACGGTCGGTGTGATGAACCTCGCTCTGCTGCTCTGGTTCAGCGTGCCGCTCGCGCTGGCGGCCATCGCCATGCTGGTCGTCATCGCAGCCGTGTTCCTCGGGATGGGACTGTGGCAGGTGCGCTGGCAGCGACGGCTGGTGGAGCTCGGCAACAAGCTCAACAACCAGGCGTTCCAGACCCTGCGAGGGCTGCCCAAGCTCCGCGTCGCGGCGGCGGAGAGCTTCGCGTACGCGGCCTGGGCCGGCGAGTTCGCCCGCTCCCGTGAACTGCAGCAGCGGGCGGGCCGGATCAGGAATCTGACCACCGTCCTCGACGCGGTCTATCTGCCGCTCTGCTCGCTCATCATGTTCATGCTGCTGGCAGGACCGGCTCGCGGCAGTATGTCGGCCGGCGCGTTCCTCACCTTCAACACGGCCGTGACGATGCTGCTGACCTCCGTCACCCAGCTGACCGGCGCGTTCGTCTCGGCGGTCGCGGCGCTGCCGATGTTCGAGCAGATCAAACCGGTCCTGGACGAGGCACCGGAGGTCCGCGCCACCAGCGCCCAGCCCGGCGTGCTGTCCGGCGGGATCGAGGCCAGGAAGCTTTCCTTCCGCTACTCCGACGACGGCCCGCTGATCCTGGACGACGTCTCCCTCGAAGTACGGCCTGGCGAGTTCGTGGCGATCGTCGGTCCCAGCGGCTGCGGCAAGTCGACGCTGCTCCGGCTCCTCATCGGATTCGACAAGCCGGTCTCGGGCAGCGTGCTGTACGACGGACAGGACCTGGCCGCTCTCGATCAGGCGGCCGTGCGCCGGCAGTGCGGGGTCGTCCTGCAGAACGCCCAGCCGCTCACCGGGTCGATCCTGGACTGTATCCGCGGCGCCGAGCCGTTCTCCCAGGAGGAGGCGTGGGAGGCCGCCGAGATGGCCGGTCTCGCGGAGGACATCAAGCGCATGCCGATGGGCCTGCACACGATGATCTCCGGCGGCAGCGCGATCTCCGGCGGGCAGCGGCAGCGTCTGATGATCGCTCAGGCGTTGATCCGCCGTCCGCGCGTCCTGTTCTTCGACGAGGCCACCAGCGCGCTGGACAACGCGACCCAGCGCGTCGTGACCGAGAGCACGCGCAGCCTGCGGGCCAGCCGGCTGGTGATCGCCCACCGGCTCTCCACGGTCATGGACGCCGACCGCGTGATCGTCATGTCGGAAGGACGCGTCGTGGAGCAGGGCCCGCCCGGCGCGCTGCTCGCCGATACGGGCGGACACCTGCACGAACTGGTACGGCGGCAGCTGAGGTGACCCGGCCGGGTGCTGTCACGGGTTGCTGGCACGCCTGACCGGGCCGTGGCCGGCGCCGAGGAGCCATTCGTACGCGACCTCGCTGGTGAACTCGCCCTGGCCGCCGGGGAAGAGCAGACCCGCCGTGCCGTAGACCGGATCGGACGCCGTGCCAGGGACATAGGGAATCGCGACGCAGCGCATCCCGGCGGCGTGCGCCGCCGCCACTCCCGGCGCGGCGTCCTCCACCACGACACAGTCGGCCGGCCCGGCGCCCAGCCGACGCGCGGCCTCCAGAAAAATATCCGGCTCCGGCTTGCCGCGGGGGACCTCCTCGGCGGAGACGGTCGTGGTGAAGTACGCGTTCAGTCCGGTGACGCCCAGCGCCACGTCGATCGCCGCGCGGGACGAACCGGAGGCCACGGCCGTTCGGACGCCCTCGGCACGCAGCCGCTCCACGAACGTCCGCATCTGCGGGAACACCTCCGTCGAGGCACGCACCCGCTCCAGATAGAGCCGGTCCTGCTCGGCCAGCAGCTTGTCGAGCGGTGCGGTGATCCCGTACTCCTCGCGCAGCGCCTCCAGCGTCTCCCGGGTGCTGATGCCGATGAAACGGCTGTGGTGCTCCCAGCTGAAGTCGGCCACGCCGTACTGGGCGAGGAGCCGGCGCCCGGCTTCGTAATAGTTCGGCTCGCTGTCGACGAGTGTTCCGTCGAGATCGAAGATGACCGCCGGGATGCGCGAAGTGCTCATGCGTCCCAGCATGCCAAGCCCACTGTCAGCGCCCTTCGCCGGCCGTCCCGCCCGCCGGCCCGATCTTGTCGAGGTGCCGCTCGACCCAGTCCCGCAGCTGCGCGAGCGGTTCGCCCACGCTCCGGCCGAGGTCGGTCAGCGCGTACTCCACGTGCAGCGGCACGGACGGATAGACGGTCCTGTCGACGAAGCCCATGCCTTCGAGGCGGCGCAGCGTATTGGTCAGTACCTTCGGGCTGATGCCGTCCAGCCGTCGCTGAAGCATCCCGAAGCGCTGCGGCCCCTGCGCCATGGCACCGATCGCCAGCGCCGACCACTTGTTGGCCAACAGGTCGAGCACCTCACGGCACGGGCACTGGGCCGCGTAGACATCGTGGTGGTCGTGCTCGTCCATCGTGCAGCTCATGACCATGGCGGCGGATCCCCTCTGTCACCTCACTGCTTCCCTTGGGATAGTAACGACCTGGTGCACGATAGCCAGTGGATCAGCGAGCGGCGTCATGCGGCTTCGCATCCAAGGCGGAGGAGGGAGGCGACGCGGAGCGTCGTCGACTGACGACAACGCCGGAGGCGGAGTCGCAGGGCGTCGGGAGCCCGCTGGCTATCGTGCACCAGGTCGTAAAGGCCTACGGGTCACATCCGGCAGCCGTCGACGGCCAGGGTCGATCCCGTGATGTAGGAGGCGTCCGGCGAGACGAGGAAGGCGACGGCGGCGGCGATCTCCTCGGGCTCGGCGAACCGGCCCCAGGCGCTGGAGATCCGGGACAGTGTCTCCGGGGGCAGGTCACGCAACGCCGGGTGGATGTAGTGCCCGCCGTTCTCGGCGGACATGTCCGAGCGGGTGCCGCCCGGCGCGATGACGTTGACGGCGATGCCCCGGGCGGCGAGCTCGGGCGCGAGGTTGAGTGCCAGCGCGGACACGGCCGCCTTGCTCGCGGCGTAGAGGCTGTGCTCGAACACGGCGATGCGGGCGCTGACCGACGAGGTCAGCACGATGCGGCCGCCCTCTCCCATCACCGCCGCCGCGGCCTGCGTCGCGAACAGCTGTCCTGCGACATTGACGTCGAACACCCGCTGGTAGTCCGCGAACGTGAGGGATGCGAGGGGACCGAAGTGTTCGATGCCGGCGTTGCTCACCAGGATGTCGAGGCCGCCCATCTCCTCGGCCGCCCGGTGCACCAGCGCCCGCGCGGCGTCGGGATCGCCGACGTCGGCCTGCGCCGTACGCACGCGGTGCCCGTCCCCGTCCAGTTCGGCGGCCAGCGCCTCCGCGGCTTCCGCGCTGGTCCGATAGTTGATCACCACGGACGCGCCGTCGGCGGCCAGCCGGCGCACGATCGCCGCCCCGATCCCGCGGCTGCCACCCGTCACCAGCGCTTTCCTGCCGGTCAGTCCAGCCATGAGGTCCTCCTGCCCGAACGGATGATGTCCTCATTTCATACGATAGATGCCCGCCGCCGACCGTGAGCGCCCGGTGGGGCCACTGGTGGTGGGCCGGTGGGCGCCAGGTGGGCGGCAGATGGCTGGGAAAGCCCGCCGCTCGCGGCTCAATCCGCGTCTTGTCGTGAAAACGCGCAGCGTGGACCATGCGCTCACGTAATTGATGTGGGCATGACGAATTGGTGGCTCGCCCACGGGCCGTTCGTCTTGCGGCCGTTCATCCTGCCCCTTGCACACGATCATCGGAGGATGCTGTGAACCCTGAATTCGCCCGGCGCGTACGCATGATGGCTGTGGCGTCCGGTCTTCTGGCCGTCGCCACCCTGGTCACACCGACCGCCACGGCCGACGAGGGCAGATCCAGAGCGACCGCCTCGCAGCTCGCGGTGGCCGACGCCGCGATCCTGGAGGCCGACATCGCGGGTACGGCCTGGTACACCGATGCCACGACCGGCAAGGTCGTCGTCACGGTGGACAGCAGGGTCGGCGCGGCCGAGGTCGCCACGCTCAAGAGGGCCGTGCGGACGCCGGCCGGCGCGCTGGAGATCAACCGCACGTCCGGCACGTTCACCAAGCTCATAGCCGGCGGCGAGGCCATCACCGCTTCCGGCGTCCGCTGCTCGCTGGGCTTCAATGTGCAGAGCAGCGGCGGCACCAAGTACGCCCTGACCGCGGGCCACTGCACCAACCTCGGCAGGAACTGGAATATCGGCACGACGGTCGCGACCAGCTTCCCGAACAACGACTACGGCCTCATCCAGCACTCCAACCCGGCCGCCGCGGACGGCAGGGTCTCCCTGCACAACGGCACCTACCAGGACATCACCACCGCCGGCAGCGTCGTCGTCGGCCAGCCCGTCTGCCAGAGCGGCAGCACCACCGGCGTGCACTGCGGCACCGTCACCGCTCTGAACGTGACCATTAACTACGGGGCCGACACCGTCAGCGGCCTGGGCAGGACCAACAGCTGTTCCGAGCCCGGCGACAGCGGTGGATCGGTCTTCCAGGGCAGCACCGCCGTCGGCATCATCTCCGGCGGCAGCGGCAACTGCACCTCCGGTGGCATCACGTTCTATCAGCCAATCCTCGAGGCGCTCAACGCCTACGGCCTGAGCGTGTTCTGACCACTTCGTACCAGGGCCCGGTGCCCCAGCGGAACCGGCGGGCTGCCCGGCAGGGCGGCCCGCCGCCGTCGCACGGCTCATTCCGCGCCTTGTCGTGACAACGCACGGCGGGGAGCATGCGCTCACGTCATTGATATGGGCATGACCATTCAGTCGCGGGTCGTTCGTCTCCCGGCCGTGCGTCCCCTGCCCCCTGGAACGTTCATCGGAGGATGTTGTGAACCCTGAATTCACCCGGCGCGCAGGCCTGATGGCTGTGGCGTCCGGTCTTCTGGCCGTCGCCACCGTGGTCACACCGACCGCCACGGCCGACGACGCCGGCAGATCCACCGCGACCGCCTCGCAGCTCGCGGTGGCCGACGCCGCCGTCCTGGAGGCGGACATCGCCGGCACGGCGTGGTACACCGACGTCACGACCGGCAAGGTCGTCGTCACGGTGGACAGCACGGTCGGCGCGGCCGAGGTCACCGCGCTCAAGAACGCCGTGAAGGCGCCGGCCGGCGCCCTGAAGATCAACCGTACGCCCGGTACGTTCACCCCGTTCGTCAGGGGCGGTGACACGATCTACGGCCCCGGGGGTGTCCGTTGCACGGTGGGCTTCAACGTGCAGGACAGCGCCGGCGTCAAGTACGCCCTGACCGCGGGCCACTGCACCAACGCCGGCAGCGCCTGGTCCATCGGCACCAGAATCGGGTCCAGCTTCCCGGTCAATGACTACGGCCTCATCAAGTACGGCGACCAGAGCCAGGCGGAGGGCGGGGTCAACACCTTCGGCGGGGCCTTCCAGGACATCACCACCGCCCGTAACCCCACCGTCGGCCAGTCCGTCGTACGCAGCGGGAGCACCACCGGCGTGCACACCGGCACCGTCACCGGTCTGAACGCGACCGTCAACTACGGGGGCGGCGACGTCGTCTACGGCCTGATCCAGACCAACGTCTGCGCCGAGCCCGGCGACAGCGGCGGTCCGCTGTGGTCGGGCACCATCGCTCACGGCCTGACCTCCGGCGGCAACGGCAACTGCTCCTCCGGCGGCACCACCTTCTACCAGCCGGTCGTCGAGGCGCTCGCCGCCTACGGCGTGAACGTCTTCTGACCGTCTTCCGGCCGAGGCACTCCCCGCCCCTTGTGCGCGGTTCCCCGCCGTGCCCAAGGGGCGGCACATGTCGCTCCGGTCCCCGCTCGACAGCGGCCTCCGGACCGGTTGATTGGTCCAGACCGCCTGCTACCGTTCGGCCGGACGTCAGCGGACGGGCCGTTGAGGATCAGCCGAAGAGGGGACACACACTGTGAGCGGCAGGAACGACGGGCGGGCCTTCATCGGGTCCTTCACCTCGGCAGGGGGCCGCGGCATCATCGCCGCGGCCGTGGACGCGGAGACCGGAGCCCTGACGGAGCGTGGAGCGACCGACGCCGTCGCGGACCCGTCCTTCCTCGCACTCGCGCCGGACGGCGCCGTGCTCTACGCGGTCTCCGAGAAGGAGGAGGGCGCGGCAGCGGCCTTCCGCGTACCGGAAGCCGACGCCCGGGACGGGGCGCCCCGGCTGATGGGGGAGCCCGTACCGGTGCGCGGCGCGGCCCCCACTCATCTCACGCTCGCCGCCGGACATCTGGTGACCGCCAACTACGGCTCGGGCAGTGTCACCGTGCTGCCCGTCCGCGCGGACGGCACGCTGGGGGCCGCGAGCGCGGTGCTCCAGCACGAGGGCGACGGACCGCACCCGGACCGGCAGCGCGGTCCGCACGCGCATCAGGTGGTGGCCGATCCGAGCGGGCGCTGGGTCCTCGGTACCGACCTCGGCACCGACTCCGTACGGATCTGTGCCCTGGACGCCGGCTCGGGGGAGCTGACGTCGCACGGTGAGACGGCGCTGCGCCCGGGGACGGGACCGCGCCATCTCGCCTTCCATCCGGCCGGCGGCCACGCGTACGTGGTCAACGAGCTGGAACCGACGCTCACCGTCTGCCGCTGGGACGCGGCGGCCGGCCTGCTCGAACCGGTCGGTGAGACACCCCTGCTGCCCGACGGCGCGCAGGTCGAGAGCTTCGCCTCCGAGGTCGTCGTGGCGCGGGACGGCCGGTTCGTCTGGGTGGCCAATCGCGGGCACGACAGCATCGCCGTCCTCGCGCTCGACGCGACGCACGAGAAGGCGGAGCTGGTCACCACGGTGCCCTGCGGCGGCCGCTGGCCGCGTGACCTGGCACTGGACCCGACGGGCCGCCGGCTCTACGCCGCGAATGAGCACTCCGGCGATGTGACCTGGTTCGACATCGACACGGCCACCGGCATCCCGGTCCGCGCGGGTTCCATCGAGGCCCCCGCGGCCTCCTGCGTGATCTTCGGCTGACCCGGGGCCGGGTAGCCAGTGCCAGGCCCATCCGTACGGCCCTCCAGCGGCCCGCCACGGTCGCGGAAGGGCCCGCCCCGAAGCGGTCCGGTGCGGGCTCTTTCCATACGTACGGGCCTGCCGTCTCCCCGTACGAACGGGCGTGTCAGTGGGTCGGTGTCCCCTGCGGCTGCGGCGCGATGCCCAGCGCCGTCGCGTACTTGGACAGGACCAGCTTGCCGATCGCCGGGTAGGCGCCGAGCGGCTCGGCTGCGGCGCAGTCGGCCTCCTTGAGGGCCGCGTCGAGCAGTCCCCCGGACAGCTCGGGGCCGACCAGATACGGGGCGAGCGCGAGCTGGGTCGCACCGGCGTCGCGCAGCTGCGCGGCGATGGCGGAGACCGAGCCCTCCACGTCGAGCGCGGCGGCCATGACCGGCACGGCGAGGCGCGCGGCCAGCAGCATCCCGGTGATCCCCGCGGTCTGGACGGCCTCCTCGCCGCCCACCGTGACCAGCACGATCCCGTCGGCCGCCGTGGCGACCGTGAACAGCCTGGCGCGGTCGGCGCGAGCCAGACCGGCCTCCGACAGGCGCACGTGCAGACCCTCGGCGAGCAGCGGGTGCGGACCGAGGACATCGGTCAGCTCCGCGGTCGCGCCGCTGTCCGCGACAGCCTGATGTATCCGCCCGACCAGCCCACGGTCGGGACCGGCGAGCAGCGGTACGACGACGGCCGCGGGGCCCTCGGGCTCGGCGGCCTCGCGGCCCGCGGCCTTCGCCAGCTCATAGCGTTCGGTACGCTGCGTGGCGGCCCCGGTCAGGACGCTCTGCAGCGTGGGGTATTCGGCGTCGTCGCTGTCCAGGTAGCCGATGACGGCGTTCAGCCCCGGCAGCTCGGAGCGGGCGATGCTGATGACTTCTTCGGCCAGTCCGCGGACGGCGGGCGAAGGGGTGCCGGGAACGGCGAGAACAAGCGCGGGCGCACCTTCGGGAGCCGCCACGGGTTCGGGGCGGCGGTGGCGCCCCGACTGACGGGGTCGCGGCATTCGTACAGGCAGGCCGGATGCGGGCCCAGTGGGGGTGCTCATGGCGCCGAATGTTACTGGTTTTGTGGGTGCGGCTGTTCGGGGAGGGGGCGGTCGTGCGCCATCTGTCCTTATTTATCCGTTAGGTATTTTTCTGCTCATCTATCCCGTTGTGTCAGGGCGTTCAGCAGCCGCGGATCGTGCGGCAGCCGCAGTGAGCCGGTGGCGAGCGCCGCCGCGATGAGCAGTGCCCCGGCGAGCGGGTCACCGACCGGGGACACCGTCGTGGCATGCGGAAGCTGATCGGCCAGCTCGGCCCGCAGGGGTACGAGCAGCGGATCACCGAGCTTGAACAGGCCGCCGGTGAGGGCGACTTCGGACTCGTCCGAGGGTGGACAGACCGCGGCGGCGGCCTCCGCGATCTGACGTGCCGCCGCCGAAAGGATGGATTCCGCGACCGGATCGGCGGCCGCGCAGCGGGCCACCTCCGGTGCGAACGAGGCAAGCACGGCGGGCCGGTCGGCGCGCGGGTAGAGCAGTCCCGGCAGCTCCGGGGCGGGCCCGAAAAACGCTTCCATTCTGGACAGCAGCGCGGGTGAACCGCCGCGCCGTCCGTCGTACGCGCGCAGGGCCGCTTCCAGTCCTGCCCGGCCGATCCAGGCGCCGCCACCGCAGTCGCCGAGCAGATGGCCCCAGCCGTCCGCGCGGTGCCAGCCCGTCAGATCCGTACCGAGCGCGATCATGCCCGTGCCCGCCGCGACGACCGCCCCGGGGCGCTGTCCCAGCGCTCCGGCGTAGGCGGTGACCGCGTCCGCGGCGAGCGCCAGCCGGCCGACCCCCAGGGAACGTTCCAGCGCGGCGGGCAGTTCGGCGCGGAGACCGTCGCCGAGCGTCGCCATCCCGGCCGCGCCGATCGTGATCGCGGACAGCGAGTCCGCGCCCGCTTGCGCCAGCAGTGTGTCCACCGCGGGCAGCAGTTGACCGAGCAGATGGCCGGCATCGATGCCGGCGGGCCCGGTGCGCACCGGCTCGGCGGAGCTGGTGGTGGCGACCGTCGTGACCCCGGCCGGTTCGGCGGAATCCGTGGAGCCGAGCGCGATCCGCAGGCCGGAGCCGCCGGAGTCCACGCCCAGCACCCAACTCACGGCAGCCGCCAGTCCACGGGCTGCGCCCCCTGGCGGATCAGAAAGTCATTGGCGCGGCTGAACGGACGCGAGCCGAAGAAACCGCGGTCCGCCGACATGGGGGAGGGGTGGGCCGATTCGATCGCCGGGAAGTCGCCGAGGAGCGGTCGCAGATTGCGGGCGTCACGCCCCCACAGGACGGACACCAGCGGCTTGCCGCGGGCGACCAGGGCGCGGATGGCCTGCTCGGTCACCTCCTCCCAGCCCTTGCCGCGATGCGCGGCGGGCTTGCGGGGCGCCGTGGTGAGTGCCCTGTTGAGCAACAGGACCCCCTGGCGCGTCCAGGGCGTCAGATCGCCGTTGGAGGGGCGGGGCAGCTCCAGATCCGTGTGCAGCTCCCGGAAGATGTTCTCCAGGCTGCCGGGCACGGGCCGCACCTCGGGTGCGACCGAGAAGCTCAGCCCCACCGCGTGTCCGGGTGTCGGGTAGGGATCCTGGCCGACGATCAGGACCCGCACCTCGTCGAAGGGCTGCTGGAAGGCGCGCAGCACATTCGATCCGGCCGGTAGGTAGGTGCGTCCCGCGGCGATTTCCGTACGCAGGAAGTCGCCCATCTCGGCGATGCGTCCGGCCACGGGGCCCAGCGCATCCGCCCATCCGGGCTCGACGATTTCTTTCAACGGTCGTGCTGCCACGGGGTGTCACTCTACTGGTGCACGCGGCCCCCCACCGCACGCACCCGACGGACCCCCTCGCCCGCCCCACCGGAACAGGCGTGGACGGCGTCGTTGACGCAGGCGGGGAACAGTGCGACGCGCATGGCGCTCATTCCTTGGTCGCTCCGGCGAGCATCCCGGACACCAGCGTGCGCTGCGAGAACAGGAAGAGCACCAGAACGGGCAGGATGGCGACGAGAATCGCCAGGGACAGTTCCGGGACGGTGATGTTCAGGCCGGCGCCAGCCACCGGGTTGAACGACGGAGTGGAGGTGAGCAGTTGGTTCAGGCCCACCTGGACGGGGAACTGGTCGCTGTTCGGCAGGACGAGGTACGGCAGGAAGAAGTTGTTCCAGTTGCCCACGAAGCTGAAGAACGCGACCAGCCCGACCACCGGCTTCGCCAGCGGCAGCGCGATGCGGGAGAAGAGCTGCCATTCCGTACAGCCGTCGATCCGCGCGGCCGACAGCAGATCCCTGGGCAGGCTGCTGCCGAAGTAGATGTACACCAGGTACACGCCGAACGGATAGAAGGAGAAGGGCAGGATCACGGACCAGACGGTGCCGATCAGATGGAAGCGGTTGAGCTCCAGGAAAATCGGCAGCACCAGGGTGGCCTGCGGCATGATCATTGTGACCAGGGTGATGGTCAGCAGCGTCTTGCGTCCCCGGAACTTCGTCAGGGCCAGCGCGTAGCCGGCCGGCACGCTGACGGCCAGCGTCAGTACGAGCGATCCAACGGAGTAGATCGCCGAGTTGCGCAGCCATGTGGTCATGGCGCCGTCCTGGAAGGCGAACAGGTGCTGCCAGGCGGTGCCGATCTGCTGGAACGAGCCGAAGGACAGCGGGTTGTCGTGCACCACTTGGCCGGCGGTCTTCGACGGCGCGAGCAGCAGCCAGATCACCGGCAGCACGAAGAACACCAGCAGCACGGCCAGGAGGAGGCCCACGACCAGGAAGGAGGCGGCCCGGGAAGGCCGGACGCGGCGGCCCGCGGCTGGCGAAGGGAGAGCGGTTTGTGTCATTTCTCGTCCAACTTGAACAGGTTCGATCGGGCGACCAGCAGACCGGCGGCCATGAGTCCCAGCGCGAGCAGAAAGACGGAGATGGCGGCGGCGCCGTTGAAGTCGCCCTGCTGGAAGGCGTAGACGTAGGCGAGCTGGTTGGGCGACCAGGAGGGGCTCACCCGGCCGAGGCTGGCGGTCTGGAGCAGTTGGGGCTCGACAAAGAGCTGGGTGCCGGTGGCGAAGGCCATGATCGTCATGTACACGATCCACTGCCGGATCATCGGGATCTGGATGTGCCAGGCGGTACGCCAGGGCCCCGCGCCGTCCATCCGGGCGGCTTCCAGTACCTCGTCAGGGATGTTGTTCAGCGCCCCGTACATGACGACCATCCAGCCGCCGGCGCCGGTCCAGAAGGCGATCAGCATAAGGATCAGCGGCAGATTGCCGGGCGCGAGCACGGCCGCGAAGCTCTGCATTCCCATGCTCGTGAGGAGCCAGGACACCGGGCTGACGTCCGGGTCCAGCATGAACAGCCAGACCAGGACGCTGGCGACCCCGGCGAGGGCGCCGGGAATGTAGTACAGGAAGCGGAAGAGCGCCGATGTGCCCGGCCGCACCCGGCTGCGCAGGATCACCGCGACCAGGACGACGAGGACCACGAGGACCACCAGCCACATGACCAGGTAGATCAGCATGTTCGTGAAGGCCGGGACGAAGCGGTAGTCCTGGGCGACTTTCAGGAACTGGTTGATTCCGGTGAACCGGCCCTGGTCGTTGGTGAGCGCCAGGTAGAACGAGTAGCAGGTGGGGAACACACCGAACGCGAACAGCAGCAGCGCGTAGCCGGCGACGAAGAAGTAGCCCGCGAGGCCGCGGCCCCCCCGCCGCGGCGTGATGCCGCGGCGGAGGGGGGAGACGGCGACACGCTCGGTCTCCAGCAGTGTCATTCGTTGACCACCTGGTATCCCTGGGCCTTTGCCTGGTTGCTGATCTCCTGCTGCCAGGCCGGCAGGGTCGAGGTCAGGCTCTTGCCGGAGGTCAGGGCCGGCAGTACGACGCTGGACCAGGCGGTGGCGTCCGAGAACTTGGTGTTCGACCAGCCGGTCCACACCTCGTCGGCGGCCTCCTGGAAGGGCTTGCTCACGTCGTTGGCGAAGTAGTCGCTGTTGGCCGGGTTGGCCAGCCACGCATCGGCGGCCTTGGTGTAGGCGGGGTAGGTGGGCGCGGACGCCTGGTTCTCGTTGGAGGTGGTCAGCCAGGTGGCCAGGTCCGTGGACGCCTTGAGGTTGGCGCTGTGCGAGGACACCATCCACACACCGCCGCCGACGTTGCCGGTGGAGGGCGTGGTCTCGCCCTGCCAGGTCAGCGGAGACGCCACGGCGATCTGCTTGGCCGGAGTCTTGAAGGCGGCCTTGAACAGGTACTGGCCGTACCAGGACGGGCCGTACGCCATCATCACCTTGCTGCCGCTGTCCTTGGCGAAGCCCTGGCTGAAGAAACCCTTGGTGGTGACGGCCTTGGCCGAGATCAGATCGTCCAGCAGCGTCGCCATGCGGACACACTTCGGGTCCTGAAGGGCGGTGCGCAGGACGTCCGGCTTCACCAGGTTGAACGCCGGGCACTGGCCGGCCCAGAAGTACGACTCGTGGGAGTTGGTGTCGCCGACCGAGCCGACGAGATAGCCCGGGTGATCCTTGGCGACCTGCTTGCCCAGGGCCGCGTACTGCTCCCAGGTGGTGGGGACCTGATAGCCCCACTTGTCCATGAGGGACTTGTTGTACCAGAGCACCACCTGCGCGATGTCGTTGCGCACGCAGTAGGTGTGACCGTTGAACTGGCAGGGCGCGAGGGAGCCCTTGGCGAAGCCGTCCAGCGTGCTCTGCGGTACGAGCTTGTCGTCCAGGGGCGCGGCGAACGGCTGCGCGCCGGGCTTTGTGGGCTCGGACGCCCAGGTCACGTCGGTGGGTGAGCCGAATACCACGTCCGGCCAGCCACTGCCGGTCCGGTCGAACAGCTGCACCTTCGACTGGAGGTACGTGGAGCCGTCGGCGCCGCCGTCGTACGTGACGATCTTCATCTTCACGTCCGGGTGCGACTTCTGGTACGCCTGCACCGACGGGAGCCGGGTGGAGTCGGCCCACACCGTGATCTGCGAGCCGTCCTTCTGCGTGACCGGCTTGAACGCCGACCCCGAGGAGGAGGACCCGCTGGAGGTGTCGGCGCTGGCACAGCCGGCCAGTACAGCCGCTGTGGCCAGGGAGAGCGCGACTGCGGCGGTGCGCAGTGCCATGCCGCGTCGGCGGGCTCTCGGAGATCCGGAAGACCTCATCGTCTTGCCTTTCTTGTTCTTGCGTGGGACAGGTAACGCGCCGGATGGGGGCCCCGGATGCGGTGGCGGGGCGGACTACTGCCGACCGGCCACCGCCCGGTCAGCGCGGCTGCTCGACGAAGCTCTGCAGTTCGCTGCCGTAGCCGAGGTCGAGCGGGAGGGCTATGCCCGGCCCCGTGGGGGCGTGCACCAGGCCCTGAGCGTCCACATGGCGCTCGCGGACGACCTTCGCCGCGGTCACCAGGGACTCGTAATAGGTGGTGTTGGAGATGGCCATGCACAGGTGGTGGTTCGGGATGTCCGAACCGTGCACCTCGGCACGGAGCCGGTAGGCGTCGGCGAGGTGTGCGGTGCGCATGGCGCCGGTGATCCCGCCCCGGAGGGTGGTGCCGGCCCGCACACCGAAGGTGGCGGCACCGGCCCTGATGAAGTCCGCGGAGTTCATGTGTGCTCCGTCGGAGGTCTCGGCCACCAGCAGCGGTACGTCCACGGCGGCCGCCAGCCTCTGGTACGCGGAGATGCTGAACTCGCGCATCGGCTCCTCGTACCAGAGGTAGTCCGCCTCGGACAGTGCCCGCCCCAGGCGGATCGCGTCGGGCAGGTCGAAGCCGGCCGACCCGTCGTACATGAGAGGGACCGAGGGACCGACGTGGTCGCGCAGCGCCAGGCACAGCTCGGCATCGCGGCGGGCGTCGCCCCAGGCGTGCAGTTTGATACCGCGGTAGCCCAGTTCCAGGCACTGGTCCGCCACGTCGAGGAATTCCGCGACGCTGGAGAACGTCGAGGTGGAGGCGTAGGCGGGGATCGCCTCCCGGAAGCCGCCGAGCAGGCGCCAGACCGGCTGGCCGTAACACCGGCCGGCCAGGTCCCACAGGGCGGTGTCGATGAGGCCCAGGGTGGGGAGCGGGAGTTCGTGGATACGGTCCAGCTCCCACACCCGGTGCCACAGCCATTCCCGCTGGAACGGGTCGGCTCCGACCAGTTCGTCACGGAAGACCAGATCGACCAGGTCCCGCAAGGTGGTGAAGGCTCCCGGCCGGGCGAACAGAGCCACCCCCTCGGCTCCCTCGTCGGTGCCGATGCGCAGGACCGCGCCGTCGCCCAGCGGAGCGCTTCCGCTCAGTCCGTCCCGCCATTTGAAGGGAGGGCTGGCCGCCGGGACGTCGATCCGGTGTACTTCGACATGGGTGATCTTCATCGTGGCTTTCGTTTTCTGTGGGAACGTGCCGGCCCGGTGAGGGGGACGCGTACGGTCAGAACTCGCCGTACGCCTGGATCTCGTAGATGGAGCCGCCGTTACCGCTGGATCCGGTGACGGTCAGCCGCAGGTAGCGGGCGGTGACGGGCTCGTCGGGGAGCGAGTAGCCGGCCGACGAGACGGTGTTCGTGGAGGTGTGGTCGTCGAGCGTTGACCAGGTCGTGCCGTCGGTCGAGTACTCCAGGCGGTACTTGTAGCCGCTGGACTTCTCGAACGTGGTCACCACGCCGGAGACGCTGGTGTCCTTGCCCAGGTCCACCTGGATCCAGGACGGATCGGGCAGGCCGAGTCCCTGCGCCCAGCGGGTGGTCAAGTCACCGTCCACCGCCTTCTCGGGGAAGTTCTGCTCCGAGTCCGACGACGCGGTGACCGCCTTGTTCAGTGCCAGGTCGTTGTCGGCCGGAGTGGTGAAGACGGCCGCCTCACTCGGCTCCGAGGTGTTCAGCACGGCGTCACGGGCCACGACGGTGAAGGAGTACTCCTTCTCCGGGGTCAGGCCGGAGACCCGCAGGGTGGTGCCACCGGTGACGGCGATCCGCCGGCCGTCCTGGTGGACGACATAGCTGGTCACGCCGGTGTCATCGGTCGCGGCCGGCCAGCTGAGGTCCACCACGCTGGGCAGCAGCGGCGTGACGTCGGGCTGTGCGGGGGCGGCGGGGGCCGTGTGGTCCGAACTGGGGGCGGCGGCCTCGCCGTACACCTGGAAGTCGAAGATGCTTCCGCCGTTGCCGCTGGAGCCGGTGACGGTCAGCCGTACGAAGCGGCCGGTGATCGGCTCGTCGGTGTGCGAGTAGTCGGTCATCGCCGTGGTGTTCGCGGACGTGTGGTCCGCCAGCGTCTTCCAGTTGACCTCGTCCGGCGAGACCTCGATGCGGTACGTGTAGCCGCTGCTCTTCTCGAAGGTGGTGATCGCGCCGTTCACGTCGTACTGGGCGCCGAGGTCCACCTGGATCCAGGACGGGTCGGGCAGGCCGAGCCCCTGGGCCCAGCGGGTGGACAGGTCGCCGTCCACCGCCCTCTCGGGGACGTTCTGCTCCGAGTCCGACGAAGCCGTGACCGGCTGTTTCAGCGCCAGGTCGCTGCCGGAGGGCAGGGTGACCTTCAGTTCCGTGCTCGGCGCGGACTCGTTGCCGGCCGCGTCACGGGCGGTGATCCGGACGGTGTAGGTCTGGCCGGCGGTCAGGCCGGAGAGCCGCACCGAGGTCTTGCCGGTGGCGCTGACGAGCTTGCCGTCGCGGTAGACGGAGTAGCCCGTGACGCCCGTGTTGTCGGTGGACGCCGTCCAGCTGAGGTCCGCCACCGTCGGGAAGTCGGTGGTCGCGGCCGGGGTGCCGGGGGCGGTGGGCGCTTTGGTGTCGGTGACGGCCGGGCCCGGGTCGAGGTGACGGTAGGCCGGCTGGAGACCGGCGTTGTTCACGATCGAGGCCGGGAGCTGGGCGCAGGAGTCGACGGTGACATTGCCGCTGATGTTGCTGTTCGTGCTGTTGAACTGGGTGCTGAAAGCGGGCTGGGTGGTGAAGTTGCCGGTGGCGTTGATGTCCATGCCGTGGTTCAACAACAGCCACTGGTACGCCACGTCACAGAAGGCGTTGCCCGTGTTCTGCCAGTAGCGGCTGCCCTCGTCGTGGTAGACGGCACCGTAGGCGTGCGTCGGAACGCCGTGGATGTAGTTGCCGGACACCGTGCCGCCGGGGTTGGCGCTGAGGGTGTAGACAGCGCCACCGTCGGCCTGCGACTTCATGATGTCGTAGATCTCGTTGCCGGTGACGATGTTGTCCCGGCTGGTCGTGGGGGTGTCCCAGACCGGTACGCCCAGGTTGTCGTCCGGGTAGTTGGTGTCGCCGCCCGCGTCGGTCAGGCCCCAGCCCCAGCCCACGGAGATACCGCTGTAGGGCAGGTCGTAGACCTTGTTGTGGGTGATCACCGTGTGGTCGGTGTAGCCGGCCAGGATGCCCAGCGAGCCGTTGTACTGGTCGGCGACCTTGGTGACGACGTTGTTGTCCACCATGGTGTCCTTGGTGATGTCCCGTGGGTTGTCGGGATGGGCGTCGATCACCTCGACGCCGCCGATCTGGATGCCGGTGGCGGCGATCTGACGGAAGACGTTGCCCGTGACGTCGGTGCCCTGGGTGCCGGTGTTCAGGTTCAGGCCGACCGCGCCGAGGTGGGTGAAGGTGTTGCCCTCGAAGCTGACGTCGTGGCCGTAGCTCACGTTGACGGCTCCGGGCGTCTTCTGCCACTCCAGCCGGGTGGAGTTGAAGTCGGGGTTGTCCTCGCCGACCATCCGGAAGCCCGCCTGGCCCTCGATGAGGCCGTCGGACGAACTCGGGGCGAGCCAGGTCGAGTAGGAGAAGGTGATGCCCTCGAAGGACACGTGGGTGACGGGCTTGGCCCTGGTGCCGTTCAGGTCGACCAGGTCCTGTACGACCGGCACCGTGACGGTCGCCGTCGACAGGTTCTGACCGTCCTTGGGCAGGTAGTACACCTCGCCCGCGCCCTTGTCCACGTACCACTCACCGGGGGTGTCCAGCAGTTCGCGGGCGTTCTCCAGCCAGGTGGGGTTCTGGATCTCCTGGCCCTGCTGGAGGTTGGCGTTGTGCCAACAGGGCTGTTCCATCGTCATCGTGTTGCCGGAGATCGACTCCACTCCGCAGCGCTGCAGCTTCCAGCCCCAGCTGCTGACGACCTCCAGGTCCTTGGGACTCTTGTAGGCGCTGATGCTGCTGTCGGTGAACGTGTAGCCGGTGGACGTCTTGCTGAAGCCGGACGGGTTTTTCGTGCTCCGCGCCCGGGTCTCCAGTTCGCCGTTCACGTACAGCTGGCGGGTGTCGAGGTCGCCCACCTCGGCCTTGTAGACCTTGCCCGTCGAGTCGGCCGGGGTCCAGCCGGTGATCCGCTTGCCTCCGCTGATCACGGGGTCCGCGCCGGGAGCGGCCTCGTAGATGACACGGGAGCCGTCCTTGCCCGAGTCCTGAGCGGTGAGGCTGAAGGTGCGGCTCAGCTGATACGTGCCGGACTTCAGCAGCACATGGACATCGCCGCTGACCTTCTTCTTGGCCTCACGCACATAGTCCCGCGCGTGTTCCAGCGTCTTGAACGGATGTGCGGCGGTGCCGGTTCCGGAGTCCTTGCCGGTCGGCGAGACATAGACGTTCAGGCCCGATGCCTTCGACGAGGAGGCCTGGGCCGGCCCGGCGGCCAGGGGCGCCGCCGCCGCGGCCAGGGACAGGGCGGCGACGAATACTCTTCGGAGCGGCACGGGTATGTGTGTGCGAGCAGACGGTTCAGACACGGAAATCCAATCGCCTTGATGAAGTGACGTCGGGAACCCGGTCGTCCTCCGGGTTCCTCTGGCGTTGGGCGGCTCGCTCCGCGAGCCGTGGCGCCGGCGTGATGCCGGTTTACGAGGCGGACGTCTCCGGGGACAGTGGCTCGTCCGCGGCACCGGTGCCTCTCGACTGCCGCACTGGTGCCCTGGAGGCGCCGCGGTGGTCAAGGTTGAACAGCCGGTCGCGGATCTTTCGTTCGAACTGGCTCTGAGTGGTGGCGATGTGCGCGACCATCAGCTCCCCGGCGAGATCGGCCTCCCCCGCGGCGACCGCCTCAGCTATGGCGAGGTGCTGTCCCGCCGCCACTTCCAGCGACCCGGGCGCGTCGCCGTGGAAGAGCAGCACATCGGACTGTGACGCCAGGCGCCGCACGCTGGCGACGCTCGACCTCAGAAACACATTGTGTGCGGCGACACCCACCGCGTCATGGAACGCGGTGTCGGCCTTGGCGAAGCCGTACCCGTCGGCCGCCCTGGCCGCCACCAGTGATGTCTCGGCGCACTCCCGGATGGTCCTGACCTCGATCGGCGTGGCGAGGGAGGCGGCGCGGCGCGCTGTCTCCGACTCGATCACCGTCCGGTACTCCAGGAGCATCAGGACGTCTTCCATGCTCGTCGGCCGGAAGTGCGAGAGGTGGTCGTCCACCAGCCCGCCGGCCGAGTCGGCGACGAAGATTCCCGCGCCACGCCGCACACTCAGCCGGCCGATGGCGGCCAGGACCTTCACCGCCTCGCGGGTGACGTTGCGGGAGGCGCCCAGGATCTGAGCCAGGCCTTGTTCAGTGGGCAGCCGGTCCCCGGACCGCAGGTTCTGCTCGGCGATGTAGTTCAGCAGCTGCTCGGCGACCAGTTCGTAACCCGGCCGGTAGCGACCCGACGCTTCGTCATCTCCGTCGCCAGGGACCTGTGATGGAGCTGCCATGGCATAACCCCCCTCTTGTAAGTACTGATTAATCTGGTTCATCGGTGGGGGAAACTATGACATCCACGTTACGTATTGAGAAGAGTCTGACGGAAACTTCGCCCACTCACCCTTGCGTACCCCTATTTAAGGCATCAAAAGGGATATCCGATACGGAACCATTGTGCGCAAGGGATCCGATCCTTAAGGTCCTACCTGACGGATGAAGCAGATCCTTTTGGATGGAGCGCGCGGCCGAGCCGGGAGAGACCGCCAAGAGACCGGCACGGCACGACCGGCCCTACCTACGAGCAGGAGACATCGTGTCCGCAAAGTTTCGCCCGGCCGACGCACCGTGGGTGCGCCGACTGCGGGGGGAGGGCTGAGCCGTGCAGCGTTTTGCCGCAGTGATCCGGTTGCGGCCCGAGAAGGAGTCGGAGTACCGCGCACTGCACGCCGCCGCATGGCCGGGCGTGCTCGCGACCCTCAAGCGGGCCAACATCGGCAACTACTCCATCTTTCTGCGGGACGGCCTGCTGTTCAGCTACCTGGAGTACACCGGGACCGATTACACCGCCGACACCGCGGCGATTGCCGCCGACCCGGTCTCCGGCGAGTGGTGGGCGTTGACCGACCCGTGCCAGCAGCCGCTGGACAGCGTGGCCGAGGGGCAGTGGTGGGCCTCCGCCGAGGAGATCTTCCACCTCGACTGAGGATGCGTGCCCTGCCCGCGTCCGCCGCCCACGGAGATGCGGGCCCGCGCCGCACGCCGCGACGGGCGGGGGCTCGCGTCCGAGAATCCGTCCACCGACCCGAAGGACCAAACGTGCGCATCGACGCTCATCACCATCTGTGGGACCTCGGAGTACGCGACCAGCCGTGGACGCGCGACCTCCCTTCCCTGCGCCGGAGCTTCACCGCCGCCGAACTGCGGCCGGCGCTCGACCGGAACACCATCGACGCGACCGTCGTCGTACAGACCATCGCCGTGCCGGAGGAGACACCGGAACTGCTCGCCTTGGCGTCCGAGGACTCGCGCGTCCGAGCGGTCGTCGGCTGGACGAGCCTGATCGAACCGGCTGTCGCCGACCGTCTCGCGGAACTGCGCGAGCGGCCCGGGGGCTCCGCGCTCGTCGGCATCCGGCACGGCGTCCAGGACGAGGCCGATCCGGACTGGACGGCGCGTCCCGAGGTCCGCAGGGGCATCGAGGCGGTCGGCGCCGCGGGTCTCGTATACGACCTGCTCGTCCGGCCCGACCAACTGCCCGCCGCCGTCCGGACCGTACGCGACCTGCCGGATGTTCGCTTTGTCCTGAACCATGCCGGCAACCCCGTCGTCGGCACGGACAGCATGAAGCCGTGGACCTCGCTGCTGACCGATCTGGCCGACTGCCCCAACGTCGCCGTAAAACTCTCCGGCCTCGTCACCAGGACCGGGGCAGCTCCCGCCCGTACTCTGCGCCCCTACGTGGACGTACTGCTCGCGACGGTGGGCCCGGACCGCCTCATGTACGGCTCGGACTGGCCGGTCTGCCTGCTCGCGGCCGGCTACGACGACGTCCTGGCCGTCGCCGAGACGCTCACCGGCCATCTGAGCGCCGATGAGCGTGAGGCGGTCTTCGGCACGACGGCGGCGCGCTGGTACGGGATCGCCGCGTGACGGCCCGCAGGCTCGGTCGTACGAGTGTCCGCGTCAGTTCCCTGGGGTTCGGCGGCGCCCCCATCGGCAATCTCTACGCCCCGATCGACGACGACCGGGCGCGGGCCACGGTCGAGGCCGCCTGGGATGTCGGTGTGCGGTACTACGACACCGCCCCGCACTACGGGCTCGGACTGTCCGAACGACGGCTCGGCGCGGCGCTCGCCCACCGGCCACGGGCGGACTTCACCGTCTCGACCAAGGTCGGCCGTCTGCTGGAACCCCACCCCGCTCCCACCGGATCCGACCTGGCCGCAGGGGGCTTCGCCGTACCGGACACACTGATCCGCCGCCCCGACTACTCGCGTGACGGCGTCCTGCGCAGCCTTCAGGGCAGCCTGACCCGCCTGGGCCTGGACCGGGTGGACATCGTCTACGTCCATGACCCCGACGACCATCTGGACGCTGCCCTCGACCAGGCACTGCCTGCCCTGACAGACCTGCGCGACCAAGGCGTCATCGGCGCTGTGGGCGTCGGTATGAACACCGTCGCCCCGCTGCTGCGGGTCGTCGCCGAAGCGGACGTGGACACCGTGATGGTGGCCGGCCGCTGGACTTTGATCGACCGCACCGCTCGCCCCCTGCTGGAGGAGTGCGCGAAGCGAGGTGTCTCGGTGGTCGCCGCAGCGCCTTTCAACTCCGGTCTGCTCAGCCGGCCCCGCCCACCCGATGACGCTTCCTTCGACTACGGTCCCGCCTCCGACGCGTTGCTGCGCCGTGCCCGGCGCCTTGCCGACGTCTGCGCCCGGCACGGCACCGTCCTTCCCCACGCCGCCGTCCGCTTCCCACTGCGCGACCCCACCGTGGCCGGCGTGGTCGCGGGCTTCCGTTCGGCGCACGAGGTCATGTCCGCCGCCCGCTGGGCCGGCAGCGACCTGACCGACGCCACATGGTCGGACCTCGACGCGGCAGCCGAGGACGGGCCCCGGTAGTACGGGGCGGCACCGTCACTCTGCGGATCGTGTTGCCGGCCCCCCACCGGTCAACCGGCCGCCGCCGCACGGTGTTTACGCGCCGAGGGTGGCCGCCCGGACGCAGAGCACATCCGGCAGATGAGAGGCGAGCTGCTGCCAGCTGTCCCCGTCGTCCGCGCTCGCGAACACCTCGCCGTTGCGATTTCCGAAGTACACCCCCGCCGGGTCGGCGTCGTCCGTGCACATCGCGTCGCGCAGCACCGTGCCGAAGTGATCACCCTCGGGCAGCCCGGCCGACAACGGCTCCCAGCTGCCGCCCGCGTCCTGGGTGCGGTAGACCCGGCACCGCCGCCCGGCGGGGACACGGTCCGCGTCGGCGTTGATCGGGAAGACATAGGCCACATCGGCGCGGTGCGGATGCGCGGCGACCGTGAAGCCGAAGTCGGACGGCAGCCCGGCGCCGATGTCGGTCCACCGGCCGCCCGCGTCGTCGCTGCGGAACACGCCCCAGTGGTTCTGCAGATACAGCCGGTCCAGATCGCCCGCGTCCTGCGCGATCTTGTGGACGCACTGGCCGAACTCCGGATGCGGGTCGGGCAGGAAGACCGCCGACACGCCTTGGTTGGACGGCGCCCAGCTCTCGCCGCCGTCCCGGGAGCGGAACACCCCCGCCGTGGAGACCGCGACGGTCACCGCCTTCGGATCCCGGTGGTCCGTCACCACCGTGTGCACGGCCTCACCACCGCCGCCCGGTACCCACCGCGAGCGGGTGGGGTGTTCCCACAGCGGCCGGACCAGCTGGAAGGTCTCGCCGCCGTCGTCGGAGCGGAACAGAGCGGCCGGCTCGGTGCCCGCGTACACCGTGTCGGGCGTCGCGGGGCCGGCCGGATGCAGCTGCCAGACCCGCTCCAGGGACGCGCCCGTGTCCTTGGGGAATTTCACCGCGGGTGCGCTCGGCTCGGTCCAGCTCACCCCGAGATCGTCGGAGTGGAACACGGACGGGCCCCAGTGCGCGCTGTCACCGCCGACCAGCAGCCGCGGGACGGCCCTGCGCGTGTCGATCCCGATCGAGTAGACCGCCTGCGCGTTGAAATGCGGGCCGTCGAACTCCCATCGGCCGCTGTGCCTGCGGCCGATGAAGAGCCCTTTGCGAGTACCTACGGTGAGCAATACGTCGGTCATGGCCGACACCTCCAGGACGCCGTTGTCGCAGATACGGGTCAGTCTGCACCCGCCCACTGACAGCGGCCCCTGACGTGAACGTCCGCACAGGTCAGACGGCATTTCTCCGGGCGTGGCCGGCCCACCGCCGCAGCGGCCGGACCTGCCTCAGCGGCCCCCGGAGCGCTCGTCCGGCCGCCCGGCTCGCGGTCACCGCCGGCTCCACTCGTCGCTGAGCAGCTCGTAGGAGCGGACCCGGTCGGCGTGGTCGTGGGTGATGGTGGTGATGATCAGCTCGTCGGCGCCGGTGGCGTCGCGCAGCGTCTCCAGCTGATCGGCGACCTGCCGGGGCGAGCCCACGAACTGCGTGTCGAGGCGGTCCTCGACCAGCGCGCGGTCCTCCTCCGTCCAGGCGTGGGCGCGGGCCTCGTCGGGGGAGGGGAACGGGATGGCGCCGTCGCCGCTGCGGATGCTGCGTACCCACAGGCCGTAGCCGGTGGCCAATTCGCGGGCGGTGGACTCGTCCTCGGCGACGACGACGTCGGCGGAGACGCTGACGTACGGCCGCGCCAGCTCGGCGGAGGGTGTGAACGCCGCGCGGTAGGCCTCGGCGGCCTCCAGTACGGTGGCCGGGCTGACGTGGTAATTGGCGGCGAACCGCAGTCCGCGGGCGCCGGCGACGTCCGCGCTGATCCCGGCGCTGCTGCCCAGGATCCAGACCTCCAGCTCGGCTCCTTCGCCGGGTACGACGTGTGCCTCGACCCCGTCGGCGGTGGCGTAGGTGCCGGCCAGCAGCGCGAGGACATCGGCGATCTGCTCGTCGTAGGGCTGGGATTCGGCGCCCGGCTGCTGGAGCAGCTTCTTGTGCAGGACGAAACGCGGGTGGCGCAGCAGGTGCTCGAAGGAGAACCGGGCCGGGATCCTCAGCCCGCCCGGCGTCCGCCCGTCCACGACGGCCGCCGCACCGACCAGTGCCGGCTGCCGGCCGGACGGCGCGGGCCGGCCCCCGGAGCGGCCCAGACCGAGGTCGAACCGGCCGGGGTGGAGCGCGTCGAGCAGCCCGAACTCCTCGACCGTGGCCAGGGCGGTGCGGTGGCCGAGCTGCACCGCGCCGGCGCCGAGCCGGATGGTGGAGGTCGCGGCGGCGGTGAGGGCGAGGACGACCGCCGGGGAGGTGCCCGCGACGCCGGGGTTGAGGTGGTGCTCGGCGAACCAGTAGCGGGCGTAACCGAGGCGCTCGGCCTGCTGGGCCAGGTCGATGCTGTTGCGCAGCGCCTGGCTCGCGGTGGACCCGGACGAGATCGGCACGAGGTCCAGAACAGCGAGGGGAGTGTTGGCCATGATGCTGCTCCTTGTCAGAGGGCCGTGGCGGGCGCGACCGGGCCCCAGGCGAACGGCGGGTCGGGGATCTCACGGCGCAGGGTCGGGGCGATGTCGGACTGGAACAGCTCAAGGCTGTCCCGGTGCCGGCCGTCGGTGAGGCCGTCGCCGTCCGCGTGCAGGTGCAGCACGCTGTGGCCGAACTGCTCGTGGTAGCGGTGCACCTTCTCGATCACCTGCTGCGGGCTGCCGATGAGGGCGGAGCTGCGCTCGACGAAGTCGTCCAGGGTGCGGAAGACCGGTTCGAGGCCGAGCTGCTTCTGAAAGGCCAGACGGCCCTCGAAGACCGGCCGGTAGGCGGCCAGAGCCTCCTGCGAGGTGCGGGCGGTGTAGAAACCGGCCGTTCCCGCGCCGACCGTGGCCAGGGCGGGGTCGTGGCCGTAGTGCTCCCACTGCTGCCGGTAGTAGCGGATGAGCTCGGCGTAGGGCTCGATCGGGTTGGTGACATTGGCGGAGAACAGCGGATCCCCGTAGCGGGCGGCGAGATCCACCGATTCCCGGCTGGTCGCGCTGCCGTGCCAGACCCGGATCGGCTGCTGGAACGGCCGGGGCCAGACCTCGGCCTCCTTCAGCTCCGGGCGGAAGCGGCTCGCGTACGTCACCTTGTCCTGCCGCCAGATCCGGCGGAACAGCTCGTACGACTCGGCGTTGCGGTCCCACTGGTCCTCGGCGGTGACGTGGAACAGCTCGCGCTGGGCCGTGCCGTTGCCCTTGCCGATGATCAGATCGAGCCGGCCGTTGGAGAGGTGGTCGAGGGTCGCGTAGTCCTCGTACGCCCGCACCGGATCGAGCAGGCTCAGCGTCGTCACGGCGGTGAACAGCCGGATCCGCCGGGTGAGGGCGGCGAGGTGGCTGAGCACCACCGTCGGCGAGGACGAGATGAACGGCCGCTCGTGGCGCTCGCCGACGCCGAAGCCGTCGAAGCCCAGCTCCTCGGCGAGCAGGGCGTTGTCGATCACCTCACGGAAGCGGTCCTGGGTGGACTTCCGCACGCCGGTCACCGGGTCCGGGGCGTGCACGATCAGGGTGATGGCCAGGAACTTCACGACGCGGCCCGCTCGGCCGCCGCGTCGGCGTCGGGATGGGCCAGGCCGAGGTGGTCGCGCAGGGTGGCGCCCTCGTACTCCGTACGGAACACGCCGCGCTCCTGGAGCAGCGGGACGACGGTGTCCGCGAAGACGTCGAGCCCGCCGGGGGTGATGTGGGGGACGAGGATGAAGCCGTCGCCGGCATCGGCCTGCACGAAGGAGTTGATGGTCTCGGCGACGGTGGCCGGGGAGCCGACGAATGCCTGACGGCTGCCGGTCTCGATGACCAGATCCCGGATCGACCACTTGTTGGCGGCCGCGAGCTCCCGCCACTCGCGGGCGGTGGCCAGCGGGTCGCGGTACATCCGCACCTGGGCGCGGCCGCGGGCGATGGTGTGCTCGCCGAGGTCGGGGTCGATGTCGGGGAGCGGTCCTTCCGGGTCGTAGCCGGACAGGTCGCGGTTCCAGACGAATTCCAGGTGCTTGATGGCGGTGGCGCCGCTGACCTGCTGGCGGCGCACCTCGCGGGCCAGCTCCTGCGCCTCGGTGTCCGTGTCGCCGAGGACGAAGGTCGCGGCGGGCAGGATCAGCAGCTGGTCGTGGGTGCGTCCATGATGGGCGAGGCGGCCCTTGACGTCCGTGTAGAACGCCTGGCCCTCCTTGAGGGTACTGTAGCGGCTGAAGATCGCGTCCGCGCTCGACGCCGCGAACTCGCGTCCTTCCTCGGAGTCGCCGGCCTGGAAGATCACCGGGCGGCCCTGGGGGCTGCGCGGGACGTTGAACTGTCCGGCGATGTCGAAGTGCCGGCCCTGGTGCACGAAGGCCCCGGCCCGCGCGTCCCGCAGGAAGGTGCCCGACTCCTTGTCGGCGGCTATCTCGTCGCCCTGCCAGGAGTCGAACAACTCGGTGGTGGTGCTCAGGAACTCCTTCGCCCGCGAGTAGCGCTCGTTCTGCGGCAGGAAGCCGCCGCGGCGGAAGTTCTCGCCGGTGAAGGCGTCCCACGAGGTGACGACGTTCCAGGCGGCGCGGCCGTCCGACAGATGGTCGAGGCTGGCGAACTGGCGGGCCACCTCGTAGGGCTCGTTGAAGGTCGAGTTGATCGTGCCGGTCAGGCCGAGGCGTTCGGTGACGGCGGCGAGCGCGGTCAGGACGGTGAAGGTGTCGGGCCGCCCGACGACGTCCAAGTCGTAGATCCGGCCGCCCTGTTCCCGCAGCCGCAGGCCCTCGGCGAGAAAGAGGAAGTCGAACTTGGCGCGCTCGGCGGTCTGCGCGAAGTGTACGAACGAGCTGAACTCGACGTGGCTGCCCGCCTTCGGGTCGCTCCATACGGTGGTGTTGTTGACGCCGGGGAAATGCGCGGCGAGGTGGATCTGCTTCAGTGGCGTGGCGGACTTGCTCATACTCGTACGGTCCTTCCGGCTCAGGCGGCGGCGTAGCGGTTGGCGGGGTGGGTCAGTCCGAGCAGCCCGCGCAGGGTGCTCGCCTCGTACGCGGTACGGAACGCGCCACGGCGCTGGAGTTCGGGCACGAGGTGGCGGGTGATCTGCTCCAGGTCGTACGGAAGGGCGGCGGGCCGCAGCCGGAAGCCGGTCAATCCGGCGTCCCGCAATTCCTCGAGCAGGTCCGCGAGTTGCCCGGGAGTCCCGGTGAAGACGCGGGCATCGCCGCTGTACTCGGCGCCGGCGCGTTCGTCCAGGCGGGCCTTGCGGTCCGCGGCGGCGCCGGGGTCGTCGTCGAGGAAGACCACCAGGTCGCCGAAGACGTGCACGGTCTCGTCGGCGCGGCCGGCGGCGGCCTGCGCCGCGCGGATCTCGGCCAGGACGGCCCGGGCGTCATCGGCGCCGTCCGGGGTGACGAATCCGAGGTCGGCCGAGCGGGCGACCAGTTCGTACGGGACGGACGCGTGCGCCAGCGCGGCGACGAGCGGCTGTCCCTGGGGCGGGCGCGGGGTGATCGAGGGGCCCTTCACACTGAAGTGCGCGCCCTCGAAGTCGATGTAGTGCAGCTTGTCGCGGTCGATGAACCGGCCGGTGGCGACATCGCGGATCTCCGCGTCGTCCTCCCAGCTGTCCCAGAGCCGGCGCAGCACCTCGACGTAGTCCGCGGCTTCGTCGAACAGCTCCTTCACCCAGGGCTGTCCCGCCGCCGTGGCCAGGTCCTCGATGCGCAGGCCCGGCACCGTACGGCGGCCGAAGTGCGTGGCCTCGTCGGCGCGTCCGGACACCCTGACCTGGATTCCGGCCCGTCCGGTGCTCACGTAGTCGAGGGTGGCGATTGCCTTCGAGAGGTGGAAGGGCTCGGTGTGGGTGACCACGGCGGTCGGGATCACCCCGATGTTCCGGGTCAGCGGCGCCACCCGGGCGGCGATCAGTACCGCGTCCAGCCGGCCCCGTACCTGGTCGGTGCGCTCGTCCGGCTCGACGTACCGGGAGGTCTGGAGGCTCAGCGAGTCATCGATGGTCACGAAGTCCAGCAGACCCCGCTCGGCCTCGGTGACCAGGCCGGTCCAGTACCGCGCGGTGAACAGTTCGCCGGGCCGGGCGTCCGGCTCCCGCCAGGCCGCGGGATGCCAGCCGGCGCCATCGAGGGCGACGGCCAGGTGGAGGGCTGCGTGTGATGCTCGGGGCATGGGTGCACTGCTTCCTATGAGCATGCCGAAAGACGTCCGCGCCCGTGCTCAGTCGGGGTGGAGACGTCCGCGAAAAGGGAAAAGGGCCGGCGAAAGGGAGGGCCGGGCGAAGGCAGGGCCAGGTGCGGAAACGGCCTAAGCGGCCGGGTGTCGCGCGGCGACGGACTCGTACGCCGGACACAGGGCGGCGGCGACGCGCTGGAGATCGATGTGCCGCCGCGAGTACGTGACGACGGTGACCATGGGCCGCTGAGGGGCTCCCCGCACTGCCGTCACCTCCATCCCGACCGGCTCACGCCGTCTCGGCCTCGCGCTTGCGGACTCAGCAAGCCAGGGCTTCCCGCTGACACCGGGATGAACACAGATCCTGACCGCTCTGTTCCCGCTTTCCCTCCAAAGGCGGAATTTTATGGAAAGCCGGATGAGCACCCAGCCGCCGTACGTACGACCAGAGGCGGTCACCAGCGGCGACGCGGCGCACGGCGTCGACGTCCAGGTGGACCAGGGCCACCCACAGATCCACGTCCGCGGCCGTCAGCGTCTCGCCCAGCACATAAGGGTGCGACGCCAGTTGACGCTCCAGGAGATCCAGCGCCGGGCCCTGGACGAGGCCCTCGCCGAGGAGTTCGCGTACGGCGTCGATGTCGGCGGCCAGGGAGGCGGGCCGCAGACGGGGCAGATCGGCGTTGTCCCGGTCGGTGAAGTGGCGGGCGAGGTCGTCGAGGATGTCGGGGGTGTGATTGCTGACAACCCGTCCGCTCCACCGGTCGCACAGCGCGGGCACGGTCAGCGGACCGGCGTAGTGGTGCCGGGTGGTCTCGTAGGCCGTACGCAGCGGAGCGAGCGCGTCGCAGCCGTCGGCCGGGAACGGCAGGAGCGTGGTGCCGACCGTCTCGTCGAGTCCGAGCAGGCCGAGGGTGATCGAGACGCGCAGCGAGCGCGGACAGCCGCGCGAGAGATACAGGTGGTAGCGGTGCGGCGCCGGGTAGAAACCACCGCCCGGATCGGCGCCGATCCGGGCGCGGAAGTGCGTGGACATGACGGCGTGGGGATCGTGAAGCGTTGCCGGAAGCGACGTGTGCGCAAAGGTCTGGGACATGGCTGTCTCCATGGGTGCGGTGGAGCCACGGTGACTTCTTCGGCGCCGGTGGCCGTGCGGGGAGGATGGCCCGGCGGCGCGCCGCGGCGCGCAACGCCCGGACCCAGGACTGCGATTGCGGACCGGTTCGGCTCAGCCGGTCGGAGCGCAGCCGCGCCGGAGCCGCAGCAGATCGATGTGGCGGCGCTTGGTCAGCACGTGCGGACGCGGCAGCGGCGCCTGCCGGAGGGGCCGACAGGCGCTCTCGCTCTTCTCGGATGTCCTGGGCATGCGCGCCGGTCCCGTCATCGGGCCTCGCCGGAGCACGAGACCGCACGTGCCCCACCGCACCGGTGGGGACCTGGTCGACCGTCGCCCATCAGTGTGGGTGCGGCCCGGTGGACCGTCAAGAAGGCGACGGAGCGGCCTGACGCTGCGTCAGCCGACGAGGGCGGCGAGGGTGGCGTCGAGGTCGGTGGCGCGGGGCTGGTTGTGGGGGAGCTTGGCCAGGACGCGGGCCATGCCACACGTGTCGGTGAGGGCGGAGAAGACCAGGCCGCCGGCGACGCCCGCGGACAGCCAGCGGGCCGCGGGCCGGCGCTGTCCGGCGATGAGTCCGGTCAGGACGAGGGCTCCGGCGGTGAGCCGGACCTGCCGTTCCATGGCCCAGGCCGCGCGGGCGCCGGCGGGGCGGTGGATGTCGTGGCCGAGCTGGATCCAGTTGTCGGTGCCGCCGGTGAGGCCGGCGGCGGGTATCCCGTGCTCGGCGAGGCGCCGGCAGGCTTGGGCGGAGCGGACGCCGGAGGCGCAGACGAGAAGGAGATCGCCGCGGCCGGCTGCGATCTTTATGGCGTCGAGTGCCCGGTCGAGGTGGTCCAGGGGGATGTTGTGGGCACCGGGCAGGTGGCCGGAGGCGTATTCGCCGGGGGTGCGCACGTCGATGACGGTCAGCTCGGCAAGGCGGGCGTGAGCCTGCTCGGGGGCGAGGGCGATGGTGGTCATGGGGGCCTTCCTGTAGGGGCGGTACTGGTCAGGCGAAAGCGTCAATCACTTGCTCCGTTGGGGTATTCCGTGCGTGGCGTCGAGCACGCCGCGCTGCCGGAGCGCGAGTGGCGCGAACTCGCCCCCGTTCTCGCCGCCCCCGCAGGATGCCCGAGCCGGTATCGGTGGGTCTCAGCGGTCCGACTC
Organism: Streptomyces sp. NPDC058198; assembly: GCF_042882605.1. Classification (NCBI taxonomy): domain Bacteria; kingdom Bacillati; phylum Actinomycetota; class Actinomycetes; order Kitasatosporales; family Streptomycetaceae; genus Streptomyces; species Streptomyces sp. NPDC058198. The sequence goes on from NZ_JBHVVP010000019.1 coordinate 57,628, forward strand.
CGGTCTGCCGGGCCCGCGCAGTGCCGCCTCCAGCAGTCCCGGCCAGTCCGGGATCTTCACCGACCGCCGCCCCAGCGTCCGCCCGAGCGCCGACTCGGCCTCCTCGATCGCCAGCCAGCCCGGCCACTCCACCGGCCGCTGACCCGACTCCCGCAGCGCGGCGGCGGGATCCTCCGCCACCCGCCGTGCGGCCAGCGCCGGAGCATCGTCGAGAAGGGAGGCGACGGTCTCCTTCGCGCAGGGCCGATTGGTGCCGATCACCCCCGTGGGGCCGCGCTTGATCCAGCCGGCCACATATTCGCCGGGGGAGGGCACGCCGTCCCGCAGCACACGCCCCGCCGTGTGCGGGACCGTGCCCGTGGTCGCGTCGAACGGCAGCCCCGCCAGCGGTACGCCCCGGTAGCCGACCGCCCTCAGCACGAGCTGCGCCTTGATGTCCTCGTACGCGCCGGTGCCCCGCACCCCGCCCTCGCCGTCCGGCACGGTGCGCTCGAAACGCACCCCGGCGACCCGTCCGCCCGCTTCCAGGATCTCCACGGGCCGCAGGAAGAACCGCAGGTGGATCCGGCGTGCCCGATGCTGCGGAGGCAGCGCCGCCCAGCCGCGTACGACCTCCAGATTGCGCCGGTTCGCCGCCGGCAGGGTCACCTCCGCCGTCCCCGTGTACGCCGGGTCCAGATCCAGGTCCGCCTGCTCCACCCTGATCTCCGCCGACGGGAGCGAGCCCAGCTCCCGCAGCTCCTTGGTGGTGAACTTCGCCTGTGAAGGACCCCGTCTGCCCACGATGTGCGTCTCGCGCAGGCCGCTGGCGGCCAGTGCCCCGAGAGCCGCGTGGGGCACATCGGTCGTGCGCAGTTCATCGGCGCCGCGCGCCAGGATACGGGTCACATCGACGGCGACATTGCCCACGCCGATCACCACCGCCGACTCTCCGTCCAGCGCGAATCCCCTGGTCGCCGCGTCGGGGTGGGCGCTGTACCAGGAGACGAAGTCGGTGGCGGAGAAGCTGCCGGGCAGTTCCTCGCCGGGCACCCCGAGCGCTCGGTCCCTGGCGGCCCCGACGCAGTAGACGACGCCGTGATACAGCTCGAGCAGCCGCTCGGGCGTGAGCCCTCCCGTGCCCACCTCGACATGGCCGAGAAAGCCGACCCGCTCGTGCTCCAGCACCGCCCGCAGACTGCTCTGGAGCGATTTGATCTTCTCGTGGTCGGGCGCGACGCCGTAGCGCACCAGTCCGTACGGGCAGGGGAGCCGGTCCAGGATCTGCACCTGGACATCGGGCACACGGGTCTGCTGGACGAGGGCCTGGGCGGCGTACACGCCACTGGGACCGGATCCGACGACGGCGATGCGCAGCACGGCGCACTCCTTCCCACCGGGATTCCAGCATCGCACCGGCGCGCCGGACCGGTGCGATGAGCCGACAGGGTGCCGTACGGAGTGAGCACGTGCGCGCCCTGACAATCAGGGCGAATCGGCTGATTAAGGTGCGAATGTGTCGGAACATAAATTGAATTCCGCCCAGGACCCGAATGAGCACGACGCGTACGAGTGGCCCATCTGGGAGGTGCAGGGGCACGGCACCGTCACCGGCTCCGGGGATCCCCGGGACGGCGCCGCCCGGCGCGAGGTCGTCCCGCCCTGGGTCGACATCCGGCTGACCTTCGCGGACGGCGCCCGGCTCGATGTGCTGGCGGTGGTACGCGACGGCCGCATCGCCATCGAGGGCGCGCAAGCCGATCCACCGCTGGCCCTGGACGGCTTCGCCGCCCTCGCCGAGGCGATCGAGGCACCGCTCGTGAACGCCTGCCAGGTGGTCGCCGGTCATCACCGGCCACCCGCGCCGCAGCCCGCCGGCGACCGGCCCGCCGGTGAGCCCGCGGCCGTCGAGCCCGCCGCCAGTGAGGTCACCACCCGTGAGCCCGCGGCCGGTGAGCCCGCCCTCGGTGAGCCCGCCCTCGGTGAGCCGGCCGAGCGCGGACCGGACGCCATCGAGCCCGCGGCCGCCGAAGCAGCCGTCGAACCGGCCGTCGAACCCGCCGTCGTCGAAGCGGCCACCGTCGAACCGGCCATCGTCCAGCCGGACGCGGCTGACGTGTCCGAGAGCGGTCCGCACGCCGACCGCGGTGAGGAACGTGAGCCGACCGGCAGGCACCGCGGCCGCCCCGCCGTGCAGCGCGGCGGCGCCACCCGGCTGAGCGTCGCCGAGATCTACCGCGCCGCCCAGCAGGAGGGCCAGGATCCGGTGCTCGCGGTGATGTCCGCCACCGGGTTCAGCCGCCGCAAGTCGCTGAGGCTGATCGCCGGCGCCCGCGACGAGGGTCATCTGTCACCCCGTCACCACCGCCGCTGACCGCACGGCACCCGGACCGCCGGTCGGCCCGTGCCTCACATCCCGCGCATCCGGCTCATCTCGACGGTCTGCTGGGCGATGACATCGGTCGCCATCTCCTCCACCTGCACGTTGTTGCCCTCTGAGAGCGCTTCGGTGGCCATGGTGATCGCCCCCTGATGGTGAGTGATCATCAGTTTGAGGAAGAGCTCGTCGAAGGCCTTGCCCTTTGCCGCCCGCAACTGCGCCAGTTGGGCCTTCGTGGCCATTCCGGGCATCGTGCCGTGGTCGTGCCCCGCCTGTTTCCGGGCGCCGCCGTGCTGGGTCAGCCAGCCCTCCATCGCGCCGATCTCGGGCTTCTGCGCGGCGGCGATCCGATCGGCGAGCCCCTTCACGGACGTCGACGCGGCCCGGTCCGGCACGAGCGCCGTCAGTTCCAGCGCCTGGCCGTGATGGACGATCATCATCTGCGCGTAGGTGAAATCTGCGGAGTTGGGGGTGTTGTCGGGGGCGGCCTTCACCGCCTCCTCGGGCGAGAGGGTCCGCGCGGGCTCACCCGGCGCACCGGGTGCCACCACACCCCGGGCACCGTCCCCCTTGGCCTTCGCGGGGCTGTCGTCGCCCGAGTCGCAGGCTCCCAGGGCGAGTACGGCGACGGCGACCGCGGTCGCGACGGCGGACCTGCGCACGCGCGGGCTCCTGTGGCGGATCAACACAGCGACCTCCTGAGGTACATGACGGGGCAGAACACCGTCCTAACACGCTTCCGTGGACGAGTGATCAAAAACTTTCATTACGTCTCTGTTGCCATCTGTTGAGATGTACATGAGAGGGACGATACTGCCGAGGTCCGTGACCCGTTCAACTCTGAACGGATACAAGGGAGGACGCAGTGATCTCGTTGCACACCACCCGAGCGCGGCGCAGACGTCTGGGCGTGGCGGCAGCCGCGGCCGGGCTCTTCGCCACGCTGCTGACCGCTGGACCGGCGGCGGCCACCCCCGACCCCGGTGATGGCCCCGCCCAGCAGAAGATCTCCGCCGGCGTGGCCGCCGAAGCGAAGGCCGCCATCGAGAAGGGCGACATACCCGGTGTGGACGAGATCGTCCACAGCGACAACATCGAGCACCTGGTCAATGTCCCCAAGGACCTGATCAAGGGGACCAACTCGGACCTCACGTTCCAGGGGAAGTACGCCTTCTCCGGCAACTACGACGGCTTCCGGATCTTCGACATCAGCAACCCGAGGTCGCCGAAGACGGTCGCCCAGGTCCTGTGTCCCGGATCGCAGAACGACATCACCGTCTCCGGTGACCTGCTCTTCCTCTCCACGGACTCCTCCCGCAGTGACAACTCCTGCACGAGTGCCACGCAGCCCGCGACGGAGAAGTCCTCCTGGGAGGGCATGAAGATCTTCGACATCAGCGACAAGCGGAACCCCAAGTACGTCGCCGCTGTCGAGACCGCCTGCGGCTCGCACACGCACACGCTGGTGCCGGAGCGCAAGGACGTCTACATCTACGTCTCCTCGTACTCGCCCAGCGCGACCTTCCCGGACTGCCAGCCGCCGCACGACGGCATCTCCATCATCAAGGTGCCGCGCAAGGCCCCGCAGAACGCCGCGATCGTGAACTTCCCCGTGCTGTTCCCGGACGGCGGCAACCCGGGCGCGCCCACCAACCCGGGTGTCTCCGCGACCACCGGCTGCCACGACATCACCGTGCTGCCCTCGAAGGACCTGGCCGCCGGCGCCTGCATGGGTGACGGCATCCTCTTCGACATCAAGAACCCGGAACGCCCCAGGGTGATCGACCGGGTCCAGGACAATGTCAACTTCGCCTTCTGGCACTCGGCCACCTTCAACCAGGATGCCGACAAGGTCGTCTTCACCGATGAGCTGGGCGGCGGTGGCGCCGCCACCTGCAACGCCGAGATCGGCCCGAAGCGCGGCGCCGACGGCATCTACGACATCGTCGGCCGGGGCGACCACCGCAAGCTGGTCTTCCGCAGCTACTTCAAGATCCCCCGCTACCAGGCGGAGACCGAGGTCTGCGTCGCCCACAACGGCTCGCTGATCCCGGTCAAGGGCCGCGACATCATGGTCCAGGCCTGGTACCAGGGCGGCATCTCGGTGTGGGACTTCACCGACTCCTCGAAGCCGAAGGAGATCGCCTTCTTCGAGCGCGGTCCCATCTCCACCACCAGTGTCACGACCGCGGGGCCCTGGTCGGCGTACTACTACAACGGCTACATCTACTCGAACGACATCGCCAAGGGCTTCGATGTGCTGAAGCTCGACGACCGCAGGACCGACCCGGCGAAGCGGGTGCGACTGGATGAGCTCAACGTCCAGACGCAGCCCGACTACTTCGACCGCTTCGGCCACTGAAGGACGATGTCCTGACTCGTTCCGCCGGGCGGCTCCCCGTCCGGCGGAACGCCGAGCTCCCACTCCAGCCCGTAGCGCCTGAACAGCTCGGCGCGCAGCCGGGGCAGTGGCATCGGCGCCCCCGGCATCAGGACCGCGAAGACCGCGCCCATCAGCAGGGCGCGCAGCAGCGGATAGTCGCTGTCCGGGGCCTGTGAGCCGTACCGCACGACCGTCTCGCGCAGCAGCTGCGCGAGACGCTGCTGTTCCGGGCACTGCACAAAGCCCTCGGCCTGCAGGATTCCGGCCATGTGCGTCCGCATCAGCACGGGGCTCTCCGCCGTCAGCCCGAGGATGGCGTCGATCGCCCGCGCCATCAGCTCCCGCCCGTCGTCCGTGGCCGGCTCGCGCTCCAGCGCGGCTTCCAGCGTGCGGTGCATCAGCCGGTGCACCGCGGACTGCAGCAGCTGGCGTTTCCCCGGGAAGTAGTACGACACGAGACCGCGCGCCGAACCGGCCCGGTCGGCGATGTCGGCGAGCGTCGTGGCCTCGTAACCGCGCTCGGCGACCAGCTCCACCGTCGCCTGCAGCAACCGCTCCCGGGAACGACGGCGGAGCTCTTCATTGACCGATGCGCTCCGCGGGGACATGCTTGACTCCTGCGTTGACTGGCTCTCAGCCAATATACTCAGAGCGTCCTGCTGCGCGCCCTCCGGGCCCGTGCGACGGGGCTGCCGCCTGCCTTGGGCGACGCGGGGGATCGCCCAAGGCAGGCGGCTTCGGCGTGCCCGGACGGCGCGGGAGCGCCCGTTTCCGGGGTTCCGGCCGTCCGTTTCCGGGATTTCGGCGGGGCCCCGGCCGGGGCCCCGCCCCAGGGTTACGGCAGCGGTCCCCGGCTCGCCAGGGCGACGACGGGCCGCAGTCCGGCCGGGCGCTCCTCCACGGGCAGATGGTCCACGAAATGCACCGAGCAGCCCAGCTCCGCCGCGCCGCCGTCCGCCCCCCGGTCGTCCCCGACCATCAGCACATCGTGAGGATCCTGTCCCAGCTCGTCACAGGCCGCCTGGAAGAGCCGCGCGTCCGGCTTCTGGATGCCGTGCTCGTACGAGAGGACATACGCGTCCACCAACGAGTCCAGGCCGTGGGCGCGGAAGACGGGCCGCAGATCCCAGCCGATGTTGCTCACCACCGCGACGCCGAGCCCCCCGCGCCGCAGCGCGCCGAGCACCTCGGCGGCGTCGGCGTACGGACGCCAGGCGGCGGGCGTCATATGGCGCTCGTAGAGCGCGTCGTACAGGGCGGGGTCGGGCAGCGGCACCTGCCGGGCCAGCCCGGTGTACGCGGCGCGGTGCCGCGCGGCGCTCTCGTCGCGGGTGGCCCACAGCGCGGCCAGATCCGGCGGCACCTGCTGCGGGGAGGGGCCGCCGGGCAGCGCACCCGCCACGGCCAGCCGCATCGCGTACCGCCGCACCTCGTCGGGCGGCACGGCGGCGCCCGCCTCGTCGAGCGCGGCCTGCAGCCAGGATCCCGCCGATTCGATACGGAAGAGGGTTCCGGAGAAGTCGAAGAGCACACCCTTGAACGTCATGCGTCCGATCCTCGCGGGGTCACCGCTCCCGGGACAAGGCCAGGCGGCCGTACGTGGCGATCGAGAGGGCGACCAGACAGCCACCGAGCAGCCAGCCGCCCAGCACGTCCGTACCCCAGTGCACTCCCAGCCAGAGCCGGGTGAGGCCCACCCCGGCCACCGAGAGGACCGCGACGGCCAGCGCCGTACGCCACACCAGCGGGCCCGCTCCCTGGCGCCGCAGCAGCCACAGCAGCAGTCCGCAGGTCACCGTGGCCGTCATGGCGTGTCCGGACGGGAACGCGGCGAAGTGCGCGGAGTCGACCGGGTCGGGCCACTGCGGACGCTCCCGCCCCACCCCCGCCTTCAGCCCCTGGGAGAGGGCCGCGCCCACCGCACTCGTGGCCGAGACCCAGACGGCGAGCAGCCGACCGCCCCGCAGATACACCGCGACCACGGCCGCCGCCGTCAGCAGGCGCATCGTCCAGGGATCCCAGGCCCAGTCGGTGAGGACCCGGTTGACCCAGGTGATTCCCGGCTCGGCCACCGCCCAGCGGTGCAGTCCCTCCGCGAGCGCGCGGTCCAGCCGGAGCAGCGGCCCCCACCGCGCCACGACGAGCACCACCAGCACACCCGAGAGGGCGGCCAGCACGGCGGCCGTACGGGCCGGTGTGACCAGCGGGGGACGCGTCGGGGGAGTGGCCGGCGCGGCAGTGGGAATCGGCGGCGAGTACATGAGGTGATCCTTGCCGACGAAGTACGCGTCAACCTAGGTCCTGTCCGGTCGATCTTCGCGGGCCCGCGACGCCCGGCACGGCACCTCGCCGCGTTGTCGGAGTCGTCCAAGTACGTCCAGTACGAGGACGATCCTCCGCCTTGCGATGTACCGCACCGGACGCCGCGGGCTGATCCACGAAGATCGACCGGACAGGACCTAGCCCAGGGCGCGGAGCGCCGGGACGAAAGCGACCAGTACCGGTACCACCGGCACCAGCGCGGCCGCCGCGGTCAGCCGCAGCCGGCGCCCCGCGGTGAGCCGCGGCACGGGCGCCAGCAGCCGGTTCACCCGCTGCGGCAGCTGCGCGTCCGGGGTGGTGCCGGGCCCGAACACCCCGCGGTCCTCGTTCAGTTCGACCAGCGCGAGCGCGATCGTCAGCCGGCCGAACCGCCGCGAGGCGACATCGTCGGCGGCCAGCTCCACCAGCCGGTGCATCTCGTCACGGAACGCCGCGAACACCGGCACCTGCGGAAAGCCGTACGCGAGCGCCGCTGAGCAGTGCAGCAGCCAGTCGTGCCTGGCGCGCGCGTGGCCCTGCTCATGGGCGAGTACCGCATCGAGCTGCCGGCCCTTCAGCCGGCGCAGCGCGGCGGTGGTGATGACCAGCTGGGGCGCGGCGCCCGGCAGCCACCAGGCGTCGGGCCGCTCACCCTCCAGTACGACGAGACGATCGCCGCCGGGCTCCTCGCCGGGCAGCAGGGGGGAGCGTACGAGCAGGTCGCCGCGGCGCTGCCCGCGCCGCCTGCGTGCCTGGTGGATCTCCCGGGTGAGCATCGCCGCCGTCCAGAGGCCGCCGCACGCCAGGACCACGGCGAGCACGGCCGACCACGGCCGGTTCGCGCCGAGGGCGTACGCCTCCACCACTCCGTTCGGGGCGGGCGCGAAGACATGGCCCCGTACGGCCTGCCAGGCGGCGGCCGCGCTGAAGGTCATGGAGAGCGCGAAACTCAGCAGCACGGCCGCCACGACGCACTGCCACACCCACAGCGCCACCACGGGCTCGCGCTCCGGCCAGTCGGCGCGCGACAGGAGCCGCGGGGCGACGACGGCGGCCAGTGCACCGAGCAGCAGCAGCGCCAGGGAGACCATCATGGTCACCAGAGTATGAGGGCGGTGCCGACCAGCGGTACGGACTTGCGGGTCAAGTGACCTACGACACGGTTTCGGCCCGCGTGACGCGCCGACCCATGGCCGGGACGGGACGTCAGAGCGTCAGCAGCATCGCGAGCATGGCGATGCCCATGGACAGCCGGCAGGCCAGCGCCAGCTCGGGCCGGTCGCCCCAGCCGACCGTGGCCGTGCCGCCGCCCGCAGGCCCGGCCGCGGCGGGCCGTGGCAGCAGGCCGGCGCCCGTCCGCAGCACATACCCGGCGTAGTAGACCAGCAGGACTCCCGTGACCAACGGGGCGCCGCCCGCCGTGTGCGCGCCGTGCGCCCCGCCGGGCGCGGCGGCCATCGCCCCGGCCATGTAGACCATCGCGACCATCCCCAGCAGGTGATGCGCGTGGTGCGCCGTGCCGCGGGCCGATGACCGGTTCGGGGCGAGGGCGTACAGCGCCGCACCCGCGAACACCGCCGCGTACACCAGCCAGACCCACCGGGGCGGCGCCGGCACGGCGGCCGCGGGCACCGCCATGGCCGCCATTCCGAACCCCATCAGTGCTTCGCCGCCCGCCGAACCGCGCTGTTCCTCGACGCTGCTGCGTAACCGGAGCAGACAGTAGCTCCCGGCGGCCACGCAGAGCGCGACGAGCAGCCAGCCGGCCATCGCCGGTCCGTGCACCGCGCACCTCCCCCGTCAACGGTGTCGGGAAGGTGATGCCCGGTGCCACCGAGGGGCATTCGAGCGCAGACGAGCGCAGAGGGACACAGAGGGAGCGCACCGGGGGTACACGGGTCGGATCCGGGGCGGCCCCGCGCTATTGCGCATTTCGCTGGAAACGGAAAGCGTAAAGAAAATGGACTGACACACCGAAGGAATTCTTGGCCGAATACCTGGCGTTCGCAGCCTTGTGGCGGACCGCACTGCCCGACTACTTTGCACAGACGTGCCCTTGGGAGCCGGGCGGACTGCCGCCGCCTGTAAATCCCCCCACTCTCCAGGGCTTTACGCATTTCCGGCAGATATCTGGCGGGAGGAAATCCTCCGTGAATATGTCCCGACGATCGGCCATCGCGTCCGCGCTGGCCGCATCGGCCGCGATCGGTGGCGTCAGCATCGCCCCCCAGGGTGCGACGGCAGCCGAACCGAGACGCCGTGCGAAAGCCGGACCCGCCGCGAGTCCCCCCGGGGACGTGGTCGGCAAAATCACCGTGGGCTACCAGGGCTGGTTCGCCTGCACCGGTGACGGCGCCCCCATCAATGGGTGGTGGCACTGGAGTCAGAACATGAGCCAGCCGCCCTCGCCGGGCAATACCACCATCAAGTCCTGGCCGGACATGCGTGAGTACACGCGGGGTTACCCCACCGCCTACGCGAACCTCAACGGTGGCCAGCCCGCGACGCTGTTCTCCTCGTGGGACCAGCAGACGGTCGACACCCACTTCCGCTGGATGCGGGAGAACAACTGCGACACCGCGGCGCTCCAGCGCTTCAACCCCTTCAGCCCCGAGGGCCCCACCCGGGACGCGATGGCGCAGAAGGTGCGCCAGGCCGCCGAGGCCAACGGCCGGAAGTTCTACATCATGTACGACGTCACCGGCTGGACGTCCATGCAGTCCCAGATCAAGGAGGACTGGACGGCGAAAATGAAGGCGCACACCGCGTCCGGCGCCTACGCCCGGCAGAACGGCAAGCCGGTGGTGTGCATCTGGGGCTTCGGATTCAACGACCCCGGCCGGCCGTTCGAGCCCGCGCCGTGCAAAGAGGTCGTCGACTGGTTCAAGTCCCAGGGGTGTTACGTCATCGGTGGAGTGCCCACCCACTGGCGGAACAGCACCGACGACTCACGGCCCGGCTTCTCGGACGTGTACCACTCCTTCAACATGATCTCGCCGTGGATGGTCGGGCGGATCTCCAGCGCCGCCCAGTCCGACCAGTTCTTCCGCGACATCAACACCCCGGACCAGGCCGACTGCGACGCGCACGGCATCGACTACCAGCCCTGCGTGATGCCGGGTGATCTGCAGGAACGGCACCGCGCCCATGGCGACTTCATGTGGCGGCAGTTCTACAACATGGTCAGGGTCGGCGCCCAGGGCGTCTACATCTCCATGTTCGACGAGTTCAACGAGGGCAACCAGATCGCGAAGACCGCCGAGACCGGCGCGCAGGTGCCGGCAGGATCGGGCATCTGGGCGCTCGACGAGGACGGCACCTCCTGCTCGGCGGACTACTATCTGCGGCTGACCGGCGACGGCGGCCGGATGCTCAAGGGCCAGATCGGGCTGACGGCCACGCGGCCGACCCAGCCACGGGTCTGACAGCGGCCCCCAGCACGACGCACCGCACGCGGGCCGCCGGGACGACACACCCGGCGGCCCGTTCGGATTCGCCGGTACGGATCCGCTCGGGCGGTTTCGTACAGGCGGTTCCGCTCAGTCCGCCGGCAGATGCCGGGCGCGCCCCTCCCGCCCCCGCAGCCGCGGGGCGAACGTCGCGTGGAAGATGGTCGACGCGGCCCCCACCGCGGCCGCCTCCGCGCTCAGCACGGACGGTTCGACCTCGACCCGCCGCAGCCGTCTGGCCGTCGGGAACTCGTTGACCGTACGGGCGATCTCGTCCAGATAGAAGTCGGCGACGTCCTCGGTGAAGAACGGGCCGCCGAGAACGATCAGATCGATGTCCAGCAGATCGACCAGCCCCAGCGCCCCCCGCCCCACCGCCTGGGCGACCTCGCGCACGGCCGCGGCCGCCGCCGGATCGCCCGCCGCCGCGGCCTCACCCACCGCCAGATAGGCGGCGGTGCTCCCCGACGCGGTCGGTACGGGACGCATCCCGCCCCGTACCGCGAGACCGGGCACGGACACCGGCGGATTGCACTCGGGCATCATCTCCGGCCGGCCGTCCTTGTCCACGCGCCCCAGCGCGATGGCGCACAGCTGCCCGAACTCCCCGGCGTTGGCACTGATCCCGCGGTAGATGTCGCCATTGAGATAGAGCCCGGTACCGACGCCCGTACCGAGATAGAGATACGCGAAGTCCCTCGCCCTGCGGTCCCGCCCGATCCACCGCTCCCCGGCGGCAGCCGCGGTGGAGTCCTTCTCCATGAGGACGGGACACGGGAAGTGGTCCTTGAGCAGATAGAGCAGCGGAAGATCGCCCCAGGCCGACATCAGCGGCGGTCCGAGCACCGTGCCCGACGCGATGTCCACCGGGCCGGGCACGGCGACACCGATACCGAGGAAGCCCTCCTCCCGCACCGCCCCGCGCGCCTCGGCGAGGGTCTCCCGGCCCAGCGCGGCCACCCGTTCCACGAATTCCGCGGGATCGATGTCGGCGGTGACGGGCCGGGTACGGGTGCAGACGATGGCCCCGTCCAGGTCGATGACGACCGCGGTCAGCACCTCCGGATCGATATGGATGCCGAGCGCGTGCGCGGCCGTACCGCACAGCCGTACCGGAGTGCGGGGCTTGCCCGACGTGGCGCGGCGCTGCGCGTCCTCGATGAGGATGCCCCGGTCCAGCAGGGAGCGGGCGATCCGGGACACCGACTGCTGGGTGAGACCGGTGCGGTGCGCGATCTCGCCCCGGGTGATGGTGCCCGAGAGCCGTACTGTCTCGATGACCACACACTCGTTGAACGAGCCCAGATCGATCTGATTGACCCCGCTCCACGACTGGCTCTGTGCCGGGCTGTCCGCCGAGCGGTCGGCCCCCAGATGCCCGGCGACGTTCTCGCGAAGCCAGCGCACCGCGGTGCACGGGCTGTCGGCGCGCGCCGTCGCGTACCGCTCCAGCTCGGCGGCCAGATCGAGATAGACGCGGCGCGAGGACTCCGGATGGCTGGTGCTGTCGAGCGCGATCATGGCCCGCAGGAAGGTGCGCCAGGTGGACCGCGCCGGGATGTGATGGCGTGTCACCGGCCCGTCGGACGCGGCGGGCTGACCGGACGTGCCGGTGGCGCCCGTCGCGTCCGTGACGCCCGTGGTGGTGCCCGTCGTGTCCCAGAGCGTGATCGCGTGCAGCCCGAGGTCCGGGTGGCTGCGGCCCGCCACGGCCAGATAGTCGGCCAGCCCGCGCGCCGAGGTGCCGTCGTCGGTCACCCGCGCCGGCGCCGCCGTCAGCGCGGCCTCCAGCGCCCGGTCGAGTCCGGCGAGCACATCGGTACCGATCACCGTCCCGGCGGCGGCCGACGGAGCCGGCCCCTGCCGGGTTCCGGCGAGGAGTACGGCGCGCAGCGGGTCCACGTACAGACCCATCACCCACACATCGGCGCCGGGCAGCGGCGGTCTGGTCGGTACGGAAGGAGCTGGCGCCTCGTCCGGTGTCAGCCGCCAGCGCCGCCGGATCCCGGCGACCGTGGCGTGCGAGAGCCCCAGTTCCCTGGCGACCGCGCGGGAGGCGCCGCTGCCGCCGGGCGCCAGCAGCGTACGGGTGACGACCTCCGCCTCGTCCACGGTGGCCGGCCTGCCGGTGCGCGGACGGTGTTCCAGACCGTCGATGCCCGCGCTCGTCCAGCGCTGCCGCCAGCTCCCGACGGTCTGCCGGGACACCCCCAGGCGGCGGGAGATCTCGGCGTCGCGCAGCCCGTCGGCGGCGAGCAGCACGACGCTCGCGCGCGTCGCGAGCGGGCCGCCGTCCTCGGCCCAGCGGCGAAGGACGGCCCGGTGCTCCGGGGGCAGAGAGCCCGGGCCGTCGTCAAGGCGGGCTTCAGGCACCGGTGCCTCCCGCTCGGTGCCCGCCCGGAGGGAGGTCCGCCGCAGGCGGCGCCCCGCGGACCAGTCGCAGGGTGAGGATCTGGAAGGGCCGCAGCGTCAGCGCGACCGAGCCGTCCTGGTGCGGATGGACGGCGAGCGTCTCCTCCAGGAGGTCCGTCTCGCACACCGCCGCGAGCGGGAAGGCGGCGGTGAGCGCTGTACGCGCCCGGCCGCCGCGCGACTCGTAGAGCCGTACGACCACATCGCCCGAGCGGTCGTCGGCGAGCTTCACCGCCTCCACGATCACATCGGGATGGTCCACGGAGAGCAGCGCGGGCACGGCGGGGCCCGCAGGCCCGGGGCGCAGCGGCAGATTGAGGGCGTACCCCTCCGCGACGGCGTCGCCGACACCGGCCCCCGGCCGCAGCGAGTGCCGGAAGCGCTGGGGCCCGCGATCGGCGTGCGGGTCCGGGCTGTGCGCCGATCGCAGCAGTGAGAGCCGCACGGTGGTGGTGGTCCCGGCGTCCTCGCGGGTGTGGCGCGACACGTCGTAGCCGTAGGTGGAGTCACTGGCCAGGGCCACGCCCCAGCCGTGTTCGCCGACATGGATCCAGCGGTGCGCCCAGATCTCGAAACGGGCCGCGTCCCAGCTGGTGTTCTCGTGCGTGGGGCGCTCGACATGTCCGAACTGGATCTCGCCCCGGCTGTGTTCGGCGTGCACGTCCAGCGGCCAGGCGGCCTTGAGGATGGTGTCCTGCTCGCGCCAGTCGACAGCGGTGTCGATGGTCAGGGCGCGGCTTCCCGCGGTCAGGGACAGCTCCTGCTCGATCGTGGACCGGCCGGTGCTCCGTACCACCCGTACGGATGCCAGCAGCGGTCCGCTCTCGGCCACTTCGACGCGGTGCGCCCGGTCGAGGTCGCGACAGGTGCCGCGGTACTGGGCGTCCAGGTTCCGGGCGCTCCACCGCGCCGGGTCGTCGCGGTGCAGCTGGAGCAGATTGCCCGCGGCGCCCGGCGCGATGGCCTCCCGGCCGGTGGTCAGGTCCAGCGCGGAGCGTACGAGCCCGTCGGCGTCGATCAGGATCCGCAGCAGCCCGTTGTCCAGCACATGCCCACCGCCGGCCGCGGCGCCGAGGGTCACCGGCGCGACCCCGGCCGGCTCGCGCCCTGCCGGACCCCGGCCGAGTGCGGGAGCCTCGGCCAGCACGGCGGTCCGCCCGTCGGAGAGCGGCTGGCCGCCGGCCACCGGACCGGCCCCGTCGAGCACGACCACCTCGCGGCGCGGCAGGGGACCGGCGTTGTAGAAGGACACGCCGGCGGCGGAGCCGGACTCCGGCGTCCCGACCGCGCGCCGGATCAGATGATCGAGACGGCGGTGGATCTCGCGGTACGTCTGCTCGGCCTCCTGGTGCGCCCAGGCGATCGACGCGCCCGGCAGGATGTCGTGGGACTGGTGCAGCAGGACCTTCTTCCACAGCGCTTCGAGCTCGTCGTACGGATAGGGGACGCCGTCCCGCACCGCGGCGGTCGTCGACCACAACTCGGCCTCGCGCAGCAGCGATTCGCTGCGGCGGTTGCCGCGCTTGGTGCGCGCCTGGCTGGTGTACGTACCGCGGTGGCTCTCCGGATACAGCTCGCCGCGCCACACCGGCGCGTCCGGATACTCGTCGATGGCGTCCCGGAAGAAGTGCGCGGGATGCTGGATCCGGACCCGTGGGGAGCCTTCGAGGTCGGCCAGCCGCCGGGCGCGCTCCAGCATCTCGCGGGTGGGTCCGCCGCCCTCGGCGTGGCCGAAGGGCATCAGCGAGCGGGTGCCGCCGCCTTTGTCCGCGTACGTCGCGACCGCCTCGGACAGTTCGCCGCCGGTCAGGGCGGAGCCGGCGGTGCCGACAGGCGGGAAGTGGCTGAAAATACGGCTGCCGTCGACGCCCTCCCACCAGAAGGTGTGGTGCGGCATGGCGTTGGTGTCGTTCCGCGCGAACGTCTGGGCGAGGAACCAGTGGGCCCCGGCGAGCGTGGCCAACTGCGGGAAGGCGGCGCTCATTCCGGAAGAGCCCGGCAGCCACACGCCGTCCGTGTCGGTGCCCAGTTCCTCGCGGAAGAAGCGCCGGCCGTACACGAACTGCCTGGCCAGCGCCTCGCCCCCGGGCAGATTGCCGTCGGGCTCCACCCACATGCCGCCGACCGGCGTCCAGTTGCCGTCGGCGACGGCCTTGCGCACCCGCTCGAAGACATGCGGATGGTGGTCCTTCATCCAGGCGTACTGCTGGGCGGAGGAGGCGGCGAAGGTCAGCTCCGGATACTCCTCGGCCAGCGCGGTCATGGTGCTGAAAGTGCGGGCGGTCTTCCGTACGGTCTCCCGCATCGGCCAGAGCCGGGCGGAGTCCGGATGCGCGTGGCCGACGGCCGCCACGGTGTGCGCGGACTCGTGCGCGCGGCGGGCCAGCACGGGGGAGAGGATCTCGCGGGCCCGCGCGGCGGTCCCGGCGACGTCGCGCAGGTCGACGGAGTCGACGGCCTGTTCCAGAGCGCGCAGGATCTCGTACCGGCGTGGCTGTTCCGCCGGGAGCGCGTGCATGAGTCCGGCCAGCACATCGATGTCGTGGATGAGCTGCCAGATGTCCTCGTCGCGGACCGCGAGATCGGCGCGGAGCAGCCGGTAGAGCGGCTCGTCGCCGACGGTGACCGGGTCGCCGTAGTGGGTGCCGGCGCCGGAGCGCGCGTCGATCGACGGGTTGGCGGCGGCCTCGATGAGCAGCAGGACCGGCTCACCGCCGCTCGCCGGGGCCGCGACGGTCACGGACCGGTGGTGCGGGTGCAGCCCTTGCAGGGGAGCGCCGTGCGTGTCGTGGACGAGTCCCTCGGCGTGGCCGCCGGAGCCGCTGTGCCGGCCGGGGCCCGACTCGAAGCCGCCCTCGGGACCGAAGCCGCCTTCGGGACCGAAGCCGCCTTCGGGACCGAAGCCGCTCTCGGGACCGAAGCCGAGGTCGAAGACCGCCTCCACCCGCTTGCCGGCCCACCGCTCCGGGACGGCGCCGCGGACCTGAAACCACGTGGTGGACCAGGGGCGGCCCCAGGCATCGCCGACCACGAACGGCGTGTAGTCGGCGCGCAGGGCCACCGCGACGGGGACCGGCTCACCCGGGATGTGCCAGGCACCGACCTCCATGGGAAGCCGCCCGGTATACAGCGCGGGACGCAAACGGGCGGCGAGGAAATGGGCTATCCGCGCCTCTCCTGACTTCCTGCGGTCATGCATGGGCGGCCCTTCCTGTCCAGCCAGTAACCGCCATGTAAAACCAAGAGTGTTATCAAGTCAACGTCTTTCGCAATTCCTCCTTCTTCCTGGTGGTGAAGGCAGGATGAGGAATTGTCAGGGCAATAAATTTCCGAAAAGTGAAGCGGCCGGAAAGTAAGTGAATTGACGCGAAGGGCGTACGGCGACGGCAGGGACACCGCCGTGTCCCTGCCGTCCGGCCGGAAATCTCCCTGCTGACCTGCTGTGAAGACCCTGCTAAATGTTCACCGGCGCAGGCCGGGTACAGCTGCTCGCGACCGGGAGCGAGACGCCCTCCCCGGCCGAGTCGAGCAGCGTCAGCATGATGTCGAGGACATGGCGCGCGAGGTCCGCCGACGTCCGGTGCGGGCGGCCGGCGGCGAGCGCCGCCGCCAGATCGGCGAGTCCCGTGCCGCGCCCCGCCCCGATATATCCGGCCGACACCGGAAGGGCCTCCCACTCCGCGCCGGCCCGGTGCAGTGCGACCCGGCCGTCGAAGCCGTTGGGGTCGGGGACCGAGAGGGATCCCCCGGTGCCGTGCACCTCGATGCGCGGCAGCCGGGCGGCATGGATGTCGAAGCTCATCACCAGCGTGGTGAGCGCGCCGCTCGCGTGCCGCAGGATGCCGGTGACATGGGTGTCCACCTCGACCGCGAACCGCTCACCGGCCCGTGGCCCGCTGCCGATCTCCCGCTCGGCGCGGGGCCGGGAGGCCGCGCCGGTGACCGTGACGACCGGCCCCAGCAGATGGACGAGCGCCGAGAGGTAGTAGGGGCCCATGTCGAGCAGTGGCCCGCCGCCCGGCCGGTAGTAGAACTCCGGGTCCGGGTGCCACCGTTCGTGTCCCGCCGTGGTCATGAAGGCCGTCGCGGCGACGGGGGTACCGATCAGCCCGTCGTCGACCGCCTTGCGCGCCGTCTGGATGCCGGTGCCGAGGACGGTGTCGGGCGCGCAGCCGATCCGCAGCCCGGCCGCCTCGGCCGCGGCCAGCAGCGTGTCCGCCTCCTCGCGGGTGGCGGTGAGCGGCTTCTCCCCGTAGACGTGCTTGCCCGCGGCGAGCGCCGCCCGGGCCACTTCGGCGTGGACCGCCGGGATCGTCAGATTCAGTACGGCGTCGACGTCGGGGCGGACCACCAGATCGGCCACCGAGCCGGCCACCTCCACCCCCGGCGCCCGGGCGGCGACGGCCTTGGCGCGGCTCGGGTCGAGATCCGTAACGGCCGTGAGCGTGACGTTCTCCAGCCGCTCCAGCGTGTCCAGATAGGCGCCGCTGATCTTGCCCGCGCCGACCATGCCGATCCTCAGCGGCTCGCCCACAGCAGTCCCCTCTCGGTGAGCGTCCGGACCTCGGGCACATCGAAGTCGTCCGGCTTGTGGCCGATGGCGGAGACGAAGACCCGCCCGGCTCCCCAGCTCCTGGTCCATACGGCGGGCATGGTGACCGGCCGCGACCGGTTCTCGTCCGCCTCGAACTCCGTCACCGCGAGGACGTCGATCAGCGGGTCCGTGGCCATCCAGTACTTCTCCGTATGGACGCGGAAGTCGGTGAGACCGGCGATCACCGGATGGTCCGCGCGCTCCTTGACCAGCGTGACCCCGTGGTCGGAGAAACCGGGCGGGTGCATGAGGAACTGGCCGCCGGTGAGCAGCTGGTAGCCGACATCGCCGCGGAAGGAGTCCACGATCCCGCCGTGCCAGCCGGCCAGCCCGGTGCCGGCCCGGACGGCCGCGGCGAGCCCCGTGCTCTGCTCCTTGGTGATCTCGCCCATGCTCCAGCACTGGACCACCAGATCGGTGGCGGCGAGCAGGGTGGCGTCGGTGTAGACGTCCAGCGTGCCGGAGATCCGGATGTCGTAGCCCTGCTCACGCAGGAAGGGCAGGAAGAGATCCGTGATCGTCACGGGCTGGTGTCCCTCCCAGCCGCCACGGACGACAAGAGCCCTTCGGGCATCGGATGTCACGGTCGTTGCACACTCCCATCGGTGTTGCGCAGCAGGGCCCAGCGGTCGTGCTCCAGCGGCTCGGGCACGGGGTGGCGGCGGGCGGCGGCTTCGTCGAAGTCGACACCGTGGCCGGGTGTCTCATGGGGGGCGAGGCCCCCGTCGCGGGCCGTGATCGTGCCGGGGAACACCTCGGCGACCGGGGACGCGAAGACCGCCGCCTCCTGGACGCCGAAGGCGTGGCTGCTGATGTCCAGGGCGAGGGTGGCGGCCTGGGCGACGGGGCTGACGTCGGCGGGCCCGTGCGGGGCGAGCCGTACGCCGCGCAGCTCGCAGAAGGCCGCCAGCTTGCGGGCCGGGGTGAGACCGCCCAGGGTCGGGATCCTGATCCGGGCGAAGTCGATGGCGGGTCCTTCGAGCAGCGGCAGGAACTGGCCCACATCGCTGAAGAGTTCACCGACGGCGAGCGGGACGGAGGAGCCCGCGCGCAGCGCCGCGAAGTGCGACGCGTCCTCCGGGGCGAGCAGATCCTCCACGAAGTACAACCCGGCTCCCTCCACCCGGCGCAGGAAGTCGCGTGCCTGGCGCGGGTCGAGCCGCTCGTGCACATCGTGCAGCAGCTCCACCTCGTCGCCGACACGCTCCCGTACCTCGGTGAGGATGCCCGGAACGCTCCGTACATACGCGGCGGAGTCCCACGGCACCGACCGGCCCCGCAGCGCGCGGGCGTCGGCCGCGCCCGCCGCCTTCGTGCCGTACGTGTCGGAGCCGGGGACCGCCGCCTGGATCCGGACATGCCGGTAGCCGCGCTCCCTGGCGGCGGCCACCTTGTCCGCGATCTCCGCCGCGTCGGCCCCGTCGACATGGGTGTAGGCGTCGGCGCGGGTACGGACCCGTCCGCCGAACAGGGAGTACAGCGGGGCGCCGAGCCGCTTGGCCTTCAGGTCCCACAGTGCGACGTCGATGCCGCCCAGGGCGTTCCCGGTGAGGGAACCGCCCCGCCAGTAGGCGCTGTTGAGCAGCAGCCGGTGGATGTCCTCGATGTCGTCGGGATCGCGTCCCACGAGCAGCGGCGCCAGATAGTCGTCGAGTACGGATCGCACGGCGAGGGTGCGCTGCGGATCGCTCGCACACCCCAGGCCGTACAGCCCCGGTTCATTGGTCTCGACCCGGACGATGAGATGGGGACAGCCGTGCGGGGCTGTCAGGAACGTGCGTACGGCCGTGATGCGGATCGTGGCGCCGCGTTCCTCGACCCAGGGAGCGGGGGCGAGGATCTCGGAGCGGGCATCAGGCTGAGCCATGCGAACTCCAGCGTACAGATAGCAGAATGGTGTACTGCTATCCGAACGTAGGGAGGGGCAGTTTGATTTGTCAATGACTCTACCAAATAAGGGCGCGAACGGCCTCAGTGCTGACCGAGCCGTTTGAGGAGAGTCCGCAGCGAGTGGGCGGCCTCCGTGACCGCCCCGGCGACCTCCTGCGCGCGGGCGTCGTCCATCCGGCTCTTGGGCGCCGAGCAGCTGATCGCGTCGCCGCCGCCATGGCCGGTGCCGAGCGCCACGGCCACACACCGGATGTCCGGCGAGTTCTCCCCGTCGTCCATCGCCCAGCCGCGCAGCCGCGCCTCCGACAGCTGGCGCAGCAGCTCGTCCGGGTCGGTGACGGTGTCGGGTGTGAGCCGCTCCAGCGGCCAGTTGAGCCGCATCCGCACCTCGGCCGCGTCGTACTGGGAGAGCATCGCCTTGCCCAGCGCGGTGGCGTGCGCGGGGAGCCTGCGGCCGACCGCCGAGTACATCCGCAGGGCATGCCGCGACTCACGTTTGGCCAGGTAGACGACGTCCGTTCCGTCGAGCCTGCCCAGATGGACCGACTCGCCCGTCTCCTCGGCGAGGGCGTCGAGCACCGGCCCCGCGAGGCTCGCGACATCGTCGCCCTCCAGATAGGCCGTACCCGTCAACAGGGCTTTGAGGCCGAGGCTGTAGCGGGTGCCCGACGGATCGAGATCCACCCAGCGGCGCGCCTCCATCGTGCGGAGGATCGCGTGCAGGCTGCTCTTGGGCACGGCCATCGCGCCGGCCATCTCGGCGAGCGAGAGCCGGGCGCCCTCCGCGCCGAGCAGCTCGAGTACTTCCAGCACCCGAGCGGCGGACTTGACCTCTTCGGGCCTGCGCCCGCGCGCTGCTGCTGCCACCGATTCCACGGAACCTCCGCTTCCCGCACCGGCGCCCCTCGGCGATCCGGTCAGCACGAATCTCGACGTGCGTCTTGACGCTATATCACCACGCTCATAAGTTCAGTCACTCCAACGTCATTCGGCCTTCTGAACGGTTGATCCTTAGGTAGGGGCCATGCGCATACCTTTTTCGCGGAATGTCCGGCGCGCGGCGGTGGCCGCGGCCACCGCGCTCTCACTCACCACCCTCGCCGCCTGCGGCGGCTCTTCCGGCTCCGGCGGTGACGCCACGTCGCTGGAGATGTGGACCTTCAAGCAGACCCATGTCGGCGCGCTGCGCAACGCGGCGGCCGAGTTCAAGAAACAGACCGGTATCTCCGTCAAGATCGAGGCTTATACGCCCGACGACGCGTACACCACCAAGGTGCAGAGCGCGGCGAAGACCGGTGACCTGCCGGATGTGCTCGAAGTGCACTCCGACGGCGAGGACCGCGTCTTCGGCGCGGCGGGGCTCGTGTCCGACCTCAGCGGTGACTTCAAGGGCGCGTGGTCCGACCGCGTCCAGCAGCCCGTACAGCAGTCGGGCCTCGTCACCGACCAGCGGTTCAAGGACGCGCAGCCCGACACCGCCAAGGACCACGGCATCGAGAAGGGCGCCCGCTACAGCGTGCCGCTCACCGTGGGCACCTTCGGCATCGTCTACGCCAACAAGAAGATGCTGGCCGAGGCGGGCATCACCGAGCCGCCGGCCGACTGGGCGGAGTTCGTGGCCGCGCTGAAGGCGACCACCGCCAAGAACCCCAGGACCGGCGGCCTCGCCCTCGGTCTCAAGGTCCAGTCCACCGGCCTGAACTGGGTGCTCCAGCCGCTGGCCTTCAGCCAGCTCGGTCAGCAGGGGTACGAGAACCTCTTCGGCAAGGACAAGAACGCCGACTTCGCCTCGCCCGACGGGATCAAGGTCCTCAGCCTGTACGACCAGCTCACGCCGTACTGGATGCCCGGCACCCAGACCCTCACCATCGACCAGGCGGACCAGGCCTTCGCGCAGGGCAAGTCGGCCTTCAACGTCGGCGGCACCTTCACCCTCGCCTTCCTCCAGCAGAACGGGATGAACCCCGACGACCTGTTCGCGTTCGGGCTGCCCTCCCCGAAGGACGGCGCCGTCCCGGACCGCGCGCTCGGCCCGCTCGCGCTGACCGGCCTCAGCCTCACCGCGACCAGCGGGCAGCCGGACAACGCCAAGAAGTGGATGGAGTTCCTGTCCCGGCAGAAGGTCGCCGCGACGTTCGCCAAGGACGCCTCCGACGTCCCGGCCACCGAACTCGGCGCGGACTCCGTTACCGTCCTCGGCCCGACGCTCACCGCCATGGTCGACAGCTTCAAGGGCACCCCGGCGAACACGTACGACCCGAGCCGCGGCAACGAGTTCCGCGCGCCGGGCTACGAGCAGGACGACGCGGGCGCGATCCTCGCCGACCTCACCCCGCTCAAGCAGCAGTCCGTCGAGGAGACGGCCCAGAAGCTCCGCGAGCTCAACGCCTCCTACTGGGCGGCGGTGCAGTGACAACCGCTCCCCGACAGACCGCGCCGGGGGCGGCCGGGGACGGTGGCGAGAAACGCCGCCGCCCGGCCGGGGCCCCCGGCGCGGCCGCACCGGCACCGCGCCGGAGCGCGCGGTCGTACGAAACGCTCACCGGGTACCTGTTCGTCGGCCCCGCCGTGGTCCTGTTCTGCGTCATGGGCCTGTACACCGTCGGCTACGGCTTCGCGCTCAGCTTCGCCACCTGGAACGGCTTCTCCCCGAACTGGAAGTGGGTCGGCCTCGACAACTACGCCGACCTGCTGTGGCGCAGCCCCGTCTACGCGCCCCGGGTGCGGCACGCGGCGCTCAACACCCTCTGGGTCATGATCGCCGCGCCGGCCCTGACCGTCGCGGTCTCCTTTCCGCTGGCCGTGCTCCTCAACCGGGTCAAGCGGTTCCGGTCGGTGCTGCGCTCGGTGTACTTCCTGCCGTACGTGACCAGCGGGGTCGCGGTCTTCTTCGCCTGGCAGTACATCCTCCAGCCGGACGGCGCCGTCAACCTCCTGCTCGACGGCCTGGGGCTCGGCTCCCTCCAGCAGCCACAGGGCTGGCTCGGCAATCCGTCCACCGCCCTGCCCACCATGATCGTGGTGACGGTGTGGGGGCAGGTCCCGGTCGCGATGCTGCTGTATCTGACGGGCCTGCAAGGCATCGACCGGAGCGTGCTGGAGGCCGCGGAGCTGGACGGCGCCGGCTGGTGGCGTACCAACGCCTCGGTGGTGTGGCCGCTGGTGCGGCCCATCACCGCTGTCGTCGTGCTGCTCAATCTGCGCGAGTCGCTCCAGGGCTTCCAGACCTTCCTGGTGATGACCAACGGCGGCCCGGGCGACCACACCAATGTGCTGGGCCTGGAGGCGTACCGCCTCGCGTTCCTCAAGAATCTCTCGCCCACCCTGGGGCTCGCCAGTGCGCTCGGCTGGATCCTGTTCGCCGCCGCCCTGGTCCTCGCCCTGATCAATCTGCGGGCACTGCGGAGCAAGACATGACATCGCGGAGCACACCATGACCTCGCTTTCCCTCCCGGCCCGCCCCGGCCCGCCCGACGAGCGCGGGGCCCGCACCCGCCGGGTCGTCGCCCGCTCCGTCGTCGGCGTGCTGCTCGGGCTGTACGGCCTCGTCAGCGTCTATCCGTTCCTGTGGATGGTGTCGGCCGCCTTCAAGGACCAGATCGAGGTCGTACGCGGCGGGAATCTGATCCCGCGGAACCCGACGTTCGACACCCTGGTCGACACCTGGAACACGCTGCACTTCTTCGACTTCTTCCTGAACAGCCTGCTGGTCACGCTCTACACCGTGGTGCTGACGCTGGTGATCTACGCGGCGGCCGGCTATGCCTTCGCCGTCCTGCGCTTTCCCGGCCGCGGGGCGCTGCAGAAGCTGTTCGTCTCGCTGCTGTTCGTGCCCGGCATCACGGTGATGTTGCCGATCGTGCTGCTGGAGAACAAGATGGGCATCCTCGGCTCGCACTTCGGTCTTGTCCTGCCCTTCGTCAACGGTGGTGCCCCGTTGTCCGTCCTGCTGATGACTGGCGCCTTCATGGCCGTACCGGACGAGCTGCGCGACTCCGCGCGCGTCGACGGGGCGAGCGAACTGCGGATCTTCGCCGCCGTCTATCTGCCGCTGGCCAGACCCGCGCTGATCACGGTGGGGCTGCTGACGGCGATCCCGACCTGGAACGAGTTCCTGCTCACCCGGGTCTCGCTCAACGACCCGTCCACGTACACCCTGCCGCTGGGTCTGCAGACGCTCTCCGCCGAGAACGTGCCGCACTACAACAATCTGATGGCGGGCGCGCTCATCGTGGTCATCCCGGTGATCCTGCTCTTCCTCAGCCTCCAGAGGTACTTCGTCAACGGACTGGTCGGGGCGGTGAAGGGCTGATGCGTGTGCTGGTCACCGGCGCCGCCGGTCATATCGGAGGGTTCGTGCTCGACGACCTCCTGGCCCATGGCCACCAGGTCGTCGCCACCGACCTCGTCCCCGTCGACGACCCCCGCGTCGAGTCCGTCCACACGGGCGATCTCCAGGACCCGGAACTGGTGCGCAAGGCCATGGACGGAGCCGAGGCGGTCGTCCATCTGGGCGCCATCCCGCACCCCAACATGGACGACGCCAGCGCCCTGTTCGCCACCAACTGCCTGACCGCGCACCGGGTGCTGGACCAGGCGGGCCGCAACGGCGTCCGCCGGGTGGTCGCCGCCTCCAGCCTGTCCGCCGTCGGGCTCGCCTGGTCGCCGGTGCCGCAGTCGCCGCGGTACGTCCCCCTGGACGAGGAACATCCGATCCTCGTCCAGGACCCCTACGGGCTCTCGAAGATCGTCCTGGAGGAGACCGCCCGCGCCACCCACCGGCGCTACGGGACCGACATCGTCTGTATGCGGTTCCCCTTCACCGGAACGGGCGAACGGCTGGCGCTCCAGCTCGACGCCGTACGGTCCGATCCCGCGGCCCACCGGATGGATCTGTGGGGCTGGCTGGACACCCGGGACGCCGCCGAGGCGATCCGGTGCGCGCTGGAGACGGAGCCGCGCGGCTGCCATGTGGTCAATGTCGCCGCCTCCGACACCTCCTCGCCGCTGCCGACGGCCGCGCTGATGGCGGAGCACCACCCCGGCGTGCCCGCCTTCGCCGAACTCGCCGGCCACAGCTCGCTGTTCGACACCAGCGCCTGCGCCGGACTGCTCGGTTTCGTCCCCCGGCACGGCTGGCGGGCCGGTACGTCCCGGTCCGTACGTCGCTGATCCGCGTACGGCACCGGCCCGGCGGCCGTCGAGCGCCGCGGGCGGTGGTCAGCCGGAGGTCCCGGCTCCGGTGGCCACCGCCCGGGTTCCGCGACGGGTCTCCGCGTTAGGCTGCGGGCGTCCCACCGCAGCCCGGATCAGGAGAACCCGCACCATGGACACTGCCTCGCGCTCCGCCGCCGAACTCACCTACCGGGACGCCACGGCAGCCGACGCCGACGCGCTCGTCGCCCTCATCGAGTCGGCCTACCGCGGGGACAGCAGCCGTACCGGCTGGACCACGGAGGCGGACATCCTGGAGGGGCAGCGGACCGACCCGCAGGGCGTGCTCGACGTGATCGAGGCGCCCGGCAGCCGGCTGCTGGTCGTCGAGCGGGACGGCGGGCTGATCGCCTGCTGCCAGATCGAACACCGCGGCGAGGCCGCCTACTTCGGCATGTTCGCCGTGCGGCCGGGACTGCAGGGGGCGGGTCTCGGCCGGGTGATCATCGCCGCGGCGGAGCGCATCGCGTGCGAGACCTGGGGGGTCCGCCAGATGCAGATGACCGTGATAACGGCGCGCGAGGAACTCATCGCCTGGTACGAGCGGCGCGGCTACCGCCGTACGGGAAAGCTCTTCCCCTTCCCGTACGGCGACGAGCGCTTCGGCCTGCCGCAGCGCGACGACCTGAAGTTCGAGCTGCTGGTCAAGCCGCTGGTCTAGGTCCTGGCGCAGCCGCTGGCCCAGCCGCCGGTCCAGCCGCTGGTCCGGCTCTGGTCCTGTCAGGGGCGCCGGGGCTCAGGCGGTGAACCGGCCGGTGCGCCGGATCTCCGGGAAGTCGGTGGTCACCGCGTCCAGCTGGAACGCCCGGGCCAGCCGCAGCTGATCCTGGGTGTTCACCACCCAGCCGATGATCCCCAGCCCCTCGGCGTGCGCCCGCTCGACGACCTCCAGGGTCAGTCTGCGGATGTTCAGGGCCAGCGAGCCGGCGCCCACCGCCATGGCCCGGTCCACCACATCCGCGCCCCAGCGGCTGGCGATCAGCACCGTGCGGACGCCCGGCACCAGCGCGGCGATCTCGGCGACCGCCTCGTCGTGGAACGACGACACCTCGACGCGGCCGGCGAGCCCGCGCCGGTGCATCACCTCGGCCAGCGCGCGGGCCGCCGCCACGTCCTTGATCTCGGCCTGGACCGGCGACCGTACGGCGTCCAGGACCTCCTCGAAGACCGGCACCCGCTCGCCGTCGCCCGCGTCGAGTTCCCGCAGCTCGGCGAGGGTCTGCTCGGCGATGGGGCCCGTCCCGTCGGTCGTACGGTCCACCGCGGTGTCGTGCATCACGACGAGCGCGCCGTCCTTGCTCAGATGCAGGTCCAGTTCGATGGCGTCCATGCCGGCCTGCTCGGCGCGCAGAAAGGAGCGCAGGGTGTTTTCCGGCTCGACACCCATCACTCCACGATGACCGATGGTCTGGAAACTCAAGGCGATCTCGCTTCCGTCGACGGCGACTCCCGCGCGGAAGCCTAGTAGCGGGTCTCCCTCTTGAGACCCCGACGTGCGCGCGGCGGCCGCGGCGCGGCGCACGGGGGAGCGGCGGTGTGGACCACCGGGGCTTCCGGTGGCGCGGGGGATATCGGTGTACCACCCCCGTACCGCAGGAGAATCAGCGGTGACCATGGGGGTCCGACAGGATAATTTGCCCCTCCTCCGGTTGTATGGGAGAACGGAAGCCCTATACGGTGTCTTAACGCGAAGTTCTCCTGTGGAGGAAGTGACATGACGGAAATTCTTGCGCAGGAAACCGCCGCCCCCGGCATATCCGGTGCCGCCCGGGTAATCGAGCACCCGGCCTGGCCGGAGCTCAAGAATGCCGTCGAGGAGATCCGGCCCTGGCAGTCCAAGGACGGCTCGATCGACTTCGACGCCGAGGGCGCCCCGTCCCGCGCCGTCGCCGAGGCCGCGCTCGACCGTGTGATCGCCGCCGTCGGCCGGCTCGCCCCGCTCCTCCCGCACGACGCCGCCTACCACACGGCGCTCGTCGCGGACCTCCACAAGTGGGCC
The DNA here is from genome assembly GCF_042882605.1 of Streptomyces sp. NPDC058198. Taxonomy (NCBI): domain Bacteria; kingdom Bacillati; phylum Actinomycetota; class Actinomycetes; order Kitasatosporales; family Streptomycetaceae; genus Streptomyces; species Streptomyces sp. NPDC058198. The sequence goes on from NZ_JBHVVP010000019.1 coordinate 84,229, forward strand.
GACGGCGCCTTCGGCGTCCCGGACTTCCTGGACTCGCTGCTCGCCTTCCAGCCCGCGGCCGACCGGGTGGACGGCCTCCAGCATCTCGCCGTCTTCCCCATGTACACGCAGAACGGCAACCCGGACCGCAATCTCGAAGCGGTCGTGCTGCGCATGGTCTGGCCCGAGTGGCTCGCGGAGCTGGAGCGCACGCGCTACGACAACCCCCTCTTCTGCGGCATCACCTTCGAGGGCTTCACCGCCGGCTACGACACCAACTCCGCGGTGTTCTTCCCGGAGACCATCGCCGTGCGCGAGGCCCCCGAGCGGTTCAGCTGGGGCGGCATCTTCTGCGACCGCGAGGCCGCCCGCTTCCGCCGGGTCACCGACGCCGCCGTCCGCACCCTCGGGATCGAACTCCCCGACGACATCCGCGAGATGGTCGCCGACCAGGACCGCTGCCAGCAGGCCTTCGTGCTCTGGGACATGGTCCACGACCGCACCCACAGCCATGGCGACCTGCCCTTCGACCCGTTCATGATCAAGCAGCGCCAGCCGTTCTGGATGTACGGCCTCGAGGAGCTGCGCTGCGACCTCACCGCGTTCCGTGAGGCCGTACGGCTGGAGGCGGACGGCGTCGCGCAGGGCCGTGACGTCCAGTACGCCGTGCTGTTCGACCGGATGTTCCGTTTCCCGGTCACCGGTGAGCGCGTGCGCAACTACGACGGCCTCGGCGGCCAGCTGCTCTTCGCCTACCTCCACCGGCACGACGTGGTGCGCTGGACCGACAACACCCTGCGCATCGACTGGGAGCGGGCCCCCGGGGTCACCAACCAGCTCTGCGAGGAGATCGAGGGCCTCTACCGGGCCGGGATCGACCGCCCCAAGCTGGTCCACTGGTTCGCCGCGTACGACCTGGTCTCGGCCTATCTCGCGCCGCACCCCGGCTCCCGCTGGGCCAAGGGCCCCGACGCCCTGGACCTCACGAAGCCGCCTCGTAAACTGGTCGACGACGTGCTTCCCGACGAGTTTCCGCTCAGCATGTTCTATGAGGCGCTCGCCAAGAAGCTCAAGGACGTGATCGCCTCCACCAAGGGGATCACCGCGCAGGACACCGAGCGAGCGGCCGCGTGAGCCCTCGGGAGCGGGAGACGACGGCCATGAACGGGAACAGCGACAGGAACGGCGCGCTGGACGGCGCCGTCGTCGCGGTGGCGGGAGCGGCGGGCCCGGCGGGCCGGGCCACCCTGCTGCGGCTGGCCGAGGCCGGTGCGACGGTCGTCGCGGCGGACGCGGATGTCGCGCGCCTCGCGCAGGCCGTCGACGCGGCCCGGTACGCGCACGGCGGAGCCACGGTCACCGGCGACACCGTCGATCTGCTCGATCCCGCCGCCACGCGCGCGTGGGCGGACAAGACCGAGAAGGAGTTCGGCCGGATCGACGGACTGGTCCATCTCGTGGGCGGCTGGCGCGGCAGCGCCGGCTTCGCCGAGACCGACCTGGCGGACTGGGATCTGCTGGAGAAGCTCCTGATCCGTACCGTCCAGCACACCAGCCTCGCCTTCCACGACGGACTGCTGCGCAGCGACCGCGGCCGCTTCGTGCTGGTCAGCGCGGCCGGTGCGGCGAAGCCCACCGCGGGCAACGCCGCCTACTCCGCCGCCAAGGCCGCCGCCGAGGCCTGGACCCTGGCGCTCGGCGACGCCTTCCGCAAGGCGGGGGGCGAGGAAGGCCCCGGAGCCGCGGCTGCGATCCTGGTGATCAAAGCACTGGTGCACGACGCGATGCGCGCCGAGCGCCCGAACGCGAAGTTCGCGGGCTTCACGGACGTCACGGATCTGGCCGAGGCCATCGCCGGGATCTGGGAGCGGCCCGCCCGGGAAGTGAATGGAAAGCGCCTGTGGCTGACGCCCGAGCCGTGAGGTCCCGTACGACGGACGCCCGCCGGCACCACGATCCCGAGGTGCGCGGCTTCGCCAGCGACAACTACGCGGGAGCCCACCCCGAGATCCTCGCCGCGCTCGCCCTCGCCAACGGCGGTCATCAGATCTCCTACGGCGAGGACGACTACACCGGTCACCTCCAGCGGATCATGCACAGCCACTTCGGTCCGACGGCGGAGGCCTTCCCGGTCTTCAACGGCACCGGCGCCAACGTCGTCGCGCTCCAGGCGCTCACCGACCGCTGGGGGGCGGTCATCTGCGCCGAGTCCGCGCACATCAACGTGGACGAGTGCGGCGCCCCCGAGCGGGTCGGCGGGCTCAAGCTGCTGACCGTACCGACGCCCGACGGCAAGCTCACCCCCGAGCTGATCGACCGGCAGGCGTACGGCTGGGACGACGAGCACCGGGCCATGCCGCAGGTCGTGTCGATCACCCAGAACACCGAGCTGGGCACGGTCTACACACCCGGCGAGATCCGGGACATCTGCCGGCACGCCCACGAACGGGGCATGAAGGTCCATCTCGACGGGGCCCGGATAGCCAACGCCGCCGCGTCGCTGGACGTCCCGATGCGGACGTTCACCAACACCGTCGGCGTGGATGTCCTCTCCTACGGCGGCACGAAGAACGGCATGCTCTTCGGCGAGTCGGTCGTCGTCCTCAACCCGGACGCCGTGCGGGCGATGAAGCATCTGCGCAAGCTGTCCATGCAGCTGGCGTCCAAGATGCGCTTCGTATCGGTCCAGCTGGAGGCGCTGCTCGCGGGCGATCTGTGGCTGCGCAACGCCCGGCACAGCAACGCGATGGCCCAGCGGCTCGCGGAGGGCGTGCGCGCGGTGGACGGGGTGGAGATCCTGTACCCCGTCCAGGCCAACGCCGTTTTCGCCCGGCTGCCGCACGACGTGAGCGAGCGACTGCAGGAGCGCTTCCGGTTCTACTTCTGGGACGAGAAGGCCGGGGACGTCCGCTGGATGTGCTCCTTCGACACGACCGAGGACGATGTCGACGCCTTCGTGCTGGCGCTCAAGGAAGAGATGGCCGCACAGCCGTAGGCACGGGACGCCGTCCACATACGGAGAGCCGACCGGAAGCACTGCCTTCCGGTCGGCTCTCCGTATGTGCCAAGTACACTGAGGTGGACCATCCGGTACTGTGCGGTGCACCGCATCCGGCCGTCCCGAAGACAAGGCAGACGATGACCCTGACGCTCACCGTGTCGGACGAGGTACGCACCCTCGTGCCCGGCTTCACCCATCTCGCGGTCGAGGCCCGCGGTCTGGTGAACGGCCCCAGCAATGCCGACAGTTCCGCCCTGCTGGACGACGCGGCACGCCGGCTCGCCGCCCGGCTGGACGGACGCGCTCCGCACGAGGACCCGCACATGGCCGCCTGGCGCGCGGCCTACACCGCCTTCGGCGCCAAGCCGTCCCGTACCCGCAACTCCGCGGAGGCCCTCGCCAAGCGCGCCCTGACCGACGCCGGGCTGCCCCGGATCAATCGGCTCGTCGACCTCTACAACGCCATCAGCGTCGCCCATCTGATCCCGGTCGGCGGTGAGGACACCGACCACATCACGGGCGGTATGCGGCTCGTACGGGCCACGGGCGAGGAGCCGTTCCCGACGGTCGCCGGCGGCGAGGCGGCCGTGGAACACCCCGAGCCCGGCGAGGTCGTCTGGTGCGACGACGAGGGCGTCACCTGCCGGCGCTGGAACTGGCGTCAGGGCGTCCGTACCCGGCTCACCGAGGAGTCGGTGAACGCTGTCTTCCTGCTGGAGAGCCTCACGCCCATGACACGCGGCGAGCTCGACACCGCGGGCGCCGAACTCGCCGAGTCACTGGAGAAGCTCAGCCCCGGGGCCCGGATCACCGTCCGCGCCGCGGAGTGAGACCGCTGTCCCGCCGCGGGCCGGATCCGGCCCGCGGAGAGACGTTTCAGCCGGCCTCCGCCGCGCGGGCCTCGGCCGGGGTCGGCGCAGTCCCGCCGAGATGCGCGGGCACCCACCAGGTGTCGTGCGCGTCCCTGGGGCGTACCGGATAGGCGCGCTGCGCCGCCTCCAGCAGCTCCTGCACCCGGTCGCGCAGCCGCCGGGTGATCGCGCCCGCGTACTGGTCCGCGGGCGCCTCCAGCTGCTCGCCGACCCGGATCGTCACCGGGATGTGGCTGCGCTTGAAGTTGCGCGGACGGCCCTTGGTCCAGACGCGCTGGGTACCCCACAGCGCCATCGGGATCAGCGGTACGCCGGCCTCCTGCGCCAGCCGCGCCGCCCCCGACTTGAAGCTCTTGAGCGTGAACGACGGGGAGATGGTCGCCTCGGGGAAGACCCCGATGATCTCACCGGAGCGCAGCGAGTCCAGCGCGTGGGCGTACGCCTGCTCGCCCTGCTTGCGGTCCACCGGGATGTGCTTCATGCCGCGCATGAGCGGACCGGAGACCTTGTGCCGGAAGACCGACTCCTTCGCCATGAAGCGCACCAGGCGCTTCTGGGGGAGGGCGGAGAGTCCCGTGAAGATGAAGTCCAGATAGCTGATGTGGTTACTGACGAGCACGGCACCACCGGTACGCGGGATGTGCTCGGAACCCTGCGTGTCGATCTTCAGGTCCAGCGCCTTGAACATCGTGCGGGCGGCGCCGATGACCGGCCGATAGACGAGCTCTGCCATCTGGTGAGGACCCTTCTGTTCCGGGGAGGGTTCTCCCGGCGGAAGTTACGCAGCCGTAGGTTTTCGGCATTGGGCCGATGGTGCCCCATACGCGGCCCCGTGGCCAGTCCTGTTCTGCGCGTACAGCGAGATTCTTGTCACGTCGGCGCAACACGGCCGTCGTCCGCCGGACCAGCGGATACGGAAGGCGGCGGCCGGCGCGCCGCCGTGGCCGCGAGACCCGGCCACGGCGACCCCGGAATATTGTGCGGTTGTGTGAACGCTGCACCCAGCGACGAAGGCGACAGGGCCGGTGGTGTGCGACGGGAGGCCGACGGTGCGCGGGCAGGACAGGGAGAGACGGCTCGGCGCGGCCGAGCTGGGGACCGAACTGGGGGAGCGGGCCACGCTCGTGCAGTTCTCCAGCGCGTTCTGCGGGCCCTGCCGGGCGACCCGGCGCACCCTCGCCGGGGTGGCGGACATGGTCGACGGTGTCTCCCATGTGGAGCTGGACGCCGAGGACCGGCTCGAACTGGTGCGGGAGCTGGGCATCCTCAAGACACCCACGGTGCTGGTGCTGGACGCCGCCGGCCGCATCGTGCGCAGGGCCGCCGGGCAGCCCCGCACGGTGGATGTGATCGCCGCGCTCGGCGAGGCGGTGTGACAGGTGTACTTGACTGAGCCCGCCACGCGTCGTCACCCTGACCAAGTGCCTCAAGAACTCCTTCTCTTCGGGCGGGCCGACGTCGACCTGGCCCGCAACGCGAGCGCGCGCTGTCCGGACGGCTGAGCAGTCACGGCCCCGTTCGTACCCCTCGCAGAAGGACAACTCGATGACGGCAACGCCCGGTCTCGGTACTCCCCAGCTGGCCTCTCCCGATCTGTTCCGCTCCGTGTTCCGGCAGCACGCGGCAGGCGTCGCGGTCATCACGGCCCAGGGCGAGCGCCCGGTCGGATTCACCGCCACCTCGCTCAACTCGGTCGCCGCCGAGCCCCCGTTGGTCTCCTTCGGCGTGGGCACCTCGTCCTCCAGCTGGCCGGTCCTCGCCGAGGCCGGTCATATCGGCGTACACATACTCGGCGAGCACCAGCGGGAGCTGGCCGCCACCTTCGCCCGCAGCGGCGCCGACCGGTTCGCGCCGCCCACCGCCTGGCGGACCGGGCCGGAGGATGTGCCGGTACTCGACGGCGTACTGGCCTGGCTCGTCTGCCGCGTCGTCGCCCGTGTCCCGGCCGGCGACCACCGCATCGTGATCGCCCAGGCCGTCGTCGGTGACCCCGCGGGAGCCGGCCGTCCGCTGCTCTACCACCAGGGCCGCTTCAACGCGCTGCGCGACTAAGGGCTGTCCCGTAATCCGTGGCGGGCGCACGACGACAGCTACGGCACCTCGCTGCGTTGTCGGAACGCCCGAATACATCCAGTATGCGGA
>NZ_JBHVVP010000020.1:0-88251 GCF_042882605.1 Streptomyces sp. NPDC058198
TTCGGTACTTCATTTTGTTCTGTACTTCGTGTTTCCAACCTTACCAGATTCATTTGGCTGTTCTTGCCTCTTGAATTCCGGTGGCCTTTGGAGTGACCTTTTGCCTTTCGGCTGCTCCGACTTTATCAGACGTTATCCGAGTCGGATTCCCCCCGTCCGGGAGGGCTCCAGGCAAGTGATTTACCCGGGTTCCCGTTCAGGTGGAGCCGTAAACGTACTGGAGCGGGGGGCGTCGATGCAAATCGAGGCCCCCCGCTCCGGGTACGGGGTCAAGCGGCAGCCGTCAGGCGGCAGTTGCCGGCGTCATACCTCGACGACGACAGGGAGGATCATCGGGCGCCGGCGGTACGTGTCCGAGACCCACTTGCCCACCGTGCGGCGCACGAGCTGCTGGAGCTGGTGCGGTTCGGCGACGCCGTCCGCGGCCGACTTGGCGATGGCCTCTTCGACCTTGGGCAGCACGGCGGAGAACGCCGCGTCCTCGATGCCGGAGCCGCGGGCCTGGAAGTGCGGGCCGCCGACGACCTTGCCCGTGGTGGAGTCGACCACCACGAAGACCGAGATGATGCCCTCGTCGCCGAGGATGCGGCGGTCCTTGAGATGGGTCTCGGTGACATCGCCGACCGAGAGTCCGTCGACATAGACATAACCGGCCTGGACCTTGCCCACGATCCTGGCCTTGCCGTCGACAAGGTCGACGACCACTCCGTCCTCGGCGATGACGATGTGGTCCTTGGGCACCCCCGTCAGCGCGCCCAGCTCGGCGTTGGCGCGCAGATGGCGCCATTCGCCGTGGACCGGCATCAGGTTCTTGGGCTTGCAGATGTTGTAGAAGTACAGCAGCTCGCCGGCCGAGGCGTGGCCCGAGACATGGACCTTGGCGTTGCCCTTGTGGATGACGTTCGCGCCCCACCTGGTCAGGCCGTTGATCACGCGGTAGACCGAGTTCTCGTTGCCCGGGATCAGGGACGACGCCAGGATCACCGTGTCGCCCTGGACGATCCGGATCTGGTGATCGCGGTTGGCCATGCGCGAGAGCGCGGCCATCGGCTCGCCCTGGGAGCCGGTGCAGACGAGGACGACCTCGTGGTCCGGGAGGTCGTCGAGTGTCTTGACGTCAACGACCAGGCCTGCCGGCACCCTGAGATAGCCCAGGTCGCGGGCGATGCCCATGTTGCGGACCATCGAGCGGCCGACGAAGGCGACTCTGCGGCCGTATTCGTGGGCGGCGTCAAGGATCTGCTGGATGCGGTGGACGTGGCTGGCGAAGCTGGCCACGATGATGCGCTTCTGGGCGCTCCCGAAGACCTGCCGCAGGACATTCGAGATGTCCCGCTCGGGCGGGACGAAGCCCGGGACCTCGGCATTGGTGGAGTCCGAAAGCAGCAGGTCGATGCCTTCTTCGCCGAGCCTGGCGAAGGCCGGCAGGTCCGTCAGCCTGCGGTCCAGCGGAAGCTGGTCCATCTTGAAGTCGCCGGTGTGGACCACCATGCCCGCGGGGGTGCGGATGGCGACGGCCAGGGCGTCCGGGATGGAGTGGTTGACCGCGACGAATTCGCAGTCGAACGGGCCGATGCGCTCGCGGTGCCCCTCGGTGACCTCAAGGGTGTACGGGCGGATGCGGTGCTCCTGGAGCTTCGCCTCGATCAGCGCGAGGGTCAGCTTGGAGCCGATCAGCGGGATGTCGGGCTTCAGCCTGAGCAGATACGGGACGCCGCCGATGTGGTCCTCGTGGCCGTGCGTGAGCACGACGCCGTCGATGTCGTCGACGCGGTCCCTGATGGTGGTGAAGTCCGGCAGGATCAGGTCGATGCCGGGCTGCTCCTCCTCCGGGAAGAGGACGCCGCAGTCGACGATGAGCAGACGGCCGTTGTACTCGAAGACCGTCATATTGCGGCCGATCTCGCCCAGACCGCCGAGCGGGGTGACGCGCAGGCCGTTCTTGGCCAGCTTCGGCGGGGCGCCGAGTTCAGGATGCGGATGACTCAAAAGACTCTCCTCACCACGCACGCCACGTGCCGCTGAGGCACGTGGCGCGCATGACATTGGTGCACTTGCTGTTGTCTGTGTGGACCGATTTCTCGGTGGTGTGCTGTCGTCGCGTATTCAGTTGTGAAGTCTGTTGTTAGAGCTGTACCCCGCCGGCCGCGAGATCGATCTTGAGCTGGGCGGTTTCATGTGCCGACAGCTCGACGAGCGGCAGGCGCAGCGGTCCGGCCGGCAGCTTCCGCAGGGTGAGCGCGGCCTTGGTGGTGATGACGCCCTGGGTGCGGAACATGCCGGTGAAGACCGGGAGCAGCTTCTGGTGGATCTCGGTGGCCTTGTGGACGTCGCCCGTGAGGTGGGCGTCGAGAAGCTCGCGCAGCTCGGGGGTGACCACATGGCCGACGACGGAGACGAAGCCGACCGCGCCGACCGAGAGCAGCGGAAGGTTGAGCATGTCGTCGCCGGAGTACCAGGCGAGGCCGGAGCGGGCGATGGCCCAGCTGGCGCGGCCGAGGTCGCCCTTGGCGTCCTTGTTGGCGACGATGCGCGGGTGCTGTGCGAGACGGACGATCGTCTCGGTGTCGATGGGGACACCGCTGCGGCCGGGGATGTCGTACAGCATGACCGGCAGGCCGGTCGCGTCGGCGATGGCGGAGAAGTGCTGGAAGAGACCTTCCTGCGGCGGCTTGTTGTAGTACGGGGTCACCGCGAGCAGGCCGTGTGCTCCGGCGCGCTCGGCCGCGCGGGCCAGCTCCAGGCTGTGGCGGGTGTCGTTGGTACCGACGCCGGCGACGATATGGGCCCGGTCTCCGACGGCCTCCAGGACGGCCCGTACGAGCTGGTCTTTCTCCGCGTCGCTGGTGGTCGGGGACTCACCGGTGGTGCCGTTCAGGATCAGGCCGTCGTTGCCTGCGTCCACCAGATGAACGGCGAGCCGCTGGGCACCGTCGAGGTCGAGAGTGCCGTCCGCCGTGAAGGGCGTGACCATCGCGGTGAGGACCCGCCCGAAGGGGGTCTGCGGAGTGGAGATCGGAGCCATGGGTAACACGCTACTCGCTGCTCAGCTCGCCGTGTCCCCTTGGGGGACGGGACAAGAGGAGCCCGGCACTGCCTGCTCGGGGGTTCAAGCAGTGCCGGGTCCGTTTGATCAGCCTAGATGAACTTCTCGAAACGCCGCAATCCGGACACTTCGCTCGGCCGACCGTACACCTGTGCTCTATGGGGCGACCCGGCCGTTGGTGTTGAAGGCCGCATGGGTGAGCGGCATGAGCTTCGCCCAGTGCTCCTCCATCCGCTCTCCGACCATCTCGATCTCCCGCTGTGGGAAGGACGGGACCTTCGCCTGTTCGTGCTGCGTGCGCAGCCCGAGGAAGTGCATCAGCGAGCGCGCGTTGCAGGTGGCGTACATCGACGAGAAGAGGCCGACCGGGAGGACCGCGCGGGCCACCTCGCGGGCCACGCCCGCCGCCAGCATCTGCTGGTACGCCTCGTACGCCTGGATGTAGGAATCCTCCATGGCGCGCTGCGTGATCTCCTGCTGGGCCGCGCTCCCGGAGACGAACTCGTATTTCCCGGGGCGCCCCTGCTGGACGAGCTTGCGCTCCTCGCCGGGGACATAGAAAACCGGCAGCAGCTCGCGGTAACGGCCGGACTCCTCGTTGTACGAATTGTGCACAACGATGCCGTTGGCCAGGAAGTTGTGCCAGGGGCCCTCGACGGACAGGTCGTAGGTCATCTCCTCGCCGTCGTCGACGACGGAGACGATGCTGTCCGGGCGGGCCACGGACGCGTCCTCCCCTCGGCCCAGGCCCGGCACAACGGGCGCCTGCGAGGGGTGCGGGGCGGTGGCAGCGGCCATGACCGCGTCCCCCACGGCCAGCTCACCGGCCTTGCGCCAGCCGTCCGGGGTCAGCACCGCGTGGTCCACCGTGGACCTGAGCGTCCTGCCCTCAGCCGTGGTGATCCTGATGAGCGGCTTCACGCCCGACTCGATGACATCGACGACGGGTGCCCGCTGAGCCGTCAGGGTGTCCTCGTCGTAGCACCGGACGTGACCGCCGTCCATGGACTCCGGCTCACGGAGGCGGGTGGCCGGACCGAGGTGCCGGAGCCGGTACAGATCCGCGATGGTCCGGCCGTGGAGGTCGCCGGCTTCGCTCTGCAGCGTGATCTCGGTGTCACCCGCGACGCACCAGCCCACGCGGTGCCGCATGAACTCGCGGAAGACGAAGATCGGGGCGCTGATGAAGAAGGTCATCGAGTTGTGCTCGAAGGGGCTGCCGTGGCGGTCCCGCATCAGGAAATTGATCAGCCCCTTGGAGCGCTCTGGGTCCTTCGAGAGCTCTTCCAGTGATTGCTCACCTGCGGTGGAGACGCGCGCGGCCCACAGCACATCGGAGTCACCGGCGGCGTGCTTCACCAGCTCGACGGTGACATCGCTGCGGAAGCTCGGCTTGGTCTCGGCGGGGGTGTCGCTCACCGGCGGGGTCCTTCCAGTCGCATCGCTCGGGCGGCGCCCACTCTACGGCTCGGCACTGACAGCGACGGACAGGGCGGCCGCTCCCGGTGTTCCTTGGTCAATTCGGGGAATTCTGGCACCGAATGACGCTGTCGTTCGTCTCACTGAGTAGCAGCCGAGCAGCGGCTGACACACCAGCAGCGTCCCGTCACCAGACCGCAAGGAGAGTTCCCCCATGTTCCGCCGGCGTGAGGCCGTCCCGTTCGCATTCGTCGCCGAGGCCGACCGCTTCCGCAGTAACGTCACTCCACCCCCCAAACCCCGGGCCGACAGGTCGCAGCTCGTCAGCCGTACGCTGATCGGGCTGACGCTCGTGGCCGGGTTCGCGGGCTCACTGCTCTTCGGACTGCCGTCGCTGGAGCCGGGTCAGGCATCCGGTCACGCTCAGCAGTCCGAGGCCTCGCAGCGCCGCTGACTCGTCCGGCCCCCCTGGGGTGGTCCGGGCAGGGGCACGCTCGATAGCCTCACCGGGCACAGCAATCGAGCGTGCTTGTGAGTGAGGATCAGTCGTGCCCCTGCCCTTCCTGACGGCCGACCGTGCTTTTGACGCGACGGACGACGACGTCGCGCTGCCGTTCGACGATCATGATCATTGGCGGCGTCCGTACCGCCCAGGCCCTTGGCGCGTGGCATCGGCCGCCCTGCTTCTGCTGCTCGCCTCGTTCATACTGCTCGCCGGAACGATCACCGCCGCCACGGGCGCGCTGCCGGGCGCCGCGCTGTGCCTGGGTCTCGCGGCGCTGGCCATCGCCGCCGCGCTCCGGCTGCTCCGCGCCGGGGCATGGGTGAGCCGGCACGGAGTCCGGCGGGTGAGTCTGCTCAGGACCACCACCGTGCCGTGGGACCAGGCCACGGCCGTCCGCACGGTCCAGCAGCCGGTGCGGTGGCTCGGGCTGCCGCGCACCGTACAGGGGCAGGCGCTCCTGCTCGTACGACGCCGGGGTGAGCCGCTGCCGCTGCTCACCGACCACAACGCGGACTTCCTGTCGCGTGGCGAGGCCTTCGACCGGGCAGCCGACACGGTCGAGGCCTGGGGCGACGAATACCGCCTGGTCTGACGCCTACAGCGGTGCGAACGGGGTCCGGCCCTCAGAGGCCGGGCCCCGTTCGTCTGTGCGGGCTCAGGCCCGTACGGGCCTGCCGTCGTGGAGCGCGATGGCGCGCTGCATGGCCTTGCGGGCGCGCGGGGTGTCCCTGGCGTCGTGGTAGGCGACCGCGAGCCGGAACCAGCAGCGCCAGTCGTCGGGTGAGTCCTCCGTCTGCGCACGGCGCTCGGCGAAGACGGCGTCCGCCGAGTCCCGGTCGATGCGGCCGCCGGGGGTACGGGCCAACTCGTCGAGCGGCAGGCCGCCCTCGGCGTCCAGCTCCGCCGCGAGCCGGTTGGCGCGGCTGACGAACTGGGTGTTCTTCCAGAGGAACCAGATGCCGATGACCGGCAGGATCAGCACCGCGACCCCGAAGGTGACGGTGAGCAGGGTGCCCTGCTGGATCAGCAGCACGCCGCGGCTGCCGACCAGGACGAAGTAGACGACCAGGACGGCGGCCGTGACGCAGTAGGTGATCTTCGCACGCATGGGTGTCAGCTCAGGTCGAGGAAGTGTTCGAGGCCGAAGGTGAGCCCGGGGGCGGAGCCCACGCGGCGTACGCCGAGCAGGATGCCCGGCATGAAGCTGCTGTGGTGCAGTGAGTCATGGCGGACGGTGAGGGTCTCGCCCTCACCGCCGAGGATGACCTCCTGATGGGCGAGGAGCCCCCGGAGGCGTACGGAGTGCACCCGCACCCCGTCGACGTCCGCGCCGCGCGCGCCGTCCAGCGCCGTGACCGTGGCGTCGGGCTGCGGAGGGCTGCCTGCTTCCTCGCGCGCGGCGGCGATCAGCTGGGCGGTGCGGTGGGCGGTGCCGGAGGGCGCGTCGGCCTTGTTCGGGTGGTGCAGCTCGATGATCTCGACCGACTCGAAGTAGCGGGCCGCCGTCTGGGAGAACTTCATGGTGAGGACGGCGCCGATGGAGAAGTTCGGCGCGATCAGCACCCCCGTCTCCGGAGAGGCGGCCAGCGAGGTGTTGAGCTGCGCGAGCCGTTCGTCGGTCCAGCCGGTGGTGCCGACGACCGCGTGGATGCCGTGGCGTACGCAGAAGTCGAGGTTGCCCATCACCGAGGCCGGGGTGGTCAGTTCCACCACGACCTGGGCGCCGGTCTCCACGAGGGTCTCCAGCTTGTCGCCCCGGCCGAGGGCCGCGACCAGCTCCAGATCCTCCGCGGCCTCGACGGCCCGTACGGCCTCGGAGCCGATGCGGCCCCCGGCTCCCAGAACGGCCACGCGCAGCTTGCTCATTGCTCTGTTTCCTTCAGCGTCGGGGGTACGGCCCGGTCAGCGGGAGACCGCTTCGTCGAGACGGGCCGCCTGCTTGTCCTTGAGCGGCCCGATGACGGACAGCGAGGGCCGCTGCCCCAGTACATCCCGGGCCACCGCGCGTACGTCGTCGGGGGTGACCGCGGATATCCGCCCCAGCATCTCGTCGACGGACATCTGGGTGCCCCAGCACAGCTCGCTCTTGCCGATCCGGTTCATCAGCGCGCCGGTGTCCTCCAGACCGAGGACGGTGGAGCCGGAGAGCTGGCCGATGGCGCGGCCGATCTCCTCGTCCGTGAGTCCCTCGGCCGCCGCGCGGTCGAGTTCGTCGCGGCAGATCTTCAGGACGTCGTGGACCTGGCTCGGACGGCAGCCGGCGTAGACCCCGAAGAGGCCGCAGTCGGCGAAGCCCGAGGTGTACGAGTAGACGCTGTAGGCGAGGCCGCGCTTCTCCCGTACCTCCTGGAAGAGCCGCGAGCTCATGCCGCCGCCGAGCGCGGTGTTGAGCACGCCGAGCGCCCAGCGGCGCTCGTCGGTACGGGCCAGGCCCGGCATGCCGAGGACGACATGGGCCTGCTCGGTCTTGCGGTTGAGCAGGTCGACGCGGCCCGCGGTGCGCAGGGAGCGGTGGCCTTCGCGGGGGGCGACGGGGGTGGCGTCCGTGCGGGACAGGGCGCCGGCCTTCTCGAAGGCGCGTCGGACCTGGCGTACCACCGTGGCGTGATCGACATTGCCCGCCGCGGCGACGACGAGATGTGTCGGGTCGTAGTGCTTCTTGTAGAAGCGGGCGATCCGGTCGCGGTCCAGGGCGTTGACGGTGTCGACGGTGCCGAGGACCGGCCGTCCGAGGGGGCTGTCGCCGAGCATGGTCTGCGCGAACAGGTCGTGCACACAGTCGCCCGGGTCGTCCTCGGTCATGGCGATCTCTTCGAGGACGACACCGCGTTCGGCGTCGACGTCCGCGGCCTCGATGAGCGAGCCGGTCAGCATGTCGCAGACGACATCGATGGCCAGCGGCAGATCGGTGTCGAGTACCCGCGCGTAGTAGCAGGTGTACTCCTTCGCCGTGAAGGCGTTCATCTCGCCGCCGACCGCGTCGATGGCGGAGGAGATGTCGAGGGCGCTGCGCTTGTGCGTGCCCTTGAAGAGGAGGTGCTCCAGATAGTGGGTGGCGCCGTTGAGGGCGGGCGTCTCGTCGCGGGAGCCGACCTGGACCCAGATGCCGAAGGTCGCGGAGCGTACCGACGGCAGGGTTTCGGTGACGACGCGCAGGCCGCCGGGGAGCGTCGTACGGCGGACCGTGCCGATGCCGTTCTCGCCCTTGAGCAGTGTTTGGGTACGGGCGACGGCCCGCGCCTCCGAGGAGGGGCGGGCCGTCGTCCTGGAACTACGCGTCACGAGGTTGCGTCGTCCTTCTTCTCCTCGGTCTCTTCATCCTCCATGACGGGGATGAGGGAGAGCTTGCCGCGCTGGTCGATCTCGGCGATCTCCACCTGGACCTTCTGGCCGACGCCGAGCACGTCCTCGACGTTCTCCACGCGCTTGCCACCGGCGAGCTTGCGGATCTGCGAGATGTGCAGCAGTCCGTCCTTGCCCGGCATCAGCGAGACGAACGCACCGAAGGTGGTCGTCTTGACGACCGTGCCCAGGTAGCGCTCGCCGACCTCCGGCATGGTCGGGTTGGCAATCGCGTTGATCGTGGCGCGCGCGGCCTCGGCCTGCGAACCCGCGGCGGCACCGATGTAGATGGTGCCGTCGTCCTCGATCGTGATGTCGGCGCCGGTGTCCTCCTGGATCTGGTTGATCATCTTGCCCTTGGGGCCGATGACCTCACCGATCTTGTCCACCGGGATCTTGACGGTGATGATCCGCGGGGCGTTCGGGGACATCTCGTCCGGGACGTCGATGGCCTCGTTCATCACATCGAGGATGTGGAGGCGGGCGTCGCGGGCCTGCTTCAGCGCGGCGGCCAGGACCGAGGCGGGGATGCCGTCGAGCTTGGTGTCGAGCTGGAGCGCGGTGACGAAGGTCTTCGTACCGGCGACCTTGAAGTCCATGTCGCCGTAGGCGTCCTCCGCACCGAGGATGTCGGTGAGGGCGACGTAGTGCGTCTTGCCGTCGATCTCCTGCGAGATCAGGCCCATGGCGATACCGGCGACGGGGGCCTTGAGCGGCACACCGGCGTTCAGCAGCGACATGGTGGAGGCGCAGACCGAGCCCATGGACGTCGAGCCGTTGGAGCCCAGCGCCTCGGAGACCTGGCGGATCGCGTACGGGAACTCCTCGCGCGTCGGCAGCACCGGCACGATGGCGCGCTCGGCGAGCGCGCCGTGGCCGATCTCGCGGCGCTTCGGCGAACCGACGCGGCCGGTCTCACCGACGGAGTAGGGCGGGAAGTTGTAGTTGTGCATGTAGCGCTTGCGGGTCACCGGGGAAAGGGTGTCCAGCTGCTGCTCCATGCGGAGCATGTTGAGGGTGGTGACGCCCAGGATCTGGGTCTCGCCACGCTCGAACAGGGCGGAGCCGTGCACGCGCGGGATGGCCTCGACCTCGGCGGCGAGCGTACGGATGTCCGTGACGCCACGGCCGTCGATCCGGACCTTGTCCTTGATGACGCGCTCGCGGACCAGCGACTTGGTCAGCGCGCGGTAGGCACCGGAGATTTCCTTCTCGCGGCCCTCGAACTGCGGGAGCAGCTTCTCGGCGGCGAGCTCCTTGACGCGGTCGAGCTCGGCCTCGCGGTCCTGCTTGCCGGCGATGGTCAGCGCCTGCGAGAGCTCGCTCTTGACGGCGGCGGTCAGCGCCTCCAGGACGTCGTCCTGGTAGTCGAGGAAGACCGGGAACTCACCGGTCGGCTTCGCGGCCTTGGCGGCGAGGTCCGACTGAGCCTTGCAGAGCGCCTTGATGAAGGGCTTCGCGGCTTCCAGACCGGCGGCGACGACCTCCTCGGTGGGAGCCTCGGCGCCGTCCTTGACGAGCTGGACGGTCTTCTCGGTGGCCTCGGCCTCGACCATCATGATCGCGACATCGCCGTCGTCCAGGACGCGGCCCGCGACGACCATGTCGAAGACGGCGTCCTCGAGCTCGGTGTGTGTCGGGAAGCCGACCCACTGGCCCTTGATCAGGGCGACACGGGTGCCGCCGATCGGGCCGGAGAAGGGCAGGCCGGCCAGCTGCGTGGAGCAGGAGGCGGCGTTGATCGCGACCACGTCGTACAGGTGGTCGGGGTTGAGCGCCATGATCGTCTCAACGATCTGGATCTCGTTGCGCAGGCCCTTCTTGAAGGAGGGGCGCAGCGGGCGGTCGATCAGGCGGCAGGTGAGGATCGCGTCCTCGGAGGGCCGGCCCTCGCGGCGGAAGAAGGAGCCGGGGATCTTGCCGGCGGCGTACATCCGCTCCTCGACGTCCACCGTGAGGGGGAAGAAGTCGAGCTGGTCCTTGGGCTTCTTGGAAGCGGTGGTGGCCGACAGCACCATGGTGTCGTCGTCCAGGTAGGCCACGGCGGAGCCGGCGGCCTGACGGGCCAGCCGGCCCGTCTCGAAGCGGATGGTGCGGGTGCCGAAGGTTCCGTTGTCGATAACGGCTTCGGCGTAGTGGGTCTCGTTCTCCACTAGTGATTTCTCCTCGTCTTCGTCCGGTGCCCGTGTGGCAGGGGACGGTGGCGGAGAAGCGTTTCCTGGGTGCGGGCCGGTCTTCGATCGAAGCACCCGGGGCGGCGGCATGGGCCGCGCCATTCCGGGAGCCACTACCGAGGACCGGCGGCGGCGGAGGACGCTCCTCCTCTTCAGTTGTGCTCGTGTGTCCAGATTACTGAGCTTCGCCTCAGGATGACATTCCGGCCTTCCTGGGCGGGGCGCTCGGTCTGCCCCGTACGGGGGTGGTCAGCGCGCTCCGTGCGCGCGCCCCGTACATACGCGAAAGGAGCGGTCCCCTGGAAGTGGGAACCGCTCCCTTCACGGTGTGTTACTTGGCGCCGCCGGCCGCACCGCGGCGGATGCCGAGGCGGTCGACGAGCGCACGGAAGCGCTGGATGTCCTTCTTGGCCAGGTACTGCAGCAGCCGGCGGCGCTGACCGACCAGGATCAGCAGACCACGACGGGAGTGGTGGTCGTGCTTGTGGGTCTTGAGGTGCTCGGTGAGGTCCGAGATCCGGCGCGACAGCATGGCGACCTGGACCTCGGGGGAGCCGGTGTCACCTTCCTTGGTGCCGAACTCGGTCATGATCTGCTTCTTCGTAGCGGCGTCGAGCGACACGCGTACTCCTCGTGAGTCTTCTTGGCCACCGAGTGCCCCAGGTCGAATACTCTGGGGAGCTTCCGTTACTCGGGAGGCGGGATCCGCTGGGCGCTGACCGCGGAGCCGGTGGCTCCGGGATCACGTACACAAACGGCCGTCGCCCAGGGTACCAGCCTGCGGGTACCGGGCTGACCGCGGCCCCGACCGCCCCTTCGCGGAGCTGCCGCGGGCGCGGCCGGCCGGACACGCGCTAACTCGTGAGGGCGCGGGCCGCGCTGAAGACGTCGAGTACGGCGAGGCAGAGCGGCACCAGCGAGAGCAGCAGCGCGCCCTCGGCGAGATCGAGGAGCCGGCCCCAGAAGGGCGAGAGGCCCTTGCGCGGGATGATCAGGCCGATCGCGGTGATCAGGGCGGCGCCCGCGGCGACGCTCGCGGTGAGCCAGATCGTACGGATGTCGAGGGGGCCGCGGTCGCCGTACATCAGGAGTTCCCTGACGGGGTCGGCGGGCGGGTTCAGGGAGAGGCCGAGGACCAGCAGCGCGATGGCGGAGATGCCCGCGACCAGCACGCAGGCGACCTGCGAGGTGTAGCGGAAGAGACGGGCGCGCAGCAGCATCGCGAGTCCCGCGGCGAGGGCGAGGAACTGGCCCCAGATGGTGTGCGAGAAGCCGAGTACGGCGGCGGAGCCGACGACGACCGCGGCGCAGCCGCCGACCAGGCCGAGCAGCATCTCGTGGCCGCGGCGGGCCTGGGCGGCGATGCGCTCGGCGTCGACGGGCTCGGCCTCGGGGGTGGTGTTCGGGTCGGCGTCGAAGTCGTCGGCGGCGCTGCGCGGGGCGGCGTAGCCGATGGGCAGCCGGGCGAAGCGGGCCGAGAGGCCGGGCAGGAAGGCGACGATCCCGATGGCGACCGGGGCGCAGACGGCGGCCGTGTCGGTGGCCGATGCCCCGGTGAGGATCGCCACGAAGGTGGCGAGGGTGCCGGCGGTGGCCAGGAAGGTGGCCGCGACGAACGGGGCGTCACCGCTCGGGGTGAGGGCGACGAGAGCGACGGACGCGATCAGGACCGTGACGCAGCCGAGCAGGAACTGGAGCCGGCCGGGGCCCTGGCCGGCGTCGGCGCCGATGATGCCGGAGCCGCCGATCAGCAGCAGCGGCAGTGCGCCGAGTCCGAGGGCGACGGCGGTGGCACGGTCCCCGTACACCCGGGCCCGGACGCCCGCGAAGGCCGTCAGCAGCAGTCCGGCCGCGCCCGCGATGATGCCGGGCAGGCTGTGCATGTCGTGGCGGACCGGGTCGGCGAACCACAGGACGAAGCCCATGAGGACGAGCAGCAGGACGCCACCGAGGAGTCCGGCGCCGCGCAGCAGGTCGTCGCTCCACAGATGACGGTCGCGCTGGACCGCGGAGGCGACGGCGTCCGAGACGTCGTCGAAGACCGCGGGCGGCAGGGACTCGGCGAAGGGGCGCAGGCTCAGCACCTCACCGTCGAGGACCTGTTGGGCGGCGAGCGTGCGGGCGCCGTCGAGCACGGTGCCGTCGCGCCTGACGAGGTGATATCCGGTGGGAGTGCCTGCCGTCTGGGTCTGGCCGGTGAGCCGCAGAATCTCCGGGTAGACGTCGGCGACGGCGATGTCCTCCGGAAGTGCGACATCGATCCTGCTGTCCGGCGCCACGACAGTGACGCGGCAGAAGCCGGTCGCTGCGGTCGTACTCACGTGTCTGGACCCCCTGATTCGCGGTTGCGCACGATGCGCGCGCCACCCTACCGGGACGGGTGGGGCATGGCTGCAAGTAGGATCACCGTCGCGCGGAGGGAGACCGTCGCCACGGGGGCGCCGGTACGGAATTACCCGTCCGTATTGAGGGATTGATGCGCCGGTGAGCCAGATCGTCGTCAAACGCCCGCCCCGGTCCCTTCCACCCGAAGTGCCCGCGGATGCAATGACCTTGGAAGCCCCGCCCGAGCTGCCACGCGGTCAGCAGGAGGGCATGCTGATGCAGATCCTGCCGGTCCTCGGCATGGGCTCTTCAGTGGTGTTCTTCTTCTCGCCCCAGGCGCCTCCGTTCATGCGGATCATGGGCGTTCTGATGCTGGTCTCGACGGTCGGGATGGTCGTCGCACAGATCGTCAGATTCCGCCGCGGTACGCAGGGGCAAATTGCCGATGTCCGGCGTGACTATCTCAAGTACCTCGCGCAGACGCGTCGTACGGTCCGCAGGACGGCCCGTGCGCAGCGCGACGCGCAGCTGTATCTGCACCCCTCCCCCGAACAGCTCTGGTCCGTGGTGGCCGAGGGTTCGCGGGTGTGGGAACGGCGCGTCGGCGACGGGGACTTCGGGCAGGTACGGATCGGGCTCGGCGCCCAGCAGCTCTCGACCCCGCTGGTCGCCCCCGACACGGCGCCGGTCGATGAGCTGGAGCCGCTGTGCGCCGGTGCGATGCAGCAGTTCCTCGCGGTGCACGGCTCGTTGGACGGGCTGCCGATGGCCGTGTCGATGCGCGCCTTCTATCACGTGACGGTCTCCGGTGAGCCGGAGTCCGCGCAGTCCGCGGCGCGTGCGCTGGTGGCCCAGCTGGTGACGCTGCACTCCCCCGAGGATCTGCTGGTCGCGGTGGTGGCCGCGCCCGGCGCCGTAGCGCGCTGGGACTGGGCGAAGTGGCTGCCGCACACGCAGGTGGCGGGGCAGATCGACGGGGCCGGTACGAAGCGGCTGTTCGGCGATGACCTCGGGGAGCTGGAGGCGCTGCTGCACAGCAGGCTCGACGGGCGTCCGCGGTTCGGCCGGGACAGCCAGCCGGTACTGGACCAGCCGCATGTCGTCGTCGTGCTCGACGGCGGAATGGTGCCGCCGGACTCGCTGTTCGCGGCGGCCGAGGGCGTCCAGGGCGTGACGATCGTCGAGGTCGTGTCCGGCGAGCTGGACGAGCCGCGGGGCGGTCTGTCCGTGGTGGTGCGGCCGGGGCGGCTGCGGCTGGAGTCCGGTGCGGGCCTGGCGTACGAAGGTGTGCCCGACGGGATCTCGCTGCCCGCCGCCGAGGCGCTCGCGCGGCAGCTGGCGCCGCTGCGTACGGGCGGGGGCGACGACGACGAACCGCTGCTCGCCAACCTCGACTTCACGGATCTGCTCAATCTGGGTGACGCGGCGGCCGTCGACGTCACCCGGACCTGGCGGCCGCGGTCGACGGCCGAGCGGCTGCGGGTGCCGATCGGTGTCGGCGAGGACGGCCAGCCGGTGATGCTGGACCTGAAGGAGGCCGCGCAGGAGGGCATGGGACCGCACGGGCTGTGTGTCGGCGCGACCGGTTCCGGCAAGTCGGAGCTGCTGCGCACGCTGGTGCTGGGTCTCGCGGTCACGCACTCCTCGGAGACGCTGAACTTCGTCCTCGCGGACTTCAAGGGCGGCGCGACGTTCGCCGGGATGTCGCAGATGCCGCATGTCGCGGCGGTCATCACCAACCTCTCGGACGACCTGACGCTGGTCGACCGCATGGGTGACGCGATCCGGGGTGAGCTGCAGCGCCGCCAGGAGCTGCTGCGCTCGGCGGGCAACTACGCCAATATCCACGACTACGAGAAGGCGCGTGCGGCCGGCGCGGCGCTGGAGCCGCTCGCCTCGCTCGTCCTGGTCATCGACGAGTTCTCCGAACTCCTCACCGCCAAGCCCGACTTCATCGACATGTTCATCCAGATCGGCCGGATCGGCCGCTCCCTGGGTGTGCATCTGCTGCTGGCTTCGCAGCGCCTGGAGGAGGGCAAGCTGCGCGGGCTCGACACGTACCTCTCGTACCGGATCGGTCTGCGTACCTTCTCGGCGGCCGAGTCGCGTACGGCGTTGGGCGTGCCGGACGCGTACCACCTGCCCTCGGTGCCCGGCTCCGGCTATCTCAAGTTCGGCACGGACGAGATGACCCGCTTCAAGGCGGCGTACGTCTCCGGTACGTACCGCACCGGCGGCCCGGATCTCTCGGTGGGACAGCTGCACATCGAGCGGCGGCCCGCGCTCTTCACCGCGACGCCGGTGCCCGTGGTGTACGCGGCTCCGGACCTGACGGCCGCGCTCTCGCCCACCACCTCGGAGGACGACGCGCTCGCGGACACCGTGCTGGATGTGATCGTGCGCCGGCTCGACGGGCAGGGGGTGCCCGCGCATCAGGTGTGGCTGCCGCCGCTGGACGAGGCGCCGACGCTGGACCAGCTGCTGCCGGGTATCGCGGTGACCGCGGAGCGCGGGCTGAACGCGACCGAGTACACCCGTCCGGGTGGTCTCGCCGTCCCGCTCGGTCTGATCGACAAGCCCTTCGAGCAGCGCCGTGAGGTGCTGTACCGGGACTTCTCCGGCGCGGCCGGCCATATGCTCGTCGTGGGTGGTCCGCAGTCCGGCAAGTCGACGCTGATGCGGACCCTGATCTCGTCGTTCGCCCTCACCCACACCCCGCACGAAGTGCAGTTCTACGCGCTGGACTTCGGCGGCGGCGGTCTCTCCTCGCTGTCCGACCTGCCGCATGTCGGCGGTGTCGCGTCCCGGCTCGACCCCGAGCGGGTGCGGCGCGCGGTCGCTGAGGTGCTGGGGGTGCTCAACCGGCGCGAGGAGTTCTTCCGCGCGAACGGCATCGACTCGATCGGCACGTACCGCCGCAAGCGCGCCGCCGGTGAACTGCCCGGCGAGGCCTGGGGAGATGTCTTCCTGATCATCGACGGCTGGGGCGGCTTCAAGAACGACTACGACATGATGGAGCCCGTCATCTCCGACATCGCGGCGCGCGGTCTCGGGTACGGCATTCATGTCGTCGTGACCGCCGCCCGCTACATGGAGGTGCGCGCGGCGCTCAAGGACCAGATGCTCGGCCGGCTCGAACTGCGGCTCGGTGACGTCATGGACTCCGAGTTCGACCGCAAGGTCGCGGCGAATGTCCCGACCGGGGTGCCGGGCCGTGGCCAGGTGCCCGAGAAGCTGCACTTCATGGGCGCGCTGCCGCGGATCGACTCGGTGAGCGACGCGGCGGATCTCTTCGACGGCACGGCGGCGTTCGTCAGGACGGTGAAGGAGAGCTGGGCGGGTCCGGCGGCTCCGACCGTACGGCTGCTGCCGCGCAGGCTGCCCTCCGAGCAGCTGCCCAAGGGCTTCGAGTTCCCGCAGCACGGCATCGCGATCGGTATCGACGAGACCAATCTGGAGCCGGTGTTCGTCGACTTCGAGACCGACCCGTTCTTCATGGTCTTCGGCGAGAGCGAGTCCGGGAAGACCGGGCTGCTGCGGCTCATCGCCAAGCAGATCGCCGAGCGCTACACCCCGGAGCAGGCCCGCATCGTGGTCGGCGACTACCGGCGCACGATGCTGGAGGCCGTACCGGCCACGCACCTGCTGGAGTACGCGCCGATGGCGTCGGCCATGCAGATGCACATGGACGCCATCGGTACGGTGATGACGAAGCGGGCACCCAAGCCGGACATCACTCCGCAGCAACTGCGCGACCGCAGCTGGTGGAACGGCCCGCAGCTATTCGTGATCATCGACGACTACGAACTGGTCGCGACCAACTCCGCCAACCCGCTGGCCGTCCTGGTGGAGAACCTGCCGTTCGCCCGTGACGTCGGCATCCGCTTCATCGTCGCGCGCAACGCGGCAGGGGCGTCCCGCGCGATGTACGAGCCGTTCATGCAGCGGATGAAGGAGCTCGGCGCACAGGGGGTGATCCTCTCGGGCGACCCCGGCGAGGGCGACATCCTGGGCAACGTCCGCGCCCGCCCGATGCCCCCGGGACGAGGCACCTTCGTCTCCCGCAAGCGCGGCGCACCACTGGTACAGCTGGGCTGGCTGGCGGACCGGTAGGCGCGGGGCACGTACGACGGGACGAACTACGGGGGACGGCATGGAATTCGACGAACAGTGGGATCACCTGCGCGCCGAGTCCACCGAGCGGACGGTCCGGGGCGATACGTCGGCCGCGTCCGGGGCCGTCCCGGCCGGGCGGGCCGAGCCGGAGATGGACAGAGACGCCGCCGAGGGGGCGCGCGAGGCCGTCCTGGAGCGCCTCGCGCACTTCCGCAGTACGGCGGTGCTGGTGCCGCTGGACGTCAAGGGCGGCCTGTGGACGGCCGGCTTCGGCGGGATCAGCTGGATCTGCGCGTTCTCCGACGAGTCCGCGCTGAGCAGGTTCGCCGAGGCCCGCGGCGACACGGCACGGGCGTGGCCCTACCGCACGGTGCTCGGGGCACGGCTGCTCGACGAAGTGGTGCCGGCCGTCGTGTTTCCCTGCGGGGTCGCACTGAACGCCGCCGGTCCGGACAGGGCGATGTTCCCGCCGGTCAAGGGGATCGTGCCGGACACGGCGGCGGTCGACAGCGACGCGTACCGAGGGGCTGTGGCATGACCGGGCAGGATCCTGATCTCGCGGCGCCCGAGGAAGCACTCGGCCTGATCGCCAAAGGCATCACCGGCACACTGGGCGAGCTCAAAGAACTCGGCATGGTCGGCGAGGCGAGTATGGGACGGGGTTTCTCCGACCTGTCTCTGACCGGCATGGAGACCGGGCACGAAGGGCTGACGTCCACGCTGCGGGGCTTCTGCGAGCGATGGGAGTGGGGCGTGCGCGCGCTGGTGCAGGAGGGCAACGTATTCGCGCAGGAGGTCGGCCTGTCCGCAGGCGTCTTCCACGAGCAGGAGCAGTATCTGCAGGGCAGTTTCAAAGTGCTGACGAATTCGGCGATGGGCAATCCGTACGCGACCGAGGACGAGATCATCGAGAAGGACTGGAGTGAGGTCCTCTCCAACAACGCGTACACGCAGGTCCGCGACGCCGACTACAGCGCCGAGTCCTTCCAGAAGGCCGACGAGAACAGCGTCCAGGCGTGGAAGAACACCATGTGGGACGTCAGCACGTCCACCGTTACGCCGACGAGCGGCATCATCGACGCGGCCGGGCTGCGTGACGAGATGGACGAGGGGATGCGGGGCGCTTTCGGCCCGTCGCCGGAGGAACTCGCCGCGCAGCGGGATGGGCAGGGCTGATGGGGATCGGGGATCTCTTCGATGGCGGCAAGAACCTCCTCAACGAGGGTCTGGGCACGCTGGAAGAGGGCGTCGAGGCCGGTAAGAAGGTGGTTGGCGAGGGTATCGACTGGACCACCGACCGCATCGGCGAGGACCTGGAGTACCTCGGCGCGGAGGGCCTCGCGGACAAGGTGACCGACTGGGGCGACAACACCGCCTCCGGCCTCGGCGCCTCAGTGAGCGAACAGCGGCTGGGCCAGACCGACCAGGCCAACGAGCTCATCCATGGCAAGCCCGCGGCCATCCGCGAGAGCGCCGGCCATATGAAGGACTTCTTCGCCGCGTTCGACAGGGTCGGGCAGGGCATGAAGAAGCTCGACTCCGCCCATTGGAAGGGGGAGTCCGCCGAGGCGTTCCGCGAGAAATTCGCGATGCATCCCATCAAGTGGCTGCGCGCAGCGGACGCATGCGAAGCAGCCGGCCAGGCCCTCGTCACGTACGCGGAGGCCGTCACCTGGGCACAGGGCCAGGCCCAGGAGGCGATCGACCTCTACAGGAAGGGCAAGGAAGCGTCGGCGAAGGCAGCCGACGGCTACAACAAGACCATCGATGCGTACAACGCCGATATCAAGGCAGACCGGGATCCCGGTCCCCAGCCGGAGCCGTTCAGCGATCCCGGCAAACACGACCGTGATCGCGCTCACGAGATCCTCGACGACGCCCGTCGACAGCGCGACGAGGTCGCCGCCGCGACGCAGAAGGTCGTCGACGCGGCGATGGCGCACGCGCCCAAGGAGCCACCGCCGCTGGACCGGGCGACCGCCATGTATCTGGACGGCATGGGTGCGCTGACCGTGGAGGGCGCCCATGTGGTGGGCGGTGCCATCAAGGGAACGGCCGGCATCGTCAACTTCGCCCGCGGTCTCAACCCGCTGGACATCTACAACATCACCCACCCGGCGCAGTATTCGCAGAACGTCAACATGACCCTGGCCGGGCTGGTCTCGACGGCCGCGCACCCCGAGCGTATTCCGGGTGCGCTGATCGACAGCTTCAAGAAGGACCCGAGCGAGGGACTCGGCCGACTCCTTCCCGAGCTCATCGGCACCAAGGGCCTCGGCAGCGCACGTGCCGGGGTGCGCGTCGCCGCCAAGGAAGGCGCCGAGTCGGCGGTCGAGTCCGGTGTCGCCAAGGCAGCGAAGGAGGCGCCCGAGCCGAAGGACTGGAGCGAGCTCGCGCAGCCCAGCAAGGGCATTTCGGAGAAGGCGATCCACGCAGATTCAGTCCCGGGGCACAAGGCTCAGGAGTTCCTCGACGAGGAGTTTCCGTGGCTCAAGGACATGAATAACTACCCGGCGCAAGGCTACACACACAACTGTACGCACAATGCGGTGACCGTGGATCGCCGCCTGGACGGCATCGAGGTCTCGGCGGCACCGAAGGCCGGTCCCGGCGAATTGCCGCTCAAGGAACTTGGCGTGAAGCCGGACGCGCACAAGACGGTGGAAAGCTACGACGACATAGTCCGCGATCTCAACAACCGAGGAGAGGGTTCGCGAAGCATCGTCACCATCGTCCGGGACAATGGCACCGGGCATGTCTTCAATGCCGTGAAGACCGAACACGGGGTCGTGTTCTTGGACGGTCAGACCGGCTCGCTCGGAACGCTTGAGTCCACCGGCGTCAAACAAATCGGCCATGTCCCCTACCGCTGACACTGACAGGACTTAGGAATGCTCTCCCGAAACGATGCCGTCGAGGCGGCTCGCCCCTTCCTCACCCAGGTCTTCGCCTATGAGCCGTACACGATCGTCCTTCAGCCGGAACTGAGTGTGGAGTACCCGACAGCCTGGGCGATCAGGTTCGACTCGCAGGAACACCTCGATACCGGCGACATGCTGCGCGCCCCGTTCACGCGGGTCGTGATCGTGCCGAAGGACGGTTCGGCTCCGCATTTCGCGCCCTCGAACCTTTCGGTGAACCAGTACAACGACTATCTCGCCCGCGGCGACTGGCCGCCGGCCAAGGGCTGAGCCACCATGTTCGATCCCCAGCAACAAGCGCAGCGATGGCTCGACGCCACATACCGCGGTCTCGTCGAGCTGGCCTCCCCCCGGCCGGTCGCCGAGGACGCGCACACCTGGCTCTTCGCCTGCCGTACCGGACCGCAGCCCGGCTATCCCCGCACGCCGATGCTCGCGGCGTCCGTCGCGGTACCCAAGAACGGCATGCCCCCGTTCCATCCCGCCGCGAACGACCCGTGGGCCGATCTGGCCGCGTTCGGCCGTGCGCCCAGCCCGCGCGATCCGGCCGGGCAGGCACGACGGCTCAACTCCCGGGGCTGCACGGTGACCGTGGCCGCCGCGCTGAACGGCGGTCCGGCCAGTCCGCTGCCCTGGTCGCCCGCGCACGAGGCGCCGGGGTGGTGGGAGCTGCTGCTGAAGCGGTACTTCCCTACCGCCGAGCAGCTGTCCTGCGCGGGGTGGGACGAAGTGATCGCCGCGGCTCGCGAACCGGGCCCCGGCACCCAGGGCGTGGTGTGGGTGCGCCGGGAGATCGCGGGTGTGGAGGTCAGCGGCCATCTTCTGTACGTGCACAACCATGACGGACAGGTCGTACTCCTCGACGGCATGACGGGTGGGCTCGCCCGGCTGGAGACCGCGGGGGTACGGACGCTCGTGTTCGCGCGAACGCGACGGACGGCTCCGGAGTCGAGCCCGGCGCCGGATCTCTGGCGGCAGCCCGCAGAGGACTTCCGTACCGCGGTCGAGAAGGCCGAGGCATGGCTGCTCCGCGCCTACGACGAACCGGTGGAGTTGGTCGCTCCGGATGCCGCCGACGAACTGGACCGCGGCTGGCTGTTCGCCTGCGAGACAAGGGAGTTCCTGCACACCGGCGACTGGTCGCGGTCCATGCTGGACGCCGCGGTTGTCGTACCCAAGACGCAGGGCGAGCCGTTCTGCCTGCCCAACTCGGCGCCCTGGTCATGGCTCGACGCGTGGAACCGCGGCGAGGAGCCGGGCGTCGGCACCTTTCCGTTCCCTCCTCGACCGGGGCCCGCGTCCTGGCTGGCGCCTACCTTGCGCGAGCTGGGACAGCGGATCTCGGCAACGGAGCACATCGGTTGGGACACTCTGCTCGACGAGTTGTCGGCGATGCCGGTGGGTGCCCGCGCCCTGATCTGGGTGCGCCGGAAGGACACGCGGGGGCGGGAGTCCGTGGGTCTGTTGCTCACCGGCTACCGTTCCGAGCAGGGGACGGGTGTGGTCGATGGCGGGACCGATCCGATCACGGATCTCAATGACGTGGCGGCCCACGGCTTCCGTCTGATCCGGTATCGCTGACACGCCGCCCCGGATATCGGCGCCCACGTACTCTGAGGAACGTAGTCGTTCGCAATACCCCCGGGAGGGACCGCGCCGATGGCCGACGCAACGGACAAGGAACGTCAGAAGGAAGAGCTCTACGCCCTCGACATCTCCGGAGTGGAGTGGCTCGGCGCGCCCGGGACCGGGGAGGACGAGGAGCGGGTCGAGATCGCCTATCTGCCGGGCGGGGGCGTCGCGATGCGGTCGTCGAAGGACACCGAGACGGTGCTGCGGTACACGAAGGCGGAGTGGGACGCGTTCGTGCTGGGCGCGCGGGACGGCGAGTTCGACCTGAAGTAGAGATGACGAAGGGGGTGTCCGCCGCCGCGGACACCCCCCTTTGTCGCGTACCCGGCAGAGCGCTACATCTGCATGCGGAAGCGCGCCGCGTTGCCCTTGTCGGTGTCCTGGTAGCCGACGACCGACTCGTAGAGCAGTGTGGCGATCCGGTTCAGGTCCTGGTTCATGCCGTCCATCTGCTGGGTGAGCACGAGCTGGCTCTCGTGGTAGGCGGTCTTGGCCTCACCGTCCCAGTTCTGGGCGACCCGGTTGACCTGGCCCATCAGGGTCTCGAGCTCCTGGGTGAGCTGAGTGGCGGTCAGCCGGACGTCACCGGCCGCCTGGGTCACGGTGTCGTAATTGACGGCAGTGGTCATGTCATGCTCCTCAAGACGGAATGCGGCGGAAGGTGGCGGACGGCTGGTCAGGCCATGCCGAGGATGGCGCTCTGGCCCGCCGTGGTGTCGTCCATCCGCCGGAAGGACGCGATGCGCTCCTCTTCCTGCTGGGTGAAGCCGTCGGCGCTCATCCGCATGATTTCCTCGAGCTCGATCAGCTTGACGCGCATGTCCCGCAGACGCTTGTTCAGGCGTTCCTGGACGACGTCGTACTCCCGGCTGGCGGCGCCCTGCCAGCCCGCCTGGATGCGGTCCACCACACCGTTGAGGGAGGTGATACGGCTCTGCAGCTCGTCGTGGAAGCTCTGGATCTTGTTGGCGAGGAGGACCTGTTCCTCAGTGGTTACATTCAGATCCTTCGACATCTTGCCCCTTCTTCCTGTCTTCCTGCATGTGCGCCCCGGAGGCGCTCTGGACGGGAAGCATCTGGATGCCGCCCCCGTGTGGAATCACTCGCATGACCCCGCCGGTAACTTTAGCTACTCGGTAGGACAGTTCCAACTGCAAAGTCATTCATGGAGAGTTGGCCGACGCGCGGCCCGTCGGGCCGCCTTCCCGCGGCTGTCCCTGATGACCGTCGCCGTGCCCGCGACGACCGCGACCAGTACCCCGCCGATACCGAGGGCGTAGGTCGCGAGGCGCTCCGTGCGCTCTTCGGCGGTCTCGGACATCGCCAGGTGCGCGGGCTCGGGAGCGGGCGGCTTGGGCGGTCCCGGGTCGGGCCGGGGGGACTGGGGCGCGCGGTCGTCCTCGTTCAGGGCGCGGACCGGATCGATCACTCCCCAGCCGACGAAGCTGTCTTGGCCGTTGATACTGCGCTCGGCGGTCTGCTCGATCTGGGCGACGATCTCGTGCGCCTCCCAGTCACCGTGCTTGGCGCGCAGCAGCGCGGCGACCCCGGCGACGTACGGGGCGGAGAAGCTGGTGCCGTTGTCCACGCACTGGCCGTAGCCGGGAACGGTCGAGACGATGTCCACGCCCGGCGCCGCGACCCCCACGAAGTCACCGGACTGGGAGAAGGCCGCGCGTTCGTTGTTGCGGTCGGAGGAGGCGACGGCGAGGACCCCGTCGAAGGCCGCGGGATAGGTGTTCTTGAGCTTGCCGTCCATGCCGTCGTTGCCGGCCGAGGCGACGACGACGATCTCCTTGTCGAGCGCCCGCCGCACGGCCTGCCCCAGGGTGGAGTCCGGCGTCAGGGGTTTCGTCGTGTCCTGGGAGATGTTGATGACATCGGCGCCCTTGGCAATCGCGTGATCGATCGCCTCGGCCATCGTGGTGTCCTTGCCGCTGTTCTTCTCGTCGTTCTGGCGGATCGGGATGATCGTGGCCTCGGGGGCGAGCCCCACGAAGCCGGTGCCGTCGAGGGGGCGCGCGGCGATGATCCCGGCGACCTTGGTGCCGTGGCCGACCTCGTCGACCGTGCCGTCACTCGTGCCGCCCTTGAGGAGATCGGCGCCCGCGGACGCGTCGACCGCCGACTTGAGCTGGGGGTGGGCGTTGTCGACACCGGTGTCGATGACGGCGACCTGTACGCCCTTGCCCTTGGTGTCCTGCCACAACTCGTCGAGCATCACCCGTTGAAGGGCCCACGGGGTGCCCGCGATCTGCTTCTTCATCGGGAAGGCGCATTCGCCACTCCCGTCCAGCGCGAGCGGCGGAGGCGCCGCCGGGCGCGGTTCCCCGGCGTACGCGGCCGGGGGCAGGGCCGTCAGGCCGGTCAGGGCCGTGGCGCAGACCAGCAGCGCGGCCTTCGTGTGCCGGGCAGGTGTTCGGTTCGGCATCATCGCACTCCCCTACGAACCCTGGGGCTGGCGGGCGCTGTTGGTGTCGAGCCGCGGGCCCTTGGACAGGAACTCCGACCAGGCGATCGGGACAAGAACGGGGGTGACCTTCTCGTAGCCGAGGCGGACCTGCGCCTCACTGGGCTCGGGCCGGCCGTCCTGCTGTTTCTGGCCGCCGCCGGTGCCGATGTCGGAACGGGCCGCGTCACTGTCGCCGTTCGCCTGGACCGCGTACCGCAGCCCGGTGTCCGTCACCAGGAAGAGCGATCCGTCGGGGGTGGTCTGCCGGCCCCGGACCTGGGTGAAGAGCAGACCGCTGCCGGGGGTGACATAGGTGCTGGTGCCGCCGGCGGTGATGTCCGCGGGGTAGGCCGTACCGGCCCAGGTGGACAGCGTCGGGGTGCCCTTGCCGTCGACCTCGCGCAGCACACTGCACACCGTGTCGCGGGCGCCGTCGCCGCCGATCGCGTTGACCTGGTCGGCCCTCTTGTCGGGCCAGCGCGGGGCCTGTCCCGCGAAGGTCTTGGAGTCGGGGACGAAGTCCTGGAGGCCGACCGAGCGCGCCTCGCTGGTCAGATCCAGCTCCGCGGTCTGCGGAGAGTTGATCAGCAGCCAGGCGGTGAACTCGGAGATCGGCTGTACCTTGCCGGCCAGCACCACGTAGTGGCTCGTGCCGTCGCCGGTCTCGGTCTTGAGGACCATGCCGATCTTGTTCTCTTCGGGGGACAGCTGCCCCTGGACGTTCGCCGGCGTGCCGACCTCCCCCGGGATCTCGGGGAAGGTGACCGGGCTGCCGGTGTGCAGCGTGGCCAGCCAGTCGTCGGTGACGGCCTGCGGCTCGCGGCTGCGGACCAGGGCGTTGGTCAGATGCCCGTCGTCGTCCGCCGTCTCGGCGATCAGATACTTGGTGCCGCCCGCGTCCACCAGATAGCGGGCGCCGTCCTGGCCCTTGACGTACAGCACCTGGCCGCCGGTCAGCCGCTGCTTCCCCTCGGTCTTGGCGAAGTCGCGGTCGGCGAAGACGAAGGCTGCCTTCTGGACGCTGCTGCCCTTGCCGCCGCCGGGCTGCTCGCAGACGGCCCACCGCTTGGGCTCGGCGGCCTCCTTGTCGGTGGGCAGCCGGTCGGGGGCGTACGGAATGCCGAGGATCGGACCGCGCGGCGGCTTCCCGGAGTCCAGGATCTTGTCGGGGACCTGGATGACCGCGAACTGCTGCGGGGTGAGCAGCAGTCGGGCGGAGGCGAGGTTCAGGACCGGGTGGAGAAGGGTCTCCTTCTCCTTGCCCTTGCCCGGGGTGTTCAGCACCACGTAGCGGGTGGTGGAGTCCTTGCCGACGATCACGTTCTTGTTCGGCGCGGCCCAGTCCTTGGGCGCGGTGGGCTTGAACATGCCCCAGGCGCCGAACCCGGCCAGGATGAGCGCGCCGACGATCAGGCTCGGGACGACGGCACGCAGCGGCCTGGGCGCTCCCTCCTCCGTACCTGTGGGTGATGGTTGGAGAAATGCGGCCACCGTGCGCTTCTTCGCAAAGGTGTACGCGTTGAGCTCATCCCGCCGTGATGCCATGAGTCCCCATCGGTGAAAAAAGGCGCGGTCTCCCCGCAGCGGCAGGGCGAATCGGTGTGTCCCCCGGGCCCCGCCTGACTGTCGGACCGGCCCCCTACTATGCCTGTAGGCCGGGTGTGCGTGTGTGGCGGGTAGGGTGATCCAGCTGCCAACACCCAGGCCCAGCAGGGTGATCGGTACGAATTGGGGGGTTTCACCATCATGGCTTCCGCGACGCGGACGCGGCCCGCCACGGCCGCGCCGTCCTCCGCCACCTCCGGGGGCTCCGCCGCCCCGGGACTGAGGGCACGCCCGGGGCATTTCGGACCGTTCCGAATGCAACAACTCGTACTGATCGAGATCGCCGCGGCCCTGCTGCTGGTCGCGTGGGTGATCGATCCGCTGCTGCTCGTGCCGGCCGTCGTGGCCGCCGCCCTGCTGGTGCTACTGGCTGTGGTGCGCAGGCACCGGCGCTCACTGCCCGAGTGGCTGACGACCGTCTTCGCCCTGCGGGCACGCAATCGCAGGGCCGCCTCCCTGACGCTTCCCGCCGGTACGGAACCGGGGCTCGCACCCGCCGTCGAGTGCGACCCGGCGCTGCGGACGTACTCGTACAGCGACCGTGACCGGCGCCCGGTCGGGATGATCGGTGACGGCACGTTCCTGACGGCGGTGCTGCAGATCGAGTCGGACGCCACGGCGCTGCGGCCCGACCGCTCCGCCCGGCCGCTGCCCATCGCCCTGATACGGGACGTGCTGGACGTCGACGGCATCCGGCTGGAGTCGGCGCAGATCGTGCAGCACACCCAGCCCGCGCCGGCCCCGCACCTGCCGCAGCAGTCGGTGGCGGCACGCAACTACGCGCCGCTGCAGGCGCAGACGGGTTCGCCCGCCATCCGGATCACCTGGATCGCGCTCAAGCTCGATCCCGAGCTGTGCCCCGAGGCGGTGGCCGCGCGGGGCGGCGGTCTGGCGGGGGCCCAGAAGTGTGTGGTGCGGTCCGCCGACCAGCTGGCGAGCCGGCTGACCGGAGCCGGGTTCCGTACGACCGTACTGACCGAGCAGGAGCTGACCGCGGCCATCGCGATCTCGTCCTGCGCCAATCCGCTGGCCATCGCCCAGGCGGGACGGACGGACACGCCCGGCCGGCGCACCAAGGAGACCTCGCGCACCTGGCGCTGTGACGACCGCAGGCACACGACGTACTGGGTGGGCCGCTGGCCGCAGTTGGGCGGCGACGGAGCAGCCATGCCGCAGCTGGTCGCGCTGCTGACGTCGATCCCGGCGCTCGCCACCACCTTCAGCCTCACCCTGGGGCGCGGTGAGCGGCAGGGGGTGACGGTCAGCGGGCATGTGCGCATCACCGGCCGCAGCGACGAGGAACTGGTCGCCTCCCGCCATGAACTGGAGCGCGCGGCCCGCGGGGTGAAGACCGGGCTCGTACGGCTCGACCGTGAGCAGCTGCCCGGAATGCTCGCCACACTGCCGCTCGGGGGTACCCGCTGATGTCCGTACCGACCTCACCCGCCTCCATGTCCGCCGCGACGCCCACGGCCGCGCCCCGGCCCGCGCCGGCCAGGAACGGCGGCAAGCCGCGGATCGGCTTCGGGCTGATCGGACCGCGGCGCGAGCGGCACTCCCTGTCGCTTGACCAGCTGGAGTCGCTGGCGCTGCCGGTCGGTGACGACGGTGTGGTGATCGGCGTCGACGCGGCCAACAGACCCGCCGTGCTCGGCGTCAACCGGCCCACGCCGTACGACATCACGCTGATCGGCGGGCTGTGGACGGCACAGGTCCTGGTGCTGCGCTCGGCCGCCACCGGCGCGCGGATCGCCGTCGAGACGGGCCGGGCCCAGGCCTGGACCGGACTCGCCCAGGCGGCGGGCGGCGGGCAGCCGTGCATCACCCTGCACGATGTGGGGCGGGTGCCGCCGCAGGGCGCCTCGGCCGGCAGCCCGGTGGTCGTGGTGCGTGACTGTGGGATGCGGCCGCCGCGCGGGCGCGTGGTGTCGGCCCCCTGGCAGTCCGTGATGACGCTGCTGCCGTATCTGAGCCCGGTGGCGCCGCGGCTGATGGAGAAGTCGGGGCTGGTCGGCATCCAGCGGGTGTCGCCGGACGAGGCCACACAGATCGGCCGGATCATGAGCCTGCCGCGGGCCGAGACCGAGGCGCTGTCCACGCTGGCCGACGGGGTCACCCTGTGGTGCACGGCGCGGGACCGGCAGTTCGTGATGACACAGGCGACGGACGCCGAGACCGGATTGTTGGGCAGCGCGCGCCGGATGGACTGAAGCCGGGCCGGACGCACCTGGTGCGCCCGGCCTGTGCGGGTTTTGCCAGGATCTCGTATGGAGATATACGGATTTGACCACTCCCCTGCCGAACACCCCTTCCTCATCTGTTCACTTGGGGACAGGAAGTGACGTACGGACCGGCGGTTGACGGGCTGTCCGCCCTGACGTACCCGCGCCGTTGGCGATTAGGGTGGGTGCGGGCGCGGCACGGAGAACCTGCGAGCCGGTCGGCCGCGTCGTAACGGGAGAGCCGGGCGGACCGGGACATACGGATTCGGTTGCCCCACCCACCACGGCACAAGGGTGCTCGACCACACCAGGAGGCAAAGTGAACGGCGATCGGGACGAGATCCGCGGAGGCTGGAACCGGCCGCCCGCGGACGATCAGTCCGACGCGGAGCCCGAGATGACGGGTGAGTTCACCATCGACTACACCCCGCCCGCCTGGTACACGCAGAACGCGCCGGGGGACACGTCCGGTGGTGGTGCGTCGAGCGCACCCCCTTTCACCCACTCACCTCCGCCGCCCGACGGTGCGCCCGTCGCGGTGCCGGGGCTGCCGGCGGGCAGTGGGTACGAGCCGAGCTGGGCGCCGCAGCCGCCGCCGTCCGCCCAGGTTCCCCCGCCCTCACCCGAACCCGACCCGGCGCCTGCGCCTGTGTCTGTGCCTGTGCCTGCTGCCGACCCGGCGTCCGCTCCCCCTCCCGCTCTGCCCGTCGTCGAGGCGTCGGACTCCTCACCTGGAGCCCCGGAGCCGTTCGGCGGCGGCGATCTGGAGAGCGGGGCGACCATGCGGTTCTCCCCGGCCGCGCTCAAGCGGGAGATCGCGGAGCACGAGGCGGCGAAGGACAACGCGACCGCCGCTTCCGGCGGGACCGAGGGAGCCGGCAGCGCCGAGGGGGAGAGCCCGGGCGCCCCCGACGCACCGTGGTCCACGGATGTCACCGAGCCCGCCGCGGCCGCGGAGCCTGCCGTGTCCGGTGGTGGTACGGACGAGGCCGAGGTGCCCAACGCGCCGGAGGCCGCGGCTGATCCGGTCGCGGCGGACGAGGGTCCTGAGCCGGCCGAGGCCGGGGATCCCGAGCGTGTCCCGGACCTGGTTCCCGCACAGGAGGAGGACGAGCGCGTCGGCGGCGAGGCCGACGCCGACGAGCCGGCCGACGCCGCGCCCGTGGACGCGATCACGGATGCGGTGCCGCAGAGCGCCGTGCCCGCCGATGAGCCGCAGGACACTCCCCCGGCCGCGCAGGGCCAGCCCTGGTCTGCTCAGCCGCCGGCCCCTCGGGGCCCCGGACTGCCTCCGCTGCCGCCCGCGTTCCAGCCCGCAGCGCCGACGTCCGCGCCGCAGTGGCCCGTACCGGCACAGACCGCCGAGGAGTCCGCTCCGCCGCAGGCCCCGGCGCATCCGCAGCCGCCGAGCCTTCCGCAGGCCCCGAACGCCTGGCCCGCGCAGCCGCAGCAGGGCGGGTACGGCTTCCCCCACCAGCAGGGACTGCCGGGGCCCGGACAGCAGGGACAGCCCGGTCAGGCACCGCAGTTGCCGCCCGCCCCGGTGCCGCCCGCCCAGTTGCCGCCCGGCGCACCCGGGCCGAACGCCCCGGTCCCGCCCGCCGGTTACGGCTTCCCTCACCAGCAGGGGCAGCCCGGCCAGCAGGGGCAGCCCGGACCGTACGCTCCGGCGCCGCAGCCGCCCGCAGTCCAGCCGGGCCCGCCCGGTCAGCCCACCCCGCAGGGCGGGTACGGCTTCCCCCAGCCCGGTCAGCCGGGCGGTTACGGATTCCCGCAGCCCGGTCAGCCGGGTCACCCGGGCCATCCGGGAGCCCCCGTACCGCAGCCACCGCAGGGCGGCTACGGGTTCCCGCAGCCGGGACAGCCGGGATACCCCGGTCAGCCGGGCCAGCAGGGCGCCCACGCGCCCGTACCCCTTCCTCCGCAGGCGCCCCATCTGCCCGCGCAGCCGACACCGAACCTCCCGGCCCAGCAGGGCCAGCAGCCCCCTCATCCCCACCAGGGACAGCAGGGGCAACAGCCCGTGACCGGAGCGCCGCCGGTGGATCCCCGCTCCGGCGCCGCCTGGCCCTCCCCCGTCGCGCACGACCATCGCGAGCGTTCCGTACCGGGCGCACCGCTCGGCTACACGGCCGCCGTGGAGCTGTCCTCCGACCGGCTGCTGCGCAACAACAAGCAGAAGGCCAGGAGCAGCCGCAATCCGAACGCCGGCGCGCGCTTCAAGATCGGCGGGAAGGCCGCGGAGGTCGAGCGTCAGCGCAAGCTCGACCTGATCCGTACGCCGGTGCTCTCCTGCTACCGGATCGCGGTCATCAGCCTCAAGGGCGGAGTCGGCAAGACCACGACGACCACCGCGCTGGGATCCACCCTGGCCACCGAGCGGCAGGACAAGATCCTGGCGATCGACGCCAACCCGGACGCCGGTACGCTCGGCCGCCGCGTCCGGCGCGAGACCGGGGCGACCATCCGGGACCTGGTCCAGGCGATCCCGTATCTCCACAGCTACATGGACATCCGCCGGTTCACCTCGCAGGCGCCCTCCGGACTGGAGATCATCGCCAACGACGTGGACCCGGCCGTCTCCACGTCGTTCAACGACGAGGACTACCGGCGCGCGATCGAGGTCCTGGGCAAGCAGTATCCGATCATCCTCACGGACTCGGGCACCGGTCTGCTCTACAGCGCGATGCGCGGCGTGCTGGACCTCGCCGACCAGTTGATCATCATCTCGACACCGTCCGTGGACGGCGCGAGCAGTGCGTCGACGACGCTCGACTGGCTGTCCGCGCACGGGTACGCCGACCTGGTGCAGCGTTCCCTCACGGTCATCTCCGGTGTGCGCGAGACCGGAAAGATGATCAAGGTCGATGACATCGTGCAGCACTTCGAGACCCGCTGCCGCGGTGTGATCGTGGTGCCTTTCGACGAGCATCTGTCGGCCGGCGCCGAGGTGGATCTCGACATGATGCGTCCCAAGACGCGTGAGGCGTACTTCAATCTCTCCGCGCTGGTCGCCGAGGACTTCGCGCGGGCCCAGCAGGCGCAGGGACTGTGGACGGCGGACGGCCAGCCGCCGCCGCACCTCGTGCCGCCGATGCCCGGCCCCGGCGGCCAGCCGACGCAGGGTCAGCCGGCGCAGGGTCAGCCGTACCCGCCGCAGCAGTACCCGTATCCCCAGCAGCATCCGCAACAGCACCCGCAGTATCCCTACCCGCCGCAGCAGCCGGGTCCGCCGCCGGGACCGGGCGCGCAGCAGGGCTGGCAGCAATCGGGACACCCCGGGCAGCCTGATCAGCACGGACCGTACGGACCACAGCAACCGCACCCGCAGCAGAGCCGACCCGACTTGCAGGGTCCTGTCCCGCCCGGCGGATGGCCGCAACAGCAGCCCCCGCAGGCACCGCCAGCGCCTCAGCAGTAAGGCAACAGAGGTTTAGACCAATGAGGGTCCGCACCGTGTTCACGGTGTGGACCCTCAGGGCATTCCCGCAGCCCACACGGTGTTTGGGTGGCCGTTGACGCGGCCGGACGAGCGCTGATAAACCTTCGCTTCACCAGTTGGCCAGAATTAACCCGGCTTCTCCGTCCGAGTGATGACACGAGGTCACCGCCCCATGGTCCTAAGAGTTCTCCCGCGTATTCAGCGGCAGCCCGCCCGGCAACGCCCCCGCCTCCGTCTTCTCCTGGCCTCCGGTGCCGCCGCCGCAGCGCTCGTGGCCGGGACCGTGATCCCCTTCAGCCCGGTGCTCCCGG
Organism: Streptomyces sp. NPDC058198; assembly: GCF_042882605.1. Taxonomy (NCBI): domain Bacteria; kingdom Bacillati; phylum Actinomycetota; class Actinomycetes; order Kitasatosporales; family Streptomycetaceae; genus Streptomyces; species Streptomyces sp. NPDC058198. The sequence goes on from NZ_JBHVVP010000020.1 coordinate 31,513, forward strand.
CGCCCCAGCAGGCCCAGGCCGCGGACGACGGCAAGAAGGTCCTCACCGTCGCCGTCAGCCAGAGCGTCGACTCCCTCAGCCCGTTCCTGGCGCAGACACTGGTCAGTACCAGCATCATGCGGCTGTCGTACGAGTACCTCACCAACTACGACGCCAAGGACGCGCACACCATCCCCGGCTTCGCGACCGCGTGGAAGCCGTCCGCGGACAAGCTGACGTGGACCTTCACCATCCGCGACGACTCCACGTGGTCCGACGGCAAGAAGGCCACCGCGGAGGACGCGGCGTGGACCTTCAACAAGATGATGACGGACGAGAACGCCGCCACCGCCAACGGCAACTTCACCGCCAACTTCAAGAAGGTCACGGCGCCCGACCCGGCGACCCTGGTCATCGAGCTGAAGAAGCCTCAGGCCACGATGACGGCCCTCGATGTGCCGATCGTGCCCAAGCACATCTGGGAGAAGGTCGGTGACTTCTCCAAGTTCAACAACGACAAGACGTTCCCGCTCGTGGGCAACGGCCCGTTCGTCATCACGGACTTCAAGGTCGACCAGTACATCAAGCTCAAGCCGAACAAGGACTTCTGGCGCGGTGCGCCCAAGTTCGACGAACTGCTCTTCAAGTACTACAAGGACGGGGACGCGGCCGTCGCCGCGCTGCAGAAGGGCGAGGTGTCCTTCGTCTCCAACCTCACGCCGGCCCAGGCCGCGGCGCTGAAGAGCGCCGACAACATCAAGGTCAACGACGCACCCGGCCGCCGCTTCTACGCCCTCGCCACCAACCCCGGCGCCAAGTCGAAGGACGGCAAGAAGTTCGGGAACGGCCATCCGGCGCTGCTCGACCCGGCGGTCCGCAAGGCCCTCTTCCAGGCCGTCGACCGCAAGACCGTCATCGACAAGGTCTTCCAGGGCCACGCCGTCGAGGGCCAGGGCTACATCCCGCCCCGATTCGGCACGTACTTCTGGCAGCCCTCGGACACCCAGAAGATCGCGTACGACCCCGCCAAGGCAGCCGAGACCCTCGACCAGGCCGGATACAAGAAGAACGGCAGCGGCAAGCGCGTCGGCAAGGACGGCAAGCCGCTCGACTTCCGTATCCTCTGCCACGCCACGGACCCGAACGACAAGGCCATCGGCAAGTACCTCCAGGAGTGGTGGGGACAGCTCGGCATAGGGCTGAAGGTCGAGTGTCTCGACAGTGTCTCCGACCCCTGGCTCGCGGGCGACTACGACCTGGCCTTCGACGGCTGGTCGGTCAACCCCGACCCCGACTACGTCCTCTCCATTCACACGTGCGGTGCGCTCCCCGCCACGCCCAAGGACAGCGGCGCCACGGACAACTTCATCTGCGACAAGCAGTTCGACGACCTCTACGCGCAGCAGGCGGCGGAGTACGACACCGCCAAGCGCGCCGATCTGGTCAAGCAGATGGAGTCACGGCTGTACGACACCGGGTACATGAATGTCATGGCCTACCCGAACGCGGTCGAGGCGTACCGTACCGACCAGATCAAGTCCATCACGACGATGCCGGAGGCCGCCGGCAACCTCTGGGGCCAGGACGGCTACTGGAGCTGGTGGTCCGCGGTGCCGGCCGCTGACGGCAGCAGCTCCGACAGCTCCTCCTCGACCGGTGTGTTCATCGGGATCGGGGCGGCCGTCGTGCTCGCCGCCGCTCTGGGGCTCTTCGTCATGATGCGTCGCCGTTCCACCGCGGAAGATCGTGAATAACCCATGAGCACCGCAAGCACCCCCGGTGTGGTGCGGGACGCAGTCGACGGCCCGGTGAAAACCGGGCCGTCCGGCTCCGCCCCCCGCGCCGCCTCCGGTACCAGGACCGCGTATCCGCTGTATGTAGCGGGCAAACTGGGCGGCGCGGCCGTCTCGCTGCTCGCCGTCCTCGTCACCAGCTTCTTCCTCTTCCGGATCATCCCCGGTGACCCGGTCAAGGCCATGACCCACGGCGTGCCCACGTCCGCCGAGCAACTCGCGACGCTGCGCCGTCAGTTCGGCCTGGACCTGCCGATGTGGCAGCAGTTCACCGACTACTGCGCCAAGGCGCTGACCGGTGACCTCGGCACCTCGTACCAGTTCCACGCGCCCGTCGGTGAGCTGATCGCCGCGAAGCTGCCCGCGACCCTGCTGCTCACGGGCGCCGCCGTGCTGATCTACTCGGCGCTCGGCCTCTGGCTCGGCACCCGCTCCGCCTGGTACAACGGCAGCCTCGGCGACCGGATCAGCACCGGCGTGGCGCTGACGCTGTGGTCCGTACCGTCCTTCTGGCTCGGGCTGCTTCTGATCATCGCCTTCTCGGTGGGCATCGGCCCGATCCCCGGCATATTCCCCACCGGCGGTATGGAGTCCGGCAACTCGTCCGGCTTCGGGTATGTCCTCGACGTGGCACACCACATGGTGCTGCCGGTGCTCACACTCGTCGCGGTCGGATACGCGCAGACGCTGCTCGTGATGCGGTCCTCGCTGCTGGACGAGATGGGCAGCGACTATCTGACGACGGCGCGGGCGAAGGGGCTGCGGGACGATCTCGTACGCCGCAGGCACGCGGTGCCCAACGCCCTGCTGCCCACCGTCACCATGGTCTTCATCAATCTGGGCCATGTGGCGGCCGGTTCGATCCTCGTCGAGACGGTCTTCTCGTGGCCGGGGCTCGGCGGGCTGTTCTACCAGGCGCTGAGCGTGCCCGACCTGCCGCTCGTCCAGGGCCTGTTCGTGGTCTTCGCCGGCGCGATGATCCTGATGAACCTCCTCGCCGACCTGCTCTATCCGCTGCTCGATCCCCGGGTGGGCCGATGACCCTCGCGAAGACCCCGCCGCCGACTCCGTCGCTCCCGTCCGCCTCCTCGCTCGCGTGGGCACGCCGGCGCGGCTCGGTGACCCGCTTCTGGAAGCAGTACCGCACCCACCGCGCCGGGCTCCTCGGCCTCGCGGGGCTTGCCCTTATCGCGCTGACCGCGCTCCTCGCCCCGCTGCTCGTCGGCGGCGACGTGCAGAGTGTGACCAACGCGCCGGGCACCGCCCTGGAGCCGCCCAGCGGTGAATTCCTGCTCGGCACCGACCAGTTCGGCCGGTCACTGCTCGGTCTGCTGATCTGGGGCGCCCGGATCTCACTGACCATCGGGCTGCTGGCCGCCGCGCTGTCGGTGGCCATCGGCACGCTGGTCGGCATCATCGCCGGGCACTACGGCGGCTGGTTCGCGACGGTCGTCATGCGGATCACCGACTGGTTCCTGGTGATGCCGACACTCGTGCTGGCGATCGTGCTGGCCACGGTCATGTCCCGGTCCATCTGGACGGTGATCATCGCGATCGGCGTCACCAGCTGGCCGACGACGGCGCGGCTGGTGCGGGCGCAGACGATCGCCGTCGAGTCCCGTCCGTACATCGAACGCGCCCAGGCGCTCGGCGGCGGGCACGGCCACATCATGGCGCGCCATGTGCTGCCCAATGTGATGCCGCTGGTGCTCGCCCAGACCACGCTCGGTATCTCCAACGCCATCCTGACCGAGGCGACGCTCGCCTTCCTCGGCCTCGGCGATCCGACCATCGTCTCCTGGGGCGGCATGCTCCAGGACGCGCGTGAGGCGGGCGCCGTCTCCTCCGGGCACTGGTGGTATCTGGCGCCGCCCGGTATCGCCATCGCGTGCGTCGCGCTGGCCTTCACGCTCTGCGGCCGTGCGATCGAGGCCGTGCTCAACCCGAAGCTGGGGGTGTCCCGTTGAGTACGCCGTCCGCCAGTCTGCTGGAGATCAAGAACCTGCATGTGACGTACGGTTCCGGGGCGTCCGCCGTCCCCGCCGTACGGGGCGTCGACCTGAGCGTCGCCTCCGGCCGGAAGCTGGGCATCGCGGGCGAGTCGGGCTGCGGCAAGTCCACGCTGGCGCTCGCGCTGCTCCGGCTGCTGCCGCCCACGGCGAAACTGTCCGGCGAGATCCTGCTCGACGGTGAGGACGTCCTCACCATGAAGTGGGGCCGGCTGCGCGCCGTACGGTGGGCGGGGGCGTCGATCGTCTTCCAGGGCGCGATGCACTCGCTCAACGCGGTCCACCGGATCGGGGACCAGATCGCCGAGCCGGTGCTGCTGCATCAGCACGCCACCCCGGCCGCCGCCCGCAGGCGGGCCGTCGAGCTGCTGGAACAGGTCGGGCTGCCGGCCGCCCGCGCCGACGCCTATCCGCATGAGCTCTCCGGCGGACAGCGCCAGCGCGTGATGATCGCGATGGCGCTCGCCTGCGATCCCCGGCTGATCGTCGCGGACGAGCCGACCACCGCACTGGATGTGATGATCCAGGCGCAGATCCTGCGGCTGATCGAGCAGTTGGTCGCCGAACAGAACATCAGCCTGCTGATGATCAGTCACGACCTGGCGGTCCTCTCGGACACCTGCGACCGGCTCGCGGTCATGTACGCGGGCCGGATCGTCGAGGAGGGTCCGGCGCGGGCGGTGTACGACGCGGCGGAGCATCCGTACGGCCGCGCGCTCTCCGCCGCCTTCCCCCGCATCGGGGACCTCGCGTCGCGGCGTGCCCCGCGCGGGCTGCCCGGCGATCCGCCGGACCCGTCGGCGCTGCCGCCCGGCTGTACGTTCCATCCGCGCTGCCCGGTCGCGCTGGACATCTGTTCCCAGGAGGACCAGACGCTGCGGACCGCGGGGCCCGGCCGGCACGCGGCCTGCGTGCACGTGGGCGCAACGGTCCCGGCGCAACAGTCGGCGGCGGAGCCGTTGTCATGACGGCCGCCCGGTGTACGCGCCGCGCCGCACCGCTCTCCGGGCCGTACCCGCTCGGCCACGCCTGTACGGCCGCCGGACGGCCACCCCTCAGGAGCCACCCATGACGACCGCCCATTCGCCCGCGGCCCCGCCGCTCTCCGCTCCGCTGCTCTCGGCCACCGGACTGAACGTCACGTTCCCCGGGCGGCGCGGCGCCCCGCCCGCCCGGGCCGTCGACGGGGTCGACCTCGACATCGGCGCCGGGGAGATCGTCGCCCTGGTCGGCGAGTCCGGCTGCGGCAAGACCACGCTGGCGCGGGCCCTGCTGGGTCTGGTGCCGCCCACGGAGGGACAGGTCACCTTCGCCGGGGAACCCCTGGCGTACCGCTCCCGCGCCCTCAAGGCGTACCGCAAGCGCGTCCAGCTGGTGCTCCAGGATCCGAGCGGCTCGCTCAACCCGCGCCACACGGTGTACGACGCGGTGGCCGAGGGCCTGCGGATCCACGGCTACCCGGGCGACGAGCGCGAAGCCGTCGCCGAGGCGCTGTCCCGTGCGGGGCTGCGGCCGCCTGAGCGGTTCTTCCTGCGCTACCCGCACGAGCTGTCCGGCGGCCAGCGCCAGCGCGTCGTCATCGCGGGCGCGCTCGTCCTGAAGCCCGAACTGATCGTCGCCGACGAGCCGGTGGCCTCCCTGGACGCGTCCGTCCGGGGCGAGATCCTGGCGCTGCTGCTGTCGCTGCGCGACGAACTCGGGCTGTCCGCACTGGTGGTGACGCACGATCTGGGTCTCGCGTGGAACATCGCGGACCGGGTGGCGGTCATGTACCTGGGCCGGATCGTGGAGATGGGCCCCGTCGAGCAGGTGCTGACGGCGCCGCAACATCCCTACACGCGGGCGCTGTTGTCCGTCCTGCCGGAATCGGGCGAGGAACCGGTCGTCCTCACGGGCGAGCCGCCGGACCCGTCGCGCATCCCGGGCGGCTGCCGCTTCCACGCGCGCTGCCAGGTGCTGGCGTCGGGGGAGGCGGAGCGGGCGGGGGTCGCGGAGCGATGCCGTACGGCTGCGCTGCCGATACTGACGGGCGTCGACACGGCGCAGGTCGCTTGCCACTGGGCTGGCGTGTAGGGGGTTGCGGGGGCGCGGGGCGGGTGGGGCCGTTCGTTGTGGTGCGGGTGCCGGGGGTTCCGGAGGTGTGTGTCCGGACTGCATGATTTACGGCGCGTGCGGGTGCGTTGCCGGGTGCGGCCCGTCGAGCGCCACAAATCACGCTTTACGTCCGGACACGCACCTCCTGCACCCCCGACCCCCTCCCGCCGACGGCCCCGCGCCCCGCTTAGGGAGGGGTGGGGGTGGGGGGTCTGTGCGGGAGGTGAAGGGGGGCGGGTAGGGGTGGTGTCCAGGACGTAGAGCGTGATTTGTGGCGCTCGACAAGCCGCACCAGTTATCCGGTCCGCACGCGCCGTAAATCATGCAGTCCAGGACACCACCCCTACCCGGCACCCGGCGACAACCCGCACCCGGCCAAGACCACCGCACCCCGCCGGACGGCGCCCCGCACCCGGCGACAACCCGCACCCGAGAACCGGCCCCCGCCAAGGACCACCGCGCCCTCAGACGCGCTACGCGTCATGCTCCTTGGTTAGGGCTCGGGAGCGTTTTACGTCGTCCGCGATGGCTTCCAGCAGTGCTTCGATCGACTCGAACTTCTGCTGGCCCCGGACGTACGACAAGAAGTCGACCATCACATGGAGCCCGTACAGATCCAGCCCGACGCGGTCGATGGCGTACGCCTCCACCGTCCGTTCCGTCCCCTCGAACTGCGGGTTCGTGCCGACCGAGATCGCCGCCGGCATGCGCTCGCCGTCGGCCGTGAGCCAGCCCGCGTAGACCCCGTCCGCCGGGATCGCCGTGTGGGGCAGGGTCTCCACGTTGGCCGTCGGGTAGCCGAGCTCGCGTCCGCGCTGCGCGCCGCGTACCACCACGCCCTCGACGCGGTGCGGCCGGCCGAGGATCTCGGCGGCGCCGGCGACGTCGCCCTCGGCGACCAGCCTGCGGGTCAGGGTGGACGAGAAGGGCTCGCCGCCGCCCGCCTCGCCGGTGACGTACAGGTCGACGACCTCGACCTCGTAGTCGTACGTCACGCCGAGATCGGACAGGACGGCGACATTGCCCGCCGCCTTGTGGCCGAAGCGGAAGTTCGGGCCTTCGATGACGGCGCGGGCGTGCAACTTGTCGACCAGCACCTTGACGATGAAGTCGGCCGGCGACAGCTTCGAGAAGTCGAGGGTGAACGGCAGGATCAGCAGCGCGTCCACGCCCAGCTCCGCCATCAGGTCCGCACGCCGGTGGTGGGGGGCGAGCAGGGGCGGGTGGCTGCCGGGCCGTACCACCTCGCTGGGGTGCGGGTCGAAGGTCACGACGACCGACGGCACGCCCAGCTCCCGCGCCCGCTCCACGGCCCGGCCGATGATCAGCTGGTGCCCGCGGTGCACCCCGTCGTAGGAGCCGATGGTGACGACGCTGCGCCCCCAGTCCTGGGGAATGTCCGCCAAGCCACGCCAGCGCTGCACTGTGACCGCTCCTCGCACGAAAACGTGTACGTCATTGCTGATTACGCAGCTCTAAGACTGCCATGCCCGGCGTCGGCTGCCCGCATCGGCACCGGAACCGAACGCGCCCCCCGAGTGCACCCGCAGTGCCCCCCAAGCGCCTGCCCGGAGGGGTGAAAGACGGGTGCGCGGCGGACAGACCCCTCTCGGAGGGGGACCGTGGAGCGGGCAGGCGTGCCTGTCCGCTCCACGGGGCCACCGGGTCAGCCGAAGACGGCGAGGCTCTTCGCCTTGCCGTGCTGCTCCTCGACCAGGGCCAGGAAGCGCCCCTCGGGATCGAACGCGGCGACCGGCCCCGTCTCGTACGAGGGCATGTCGAGCCGTACGCCGTTGAGCAGCAGCTTGGCCGTCTTCTCGTCCACGTCCCAGCGTGCGAACGCGGCCGCGGCGGCGTCGGCCACCGGCATGACGGTCAGCTCCTCCTGGAGCTGGTCGATCGTCTTCGCCGCGTCGAGCGCGTACGGACCCACCCGGGTCCTGCGCAGCGCGGTGAGATGACCGCCGACCCCGAGGCCCGCGCCGAGGTCACGGGCGAGGGCGCGGATGTACGTACCGGAGGAGCAGACGACGGAGACGACCAGATCGAGGACCGGGGTGCCGTTCTCCGCGACGCCCTCGCGGACGTCGTACAGCCGGAACGACGAGATGGTCACCGGACGGGCCGGGATCTCGAACTCCTCGCCGCCGCGCACGCGCGCGTACGACCGCTTGCCGTCGATCTTGATCGCGCTGACCTTCGACGGCACCTGCATGATCGGGCCGCTCAGGGCCGCGATCCCGGCGTCGATGGCCTCTCGGCCGACCGCGGACGCGTCGGTGGAGGAGGTGATCTCCCCCTCCGCGTCGTCGGTGACGGTGTCCTGCCCCAGCCGGATCGTGCCGAGGTACTCCTTCTCGGTCAGCGCGAGATGCCCGAGGAGTTTGGTGGCCCGCTCCACGCCGAGGACGAGGACGCCCGTCGCCATGGGGTCGAGTGTGCCCGCGTGGCCGACGCGCCGGGTCTTGGCGATCCCGCGCATCTTGGCGACGACGTCGTGCGAAGTGAAGCCCGACGGCTTGTCCACGATGACAAGCCCGTCGGGCGTCCTGGTCTGCTGAGTCATTCCGCGGCGGCGCCGTCCGTGTCGTCGTCCTCGTCCTCGTCCTTGCGGTACGGGTCGGCCCCGGCCGCGTAGGTCTTGCCGGTCGACACCTCCCGAACCTCCGCGTCCTTGGCACGCGCCTTGTCGAGGAGATCCTCTATGGTGCGGGCGTTGTCCGGCAGGGCGTCGGGGACGAATGCCAGCGTCGGTGTGAAGCGGACGCCGGTCTGGCGGCCCACCTCGGAGCGGAGGACGCCCTTGGCGCTCTCCAGAGCCGCCGCGGAGGCCGCACGCTCCTCGTCGTCGCCGTAGACCGTGTAGAAGACCGTGGCCTCCCGCAGGTCGCCCGTGACCCGGGCGTCCGTGATGGTCACGAAGCCCAGTCGCGGGTCCTTGATACGCCGGTCCAGGGTCTCCGCGACCACGACCTGGATCCGATCGGCCAGCTTGCGGGCCCGCGCGTTGTCGGTCACCGGTCCGTCACTCTTCCTTCTGGGTTTCTTGTCGAGCAGGTCAGTCGTGGCGCCGGGTCAGTCATCGTCGCCGTACAGCCGCCGTCGTGCCGACAGCAGCTCCACTTCGGGATGGCCGGCGACCAGGCGCTCACACCGGTCCAGCACATCCGTGAGATGCCCCCAGTCGCCGGACACCACCGCCAGACCGATCTCGGCCCTGCGATGGAGGTCCTGGTCGCCGGTCTCCGCCGCGCTCACCGCGAATTTACGCTGGAGCTCGGCGACGATCGGCCGGACGACGGAGCGTTTCTCCTTCAACGACCGTACGTCGCCGAGGAGCAGATCGAAGGACAGCGTCCCCACATACATGCACATCCGGATGTCCCGCCGGTACGGGTTCAGACGCCTGCCAGCGCTTGGCAGGGGCACAAGAACCGTACACGCAGCGGCCGGGGCCGATCGACGGAAATACTTCCCGTCGATCGGCCCCGGAGCGGTTGCTGTGTGTCAGCCGCGCGGCTTCTCGCGCATCTCGTACGTCGCGATGACGTCGTCGATCTTGATGTCGTTGAAGTTTCCGAGGTTGATACCGCCCTCGAAGCCTTCGCGGATCTCGGTGACATCGTCCTTGAAGCGGCGCAGACCCTGGATGTTGAGGTCCTCCGCGATGACCTTGCCATCGCGGACGAGCCGGGCCTTGGTGTTCCGCTTGACCTCGCCGGAGCGGATGAGAACACCCGCGATGTTGCCCAGCTTGGACGAGCGGAAGACCTCGCGGATCTCCGCCGTACCGAGCTCGACCTCTTCGTACTCCGGCTTGAGCATGCCCTTGAGGGCAGCCTCGATCTCCTCGATCGCCTGGTAGATGACCGAGTAGTAGCGGACGTCCACACCTTCGCGCTCGGCCATCTGCGCGGCACGCCCAGCGGCGCGCACGTTGAAGCCGATCACGATGGCGTCGGAGCCCATGGCCAGGTCGATGTCCGACTCGGTGACCGCACCCACACCGCGGTGCAGGACCCGGATGTCGACCTCGTCGCCGACGTCGAGCTGGAGCAGCGAGGACTCGAGAGCCTCCACCGAACCGGACGCGTCGCCCTTGATGATGAGGTTGAGTTCCTGCACCAGGCCGGCCTTGAGGGCCTCGTCCAGGTTCTCCAGGGAGAACCGGACACCCCTGCGGGCGAAGGCCGCGTTCCGCTCACGAGCGGCACGCTTCTCGGCGATCTGCCGGGCGGTGCGGTCCTCGTCGACGACCAGGAAGTTGTCGCCGGCGCCGGGGACGTTGGTGAGACCCAGGACCAGGACCGGCGTCGAAGGCGCCGCTTCCTCGACGTTGTTGCCGTTGTCGTCGAGCATCGCCCGGACACGGCCGTACGCGTCACCGGCGACCATCGTGTCGCCGACGCGCAGCGTGCCGCGCTGGACGAGCACGGTGGCGACGGCGCCGCGACCACGGTCGAGGTGCGCCTCGATGGCGATACCCTGCGCGTCCTGCTCCGGGTTGGCCCGGAGGTCGAGCGAGGCGTCCGCGGTGAGGACCACGGCCTCCAGCAGGCTGTCGATGTTCAGGCCCTGCTTGGCGGAGATGTCGACGAACATGGTGTCGCCGCCGTACTCCTCGGCCACGAGACCGAACTCGGTCAGCTGGCCGCGCACCTTGGTCGGGTCCGCGCCCTCGACGTCGATCTTGTTGACCGCGACCACGATCGGGACATCCGCGGCCTTGGCGTGGTTGAGCGCCTCGATCGTCTGAGGCATCACACCGTCGTTGGCCGCGACCACCAGGATCGCGATGTCGGTGGACTTCGCACCACGGGCACGCATGGCGGTGAACGCCTCGTGACCCGGGGTGTCGATGAAGGTGATCTTGCGCTCTTCACCGTTGACGTCCGTGGCGACCTGGTACGCACCGATGTGCTGCGTGATACCGCCGGCCTCGCCCGCGACGACATTCGTCTTGCGGATCGCGTCCAGCAGCCTGGTCTTACCGTGGTCGACGTGACCCATGACGGTCACGACCGGCGGACGGGACACGAGGAACTCCTCGCCGCCCTCGTCCTCGCCGAACTCGATGTCGAAGGACTCGAGCAGCTCGCGGTCCTCCTCCTCCGGGCTGACGATCTCGACGACGTAGTTCATCTCGCCGGCGAGCATCTGGAGGGTCTCGTCGGAGACGGACTGCGTGGCAGTGACCATCTCGCCGAGGTTCATCATCACGGCGACGAGCGACGCCGGGTTGGCGTTGATCTTCTCCGCGAAGTCGGTGAGCGACGCACCGCGCGACAGCCGGACCGTCTGGCCCTGGCCGCGAGGCAGCATCACACCGCCGACGGACGGGGCCTGCATGGCCTCGTACTCCTGGCGCCTCTGCCGCTTCGACTTACGGCCACGACGGGCGGGCCCGCCGGGACGGCCGAACGCGCCCTGTGTGCCACCACGGCCGCCGGGACCACCCGGACGTCCGCCGAAACCGGGACGGCCACCGCCGCCACCGAAACCGCCGCCGCCACCGGGACGACCCGGAGCGCCGCCGCCACCGCCACCGGGACGACCGGCGAAGCCACCGCCGCCACCGCCGCCGGGACGACCTGCGAAGCCGCCGCCACCACCGGGACGACCGCCGCCACCGCCGCCGCCACCGGGACGACCTGCGCTACCGGGACCACGGCCACCACCGGGGCCGCCGCCGGGACGAGGACCGGCCGCGGGACGCTGCGGCATCATGCCCGGGTTCGGACGGTTACCACCGGGGCCGCCGCCGGGGCCGCCCGCGGAACGGGGAGCCTGCGGACGCGGCATACCACCGGGGGTGGGCCGGCCGCTCTGTCCACCGGGACCGGCCTGCGGACGGGGACCGCCCTGACCGGCGCCCTGCGGACGGGCGCCACCGGGGGCACCGGGGCCACCGGGACGCGGGGCACCGCCGGGACGGGGCGCCTGCGGGCGCGCCATGCCGGTGGAACCACCTGATGTGAAGGGGTTGTTGCCCGGACGCGGGCCCGCGGGGCGGGCGCCGGGACGCGGGGCCTGACCACCGGGGCGCGCTCCGCCGGAGCGGCCGCCCTGACGCTGGTCGCCCTGGCGCTGATCTCCCTGGCGCTGGTCACCACCCTGACGCTGGTCGCCGCCCTGGCGCTCGCCACCCTGGCCACCCGTCGGACGGGTGGAGGGACGCGGGCCGGGGGTCGCACCGGGCCGGGGACCGGCGGCCGGGGCCGACGGGGGCGCGGTGAACTCCGGGACGGCCGGAGCGGCGGGCGCCGGCTTCGGCGCGGCCGCGGCGGGACGCGGGGCGGCCGGGGCCGGACGCGGTCCGGGGCTCGGCGCGGTGGAGGGGGTGCTGCTCTTGGGGACCTCGGCGGCGGCCGGCTTGGGGGCCGGGACACCGGGCTTGGGGGCAGCGGGACGTGCCGCCTGCGCCGGAGAGGGCGCGGCGGGCCTGGCGGGGGTCGCCTTGCGGGGCGCACCGGGCTTCGCGGCGGTCTTGCCGCCGTTGCCACCGGGCCCCTGCAGGGCATCAGTCAATTTGCGTACAACCGGCGCCTCGATCGTCGACGACGCCGAACGGACGAATTCACCGAGTTCTTGGAGCTTGGCCATGACGACCTTGCTCTCTACGCCGAACTCCTTGGCGAGTTCGTATACCCGGACCTTAGCCACTTCGCTCCTTTTAGGTCCGGGTTACCGCCGGACCGTCGCTACTTCATGGGCGTACTCATCGCGTACTCATCGAGTGCTCATCGCAATCTCGACCTACTTCCAACTCGCGAGGTACTTGAACCGCACGGGGCTCCGTGCCGTACTTCTTCTTACGGTGCTGCCTGCGCTGTGATTGCTTGAACGGTCCGGCGCAGCTCCGCGCTGTCGAGCGGTCCCTGGACCCGGAAGGCCCGGGGGAACGCACGGCGGCGGACCGCCAGATCGAAACAACCCAAGGCGGGGTGCATATACGCACCCCGGCCGGGCAGCCTACCGCGTTGATCGGGAACACATTGTTCTTCGATCACCACGATGCGCAGCAGATCGCTCTTGGCCGCTCGCTCCCGGCACCCCACGCAGGTTCGCTCAGGGCAGGCTCGGTCGCTCGTCCGGCCAGACACGCTCAAGTCTACCTCCCCGCACCGACCTCACCCGTTCGGGGCAAGATTCGAACACTTGCTGGCCAAAAAGATCGCGTCGATGACCGGAGAGATCCTGCCGCGGCGCGACAGGATCTCTCCGCGGGTCATGCTGCGCGGGTATCAGCCGCGGTCGCGGCCCCGGTCACGGTCGCCACCGCGGTCACGGTCGGCGCCCCGGTCACGGTCACCGCCCCGGTCACGGTCGTCGTCGTCCGTCTGCTCCGTGTCCGGGCGGATGTCGATGCGCCAGCCGGTGAGCCGGGCGGCGAGCCGGGCGTTCTGGCCTTCCTTGCCGATCGCCAGCGACAGCTGGTAGTCCGGCACGGTCACCCGCGCGGAGCGAGCACCGAGGTCGACAACCTCGACCTTGCTGACCCTGGCCGGCGACAGCGCGTTCGCCACCATCTCGGCCGGGTCGTCCGACCAGTCGACGATGTCGATCTTCTCGCCGAGCAGTTCGGCCATGACATTGCGGACGCGCGCGCCCATCGGGCCGATGCAGGCGCCCTTGGCATTGAGACCGGATCGTGTCGACCGGACCGCGATCTTGGTGCGGTGGCCGGCCTCGCGGGCGATTGCCTCGATCTCGACCGAGCCGTCCGCGATCTCCGGGACCTCCAGCGCGAAGAGCTTCTTCACCAGATTGGGGTGCGTACGGGACAGCGTCACCGAAGGCCCGCGTACCCCCCTGGCCACGCGGACCACGTACGTACGCAGCCGCAGACCGTGCGTGTACTCCTCGCCCGGCACCTGCTCCTGCACCGGAAGGATGGCCTCCAGCTTGTCGTCCAGCCTGACGAGGACGTTCTTCGGGTCCTTGCCCTGCTGGACCAGGCCGGCGACGATGTCGCCCTCCCGGCGCGCGTACTCGCCGAAGGTGACGTCGTTCTCGGCGTCCCGCAGCCGCTGCTGGATGACCTGGCGGGCGGTGGTCGCGGCGATCCTGCCGAAGTCCGACGGGGTGTCGTCGAACTCCTTGGGCTCCTGCCCCTCCTCCAGATCGGCCGGGTCCTCCTTGGCCCACACCGTGACATGGCCGTTGTCCCGGCTGAGCACGACACGGGCCCGCCGGTGGCTGCCCTCCGTGCGGTGGTAGGCGATGAGGAGGGCCGATTCGATCGCCTCGACCAGCAGATCGAAGGGGATCTCCTTCTCTTGTGCCAAGCCCTTCAGGAGCTTCACATCGATGTCCACGGCTACGCCTCCTCTTCCTTCTTGTCCTTGCGGTTGAACTCGATCTCCACGCGCGCCTTGGCGATCTGCGTGAACTCGATACGGCGGGCGGTCGGCTTGCGCCCCTTCACGCCCGGCACTTCGAGGTCGAGTCCCTCGTCGTCCACGGTGAGGATGCGGGCCACCAGCTCGCCGTCCTCGTTCAGCTGGAACTTGGCCAGCCGGCCGACGGCACGCAGATAGTGGCGGTGCTCGGTCAGCGGGCGCTCCGCTCCCGGCGAGGTCACTTCGAGCTGGTACTCGTCCTCGCCCATCGCATCCGTCTCGTCGAGCTTCTCGGAGATGGTGCGGCTCAGCTCGGCGCACTCGTCGAGGTCCACGCCCTCGTCGGAATCCACCACGACTCTCAGCACACGACGCCTGCCTGCCCGGGACACCTCGACCTCTTCCAGATCGAGTTCCTTCGCGCTGACGAGCGGTTCCAGCAGTCCGCGCAGCCTTTCGCTCTGGGTGGTGCTCATCCGGGTGACTCCTCGGCCGCGTCTGCTGTTGTGGGATCGTCGTGTGTCAGACCAAAGGGTATCCGGTCCCAAGGGGTGTTGCCGTCCACCTGTGGATGACCCGCGGGTACGCTCGCCTGCCATGATCATCGCGATGCCCGAGGAGAGACGCGTGGGGCGCACGGGGACGACACGGAGGCATGCGCTCATGGCCGCGAGCGCCTCGGCGGCGGGTCTGCTGACCGCCTGTTCCTCGACGGATCCCGCCGACGGCGGGGCCGGGGGGCCGGCGGCCGCCGCCCGGGCCGAGAGCGCGCTGCGGCTCCGTTCCTTCGGCACCAGCCGCGCGTTGCTGGGACAGTACGACGCCGTGCTGGAGCTGCATCCGGGGGAGAGCGAGCAGCTGGCTCCGCTGCGGGCCGCTGTCGCACGGCATGTGAGCGCGCTGGCGCCGAAGGCGCCCGGGAGCGCGAAGCCGTCCGCCTCCGCCACCCCGGCCAAGACGGCGGCCCCCGGCTCGGCGGTCGTCGCGGACGAACCGGCGGACGCGCTCAAGGCGCTCGCCGCGGCCGAGCGCCGTACCGCCGCCGCGCACACCTCCGCGCTCATGGAGGCGCCTCCGGAGCTGGCCCGGCTGCTGGCCTCCCTCGCGGCGGCGAGCGCCGCGCACGCCTATCTGCTGACGGAAGGATCCCGCTCGTGAGCACCGGTGCGCTGAAAGCCGCGCAGGCCGCACTCGCCGCGGAGCATGCCGCCGTGTACGGGTACGGAGTCGTCGGCGGCCGGGTCGGCGAGGACCGCCGCGCCGAGGCCACCGCCGCGTACGCCGCGCACCGGGCCCGGCGTGACTCCCTCGCGCGGACCGTGCGCGACCTCGGCGGCGAACCGGCCGTGGCGGCGGCCGCATACGCCCTGCCGTTCGCGGTCCCCGACTCCGCCGCCGCCGTACGGCTGGCCGCAGGTCTGGAGGACCGGATCGCGGGCGTCTACTCCGATCTCGTACGGGCCGCGGAAGGGCCCCTGCGCCGGGAGGCCGCGGGGGCGTTACGCGAGGCGGCGGTACGCGCGGTGCGCTGGCGCGGGAGCGGCGTAGCCTTTCCTGGGCTCGCCGAGCGCGCGTGAGCCTCTTCGGGCTCTGAAAGGGAACTACGCACGTATGGGTTTCGAACCGCCGCAGCGTCTGGTGCGCACGCTCGGCGAGACGTACGGGGACGCGGCCGCCGCCGACTGGCTCGGGCAGCTGCCCGCCCTGGCCGACGAGGCGGTCGCCCGGCGGGAGCTGGACGTCGAGCGGGTGATGGCGCCGGGTGGCAGGAGCAGCCTGGTGATGCTCGTACGGCAGCCCGACGGCTCCCCCGCCACGCTCAAGATCGCCCCGCCGTTCGCGGCTCCCTCGCTGGAGCGGGCGGCGCTGGCGCACTGGAAGGGCTGGGGGGCGGTGGAACTGCTCGACGCCGCTGACGGCGCGCTGCTCCTGGAGCGCCTGCACCCCGAGATGTCGTTGCGGTCCCTGCCCGAGGCGAAGGCGCTGCTCGAAGCGGCGGGTACGGTACGCCGGCTGTGGGTCGACCCGCCCGTGGACCATGGCTTCGAGACGGTCACCGAGCGGACCGCACGTCAGGCGTCGGCGTTGCGGGCGACGAGCGACGAGACCCTCACGTCCCTCGTCTCCGCGGCCCTGGCGGCGCGCGACGAGCTCTGCGCCGCCCCCTCCACCGAGGTGCGGCTCCTGCACGGCGCCTTCCGCCAGGGCAAGGTCCTCGCGGGCGACCGCGCCCCCTGGCTCGCGGTCGGCCCGGAGCCGCTCGTCGGCGAGTGCGCCTACGACCTGGCCCGGCTGGTGCGCGACCGCGTGGAAGACCTGGTGGCGGCGTCGTCCGGCGCCTCGTCGGCCCGCCGCCGCGTCAACAAGCTCGCCGACTCGCTGGACCTGGACCACGAACGGCTGCGCGGCTGGACGCTTTTCCGCGCGGTGGAATCAGGCGTCCGGGCGTTGCGCACCGGCCGCCGCCAGAGCGCGGAACTGCTGCTGGAGTTCGCGGGCTGGCTCTAGGCCCTCAGCCCTCTCGCTTCCCACGGCCGGCGGCCCGTGGGCGGCCGGCCGTGGGAAGCGCAGGCCGTCAGGCCGTGAGGCGGGCGATGGCGTCCGCGACCGTCAGCTCCTCGCGCTCGCCCGTGCGGCGGTCCTTCAGTTCCACGACGCCCTCGGCGGAGCGGCGGCCCGCCACCAGGATGTGCGGGACGCCGATCAGTTCGGCGTCGGTGAACTTCACGCCCGGGGAGACGCCGGGGCGCTCGTCCACCAGCACGCGCAGGCCGGCCGCCGCGAGCTGCTCGGAGACGTCGAGCGCCAGCTCCGTCTGGAGCGCCTTGCCCGCCGCGACGACATGCACGTCCGCCGGGGCGATCTCCTGGGGCCAGCACAGACCCTGCTCGTCGGCCGTCTGCTCGGCCAGGGCCGCCACGGCGCGCGAGACGCCGATGCCGTACGAGCCCATGGTCACGCGGACCGGCTTGCCCTGCTGGCCCAGCACGTCCAGCTGGAAGGTGTCCGCGTACTTGCGGCCGAGCTGGAAGATGTGGCCGATCTCGATCGCGCGGTCGAGCTTGAGGCCCGTACCGCACGCCGGGCAGGGGTCGCCCTCCTCGACGACGACCACGTCGAGGTAGTCGTCGACCTCGAAGTCCCGTCCGCTCACCACATTGCGGGCATGCGTGTCGGGCTTGTTGGCGCCGGTGACCCAGGCGGTGCCGGGCGCGACGCGCGGATCCGCGATGTAGCGGATCTTGAGGCCCTGCGGGCCGACATAGCCCCGTACGAGATCGGGACGGTCCTCGAAGTCCTCGGCCGTCACCAGCTCCACCACCGCGGGCGCGAGGTGCTCGCCGAGCTTGCCGAGGTCCACCTCGCGGTCGCCGGGGACGCCGACCGCGGTGATCTCGCCGTCGACCTTGACGAGCAGGTTCTTGAGCGTCGCCGAGGCCGGCACGCCGAGGTGCGCGGCCAGCGTCTCGATGGTCGGGGTGTCCGGGGTGTCCAGCTCCTCGACCGGCCCGTGCCCGGCGCCGTCGGCCGCCGGGGCGGCGAACGTGACCGCCTCCGTGTTGGCGGCGTAGTCGCACGCCGGGCAGTCCACGAACGTGTCCTCGCCCGCCGCGGCCGGGGCCAGGAACTCTTCCGAAGCCGAGCCGCCCATCGCGCCGGAGACCGCGGAGACGATCCGGTAGTCGAGGCCGAGACGGGCGAAGATCTTCTGGTACGCCGCGCGGTGCAGCGCGTACGACTCGGCCAGGCCCTCGTCCGTGGAGTCGAAGGAGTACGAGTCCTTCATCTGGAACTCACGGCCGCGCAGCACGCCGGAGCGCGGCCTGGCCTCGTCGCGGTACTTCGTCTGGATCTGGTAGAGCATCACCGGCAGGTCCTTGTAGGACGTGCACTGGTCCTTGACGACCTGCGTGAAGATCTCTTCGTGCGTCGGGCCCAGCAGGTAGTCCCCACCCTTGCGGTCCTTGAGGCGGAACAGCAGATCGCCGTACTCCTCCCAGCGCCCGCTGGCCTCGTAGGGCTCCCTGGGCAGCAGCGCGGGCAGCAGCACCTCCTGCGCGCCGATCGCGTCCATCTCCTCGCGGACCACGCGCGAGATGTTGTCGAGGACCCTCTTGCCCAGCGGCAGCCAGCTCCAGATGCCGGCGGACGTGCGGCGGACGTATCCGGCGCGGACGAGCAGCTTGTGGCTGAGGGTCTCGGCGTCCGCCGGGTCGTCGCGCAATGTCTTGACCATCAAACGGGACATGCGCTGGACCTGGGACATGGGGAGCACTCCTGCGTTCTGTCGGCTGATGCCAGGAGGTTAGCCGGGGCGCACCGGCAGGCGGAAATCAGATACGGCGCTCACCGGCTCCGAGCAGCGGGAGCGGGCAGCGGGAGCGGGGCTCCCATCACGGCGTACGGCTTGGGGGCGCTGGGGAAGAGGACCTGGCGGGCCAGGTCCTCGTAACCGAGGGTGCGGTACAGCCGCCGGGCCGGGCTCTCCGTGTCGATCGCGGACAGGATCGACCGCGGCTGCGCGGCGCCGTTCGCGAGGGTGGTGATCAGGGCGCGGCCGATGCCCCGCGCCTGGAACTCCGGGTGGACATGCAGCTCGGTGATCACGAAGGAGTCGTCGAGCCAGCCGTCGGAGCCGGTGGTGCGCAGATACGGCTCGACGATCGTGGACCACCAGTGGGCCCGGTCGTTCGGCAGGCCGTACACGAACCCGACGAGCCGGCCGGACGCGGTGGTCGCGCCGAGGGCGCGGCAGCCGGGGTAGAGCAGATGACGGAGCACGATATGGCGGCGTACCCCGATCTCGTCGTCGCTGAGCCCGAAGGCGAGGGCCTGCACGGCGAGCGCCTCGTCGACGCGCGCGGCGAGATCGACCGGCCCTACCTGTACGTCCGGGGTCCGGGGGTTGTTCCCGGGAATGCTCAGCATGAGCCGAACCCTACTTTCAGAAGAGCACGCTCATGAAGGCGCCCACTTCACGGAAACCGACGCGGCGGTACGAGGCGCGGGCCGGGGTGTTGTAGTCGTTCACGTACAGGCTCACCACGGGCGCCACATCGGCGAGCGCGTACCGTACGACCGCCGCCATGCCCGACTCGGACAGGCCCCGGCCGCGGTACGCGGGGTCGACCCAGACGCCCTGGATCTGGCAGGCCTGCGGGGTGGCCGCGCCGATCTCGGCCTTGAAGACGACCCGGCCGTCGTCTATCCGGGCGAACGCCCTTCCGGAGCCGACCAGTTCGGCCACGCGCGCCTGATAGAGCAGCCCGCCGTCGCCCGCGAGCGGCGAGATGCCGACCTCCTCGGTGAACATCGCCACGCAGGCCGGCATGATCACTTCCAGCTCGTCCTTACGGATCCGGCGTACGAGGGGGTCGGGCGCGACCGTCGCGGAGAGCTGCTCGGTGACCATCAGCGGCTGGTGGGAGCGGACCTCACGGGCGGGGCCCCAGCTGGGCTCCAGCAGCTGCCACAGCTGGGTGGTGGGCTCGGCGGGACCGACGATCGAGGAGCAGCGGCGGCCGCTTCTGCGGGCGCGTTCGGCGAAGGCGCGCACGGCCTCGGGGGTGGCGCAGATGGGGACGAGATTGGCGCCGGAGTAGCAGAGTGAGCGGAGCCGTCCGTCCGCGTACCAGCCCCACATCTCGCCGCCGAGGCGCCAGGGGTCAAGTCCCGCTACCTGTACGCGGGATGTCACAAAGGCGTTGTCGACGGGCTCGCTCTCCAGGATGGCGAGCGCGGCGCCGAGTTCGCCGGGCTCGAGGACCCGGGTGGTGGTCTGCGTCAACACGAGGGGGCCTCACCATACGGTCTGCTGATTCTCCGCACTGTACCCGCCGGTTTCCCGGCGTGCCGCTCACAACAGAGGGTTCCCCAGCCAATGCCCGGGGGCGGCGGCTGGGGAACCCGTTACGGAACGTGGCGGCGGTCGGCCGAGGGGGCCGGCGCCGGCCGAGAGGCGTCAGCTGATGGAGACTTCGGGCTCTCCGGAGGGGATTCCGTCCCGCTCCATCTGCTCGGCGATCTTCATGGCCTCTTCGATCAGGGTCTCCACGATCTTCGACTCCGGCACGGTCTTGATGACTTCACCCTTGACGAAGATCTGGCCCTTGCCGTTGCCGGACGCGACCCCGAGATCGGCCTCACGGGCCTCACCGGGACCGTTCACCACACAGCCCATGACGGCCACGCGCAGCGGGACCTCCATGCCTTCGAGACCGGCCGTCACCTCGTCCGCCAGCTTGTACACGTCGACCTGGGCCCGGCCGCAGGAGGGGCACGAGACGATCTCCAGCCGGCGCGGCTTCAGATTCAGCGACTCCAGGATCTGAAGGCCGACCTTGACCTCCTCGACCGGCGGCGCCGACAGCGAGACCCGGATCGTGTCGCCGATGCCCTCGGCCAGCAGCGCGCCGAAAGCCACCGCGGACTTGATGGTGCCCTGGAACGCCGGACCGGCCTCCGTCACACCCAGGTGCAGCGGGTAGTCGCACTGAGCCGCCAACTGCCGGTAGGCGTTGACCATCACGACCGGGTCGTTGTGCTTGACGGAGATTTTGATGTCCTGGAAGCCGTGCTCCTCGAACAGTGACGCCTCCCACAGCGCCGACTCCACCAGCGCCTCGGGAGTCGCCTTGCCGTACTTCTTCAGCAGACGCGCGTCCAGCGAACCGGCGTTGACCCCGATGCGGATCGGTGTCCGCGATGCCAGAGCCGCTTTCGCGATCTCTTTCACCTTGTCGTCGAACTGCTTGATGTTCCCGGGGTTGACCCGTACCGCCGCACAGCCCGCGTCGATCGCCGCGAACACGTACTTCGGCTGGAAATGAATATCCGCGATCACCGGAATCTGTGACTTCCGCGCGATCGTCGCCAACGCGTCCGCGTCGTCCTGGGTCGGACACGCCACGCGCACGATCTGACAGCCCGACGCCGTCAACTCGGCGATCTGCTGCAGCGTCGCCCCTATGTCGGACGTACGCGTCGTCGTCATCGACTGCACCGACACCGGTGCGTCCCCACCGACCGCGACCGACCCGACCTGGATCTTCCGGCTGACCCTTCGGTCTGCGAGCTTGGTCGGAACGGACGGCATTCCGAGCGAAATTGCAGTCATCTGCTGTGCAACCCCAAGGTGTGGATCAAGGTCCCGAGATCGGCGGGCTCCAGCCCCCGAGATTACGCCACCGCGCGCCGCCGGAGCACATCCCCACGAAAAATCGGCCCAAAGGTAACGACCCGCACCAGGTCGTGAGCGGCCGGACACGAAAGGTGCCCGGCCGCCGCGAAACGGGCAGAACCAGATTCCGCCCGGTCGGTAGCGCCGCTAGGAAATCTTGACGGGGTTGACGACGTCGGCGACCAGGACGAGCAGCGTGAAGCAGATGAAGATCCCCGCCACGACATAGGCGACGGGCATCAGCTTCGCCACATCGAACGGGCCCGGGTCGGGCCGCCTGAAGACCCGCGCGAGCTTGCGCCGCAGCGACTCCCACAGCGCGCCCGCGATATGACCGCCGTCGAGCGGGAGCAGCGGCAGCATGTTGAAGAGGAAGAGGGAGAGGTTGAAGCCCGCGAGCAGGAACAGCATCATCGCGATCTGGTTCTGCGCCGGGACGTTCAGCGTCATCACCTCGCCGCCGATGCGTGCCGCGCCGACCACGCCGACCGGCGAGTCGTCCTTGCGCGGACCGTCCCCGAAGGCCGCGCTCCAGAGGTCGGGGATCTTGGAGGGAAGAGCGACGATCGACTCGACGCCGTCTCCGATCATGGTCCCCATGCGGTCCACGGACTGGGGGAAGGAGAGCGGGACGATCTCGGTGGAGGCGGCGAAGCCGAGATAGCCGGCGGGGACGTACTTGTCCGGGACGATCTCTCCGTCGGAGTCCTTCTCGGCGACCACGTTCTTGGCGAGCGTGGCGTGCAGGACCTTCTCCGTGCCGTCACGGTCGACGGTGATGGTGGCCGGGCCGATCGTCTTACGGATCAGGTTCGACAGCGTGGACCAGTCCTCGACGCGCTGCCCGTTGAAGGCGACGATCTTGTCGCCCTCCTTGAGGCCGGCGGCGCGGGCGGGCGAGATCTTGTCGCCCTTCTCACAGGTGTCCCGCTTGTCGCTCTGCGAGATGACGCACTGCTGGACGCCGGCGACCTCGGTGGTCTGGGTCTGGAAACCGAAGCTCATCGCGACGCCGATGAAGATCACGACCGCGAGGATGAGGTTCATGAACGGACCCGCGAACATCACGATCACGCGCTTCCACGGCTTGCGCGTGTAGAAGAGGCGGGTGTCGTCGCCGGGCTGCAGCTCCTCGAAGGCCGCCGAGCGGGCGTCCTCGATCATGCCGCGCCAGGGTGAGGTGGAGCGGGCCTCGATCCGGCCGTCGGGTCCTGGCGGGAACATCCCGATCATGCGGATGTAGCCGCCGAGCGGGATCGCCTTGAGCCCGTACTCCGTATCGCCCTTCTTCCGCGACCAGATGGTCGGCCCGAAGCCGACCATGTACTGGGGCACCCGGATGCCGAACAGCTTGGCCGTCGACAGATGGCCCAGTTCGTGCCAGGCGATGGAGAAGAGCAGTCCCACGGCGAACAGCACAATGCCGAGGACCGTCAACAGGATCGTCATGCGCGAGCCTCCGCTGGCCGTTCTTCGCTGAATTTCTCTGCCATTTCACGGGCCCGGGCGCGGGCCCAGGTCTCCGCCTCAAGGACGTCCGCCACGGTGAGCGAGGTTCCCGTACGAGGGTGACCGTGCTCCGCGACGACCTCGGTGACCGTATCCATGATGCCGTTGAACGGCAGCCGGCCCGACAGGAACGCGTCCACGCACTCCTCGTTCGCGGCATTGAACACCGCCGGGGCCGTGCCGCCCAGCGTTCCGACCTGCCTGGCGAGTCCCACGGACGGGAAGGCGTCCCCGTCGAGCGGGAAGAATTCCCAGGTCGAGGCTTTGGTCCAGTCGAAGGCGGGGGCGGCGTCCGGCACCCGTAGCGGCCAGCCGAGACCGACGGCGATCGGCCCGCGCATATCGGGCGGGGTCGCCTGGGCCAGGGTCGAGCCGTCGCTGAATTCCACCATCGAATGGACATACGACTGAGGGTGGACGACCACCTCAATGCGTTCGAAGGGAATGTCGTACAGCAGATGCGCCTCGATGACTTCGAGACCCTTGTTGACGAGGGTCGCGGAGTTCACCGTGATCACCGGGCCCATGGCCCAGGTGGGGTGCGCGAGGGCGTCCTTGGGGGTGACGTCCGCCAGCTCGGCCTTCGTACGGCCCCGGAAGGGCCCGCCGGACGCCGTGACCACGAGCTTGCGCACATCGGCGCGGGTGCCGGCGGCCAGCGCCTGGAAGAGCGCGGCGTGCTCGGAGTCGACGGGAATGATCTGGCCGGGCCTCGCCAGTGCCTTGACCAGCGGGCCGCCGACGATCAGCGATTCCTTGTTGGCGAGAGCGAGCGTCCGGCCCGCCGTGAGAGCGGCGAGCGTGGGGGCGAGTCCGATGGACCCGGTGATGCCGTTGAGCACGGTGTGGCAGTCCGCCGCGGCCAGTTCGGTGGCCGCGTCAGGCCCGGCGAGGATCTCGGGGATCGGCTCGCCCGTCCCGTACTCCGCCCGCAGCGCCTCCCGGAGCGCGGGCACCACCTCCTCGCGCGCGACCGCGACGGTACGGACCCGCAGCCGCCGCGCCTGCTCGGCGAGCAGCGTCACGCGTCCGCCCGCGGCGGAGAGCGCGGTGACACGGAAGCGTTCGGGGTTGCGCAGGACCAGGTCGATGGCCTGGGTGCCGATGGATCCGGTGGAGCCGAGGACGACGAGGTCCCGGCGGCCTTCGGTCGGCCCGAAGGCGATATGTGGATCGGCGAGAGGGGCTGGACTGTCGCTCATGCCCCCCATTCTTGCCTCATACGCGCTACGGGAAGACAGCGCGCCCCTGTGAATGCGCCTGTGCGGTGCTTGTGCGCGGGGCTATGAGCCCTTCTTTCCCTTCTTCCCGGCTTTTCCGGCCTCTCCCGGGGCCCGGGTCTTTGCGCTGTCTTGATTCTCCTCGGGGTCTTTGGTCTTCGCGGTGCCTTGGGTCTTCGCGGTGGTCTTCTTAGCGCCCGGGGCCGGTGCGGCGGACCGGAACTTCTGCCACTGGGCCCGGACGATCTCCTCGGGCACTCCCCCGACGTCCTTGGTGCCGGTGATCTCCGCGCGGAAGGCGAGCGTGGTGGAGCCGGACCGTATGACGGTCAGGTACTCGTACAGCTTCAGCTTCCCCTTCACGTCGAGGATCGTGAAGCGGTACGCCGCCGCCTCGTCCCCCAGATCCGGCGCCTTGGCGGGCTCCACCTTCAGGTAGGTCGCCCGCACCATCGCCCGGACCTCGGTGAAGCCGCCGGCGCACTGCCGGCCCGCGGTCTCCAGGGCCTTCATGACGCCGGTCGCGTCCTGAGCCGCGTACGACCGCAGTTGTACGCCGACGGTGAGGCCGAGCATCTCGTCGGGGATGTCGACCTTGCGGTGGACCTCGGCGGCGGGGCCGAACGCGGTGGCGCCCTTGGTGAGGCTGACCAGCGGCTGGCAGACGGCGGGCTCGGCGGTGTAGTCCTCACCGAGGGGCGCGCCGAGGGAGTAGTCGGAGGCGGTGTACGCGCCGATCTTCTCGCCGTCGGTGAAGGAGACGGTGGTGAGCTGCTTCTCGGTGAGCGGCGCGCGTCCACCGGCCGGCACGGAGGTGGGTATGGCGGAGGACGTGGCGCCGCTCTTCCCGGCCTTGCCGTCGTCACCACCGCACGCACCCGCCCCGACCAGCACGCCCCCCACCACCACGGCCACGAGCCCCCGCCGCCGCTGCTTCGTCCCTGTCCCGAACATCCCTGCCCCCGTGATGAGTTGATCGCGCTCGACGCTCGATTGTGCGGCATGACGGGCGCGAGGTCACGAGGTACCGAGCTGCCGGATCAGATAGATCGTGACGGCGAACAGCACCCCCGCAACCGACGAGCGCGTAGGGCAGACCAGCCGCACCGGGGAAGCGGCCGGGTCGGTCGGTGGGGTCGGCGGTCAGCCGAGAAGACGCGCCTTCTGCTGCTCGAACTCCTGCGGGCTCAGGACACCCCGGTCGCGGAGCGCGGCCAGTTTGGTCAGCTCGTCGGCCAGCGATTCAGCGGCCGGGGCTCCGGAAGGTTTCGGGGCGTGATGCTGGACGATAGCCGCTTCGACATCTGAGCGAAGGACCTCGAACTCGGGCTGACGCTTCTTGTCGAAGACGACACTGTTCTCGTCCTTACCGGCGCTGGACGTCTGGCTGCCGAAGTGGCTGAGGCGCTCGTTCCCTCCGGGGAGGGTGAACTGGATGAAGCCGTTCATGATGGGGCCGGCCGGCTTCCATTGAATGGCGCCGATCTGCGAGACGTGCAGGCGCTTTTCGCCTTTGCCGACGGTGGCGCGGGCGAGGAATCCCTTGCGGGTGATGGTGACGTACTGGCCGTCGAAGGCGACGTGTCCGCCGACGCCTAGTGCTTCGCTCATGCGTGCCCCCCTTGTTGGTGGGGGCATCGTGACACAGGGCGGTTCGATGCCGCTGGACGTGA
This sequence comes from Streptomyces sp. NPDC058198, assembly GCF_042882605.1. Taxonomy (NCBI): domain Bacteria; kingdom Bacillati; phylum Actinomycetota; class Actinomycetes; order Kitasatosporales; family Streptomycetaceae; genus Streptomyces; species Streptomyces sp. NPDC058198. The sequence goes on from NZ_JBHVVP010000020.1 coordinate 57,312, forward strand.
CCTCGGCCCCGCGCTTCGTGGCCGGCCGGCGTGAAACTCTCCGTCAGGTCAACGTCGTTGGGAATTAGGCAAGTTGGGACCGCTTCATTGACAGGTCTCAGCCGTGGGCCGATTCTGAGAGCGCTCTCAACCCCACACTGCAGGAGGTAGAGCGTGTTCCGTACCAGACAGTTGCTGGCGTCCCTGGCCGCCGCGGTGATCTATGCCGCCGGGTTCACCGGCGTCACGTCCGCCGGACCCGCGGTCGCTGCCGAAGCGGCGGTTCCCACGACCATTCCGCTCACCATCACCAACAACTCCGGGCGCACGGACCCGGTCTACATCTACAACCTCGGGACGCTGCTCACGACGGGCCAGCAGGGCTGGGCCGACGCGAACGGGACGTTCCACGCCTGGCCCGCCGGGGGCAATCCGCCCACACCGGCGCCCGACGCGTCGATCGCCGGGCCGGCCAACGGGCAGTCCACGACGATCCGGATGCCGAAGTTCTCCGGCCGGGTCTACTTCTCGTACGGTCAGAAGCTCGTCTTCAAGCTGACCACCGGCGGTCTCGTGCAGCCCGCGGTGCAGAACCCGGCCGATCCGAACCGGGACATTCTGTTCAACTGGACCGAGTACACGCTCAATGACGCCGGACTGTGGATCAACAGCACACAGGTCGACATGTTCTCGGCGCCGTACGCCGTCGGGGTCAAGATTCCCAATGGCACCACCAAGACCACCGGCCACCTCAAGGCCGGCGGCTACAACGGCTTCTTCAACTCCCTCAGGGGTCAGCCGGGCGGCTGGGCCAATCTGATCCAGACCCGCTCCGACGGCACCGTCCTGCGTGCCCTCGCGCCCGGTCACGGCGTCGAGTCGGGCGCCCTGCCGGCCGGTGTGATGGACGACTACATCAACCGGGTGTGGGCCAAGTACGCCACCTCGACACTGACGGTGACGCCGTTCGGCGACCAGCCGAACACCAAGTACTTCGGCCGGGTCTCCGGCAACGTCATGAACTTCACGAACAGCTCCGGAGCGGTCGTCACCTCGTTCCAGAAGCCGGACGCCGACAGCATCTTCGGCTGCTACAAGCTGCTGGACGCGCCCAACGATCTCGTACGCGGCCCGATCTCGCGCACGCTGTGCGCGGGCTTCAACCGGTCCACTCTGCTGGTCAACCCCAACCAGCCCGACACGAGCTCGGCGAACTTCTATCTGGACACGGTGACCAACCACTACGCCCGGAAGATTCACGCGCAGATGGCTGACGGCAAGGCGTACGCCTTCGCCTTCGACGATGTCGGCAACTACGAGTCGCTGGTGAACGACAGCAACCCGCAGCAGGCGTACATCACGCTGGACCCGTTCAACTGACCGATGTGACGCGAGACGGCCGGGTCACGTCCGCCGTACGGACGTGACCCGGCCGGGACCTCAGCGGTTCAACGGCGGAGCGGCTCGGCGGGTCTCACCTGATCGGCCGGTCTCACCGGACCGGCCGGTGGACGTTGTCCCGTGCGGACGGGCCCGGCGTCGCGTCCGCGATCCAGGGGCCCTCGCCGCTCGGGTCGATGATGCCCTCCTCCAGCCAGGCGTACGTGCCGGAGAGGACGCCGTCCACGACCTTGCGGTCCACTTCGTCCGTGTTGGACCAGAGCCGGTTGAAGAGCTCCTCGACGCGGATACGGGCCTGCCGGCAGAAGACATCGGCCAGTTGATACGCCTCGCGGCCGTGTTCCCCGCTCGTACGCAGCAGTTCGGCCCGTACGCAGGCCGCGCTCATCGCGAACAGCTCCGCGCCGATGTCGACGATCCGGCCGAGGAAGCCCTGCTTGGTCTCCATCCGTCCCTGCCAGCGCGACATGGCGTAGAAGGTGGAGCGTGCGAGCTTGCGGGAGTTGCGTTCGACGTAGCGCAGATGCGTTGACAGGTCCGGAAAGCCGGCGGGGTGGAACTCGGCGTACGAGCGCGGCAGCTGGCCCGGTCCCGCGACCAGCTTCGGCAGCCAGCGCGCGTAGAACTTGCCCGCCTGCGCACCGGCTTTCGCCTTGTCGGACAGCGACTTGTCCGGATCGATGATGTCGCCTGCGACCGCGAGATGGGCATCGACCGCCTCGCGGGCGATCAGCAGATGCATGATCTCCGTGGAGCCCTCGAAGATACGGTTGATGCGCATGTCGCGGAGCATCTGCTCGGCGGGTACGGCGCGTTCGCCGCGGGCCGCCAGGGAGTCGGCCGTCTCGAAGCCGCGGCCGCCGCGGATCTGGACCAGTTCGTCGGCCATCAGCCAGCCCATCTCGGAGCCGTACAGCTTGGCCAGGGCCGCTTCGATACGGATGTCGTTGCGGTCCTCGTCGGCCATCTGGGAGGACAGGTCGACCACCGCCTCCAGCGCGAACGTGGTCGCGGCGATGAAGGAGATCTTCTCGCCCACAGCCTCGTGCTGGGCGACGGGCTTGCCCCACTGCTCGCGTGCGGCGGACCATTCGCGGGCGATCTTCAGACACCACTTGCCCGCGCCCACACACATCGCGGGCAGCGAGAGACGGCCGGTGTTGAGGGTGGTGAGGGCGATCTTGAGGCCGGCGCCCTCGGGGCCGATCCGGTTCGTGGCGGGGACGCGGACCTGGTGGAAGCGGGTCACGCCGTTCTCCAGGCCACGCAGGCCCATGAAGGCGTTGCGGTTCTCGACGGTGACGCCCGGGGAGTCGGCCTCGACGACGAACGCCGTGATGCCGCCCTTGCGGCCCTCGGACTTGGGCACTCGGGCCATCACCACGAGCAGGTCGGCGACGACACCGTTGGTCGTCCACAGCTTCACGCCGTCGAGGACATACGTATCGCCGTCCAGGACGGCCGTCGTCGCCAGCCGGGCGGGGTCGGAGCCCACATCGGGCTCGGTGAGCAGGAAGGCCGAGATATCGGTACGGGCCAGGCGCGGCAGGAAGGTGTCCTTCTGCTCCTGGGTGCCGAAGATTTTGAGCGGCTGCGGTACGCCGATCGACTGATGGGCGGAGAGCAGCGCGCCGATCGCGGGGCTGGCGGATCCGACGAGAGCCAGGGCCTTGTTGTAGTACACCTGGGTGAGGCCGAGCCCGCCGTACTTCGTGTCGATCTTCATACCGAGCGCGCCCAGTTCCTTGAGGCCGTTGACCACCTCGTCGGGGATCTTGGCCTCGCGCTCGATCAGGGCGCCGTCGATCTTCGTCTCGCAGAAGGCGCGCAGCTTCGCGAGGAACTCCTCACCGCGCCTGACGTCCTCGGAGGCGGGCATCGGGTGCGGATGGATGAGGTCGAGCCGGAAGCGGCCGAGGAACATCTCCTTGGCGAAACTGGGCTTGCGCCAGCCCTGCTCACGGGCGGCCTCGGCGACCTGGCGTGCTTCTCGCTCGGTGACCTTGGGCTTGCCCTGCGGTTCCTGCGGTGCGGATGCTTCGGATGGGGCGGATGGGGCGGACATGAGGAACTCACCTCGCCGCGGAGTCGGGTCCAATGATGGTTTTACCGGCCGGTTCTACTCGTCCGTATCTACCCGATTCCTGCCGCCTGCACCAGTTGTGGGCGGAGCGGTTGCCGTTGCCGCCGGCGTTGACGTTGACGTTGACGTACGGGAACGGCCGGAGCCGCTCGCGGTGAGCGGGCTCCGGCCGTTCCTGGTGGTGCGGGGGCGGGCTTGGCTCCTAGAGGGCCAGGCCCGTCAGCACCATGACGCGCTCGTACGTGTAGTCGTCCATCGCGAAGCGCACGCCCTCGCGGCCGACGCCGGACTGCTTGGCGCCGCCGTACGGCATCTGGTCCGCGCGGTACGAGGGGACGTCGCCGACGATCACGCCGCCCACCTCAAGAGCGCGGTGGGCGCGGAACGCGGCCTGCAAGTCGTGGGTGAACACGCCTGCCTGGAGGCCGTACTTGGAGTCGTTGACCGCGGCGAAGGCCTCGGCCTCGCTCTCGATCCGGCGCAGCGTGAGGACCGGGCCGAAGACCTCCTCGCAGGAGATCGTGACGTCCTCGGGGACCTCGGAGAGCACGGTGGGCGCGTAGGTCGCGCCGTCCCGCTTGCCGCCGGTGAGCAGCTGGGCGCCGGCCCGTACGGCCTCGTCGACCCACGACTCGACCCGCTTGGCCGCGTCCTCGCTGACGAGCGGTCCCACGTCGGTGGTGTCCGTGGCGGGGTCGCCGGTGACCTGGGTCTCGACGGCGGCGACGATCTTGGGTACGAGGCGTTCGTACACCGAGGCGTCGGCGATCACGCGCTGCACGGAGATGCAGGACTGGCCGCCCTGGTAGTTCGAGAACGTGGCGATCCGGGTCGCCGCCCAGTCGAGGTCCCTCTCGCTCGCGTAGTCGGCGAGGACGACGGCCGCGCCGTTGCCGCCGAGTTCGAGCGTGCAGTGCTTGCGCGGGACGGAGTCCATGATCGCGAAGCCGACCTTGTCGGAGCCGGTGAAAGAGATCACCGGCAGCCGCTCGTCCTGGACGAGGGCGGGCATCCGGTCGTTCGGCACGGGCAGGACGGACCAGGCGCCGGCCGGCAGATCGGTCTCGGCCAGCAGCTCACCGAGGAGCAGGCCGGAGAGCGGGGTCGCGGGGGCGGGCTTGAGGATGATCGGGGCGCCGACGGCGATGGCGGGGGCGATCTTGTGGGCGCACAGGTTGAGCGGGAAGTTGAACGGCGCGATGCCGAGGACGGCGCCGCGGGGGAAGCGGCGGGTCAGGGCGAGGCGGCCGGCGCCGCCGGCGTCGGTGTCGAGGCGCTGGGCGTCGCCGCTGTTGAAGCGGCGGGCTTCCTCGGCGGCGAAGCGGAACACGGAGACGGCGCGGCCGACTTCGCCCCGTGCCCACTTGAGGGGCTTGCCGTTCTCGGCGGAGATCAGCTGGGCGATCTCCTCGGTGCGCTCGACGAGCCTGCGCGAGACGTGGTCGAGGGCGGCGGCCCGTACATGCGCGGGGGTCGCGGCGAACTCGTCCAGCACGGCGTGCGCGGCGGCGACGGCCTCCTCGACCTGATCCTCGGTCGGAACGGCGACGGTGCCGACGAGCCGGCCGTCCCAGGGGGAGGTGACGTCGAGGGTGTCCTCGCCGGTGGCCTGGCGGCCGGCGAGCCAGAAGGCGTGGGTGGAAGTCATTGCGAGTTCCGGCCCTTCCGAGTAGTCGGGGGTGTCTGCGTGTCTGCGTCCCACGGTAGGGGTGCGGGGGCGGGGGGTCGTTTGTCCGGGGTGGAGTGGTGGGGGCGGTCGGTTGTGCCGCTTTGTCGTGCGCGGGGCGGTGTCTCCCCCACCCCGCCCCTCCCCGAAACCGGATGCAAGCCCCCGGCCCCCCACGCCCACCGGCCTCGCGACCCGAGCCCTGCCGGCGGCAGGACAGTCGCCGGCGCCCACGCCCCCCGGGCGGGCAGCGGCGACGGGTGGGGGTGCTATTCCGAGGGCTTGGTTGTTTTTAGGGCCAGCCACAGTTCCATGCGGGCGTCCGGGTCGTCCAGGGAGCGGCCCAGGATCTCTTCTACTCGGCGCATGCGGTAGCGCAGGGTGTGGCGGTGGACGCCCAGGTCGGCTGCTGCCGCGTCCCATTGGCCGTGGCGGGACAGCCATGCCCGGAGGGAGGCCACCAGGTCCCCGCGGCCCTTGGCGTCGTGTTCGTACAGTGCGCGCAGCATGCCGTCCGCGAAGGCCCGTACCGCGTCGTCCGCCAGCAGAGGAAGGATGGATCCGGTCGCCAGTTCCTCGTGCTCGACGAGTGCCCGGCCGCGCCGGCGCGCCACCGACAGTGCCTGTTCGGCCTGTTTGTACGCGCCCGCCGCCGCGATCGGCCCCGTCGGCGCCGAGAGCCCGACGACCACGCCGGCTTCCTCCGCCTCCCGTCGGGCGTATCCCTCGGCCGCCGTGACCACCGCCCCGCCGTCCACCGCAAGCACCGCGAGCCGCCCCTCGCCGTCCGGGACCGCCAGTACTGCCTCGCCCGCCCGCGCGGCCGCCGCCTCCAGCGCCTCGGCCAGCACCTGGAGCGGATGATCGGCCCCCGCGTCAGGCGCGGACTCCGCCGACTCGCCGATCATCAGCCGGAACGGCGCGTCCAGCAGGCCCCCGTACAGATCGCCCGCCACCGCCCGCGCATGGTCCGGCTGCCCGGACAGCAGCATCCGCAGCACCGCGGCGCCCAGCCGCTGTTCCGCCGCCTGAAGGGCACGCGAGCGCTCCGTCGTCAGCGTCAGCAGGGCGATGGCCGAGTGCACCGCGTACCGCTCCACCGTGCCGAGCGGCGCCGCCGTCCCGACGGCCAGCGCGCCCCGCACCCGTCTCCCCGTGCCCAGGGACTGGAGCTCCACCCGGTCGTCCGCGCCCCCGACCACCGCGCTCGCGGGCGCGGGCCGCTCCCGCAGCCGCTCCACGTCGGCGGTCAGCCGGGCCGCCCGCCGCGCGGCCCAATCGGGCGCGGCGGCGACGACGGTGCCGGTCGCGTCGTAGAGCGCCGCCCAGCCGTCCACATGCGCGGCGAGCCGGGCCAGCAGCGCCGCGGGACCGTCGGCGAGCGCGGCCCTGGTCAGTTCCCGCTGGGCCTCGAAGCCCGCGGTCACCGCCCGGTACTGGTCGGCCGCGATGGCCGCCGAGACGGCCTTGCTGATGGCGAGGAACGGTGTGCGCCGGGGCACGGCCAGCAGCGGAAGCCCCGCCGACCGCGCGGCCTCGACGAGCGCCTCGGGAACGTCCTCGTAGTTGACCCCGACGGCGAACCCGAGCCCGACCACCCCGGCGCCCACCAGCCGCCGCACATAGCCCGCCATCGCCTCGGGATCCTCGGCGTCCAGCGTCGTCGCGGTGACGAGGAGCAGCTCGCCCCCCTCCATGTACGGCACGGGGTCGGCGAGCTCGCTCGCGTGCACCCAGCGGACAGGGGTCTGGAGCCGGTCCTCACCCGCACGCACAGTGAGGTTGAGCGCCGAGTGCTGGATGAGCGAGGCGAGGGTGGGCGGCATGGTGAACCGTAGGGCCTTCGGCAGAGGGCGGGCGGTGCGGCGGACCGCATCGCGGAGAAGTGCGCCATCCCGTATGAACGGCGTCCCTCGATTCTGCCATCTTGTACGACCGAGCGAGCGGTCGAGCGCCTGCCGACTTGTACGACCGGGCGAGCGGTCGAGCGCGTCCGCAAGCTTGTACGAGCGGGCGAGCGGTACGAGCGGTCGAGCGGCCTCCTCAGTTCCGCAGATCCACCAGCAGCGGCGGCGCGTGCTCGCCGCCCACCGTCCGCAGGGACAGCACCGCGTGCCCGGCCGGCACCGAGTGCGCCAGCTCGGACGCCGACCAGCGCTCGCGCTCGACCTTCCGTACGGTCACCGCGTCCGTCGTCACGGCCTTGCCGGTGACCAGCTTCCGGAACGCGTGAATGGCCCGGGTCAGCGGCTGGTCGGCGAAGACCGTGCGCTGGGTGACATCCCGTGTCTCCACCCACTCCGTGCCCCACGCCTCCGCGAAGCGCTTGCCGTCCCAGGTCGTGATCCCGGAGAAGGCCATCCGGCAGCCGACCGCCCCGAGCAGCGCGGTGTGCAGCGCCTCCGGTACGTCGTCGAGCGTCCGGAGGGTGAGCACCGCGCCCGCGTTGACCGACCGCAGCCGCTGCACCCCGCGCAGGGTCTCCGCGGTCAGGGTGCGGGTCGCGTCGTCCAGTACCAGACAGGCGAAGAGCGAGCGGTCGGCGCGCACCGCCGCGTTCGCCGTGAACTGGGCGAGGACGAGCCGGGCCAGCAGCCGCGAGGCCTCGGCATGCCCGCGCTCCGGCAGATCGATACGGACCCGCAGCGGGTGTTCCAGGGCGCGCGGCGAGAACGGCCGGGTCCTGCCGCTGGTGTCGAAGAAGCTCGCGAAGGCGGGCCGGTCGAGCAGCGCGACCCGGTCGGCGAGCGCGCGGCCCGGATCTCCGGGCACGCCCGACTGGCGTTCGCGGGCGTCGAGTTCACGCCGCATGGCGTGGTGCCCTTCGGAGTCGAGCGCCTCCCTCAGCGCGGCCAGCGCGGTGGGCTCCGAGTCGAGAAGCTCGCGCAGCTCCGGTACGCCGGGCAGCCTGCCGTGCGCGGCGCGGAACGGGCCGAGCAGCTGGGCGAGCGCAGTGGTGGCCCGCCTGCTGTCCGTGTCCGTGAGATCGCCGACGAGGCCCTCGGCCAGTACGGCGGCGGCCTCGTCCGGGTCGTTCGTACCCCCGTACAGATCGAGGTCGTAGACCGATTCCGGATCGCCGATCCTGACGACGACGTCATAGGCGTCGTCGGGGCCCAGCTGGGTGCCGGTGGCGCAGACGACGATGACGGCGGCCTGGCCGGCGAGCGCCTGGAGCGCGAGCGACTCGACGACCGGCCGTACGAGGGCATGGGTCTTGCCCGCCCCCGGCGGCCCCACGGCCAGCAGCGAGGTCCCCAGCAGGACCGGATCGAGGGCCAGCCCGGTGCCCCGCCGGGGGTACGGGTTCCGCTCGCCGTCCTGGACCGTGCCGAGCCTGACCTGGCGTACGAGCAGGTCGTGCCGGGCCGCGCGGACTGGCAGGTCACGCTTGCCCGAGGGGTGCAGACATGCCGCGGCGCCGCTTCCCCGCACGGCTTCGGCGAACGCCGTCAGCCGCGAGGGATCGGCCCGTACGGAGTGCCAGGCGCGGCGGATCCGGGCGTAGTCGACGTCGGTCATCCGCCCGTCCCGTACCTCGGAAGCGAGCCGCGCCGCGATCTCGCCGTGTCCCGCCGCCCGCAGCTCGGGCCACTCGGCGAGATCGTCCTCGGGCTCCGGGGGCCCCGGGACCGTCCCCTTCGGTACGCCCCCGGGCCGGTGGTTCACCATCCGCCCGGCGAGCTCGGCCCAGCGGCCCAGCCGTCCGAAGACGACCAGCAGCCCGCCCACGACCATCGCGTACCACACATAGGACGCGACGACGGAGGCCATCGTCCCGCGCCAGGAGTCTGGCGTGAACATGTAGAGCGGCCAGAGCCAGAAGCCGCCGAGATAGCCGTTCCACAGCAGCGACCAGAGCAGCAGGCCGGCGAGGAGCGAGATCAGTGCCCCGCTGACCAGCTGCCGCACCGGGGTGCGCTCCGGTTCTTCCGGGGGCCGCGCCGTGTGCCCGTACGCCCAGGTCCCGGGCGCGTCGGCGAGCCGCGGCACCCGCAGCCAGTCCCGCAGCGTCGGGCCTGTGGAGGGCGCGTGCCCGGGCGCGGGCGGCAGACCGCCCGGTCCGGACGGTGGCGCCGAGGTCGGCAACGGCGGCGCCGAGGTCGGCATGGGCGGCGGCGGGCCCGCCGGGCGCGGCACAGGGTTGGCGCGTGTTCCCCGCGAGTCGTGTGTGCCGCCGGTGTCCATGAACCTCTGCCCCCTGTGCAAGCCGTCCTGCGCAAGCCGTCCTGTCTCACGCCAATGTATTGCCACGGCCATACATTGGCGGGCAGTTCACCGTCCCGCGCGCGCAGGGGCGTTGCCCATCCCTCCCGGCCGCCGGGCCGCCCACGACCGCCCCCCGTATGGCCGCCACGGACAACGACACACCCCCACCACTCCCGAACGGCGCATGCCCGCTCCCCTTCCCCACCCCTAGCCTGCGAAGAAAGACCCGGAAACACCCCCAGGAGCCCCTCATGACCGCTATCCCGCAGGAGCGCCGCCTCGTCACCGCCATCCCCGGTCCGAAGTCGCAGGAGTTGCAGGCCCGCCGTACCGCCGCGGTCGCCGGCGGTGTGGGGTCCGTGATGCCTGTCTTCGCGGCCCGCGCCGGCGGCGGCGTGCTGGAGGACGTGGACGGCAACCGGCTGATCGACTTCGGTTCCGGAATCGCCGTGACCTCGGTCGGCAACAGCGCCGAGGCCGTCGTACGCCGTGCCTCCGCCCAGCTCGCGGACTTCACCCACACCTGTTTCATGGTCACGCCGTACGAGGGGTACGTCGAGGTCTGTGAGCGGCTCGCCGAGCTGACCCCCGGCGACCACGCCAAGAAGTCCGCGCTGTTCAACTCGGGCGCCGAGGCCGTCGAGAACGCCGTGAAGATCGCGCGGTCGTACACCAAGCGCCAGGCGGTCGTCGTGTTCGACCACGGCTATCACGGCCGTACGAACCTCACCATGGCGCTGACCTCGAAGAACATGCCGTACAAGAACGGCTTCGGACCGTTCGCCCCGGAGATCTACCGGGTGCCGGTCGCCTACGGCTACCGCTGGCCGACCGGTCCCGAGAACTGCGGCCCCGAGGCGTCCGCCCAGGCCATCGACCAGATCAACAAGCAGATCGGCGCGGACAACGTCGCCGCGATCATCATCGAGCCGCTGCTCGGCGAGGGCGGCTTCATCGAGCCGGCCAAGGGCTTCCTCCCGGCGCTCGCGAAGTTCGCCAAGGACAACGGGATCGTCTTCGTCGCCGACGAGATCCAGTCCGGCTTCTGCCGCACCGGCCAGTGGTTCGCCTGCGAGGACGAGGGGGTCGTCCCCGACCTGATCACCACCGCGAAGGGCATCGCGGGCGGCCTGCCTCTCGCCGCCGTGACCGGCCGCGCCGAGATCATGGACGCCGCGCACTCGGGCGGCCTCGGCGGTACGTACGGCGGGAACCCGGTGGCCTGCGCCGCCGCGCTGGGCGCCATCGAGACGATGAAGGAGCTGGACCTCGTCTCGAAGGCCAGGCGCATCGAGGAGGTCATGAAGGGCCGGCTCGCCGCGCTGCAGGAGAAGTACGACATCGTCGGTGACGTCCGCGGCCGCGGCGCGATGATCGCCATCGAGCTGGTCAAGGACCGGGACACCAAGGAGCCGAACCCGGAGGCGACCGCCGCGCTCGCCAAGGCCTGCCACACCGAGGGGCTGCTCGTCCTCACCACCGGTACGTACGGCAATGTGCTGCGCTTCCTGCCGCCGCTGGTGATCGGTGAGGACCTGCTGAACGAGGGCCTGGACATCATCGAGCAGGCGTTCGCCACCCTCTGAACAGCCCTCTCGAACGGTTGCCTGAGCGGCCGGACAGCCGCTCCGACCTGGCCATCCGCCGGATCAGCGGTCGGGGCCTGTGAAGAAGCTGTGGGGGGCCGATGGCGGGATCGGATTCCGGCTGTCGGTCCTCGCGGCCCTGACGTACGGTTTCGGCAGATGAGAGAAACACCCCGCTCGCAGGGGACTGCGAGCGACGCCGGAGCGGAGCGTCCCCAGCGCCGCTTTGGCCGTGCCTTCGCGCACACCACTGGAGCTTCAGGCTCTGGAACTCCTCACGGATCGGACGGCCGCCCGCCCCAAACCCCCCGGGGCGTGCGGCACACCGGTCCTGACGGCCGCCCTGGAACTACCCCCCCTGTTCCCGGGCGGCCGGCTTTTTTCCGCTCCGGACTCTTCGCCCTGTGCGCGGTCCTCTTCGGGCTCGTCACCTGGCAGGCCGCCGCCGGCGGACCGCTGCGCGCGGCCGATGAACGTCTCGGTCTCGCCCTCGCCGGCCAGGGCCCCCGGCCACTGACCGAAGTCCTCGCCGACCTCGGCGGTATGCCGGTCGCCCTGCCCGTGCTGGCTGTCGCGATCGGCTACGCGCTCCGGCGCGGGCGGCGCGCTCAGGCCCTGGCGGTCGCGGTCACGATGGCCGCGGTCCCCGCCCTGGTCATGCCGCTCAAGCTGTGGATCGCCAGGCCGGGCCCGCTCACCGATGCCACCGGCTACTACCCGTCCGGCCATACGGCGACGGCGATGGTCGCGTACGGCGGCGCGGCCCTGCTCCTCGCCCCGTACGCGGGCCGGAACAGAACGGTGCCCGTCGCCGTCCTGCTCACCCTGGCGACGGGCACCGGTCTCATGCTGCGTGGCTACCACTGGCCGCTGGACGTCCTCGGCAGTGTGCTGCTGTGCGGGATGCTGCTGATTCTCCTGGTGCGGGTCCTCGCCGGCCTCGGCTCGCGCGGACCCGGCTCACGCGGACCCACCCCACACTGACCGGCTCGCGCGGACCCGTACCAGATGGTCTCAGCCGAAGTACGCGTCGAAATTCTTCTGGAACTCCCACTGGTTGAAGCGGTCCCAGTTGATCGACCAGGTCATCAGTCCGCGCAGGGCGGGCCAGGTGCCGTGGGTCTGGTAGGAGCCGCAGTCGGTCTTCTTGGTCAGGCAGTTCAGCGCCTTGGTGACCTCGGCCGGTGAGGTGTGGCCGTTGCCCGCCTGGGTGGAGGCCGGCAGGCCGATCGCGACCTGCTCGGGACGCAGCGCCGGGAAGACCTTCGTGGTGTCACCGGCCACCGGGAAGCCGGTGAGCAGCATGTCGGTCATGGCGATGTGGAAGTCGGCGCCGCCCATCGAGTGGTACTGGTTGTCCAGACCCATGATCGAGCCCGAGTTGTAGTCCTGGACGTGCAGCAGGGTGAGGTCGTCGCGCAGGGCGTGGATGACCGGGAGGTACGCCCCGGCGCGCGGGTCCTGGCCGCCCCAGGGGCCGGAGCCGTAGTACTGGTAGCCGAGCTGTACGAAGAAGGTCTCGGGGGCCATGGTGAGGACGAAGTCCGCGCCGTACTTGGCCTTGAGGGTCTTGATCGCGGAGATCAGGTTGACGATGACCGGGGTCGTGGGGCTGCGGAAGTCGGTGTCGCCGGTGTTCAGCGACAGCGAGTGGCCCTCGAAGTCGATGTCCAGGCCGTTCAGACCGTACTCGTCGATGATCTTGGAGACCGAGGAGACGAAGGTGTCACGGGCCGCGGTGGTGGCCAGCTGGACCTGACCGTTCGCGCCGCCGATGGAGATCAGGACCTTCTTGCCCGCGGCCTGCTTGGCCTTGATGGCCGCCTTGAACTCGGCTGCCGATTCGACGTTCGGGCATTCGGCGGCCGGGCAGAGGCTGAAGCGGATGTCGCCGGAGGTGACGGACGTGGGCTCGCCGAAGGCGAGGTTGATGACGTCCCACGAGTCGGGCACATCGGCCATCCGGGTGTAGCCGGAGCCGTTGGCGAAGCTGGAGTGCAGATAGCCGACCAGGGCGTGCGCGGGCAGGTTCGCGCCCCCGCTGCCGCCGCCGCCCGAGGCGGAGGTGGTGGCGCTGACGGCGGGTGAGAGGGCGGACGCTCCTGCGGCGTTGGTCGCGGCGACCTGGAAGCTGTAGGCGGTGGCGGGGCTGAGCCCGGAGACGGTCGCCGACGTGCCGCTGACGTCGAGGGCCTTGCTGCCGCCCCGGTACACGGTGTAGCCGGTGGCACCCGTGACGGGTGACCAGGAGAGGCCGACGGAGGAGGAGGTGACCTGTCCCGCCTTGAGGCCGGAGGGGACGGCCGGGGGCTGTGCGGGCGTGCCGCCGGGGCCGACGAGGGTCAGATCGTCGGCGTAGTAGGCCGGGGTGCCGTACCAGCCGTTGGTGTACACGGTCACGGACGTGGTGCTCGGCCCGGTGCGGAAGCTGGTGGTCAGCTTCTGCCAGTCGGGCGCGGACTGGGTCCAGGTCGAGACGTCGGTGGTGCCGGTCCCGGACGCGCCGAGGTAGACGTAGCTGCCCCGGACCCAGGCGCTCAGGGTGTACGCGGAGTTCGGCACGACTGTGACGGTCTGCGAGCACTTGGCGTTGTCGTTGCCTGCCGGGGTTCCCTTGAGCGCGCCGCTGCCGCCGTGCACGGGCGTGCTGACGAGGGCGCCGCTGCCGGCCGTACAGCTCCAGCCGCTGAGGCCGGACTCGAAGTTTCCGTTACGGGCGATGTCCGCGTCGGCGGCCCGCGCCGTCTGCGCGGAGACGACCAGTCCGGCCGCGGTGAGTACGGCGGCCGCGAGGGTGGCTATCAGTCTTGGGTACAGAGCAGGACGTCTGGAGCGTTCCACAACTGCCTCCGGGCATGGGGAAGATGACGGGGCGGGGCGCGCACAGCATGGTCCAGACCAATTGGTGTGGTCAATACCTCTGGCGGCACCGCGCCTGTTCCGCTCCCCGCCCCGGCCCCGTCCGGCTCCCTGTCCGCCCCCGGAACGGCCGTACCGGCGCCCGGTCAGCTGTCGAAGCCGAGCCCCAGCCGGTCCATGGTCCGCAGCCACGCGTTACGCCGGCCGCCCCGGGCATCGGCGCGGGCCAACGACCATTTGGTGAGGCCGATCCCGGCCCAGGCGGCCGGCTCCGGCGGGAACGGCAGCGGCTTGCTGCGGACCATCTCCAGCTCCGTACGCGCGGTCCGCTCCCCCGCCAGCAGGTCGAGCATCACGTCCCCGCCGAAGCGGGTCGCACCGACGCCGAGGCCGGTGTACCCGGCGGCGTACGCGACCCGGCCCGCGTACGCCGTACCGAAGAAGGCCGAGAAGCGGGTACAGGTGTCGATCGCACCGCCCCAGGCATGGCTGAAGCGCACGCCCTCCAGCTGCGGGAAGCAGCGGAAGAAGTGGGAGGCGAGCTTGAGATACGTCTCCGGGCGGTGCTCCAGAGCGGCGCTGAGCCGGCCGCCGTACGGGTAGATCGCGTCGTAGCCGCCCCACAGGACGCGGTGGTCGGGGGTGATCCGGAAGTAGTGGAACTGATTGGCGCTGTCCCCGAGACCCTGACGGTTCTTCCAGCCGATCGCGCCCAGCTGCTCCGCCGTCAGCGGCTCCGTCATCAGGGCGTAGTCGTAGACCGGGACGGTGTACGGACGCACCCGTCTGACCAGGGACGGGAAGACATTGGTGCCGAGCGCGACCCGCCGGGCGAAGACCCGGCCGTACGGGGTGCGTACCGCCATCCCGGCGCCTGACCTGGTCAGTTCCAGGCCGCGGGTGTTCTCGTAGACGCGTACGCCGAGGTCCGCGCAGGCCTGCTTGAGCCCCCAGGCGAGCTTGGCCGGGTGCAGCATGGCGACCCCGCGCCGGTCCCACAGCCCGCCCAGGAACGTGGGCGAGTCGACCTCGGCGCGGACCGCGTCCCGGTCGAGCAGCTCCAGACCGGTGAAGCCGAGCCGCGTCGCCTCCTCGTACGCCTCCTGGAGGTCGTCGAGCTGGTACGGCTCCGTGGCGACATCGATCTCGCCGGTGCGCTCGAAGGCGCAGTCGATCGCGTAGCGGGCGACCGTCGCCTCGATGGCGTCGAGATTGCGCTCGCCGAGCTCTTCCAGTGTCCGCAGCTCACCCGGCCAGCGGGCGAGGCCGTTGCTGAAGCCGTGGGTGAGGGAGGCGGCGCAGAAGCCGCCGTTGCGGCCCGA
Source organism: Streptomyces sp. NPDC058198 (assembly GCF_042882605.1). Taxonomy (NCBI): domain Bacteria; kingdom Bacillati; phylum Actinomycetota; class Actinomycetes; order Kitasatosporales; family Streptomycetaceae; genus Streptomyces; species Streptomyces sp. NPDC058198. The sequence continues at coordinate 72,417 of NZ_JBHVVP010000020.1, forward strand.
GGCGGCCCAGCCCACCTCGTGGCCCTCGATCAGGACGACATCCCGCTCCGGATCGCGTTCCTTGGCGAGGAGCGCGGTCCACAGCCCGCTGTAGCCGCCGCCGACGACGAGGAGGTCGCAGTGTTCGTCGCCGGTGAGGGCGGGCAGCGCCCCGGGCCTGCCGGGGTCGTCCAGCCAGTACGGGACCGGCTGTGCGTCGGAGAGTGATGTCGTGGCCGTACTTCGCATGGCACCTGGGGCCATGTCTTCCAACTCCTTCGAGACCTGCTCAGGGGGTGGCGGCGGTCTTCTTCCGCCGGTTGCTGACCAGTTGGCCCGCGACCACCAGCAGCACGGCGACGACGAACATCGCGGTGCCGATGACATTGATCTGCACCGGCGTGCCGCGCTGTGCGGAGCCCCAGACGAACATGGGGAAGGTCACGGTCGAGCCGGCGTTGAAATTGGTGATGATGAAGTCGTCGAAGGAGAGCGCGAAGGCGAGCAGCGCGCCCGCCGCGATGCCGGGGGCGGCGATCGGCAGGGTGACCCGTACAAACGTCTGCACGGGCCCGGCGTAGAGATCGCGCGCCGCTTCTTCGAGCCGGGGGTCCATGGACATGACCCGGGCCTTGACGGCTGTCACCACGAAGCTGAGGCAGAACATGATGTGGGCGATCAGGACGGTCCAGAAGCCCAGCTGCGCGCCCATGTTGAGGAAGAGCGTGAGCAGCGAGGCGGCCATCACGACCTCGGGCATCGCCATCGGCAGGAAGATCAGCGAGTTGATCGCGCCGCGCGCCCGGAAGCGGTAGCGGACCAGCGCGAACGCGATCATCGTGCCGAGGACGGTGGAGCCGAGGGTCGCCCAGGCGGCGATCTGGAGCGAGAGGGTCAGCGAGCCGCACAGGTCGGCGACTCCGCAGGGGTCCTTCCAGGCGTCCAGGGAGAAGCGCTGCCAGGAGTAGTTGAAGCGGCCCTGCGGCTTGTTGAAGGAGAAGACCATCACCACGAGGTTGGGCACGATCATGTAGCCGAGCGTCAGTACGCCCGCGATGACCACCAGGTTGCGCCGGATCCAACGCGTCACGCCCATCAGACCAGGTCCTCCGTCCCTGCTCGGCGGATATAGACGGTGACCATGAACAGGACGACCGCCATGAGGATGAAGGAGAGCGCGGCCGCCGTCGGATAGTCGAGGACCCGCAGGAACTGCGTCTGGATGACGCTGCCGACCATCTTGGTGTCGGTGGAGCCGAGCAGTTCGGCGTTGACGTAGTCGCCGCTCGCCGGGATGAAGGTGAGCAGCGTGCCGGAGACGACACCCGGCATGGAGAGCGGGAAGGTCACCTTGCGGAAGGTGGTGAACGGCCGGGCGTAGAGATCGCCGGCGGCCTCGTGGAGCCGGCCGTCGATGCGCTCCAGCGAGGTGTAGAGCGGCAGGATCATGAAGGGCAGGAAGTTGTACGTCAGACCGCAGACCACCGCCATCGGGGTGGCCAGGACGCGGCTGCCCTCGGTCCAGCCGAGCCAGCTGGTCACATCGAGGACATGCAGGGTGTCCAGTACGCCGACGACCGTGCCGCCGTCGGCCAGGATCGTCTTCCAGGCGAGCGTACGGATCAGGAAGCTGGTGAAGAACGGCGCGATGACCAGGACCAGCAGCAGATTGCGCCAGCGGCCGGCCTTGAAGGCGATGAGATAGGCGAGCGGGTAGCCGAGGAGCAGACACAGGATCGTGGCGGTGCCCGCGTACAGCAGGGAGCGCACGAACTGCGGGTAGTAGTCCTGGAGCGCGTCCCAGTAGGTCTGGAAGTGCCAGGTGACCTGGAAGCCCTCTTCCAGGGAGCCGGTCTGTACGGAGGTCGAGGCCTGGTAGACCATCGGCAGCGCGAAGAAGACCAGCAGCCAGAGGATGCCGGGCAGCAGCAGCCAGTACGGGACGAGCCGCTTGCGCGTGGCGGGCTTGCGCAGGGTGGGTTCCGGCCCGGCGGCGGGCGGCGTGGGCACGGCGGGAGGAGCTTCCGTGGTGGTCACGACGCCTCCTCGTCCACCGTCTCGATGCCCGCATCGATGTCTTGTGAGGCGTCCAAGCCGAAGGTGTGCGCCGGGTTCCAGTGCAGCACGACCTCGGCGCCGGGGCCGAGGCGTCCGTCGCGCTCGATGTTCTGTGCGTACACCTCCAGCTCGGGGCAGACCGGGCTGTCGATCACGTACTGCGTCGAGACGCCGATGAAGCTGGAGTCGACGATCCGGCCGGTGACGCGGTTGCGGCCGTCGGGGATCGTGCCCGCGTCGTCCGCGTGCGCCAGGGAGATCTTCTCCGGGCGTACGCCGACGAGCAGCTTGCCGCCGCTCGTCGTCGGCGCGGAGCAGCGGTCCGCGGGGAGCCGCAGCTTGGCACCGCCCGCGGTCACCACGACATCGCCGCCGTGGATCTCGGCGACCTCGGCCTCGATGAGGTTGGAGGTGCCGAGGAAGTTGGCGACGAAGGTGGTGCCCGGGTTCTCGTAGAGATCGGCGGGGCTGCCCAGCTGCTCGACCCGGCCCGCGTTCATCACCGCGACGGTGTCGGCCATCGTCATGGCCTCCTCCTGGTCGTGGGTGACATGGATGAACGTGATGCCGACCTCGGTCTGGATCCGCTTGAGCTCCAGCTGCATCTGTCGGCGCAGCTTGAGGTCCAGCGCGCCGAGTGGCTCGTCGAGCAGCAGCACCTTCGGGTGGTTGATCAGCGCGCGGGCGACGGCGACACGCTGCTGCTGGCCGCCGGAGAGCTGGTGCGGCTTGCGCTTGGCGAAGTCACCGAGCTGGACGAGGTCGAGCATGTCGCCGACCTGCTTGCGTATGGACTTGATGCCGCGGCGGCGCAGGCCGAAGGCGACGTTCTCGTAGATGTCGAGGTGCGGGAAGAGCGCGTAGCTCTGGAAGACGGTGTTGACCGGGCGCTTGTACGAGGGCAGGTCGGTGACGTCCTTGTCGCCGAGGAAGACCGTGCCGGTGGTCGGGTCCTCCAGGCCGGCGATCATCCGCAGGGTGGTGGTCTTGCCGCAGCCCGACGCGCCGAGGAGAGCGAAGAAGGAGCCCTGCGGCACGGTGAGATCGAGCGGGTGTACGGCCTGGAAGGAGCCGTACGTCTTGCTGATCCCGGTGAGGCGGACGTCGTCGCCGCCCCGGCTGGTGGATGCAGTCTCTGTCATGGGTAACGGTCCCGGGGGCTTGAGGGAGGTGGACGGGCGTGGGCGGCTAGCGGGACACGCCCCTAGGCACCGATGAGCTGGGCGAACTTCTCCTCGTACGCGGTCTCTTCCTTGCTGCTGAGCGAGCGGAAGGCGTGCGAGGAGGAGGCCATCGCCGCGTCCGGGAGGATCAGCGTGTTGTCGGCCATCGACTTGTCGATCTTCGTGAGTTCGGCGCGTACCCCGTCGACCGGGCAGACGTAGTTGATGTACGCGGCGAGCTGGGCGGCGACCGGCGGCTGGTAGTAGTGGTCGATGAGCTTCTCGGCGTTGGTCTTGTGCCGTGCCTTGGCCGGGACCAGGAGATTGTCGCTGGAGATGATGTAGCCGGTTTCGGGGATGGCGAACTTGATGTCCGGGTTGTCGCTCTGGAGCTGGACGATGTCACCGGCCCAGGCGACACAGGCCGCGATGTCGCCCTTGTCGAGGTCCGCGGTGTAGTCGTTGCCGGTGAAGCGGCGGATCTGGTTCTTGTCGACGGCCTTCTGGAGCCGGGCGATGGCGGCGTCGAAGTCGTCGTCGGTGAACGACCCCGGGTCCTTGCCCTGGTCGAGGAGGGTCATCCCGATGCTGTCGCGCATCTCGGAGAGGAAGGCGACACGCCCCTTGAGCTTCGGGTCGTCCAGCAGCTGGGAGACGGAGTCGATGGTGCGGCCGCCGGTCGCCTTGGCGTTGTAGGCGATGACGGTGGGGATGCCGGTCCAGGGGTAGCTGTGGGCGCGGCCCGGATCCCAGTCGGGCGAGCGGAACTGCTCCGAGAGGTTCGCGAAGGCGTGCGGCAGGTTGGACGGGTCGAGCTTCTGCGCCCAGCCGAGCCTGATGATGCGGGCGGCGAGCCAGTCGGTGACGCATATGAGGTCGCGTCCGGTGTCCTGCCCGGCCGCCAGCTGCGGCTGGATCTTGCCGAAGAACTCGACGTTGTCGTTGATGTCCGCCGTGTACTTGACCTGGATCCCGGTGCGCTTGGTGAACGCCTCCAGGGTCGGGTACTGCTTCTCGTCCTCGCTGACGTCCATGTACTCGGTCCAGTTGGAGAAGACGACCCGCTTCTCCTCGGCCGAGTGGTCGGTGGACGCGGGGCCGTTGGCCTCCCGCTTCGCGGGCGGGATCCCGCAGGCGCTCAGTCCGGCGAGACCGCCGATCGTGAGCGCGCCGACGCCGGTGGCACGCAGCATCGAGCGGCGGGTGAGGGCTCCCCTGCCGCTGGTCATGCTGCGCCGCATCGCGGCCAGTTGGGCCGCGGAGAGACGGTCGGGCTCGTACTGCTCCATGCGCTGTGCCCTTTCGGGAGGGTGGTCGATGCCGGCCGGCGCTCTAGGGACGGTCGCCGAAGATCGTGCGGTGCCAGTCCTTCCTCGCCACCGCGGTGTTGTCGTACATCACATGCTTGACCTGCGTGTACTCCTCGAAGGAGTACATCGACATGTCCTTTCCGAACCCACTGGCCCGGTAGCCGCCGTGCGGCATCTCGCTGATGATCGGAATGTGGTCGTTGATCCAGACACAGCCCGCCCGGAGCTCGCGGGTCGCGCGGCCGGTGCGGTAGACGTCGCGGCTCCAGGCGGAGGCGGCGAGGCCGTACGGGGTGTCGTTGGCGAGCCGGATACCTTCGTCGTCGGAGTCGAAGGGGAGCACGACCAGGACCGGGCCGAAGATCTCCGACTGGACGATCTCGCTGTCCTGCGGGGCGTCCGCGACCAGCGTGGGCCGGTAGTACGCGCCGTCCTTCAGGCCGCCCCCGGGCGCCTCGCCGCCGGTGACGACCCGGGCGTAGCCGCGGGCCCGGTCGACGAAGCCGGCGACCCGGTCGCGGTGGGTGTGCGAGATGAGCGGGCCGAGATCGGTGGCCGGGTCGAAGGGATCGCCGAGGCGCACGGTCTCCATCAGCGCGGCGACCGCGCTCACGAAGGCGTCGTACAGCGGCCGTTGGACATAGGCGCGGGTGGCGGCCGTGCAGTCCTGGCCACTGTTGATGAGCGATCCCGCGACCGCGCCGTGGACCGCGGCCTCCAGGTCGGCGTCGTCGAAGACCAGGAAGGGGGCCTTGCCGCCGAGTTCGAGGTGGAGGCGCTTGACGGTGGCGGTGGCGATCTCGGCGACACGCTTGCCGACGGGGGTGGAGCCGGTGAAGGAGGTCATCACGACATCGGGGTGGCCGACGAGGTGTTCGCCCGCGTCGGGGCCCGCGCCGGTGACGATGTTGATCACACCGTCGGGGAGTCCGGCCAGCTGCGCGGCCTGGGCGAACATCAGCGAGGTGAAGGGGGTGATCTCGGCGGGCTTCAGCACGATCGTGTTGCCCGCGGCGATGGCCGGGAGGATCTTCCACGCGGCCATCTGGAGGGGGTAGTTCCAGGGCGCGATGGAGCCGATGACGCCGAGCGGCTCCCGGCGTACGTAGGAGGTGTGGTCGCCGCTGTACTCGCCGGCCGAGACGCCTTCGAGATGGCGGGCCGCGCCCGCGAAGAAGGCGGTGTTGTCGACGGTGCCCGGCACATCGAACTCGGTGGACAGCTTGATCGGTTTGCCGCACTGGAGCGATTCGGCGTACGCGAAGTCGTCGGCCTGTCCGGCGAGGACGGCCGCGAAGCGGTGCAGGGCGTCGGAGCGCTCGCCGGGGGTGGTGCCCGCCCAGCCGGGGAAGGCCGCGCGCGCGGCGGCGACGGCCGCGTCGACATCGGCGGGGCCGGCCAGTTCGTACGCGTAGATCTCTTCGCCGGTGGCCGGGTTCACGACGGCGTGCGTACGTCCCGAGGTGCCGGGCCGCAGCGTCCCGCCGATGAACTGCGCACCGTCCGCGAAGCGGTCCCGCACCTGGAAGCGGTTGCCCATGCGTGCTCTCCGTAGTTCCATCGACCGGTGTTCCGTCGGCTGGTGTTCCCTCGGCTGTGCCGGCTATTGCTCAGGCTGTAGTTCCGGCTTCAATTGAGTGCCGATCCTGACAGAGCACATCCACCTCAACAAGGGATTCCGTTGTTGCCTTTTGGTTACGCGACGGAATCGGTCGACCATGTGTCGCGTCGGCTTACTGATCGGCGTACGGAATGTCAGTGGTGGCTGCCAGACTCACGTGCATGGGGAAGAACACGGGGAGCATGGTCCGCACGGCGGCTGAGCTGGTCGAACGGGCCGAGCGCGGCGAGCCGGTCAAGTATCTGCACTTCTGGGGGCACTCACCGCGGCGGGACGGCGCGGTCGGGCCGTCCTGTCTCAGCCAGTGGTGGCCGTCGCCTTTCACGGTCGACGGCGTTGAGTACGCGACGGCCGAGCACTGGATGATGGCGGGCAAGGCCCGGCTCTTCCGGGACGAGGCGGCCGAGCGTGCCGCCGTGGAGGCGGCGAATCCCGCCCTCGCCAAGAAGGCGGGGCGGCTGGTGCGCGATTTCGACGAGACCGTGTGGGAGCGCGAGCGCCACGGCATCGTGGTGGAGGGAAGCGTCCACAAATTCGGTCAGGATGCCGGGCTGCGCGAATTTCTGCTGGCCACGGGCGACCGGATACTCGTCGAGGCCAGCCCGAGGGACCGGATCTGGGGCATCGGACTGGCCGCGGGCGACGAGCGCGCCCAGGATCCCGCGCGCTGGCGCGGGCTGAATCTGCTGGGCTTCGCGCTGATGGAGGCGCGTGAGCGGCTCCGGGCCGACGACCCGGCCGCGGCCCCGGCTGGGGCGGGGGCCGGCGGCTGACCGGGTTCAGGTGACGGGGTTCAGCGGCTGACGTCGACCACGAGCGAGGTGGCGAAGGGGTCGTCGTTCGTCGTGTCCAGCTCCTCGCCGTTGGCGATCAGCCAGATCAGGAAGCTGAGGAACGCGGCGCTGACCACGGCACCGATGGCGCCGAGGATGATGCCCGCCAGCGCCATCCCGCCGTTCGTCGCCTCGCCCCGCTGGGCACGGCGGCGGCCGATGATCCCGAAGATCAGCGCGAGGACGCCGAGGATGATGCCGACGCCCCAGATACAGAAGATCACCACGGAGATGATGCCGAGCACCATCGCGGTGATTCCCATGCCGTTCGCCGGGGCCTGCTGCCAGCCGGTCTGCCCGTATCCCGGATATCCGGCGGCGGGGTAGCCGGCTGCGGGATTGCTGGGGTCGGTGTAGCCGGGGCCGGGATAGCCGTACCCCGTACCGGCGCCGTACGGAGCGGCGGACTGCTGGTCGCTCGGCGCGGGCCCGGCACTCGGGAAGCCATAAGCGCCCGGGGTGGGCTGAGCCGGTCCCCCGGGAGCGATCGGCGGCGGCGGTACGGCGCCGGACTCGGGCCCGCCACCGGGCATCCCGATGACCGTGGGCTGATCGTGTACGGATCCGGCCGGCGACTGGTGCGGCTGCTGCTGCGGCGCCGGCTTGTCCAGCGGCACCTTGTGCTCCGGCGGTGCCCAGGGATCACTCGGCTCGTAGCCGCCCGACGGCTGCTCGCTCTTGTCTGACATGGGCCCTCCCCCATCGTGATGCCGTCATGCTACGGCCTCCATCCGGTGCGGAACCGGCCCGGCCTACGATGATCCCTGACCCGAGCGGCCCCGGGCAGGGGCCGGACGCTCTGCCTCGCCGACGCCGTACTTCCGGCGCCCGCCCCAGCACCCGGAGGATCCGATGACCGATCTGCACCCCTTCATCGCGGGGCTGCCCAAGGCAGAGCTGCATGTGCACCATGTCGGCTCCGCCTCGCCGCGCATCGTGGCGGAACTGGCCGCCCGCCACCCGGACTCCAAGGTGCCCACCGATCCCGAGGCGCTCGTCGACTTCTTCACCTTCACCGACTTCGCGCATTTCATCGACGTCTACCTCTCCGTCGTCGATCTGATCCGTACCCCTGAGGACGTCCGGCTGCTGACCTTCGAGGTCGCCCGTGACATGGCCCGGCAGAACATCCGCTACGCCGAGCTGACGGTCACCCCGTTCAGCTCGACCAGCCGAGGCATTCCCGAGCAGGGCTTCATGGAGGCGATCGAGGACGCCAGGAAGGCCGCGGAGGCCGAGCTGGGAGTCGTCCTGCGCTGGTGCTTCGACATCCCCGGCGAGGCCGGTCTGCGAGCGGCCGAGGAGACCACCCGGCTCGCGGTGGACCTGCGCCCCGAGGGCCTCATCGCCTTCGGTCTGGGCGGCCCCGAGATCGGGGTGCCCCGGCCGCAGTTCAAGCCGTACTTCGACCGGGCCATCGCGGCGGGTCTGCACTCCGTGCCGCACGCCGGCGAGACGACAGGACCCGGGACGATCTGGGACGCGCTCAACGACCTGCGCGCGGAGCGCATCGGTCATGGCACCAGCGCCGTCCAGGACCCGGAGCTGCTGGCGCACCTCGCGCGGCACCGCATCCCGCTGGAGGTGTGCCCCACCTCCAACATCGCCACCCGCGCCGTCGCCGATCTCGACGAGCACCCGATCAAGGCGATGGTCTCGGCCGGCGTGCTGGTGACGGTCAACAGCGACGACCCGCCGATGTTCGGCACGGACCTCAACCAGGAGTACGGGGTCGCGGCCCGGCTGCTCGGGCTGGACGAGCGGGGCCTCGCCGACCTCGCGAAGAACGGTGTCGAGGCGGCCTTCCTCGACGCGGACAGCAAGAGGCGGCTCGCCACGGAGATCGACACGTACACCGCCACGTGGCTCGCGCGGTAGCGCCGGCCGACGACAATGACCTCATGCGTACCGTCGTTGCCGTAGCCCACCGTGGCGATCCCTACCGGGTCCGCGAGAACACCCTTCCGTCGGTCCGCTCCGCGCTGGAGCGGGGAGCGGACACGGTCGAGGTCGATGTCCGGCTGACCCGGGACGGTGTCCCGCTGCTCCTGCACGACTCCTCGCTGGAGCGGCTCTGGGGCCATGACCTCCGCCTCGCGGAGCTGACCCACGAGGAGGTGCGCGAGCTGACCCGGGGCGGAGTCCCGACCCTGCGGGACGCGCTGCTCGCGACGGGCGGGGCGGGGCTGATGATCGATCTCCCCGGTGCCTCCGAGGAGTCGGTCCGTACGGTCATCGCCACCGTGCGCGAATGCGGGGCCGCGGAGCGCGTGTCCTACTGCGCGGGCCCGAGCACCATGCTCGCCGTCCGGGCCGCCGACGCGACCGCCGAGATCGCGATGACCTGGACGTCCGTCGCCCCGCCGCTGCCGTCCCTGGTCGCGGCCGTGCGCCCGCGCTGGCTCAACTACCGCTTCGGACTGATCACCCGCGAACTGGCCGACCGCAACCACCGCGACGGCCTGCTGGTCTCTGCCTGGACCCCGGACACCCGCCGCTCCATGCGCCGCCTGATCGCCCGGGGCGTCGACTCGATCACCACCAACCGCATCGACACCCTGACCAGCCTCCTGACCAACTCCCGCTCCACCAGCCGCCCTTGAACCGGGACACGACGGCAGTGGCCGACCATATGAACGACAGCGTGTACGTAGGCAACGCGAGCGAGGACGCGGTGCTCGACCGGGGCTGGCTGCTCGGGCACTTCAAGGACCCCGGCGATCCTCGCCACAGCGAGGCCGTAGAGATCAAATGGGGCATTCACCCGCGTGGCGACGAGCGAACGCAGTGGGTGACCGGCGAGGAAAGAACGGCTCTGCTGGTGCTCATCAGCGGTCGCTTCCGCGTCGAACTCCCTGGCCGCAGTGTCCTGCTGGCACGCCAGGGGGATTACGTCCTGTGGGGTCGCGGCATCGACCACTCCTGGTTCGCGGAACAGGACTCGGTGGTACTGACGGTCCGGTGGCCGTCCGTGCCCGGCTATACAGCCACACAAGAAGAGCAGACCCGCTCGCCGCGCTGACCACGGAAGCACTGGCGGCCGTCGCTACCATGCTCCACATGGCGTGACGCGGACGGGGCGGGCAGGGGCGTGGTGGCCAGTGCTCGCCCCGTCGGGGGGTGTGTCAGCTGTCGAGTGAGGTCATTACGTGCTTGATGCGCGTGTAGTCGTCGAAGCCGTATGCCGAGAGGTCCTTGCCGTAGCCGGACTTCTTGAAGCCGCCGTGCGGCATCTCCGCGACCAGCGGGATATGGGTGTTGATCCAGACACAGCCGAAGTCGAGCGACTTCGACATCCGCATCGCGCGCCCGTGGTCCTTGGTCCACACCGAGGAGGCGAGGGCGAACTCGACGCCGTTCGCGTACTCCAGGGCCTGCGCCTCGTCCGTGAAGGACTGGACGGTGATGACCGGGCCGAAGACCTCGTTCTGGATGATCTCGTCGTCCTGCTTGAGGCCCGAGACCACGGTCGGGGCGTAGAAGTAGCCCTTGTCGCCGACCTGGTGGCCGCCCGCCTCGACCTTGGCGTGGGCCGGCAGCCGCTCGATGAAGCCGGAGACCTGCTTCAGCTGGTTCGCGTTGTTGAGCGGGCCGTACAGCACGTCCTCGTCGTCCGGCTGGCCGGTCTTCGTGTCGGCGGCGGCCTTCGCGAGGGCCGTCACGAACTCGTCGTGGATCGACTCGTGGACAATGACGCGGGTGGCGGCCGTACAGTCCTGGCCCGCGTTGAAGTAGCCCGCCACCGCGATGTCCTCGACGGCCTTCGCGATGTCGACGTCCTCGAAGACGACGACCGGGGCCTTGCCGCCCAGCTCCAGGTGGACCCGCTTGACGTCCTTGGCGGCGGACTCGGCGACCTGGATGCCGGCCCGTACGGAACCGGTGATGGACGCCATCGCCGGCGTCGGGTGCTCGACCATCGCGCGGCCGCTGTCGCGGTCGCCGCAGATGACGTTGAAGACGCCCTTCGGGACGATCGCGCCGATGATCTCGGCCATCAGCAGGGTCGAGGCCGGGGTGGTGTCCGACGGCTTCAGCACCACGGTGTTGCCCGCGGCGAGGGCCGGCGCGAACTTCCACACTGCCATCATCATCGGGTAGTTCCACGGCGCGACCTGGGCGCAGACACCGACCGGCTCGCGCCGGACGATGGAGGTGAGGCCCTCCATGTACTCACCGGCCGCGCGGCCTTCGAGCATCCGGGCGGCGCCCGCGAAGAAGCGGATCTGGTCCACCATCGGCGGGAGCTCTTCGGTACGGGTCAGCTCGACCGGCTTACCGGTGTTCTCGGACTCGGCGGCGATCAGGTCCTCCGCGCGCTCCTCGAAGGCGTCCGCGATCTTGAGCAGGACCTTCTGGCGCTCGGCCGGGGTGGCGTCGCGCCAGGCCGGGAACGCGGCCGCGGCGGCCTCCATGGCGGCGTCGACGTCGGCCGCCCCGGAGAGCGGGGACGTGGCGTACACCTCGCCCGTGGCCGGGTTGACCACCTCGATGGTCCGCCCGTCGGCGGCGTCCCGGAACTCCCCATTGATGTAGTTACGCAGACGGCGCAGCTCGGTGGTCACTGCCACCCCTCCTGTCAGATGTCCGATGGGTGAGACTCCCACCCTAATCGGTCGGTCGACGCTTTCGACAGGCCCGACCCTCGGGAACTTCGGATTCAGTGAGATTCGGGTCGCCCAACAACGAATTTCATCGATGCAGGGTTGCCAGACGGATGAGTCGCAGTGCACAGTGAACCGCGTGGCCAGTCGTAGCGCAGACTCCAGGACCGGGAACGGATCGTCACCGTCGATCGATGCCGTATCCCTCGCCATCATCGAACAGCTCCAGGAGGACGGGCGGCGCCCGTACGCCGCGATCGGCAAGGCCGTCGGCCTCTCCGAGGCGGCCGTGCGCCAGCGCGTCCAGAAGCTGCTCGATCAGGGCGTGATGCAGATCGTCGCCGTCACCGACCCGCTCACCGTCGGCTTCCGGCGGCAGGCGATGGTCGGCATCAACGTCGAGGGCGATCTGGAAGTGGTCGCCGACGCGCTGACAGCCATGGACGAATGCGAGTACGTGGTGATGACCGCGGGCTCCTTCGACCTGATGGTGGAGATCGTCTGCGAGGACGACGACCACCTGCTGGAAGTGATCAACAAAAGGATCCGCGCGCTCCCCGGCGTGCGCTCCACCGAGAGCTTCGTCTACCTCAAGTTGAAGAAGCAGACCTATATGTGGGGAACCCGATAGCCGTGAGCAAGGACCTCTCCAAAACCGCGTACGACCACCTGTGGATGCACTTCACCCGCATGTCGTCGTACGAGAACGCACCCGTGCCCACCATCGTGCGTGGTGAGGGCACCTACATCTTCGACGACAAGGGCAAGCGCTACCTCGACGGCCTCTCCGGCCTGTTCGTGGTCAACGCCGGTCACGGCCGCCACGAGCTGGCCGAGGCCGCCTACAAGCAGGGCCAGGAGCTGGCCTTCTTCCCGGTGTGGTCCTACGCCCACCCGAAGGCCGTCGAGCTGGCGGAGCGGCTCGCCCACTACGCGCCCGGCGACCTCAACAAGGTCTTCTTCACCACCGGTGGCGGCGAAGCCGTCGAAACCGCGTGGAAGCTCGCCAAGCAGTACTTCAAGCTGACCGGCAAGCCGACCAAGTACAAGGTCATCTCACGCGCCGTCGCCTACCACGGCACGCCGCAGGGTGCCCTGTCCATCACCGGTCTGCCGGCCCTGAAGGCGCCGTTCGAGCCGCTGGTCCCGGGCGCGCGCAAGGTCCCGAACACCAACATCTACCGCGCGCCGCTCTTCGGCGACGACCCCGAGGCGTTCGGCCGCTGGGCCGCCGACCAGATCGAGCAGGAGATCCTCTTCGAGGGGCCCGAGACGGTCGCGGCGGTCTTCCTGGAGCCGGTGCAGAACGCCGGCGGCTGCTTCCCGCCGCCGCCCGGGTACTTCCAGCGGGTCCGTGAGATCTGCGACCAGTACGACGTGCTGCTCGTCTCCGACGAGGTCATCTGCGCGTTCGGCCGGCTCGGCACGATGTTCGCGTGCGACAAGTTCGACTACGTACCGGACATGATCACCTGCGCCAAGGGCATGACGTCGGGCTACTCCCCGATCGGCGCCTGCATCATCTCCGACCGGCTCGCCCAGCCGTTCTACGAGGGCGACAACACCTTCCTGCACGGCTATACCTTCGGTGGCCATCCGGTCTCCGCGGCGGTCGGTCTCGCCAACCTCGACATCTTCGAGCGCGAGGGTCTCAACCAGCATGTCCTCGACCAGGAGGGCGCGTTCTTCGACACGCTGAAGAAGCTGCACGACCTGCCGATCGTCGGCGACATCCGCGGCAACGGGTTCTTCTACGGCATCGAGCTGGTGAAGGACAAGGCCACCAAGGAGACGTTCACCGACGAGGAGACCGAGCGCGTCCTGTACGGGTTCCTCTCCAAGGCGCTGTACGACAACGGGCTGTACTGCCGCGCCGACGACCGGGGCGACCCGGTCGTGCAGCTGGCGCCGCCGCTGATCTCCGACCAGTCGACGTTCGACGAGATCGAGGGGATCCTGCGGTCGGTGCTGACGGAGGCCTGGACCAAGTTCTGATCCGCTGAGCGGTTCCGTACGCGCGTCACCGCACGACCCGCGTCACCGCACGACCGCACCACCCGCATGACGGCCCGGGTGCCCCCCAATCGAGTGAGAAGGGGGGCACCCGGGCCGTGTGCTGTCCGCACACCCGGTTCCGAATACCTACCGTGCCCAGTGACCGATCGTCGCCGCGTTCGTTCCCCCGGACGGGGGACGGTAAGTCTGATCAGAACCGAGGTGTACGCCATGGTGGCCCCGCCGGACAACGACGTGCTCTGGGCGCGTTCCCTGAACTACTCCCACAACGGCTCGCCCGCGCTCGACGACGTCTCGCTCGGCGTGCGCGAGGGCGAGATCCTCGCCGTGAGCGGCCCACGCGGCAGCGGCAAGACGACCCTGCTGCGCTGCCTGTCGGGGCAGCTGGTCCCGCAACAGGGCGAGGTGTGGTTCAACAGCACGCCGGTCCACACCATGAGCCCGCTGCTGCGCGAACGGCTGCGCCGCGACCGCTTCAGCTGGATCGACGCCGAGCCCTCGCTCGTTCCCGAGCTCAACGCCTGGGAGAACGCGGCCCTGCCGCTGCTGATGCGCGGCGCGTCCCACCGCGCCGCCAAGACCGTCGCGATGGAGTGGCTGGAGCGGCTCGACATCGGCGCGTGCGCCCGCAAGCGCCCGCACGCCCTGCTCCAGTCCGAGCGGCAGCGGATCGCCGTCGCGCGCGCCCTCGTCACCACGCCGTCGGTGCTCTTCGCCGATGAGCCGACGGCGCCGCTACACCGGTCGGACCGCGCTCAGGTGCTGCGTACGCTGACCACCGCGGCCCGCTCGCACAGCATCACCGTCGTCATGGCCACCCTGGACGCGGAGGTCGCGACGCTCGCCGACCGCACGGTCTCGCTGCTCGACGGCCGTCGCACCAACTCGTTGGAGCCGTCCGAGGCGGAAGGCCAGGCCGCGTGCTCGCTCTCCGTCTAGGCCGTGGTACCCACCCTCTGGTCCTGCTGCGCCGGCTGCTGGTCGTGGCCGCCTCCGCCGGGATCGGCTTTCTGCTGTTGTGCACGCTGGGCTGGGCGATGGGCCACCCGGCAGGATCGCTGCCGCGGCTGCTCTGGTGTCTGATCCCTATCGCGGCGACGGTGCAGCTCACGGTCGCGGTGGCCCGTACGGATCCGGGCACCCGGCCACGCACCGGACTGTCCGCGGTCGGCCTCGGCCCGGCCCGGCTCACGGCGCTGGCCGCCGCGTCGGCGGCGGTGTCCTGCACGCTGGGGAGCGCGATGGCGCTGCTCGTCTTCCTTGTGCTGCGCGGCGATCTGACCGGGATGCCGTTCGCCGGCGAGGCGTCGGATCTGCTCGCCGCGAACCAGCCGTTGCCGCTGGCGGCGGTACTGACGCTGCTGGCGGTGGTGCCCGTACTGGCGACGGCGGCGACGGCGCTCGCGCTGCGCCCGCGCGCCCGCACGCACCCGGCGGACGACGAGCCGGCACCGGCCGCCGCGCCCGCGCCGGCCGGACTGCCGTGGGGCGTCGCCCTGACCGCGGCGGGCCTCGCGATCGAGACATACGCGAGCCGGAGCGGAGGCTCCGCGCTGCCGCTGCCGGGCCGCTTCGACGGCAGCCCGGCGGGCGTCCTGGCCGGCTGGGCCCTGACCGCCGTCGGTCTCGCGCTGGCCGGCCCCGGCATCACCCATCTCTGCGGCTGGCTGCTGCAGACGCTGCGGCCCGGTGCGATCCGCCTGCTCGCGGGCCGCACCCTGATGGCCGAGGCCCGCCGTATCGGCCCGTCGCTGGGTGTCCTGTGCGCGGTGGTCTCGGGCGCCTTCGCCGCGGCGTCGCTGTACGGCACGGGCGACGAGCGGCCCTTCGGCGCTCTCACCGGCCTCGGTGCGGCCCTGGTCATCGGCTGTACGGCGGCGACGCTCCTGACGGCGACCCTGGAAGCCAAACAGGCCCGCGCCTCCACCACGGAGTCCCTCCAGCGCCAGGGCGCACCCGTCGGCCTCCTCCGTACAGCGGCGGCGGTGCGGGCGACCACGGTCCTCGCGGTCTTCGCCCCGCTGACCTGGGCGGTAGCGGCCCTGGCAGCGGTCCCGCTGGCCGCCTGAGCACCGGGGTTCGGCCCCCGTCGTCCGCGCCCCCCCAGCGCGGGGGGCGGCCCCCGGGGGGCCCCCACCCCCCGCCGCCCGGCGCCCCGGGACTCCGGCGTGTACGCCTGGACGATGAGCCGCGCCGACTCGCGCGCCTCTTCCTCGGTCATGGGGTTGTGAGACATGAGGACTGCTCCTTT
>NZ_JBHVVP010000021.1:0-39610 GCF_042882605.1 Streptomyces sp. NPDC058198
CCGCCCACTCGCATTTTCTGTTTCAGCCGAGCGTGAGGCTCCGCAGCACGAGCCCCGTCGCCGGCTTGGGGCCGAAGGACGTGGACTTGCGCGGCATCGTGACGCCCTGGCGGGCCAGTGCCCGTACGACGTCCTCGCGTACGGGATGCATCAGGACCGCCGTGCCGCCGTTGCGTTCCGCGTGCGTGACGGCCGCCTCGGTGTCATGGATATAGGCGATGTGCTCCGGGGCGTCCGGGATCCGCCAGATGTGGTCCAGCAGCGTGGAATGCAGGACCGTCGCGTCCAGTGCCCGCCAGGCCTCCGGCCGGTCCGCGCGGACCGTACGGGCCAGCAGCCCCTCCTCGGGGCGGTCCACCAGATGGAAGCGGCCGTCCCCGGCGAGCAGGAACGCGTTGCCCGTGGTGGTGGCGTCGGCGAGGGCGTCCAGCGCCTCGGGGAGCGGACCGTCGAGCGTACGGACCCGGAACGAGCCCGAGAGCGCCGCGACGGCCCGGTCGACGGGCAGTTGGTGCAGCAGCCGGTGGATGGCGCGGACCTGGAGGGGGTAGCGGGCCGTGTCGATGAGCAGGACCAGGCCGTACCCCCACGGTCCGGTGGCGGGGTGCTCGGCGCGCAGCCGCAGATACGTCGCCCAGCGGTGATGGCCGTCGGCGATCAGGGCCTGGTGGTGGGCGAGGTCGCCGGAGATCTCCGCGAGGTCGCCCGGGTCCGTGACCGACCACAGACGGTGGCTGAAGCCGTCCTCCGTGGTGGTGGCCAGCAGCGGGGGCCGGTGGACGGTGCGTTCGATGACGGCGGCCGTACCGGTCTCACCGCCGGCGCCGGCTTCGTCGGCCGGGCCGGCCTCGCCGGTCACGTCGTCCGCGCCGCGGTAGGTGAGCAGCAGTGGCTCCAGATTCGCGGCGGTCGTGCGCATCAGGGCCGCGCGGTCGGCCACCACGTCCGGCATGACGTCCTCGTGGGGCAGCACAACGCCGTCGGCGGGGGCGGAGAGGGCCAGGGCTCCGATGACGCCGCGCTGCAGCAGGGCTCCCTTGCGCTGCTCGTACACGTAGAGCGCGGGCTCGGGATCGGGGGCGAGGACGCCCTCGGACAGCCAGCGGCCCAGCGTCGCCGCCGCCTGCCGGTGCCGGTCCTCGGGGGTGTCGGCCTGCGGCAGGATCAGCCGGACGATGTTGTGCGGGTCGGCCGACTCCAGGTGATGCAGTCCGTCGGGCCTGACGACCACGTCGTACGGCGGCGAGGTCACGGCGGAGAGACTGCCGACCCGGTCGGGGACGAAGCGGAGTCCACGGAACGGAATCAGTCGCAGCCCCTTGCCCGCAGGACCTGTTGTGTTCATCCGGGCATCGTATGTGGGGAGCGGCGATGCGCGATGATCGGGGGAGAAGTCCCGAGCGAGGAGCGTAAGACGGATGAGCCAGCAGAGCAGGACCAGGCCGGGCGGCAGTGCGACCGCGCTGAACGAGGCGTACGACACGGCTCTGCTCGATCTCGACGGGGTGGTGTACGCGGGCGGCGAGGCCATCGCACACGCGGTCGAATCCCTCGGTACGGCGCGGGACGCCGGGATGCATCTCGCGTATGTCACCAACAACGCGCTGCGCCCGCCCGACGCCGTCGCCATACATCTGACGGAGCTCGGTGTGCCGGCCGACGCCGCCGACGTGATCACCTCTGCGCAGGCGGTGGCCCGGCTGATCGCCGAGCAGGTCCCGGCGGGGGCCAGGGTGCTGGTGATCGGCGGGGACGGGCTGCGGGTCGCGCTGCGTGAGCGCGGTCTCGAGCCGGTGGAGTCCGCCGATGACGACCCGGCCGCCGTGGTGCAGGGATACGGCGGTCCGGACATGGCCTGGGGGCGGTTCGCGGAGGCCTGCTACGCGATTGCCCGGGGTGTGCCGTGGTTCGCGTCCAACACGGATCTGACGATCCCGAGCCCCCGGGGGATCGTGCCGGGCAATGGCGCGGCGGTCGAGGTGGTACGGATCGGCTCGGGCGCCGAGCCGCAGGTCGCGGGCAAACCGCTGCCGCCGATGCACCGGGAGACGATCCTGCGGACGGGAGCGAAGCGGCCGCTGGTCGTCGGGGACCGGCTGGACACCGACATCGAGGGGGCGTTCAACGGCGGTGTGGACTCGCTGCTCGTGCTGACCGGGGTGACGAACGCGGCGCAGCTGCTCGCCGCCGAGCCCAAGTACCGGCCGACGTATGTGGACGCGGATCTGCGCGGGTTGCTGACCGGGCAGCCCGAAGTGACCGAGGCGGACGGCGGGTTCGGCTGCGGCGGGTGGACCGCTTCCGTGCGGGGGAAGGCGCTGGTGCTCGACGGGGACGGCGAGACGCTGGACGGGCTGCGCGCGTTGTGCGCGGCGGCCTGGACGGACGCGGGCGACGGCTCCTGCGAGCTGGACGCGGGCAAGGCGCTGGCGAGGCTCGGTCTGTAGGCCCGCCCGGGTCCTGCGGTGCGCCTGTGGTGGTGCGGCGGTGGCGGTGCGGCCGGGGTGGTACGGCTGGGACAGGACGGCCCAGCGAGGCGGTTGCGAGGGTAGGCTAACCTAACCTCGTGTTGGTCGACAGTCCCCCCGAACAGAGCGCGGAGCCGATACCTCCCGCCGCCCCCCGCAAGCGCCGCACCCTGCGCGCCGCGGGGCTGCTCCTCTCCCTCGGCATCCTGCTGCTGGTCTGTACCGCGAGCATCGCGATCGGCGCCAAACCACTGCCGCTCGGCGATGTGTGGCACGGCCTGTTTCACGACTCCGGCACCGGCGACGATGTGATCGTCGCCGATGTGCGGTTGCCGAGAACCGTCCTCGGGCTGCTCGTCGGGATCGCGCTCGGGCTGGCCGGCGCCGTGATGCAGGCGCTCACCCGCAACCCGCTCGCCGAGCCGGGACTGCTGGGCGTGAACGCGGGAGCCGCCGCCGCGGTCGTCTCCGCCATCAGCTTTCTGGGCGTCACCTCGATCACCGGCTATGTGTGGTTCGCCTTCCTGGGCGCGGGGGTCGTCTCGGCCGTCGTGTACGTCCTGGGCGGCAGCCGCGGCGCCACGCCCGTACGTCTCGCGCTCGCCGGTACGGCGGCGACCGCCGCGCTCTTCGGCTATGTCAACGCGGTTCAGCTGCTGGACTCCGCCGCGCTCGACCGGCTGCGCTTCTGGACCGTCGGTTCCCTCGCCTCGGCCGATATGGCGACCGTCGGCAAGGTGTGGCCGTTCATCGCCGTCGGCGTACTGCTCGCGCTGCTGATCGCCCGTCCGCTGAACGCCATGGCGATGGGCGACGACACCGCCCGCGCGCTGGGCGCGCGGCTGACCCGTACCCGCGTCCTCGCGATGCTCTCCGTCACCCTGCTGTGCGGCGCCGCGACCGCGGCCTGCGGGCCGATCGTCTTCATCGGGCTGATGGTGCCTCACCTGGTACGCGGCTTCACGGGCCCCGACATGCGGTGGATCCTGCCGTACGCGGCGGTGCTCTCGCCCGTACTGCTGCTGGGCGCCGATGTGGTCGGCCGGGTCGTCGCCAGGCCGTCGGAGCTCCAGGTCGGCATCGTCACCGCGCTGATCGGCGGGCCCGTCTTCATCCAGCTCGTACGCCGCAAGAGGATGGCCCAGCTGTGACCGGGTCCGTCCGGGAGAAGGCCCCGGTACGCCCCGAAGGTTCCACGCGCTCCACGATCCGTGCCATCCGGACGCCCGGCGGGCTGTCCGTACGGATCGACCGCCGCTCCGCCCTGGTCGTACTGATGCTCGCCGTGGCCGCGCTGGCGGCCGGAGTCGTCCTCATCGGCAGCGGCGACTACCCGATGTCCCCCGGTGACGTCGTCACGGCCCTGGCCGGAAACGGGACGCCGGGGCAGGAGTTCATCGTCCAGGAGCTGCGGCTGCCACGGGTCCTGGTGGGGCTGCTCGTCGGCGCGGCACTCGGCGTCGGCGGAGCGGTCTTCCAGTCCATGACCCGCAATCCGCTCGGCAGCCCCGATGTGATCGGCTTCGGCCAGGGCGCGACCGTCGGTGCGCTGAGTGTGATCGTCCTCTTCCACGGCAGTCCGGTCGCCGTCGCGGGCGGCGCGGTCGTCGGCGGCGTGGTGACCGGGGTCGGCGTCTATGTGCTGGCCTGGAAGCGCGGTGTGTACGGCTACCGGCTGGTCCTCATCGGTATCGGCGCGGCCGCGATGCTCACCGCCGCCAATCACTACCTGATCACCAAGGCCGATCTGATCGACGCGACCCGGGCCGTGCTCTGGATGACGGGTTCGCTCGACGGGCGCGACTGGGCCCAGGTCTGGCCGCTGCTCGCGGTCTGCGCCGTGCTCGTCCCGCTGGCACTCGGCTACGGACGGCCGCTGCGCATGCTGGAGATGGGCGACGACGCGGCGTACGCGCTCGGCGTGCGGGTCGAGCGGACCAGGGTGGTCCTGATGGCCTCCGCCGTGCTGCTCGTCGCCGTGGCGACCGCCGCCGCGGGCCCCATTTCCTTCGTGGCGCTGAGCGCCCCGCAGCTCGCCCGCCGGCTGACCCGCTCGCCGGGGCCCAACCTCGGCCCGGCCGCTGTTATGGGCGCGGTGCTGCTGCTCGTCGCGGACTGGGTCGCCACCTCGGCGTTCGGCGACCGGCAACTGCCCGTCGGTGTGGTGACGGGCGTGCTCGGCGGCTGCTATCTGCTCTGGCTGCTGGTCACCGAACGCAAGGCAGGACGCATATGAACCCCGTGAACTCCAGGAGTACGACCATGCAGCGCCTCACCGCGGAATCGGTGACCCTCGGCTACGACCAGCGGGTCATCGCCCGCGATCTGTCGGTGGAGATCCCCGATCACTCCTTCACGGTGATCGTCGGTCCGAACGCCTGCGGCAAGTCGACCTTGCTGCGGGCGCTCTCCCGGATGCTCAGGCCCTCGCAGGGGCGCGTCCTGCTGGACGGCACGGCCATCCACTCGATGCCCGCCAAGAAGGTCGCCAGGACCCTCGGTCTGCTGCCGCAGTCGTCCATCGCGCCCGACGGCATCACGGTCGCGGATCTGGTGGCGCGCGGCCGCTACCCGCATCAGGGGCTGCTGCGCCAGTGGTCGCAGGAGGACGAGCGGACGGTCGAGGAGTCCATGGCGGCGACCGGCGTCGGTGAACTGGCCGATCGCTATGTCGATGAATTGTCCGGCGGCCAGCGCCAGCGGGTCTGGATCGCGATGGCCCTCGCCCAGCAGACGCCGTTGTTGCTGCTGGACGAGCCGACCACGTTCCTCGACATCCAGCACCAGATCGATGTGCTGGACCTCTGCGCCGAGCTGCACGAGACCCAGGGCCGTACGCTCGTCGCCGTCCTGCACGACCTCAACCACGCGGCTCGTTACGCCACCCACCTCATCGCCATGCGCGAGGGGCGGATCGTGGCGGAGGGCGCGCCCGCGGACGTCGTCACGGCGGATCTGGTGGAACGGGTGTTCGGCCTGCGCTGTCAGGTCATCGACGACCCGGAGACCGGCACGCCGCTGGTCGTTCCCGCGGGACGCCGCGCCCGGCAGGCCGTCCCCGGAGCCGGAGCCGGAGCCGGTGCCGCGGCGGGGCAGCCGTCGCCGGGCGCGCTGCCGGGCGCGCTAAAGAAGTGACTTCAGGCGCAGCAGGTCGCGGACGCCCGCGACCAGCCTGACCCGGCCCGAGGCCCAGGCCCGCGCGAAGTTCAGCTCGCCGTCGACCAGCGCGACCAGGTCGTCACCCGCCATCGCCAGTCCGATCTGGGTCTTGTCCTGCGGCGGTCCTTCCATGGTGTCCGCCACCTCGATCCGGCCGTCCACCAGACGGCCGGAGAAGGTGAGGTCCAGATCCGTGATGTGGCAGCTGAGTGAACGGTTGAATCCGGCCGCGGTGCGGGCCTTGCCGTCCGCGCGCGCCAGATTGTCAGAGAGCTTGTCGAGTGCGCTGAGGCACTCCTCCTTCGTCGCCATCGCGACCGACGGTACCGCAGGCCTTCGGGGTAGCGTCTGGGCATGAGCGACTCGATGGCGGGCCCGGCCGAGCGGGAGCCCGGAGCGGCCGGCCCTCCCGCGCACGAACCGGCGGCGCCGCAGCCCCTCGGCGTGGAACGCGTCCCCACCGGCCACGCCGAGGTGGACGAGCGGCTGGCGCGGCTCGCCGACGCCGACCACCTCCCTGCGGACGGCCATGTCGAGGTGTACGAGGATGTACACCGGGGGCTGCGCGACGCGCTGACCGCGCTCGACGCACGTCCGGCACCCCAGGGGCCTCACGGGCCCCAGGGACAGCCGACGCCCCGGTGACATCTCTCGCGTACGACCACAGGAGCTGAACCGAACGTGGCTGGACTGGCACGCCGCCGTCTCGATGCCGAGCTGGTACGCCGTAACCTCGCACGCTCGCGTGAGCACGCGAGCCAGCTGATCGCCGCGGGCCGGGTGACCGTCGGCGGCGCCACGGCGACCAAGCCCGCCACCCAGGTCGAGACCAGCGCCGCCGTCGTCGTCACCGAGGACGACGGCGACCCCGACTACGTCTCGCGCGGCGGACACAAACTCGCGGGCGCCCTGGCGGCCTTCACACCGCTCGGACTTGAGGTCCGGGACCGGCGGGCGCTCGACGCGGGCGCGTCCACCGGTGGCTTCACGGACGTCCTGCTGCGGGCCGGCGCCGGCCATGTGGTCGCGGTGGACGTCGGCTACGGACAACTCGCCTGGTCGCTGCGGAGCGATGAACGCGTCACCGTCAAGGACCGTACGAACGTACGTGAGTTGACGCTTGACGCGATCGAAGGGGAGCCCGTGGATCTGATCGTGGGGGATCTGTCGTTCATCCCGCTCGGGATCGTGCTGCCCGCGCTGGTGCGCTGCGCGGCCGCCGACGCCGATCTCGTACTGATGGTGAAACCGCAGTTCGAGGTGGGCAAGGAGCGGCTGGGCAGCGGAGGTGTCGTACGCAGTCCCGAACTGCGCGCGGAGGCCGTACGGGCCGTGGCGCGGCGGGCGGGTGAACTCGGCCTCGGGGTAAGGGGTGTTACCGCCAGTCCGCTGCCGGGCCCCTCCGGAAATGTCGAGTATTTTCTGTGGCTCCGCGCCGGAGCGCCCGCACTCGATCCGGCGGATGTCGACCGTGCAGTGGCGGAAGGACCCCGTTGACCACGAAGCCCGCGAGCCTCACGACCCCCACCAACCCGGAACGCACCGTGTTCCTGCTGGCCCACACCGGCAGACCCGCGGCGATCCGCAGCGCCGAACTGGTGGTGAACGGACTGGTGCGCAGCGGACTCGGCGTACGGGTCCTGGCCACGGAGGCGGTCGATCTGCCGCTGCCGCCCTCCGTCGAGACGGTGCCCGACGCCACCCCCGGCGCGCTGGACGGCTGCGAACTGCTGATCGTGCTCGGCGGGGACGGCACGCTGCTGCGCGGCGCCGCGTTCGCGCGGGCCTCGGGTGTTCCCATGCTCGGGGTCAATCTCGGCCGGGTCGGCTTTCTCGCCGAGGCGGAACGGGACGATCTGGACAAGGTCGTCAACCGCGTCGTCACTCGTGCGTATGAGGTCGAGGAGCGGATGACGATCGATGTCGTCGTGCACAGCAACGGCGATGTGGTCCATAGGGACTGGGCGCTCAACGAGGCGGCGGTGCAGAAGGTCTCGCCCGAGCGGATGCTCGAAGTCGTCCTGGAGATCGACGGCCGGCCGGTCACCGCCTTCGGCTGCGACGGGATCGTCTGCGCCACCCCCACCGGGTCGACGGCGTACGCCTTCTCGGCCGGCGGACCGGTCGTCTGGCCGGAGGTCGAGGCGCTGCTGATGGTGCCGATCAGCGCCCACGCCCTGTTCGCGAAACCGCTGGTGACCTCGCCGACCACGGTGCTGGCGGTGGAGGTGCAGGCGCACACCCCGAACGGGGTGCTGTGGTGCGACGGGCGCAGGACCGTCGAGCTGCCTCCGGGGGCGCGGGTGGAGGTGCGGCGCGGGGCCGTGCCCGTACGGCTGGCGCGGCTGCATCACGCGTCGTTCACCGACCGGCTGGTGGCCAAGTTCGCGCTGCCGGTGTCCGGCTGGCGCGGGGCGCCGCACCGGGAGTGACGCTGTCCGGGGCGGTTCGCGTACGGACGGCCCGCCCCGGCGGGACCGGGCGGGAAGCGACGGAACTCCGCCCGGTCGAGCGAACCGGGGGTGGGGTCCGTCGCACAGCCGGCCCAGGACCTCGTATGGTCATGACCGTGTTGGAGGAGATGCGGATACGGTCGCTCGGGGTCATCGACGATGCGGTCGTCGAGCTGTCGCCCGGCTTCACGGCGGTGACCGGTGAGACGGGCGCGGGCAAGACCATGGTCGTCACCAGCCTGGGGCTGCTGCTCGGCGGACGCGCCGATCCCGCCCTCGTGCGGATCGGCGCCAAATCGGCGGTCGTGGAGGGGCGGATCACCCTGGCCGCCGGTTCTCCCGCGGCCGTACGGGCCGAGGAGGCCGGGGCCGAGCTGGACGACGGCGCGCTGCTCATCAGCAGAACCGTCTCCGCTGAGGGGCGCTCGCGCGCTCATCTGGGCGGCAGGTCCGTCCCGGTGGGCATGCTGGCCGAACTGGCGGACGACCTCGTCGCCGTACACGGCCAGACCGACCAGCAGGGGCTGCTGCGGCCCGCCCGGCAGCGGAAGGCCCTCGACCGGTACGCGGGCGACGCGGTCGTCGTGCCCCATACCGCCTACGCGGCCGCCTACCGCAGGCTGCGGGCCGTCGCCTCGGAACTGGACACCCTGACCACGCGGGCCCGTGAGCGCGCGCAGGAAGCCGATCTGCTGCGCTTCGGGCTGAACGAGGTCGCGGCCGTCGAGCCGAGGGCGGGGGAGGACACCGAACTCGCCGCCGAGGCGGAGCGACTCGGCCACGCGGAGGCCCTGGCGTCCGCCGCGGCCGTCGCGCACGCGGCGCTCGCCGGCAACCCCGAGGACCCGGAGGGCATCGACGCGACGACGCTCGTCGGAGGCGCGGGACGGGCGCTGGAGGCCGTACGGTCCCACGATCCGGCGCTCGCCGGGCTGGGCGACCGGATGGGGGAGATCTCCATCCTGCTGGCGGACGTGGCGGGGGAGCTCGCCGGATACGCGGACAACCTGGACGCCGATCCGCTGCGGCTGGCCGCGGTGGAGGAGCGGCGGGCCGCGCTCACCGGACTGACGCGTAAGTACGGCCCGGACATCGCCGCCGTACTGGCCTGGGCCGAGGAGAGCACGGCGCGGCTGACCGAGCTGGAGGGCGACGACGACCGGATCGGTGAGCTGACGGTCGAGCACAACGACCTCCGGTCCGAATTGTCCGGTCTCGCGCAGGCGTTGACCGACGCCCGCACGGAGGCCGCGGCGCGCTTCGCGGACGCCGTCACGGCGGAGCTGGCCTCGCTGGCGATGCCGCACGCGCGCGTCTCGTTCGACATCCGGCAGACCGAGTCCGCCGACGCCACGTCCGGTGTCGAGGTGGGCGGCCGCTCCGTGACGTACGGGCCGCACGGGGTCGACGAGGTCGAGCTGCTGCTCGCCCCCCATCCGGGCGCCCAGCCCCGGCCGATCGCCAAGGGCGCGTCGGGCGGTGAACTGTCCCGGGTGATGCTCGCCGTGGAGGTGGTCTTCGCGGGATCCGATCCGGTGCCGACGTATCTCTTCGACGAGGTGGACGCGGGTGTCGGCGGCAAGGCGGCGGTCGAGGTCGGCCGCCGGCTCGCGAAGCTCGCCAAGTCGGCGCAGGTGGTGGTGGTGACCCACCTTCCCCAGGTCGCGGCCTTCGCCGACCGCCAGCTGCTGGTCGAGAAGACGAACGACGGCTCGGTGACGCGCTCCGGGGTGACGGTCCTGGAGGGTGAGGACCGGGTGCGGGAGCTGTCGCGGATGCTGGCGGGCCAGGAAGACTCCGAGACGGCCCGCGCCCACGCGGAAGAACTGCTGGCCACGGCCCGCGCCGACGCGTAACGCCTCCGGCGGGTGCGGGTGCGGGTGTCGGTGCGGGTCGGTGACGGCCCCTCCTAGGCGGCTCGTAGGGGTGTCGGCTGCGGGTACGTCGTGTGGGTGAGGGTCTCGGAGAGCTGCCACAGTCTGGTCGCCGTTTCTTCGTCCTTGGCGCGGGCGGGGATCTTGGCGGGGGAGGGCGCGCCGGTCAGTTCCGCGAAGCCCCCCGGGCCGTAGTACGCGCCGCCCCGTGCCTCGTCCGAAGTGGCCGCGTACAGGGCGGGGAGGATGCCGGCGGGGATGTGCTGCCACATCCAGGGGATGCGGTACGCGACGCTGTTGACGCGGGCCGCCAGCCCGGGGGCGGCCCCGCCGTGGGTGGGGCCCGTCACCTGGAGGTTGGTGATCGTGGCGCCGGGGTGCGCCGCGTTGCTGCGGATGTTCCAGCCGGACAGCCGGCTGCGGCGGTCGAGTTCGGTCGCGAATATCAGCGTGGCGAGCTTGGACATCGCATACGACCGCTGCGGGCGGTAGTCCTCGCTCTGCAGATCGTCGAAATCGATCCGGCCGAAGCGGTTGGTCAGACTGCCCATCGTGACCACCCGGGCGCCGCCGTCCGCCCGCAGGAGCGGCAGCAGATGGCAGGTCAGGGCGAAGTGCCCCAGATAGTTGCTGCCGAACTGAAGCTCGAAGCCGTCCTGCGTGGTGTCGCGCTCCGGTGGGGTCATGATCCCGGCGTTGTTGACCAGGAAGTCCAGCGGACGGCCCTCCTCGGTCAGCTCGCGCCCGAGCGCGGCGACCGAAGCGAGCGAGGAGAGGTCGAGCGACTTCATCCGCAGCCGGGCGCCGGGGACGGCGGCGCGGACCCGCTCCATCGCCTCCTCGCCCTTGTGCGGGTTGCGGACGGCGAGCACGACGTCCGCGCCCGCCGCCGCGAAGCGGCCGGTGAGTCCGAAGCCGATGCCGCTGTTGGCGCCGGTGATGACGGCGAGCCGGCCGGTGAGGTCGGGAACCGTGATGTCGGGGACGGTGCGGGGGGTGGTACGAGGCATGACGGGGTCTCCTGACGGGAGAGGACGGTGTCCGGTCTGTCCATTCCAAGTTAACGGACCACTGGTCTTTTATCAATAGACCGGCGGTCCGTTATCCTTCTCGCATGTCGTCCCCGCCGTCCGAATTCCGCCGCGCACGCCGCCCCGAGCAGGTCGAGGCCCGCCGCCGGGCGATCCTGGCGACCGCACGCGAGACCCTGCTCGAACGCTCCCTCGCCGAGGTCAGCCTGCGGGAGCTGAGCGACCGCGTCGGGCTCGCCAAATCGAATGTCCTGCGCTACTTCGACAGCCGGGAAGCGATCTTCCTGGAGGTCCTGGAGACCGAGTGGTCGTCCTGGCTGGACGCTCTGGAGGGCGAGGGCGAGGGCGAGGGCGAGGGCGCCGAAGCCGACGGCGGAAGCGGTGGGCCGTACGCCGTCGAGATCCGCTTCGCCACCTCCGTCGCCGATACCCTCTGTGTCCGCCCCCTGCTGTGCGAGCTGATCAGCGCCATGGCCGGGGTGCTGGAGCGGAACATCTCCATCGGCTTCGCCCGCGACTTCAAACAGCGGGCCGCGGCCCACACCGACCGGCTGGCCGCGCTGGTCCGCACCCGGCTGCCCCAGCTCGACGAGGCGGCCGCCGGCCACTTCGCCGGCGCGGTCTTCGTGATCACCGCGGGCATGTGGCCGTATGTGAATCCGACCGAGGCCGTCGCCACCGTGACCGCCGAGATGGGCTACCCCACCGCCGCCGAGGCGTTCCCCCTCCAGCTGCGCGAGGGATTCATCACCCACCTCATCGGGCTGACCGCGCGGGCAGCCTCCTAAGGTGAAACGGCACGTGCGGTTCGCGCGCTCACCCATGTGAGTGGTCCCCGGCGCGGAGTTGCGGCGCCGGACACAAGAACGACGCCTCGGCGGTGCCGGAACGTGCGTACGGACTGGCATCCTTGACGCAGGGCCGCCGGGGCGTGGCCGCCCGGCCCCAAGTCCCCCGACAGCGCCCCTCTGTCCCGCAATCCCCGATCCCGATCCAGGAGCCTTGACCACGTGACACAGCTGCGTACGGTCCAGGTGCTGGGCGGTGGCAGTGCGGGCAGCAGCGCGCACGTCCGATCGCTGGCGGCCGGTCTGGTCGCCAGGGGAGTGCGCGTGACGGTGTGCGCCCCCACCGAACTCGACCGCGCCTACGACTTCCGCGGGTCCGGGGCGCGGCACGTCCCCGTACCCCGGCGCAGTGACCCGGCCGCCGTCGCGGCCCTGCGGGCGGCCTGCGCCGACGCGGACGTGGTGCACGCGCACGGACTGCACGCCGCGGTACGGACCGCGATGGCGCTCGGCGGCCAGCGCGTACCGCTCGTCGTCACGTGGCACACCCGCGGGCACGCCGAGGGAGCGCGGGGTCATCTGATGCGGCTGCTGGAACGAAGGGCCGCCAGAGCGGCGGCCGTTGTGCTCGGCACCTCCTCGGAACTGGTCGACCGGGCCCGCAGCAGAGGCGCCCGCGACGCCCGGCTCGCGCCGGTCGCGGTGCCAGGACCCCGTCGGCCGGCCGACGGCCCCCGGGACAAGGCCCGCGCCGAACTCGGCGCGGTCGACCGTCCGTTGCTGATGGCCGTCGGCGGCCTGGCGCTGAACCAGGGGTACGACACGCTGCTGGACGCGGCCAGGACCTGGCGCGGACTCGACCCCACGCCGCTGCTCGTCATCGCCGGAGAGGGCCGGGAGCGCGGCAGACTGCAGCGCCGCGTCGAGAACGGCGAGCTGCCCGTACGCCTTGTCGGCAGCCGCAACGACATCACCGAACTCCTCGCCGCCGCCGATCTCGCGCTGCTGCCCAGCCGCTGGGAGGCCCGCTCCGTTCTCGCGCAGGAGGCGCTGCGGCTCGGTGTGCCGCTCATCGCCACGGCGGTCGGCGGCATCCCCGAACTGGTCGGCGACGCGGCGGAACTCGTCCCGTACGGCGACGCGGCGGCCCTCTCCGAAGCGGTGGTACGGCTCCTCGGTGACCCGGACCGCCGACAGCGACTCGCCGTGGCGGGCCGCGCCCAGGCGGCGACCTGGCCGACGGAGGACGAGACGATCGCTCAGGTCCTCAGCGTCTACGACGAGTTGACGCAGCCGCGCGGCTCCCGCTGACCGAGCGCGCCGCCCCCGTCCCGCCGCAGGGCCTCAGAGCGCGTGACAGCGGGCTCTCAGGGCGCGTGGCGGCGGGCCCTCAGGGCCAGGCTCAGGGCCAGTACCGTCTGCGGGTCGTCCAGGTCGGTGCCGAGCAGCTCGGCGATTCTGGCCAGCCGGTTGTAGAGGGTCTGGCGGTTCAGATGAAGCTCGCGGGCCGTCTCGGCCTTGCGGCCGGCGTGGGCCAGATAGACCTCCAGCGTCGGCAGCAGCGCCGCCCTGGACGCCCGGTCGTGCTCGCGCAGGGGGCCGATCGCACGGTCCACGAAGGCGGCCAGATCGGGATGGTCCCGCAGTCGCCACAGCAGCAGGTCGATATCGAGGCGACGGGCGTCGTACCACGGCCGGTCCGACAGGCCCTGCGCCGCCGTCGCGGTCTCCGCCGCGTGCCGCAGGCCCGCGCCCGCCGCCGCCCAGCCGCCCGCGACCCCGACGACCACCACCGGCGGCTCCGCGCCCGCCCGCTCCAGCCCGGCCCGCTCCACGCCCGTCCGCAGCGCCGTCGCGACCCGGTCGGCCACCGCCGTACGTTCGGACTCGGAGCGCAGGCCGAGCAGCAGCGGCACCCGGCCCTCCACCGGACGTACACCCAGCAGCACCGGCACGCCCACGGACGACAGCTCCTCCAGCACCGCCCGCGCCAGCAGCGCCCAGCTGCCCGACGGCGACAGTTCGGACGCCAGACGCATCACCACCGGCAGCAGCGGTCCCTCGCCCGGCTTGAAGCCCAGGACCTTCGCCTGCGCGGGCGCGTCCTCGGCGAGGATCCGGCCCGCCGCGAGATCGGTCAGGAAGTCGCCGCGGCCGCGCGCCGCCAGCTCCTCCTCCTGGCGGGCCTGCATCAGCACGACCGCCAGGATGCCCGCCGCCCGCTCGGCCGCCATCCGGTGCACCGGCAGCAGCGGCGCCGACACGGCGGGCAGCACCAGCCGGGCGCGCACCGCGGCCGTACCGTGCCCGCCGCCCGCCACATCGACCAGTACCGTCCCCGCGGGCGGCCCCGCCGCCCGCGCGGCCCGCTGGCCGCGCAGCCCCTCCCAGATCTGCAACGGGTCCGCGGCGGCCGGCGCAGCGCCGGGGGCCGCCGCGTAGAGCAGCTGCCCCTCCGCCGTCTCCAGGAAGACCGGATTGCCCGCGAAATCCGCGAGGATCCGGAGCACCTGCGGCACCCCGCCCCCGTCCAGCAGAGCTTCGGTGCACCGCCGGTGGACCTCCTCGGCCTGCCGCAGCAGCGCGTAGTGACCGTTCACGATCTCGGTGTGGACCTCTTCGGTCACCGAGACGAAGGCCACCTCGCGGTGCAGCTGCACCACCGGCAGCCCGGCCGCCCGCGCGGTCTCCACGAGCGTCGCCGGCAGCCGGTCGAACCGCGGCCCCAGCTCCACCACCAGCGCCGCGATCCCGCGGTCGGCGAGTCCGCGCACGAAGGCCCGCTGCTCGGCGGGCCGGGTACCCAGGCCGAGACCGGTGGTGAGGAGCAGTTCGCCGCCCTTCAGCAGCGAGGCGATGTTCGGGACCTCGCCCGCGTGCACCCAGCGCACCGTACGGTCCAGCCGGTCCGCGCAGGCGACGACCTCGGGCAGTCCACCGCGCAGTCCCGGCAGCTCAAGCGCCCGCCGCACGGTGATTCCGCCCTGACTGTCCATGAAGCCGGAGGCTACCCGCGGATACCTCCCGCGGACATCTCCGGATCACCTCCGGATCACCTCCCGAGCCGTGGACCGGCTCCCGGGCAGCCGGGAAGGCCCGGACCACGGCGCGCGAAGCACCGTCGTCCGAGCCCTCCCGGGGCCGGTCCGTCAGCCGCCGTACGCCCCCGACGCCGTCAGCCGCAGCGCCGTGTCGATCAGCGGCACATGGCTGAACGCCTGCGGGAAGTTCCCCACCTGGCGCTGGAGCCGGGAGTCCCACTCCTCGGCCAGCAGCCCCAGGTCGTTCCGCAGCGCGAGCAGCTTCTCGAAGAGCTTGCGGGCCTCGTCCACCCGCCCGATCATCGCCAGGTCGTCGGCGAGCCAGAACGAGCAGGCGAGGAAGGCACCCTCGTCGCCCGCCAGTCCGTCGACGCCCGCCTCGGCGCCGGCGGTCGGGTAGCGCATGATGAAGCCGTCCTCCGTGGACAGCTCCCGCTGGATCGCCTCGATCGTGCCGATGACCCGCTTGTCGTCCGGCGGCAGGAAGCCCATCTGCGGAATGAGCAACAGCGACGCGTCCAGCTCCTTGGAGCCGTACGACTGCGTGAAGGTGTTCCGCTCCTTGTCGTACCCCTTCTCGCAGACATCGTGATGAATGTCATCCCGCATCTCGCGCCAGCGCTCCAGCGGCCCGTCGGCGTCCCCGGACTCGATCAGCTTGATCGTCCGGTCGACCGCGACCCAGGCCATCACCTTGGAGTGCACGAAGTGCCTGCGCGGCCCGCGCACCTCCCAGATGCCCTCGTCCGGCTGGTCCCAGTGCTTCTCCAGGTAGCGGATCAGCTTGAGCTGGAGCACCGAGGCGTAGTCGTTGCGGGCCAGACCCGTCATGTGCGCCAGGTGCAGCGCCTCGGTGACCTCGCCGTACACATCCAGCTGAAGCTGGTGCGCGGCGCCGTTGCCGACCCGGACCGGGCCCGAGCGCTCATAGCCGGGCAGCCAGTCGAGCTCCGCCTCACCCAGCTCCCGCTCGCCCGCGATCCCGTACATGATCTGCAGATTCTCCGGGTCGCCGGCGACCGCGCGCAGCAGCCACTCGCGCCAGGCGCGGGCCTCGTCGCGATAGCCCGTGCGCAGCAGCGAGGAGAGCGTGATCGCGGCGTCGCGCAGCCAGGTGTAGCGGTAGTCCCAGTTCCGTACGCCGCCGATCTCCTCCGGCAGGGAGGTCGTCGGCGCCGCGACGATCCCGCCCGTCGGGGCGTACGTCAGGGCCTTGAGCGTGATCAGGGAACGGATCACTGCCTCTCGGTAAGGGCCGTGATACGTACAGTGCTCGACCCACTCGCGCCAGAAATCGGAGGTCGCTTCGAGCGAGCCCTCGGGATCCGGCAGCGCGGGCGGCTGCCGGTGCGAAGGCTGCCAGCTGATGGTGAAGGCGATCCGGTCGCCCGGCGCCACGGTGAAGTCGGAGTACGTCGTGAGGTCCTTGCCGTACGTCTCCGCCTCGGTGTCGAGCCAGACCGAGTCGGGTCCGGCCACGGCGACCGTGCGGTTGTCGACCTTGTGGACCCACGGCACCACGCGTCCGTAGCTGAAGCGCATCCGCAGCGCGGAGCGCATCGGCACCCGTCCGCTGATGCCCTCCACGATCCGGATCACCTGCGGGGCGCCATCACGCGGCGGCATGAAATCGGTCACTCTTA
Source organism: Streptomyces sp. NPDC058198 (assembly GCF_042882605.1). NCBI lineage: Bacteria > Bacillati > Actinomycetota > Actinomycetes > Kitasatosporales > Streptomycetaceae > Streptomyces > Streptomyces sp. NPDC058198. Next base: position 16,458 of record NZ_JBHVVP010000021.1, read on the forward strand.
CCGTGCCGCGCGGCGTGTCCCACTCCGATTCCAGGATCAGGGAGTCACCCCGGTACCGGCGCCGGGTGGCCCGGGGCGGCGCGGCGCCCGCGGGGTACGCGGGTCCGAGCCGCCAGAAACCGTGTTCATCGGTTCCCAGCAGCGCCGCGAACACGGCGTGCGAGTCGAAGCGGGGCAGGCACAGCCAGTCGACTGTGCCGTCCCGGCAGACCAGGGCGGCGGTCTGCATATCTCCGATAAGTGCGTAATCCTCGATGCGCCCGGCCACGTGCATCTCCAGTCGAACGGCCACGTCCGCCCCGCGGGGCGCTTACTGCGGTCAAGGGTCGTTGACGAGCTCTTTTTCCGGGAAATCGGGCGGTGAGATGCCGTTTGCCGGCCGGACTCGGCAGCGAATGTCCGAGCAGGATACGACGCACCCAGGAGATCCGCGCCACGCTCCTGACAACATCAGTCTGCCGAACTGCTGAGCCAAGGGTGACTCGGGGGACAAAGGCGGACTCGGGGGAAACGAGTGGCGGCGCGTGGCCGGAAGCACCCTCCCCCCGGCGCTGATACCCTGGTAGCCCGTGGACCGGTGGACTCCCTGCGACGCAATGGGGCCCCGAACCCGCAGCGACGGCAGTCCCTTCACTCACCGACAGGGACACCGGCACGCACCTCAGACCGCGACCACGGGAGCCCCCTCTTGGCCATGCCGACCCGATCCTCGACATCCTCGACGACCAAGCACATCTTCGTCACCGGGGGTGTCGCATCCTCCCTCGGCAAGGGCCTGACCGCCTCCAGTCTGGGTGCGCTGCTCAAGGCACGCGGTCTGCGGGTCACCATGCAGAAGCTCGACCCGTACCTGAACGTCGACCCCGGCACGATGAACCCGTTCCAGCACGGTGAGGTATTCGTCACCAACGACGGTGCCGAGACCGACCTGGACATCGGCCACTACGAGCGCTTCCTCGACGTGGACCTCGACGGCTCGGCCAATGTCACCACCGGCCAGATCTACTCGCAGGTCATCGCCAAGGAGCGGCGCGGCGAGTACCTGGGCGACACGGTCCAGGTCATCCCGCACATCACCAACGAGATCAAGCACCGCATCCGGCGCATGGCGACCGACGACGTCGATGTGGTCATCACCGAGGTCGGCGGCACGGTCGGCGACATCGAGTCGCTGCCGTTCCTGGAGACCGTCCGCCAGGTGCGCCACGAGGTCGGCCGCGACAACGTCTTTGTGGTGCACATCTCGCTGCTGCCGTACATCGGACCGTCCGGCGAGCTGAAGACCAAGCCGACCCAGCACTCGGTGGCGGCCCTGCGCAACATCGGTATTCAGCCGGATGCGATCGTGCTGCGCGCCGACCGTGATGTGCCTCTCTCCATCAAGCGCAAGATCTCGTTGATGTGTGACGTCGACGAGGACGCGGTGGTGGCCTGTGTGGACGCCAAGTCGATCTACGACATCCCCAAGGTGCTGCACACCGAGGGCCTGGACGCCTATGTCGTACGGAAGCTGGACCTGCCGTTCCGCGATGTCGACTGGACGGTCTGGGACGATCTCCTGGACCGGGTCCACAACCCCGACCACGAGGTCACCGTCGCGCTGGTCGGCAAGTACATCGACCTGCCGGACGCGTATCTCTCGGTCACCGAGGCGATCCGCGCGGGCGGCTTCGCCAACAAGGCCCGCGTCAAGGTCAAGTGGGTCACGTCGGACGACTGCAAGACCCAGGCGGACGCCGCGAAGCAGCTCGGTGACGTCGACGCCATCTGTATCCCCGGCGGCTTCGGCGAGCGCGGGGTGACCGGCAAGGTCGGCGCGATCCAGTACGCCCGGGAGAACATGATCCCGCTGCTCGGCCTCTGTCTCGGCCTGCAGTGCATCGTCATCGAGGCCGCGCGGAATCTCGCCGAGATCCCCGACGCCAACTCCACCGAGTTCGACTCGGGCACCGCGCACCCGGTGATCTCCACGATGGAGGAGCAGCTCGCCTACGTCGAGGGCGCCGGTGACCTGGGCGGCACGATGCGGCTCGGCCTCTACCCGGCGAAGCTCGCCGAGGGCTCGATCGTCCGTGAGGTCTACGACGACCAGCCGTACGTGGAGGAGCGCCACCGCCACCGCTACGAGGTCAACAACGCCTACCGCGCGGAGCTGGAGAAGAAGGCCGGCCTGAGCTTCTCGGGCACCTCCCCGGACAACAAGCTGGTCGAGTACGTGGAGTACCCGCGCACCACGCACCCCTATCTGGTCGCCACCCAGGCGCACCCGGAGCTGCGCTCCCGGCCGACCCGGCCGCATCCGCTCTTCGCGGGTCTGGTGAAGGCCGCGGTGGAGCGCCGGCGGGGCGAGTAACCAGCCCTGGGCGGGGCGGGAAGCCGCCCGCGCACAGGCGATACGGTGGAAGCCGGGGTACGGGTCTTTCGGGATCCTTGCCCCGGTTTCCGCGTGTGCGCTGCTGTGTGGGAGGACGCTTTCATGACGATCAAGGACGCCCCCGAGGAGTGGCGGGTCACCGCGACCAGGACGCCCTTCCGCGGCAACAAGACCAGTGTCCGTACGGATGATGTGGTCATGCCCGACGGCAGGGTCGTGTCACGCGACTACCAGGTGCACCCCGGATCCGTGGCGATCCTCGCGCTCGACGACGCGGACCGGGTCCTCGTACTGCGCCAGTACCGGCACCCCGTGCGCCAGAAGCTCTGGGAGATCCCGGCCGGTCTGCTCGACGTACCGGGCGAGAATCCGCTGTCCGCGGCGCAGCGCGAGCTGTACGAGGAAGCGCACGTCAAGGCGGAGGACTGGCGGGTCCTGGCGGACGTCTACACGACGCCGGGCGGCTGCGACGAGGCGGTACGGATCTTCCTCGCCCGCGATCTGTCGGAGGCGCAGGGCGTGCGCTTCGAGGTCTCCGAGGAGGAGGCGGACATGGAGCTGGCCCGGGTGGAGCGGACGGATCTGGTGCGCGGAGTGCTCGCCGGGGAGCTGCACAACAACTGCCTCGCCGTGGGCGTTCTCGCGCTCACCGCGGCGCTGGCGGGCGACGGGCTCGACGCTCTCCGGCCGCCCGAGGCGCCCTGGCCCGCCCGCCCGTTCGAGTCCTGAGACGGATTCTCGATCCTCCAGTGGTTCTCCGGCGGTTCTCCGGCGCCCCTCCAGTGGTCGTCCAGCGATCCTCTGGTCTGACGAAATACTGATCCGATTGGGGGATTTACCGGCCACGCCCCACCGGCTTCGTCGCAGAGAGTGAACTACGCTCGGATCGCTCGTGCGGAGACCCGGCGAGCTCGGCTCGTGCGCAGGCGGACGGAGCGTGGCCCGTGACGGATCAGGCGGTGGACGTGAACGGCACCGGTCGTGCGCGAGCGACGGGGCAGCGCGGCTCATCCGGTGCGAAGCCAACCGACCTGGTGGGCAACGATTCTGACGGGCCGTCGGTGAAGCGCAGGGCGCGGGCCAAGTCGTCCGGCGCGAAGGCGCCGAAGAGAAGTCCCGAGAGGGAAGGTGCGGCCCGGGTGGATGTGCCGCAGGGCCCGCGGGGCGCGGCCGCGCAGGCGGCCGACGCGGCCGGATCCGCGCCGGACCGGGTGACGGAGGGTGGCGGCGCGGGGGACGACGCGGCCGCCGCGCGGGCAGAGGTGCGGGACGTGGGCGCGTCGTTGGGAGATGCCGAGGACATGGGCGGGTCGGTGGCGCGCGGTGCGGGTGCGGGCGGAGAGGAGTCCGGCTCCGCGCCGGGGCCCGGCGGGCCGGACACCTCCCGAGGCGGTACGGGGGACACGACGGACACGGGCGGCTCCGCGGCGCCCACCGCGAGCGAGTCCCGGCCCGGCCTCCCGGCCGGGAAGAGCGGGGCAGCCGGAGAAGCCGCCTCGCTCGCGGCGCGCGACGGCGCCGAGGACGGGACGGACGGGACGGACGGGACGGCCCGCGGTGCTCACGCGGACCCGAAGGTGACCGGCCGGGGCGCCCCTCGACGGCCCTCGACGGCGCTGCCGCCCGGTCCTGCGGTCCTGCGGCGTGGCGCCCCCCGGCCCGCGTACGTTCCCGGCCGGGCGCACCCCGCTCACGAGGGACAGTTCTTCGGGCGGGAGCGGGAACTCAAGGCGTTGCGCGGAGACGTCGAGCGCGCCGGGCTCAATACGATCTCCGGGCGCAAGGAGCCCCGCGCCCGGGTCCTGCTGATCGCCGGGCGGCCGGGCGCCGGGCGTACCGCGCTGGCCGAGGAGCTCACCGGGCAGCTGCGGGACGGCTATCCGGACGGGGTCGTACGGACCCGGCTGACCGAGGCCGGCGGCGAGCCCGTGCCCACCGAGCGCACCGCCCGCGAGATCCTCGACGTGTTCGGCATCCCCACGCCGCCCGGCGCCGGGGAGGACGAGCTGTCCGAGATGGTGCGCACGGCGCTGTCGGCGCGCCGGGTGCTGCTGCTCCTGGACGACGCCGTGGACGCCGAGCAGGTCGACCCGCTGGTCCCCGACAACCCCGACTGCCTGGTGGTCGCGGTCGCGCAGGGCCCGCTCACCGGGATTCCCGACGTCCGCCCCTGCACCCTCGGCGGAATGGACGCGAAGTCCGCCATCGAACTGCTCGCGACCTTCACCGGCGCCGTCCGGATCACCGTCGATCCGCAGGCCGCCGAGTCCCTCGCCGAGGAGTGCGGCGGCCAGCCCGCCGCCCTGGTCCTGGCCGGGGGGTGGCTCGCGGCCCGCCCCACCGCGTCGGTCGCCGATGTGGCCAAGCGGCTGCGCTCCCTGCCGCACGACGGCGCACGGCCCGTCGGCGACCGGCCGCTCGCCCGCGCCTTCCAGCTGGTGTACGAGGCGCTGCCGGGGTCCTCCGCCCGGATACTGCGACTGCTCGCCCTCGCGCCCGCGGGTCTGGCCGACGCGCACACCGCGTCGGCGCTGGCCGGCTGCTCGGTGTCGGCCGCCCGGAAGACGCTGGACGACTTCACCGCCATGGGACTGCTCCGGGCCCCCGCCGACCGGGCCGTGGACGGCCAGTACCTGGTGCCGGGCTCTCTGGTCCCGCTGCTGCGCGCGCTCATGCAGGAGAAGGACCGGCCGGCCGAGGTGCAGCTGGCCCGGGCGCGGATGCTGGAGCGGACCGTACGGCTGCTCCACTCCTGCCGCGCCGTTACCGACCCCGACGGCTCCCCGGCCCGCAAGAGGCTGGCGGGACTGCCCCGCGCGCTGCGCTTCCCGAACGCCGCCGCGGCCGACGAGTGGCTGCGCTCACGCCAGCGTGCCCTGCTGGCGTCCGCCCGGCTCGCGGTCGCCGACGGTGAGCTGGACACCCTGGCCCGCCGGCTGGTGGCCGCGCTGGTCAGGGCGCTGGCCGCGCACCGGGGCACCGAGGCCGCGGCGCCCGAGCTGTACGGGCTGCACCAACTGGTCCTCGACATCGCCGAGCGGCGCAAGCTGTACCGCGAGCAGGCCGCCGCGCTGCTGAACATCGGCGATCTGGACGCCCAGACCGGCCGTACGCACGACGCGCTCGCCCGCTACCGGGCCGCGCTGGACGCCGGACGGGCCGCGAACGATCTCTACGCGACCGGCCGCGCGATGGAATCCGTAGGCGGCGCTCACCAGGATCTCCAGGACTGGCAGCGGGCGGCCGACTGGTACGGACGGGCACTCTCGCAGCGGCTGAGCCGCGGTGAACGGGCCGACGCGGCCAGGCTCTACGGCCGGCTCGGCACCGTGCACACCTACGCGGGCCGCTACGGCGAGGCGCTGCGCAACTGGCGGGCCGCCGTGGCGGGCTATCGCCGGCTGCGCGATCTGCCGGGCCAGGCACGGGCGTTGAGCGAGGCGGCCAGGGTGCAGGAGTACGCGGGCCGCCCGCACGAGTCGCTGCGCACCTGTCAGGAGGCGGTGGAATGGGCCCGGCTGGCCGGCGACGTACGGCTGCAGGCCGCGCTCCAGCTCCGGCTGGCGGACACGCTGGACCGGCTCGGCGACCCGACCGCGGCCAGGCTGCACCGCAGCGCGGCCGACCTTCTCCTGGGAACGGAAGGATCTGCCTACGAAATCCGTAGCACTTCGGCTGAGGATTAAAGCTTTGCAAGGCTAGACAGCGGGAAATCCTTCATTAGACTGGCTCTGCCGCACCTTCCCGCGGTGACTTCCTGTGCGCCGTGCGCGCCCGGGTATGTATGGGATTGCCCCCGGAATCCCCTGAGTCAAGGACCGTGATCTGCCGTGTTGGTCGGTATCCCCCGCGAGGTCAAGAACAACGAGTTCCGGGTGGCCATCACCCCCGCCGGTGTGCACGAGCTGGTGAGCCACGGTCATCAGGTCGTCATCGAGCGGAACGCCGGCGTCGGCTCCTCGATCACGGACGACGAGTTCATCGCCGCCGGGGCGCGGATCCTGCCCACCGCCGACGAGGTCTGGGCCGCCGCCGAGCTGCTGCTGAAGGTCAAGGAGCCCATAGCCGAGGAGTACCACCGGCTGCGCAAGGGCCAGACGCTCTTCACGTATCTGCACCTGGCCGCGTCCCGTGAGTGCACGGACGCCCTGCTCGACTCCGGCACCACCGCCATCGCGTACGAGACGGTCGAGACCGTGAACCGCGCGCTGCCGCTGCTCGCCCCGATGTCCGAGGTCGCGGGCCGGCTGGCCCCGCAGGTCGGCGCGTACCACCTGATGCGCTCGGCCGGCGGCCGCGGCGTCCTGCCGGGCGGCGTCCCGGGTACGGCGGCCGGCCGGGCCGTCGTCATCGGCGGCGGTGTCTCCGGCTGGAGCGCCACGCAGATCGCCGTCGGCATGGGCTTCCACGTGACCCTGCTCGACCGGGACATCAACAAGCTGCGCGAGGCCGACAAGATCTTCGGCACCAAGGTCCAGACGATCGTCTCCAACGCCTTCGAGCTGGAGAAGGCGGTCGTCGACGCGGACCTCGTCATCGGCGCCGTTCTCATCCCCGGCGCGAAGGCGCCGAAGCTGGTCACCAACGAGCTGGTCGCCAAGATGAAGCCCGGAAGTGTACTTGTCGACATTGCAATCGATCAGGGTGGCTGCTTCGAGGATTCCCACCCGACGACGCACGCCGAGCCGACCTTCCAGATCCATGACTCGGTGTTCTACTGCGTCGCCAACATGCCGGGCGCGGTTCCGCACACCTCCACGTATGCGCTGACCAACGCCACGCTGCCGTACATCGTGGAGCTCGCGAACCGCGGCTGGGTCGAGGCGCTGCGCCGTGACCCGGCGCTCGCCAAGGGCCTCAACACCCATGAAGGCCAGGTCGTTTACCGTGAGGTGGCCGAGGCCCATGGGCTGGATCACGCCGAATTGAGCATGCTTCTGGGCTGATGCGTCAACGCGCATCGTCAACATCACGCCAACGGCCGGATCTTGCTCAGCGAGGTCCGGCCGGACGCGTGCCCCGCCGTTTCCCGACCCCCGCTCAACTCACGTCGAACGTAACCTTTTCACCGATTCGCACACCCGTGAAAGGTGCCCGCCATGCCTTGGTGAGAGGCTCGTGCGCCCTTGACAGGGAGGTGTTCGGTTGCCGACACATCGGGCCGGGTCCGGCGGATTGTGTTGCTGCGGACCGGTGACACGCCATAGAGTCGCCAACCGTCGGCATAGTGCCACGCTGACCTATCGATAAGTTTCCTGGTCACGTCCAAGGAGGTAAGACGACTTGTGAATGAGTCGACATTTACTCCCGGGGGTGGTCAACCAGGAATGCCTGCGACGGGCCAGAGCCGGTCGTCGGGATTCGAGGCTGTCGGCTCCGTCGCTGTCCGCACCTTCGCCAACCACCAGCACATGACGACAGCCCACCAGATGATGGACGGCCTACACGTGAACGCCATGGCCGGCAACGAGGGTGGCCGAGAGTCCACTCCATTCGCCGTCTACGACGAAGTGCCCGAGGGGCACTTCTACGACCCCGACGCCGAGTACGAGCCCGACCCCGAGTACGCGGCCACCCTCGCCCCCGACGCTGCCCGCCAGCGCCGCGAGCGGATCGGCCCGACCGGGCGTCCCCTGCCGTACTTCCCGATCCCGGGCCCGCTCACCGATCACGGCCCCGCGACGATCATCGCGATGTGCAACCAGAAGGGCGGCGTCGGCAAGACCACGTCGACCATCAACCTGGGTGCCGCGCTCGCGGAGTACGGACGGCGCGTGCTGCTCGTCGACTTCGACCCGCAGGGAGCCCTGTCGGTCGGTCTCGGCGTGAATCCGATGGAGCTGGACCTCACCGTCTACAACCTGCTCATGGAGCGGGGCATGGCGGCAGACGAGGTCCTCCTGAAGACCGCGGTGCCCAACATGGACCTGCTGCCGAGCAATATCGACCTCTCGGCCGCCGAAGTGCAGCTGGTGAGCGAGGTCGCGCGCGAGTCCACGCTCCAGCGGGCGCTGAAGCCGCTGCTGCAGGACTACGACTACATCGTGATCGACTGTCAGCCGTCGCTCGGTCTGCTGACCGTGAACGCGCTGACCGCCGCGCACAAGGTGATCGTTCCGCTGGAGTGCGAGTTCTTCGCGCTGCGCGGGGTGGCCCTGCTGACGGAGACCATCGAGAAGGTCCAGGAGCGGCTCAACCCGGACCTGGAGCTCGACGGCATCCTGGCGACGATGTACGACTCCCGTACGGTGCACAGCCGCGAGGTCCTCGCGCGTGTCGTCGAGGCCTTCGACGATCACGTCTACCACACGGTGATCGGGCGGACGGTGCGCTTCCCGGAGACCACGGTGGCCGGAGAGCCGATCACCACGTACGCCTCGAACTCCGTGGGCGCCGCCGCGTATCGCCAGCTCGCCAGGGAGGTGCTCGCCCGGTGTCACGCCGAGTGAGTCTGCCCGGGGCCGACGAGCTGTTCCGTACGACCGGGGGCATGGCGCTGCAGTCCTCCTCGCCCGCCTCCCAGCGTCGTAACGCGAACGGTGAGCCACGGGTGCCGGCGCCGGCGGGGGAGAGCGATCCGGCCGGCGACCCGGCGGCCGGGGCCCCGTCGGGTCCGGCGGGGAACTCGTCCTCGTCCGCCCCGGTGGAGGAACACGGCGCCGCGACGGCGGACTCCGCGGCGTCGTCCAGGAGCCGTACCGCCGACGCGGAGCAGGCCGCCTCCTCGGTCAAGGGGCGGCGGCCGCAGGAGGCCGGTTCTCCGGGCGCGGCATCTGCCGCGGGGGCGCAGGGCGGGCAGCAGCGCCGCCGGGGCCGCGGTGCGAACCGCCGCCCCAGCGGGCGCGAGCGGCACGACGAGAAGATCACGGTCTATGTCTCGGCCGAGGAACTGATGGACCTCGAACACGCACGGCTGGTCCTGCGCGGTGAGCACGGACTCGCCGTGGACCGGGGGCGGATCGTCCGTGAGGCGGTCGCCGTGGTCCTCGCGGACCTCGAATCACGCGGCGACGCGAGCATTCTCGTACGGCGCCTGCGCGGGCGCTGACGGTAGCCTGCGCGGGCAGCCCCTGCTCCAGCCCCCAGGACCACGATGCCCCCGCCCCCCGATCCCACCCGGCCGCCCCGCCGCAGCCTGGGCCGCGGCCCGGGAGCGTCGCCGCCCGCGACCGCGGGCCACGCGCCGCCGGCGACGGCCGCCACGACGGCTCCCGAGCAGGCTCCCGAGCCGCCACCCGCCGCGCCGGAAGCGGCTGTGCCGGTGCCTGCGCCCGCGGCTGTGCCCGCGCCCGTGCCTGCGCCTGCCGACGAGGTGCCCGCGGCCGTCCCGGACGTGGCACCCGGCGCTCCGGCCGATGGCGACGCGACGGACGCGACGGAAGGGCCTGACGCGGGTGACGGGCGCTTCACCGTGCGGCTCGCGAATTTCGAGGGGCCGTTCGATCTGCTGCTGCAGCTCATCTCGAAGCACAAGATGGATGTGACCGAGGTCGCGCTCTCCAAGGTCACCGATGAGTTCATGGTGCATATCCGGGGCATGGGCCCGGACTGGGACCTCGACCAGACCACCGAGTTCCTGGTGGTCGCGGCGACCCTGCTGGATCTGAAGGCCGCCCGGCTGCTGCCCACCGCCGAGGTGGAGGACGAGGCGGATCTCGCGCTGCTCGAAGCACGGGACCTGCTCTTCGCGCGGCTCCTGCAGTACCGCGCGTACAAACACGTCGCGGAGATCTTCAGCGAGCGCCTGGACAGGGAGGCGCGGCGCTATCCCCGCACGGTCGGCCTCGAACCCCATCACGCCGAGCTGCTCCCCGAGGTCGTGATCCGTATCGGGCCCGAGGGTTTCGCGCGGCTCGCGGTGAAGGCGATGCAACCGAAGCCGAAGCCGCAGGTGTACGTCGATCACATCCACGCGCCGCTCGTGTCCGTACGGGAACAGGCGGGGATCGTCGTCGCGCTGCTGCGGGAGCACGGGGAGGCCAGCTTCCAGACGCTCACGGCGGACGCCGCCGACTCCCTCACGGTCGTGGCGCGCTTCCTGGCGCTGCTGGAGCTCTACCGGGAGCGGGCAGTCGCCCTGGACCAGGAGGAGGCCCTCGGCACCCTGATGGTCCGCTGGACCGGCGGGGACGGCGACGCGGAGCCGGCCGTGACCGACGAATTCGACCGCGAGCCCGGCCCGACCGACGAGACGACCGACGAGACGGCCGACGAGACTGTCGATGAGCCGAGCGAGGAGAACGCGTGAGCGGCGAGCAGCGGAGTACGCGCACGAGTGCGAGCGCGAGCACCAGTACGAGGACGGTCGCGGAGCTGGACCTCAAGCCGGCTCTCGAAGCGGTCCTCATGGTCGTCGACGAGCCCGCCACCGAGGAGCATCTCGCCAAGGTCCTCGACCGCCCCCGGCGGGCCGTCGCGGACGCGCTGCGGGAGCTGGCCGACGAGTACACCGTCCAGCGCCGCGGCTTCGAGCTGCGGCTGATCGCCGGTGGCTGGCGGTTCTACACGCGGCCCGAGTACGCCGAGGCCGTCGAGGGCTTCGTGCTCGACGGCCAGCATGCCCGGCTGACCCAGGCCGCGCTGGAGACCCTCGCGGTCGTCGCGTACCGCCAGCCGGTGAGCCGTTCCCGGGTCTCCGCGGTACGCGGAGTGAACTGTGACGGCGTCATGCGCACCCTCCTCCAGCGCGGGCTGGTGGAGGAGGCGGGCGCGGAACCCGAAACAGGTGCGATCCTGTACAGGACGACGAACTACTTTCTGGAGCGGATGGGCCTGCGCGGCCTGGACGAGCTTCCGGAGCTCGCGCCCTTCCTCCCCGAGGCGGACGCGATCGAGGCCGAGACCCTCGAAGGCGTTCCGTCGTTCGATCCGGACGCACCGGACACCGACGCAGACGACAAGACGGACATTTAATGCGAAGCGGCAACAGGAACAGCGGAAGCGGCAACAGGAACGGCGGAGGCGGGAGCGGCGGCGGTAACCGGGACAGCCGGGGCGCCGGTGGTAACCGGGACGGCCGGGGCGGCAGTGGTAGCCGGGACGGCCGGGGCGGCAGCGGCAATCGGGACAGCCGGGGCGCCGGCGGCAACCGGGACGCCCGGGACAGCCGGGACACCCGGGGCGCCGGCGCCGGGCGCGACGAGCAGCCGAAGCGGCCGTCCCGTCCCCGTCCCGAGGAGCGCCGTTACGATGTCGGCCGCTCGGGCCCCACCGGTGGTTCCGGTGCCTCCGGTGCGCCCGGCGGCACCCGCCGTTCCGCCGGCTCCGGCGATTCCTCCGGCGAGGGCGCGCGCCAGGGCGGCGCCCGCGGCGCGGCGGCCCGTGGCGGTGCCAAGGGCGGTCCCAAGTCCTCGCAGAGCGGTGGCGGCCCGCGCCGCGGCGGCCAGTCCCGTCCCCGCGAGCTCGACGCCAAGATCGAGCAGCGCAACCGTGACCGGTACGCCGAGCGGCCCTCGGTCGTGACCCCCAGGACCAACCCCGGCGCCGAGCAGGAGGGTGAGCGGCTGCAGAAGGTCCTCGCCCGCGCCGGCATGGGCTCGCGCCGCGCCTGCGAGGAGCTGATCGAGCAGTCCCGCGTCGAGGTCAACGGCGAGATCGTCCTTGAGCAGGGCATGCGCGTCGACACGGACAGGGACGAGATCAAGGTCGACGGACTGACCGTCGCCACGCAGTCGCATCTCTTCTTCGCGCTGAACAAGCCGGCCGGTGTCGTCTCCACGATGGAGGACCCGGACGGCCGCCAGTCCCTCGGTGACTACGTCACCAACCGCGAGACCCGGCTCTTCCATGTCGGCCGGCTCGACACGGAGACCGAGGGCATCATCCTGCTCACCAACCACGGCGAGCTGGCCCACCGCCTCACGCACCCCAAGTACGGCGTCAAGAAGATCTACCTGGCCGCGATCCAGGGCCCGCTCCCGCGCGATCTGGGCAAGCGGCTCAAGGACGGCATCCAGCTGGAGGACGGCTACGCCAAGGCCGACCACTTCCGGGTCGTGGAGAACACCGGCAAGAACTACCTGGTCGAGGTCACCCTCCACGAGGGCCGCAAGCACATCGTCCGCCGCATGCTCGCCGAGGCCGGCTTCCCGGTCGACCGGCTCGTCCGGACGTCCTTCGGCCCGATCCCGCTGGGCGACCAGAAGTCCGGCTGGCTGCGCCGCCTCACCAACACCGAGGTCGGCATGCTGATGAAGGAAGTGGGGCTGTAACCCGCCCCTGAGTACGCCCCTGTTACCGCTGGTGCCCCTGGCGCCGGCGGTACGGAAGAAAAGCCCGCGCCCTCACGGCCGCGGGTTTTTTCGCTTGTCGGGCGGGTCCGTTCCCCTTTATAGTCAGTGTGACTATTAAGGAGGCGGGCGTGAGTCTCGCGGACATTCTCGATCCCTTGCAGCGGCCGCTGCTGACCGTCCTGGACACCCCGGTCAGCTGGACCGAGGTCCTCGGTTTCGGCAGTGGCGCGCTCTGTGTGTGGCTCGTGGCCCGCCAGCACCTCGCCAACTGGCCGATCGGCATCGCCAACAACGTCTTCTTCATCCTGCTGTTCAACCAGGCCGGCCTGTACGCCGACGCGGGGCTGCAGGTCGTCTTCATCACCCTCGCCGCGTACGGCTGGTGGACCTGGACCCACGGGGGTGGCCCGGGCTCGTCCCTGCCGGTGCGGCGCACGACCCGCACCGAGTGGGGCTGGCTGCTCGCGGCGGGGGTGGTGGGGACATTCGCGCTCACCGTCCTCCTCGGCCGCGCCACCGACTCGACCGTGCCCTTCTGGGACGCGCTCACCACCGCGCTCTCCCTGATGGCGACGTACGGCCAGTGCCGCAAGCGCCTGGAGTCGTGGTGGCTGTGGATCGCGGCGGACGTCGTGTACATCCCGCTCTACGCGTACAAGGACCTCTACCTGACCTCGCTGCTCTACGCCGGCTTTCTGGCCCTCTGCCTGGCCGGGCTGCGCAACTGGTCCCGGGACCTGGCCGGATCGCGGCGGACGGCGGAGGCGACGGCCGTATGACCGGCTACGGACACGGTCTTGTGCTCGGTAAGTTCTATCCGCCGCACGCCGGCCACCACCATCTCGTACGGACCGCGCGGGACCGCTGCGAGCGGCTGACCGTGCTGGTCTGCGCCTCCTCCGTGGAGTCCGTGCCGCTGGCCGACCGCGTCCGCTGGATGCGTGAAGTCCACCCGGACGTCAGGGTGGTGGGGGCCGTCGACGACGTCGTCATGGACCTGAACGACCCCGCCGTCTGGGACGCGCACATGGCGGTCTTCCGCGGCGCCGTGCCCGAGCGCGTGGACGCCGTCTTCAGCTCGGAGTCGTACGGAGCGGAGCTGGGGCGGCGGTTCGGCGCCGCGTCCGTGTGCGTCGACCCGGACCGTACGGTCTTCCCGGTCTCCGGCACGGCCGTGCGCAAGGACCCGGTCGGCTGCTGGGACTTCCTGGCGCCGCCGGTACGCGCGGCGCTCACCCGGCGCGTCGTGGTGCTCGGCGCCGAGTCCACCGGCACCACGACGCTCGCGCGGGCGCTCGCCGGCCACTACCGGCGGCGCGGCGGGACCTGGGCGCGGACCGGGTACGTCCCTGAGTACGGGCGGGAGTTCAGCGAACTCAAACTGGCCGCCCTGCGCGTCGACCACCCGCGGGCGCAGTGGGAGGACGTCGAATTCACCACGGCGGACTTCCCGCGGATCGCCGAGCGGCAGAACGCACTGGAGGACGCGGCGGCCGGGGCCGGTTCACCCGTCCTGTTCTGCGACACCGACTCCTTCGCCACCACCGTCTGGCACGAACGGTATGTGGGCGGACGCAATCCGCGGGTCGAGGAGATCGCCGACCTGATTTCCCATCAGCTGTGGCTGCTCACCGACCATGAAGGCGTCGCCTTCGAGGACGACGGGCTGCGGGACGGCGAGGAGCTGCGGCCCTGGATGACCGGCCGGTTCCGCGCCGAACTCACCCGCACCGGACGCGAGTTCCTCGTCGTGAGCGGACCGCACGAGGAGCGGCTCGCCACCGCCGTCGCCGCCGTGGACGACCTGCTCGGCCGGGGATGGGACTTCGCCCCGCCCCTCCCGGAGCGACGGTGAACGCCCCGCGGTCGCGCGCTCCGGCGGGCTACGACCCGTCCGCCTTCGAGCCGTTCGCGGTCACCGTCGACCTCGCCGTCTTCACGGTCAGGGAGGGCCGGCTGCACGTCCTGCTCGTCGAGCGCGGACAGGACCCCTACCGGGGCGACTGGGCGCTGCCGGGCGGCTTCGTACTGCCGAAGGAGTCCGCCGGACAGGCCGCCCGCCGTGAACTGGTCGAAGAGACTGGCCTGTCGGAACGGACCGCCACCGCGCTCCATCTGGAACAGCTGCGGACCTACAGCGACCCGGACCGCGACCCCAGGATGCGGGTCGTGTCCGTGGCGTACACCGCGCTCGTACCGGATCTGCCGGAGCCGCGCGGTGGCGGGGACGCGGCCGGCGCCCGGTGGGTGGAGTTCGGGGCCTGCGGACCGCTCGCCTTCGACCACGACCACATCCTCGCCGACGCCTACGACCGCGTCGGCGCCAAGCTCGAATACACCTGTCTCGCCACGGCCTTCTGCCCGGCCGAGTTCACGCTCGGGGAGCTGCGGCAGGTGTACGAGACCGTCTGGGGCGTCGTGCTCGACAGCCCCAACTTCCGGCGCAAGGTCCTCACCACGCCAGGGTTCGTCCAGGCGGTGGAGGGACCGCGCCGCCGGACGGGCGGCCGTGGAAAACCGGCCGCTCTGTACCGCGCGGGCGCCGCCACCACACTGCATCCACCTCTTCTGCGACCGGAAGGACGGACCGCATGATCACCGCACGGGCCATCACCAAGCAAGCCGCCACGGGCTCGCTGATCGGGCTCGCACTCGGCGACGCCCTGGGCTTCCCGACCGAGTTCAACGATGTGCCGTCGATCCTCGCGAAGTGCGGTCCGTGGCGGGAGATGGCCCTGCCGGATCCCGCGTTCGTCACGGACGACACGCAGATGACCCTCGCGTTCGCGCGGGGCATCCGGACCGCGATGGACCGGGGGGTGCTGGGCCCGCTGCGTCTCGAGCGGCCGGTGCGCGACGAGTTCGTCGACTGGTACCACTCCCCGGACAACAACCGCGCCCCCGGCAACACCTGCCTGACCGCCTGCCGGCTCCTCGACAGCGACCGGCCCTGGCAGCAGGCGAGCCAGACCGGGTCCAAGGGCTGCGGCGCAAATATGCGGGTCGCGCCGATCGGGCTGGTCCCGGGCCTGAGCGACGAACAGCGGGCGGGCGCAGCGCAGTTGCAGGCGGCGCTCACCCACGGTCATCCGACGGCGCTGGCCGCCTCCGATCTCACGGCGCGGGCGGTGTACCTGCTGGCGCAGGGAGGTGAGCCGCTGGGGCTGGCGGGCCAGCTGCGTTCGTACGCGTACGAGAACCGGGACCGCTACTACCACCGCTGGCTCGGCGACCTCTGGACACACGCCGGCGACCCCACGCCCGAGGCCTTCATCGCGCGGGGTTGGGACGAGTGCCTGGGGGCCCTCGAACGCCTCCAGCACGCCCTGCGCACGCCGTCACCGGAGACCGACCCCTGCCTGGCGACCGGGGACGGCTGGGTCGCCGAGGAGGCGCTCGCCACCGGCCTGCTCTGCTTCCTGCTCTTCCCCGCCGAGCCGGTGACGGCCCTGCGCCGGGCCGCCTGCACCAAGGGCGACTCGGACTCCATCGCCTCCCTGGCGGGCGCCTTCGCCGGCGCGCACCTGGGCGCACGGGCCTGGCCCAAGGAGTGGGCCGAGCGGATCGAGTACCGGAGCGACCTGCTGTCGCTGGCGGCCCTCTGGGACGCTTGACCCATGCGTACGGAAGAACAGAGCCGCGAACGACGCCTCCAGGAGGCCGGGCTGCCGGTCACCGACCTCGGCCCGGTCCTCGCGGAGGAGACCGACCCCCCGCTGTTCGCCACCGTCTCCGGGGCGCATCTGTACGGATTCCCGTCCCGGGACTCGGACGTCGATCTGCGGGGTGCCCATCTGCTGCCCGTCGCCGCGCTGATCGGGCTGCGTGAGCCGGACGAGACGCGGTCGCGGATGTGGGACCGGGACGGCGTGGAGATGGATCTCGTCACCCACGACCTGCGAAAGTTCGTCGGGCTCATGCTGCGGCGCAACGGCTATGTGCTGGAGCAGCTGCTCTCGCCACTGGTCGTGCACACGACCGAAGCGCACCAGGAACTGGTGGCGCTCGCGCCAGGCGTGCTGACCTCCCATCACGCGCACCACTACCTGGGGTTCGCCCGGACACAGTGGCGGCTGTTCGAGTCGACCGGCGAGCTCAAGCCACTGCTCTACACCTTCCGCGCCCTCCTCACGGGCATCCATCTGATGCGAAGCGGCGAGGTGCGGGCACATCTGCCCACCCTGCTGGAGGAGGTGGCAGCGCCGCACTATCTGCCGGAGCTGATCGCGGCAAAGGCCGACGCCGAACACGCGCCGGCCGTGGGAGTGGAGCGGGAACGGCTGGAGACGGACATGACGGCGCTGCGCACGGCCCTGGACGAGGCGCGGCCGGCCTCACCGCTACCGGACGCCCCCGCCCCCGTCGTCTACGAGGCACTCCACGACCTGGTCGTCCGTACTCGGCTGGAGGGCTGAGGCTCGGCGGGTGCGGATGAGGAAGTCCTCGACTCGGGAGTGGTCGGGCTCGGGTGGGAGGGGGGAGCGGAGGGCCGCCGTGTCGGCCTCCGCGGTGAGGCGGGTCATCCGCCGCTCGACCTCGGGCCAGGGGACCTCGCCGCGCTTGACCGCCAGCAGTGGCTCCCGGTCCGTACCGACGTCGATGACCAGCCGGCCCGTACGCAGCAGATCCCGGCAGGAGACGAGCAGTCGCAGCAGGTGCATGGCGTGCTTCCAGCGCGGGGCGCCGTACTGCCGGACATCCGCCTCCAGCTTCTTGCGCTGGCCGTCGGCGTAGCGGACGAAGGTCTGATGGGCCTGGCGGGACAGGAACGCGTCGCGCAGCGCGAGCAGTTCACGGCCGGTGTCGTCGATGTGCTCGACGAGCGGGGAGTGCAGACACTCCAGCACATTGGGGTTGGTGCGCAGAGCGAGAGCGCAGAAGCGCTCCAGCTCCCACGAGAACTGCTCGGCCGCCGGCCCCTCGACATGGGACGGCGGCTTCTCGAAACCCCAGTACAGCGAGGTCGGGGCGAGGAAGACCCCGCGGAGGTCGGTGTCGCTGTCGTCCGTCGCGAGACCGAAGGCGCGGGAGCCCATCACACAGGAGTAGACGGTGTGGTCGCGGACAAGGGCTTCGGACGGCGTCATGGGCGAGAGGGTACGGGAGGGTACGGAAGGGCCCGCCGGCCCCTCGTGGCCGGCGGATCACGGGGGGCCGGGGCACGGGATCACGCGCGCACGGGATCACGCGGGGCACGGGATCACGTGGGCACGCTCACCGGGTCACGCGAGGAAGATCCTGTCCCCGGACACGGTGATCTCCCGGGCCGGGAGGGGGCGCGGGGCCGGACCGGCCACGACGCCGGCGTCCATGACGCTGAATCTGGCGCCGTGGCAGGGACAGTCGATGGTGCCCTCCTCGACGTTCGCCACCGTGCAGCCCACATGGGTGCAGATGGCGGAGAAGGCCATGAACTCCCCTTCCGTCGGCTGCGTCACCACGACCTTCCGGTCGGCGAAGATCTTGCCGCCGCCGACCGGGATGTCCGAGGTCCTGGCGAGCGGGGCCGGTGACTGGGCCGGTGACCCGGCCGACGGCGGGGCGGTCTTCACGGCCGGCGACCCGGCCGGCGGGCCCGACGGCTGCGGGGGCCTGCGGCCACTGTTCCCGCTTCCGTCCCCGCTGCCGTCGCCGTTCCCGCCGCAGCCGGGGACGAGCGCGACGGCGCCCGCCGCGAGTACCGTGCGCCGCACCGTACCGCCATCCATGAGTGTCTCCCTCTGTCGTGACCTCGTATCCGCCGGTTATCACCAGCATCCTGGCGCTCCGTGCCCCGGAGACAGCGGAGTCCCCGCGCGAGGTCCTTCGAATGGCCGCACGAAGGGGAGACGGCGGCCCTTGGCCCCTCGCCGTCTCGGAGAGCGGTCGCGGACGCTGGGTTCCCCGTGGCTGACTACGCTGAAGCGAGCACTCGACCATGGAGGAGAACGTCGTGGCGGTACGAGCGGTTCGCGGGGCCGTCCAGCTGGAGCGGGACGAGTCCGGGCACATGGACGACCAGGTCAGGCAGCTCCTGACCACGATCCTGGAGCGCAACGAGCTCACCGCGGACGATCTGATCAGTATCTGGTTCACGGCCACGCCCGATCTGCACAGCGACTTCCCGGCCGCGGCGGCCCGCGGGCTCGGTATCGTCGACGTGCCCCTGATCTGCGCCCAGGAACTGGACATCGCCGGCGCCCTGCCGCGTGTCGTCCGGATCCTCGCCCATATCGAGTCCGACCTCCCCAAGTCCGAGATCGCGCACGTCTACCTCGGCGCCGCGGCCGCCCTCCGCAAGGACATCGCCCAGTGAGAAGCGCCCTGGTCATCGGAACGGGCCTGATCGGCACCTCGGCCGCGCTGGCCCTGGCCGGCCGCGGGGTCACCGTCCATCTCACGGACCACGACCCCTCCCGGGCCCTCACCGCCGCGGCGCTCGGCGCGGGGACGGACGAGGCGCCCGAGGGGCGCGTCGACCTCGCGATCATCGCCGTACCGCCCGCGCACACCGCCGGCACGCTCGCCGCGGCGATGCGGGACGGCGTGGCCCGCGGCTATCTGGACGTGGCGAGCGTCAAGGGCGGCCCCCGGCGTGAGCTGGAGGCGCTCGGCCTCGATCTGACCGCGTACATCGGCACGCACCCGATGGCGGGCAAGGAGCTCTCGGGGCCGCTGGCCGCCACCGCCGACCTCTTCGAGGGACGCCCCTGGGTGCTGACCCCGACCCGGGACACCGACACCGAGGTACTGAACCTGGCCCTGGAGCTGGCCGCGCTGTGCCGCGCCGTGCCGGTGGTCATGGACGCCGACGCGCACGACCGGGCGGTCGCCCTGGTCTCGCACACCCCCCAGCTGATCTCGTCGATGGTCGCGGCGCGGCTGGAGGAGGCCGACGAGACCGCCGTACGCCTCTGCGGCCAGGGCATCCGTGATGTCACCCGGATCGCGGCCTCCGACCCCCGGATGTGGGTCGAGATCCTCACCGCGAACCCCGGCCCCGTCGCCGATGTGCTGGCGGGCGTCGCGGCGGACCTCGGCGAGACGGTCGAGGCGCTGCGCGCGCTCCAGTCCTCCGACGAGGACAAGCGGCGCGGCGGCGCCGCCGGCATCGAGGACGTCCTGCGGCGCGGCAACGCGGGCCGGGTGCGGGTGCCGGGCAAGCACGGCGCGGCCCCGGCGGTGTACGAGATCGTGGCGGTGCTGATCAGCGACCGGCCGGGCGAGCTGGCCCGTATCTTCGCGGACGCCGGCCGGGCCGGGGTCAATGTGGAGGACGTGCGGATCGAGCACGCGACCGGACAGCAGGCGGGCCTGGTCCAGGTGATGGTGGAGCCGGCGGCGGCCCCGGTGCTCGCCGCGGCCCTGCGGGAACGCGGCTGGTCGGTCCGGCAGTAGATCACACGGGGCCACCCGGGGGCGCGGGGCGCGATGTGCGCCGGGAAGCGTCCCGCCGAACGGGTGCATTCGAGGCCCTGAGTACTCGGTAACCTTGTGCGGGGGCGTATGGACGTCCCCTCGCATTCATCCCGTGTACCAGGAAAGGTGTCCGCCCCCGTGGAAAACGGAGCAACCGCCGCCCGGACGGCCTCGGCCGCTGTGATCGTCGCCATCGACGGGCCCTCCGGCACGGGCAAGTCGAGCACCTCCAAGGCCGTGGCCGCCCAGCTCGGGCTGAGCTACCTGGACACCGGCGCGCAGTACCGGGCGATGACCTGGTGGATGCTCAGCAACGGCATCGACGTGCGGGATCCCGCCGCTGTCGCGACCGCCGCGGGCAAGCCCGTCCTGGTCTCGGGCACCGACCCGGCCGCTCCCACGATCACCGTCGACGGGGTGGACGCCGCGGGCCCCATCCGTACCCAGGAGGTCACCTCCGAGGTGAGCGCGGTCAGCGCCGTGCCCGAGGTGCGGACCGTCATCACCGAGCTGCAGCGGTCCATCGCCGCGGCCGCCGGGAAGGGGATCGTGGTCGAGGGCCGCGACATCGGTACGACGGTCCTGCCGGACGCGGACGTCAAGATCTTCCTCACCGCTTCGCCGGAGGCGCGCGCCGCCCGCCGCAGCGGGGAGCTGAAGGGCAACGAGGCGACGGATGTCGTCGCCACCCGGGAAGCGCTGATCAAGCGGGACAGGGCCGACTCCAGCCGTAAGACATCCCCGCTCGCGAAGGCCGAGGACGCGGTCGAGGTGGACACCACGGACCTCACGCTCCAGCAGGTCATCGAGTGCATCGTTACCCTGGTCGGGGAGAAGCGGGACGCCACGTGAGCGCACCGTCCGGGAGGGGCGCGGCGATCGGGCGCGGCATCGGTATCGGACTGATGTACGGGCTCTGGAAGCCGCGGGTGCTCGGCGCCTGGCGGGTTCCGGCGAGCGGCCCCGCGATACTCGCCGTCAACCACGCGCACAACATCGACGGCCCGATGCTGATGGGCACCGCGCCCCGCCCGGTGCACTTCCTGATCAAGAAGGAAGCCTTCATCGGTCCGCTCGACCCGTTCCTGCGGGGCATCGGACAGCTGAAGGTGGACCGTGAGGTCGCCGACCGCGGCGCGATCAGCGACGCGCTCGGTGTGCTCAGGGACGGCGGGGTGCTGGGGATCTTCCCCGAGGGCACCCGGGGTGAGGGCGATTTCGCCTCATTGCGCGCCGGGCTCGCATACTTCGCTGTACGGAGCGGGGCGCCGATCGTCCCGGTGGCCGTCCTGGGAAGCACCGAGAGCCATGGACGGTTGATACCCGCGCTGCCCGCGCTGCGCAGCCGCGTGGACGTCGTCTTCGGCGACGCCTTCGAGGCGGGTGACGGCAGCGGGCGGCGCACCCGCAAGGCGCTGGACGGCGCCACCGTGCGGATCCAGGAGCGGCTGACCGCCCACCTGGAGAACGCCAGGCGCCTCACCGGGCGCCAGGCCAAGCGCTAGGTAACGACCAGGTCGTAAGGCACTGGGCAGGACTTGAGTAGTGCGCCGCGTGCCGCGGCGCACCGATCACGATGAACGAGGTACGGACTTCATGAACGACCAGATCGACTCCGGCGACGAGCACGGGGAGCTTGGCGATGCCGAGTACGCGGAGTTCATGGAGCTTGCCGCGCAGGAGGGCTTCGAAGCCGAGGACGTGGAGGGCGCGATCGGTGAGGCCGGTCACGGCCCGCTGCCCGTCCTCGCCGTCGTCGGCCGCCCGAATGTCGGTAAATCGACCCTCGTGAACCGCATCATCGGCCGCCGCGAGGCGGTCGTCGAGGACAAGCCGGGCGTCACCCGCGACCGGGTGACGTATGAGGCCGAGTGGGCGGGACGCCGCTTCAAGGTCGTCGACACCGGCGGCTGGGAGCAGGACGTCCTGGGCATCGACGCCTCCGTCGCCGCCCAGGCCGAGTACGCGATCGAGGCCTCCGACGCGGTGGTCTTCGTGGTGGACTCCACGGTCGGCGCGACCGACACCGACGAGGCCGTGGTCAAGCTGCTGCGCAAGGCGGGCAAGCCCGTCGTGCTCTGTGCCAACAAGGTGGACGGACAGAGCGGGGAGGCGGACGCCACCGCGCTCTGGTCGCTCGGCCTCGGCGAGCCGCACCCGGTCTCCTCCCTGCACGGCCGCGGCACCGGCGACATGCTGGACGCGGTGCTCGAAGCCCTGCCGGAGGCCCCGGCGCAGACCTTCGGCACCGCGGTCGGCGGGCCCCGCCGTATCGCGCTCATCGGGCGCCCGAACGTCGGCAAGTCGTCCCTGCTGAACCGGGTCGCCGGCCAGGAGCGCGTCGTCGTCAACGAGGTCGCGGGCACCACCCGTGACCCGGTCGACGAGCTGATCGAGCTCGGCGGCACGGTGTGGAAGTTCATCGACACCGCGGGCATCCGCCGCCGGGTCCACCTCCAGGAGGGCGCGGACTACTACGCGTCGCTGCGTACGGCGGCCGCCGTGGAGAAGGCCGAGGTCGCGGTGGTACTGATCGACACGAGCGAGTCCATCAGCGTCCAGGACCAGCGGATCATCACGATGGCCGTCGAGGCGGGCCGCGCCCTGGTCATCGCGTACAACAAGTGGGACACCCTCGACGAGGAGCGCCGCTACTACCTGGAGCGCGAGATCGAGACGGAGCTGGCGCAGATCGCCTGGGCGCCGCGGGTGAACGTCTCGGCGCGTACCGGCCGCCACATGGAGAAGCTGGTCCCGGCGATCGAGACGGCGCTGGCGGGCTGGGAGACCCGGGTTCCGACCGGCAGGCTCAACGCGTTCCTCGGAGAGCTGGTCGCCGCGCACCCGCACCCGATCCGGGGCGGCAAGCAGCCCCGCATCCTGTTCGGTACGCAGGCGGGGACGAAGCCGCCGCGCTTCGTGCTCTTCGCCTCCGGCTTCATCGAGCACGGCTACCGGCGCTTCGTCGAGCGCCGGCTGCGCGAGGAGTTCGGCTTCGTGGGCACTCCGATCCATATCTCCGTGCGCGTGCGGGAGAAGCGCGGCCGCAAGAAGTGACCCGGTAGCGGGGACACGCGAGAAGCCGGAAGCCGTGGGGCCCGGCGCGGAATCAAACCCCCCGGGCCCCCCCGCGTGCGGGGGGCACGGGG
>NZ_JBHVVP010000022.1:0-33614 GCF_042882605.1 Streptomyces sp. NPDC058198
CCGCACGCTCGTGAAGCTGGCGGAGCGCACCGCGGCCGGCGACCTGGGCTGACCGTCTCCGACGGTGGGGGTGCCGGCGCCCGGTCCCGGCCGGCCCCCCCCCCCCCCCCCCGCCCCCGGGGGCCCCCCCCGGGCCCCCCGGCCCCCCCCCCCACCCCTGTATCGCTCGGACACGCCTCAGTTCTTGGCGGCCACCGCCGCGCACGCCGCGCAGGTGCCGAAGATCTCCACCGTGTGCGCCACGCTCACATAGCCGTGCTGCGCGGCGATCGTCTCCGCCCACTGTTCGACCGCGGGTCCTTCGACCTCGACGGCCTTTCCGCAGACCCGGCACACCAGATGGTGATGGTGATCGCCAGTCGAGCAGCGCCGGTAGACCGACTCCCCGTCGTTCGTCCGCAGCACATCGACCTCGCCCGCGTCGGCGAGGGACTGGAGTGTGCGGTAGACGGTGGTCAGTCCGACCGAGTCACCGCGGTGCTTGAGCATGTCGTGAAGCTCCTGCGCGCTGCGGAACTCGTCCACCTCGTCCAGCGCCGCCGCCACCGCGGCCCGCTGGCGGGTCGACCGGCCGCGCACGGGGGCCGCGCTTGATCCACCGCTGGGCGCAGTCGTCACAGGTGCCTCCTTGCCTCTGCCCGTATCCATCTGTCGGGCATTACCCGCTTCCCTCGGGCCATTCTGCCAGTTCGCGGTCAGGCCGTGAGGTCGTTCACGGGCTGCCGCGCCCCCGGTATGTCCGGCACGTCCGGTACGGCGCGGGCCCGGCGTCTCGCCAGGGGAGTGGCGAGCACGGTCAGGACCACGAAGACAGCAATCGCGATCAGCACGATCGTCGCGCCGGGCGGCACGTCCTGGTAGTACGAGGTGACCGTGCCGGCCAGGGTCACCGCCGTACCGATCACGACGGCCAGTACGAACGTGACGGCGAAGGACCGGGTGATCTGCTGGGCCGCCGCCACCGGCACCACCATCAGCGCGCTGACCAGCAGCAGCCCCACCACCCGCATGGCGACGGTGACCGTCACCGCGGCCGTGACCGCGACCAGCAGATTCAGGGTGCGCACCGGCAGTCCGGTGACCCGGGCGAACTCCTCGTCCTGGCTGACCGCGAACAGCTGCCGCCGCAGCCCCACCGTGACCAGCACCACAAAGCCGGCGAGCAGCGAGATCGCGGTCACGTCCTGCGCCGAGACCGTGGACAGGGAACCGAAGAGATAGGAACTGAGGTTGGCGTTGGAGCCGTTCGGCGCGAGGTTGATCAGCAGGACACCGCCCGCCATTCCGCCGTAGAAGAGCATGGCCAGCGCGATGTCGCCGCGGGTGCGGCCGTACGCCCTGATCAGCTCCATCGTGACGGCGCCGACCACCGCGACCAGCGTCGCCATCCAGACCGGGCTGGTGGAGAGCAGAAAGCCCAGGCCGACCCCGGTCATCGCGACATGGCCGATGCCGTCGCCCATCAGTGCCTGGCGGCGCTGTACGAGATAGATGCCGATGGCGGGGGCGGTGACGCCGACGAGCACGGCGGCGAGCAGCGCGCGCTGCATGAAGGCGGTCTCAAGGATTTCCATGGTCAGGTCAGCAGTCCTGTACGGAGCGGCTCGCCGGCCGCGTGCGGGTGGCAGCTCGGACGGGTCAGACGCTCGGGGTCGGGGGCGCCCGGGCCCGCGGCCCCGGGTGGCGGGCCGTCGTGCACCACACAGCCGTCGCGCAGCACCACCGCGCGGTCGATCAGCGGCTCCAGCGGGCCCAGTTCATGGAGGACGAGCAGGACGGTCGTCCCGGCCGCGACCTGTTCGCGCAGGGTCGCCGCGAGGATGTCCTGGCTGGCCAGGTCGACGCCCGCCATGGGCTCGTCCATGATCAGCAGCTCGGGGGCGGCGGCGAGCGCCCTGGCGATCAGCACACGCTGGTGCTGGCCGCCGGAGAGCGCGTCCACGGAGTCCTTGGCGCGGTCGGCGAGCCCGACGAGCTCGATGGCCCGCTGGACGGCTGCCCGGTCGGCCTTGGTGGGCCACCCCAGCCTCGTACGGGAGAGCCGGCCGGAGGAGACGACCTCGCGGACGGTCGCGGGCACGCCGCTCGCGGCCGTGGTGCGCTGCGGTACGTAACCGACGCGCGCCCAGTCGCGGAAGCGGCGCAGCGGGGTCGCGAAGAGCGAGATCTCGCCGCTGGTCAGCGGTACCTGACCGATCACGGAGCGGACGGCGGTGGACTTGCCGGAGCCGTTGGCGCCGAGCAGGGCGACGACCTCGCCGCGGCGCACGGTGAGATCGACGCCGCGCAGCACGGGGCGTGAGCCGAGCGTGGCGGTGGCTCCACGGACGGAGATGACCGGTGCGGGGTTGTCCGGGCTTCCGCTCTCCGCTGCCGCTACCGGCACCGACACCGCCTGCGCCTCCGCTTCCGCGGTCCGCGGGGCTATGTCCGCGTCAGCGGGCTGTCCGCTCTCCCTCGTCGCCATGTCCGGCGCCTCCGATGCTGCTGTCAGCTGGTTCATTTCACGTGGGTCACTTCGGGTGGCTCACTTCCGGTGGCTCACTTCGCGCCGAGCGCCTTCCGCAGCGCCGCGAGGTTGGACTCCATGACCTGGATGTAGTCAGCGCCCTTGGACCGGTCGGTGATTCCCTCCAGCGGGTCCAGGACGTCGGTCTTCAGTCCGGAGTCCCCGGCGAGGGTCTTGGCGGTCTTGTCGCTGGCGAGCGTCTCGAAGAATACGGTGCTGACCTTGTCGCGCCGCGCGATGGTCTCCAGCTCCTTGACCCGGGCGGGGGTCGGCTCCGCCTCGGGGTCGATGCCGGCGATGGCCTCCTGCTCCAGCCCGTAGCGCTCGGCGAGGTAGCCGAAGGCGGCGTGGGTGGTGATGAAGGTCTTCGTCGTGGTGTCGGCGAGGCCCTGCTTGAACGCGGTGTCCAGGCCGCCGAGCTTCTCGACCAGGGCGCCGGTGTTCTTCCGGTACGCGGCGGCGTGGTCCGGGTCGGCCTTCTCCAGGGAGGCGCCGACCCCCTTGGCGACCTCGGCGTACTTCACCGGGTCGAGCCAGATGTGCGGGTCGCCGCCGTTCGCGGTGCCTTCTTCGCCGCCGTGGCCGTGCTCGTCGGCACCCTGCTCGTCGGCAGCGTGCTCCTCGCCCTCATGGGCGTGGCCGGCCTCGGTGCCGTGCTTCTCCAGTGCGGTGAGGGAGGCCGCGTCGACGATGTGCGGCACGCCGGACTGGGCGATGGCCTCGTCGACGGCGGGCTGGACGCCCTTGAGGTAGACGATGACGTCCGCGTCGCCGAGCTGGGCGGCCTGCCGGGGCTTGAGCTCCAGGTCGTGCGGCTCGACGCCCGGCTTGGTGAGGGTGGTGACGGAGACATGGTCACCGCCGATCTGCTGGGCCAGGAACTGCATCGGGTAGAACGACGCGGTCACCGCGAGCTTGTCGCCGCTCTTCCCGTCCGCGGCGTCGGAGGCGGAGCAGGCGGACAGTGCGACCAGGCCGAGCGTGACCGCTCCGGCGGTGGTGGCGGCGGGTATGAGGCGTCTTACGTTCATGACAGTCATTTTCAACAAAAGTGGAAACGATTGTCAACAAGGGCTGGGGAAGTCTCTTACCCCGCACCGATTTGATCCGAGGGGTGCGGCCGCCGCTAATCTGAAGCATTAGCCGTTCGTCGTCGCAATGAAGAGAGCACCGTGGCCGCCGACAAGATCGACAGCATCGTCAACCTGAGCAAGCGCCGTGGCTTCGTCTACCCGTGCAGCGAGATCTACGGCGGCCAGAAGGCCGCCTGGGACTACGGGCCGCTCGGAGTCGAGCTGAAGGAGAACCTCAAGCGCCAGTGGTGGCGCTACATGGTCACCTCGCGCGAGGACGTTGTCGGGCTCGACTCGTCGGTGATCCTGGCCACCGAGGTCTGGGAGGCGTCCGGCCACGTCGCGACCTTCAGTGACCCGCTCACCGAGTGCACCTCCTGTCACAAGCGCTACCGCGCGGACCACCTGGAGGAGGCGTACGAGGAGAAGCACGGCAAGCCGCCCGTGAACGGCCTCGCCGACCTCAACTGCCCGAACTGCGGCAACAAGGGCACCTTTACCGAGCCCAAGCAGTTCTCCGGGCTGCTCGCCACCCACCTCGGCCCGACGCAGGACTCCGGCTCCATCGCGTATCTGCGTCCCGAGACGGCCCAGGGCATTTTCACCAACTTCGCCCAGGTGCAGCAGACGTCCCGCAAGAAGCCGCCGTTCGGCATCGCGCAGATGGGCAAGTCCTTCCGGAACGAGATCACTCCGGGCAACTTCATCTTCCGCACCCGCGAGTTCGAGCAGATGGAGATGGAGTTCTTCGTCAAGCCGGGTGAGGACGAGGAGTGGCAGGAGTACTGGATGGAGCAGCGCTGGAACTGGTACCGCGACCTGGGTCTCCGTGAGGAGAACATGCGCTGGTTCGAGCACCCCAAGGAGAAGCTCTCCCACTACTCCAAGCGCACCGCCGACATCGAGTACCGCTTCTCGTTCGGTGGCAGCGAGTGGGGCGAGCTGGAGGGTGTCGCCAACCGCACCGACTACGACCTCACCGCGCACTCCAAGGCGTCCGGCCACGACCTGTCGTACTTCGACCAGGAGGCCGGCGAGCGCTGGACCCCGTACGTCATCGAGCCCGCCGCCGGTGTCGGCCGCGCGATGCTCGCCTTCCTCCTCGACGCGTACAACGAGGACGAGGCACCCAACGCCAAGGGCGTGCTGGAGAAGCGCACCGTGCTGCGGCTCGACCCGCGCCTCGCGCCGGTCAAGGTGGCCGTGCTGCCGCTCTCCCGCAACCCGCAGCTCTCGCCGAAGGCCAAGGGCCTCGCCGAGGACCTGCGGCGCAACTGGAACATCGAGTTCGACGACGCGGGCGCCATCGGCCGCCGCTACCGCCGCCAGGACGAGATCGGCACGCCGTTCTGCGTCACCGTCGACTTCGACACCCTCGACGACAACGCGGTGACCGTGCGTGAGCGCGACACGATGAAGCAGGAGCGCGTCTCGCTGGACCAGATCCAGAGCTACCTGGGCGGCCGCCTGCTCGGTTGCTGACGAAGGACGGCTTGACGGCCTGACGGATCGACATCCGGTCACGGTCGTAGCTCGAAGCCCCTGGTTCCGCCACGGAACCAGGGGCTTCGTTGCACACTGGGTGTACACGTCAACAGGAGGCACGGATGCCGTCCACGACCACCAGCAAGGTGAGCAGATGGGATCAGCACGGACGTGAGCATGTCGTGCGCGTCCAGAAGGCGGGTGTACAGCGGTCGTTGATCTGTGACACCTGCGGCTGGCGCAAGGGAGCGCAGTTCCTGCCGTGGCTCAAGGCCGAGGAACATCTCACCGAGGCCCACCAGGCGACGGTGGACCCGGCCGCGGGCTGACTCAGGCCCGCAGCCCGCGCAGCAGCAGATCGGACACGGCGGTGAACTCGCTGTCGATCGTGGGCTTCCGCCACTCGGGGGCGTACGCCGGGTCATGGAAGCGGGCGGTGGCGGCGAAGACCGCCCCGGCGGTGCTCGCCGGGTCCGCCGCCGTGAACTCGCCCGCGCGCACGCCCTCTTCGACGATCCGGGTGAGCTGACTGGTCAGTTCGGTCAGATGCGCGTCGACCACTCCGCTGCTCTCCCCGATGAGCACGGAGAAGGTGGCGAACAGCTCGGGGTCTTCCCCGGCCTTGTGGCGCTTGGAGTCGAACAGCGCCAGCAGCCAGTCGCGCAGCTTCTCCGGGCCCGGCTCGGGCGACGCGTCGGTGATCTGCTCCAGCGCGGCCTCCGTACGCCGCAGCCAGCGTGAGGTGACGGCCTCGCGCAGCGCCGCCTTCGTACGGAAGTGGCGGTAGACGCTGCCATGGCTGACGCCGAGCACCCGCGCCACATCGACGACCGTGGCCTTGGCCGGGCCGTAGCGGCGCAGCACCTCCTCGGTGGCTTCGAGGATGCGCTCGGCGGTCAGGGTCTCGGCGGCCATGGGATGTCCGACCTTTCATGGCTCGTGCGGCGGGACGTGACAGATGACATTACCTGTCAGGTCCGACCATCCGATGGGCGAGCCGTCGGCGCCGGCGGAGACGGTGACGCGTCAGCGCTCGCTGTCCAGTTGGGACATCTGGGCGGCCGGGTAGCGGTCGCCGGCCGCGGCGCCGGCCGGGACGGCGCGCTCGATGGCGGCGAGGTCGTCGGCGTCGAGCGTGACGTCGAGAGCGCCGAGGGCCTCGGCCAGCCGGTCGCGGCGGCGGGCGCCGACCAGCGGCACGATGTCCTCGCCGCGCGACAGCACCCAGGCGATGGCGATCTGGGCGACCGTGACGCCCTTCTGTTCGGCGATCTTGCGCAGGGAGTCGACCAGGCCCAGGTTGTGGTGGAGGTTCTCACCCTGGAAGCGGGGGCTGCCGGCGCGGAAGTCACCGGCGGACAGCTCGGTGCCCCGGGTGAAGTGGCCGCTGATCAGACCGCGCGAGAGCACGCCGTACGCCGTGACGCCGATGCCCAGCTCGCGGACGGTCGGCAGGATCTCGTCCTCGATCCCGCGCGAGATGAGGGAGTACTCGATCTGGAGGTCGGCGACCGGGGCGACGGAGGCCGCCCGGCGGACGGTCTCGGCGCCGGCCTCGGAGAGCCCGATGTGGCGTACGTGACCGGCCTCGACCAGCTCGGCGATGGCGCCGACCGTCTCCTCGATCGGGACGCCGGGGTCGACCCGGGCGATGCGGTAGATGTCGATGTGGTCCGTGCCGAGGCGTCGCAGGGAGTAGGCGGCGAAGTTCTTCACGGCGGCCGGACGGCCGTCGTAGCCGCCCCAGCCGTTGTCGGGGTCGCGCAGGGCGCCGAACTTGACGCTGGTGAGAGCCCGCGCGCGGGCGGCGGTGGGAGCCGTGCGCAGCGCCTCGTTGATCAGCAGCTCGTTGTGCCCCATCCCGTAGAAGTCGCCGGTGTCGAGCAGGGTGACGCCCGCGTCGAGAGCGGCGTGGACGGTGGCGATGGACTCGGTGCGGTCACTGCCCCCGTACAGCGCGGACATGCCCATACAGCCGAGGCCGAGGGCGGAGACCCGGGGGCCGGTGGCGCCGAGAGGGCGGGTGGGGAGGGTGGTCATGACGGGTTCCTCCATGCGGATCGCGGGCGATCAGGGAGTGACACCGACAACTATGGCATGACGGATGACAGATTTCAATTTATGTCACCTCGTGTGTGGCTGACGTCGGCCAAAAATCCGGTACGACCCGGTCCCGCCCGGTGGTAGCGTCTCTGGCATGTTCTTCCAGATCTACGAGTGAGAGCGCGGCGGTCACGGCCCGCCCCCCACCGACGAATCCGCAGATCACTTCTCATCACTTCGGGAGAACCCCGTGGCAAAGAGCCGCAACAACCTTCTCGGCGTGGGCGGACAGCGCAAGAAGCTGTCCCGCGCCGACCAGCAGGGCAACGGCCCCGCCCGCAACGCCGACCGCAAGGTCGCCGCCGACCAGAAGCAGGAACTGCTGCGCAAGATGCGTGAGCGCGCCGCCGACCAGGGTGAGCCGGGCGACGACGCGACCGGGACCACCGGCGCGGCCCAGGCGACCGACGAGGCCGCCGACCAGGCCTGACGTACCTCCGCACCACCACGGACGACGTGGGCCCGGATCACCTCGGTGATCCGGGCCCACGCCCATGAATGCCCCCGTCAGGTGACCGAGCGCGGCAATCGCAGACTGAGCAGCGCCGTCAGGACGACCACGCCCAGCTGCACCAGCAGCGTGACCACCAGCGCGTCCCGCATCCCCGCGGTGGCGGCCAGGGTCAGGAAGAGCGAGCCCAGCGTCGCCACCCCCAGCGCCAGCGCGGACTGCTGGGTCGTGACCATCACCCCGCTGCCGACCCCGGCCCGCTCGGCCGGTATCTCGGAGAGCACGATCCGGAAGATGACGGGCAGCTGGAGGCCCTGGCCGAGGCCCGCCAGCGCGACCCCCGGCAGCAGATCCAGCGTGCCGACCGAGGGCCAGCCGCCCCATACGGCGAGCGCCAGCAGGGCGACACCGACCGCCTGGAGTACCGCGCCGGCCGTCACCACCAGGCTGCCGTACCGCCGCACCAGCCGTGGTCCGGCCAGCGAGGCGGCGAAGAACGCCACCGCCATCGGCACCAACGCGAGTCCGGCCCCGATCGCGTCCATACCCAGGCCCTGCTGGAGCGCGATGGCGATCACGAACATGAAGCCGCCGAAGCCGATCGAGAACGGCAGCACCAGCGCCAGCCCCCGCCGCAGCGAGACCAGTGCGAGCAGGCTCGGCGGCACCAGCGGAGTCCTGCCCTGCCGGTCGGCCCGCCGTTCGACGCGGTGGAAGGCGAAGGCCGCGACCGGGAAGGCGGCGAGTGAGATCCAGGTCCACACCGGCCAGCCGGCCGCCCGGCCCTCGGTGAGCGGCGCCAGCAGCGTCACCAGCGCGACGGCCAGCAGCAGAGTTCCCGGTACGTCGACGGGCGCGGGCCGCTGGGAGCGGGTCTCGGGCACCGAACGGACCGCCAGGACCAGCCCGGCCAGCGCGACCGGCACATTCACCAGGAAGATCGCCCGCCAGCCGCTGCCCGCGATGTCGGCCGCGACCAGGACGCCGCCCAGGATCTGCCCCGCCACCATGGCGAGACCGGCGGTGGCGCCGTACAGGCTCAGCGCCTTCGCGCGGCGCTGCCCGGCCGTCGCCGACTGGATGGTCGCCAGCACCTGCGGCAGCATCAGCGCCGCCGCGGCGCCCTGCGCCACCCGCGCCCCGACGAGGGTCCAGGCATTGGGCGCGAGACCGCAGGCGAGCGAGGTGAGCCCGAAGAGCGCCATGCCCGCCAGGAAGAGCCGTCGTCGGCCGAACATGTCCCCGAGCCGCCCGCCGAGTACGAGCAGCACGGCGTACGAGAGTCCGTAGCCGGCGACGACCAGCTCCAGCAGGGCGGGGCCCGCGGCCAGATCGTGGTCGATGGTCGGCAGGGCGACATTGACGATGAAGAAGTCGATCAGGGGGAGCGCCGCACCGAGGAGCACGGTGAACAGGCCGAGAGCGCCGAGTACGGAGCCATGATCCTGGATCACCGGAGCGTCGCCGGGGGCGCCGGTGCCGGCCGGCTGCGCGCTCGCGCTCGTGGCTGCGCTCGGGGTCGGAGCGCCGGACTGAGGGCGGGATGCTGTACTCACGCGGTCCACCGTTACTCTGGTCGAAGCCTGGTACCAGAGTGTGTTTATCCTGGTACCAGGACTACCTGGCAATGGGCTGGGACATGCGGCACGCTGGAACCATGACGGCGACCATGACCACGACCGTGCAGGAACCCGACATCCGGCGGCACGAGCTGGCGGGGTTTCTGCGCAGCCGGCGTGAGCGCATCATGCCCGAGCAGGTCGGGCTGGTGCGGGGCAGCCGCCGGCGTACCCCCGGGCTGCGCCGGGAGGAGGTCGCCCAGCTCTCCGCCGTGGGCGTCACCTGGTACACCTGGCTGGAGCAGGCCCGCCCCATCCAGGTGTCCGCGCAGGTGCTCGACGCCCTCGCCCGCGCGCTGCTGCTCGACCGCAGTGAGCGGTCCCATCTCTTCGCCCTGGCGGGCGCCGTCGACCCCGCGCCCGGGACACCCTGCCCCCACATCACCCCCGCCGTGCGGCAGATGCTGGAGAGGCTGGAGCCCTTCCCGTCCTGTGTGCAGAACAGCCGGTACGACATCCTCGCGTACAACCGCACCTACGGGACGCTGATGTGCGACCTGGACGCGCTGCCGCCCGAGGACCGCAACTGCATGTGGCTCGCCTTCACCAACGAGGAGTGGCGCTCCTCACTCGGCAACCGCGAGGAGACGATCCGGATGATGGCGGCGAAGTTCCGCGCCGCCATGGCGGAGCATCTCGCGGAGCCCGCCTGGAAGACGCTGCTCGGACGGCTGCGGTCGGCCTCGCCCGAGTTCCGCGAGATCTGGGAGCGCCACGAAGTGATCGGTACCGGCGACCGGACCAAGCGATTCCTCAACGCCCGCGTCGGGCAGCTCAACCTGGAGCACACCAACCTCTGGCTCGGCCCGTCCTCGGGCCCCCGGCTGGTCAGCTATGTCCCCGTGGACGACGAGTCCAGGCTCCGCCTCGAACAGCTCCAGGCGACGGCGTCGGCATCGGCCCTGGTCTCCGCCGACGTATGAGCCGCCACGGGCTCCGGCCCGGGTGCGCGACAATGGGCGGATGACCGCTCCGCTCTCCACGCTCACGCCCGCCGCCGCACCGCTCGCCATCGGCCCGCACCTCGTGCGCCCCCCGGTGGTGCTCGCCCCCATGGCCGGGATCACCAACGCGCCGTTCCGGACGCTGTGCAGGGAATTCGCCGAAGGCGTGCGCGGGTTCGGGGGCCGCCCCCCGGCGGCTGCCGTGAGCGGCGGCAAGGGGCTGTTCGTCAGCGAGATGATCACCACGAGGGCGCTGGTCGAGCGCAACGAGAAGACCATGCAGCTGATCCGTTTCGACGCGACCGAGACCCCGCGCTCGATCCAGCTGTACGGAGTGGACCCGGTCACCGTCGGCAAGGCGGTGCGGATGATCGTGGACGAGGATCTCGCCGACCACATCGATCTGAACTTCGGCTGCCCGGTGCCCAAGGTGACCCGCAGGGGCGGGGGTTCGGCCCTTCCGTACAAGCGGCCGCTGCTGCGCGCGATCCTGCACGAGGCGGTCTCCAACGCCGGCGCCCTGCCCGTCACGATGAAGATGCGCAAGGGCATCGACGACGACCACCTCACCTATCTCGACGCCGGGCGGATCGCGGTCGAGGAAGGCGTGACGGCCATCGCGCTGCACGGCAGGACCGCCGCACAGCACTACGGCGGTACGGCGGACTGGGACGCCATCGCGCGGCTCAAGGAGCATGTCCCGGAGATCCCGGTCCTCGGCAACGGCGACATCTGGTCGGCGGACGACGCGCTGCGGATGGTGCGCGAGACGGGCTGCGACGGCGTGGTCGTGGGGCGTGGCTGCCTGGGGCGGCCCTGGCTCTTCGCGGACCTGGTCGCGGCCTTCGAGGGTACGGACCCGTCGGCCGGAGGAGCCGGAGGCCCCGGCGCCGCGGCCGCGCCGACGCTGCGCGAGGTCGCGGGCGTCATGCGGCGCCACGCGGAGCTGCTGGGGGAGTGGATCGGCGACGAGACCCGCGGCGTGATCGACTTCCGTAAGCATGTCGCCTGGTATCTGAAGGGCTTCTCCGTCGGCTCGCAGCTGCGCAAGCAGCTGGCGATCACCTCCTCGCTCGCCGAACTGGACGAGCTGCTGGCCGGGCTCGATCTGGACCAGCCGTGGCCGGACGGCGCGGACGGGCCGCGCGGGCGTACGTCGGGGAACAACCGGGTGGTCCTGCCGGACGGCTGGCTGAAGGACCCGTACGACTGCGCGGGCATCGGCGCGGACGCCGAACTGGACACCTCGGGCGGCTGAGCCCCCCGGGCCGGCCGGGCGTCTCCACCGGAGAGCGTCCACACCGGAGGGCGGCTGCGCCGGAGAGGGCTACGCCGGACGGCCGTTCTGCGCCCCCACGTCCGGGCCCGCGTGCCGCTCCAGCGGCGCCGCGGCAGCGGAGTTGGTGACGCTGAAGGCGACGCTGCCCGCGCGGTAGCGGTCGTCCGTCCACTCGATCGGGCGGCCCGCGGCCGTGTACGTCAGATGGCGCTGTCTGAGCAGCGGGCTGCCCCGGCGGACCCGGAGCAGCCGGGCGTCCTCGCTGCCCGCCGCGACGGCGTCGATGAGGTGCTCGCCGTAGTGGGCGACGATGCCGGCGTTCTCCGCGATGCTGTTCATGATCGACACACAGTCTTCCGGCAGGGCCTGTACGGCGGGCGCGACCCAGTCCGTGTAGGCGGTGCGCTCGACCATCACCGGCTCGCCGTCCAGCCATCGCAGCCGCAGGACGTACAGCACCTCGCTGCCGGGGGCGACGCCCAGCCGGGACGCCTCCTCGGCCGTGGCGGGGCGTGCCGTACGGCTGAGGATCCGGCCGGCGGCCTCGCAGCCCATGGCCTGCGCCCACTGCGCGAAGCTGTTGAGCTGCTGGAAGCTGTGGCGGCGCTCCTGGCGCAGTACGACGCGCCGGGCGCCCTGCCGGGAGCCGATCAGGCCCTCCGAGGCGAGCAGCCCCACCGCCTGGCGCACGGTGCCGCGCGAGACGGACCAGCGGGCCGCCAGATCGCTCTCCGAGGGCAGCCGCGCGCCGACCGGATACTCGTCGCGCGCGATCGACCGCCGCAGCGCCTCCGCGATCTCCAGATAGCGCGAACCGCCCACGCCTGCCCCCTCGTTTCCTCGGTCCATCCGTCGGCCCATCCGTACGGAATTCCTGACCTGTGCACAGATGCACTCACCGGTCGCCGTCCGTCTCTTCACTTTAACCACACACGGAACCGGCTCGACGGACCCCTTTTCCTGCCCTTGTACGCCCTGCCGATCGCCGATACGCTCCGAAGGGCCGTGCTGATCAGGGGGTTTGAGGACGCTTTGTCTTCCTTCGGTCGTGCGGACAAGGTCATTGGGCGTTAACTCCCCGGACATCCGCGTCGGGCGAACTGATGCCAGCTTGTATGAACAAGTGACCTCCTCTTTCGCCTCTTCTTCGCTCCTGGGAGACACCGCGTGACCCGATTCCACGCCAACGGCCGGCTGGTAGCCGCGCTGGCGCTCAGTACCGCCGCGCTCACCACGCTCACCGCCTGTGGTGCCAAGTCCGAAGCGCCCGCCGACTCCGCCGGCGGCGCCAAGGCCGCGACCGCCACCTCCGTGGCCGACTTCGGTTCCCTGAAGGACCTCGTCGCCGCCGCCGAGAAGGAGGGCACGCTCAACGCCATCGCCCTGCCGCCGGACTGGGCGAACTACGGCGAGATCATCAAGGCCTTCGAGGCCACGTACAAGGTCAAGGTGAAGGTCGAGACGCCGGACGCGGCCAGCGCCGACGAGATCAACGCCATCAAGTCCCGCAAGGGCCAGGACCGCGCCCCCGACGTCGTCGACCTGGGCATCCCGTTCGACCGCAGCGGCGCCGCCGAGGGCCTCTTCGCCCCGTACAAGGTCGCCTCCTACGACAAGATCCCGGCCGCCCAGAAGGACGAGCAGGCCCGCTGGTACAACGACTACGGCGGCTACATCTCCATCGGCTGCGACGCCTCGCGCATCAAGGTCTGCCCGACGACCTTCGCCGATCTCCTCAAGCCCGAGTACAAGGGCAAGGTCGCGCTCAACGGCAACCCCAACAAGTCCGGCTCCGCCTTCGGCGGGGTGTACGCGGCCGCCCTCGCCAACAAGGGCAGCTTCACCGACATCCAGCCCGGCATCGACTTCTTCGGCAAGCTGAAGAAGAACGGCAACTTCATCCCCGTCGAGACCACCACGGCCACGGTCCAGAAGGGCGAGACGCCCATCTCGATCGACTGGGACTACCTCAACGCCAGCCTCGCCGACCAGTTCAAGGGCAAGGGCGTCGACTGGAAGGTCGCCGTACCGGCCGACGGCGTGTACGCCCAGTACTACTCGCAGGCCATCAACAAGGACGCGCCCCACCCGGCGGCCGCCCGGCTGTGGATGGAGTTCCTGTACGGCGCCGAGGGCCAGAACCTCTTCCTCAAGGGATACGCCAGGCCCGTCCTGCTGCCCGCGATGACGGCGGACGGTACGGTCGACAAGACGTTCGTCTCCAAGCTCCCCGCGGTCGAGGGCACCCCGACCTTCCCCGAGTCCGCGGACCTGGAGAAGGTCAAGGCCACCCTCGCCGAGAACTGGGACAAGGCCGTCTCCTGATGCCCGCCCCCACCCCGCAGGCCCCGAGCCCGGCCGTTCCACCGGCCGTGCCCGCACCGGGCGCCGCCGACGGCACACGCCGTCGGCGGCGGGCGCCGCGCGCCTGGCTCGGCGCGCTCCCGCTGCTCGTCTTCGCCGGGCTCTGCTTCGGCCTGCCGGTCGCCGCCGTGCTGTACGGGGCGGTCACCAGCACCGATGCGGCCACCGGCGCCACCACCGCGACCACGGTGAACCTCCGGACCTCGCTCCAGGGGCCGTATCTCACCTCCTTGGCGGGCAGCGTCGAACTGTCCGCCCTGACCGCCCTGATCGGCACCGTCCTCGGCATGCTGATCGCCCAGGCCGTCGTCACCTCGCGGCGGGGCGCGCTGCGCGAATCCGTCCTCACCGCCTCCGGCGTCCTCGCCAACTTCGGCGGGGTGCCGCTCGCCTTCGCCTTCGTCGCCACCCTCGGCATCTCCGGTGTGGTCACCCAGCTCGCCCATCTCGACGCGGCCGGCTGGAACCTGTACTCCTTCACCGGGCTCTGCGTGATCTATCTGTACTTCCTGGTGCCGCTGATGGTGCTGGTCAGTGTCCCGGCGCTGGACGGTCTGCGCCCGCAGTGGCGGGAGGCCGCACAGAACGCCGGGGCCACGTCCTGGCAGTTCTGGCGTCATGTCGGAGTGCCCGTCCTCGCGCCCACCCTGCTCGGCGGGTTCGTGCTGCTCTTCGGCAGCGCCTTCGCCGCGTACGCCACCGCAGCCGCGCTGGTCGGAGGCTCCGTCCCGCTGGTCACCCTGAAGATCGCGGACGCGCTGTCCGGCAACGTACAGGTCGGTCAGGAGAATGTGGCGCTCGCGCTGAGCCTCGACATGATTGTGATCGCCGGACTGGTCATGGCGGTCTATCTGCCCCTCCAGCGACGGAGCACCCGATGGCTGCACTGACCCCCACCGCCTCCACCGCGCCCGCGCCGCGGAAGGACGCGCCGCCGTCGGGGCGCGGCGGGACCGGGCGCCCGCGCCGCCGCCCCCGGGTCTGGCGCGGCGCCGTCCTGGGCCTGGCCGGGATCTACTTCGTCGTACCGCTGGTGGCGTCGTTCGTCTTCACGGTGCACATCCCCGGACAGGGCGTCTCCTTCGACGCGTACGGCGGAATCCTGTCCGCCGAGGGGTTCTCCGAGAGCCTGCTGCTCTCGCTGGGGCTCGCCGCCGCCACCATCGCGCTCACCCTGCTGCTGGCCGTGCCGGCGCTGGTCGCCGTGCGGCTCGGCGCGCCGCGGCTGCGGCCGGTCGTCGAGGTGGTCTGCATGCTGCCGCTGGTGGTGCCGCCGATCGCCCTGGTCAGCGGGATCACGACCGTGCTGCGCTGGGGGCCCGAGCACCTGTCCACGACCCCGCTCTACCAGACGTTCATCGCGGTGCAGAACGAGTCGTTCCCGCTCGTGCTGGTGTTCGCCTACACCGTTCTCGCGCTGCCGTTCGTCTACCGCTCGCTGGACGCCGGGCTGCGCGCCGTCGACGTCCCCACCCTCGTGGAGGCCGCGCGCAACTGCGGCGCGAGCATGCCGTACGTGATCGTGCGGGTCGTCCTGCCCAATCTGCGCTCGTCGCTCGCGGGAGCGTCCTTCCTCACCCTCGCGCTGGTGCTGGGCGAATACACCATCGCCGCGCTTCTCGGCTTCCGGCCGTTCGCCGTGTGGATCGTCTCCATCTCGGGCGCGGAGGCGCAGGTGTCCGTCGCCGTGTCCCTGCTCAGCCTGCTGATCGCCTGGGCGCTGCTGATGGTCCTCTCCCGCGCCGGGGCCCGGGCCGGGGCCAGCGCCTCGGCCGCCCCCGCCGCCGCCCCCACTCCCGTCTCCGGCAAGGAGTAGCTCCGCCATGACATCCACGCCATCCAGCTCCACAGCGACCGCCGAGCGGCCGGAGCCGGCGTCCGCCGCCGGCGCCCTGGTCGAATTCCGCGGTCTGCGCCGGGCCTTCGGCTCCACCGTCGCCCTCAACGGCCTCGACCTGACGGCCAGGCCCGGTGAACTGCTCGCCCTGCTGGGCCCCTCGGGCTGCGGCAAGACCACGGCGCTGCGCGTCCTCGCCGGCTTCGAACAGCCGGACGCGGGCGAGGTGCTGGTGGACGGTGAGGACATCACCCGGGTGCCGGCCAACCGGCGCGACGCGGGCATGGTCTTCCAGTCGTACAGCCTCTTCCCGCACCTCAACGCCCGCGACAACGTGGCCTTCGGGCTGCGCGTGCGCAAGGTGTCCACCGCCGAGAGGCACGCCCGCGCCGCCGAACTGCTCGACCTGGTCGGCCTGCCCGAGCACGGCGACCGCTTCCCGCACCAGATGTCCGGCGGCCAGCAGCAGCGCGTCGCACTCGCCCGCGCGCTGGCGCTGCGCCCGCGCGTCCTGCTGCTCGACGAACCCCTCTCGGCACTCGATGCCAAGGTCAGGCTGTCGCTGCGGGAGGAGATCCGGCGGCTCCAGCTGTCGCTGGGCATCACCACGATCTTCGTCACCCACGACCAGGAGGAGGCACTCTCCATGGCCGACCGGGTGGCCGTGCTCAACGCGGGCCGGCTGGAGCAGTGCGCGCCGCCGGCCGAGCTGTACGAGCGGCCCGCCACGCCCTTCGTCGCCGAGTTCGTCGGCACGATGAACCGCCTTCCCGGCCATCTCACGGACGGCGGCCGGGTCGAGGTCGCGGGCAGCACACTGCCCGTCGACGGCGAGATCCCGGCGGGCCGCGCGGTGGAGGTGCTGATCCGGCCCGAGAACGTCACCGCCACCGCCGACCCCGAGGGCACGGCCACGGTCGTGTCCGCGTCCTTCTTCGGCTCGGTCACCCGGGTCCTGCTCGATCTGCCCGGCGGCGGCTCGGTCAAGGCCGATGTGCCGTCGCGGGACGCCGGGCAGCTGACGCCGGGCGTACGGGCGAGCGTCACGCCGGCCCAGCGCCCCGTCCTGGTCGTCCCGGCCGCGGCCGCGGTCCCGGCGGACGCGTGAGGACGCCCGCGGCCGTGCTCTTCGACATGGACGGCACCCTCGTGGACACCGAGGTGCTGTGGTGGGAGACGGCGGACGAGATCGCGGCGGGCCTCGGCCACCGGCTCACCGCCGCGGACGCGCCGGAGGTCGTCGGCCGCGCGGTCGCCGACACCGCCGCCCATCTCGTACGGGTCACGGGCGCGGCCTGCGCCGAGACGGTCGCCACCGAGCTGGCCGGATCGTTCTTCCGGCGGGTCGAGGCGGGGGCGCCGCTGCGGCCGGGCGCCCGGCGGCTGCTGGCCGAACTGGAGCGCGCCGAGGTGCCCTTCGCGCTGGTGAGCGCGTCACCGCGGGCCGTGGTCGACTCGGTGGTCGCGGGCTCGCTGGCCGATGTCCGGTTCGCCTTCACGCTCTCCGCCGACGACACCGTACGGACCAAACCGCACCCCGATCCCTACCGGGTGGCGGCCGAGCGCCTCGGGGTCGGCCCCGGGGCGTGCGTCGCGATCGAGGACTCGCCGGACGGCAGCGCGTCGGCCCAGGCGGCGGGGTGCGCGGTGCTGGTGGTTCCTTCGCTGCTGCCGGTGGACCCGGCGGCCGGCCGGTACTTCGCCGACAGCCTGGAAGACGTGGACCTGACGCTGCTGCGCGGCTGCGCCCCGGGGCCCCAGGTCCAGGACACGCCCGGGACCGGTCCGGATTCTGGACTCCGGGGGCCATCAGGGGCGTGATTCTCGCCACTGTTGATAAGGGCTACGCTCAGATGAGCGATTTGTGAGCGACTGTATCTCCGGAAGGGGTGGCACCCGGTGCCACCCCTTCGGTGTTCAAGTCGTGAACTCAGACGTCGATGTCTACGCTCGTATGAGCGAATGAAGTCATGTGCGGGTCATGCCCGCTTCGAGGAATGAAGGACCCGGAGCCGGCCGACTGCCCCCGGGTCACTTTCGATCTGCTGGCGGACGAGTGGTTAAGGCCGTATGACAGGCAAGTGGCCGTACCGATGCACCTTCGATCTGGGTATGTTCCTCGCCGTCAGGGCAGCACCGCGTCCTCGAGGAGTCGAGACCCGTGTCGGAAAACAAAGATCCCCACGTAGCCACCCACGAGCCCCAGGGCGAGAAGTTCGTCTACGACTTCACCGAGGGCAACAAGGATCTGAAGCACCTCCTCGGCGGTAAGGGTGCCAATCTCGCCGAGATGACCAATCTCGGGCTGCCCGTCCCCCCGGGCTTCACCATCACCACCGAGGCCTGCAACATCTACCTCGACAGCGGCACGGAACCGGCAGCCCTGCGCGAAGAGGTGAGTGTGCACCTCGACGCCCTCGAGAAGAAGATGGGCAAGAAGCTCGGCCAGTCGGACGATCCGCTGCTCGTCTCCGTACGCTCCGGGGCCAAGTTCTCCATGCCCGGCATGATGGAGACTGTGCTCAACGTCGGGCTCTCCGACGCCTCCGTCGCCGGGCTCGCCACGCAGGCCGGTGACGAGCGCTTCGCGTGGGACTCGTACCGCCGGCTGATCCAGATGTTCGGCAAGACCGTGCTCGGCGTCGACGGCGACCTGTTCGAAGCCGCGCTCGAAGAGGCCAAGCGGGCCAAGAAGGCCGCCACCGATGTGGACCTGGAGGCCGGGGACCTCAAGAAGCTGGTCAAGCAGTTCAAGAAGATCGTCTCCCGGGAGGCGGGCCGCGACTTCCCGCAGGACCCGCGCGAGCAGATGGACCTCGCGATCCGCTCGGTCTTCGCCTCGTGGAACACCGACCGCGCCAAGCTCTACCGCCGCCAGGAGCGCATCCCCGGCGACCTGGGCACCGCGGTCACCATCTGTTCGATGGTCTTCGGCAACCTCGGCCCCGACTCGGGTACGGGCGTCGCCTTCACCCGCGACCCCGCCAGCGGCCACCAGGGCGTGTACGGCGACTACCTCCAGAACGCGCAGGGCGAGGATGTCGTCGCGGGCATCCGCAACACCGTGGCGCTCGCCGACCTGGAGACCATCGACAAGGCGTCGTACGACCAGCTGATGCAGATCATGGAGACCCTGGAGACGCACTACCGGGATCTCTGCGACATCGAGTTCACCATCGAGCGCGGCCAGCTGTGGATGCTCCAGACCCGCGTCGGCAAGCGCACCGCCGGGGCCGCCTTCCGGATCGCCACCCAGCTGGTCGACCAGGGCCTGATCGACGAGGCCGAGGCGCTCCAGCGCGTCAACGGCGCCCAGCTCGCCCAGCTGATGTTCCCGCGCTTCGACGAGGACGCGAAGCGCGAGCTGCTCGGGCGCGGCATCGCCGCCTCGCCCGGCGCGGCCGTGGGCAAGGCGGTCTTCGACTCGTACACCGCCATCAAATGGTCCCGGTCCGGCGAGAAGGTCATCCTCATCCGCCGCGAGACCAACCCCGACGACCTGGACGGCATGATCGCCGCCGAGGGCATCCTGACCTCCCGCGGCGGCAAGACCTCGCATGCCGCCGTCGTCGCCCGCGGCATGGGCAAGACATGTGTCTGCGGCGCCGAGGAGCTGGAGGTCGACACCAAGGCACGCCGGATGACGGTGAACGGGACCGTCATCGAGGAGGGCGACGTCGTCTCCGTCGACGGCTCCACCGGCAAGGTCTACCTCGGTGAGGTCCCCGTCGTCCCCTCGCCGGTCGTCGAGTACTTCGAAGGGCGGATGCACGCGGGCGCCGACGACGCCGACGAGCTCGTCGAGGCCGTGCACCGGATGATGGCGTACGCCGACCGCCGCCGCAGGCTGCGCGTGCGCGCCAACGCCGACAACGCGGAGGACGCCCTGCGCGCCCGCCGCTTCGGCGCCCAGGGCATCGGACTGTGCCGGACCGAACACATGTTCCTCGGTGAGCGGCGCGGGATGGTCGAGAAGCTGATCCTCGCCGACACGGACGACGAGCGCTCCGAGGCGCTGACGGCCCTGCTGCCGCTCCAGCGGAAGGACTTCATCGAGCTCTTCGAGGCGATGGACGGCCTTCCCGTGACGGTGCGTCTCCTCGACCCGCCCCTGCACGAGTTCCTTCCCGACATCACCGAACTGTCGGTCCGGGTCGCCCTCGCCGAGGCGCGCAAGGACCACAACGAGAACGATCTGCGCCTCCTCCAGGCCGTCCACCGGCTGCACGAGCAGAACCCGATGCTGGGTCTGCGCGGGGTCCGGCTCGGCCTGGTCATTCCCGGTCTGTTCACCATGCAGGTACGCGCCATCGCGGAGGCGGTCGCCGAGCGCAAGAACGCCAAGGGCGACCCGCGCGCCGAGATCATGATCCCGCTCGTCGGTACGGTCCAGGAGCTGGAGATCGTCCGGGACGAGGCCGAGCTGGTCATCGCCGAGGTCGAGCGGGCCACGGGCGTCGAGATCAAGCTCGCGCTGGGCACGATGATCGAGCTGCCGCGCGCCGCGCTGACCGCGGGACAGATCGCGGAGGCCGCGGAGTTCTTCTCGTTCGGTACGAACGACCTGACCCAGACCGTCTGGGGCTTCTCCCGCGACGACGTGGAGGCGAGCTTCTTCACGGCGTACCTGGAGAAGGGCATCTTCGGGGTCTCGCCGTTCGAGACGATCGACCGGGACGGTGTCGGCGCGCTCGTACGGAGCGCGGTCGAGGCGGGCCGCGCCACCAGGCCCGGCCTCAAGCTGGGCATCTGCGGTGAGCACGGCGGCGACCCGGAGTCGGTGCACTTCTTCCACGACGTGGGCCTGGACTACGTCTCCTGCTCGCCGTTCCGGATCCCGGTGGCGCGGCTGGAGGCGGGCCGCGCGGCGGCCCAGTCGAGCGACAACGACTCCCGCTGAGGAATCGGGCCAGTCACGATTCCCCACAGACACCGCAGCCGCCCGCCGGGACACCCCGACCCTCACCGATCCGGCGGGCGGCTGCGGATACAGCGAAGGGGCGGGCGCCTCGTGCGAAGGCGCCCGCCCCTTCGTCATGCGGTGCCGTCGTGGGCGGGTGCTACGACCGGAACGGGCCCGTCACCTCGTAGGTGATGCCGCCCGACGAGCTTCCGCTCGTACCGCGCTGGCTGGAGAAGTACAGCCGCTTGCCGTCGGGGGAGAACGCCGGTCCGGTGATCTCCGAGCCGGACTGGCCGCCGACCCGCAGGAACGGCGCGACGACATCGTCCGGAGTGATCACACAGATCTCCAGGTTCCCGCCGTCCTCCGCGACGAAGAGATCGCCGGAGGCGGTACCGGTGACATTGTCGACGCCGGTCAGCGGCGCCGTACCGGACACCAGCGAGTCGTCGTAGGCCAGCTCGATGGTGGACGCGGCCGCGTTGTACTGCCAGACCCGGTTGTCGCCCTTGGTGGTGAACCAGCAGGTGTTGTCCGCGTAGTAGCAGCCCTCCCCGCCGTTGAAGCGCTTGGCGCCGGACACCTGGTTGCGGGTGGCCGTGGCGCCGCTGGGGTCGGGTACGGTCGCCCAGCTCACCGGGCCGCTCGTGCCCGTACCGGCGACCAGCACCTCCAGCCGCCCCGCGGACAGATCACCCCAGGTGGCGGGCGTGAAGCGGTAGAAGCAGCCGTCGGTGGTGTCCTCGGTCAGATAGATCGTCTTCCGTACGGGGTCGGCGGCCGCGGCCTCGTGCTTGAAGCGGCCCATCGCGTCCCGCCGTACCGCCGCGTTCACGCCCCACGGGTCGGTCTCGTAGACATAGCCGCGGTCGACCTCCTCGCAGGAGAGCCAGGTGTTCCAC
This sequence comes from Streptomyces sp. NPDC058198, assembly GCF_042882605.1. Lineage (NCBI taxonomy): Bacteria > Bacillati > Actinomycetota > Actinomycetes > Kitasatosporales > Streptomycetaceae > Streptomyces > Streptomyces sp. NPDC058198. The sequence continues at coordinate 21,470 of NZ_JBHVVP010000022.1, forward strand.
GGAGTCTTGCCGCCCGCGCAGTTCTGGTGGGTGCCGGACAGGATCCGGTACGCGCCGGTGATGGCGCCGGCCGAGGAGAAACGGACCGCGCTCGCGCCGCCCGACGGGTCGATCTCCGAGTTGGAGACATAGATCCAGCCGGTGCCGTCCGCGTAACAGGCGCCGCCGTCGGGCGCGTTGTGCCAGGTGTACGACGTACCGGAGACCCGCTGCCCGGACCGGGCGACGATACGGCTGGTGAATCCGGCGGGCAGCCGGATGTTGTTGGCGTCCGCCGCGCCGAGTGCTCCGTAGGGGCCCGCGCCCGGCTGGGCGGGCGCGGCGAAGGCGGCGCCGCGCCACAGGGTGCCGCCGAAGGCCGCGGCCGAGGTGCCGATGACCGCTCCACGCAGGAAACTGCGACGTTCCACTGGTCGCTCCATGGGGGTGTCGTGACCGCCCCGCCGCGCCGGCCGGCGATGCGGGGTCGCGCGCCGACGGAGCCTAGAAGCCCCGCATGGCCGTTGCCTGAACGGACGGTGAGCAGAACGGGGGCGATGTGGCGATGTGCTGACGGCGCCGCGAAGATTCTCTCCGTACGGCGATGAGTTCGCCGCGGACTCAGGGTCTACCCCTCCGAAAGCACGCAGCCCGAAAGCGCACAGCGGCCGGCGCAGCGGCCGGTCGGGCCCGGACGGAAGAGAGACGGCTCATGTCCCCCACCCTCATCTTCGTGAACCTCCCCGTGAAGGACCTGGAGACCTCCAGGACGTTCTTCAGCAAGCTCGGCTACACGTTCAACGCGCAGTTCAGCGACGAGTCCACCGCCTGCCTCGTCATCAGTGACACCATCTACGCGATGCTCCTGGAGGAGTCGCGCTTCAAGGAGTTCACCCGGAAGGACGTGGCGGACGCCTCGAAGACCACCGAAGTCATCCTCGCCCTCGGTGTCGAGAGCAGAGAGAAGGTCGACGAGCTGGCCGACACCGCCCTCGCGTCCGGCGGCTCCCCGGCCAATGAGCCGATCGATCACGGCTTCATGTACGGCCGCTCCTTCCAGGACCCGGACCAGCACATCTGGGAGGTCATGTGGATGGACCCCGCGGCCGTCGAGCCGCAGGGCTGAGCCCCTCGAAGCGCACCCCGGTGAGCCGCTCCGACTCCGTCCACAGCCGCTCGCCGGCGGCGTCGTTCAGGGTCCAGGGCGCACGCCAGGACGGGACGGGGGCGCCCCGCCAGCCCTGGAGCCTGGGGCCCGTGAAGGTGTCGGACCGTACACCGGGCGCCGTCGCCGCGTACAGCGTCGGCAGCGCCCCGGCCTCGGGCGACTGGGCGATGATCCTGTTGACGAGGGTGACGATCCGCTCGGCGGTCCTGCGGCCCTCCATCCGGACGGCCGCGGTCTGCAGATTGGTGGACGCGTAGCCGGGCTGTGCCGCGTTGGCGACGACATCGGAGCCGGCGGCGGCCAGCCTCCTCGCCAGCTCGTGGACGAAGAGCAGATTCGCCGACTTGGAGCGGCCGTAGGCAACCCAGCGGCGGTACCGGCGCTCGCTGTTGAGATCGCGGATATCGATATTGGCCGCCGCGTGCATGGTGCTGGAGACGGTCACCACCCGCGCCCGCGTGGCGTTCAGCAGCCGGGGGAGAAGCCGCCCGGTGAGGGCGAAGTGCCCGAGGTGATTGACGCCGAACTGGGTCTCGAAGCCGTCGGCCGTCGTTCCGTACGGCAGGGCCATCACGCCCGCGTTGTTGATGAGCAGATTGAGCCGCTCGTAGGGGAAGGAGGCCGCGAACTCCCGTACGGAGGACAGGTCCGCCAGATCCAGCGGCCGGAACTCCACCTCGGCGCCGGGTACTTCCGCGGTGATGAGGGCGGCGGCCTCCGCGCCGCGGGTCTCGCTGCGGCAGCCGAGGACGACGCGTGCGCCGCGCCGGGCCAGTTCGCGTGCCGTCGCCAGCCCGATCCCGCTGTTGGCCCCCGTGACCACGGCGGTGCGGCCACGCTGGTCGGGGATGTCGCTTGCGTTCCAGTCGGTCATCGGCATGCGCTGCTCCTCGTACGTCTCACGCATCGTGCATGTCCCGGAGGCGAAGAGCCGTCGCCCCGCCGTTTCAGCCTACGACCTGCCGGGCGCCACGCGTCCGACCTCGGCCCCCGCGCCCGGCGCGAACCTCTGACGTAGCTCAACTCTGCCGGGATCGATGGACGGGCCACCCATCCCGTCCATAAGGTCGCGAGCATGCCCGAGATCTCTCTGACCATGCTTGTTGTGCTCTGTCTCGCCGCCGCCGCGGCCGGCTGGATCGACGCCGTGGTGGGCGGTGGAGGGCTGCTGCTCCTGCCCGCGCTGCTGCTCGGGCTGCCGCATGTCCCCACCGCGCAGATCCTCGGCACCAACAAGGCGGTGGCCATCGTCGGGACCTCGGGCGCCGCGGTGACGTATCTGCGCAGCGCTCCCGTCGACGTCAGGACGGCCGTACGGATCGGACTCGCGGCGCTCGCCGGTTCGATGGGCGGCGCCTTCTTCGCGGCCGGGATCAGCAGCGAGGTGCTGCGCCCCGTGATCATGGTGGTGCTGCTGGGGGTGGCGGCCTTTGTCATGCTGCGGCCGTCCTTCGGCGGTGCGCAGGCGGGCGGCCCGGTCACCCGCCGTCGTATGGCCATCGCGATAGTCCTGGTCGGCGGCGGGATCGGCTTTTACGACGGGCTTTTCGGACCCGGCACAGGAACGTTTCTGGTGCTGGCGCTCACCGCCGTACTCCACCTCGATCTGGTGACGGCCTCCGCCACCGCGAAGATCGTGAACGTCTGCACCAATGGCGGGGCGCTCGCGATGTTCGCCTACCAGGGCACGGTGATGTGGCAGCTGGCCGGGCTGATGGCGGTGTTCAATCTGGCGGGCGGGATGTTCGGCGCGCGGATGGCGCTCAGGAAGGGCAGCGAGTTCGTGCGTGGGGTGCTGCTGGTGGTCGTGTTCTCGCTGGTCGCGAAGTTGGCGTTCGACCAGTGGACGGCCTGAGCGGGCTCTGTCACACACCGATGAGCGGGCCTGTCTCACGATGAGCGGGCGCTATCTCACACCGATGAGATGGGCGAACGCCACCACGTTGCCCTGGTAGCCGCCCTTCTTGGAGAAGCCGCCGCCGCAGGTGATCACCCGCAGCTCCGCCCGGTCGGCGGCCCCGTAGACCTTGCGGTCGGGGAAGGCGGTGTTCTCGTACACCTCGACGGCGTCGACCGTGAAGACGGCGGTGCGGCCGTCCTGGCGGGTCACCTCGACGCGGTGGCCCTTTTTGAGCGAGCCCAGGTCGTAGAAGACGGCGGGCCCCTGTGCGTTGTCGACATGACCGGCGACGATCGCGGTGCCCTTGGCGCCCGGGGCGGTGCCGTCCTTGTACCAGCCGGCGACATCGCTGTCCTCGGGCGGCGGTACGTCGAGGCTGCCGTCGGCCGCCAGGCCCAGCCGTATGAGGGGCGCGTCCACCGTGATCTCGGGGATGCGCAGCCGTATGGGGGCGGAGGGCGACAGGGGGGCCGCGGCCGCCTCCGTGTGCTGCCGGGGGCCGGCGGCGAAGGCCTCGGCGGCGGACGGCATGGGCGGGGTCACCGGGCGGGAGCCGTTCTGGACGAGCCAGACACCGGTACAGACGGCCACGGCTATCAGCCAGCCCTTGCCCTTCGCGGTCATGAGTCCATCGCGGTCATGAGTCCAGTCCTCCGGACGAGATTCCAGGAATGCGGGATCCCCGGGGCGGGTCTCCAGGAATGCGGGATCCCCGCCCCCGTCAGCGATGAGCGTGACGGGGGCGGGGACGAGGGGCGGGCACGGGGCGGTGGAGACCGGCCCCGTCAGCTGACCTGCGCGCCGCTCGCCCGGCGGTGCAGGAGCCATGTCCCGCCTACGGCGGCCGCGGCCAGTACGGCCACACCCGCCGCGATCTGGTGGGTGTCGGGGGAGACGCTGCCACCGACACCTGTCCTTACATGACCGGTCGGCTCGTCGCGCTCCCGGGCACGGTCACCGGAGGCTTCCTTGCCGCGGTCACCAGCGACCTCCTTGCCACGGTCGCCGGCCTCTTTGGCGCGGTCACCACTGGCTTCCTTGCCGCGGTCGCCGGCCGACTCCTTGCCGGTCTGACACTTCTCTCCGACGGCCTTCGCGGCTTCCTTGCCGCCGCCGTCCCGGTCACAGTCAGGGGCGCTGACGGACACGGAGGTGGCGGCGCCCGCGATCGACCCGGACAGTTCCCGCTGATCAAAACCGCCGGCGAACGCAGTGGTGGCGCTCGCGGCGGTCAGTGCTATCGATGCGGCCGCCAGCGCGGTTGCGGTGAGCAGGCGGTCAGTGGGGCGCATGGTGATCCTCCTGGGCAGCGGTAGTCGTTACCTCAGAGATAAGGCGCCCTTCGCCGCGCACGCCTGCTGATGACCGGTCAGATTCGCGGTTCGGGGTCCTGGCCGCTCGCGTGTCAGGGGGCGTCGCCGCAGGTCATGAGGGATGACGCCGCATCAGCCCGATCGCTGCGCGTCCCGCGCTGAACGGGTGACAGGTGGTCGGCGGATGGCAGCCGTTCGGCGGACAGGGCCTCGGCCCTGTCCGGCCGTCGGCTCAGAGGCGGTCCCACTCCACCCCGTCGTACACCTCGGCCACCGTCTTCAGCACCGCCGCGTCGCCGGGGAAGACCGTGTCGTCGATCCGGGCGACCGGGGCGACGCCGCGTGAGTTGGTGACGAAGGCGGTCCGGTACCGGGAGAGGTCCGCCAGGGTGACCTCGCGGCGGACCGACGGGAGACCGGCGGCCGGGAGGCGGGGCTCCAGCAGGGCCATCGCGATGCCCGTCAGCACCGGTGCGTCCGGCCAGACCACCGAACCGCCGTCCCAGAAGCCGATATTGGCGATCGAACTCTCCGCCACCACGCCACCGGGACCGGTGAGCAGCGCGTCGTCGAAGCCCGCGCGCTCGGCGACCCGGCCGTAGTGGATCTGGGCGAAGCCGCCCAGATGCTTGATGTGCGGGACGGGACGCTGGTACGGGACGGACATCAGGCTCTGCGCCCGGTCGTCCGGGGCGGCGGGCGGCCGTACCGTCACCATCAAGGTCGCGTCCGCCGTCCCCTCCGGCCAGTGGACGTACACCCGGACCGAGGCGTCCCGTACGTCACCGAGCGCGTGCCGGAGCAGGGCCCGTACCCGCTCGCCGTCCAGACCGGCGCCGAACAGTTCCTCGGTCGCCGCGTCCAGCCGGGCGAGATGGAGGGCCAGGCCGCGTACCCGGCCACCCCTGACCTGCATCGCGGTGAAGTGCCCGTAGGTGTCGAGCGCGCGGAGCCGCAGGTCCGCCTCGGTGGCGGGCCGGCCGTCGACCTCGATCAGCAGATGCGGAGCAGTGGTTGTCATGCCCCTCACCGTACGACGCGCTCAGTCGGTGGCTTCCTCGGCGTTCGAGGCGAGAGACGACATGCGGGCCACGCCCGCTTGACCTGAACCAAGGTTGACGTATGACGCTCTCCCCATGGACATCACGACAGACCTCGCGCCCCGCACGACCGCCGACACGGCCGCGCCTCAATCCGCCGCCGCGTCCCTCCCCGAACCCCTGAAACTCGCCGTCATCCTGGGCAGCAACCGGGAAGGACGCTTCGGCCCGGTCGTGTCCGACTGGTTCCTCTCCCGCGTCGCCGATCGCCCGGACTTCACCACTGAACTGATCGATCTGGCCGAGGCGGATCTGCCGACCGGCCTCTCCTTCAAGCCCGGCCCCGCCGTCCGCGCCGAACTCGCCAAGGTCACCCCGCGGCTGGCCGGCGCCGACGCCTTCGTCGTGCTCACCCCCGAGTACAACCACTCGTTCCCCGCCTCCCTCAAGTCGCTGATCGACTGGCACTTCGGCGAATGGCAGGCGAAGCCCGTCGGCTTCGTCTCCTACGGCGGGATCTCCGGCGGACTGCGCGCCGTCGAGCAGCTGCGCCAGGTCTTCGCCGAACTGCACGCCGTCACCGTCCGGGACACGGTCTCCTTCCACCACGCGGGCGCGCGTTTCGACGACGACGGCCGGCACAAGGACCCGGCCGACTGCGACGCGGCCGCCACGGTGATGCTCGACCAGCTCGCCTGGTGGGGGCTGGCCCTGCGGGATGCCAAGTCCGCCCGCCCGTACGCCGGCTGACGCCCCGGCACGTGGCTCCCCTGGGCGGTGGTGCGACCGCCGTGCGTACGGTGCTGTACTACCGCCAGGTCCGGGACGCAGGTCCCGGCCTCACGACCCCGAAGGAGCCCGCCCGTGCCCCTCGCCGCGTGCCTGACCGTGCTGACCACGACCGACAGCGCCGACAAGGCCGAGGAACTCGCCCGCGGCGTGATCGAGGCCCGCCTCGCCGCCTGCGCGCAGATCTCCGCCCCGGTCACCTCGGTCTACCGTTGGCAGGGCGCGATCGAGACCGCCGAGGAGTGGCAGATCCTCTTCAAGACCACCGCTGCCTGCTACGAAGCGCTGGAGGCCCATCTGAAGGCCGCCCACGACTACGACACGCCGGAGATCATCGCCACGCCCGTGGTGCGGGGCAGCACGGCGTATCTGGCGTGGCTCACGGAGGAGACCGTCGCACCATGAGGACCGGGCGTGAGGGGGAGCGGGCGCTGCCGTTCTTCGTCTACGGCACGCTGCGGCCGGGCGAGCACAACCACGATCTGTTCCTGCGCGGCCGCACGGCGGGGGAGGAAGCGGCCCGGCTGGAGGGAGCGCTCCTGTACGACGGTCCCGGCTATCCGTATGCGATCGAGGCTCCCGGCACGATCGTCGGCGAGCTGGTGACGGCAGCGCCGGGGGCGTACGGCGAACTGCTCCGCGTACTCGACGAGCTGGAGGAGTACGGAGCGCCCGGCGACCCCGGCAATGTGTACGAACGGGCCGCCCGCGATGTCCTGCGGGCGGACGGCACCACGGCCAGGGCCTGGGTGTACTTCGCGGCGCCGCGCGTGGCCCATGAACTGCGGGCGCGGGGGCGCCTGATCGCCGGCGGCGACTGGATCGCCTGGACCGCACCCGTACGAGGCAACGCGGTCGGCCCCGACCCGGGGCGCGCGTAGCGGCGCGACCGCCGCCCGACCCGCACCGCGCACACCGTGGACCCCGGCGCGTCCGCCGTCAGCCGGTCCCGCGCGTCGCCAGTGCCTCGGTCACCCCCGTCTCCACCGGACCCAGAAATCTGGGATCGGGGCGCAGCACGGCGTCGAGCGTCCCCTTGCCGGCGGCGAACATCTCCCTGGTGCGGACACAGCGAAGTCCCATCATGCCGTTGCATGACGGGTCAACTCTGCGGCTCAGCAGGTCGGTTGGGGGTCAGGCAGTGCCGAACTCTCCAGCTTTTACGCCTGCCACGAGGGACGAGAACGCACCAGCGGGGAAGGTGAGAACCGGGCCGGTCGTGTTCTTGGAGTCACGGACGGGAACCACGCCGCGCGAGACGACGAAGTTATCCGCAACCTCGATGCACTGACCACCGTTCTCACTGTACGAAGACTTGAACCAGCGGGGGGATTCAGTCGTCACGGGGTGCCCTTTCGTAACCGTTCGATCATGGCCACAGACTCCGCCTGCGAAGCGGCTTCAGCCTGTAGCTGATGGTAGGCCGTCAGCATGGGCAGCACGAACATGCTTTCTCGTTCGAGGTGCCCCCGTTGGGCGGACTCCGCGTACGACATGAGCGACCGATCCGGCATCGTAAGAACGGTCACGGGCAGGCTGAGAGGGCGGCGAACCCCCATGCCGAACGGGGCGATCTGGATCACCGAGTTCGGTAGCTCGGCGAACTCGACCAGACGTGCAAACTGATCCGCCATGACCGCGCTGCCCCCGATTGGTCGTCTAAGGCAGCTTTCGTCAAGCACTACAAAGACCAGTGGGAGCGGCTGCCGGATCAACGATGCTTGGCGCTCCGCAACGAGCGTGATTCGTTCGCCCCCTTGCTCAGAGCTGATGGCTCCCCGCTTGACGGTTCCTGCGGTGAGCGCCGCTGCGTACTCCGGTGTCTGAAGAAGCCCAGGGATAACACCTACCTCATAGAGTCGGATCTCTGCCGCTTGCGCCTCATGTGCGACGTACTCCGGGAACCCCTCCAACAGCGCGTTTGTGCGTACGGCCCGGCCCTGACGTTCGAGCCGGTCGCCCGTCCCGAACACCTTGTCAGCACTGTTCGCGAAACGGGGAGTTGGGGACCGACGGCCAGTTTCGACGGCTGAAATATGCGTCCCCGAGTAGCCCATGCGTTCGGCTAGTTCATCCTGCGTCCACCCGCGCTCGTCCCGCAACGTGCGCAAACGCTCGCCGAAGGCTGCGACCGGCGAACTTTCGGGGTCCAACTCTTTGCGGTTCAACGGCGTTCACCCAACTCCCCGTTCAAGTGGTGCAAGTTGAAGACTTCTGAACTCTAGGACACGCTGAGCCGCCCTGGTAGTGGAGTCACTACGGAGAGGAGCGGCGGTGTCTGCGCAGAACATTCCCACAGACGGGCAGGAACCCGCCCACGTTCCGAACCCCGGCACGCTCATGGTGGACACCAGCCGTGAAGACCGTGTTGGAGAGTTCCGCGGAGTCGCCGGCCCGTACTGGTCGCTCCGCCCGATGAACGGCGGAACCGAATGGGAAGCGGAGCCCCGGCACGTCCGCCTCGCTGACCCCATAGAGCGGCTGCAAGCCGAAAACGCGCGTTGCAACGCTCGGAGCCGGGGGGAGTGGCTGTGAGAGCACCAGTCCGCCTACTCGTCCGGCTCGTCCTCGCCGCGGGGGCCGTGGAAGTCCACTTACGGCAGCGCTTCCCCCGGATCATGTGGGCACTCACCCCGCACCCGCCCGCGCATGACCAGCCGTTCGTCGAGCCGCACGCGTTCTTGGACGGTGTGGACGCGGCCGCCGACCAGCTTCGGAACCTGGTCCGCCCCGACAACGGTGAGCGTGCCGCATGACCGATGTTGAGTACATCGCCGAGGTGTACGCGGGTGACGCTTTGACGACCGTCTATCTCGGCGGGTTCGTCGCTCCGTCCCGCCGGCTCGCGCTCCGGTGGCTCCGCGGGCAAGCTCTCCGATTCGCGGGAGGGCTGGACCCCGACCCGTACGCCGAGTGGGTTCCGCCCCCTGCGCTTCGACCGGTGACGCACGCCGAGCGGGACGCACCTGCCGAGCTTCGGTCTTGGGCCGACAGCAACGAGCACCAGGACGAGGCGGCGCGGCAGCTCGCAGCGGGTCGCACCTTCCAGTTCGTTGCCTGCGACGAGACCGGTTGGTACGGGCTCACCGCTCGCCCCGTGGTCGTCCCGGCCCCCTGCCCGGCGGATGCGCACGCCCGAACGAGTCGGCTCGGGAAGCGTGTACGCGGGAGGTCCTGGAGGAGACCGGTCTATCGGTCTCGCCTCACCAGGTCTTGACCGTCCACTAGCCACACCACACCACACACGGAGCGGCGAATCCGCAGCGCCCTGGATGCCCTACAGCGCGGCGGTGGCGGGGTCGAGTACCTCGAAAACCTGTGACTCCGTCCGCGCGGACACCCCACCCGAGAGGACATCGATCATGACAACACTCATTGAGCCGCCCACACGAAAGACTGTCCCGCTCAACTCCCTTGAACTGGAGGTCACTGCGGGCTGTCAGCTCAAGTGCACGCACTGCCTGTCCGAGTCCAGTCCTCAGGGGACACACGGCACGATGACTCCTGCGGACTGGCAGGCTGTCGTCACGGACGCGGCGGCCCTCGGCATCCCGCAAATCCAGCTGATCGGCGGTGAGCCCACGATGTATCCGCATTGGATCCAGCTCACCGACCTCGCTCTGTCGCTCGGTCTCCGAGTGGAGATCTACAGCAACTTGTTCCAAGTCCGTCCTCAGTGGTGGGACGTATTCCAGAGGGACGGGGTGACCCTCGGGACGAGCTACTACAGCAACGACCCCGACGAACACGACACCATCACGGGCAAGCCGGGAAGCTACCTTCGCACCCGCTTCAACATCCAACAGGCGGTCTCTCGCGGTATCCCGATTCGGGCCGGCATCGTGGATGTGATCGACGGGCAGCACGTCGCCGAAGCGCGCGCCGAGCTGACTGCCATGGGCGTGACGCGGATCAACACGGACCGGGTGCGGGCGGTCGGACGTGCCGCATTGCCGGACCAGACCCCCAGCGTCGACGAACTCTGTGGACGCTGCGGACGGGGGCGTGCTGCGGTGCTGCCGAACGGTGACCTCGCCCTCTGCGTGCTGTCGCGGTTCATGCCATGCGCCAACGTGTTGGAAACACCGCTCGCGGACATCCTCGGCAGCCCCGAATGGACAGCGGCTGTCGAAAGCATCCCGTCCCGTACGCATGCCATGTGCACCCCGGACGATTCGAGTGACTGCGATCCTGCGAGCACCGAAGCATGCGACCCCGCCTACTAGAAGGGCCGCACATGGAGTGGAAGACATACGCGGGCGGGCTTGCCGCCCGAGTGACCGACCCCGATTCACGCTGGCGCGCTCCCGTTGCGGGAACCTCCCGGCATGATCTGGTGCCCCGGTGGTGGGAGCCGGACGGGCATGGCTCGTGGGTACTGCGCGACGGTGCTGCCGACCCGGCGGAGTGGATGGAAGCCGCATACGCGGACCGGTCGTTGGTCACCAGGGTTGGCGCGTTGCACGCCGACCATGCGAAGGCCGGCGACCGGCCCCACGGTCTGCCTACATCGTCCGCCACGCTGCCGAGTCTGGTCGTGCGCATGCTTCGGCATGGGCGGCTTGGGCCGGGGCTGTCGCTTCTGGACCTGGGCACCGGAGCCGGCGGGCTCACCGCGTACGCGTCCAGTCGGTTCGGAGCCGAGAACGTGACGAGCTTGGACGTGGACGCGTACGTGACCAGCGCGGCGGGTGAACGGCTCGCGTCCATGGGCTATCACCCCGAGTTCGTCACCGCGGATGCGACCGAGCACGTTCCCGGATCGTATGACCGCATCGTGTCCACGGTGGGGCTTCCCGCCGGTCCGGGGCTCCGTCCGATCCTCGCCTCACTGGAACCCGGCGGACGCGTCGCAACCACGCTCGGGCGAACCTGTCTGATCATCACCGGGTGGAAGCACGGGAATGGCGACGTGATCGGGCAAGTAGAGCGGGACACGGCGGGCTTCATGCTCACTCGGTCCGGCGACGACTACCCGCCTGCCCTCGCCGAGCTGTTCGCCCTCGCCCGGAGCACGGAAGGGGACGAGCGCAGTACGGGCCGCTATCCCGTGGTGGACGTGGCCGAAGCGTGGGAACTCCGATCCATGTTGGAGATCACGACACCGGGCGTGGAACTCGGATACGAGACTCACGACCGGACCCGGACCGCCTACCTGGTCCACCCGGACGGTTCATGGGCCCGAGCGTCCGCCGAGTTCATTGCCCCACCAACCGTTCACCAGGGCGGACCGCAACGGCTCTGGACTGCCCTGGAGCGCATCCGTAACCGGCTCAACGCGGAAGGGTCGTTGCCGGTGCTCGGCGCACGGGTGCGCATCACGCCCGATGGGGTGTGCCATCTGTCCCGCGGGAAGTGGCGCGCTGCCATCGGCGACCGATAGACCCCGCGCGGTGAGGGAACGAAGCCACGTCCGAACGCCGGCCTGTTCGGGCGGGGCTTCCTACTGTCACGACTCCCAAGGAAGCCAGAACCATGCTCCAATGCACCGCCGTGGCAGCGTTGCCACCTTTCGAAACCATGCTGGAACTGCTTATGTCCGGCAACCCGCCCGCGGAGCTGATGGAGGCCGTAGCCACACACGCCGTATGCGAACTCGGCGAGGGGCATGGCGGGGAACACGCCGACCACGTTTGGGACGAGGACGAGCGGGGTGGAGCGATGTGGTTCCTATGGACCGACTCGGCGCACCGGTTCGCGGTTCTGCGGTGGTGCGAGACCCTTGCTGCCGACCCTGACGAGGCGTGCACGGTGTTCGCGGAGCACCCGTCTGCGCACTCATGGGCTGTTGTTGATCCGGTCCGCGAAGCACTCTGGGCAGACGTGGAACGCCACCCGGAACGATGGGAATTCGGCGGGGGCTAGGGCGTGTTGCGAAAGTCCCGCCTGGCTCGCGACGCCCGGCACGCACGCTCGCCGCGTTGTCGGAGTCGTCCAAGTACGTCCAGTACGAGGA
>NZ_JBHVVP010000023.1:0-20325 GCF_042882605.1 Streptomyces sp. NPDC058198
GAGGGCGGGGCCGGCGGCGTTCGGTGCGTGCGATCGCAAGGCGGAGGATCATTCGTGTACTGGATGTACTCGGATGATTCCGACAACGCGGCGAGCGTGCGTGCCGGGCGTCGTCGGCCAGGCGAAACTTTGCGGACACGGCCTCTGTCCGCCGACCCGCACCGGTCCGCGGACAGATCAGTCACACCCGGGGCACGGGGGACTGCGCCTCCACGACGTGCGGCCCCGGCTTCTGCAGCTGGAAGTACGCGCCCCCCAGCACCCGTTCCTTCAGCTTCTGGCTCCGGTCGACCACCCGGTACAGCGAGCGGCGGACGACACCGCCGGCGCCGTGCAGGGCGAACAGCCGCTCCTGCCGCAGCTGCAGACCGCGTGACGTGGCGACCGACCCCTGCCGCACGCGCTGGAACTCCGCGCCCGCCCGCAGCAGCGCCGCCTCGTCCCCGCCCGCGTCGAGGGCGTCGCGCACCAGCGGGGCCAGCGTCACCGCGTCGATGATCGCGTGATTGACGCCCTGCCCGAGGATCGGCGTCAGCGTGTGCGCCGCGTCGCCGATCAGGACCAGGCCCGGCATGGACCAGCGCGGCACCAGCGTGGTGAAGATGTCCAGCATCGAGGTGTCGGACCAGGAGAGGATCTCACTGCGCACCGACTCGGCCAGCTCGGGAGCGAGCCGGTCCAGCCGCTCGTACAGCGCGGGCAGACCCTGGGCGCGGAGCTCCTTCAGCCCGCCCTTGGGGATGTTGAAACCGACGCGCACACTGTCCGGGTGGGTCGGGATGAACAGCCCGTGCTGGTCGCCGCGGATCCGGATGCGGTACGTACGATCGTCCCACTCGGCCGGGAACGGCAGCTTCAGCCACACCACGTCACGGTCCAGCGGCAGCTTCGTGTACGGCAGGCCCGACATCTCACGGACCTTGCTGAACCGGCCGTCCGCCGCCACCGTGAGCGCCGCGCGCACGGTCAGCTCCCCCTCCGGGGTGCGCGCCGTCACCCCCGTGACCGGGCCGTTCTCGCCGCCCTCGCGCACCAGACGGGTGGCCGTCGCCCGGCGCACCAGGGTGAAGTGCTTCGGGTGCTCTTCCTCCCCGAGGTCCGTCAGGGCCGCGAGCAGCGCCGGCTGGGGCAGCTCCACGGGGTACGGATGCGGGAACGGGAAGCGGCGGAAGTCGGCGCGCAGCACCGTGCTTCCGGAGTCGATGATCTCCATTCTGTGCATCTGCTGGTAGGCGCCGTCCAGCCGGCCGAGGACACCCAGCTTGTCGAGCAGCCACACCGAGTCGGGGGAGACCGACTCGCCCCGGAACGACCGGTCGAAGTGACCGCTCTGTTCCAGGACCACGACCGAGACCGAACGCTTGGCGAGCTCAACGGCCAGCGTGAGTCCCGCCGGGCCTCCTCCGACCACGCACACGTCTGCGGTCAGCTCAGTTGTCATCGTCAGTGCTGCCTTTCAGAAGGAGTCATCCTCCACCGATGGTCCGCAGCCCGCCTAAAGCAGCCCTTGCGGGCGCCTGCGCGGTGGCCCGAGCGGCGGCTCGCGCGGCGGTCCGCGCACCCGGGCGCAAGCCCGTCTTTAGGGTCCGGGCACAAGCTCCCAAGCGCCCGCCCGCCCCCGCAGAGAGGCGAACCGACCGTGAGCACAGCAGTGACGACGTCCGACCCGGAGCGCACCGGCCCCGTCGGCCCCGTCGGCCCCCTCGACCGGCTGCGCGCGCTGTACGGCGAGCGCCGGCTCGCCGCCGAGTACCCGGCGGTGCCCGGACTGCTCGCCGAACTCGCGCAGCCGGACGACGGGCTCGCCCAGCTGTCCCGCGCGGGCCGGCTGCTCGCCAAGGTCGCTCCCGAGGACATCGCGGAGCGCCACCCCGGCGTCGTACCCGCCACCGTCGCCGTCACGGGACACGGCACCATCGACGGGCTGACCGCACCGCTCACCGCGGAACTCGCCCGCCACGGCATCCCGCTGCGCGCACGCGTCGGCGACCACGACTCGTGGCTGCGCGACCTCCAGGACACCGGCAGCGACCTGTACGCCCCCGGTACCGAACTCGCCCTCTGCCTTCTCGACGCCCAGATCGTCTTCGACGAACTGCCGCTGCCCTGGGGGACGGAGGACGTCGCCAGGACCGCCGCCGGCAAACTCGACCTCCTCGACGGGCTCGCCGCCCGCTACGACGAACACGGCACGGGGACGCTCGTACTCAACACCCTGCCGCTGCTGCCCCAGCACACACAGCAGCTGGTCGATCACCGATCCCGCACCGAACTCTCCATCATCTGGCGGGAGTTCAACGTCGGTCTGCTGCGGCTCGCCGCCGCGCACCCGCGGCTGCACGTCGTCGACCTGGAGCCGCTGATCGCCGAGGGCGGACCGGTCCGCGACCCGCGGCTCGCCGCCTACGCCAAGGTGCACCTGGGGGAGGAGGTGCTCGCCAGGTACGCGCGCCAGGCGGGCCATCTGCTGCGGACGCTGCGCGGCAGGGCCAAGAAGGTCCTCGTCCTGGACCTCGACAACACCCTCTGGGACGGCATCCTCGGCGACGACGGACCCGACGGCATCGCCGCCGCCACCACCTACCGCGGTGAGGCCTTCGGCCGGTTCCAGCGGGTGGTCAAGCAGATCGGCGGCCAGGGCGTCCTGCTCGCGGTGTGCAGCAAGAACGACCGTGAGCCGGTGCTGGACGTGCTCCGCGACCACCCCGACATGACCCTGCGCGAGGCCGACTTCGTCCGGATCAGTGCCGACTGGGAACCCAAGGACGGCAACATCCGCGCCATCGCCGCCCGGCTCAATCTCGGCACCGACAGCTTCGTCTTCGCCGACGACTCGACCTTCGAACGCGGCCTCGTCGCCGCCACGCTCCCCGAGGTCGCCGTGATCGGGCTCGACGAGGAACCGGCGCTGCACATCGACCGGCTGCTCGCCGACGGCTGGTTCGACGTACGGGAACTGACCACCGAGGACCGGGGCCGCGCCGTGCAGTACCTCCAGGAGGCGGAACGGCAGGACCTCCAGCAGGCCGCCGGCTCGATGGAGGAGTACCTGCGCGCCCTCGACGTGAGAGTCGAGGTCGCCGCGGTACGCGACCACGAAGTGGGCAGGGTCGCCCAGATCACCCTGCGCACCAACCAGTTCAACCTCACCACCCGCCGCCTCCAGGCGCCCGACGTCCGCGAACGGCTCGACTCGCCGGACCACCTGGTGCTGGCCGTACGCTCCCGGGACCGCTTCGGCGACAACGGGGTCGTCGGCGCCCTCTTCGCGCACCGGGAGGACGAGGCCCTGCGCATCGACAACATGCTGCTCAGCTGCCGGGTCTTCGCCCGCGGTATCGAGCAGGCCACCATCGCCGCGCTGCTGGAGCACGCGGTGGACTCGGGCGCGGCCGAGGTACGCGCGAGCTACCGGCCCACCGCCAAGAACCACAAGGTGCGCGACTTCTACCCGTCGCTCGGCTTCGAGCAGGCCGCCGAATCGGCGGACGGCACGATCGAGTTCAGGCACCCGCTCACCCGACTGCCCGAAGTGCCCGGGCACATGACCCTCGACGCGGCCATCCGCGGCGGCACCGGGTGACCTGAGGCGGCTCTCAGGGGCAGCCCGCCCGCGCCACCCCTCCGGGACAGACGGCAGACCTCGCTGCCGTCCACGGGGCCGCGCTGCCCCGCCTCACCGGGTGCTGGGAACGCACAAGCGTCTCCTTAGTGCCCCGGACGACGATCGAGATGTCAGAGCAACCCGTGCCGGCGCCATGCCAGCGGAACTCGGAGAGGTCGGGGAAAGACGTTGACGAACTTCCGAACCTTCACGGAACTGGTTCTGGAGCGGAGCGAAGCCCGCGGTGACGCGGATGCCTTCATCTTCCTGCCCGACGACGCCCGCGGCTCGGTGCCGCAGCACCTCACCTCCGCCGGGCTCGACCAGGAGGCGCGCAGGATCGCATCCTGGCTCCAGGAGCGGAAAGCCGCGAACCGCCAGGTCCTCCTGCTCTACCCGGCGGGCCTGGACTTCATCAAGGCGTTCACCGCCTGCCTGTACGCCGGTGCCGTGGCCGTGCCCGGACCGCTGCCCGCCGAGCAGGGCCAGCACTTCTCCCGGATCTCCGGCATTCTGCGCGACGCCGAGGCGTGCGCCGTGCTCACCGACTCGGCCAACGCCCCCGAGATCTCCGCCTGGCTCGCCGCGGAGGGCTTCACCGATGTGCCGTGCCTGGCCACCGACGATCCCGCCCAGGGCGACGCGGTCGCCTGGCAGGCGCCCTCCCTCACCCCGGAGAGCCTGGCCTTCCTGCAGTACACCTCCGGCTCCACCAGCGACCCCAAGGGGGTCGTGGTCTCGCACCGCAACCTGCTCGCCAACGAGGCGGCGATCCAGCGGTCGATCGGTACCCCCCTTGGGGCCGTGTGCGGCGGCTGGCTGCCCTTCTACCACGACATGGGCCTGATCGGGCACATCCTCCACCCGCTGTACCTCGGCGGTACCGCCGTCCTGATGGCCCCCTTCACCTTCCTCAAGCGCCCTGTCCGCTGGCTGAAGATGATCGGCGACTACGGAATCACCACCGGCGGCGGCCCCAACTTCGCGTACGACCTGTGCGTGCGCAGGGTCACCGACGCACAGCTGGAGACGCTCGACCTGTCCTCCTGGACGACCGCCTGCAACGGCGCAGAACCGGTCAGGGCCGAGACGGTCCGTGCCTTCACCGAGCGCTTCGCACCCGCGGGATTCCGCCCCGAGGCCTTCTTCCCCTGCTACGGCATGGCCGAGACGACCCTGCTGGTCTCCGGCATCCCCCGCAGCGCCGCCCCCCGCGTGCTCGACGTCGACGCCGAGGCCCTGGAGCGTGGCGAACTGGCCGACCCGCGCGCGGACCACCCCGCCCGCTCCCTCGTCAGCAGCGGGATCGCGCGGGACTTCGAGATCCGCATCGCCGACCCGGAGACCCGTGTCGAGAAGCCCGTGGGACAGGTCGGCGAGATCTGGCTGAAGGGCGACAGCGTCGCCTCCGGCTACTGGAAGCGGCCGGAGACCAACAAGGAGATCTTCGACGCGGCGATCTCCGACGGCGCGGGCGGGGACGACGGCGGCGGCTGGCTGCGCACCGGCGACATGGGCGTACTCCAGGACGGACAGCTCTACGTCACCGGCCGGCTCAAGGAGATGGTCATCCTCGCGGGCCGCAACCTCTACCCGCAGGACGTCGAACGCGCCGTCCATTCCGTGGACAAGGCCTTCGCCACCGGCGCCGGCGCCGTCTTCGCCGTCGAGACCGACCGCGAGCACCTGGTGGCCATCCAGGAGGTCCGCCCCGGCAGCATCTCCACCGACCTGCACACCGTCGCCTCCGGCGTCCAGAGCTTCATCAGCAAGGAGTTCAGCATCCCGGCCGGCAACATCCTGCTGGTACGCCCCGGAACCGTCCGCAAGACCACCAGCGGCAAGATCCAGCGGACTCTGATGCGCAAGCTGTTCCTGGAGGGCAAGATCCCGGCGCTGTACGAGGTCCTGGAGCCGGCCGTCCGCGAACTGGTCGCCTCCGCCGAGGCCGGCGACGACACCGACGCCGCCGAGTCCCTGGAATCGGTGGTCTGACGTGGAACACCCGCCCTATCGGCTCGCGGAGGAGTTCGACCGCTTCCTCGGTGACCCCAACGACCCCGGCGAGGTCTTCTCCTACGCGCGTTGCGCGGAACTCGACGACAAGGAGGAGTTCCCCGCCGACATCTGCCGCCGCTTCGAGGAGTGGGGCCTGCCCGACGAGTACGTACCGGTCGAGTACGGCGGCAGGCTGCACGACTACGAGCAGGTGCTCCAGCTCATCCGCGCCGTCGCCCGCCGCGATCTGACCTGCGCCATCGGCCACGGCAAGACCTACCTCGGCGGGGTCTGCGTATGGGTGGCGGGCTCCGCGGAGCAGGGCGCCCGGCTCGGCGCCGACATCACGGCCGGGGTTCCGGTCGCCCTCGGGCTCACCGAACGCGCCCACGGCAGCGACCTGCTCGCCGGAGAGGTGCACACCGACGACAAGGCGGCGGACAGCGCGGACCACTGGCTGGTCAGCGGTGAGAAGTGGCTGATCAACAACGCCACCCGGGGGTCGGTGCTGTCGCTGCTGACCCGTACTCGCCCGGACGGGGGACCGCGCGGCTTCAGCGTCCTCCTCGTCGACAAGCGCGAACTCGACGAGGACAGCTACCGCCACCTCCCGAAGATCCGCACCCATGGCATCCGCGGCGCCGACATCTCGGGCATCGCCTTCGACGGCGCCCGGGTGCCGCGCGGCGCCCTCGTCGGCGCCGAGGGCGCCGGCCTGGAGATCGTGCTGAAGGCGCTCCAGCTCACCCGCACCATGTGCGCGGCACTGTCGCTCGGCGCCGGCGACCACGGGCTGCGGCTCGGCCTGGACTTCGCCGAGGAGCGCGAACTGTACGGCCGGCGGCTGATCGACCTCCCGCAGGCCCGGCACGTGCTGGCCGGCGCCGCCGCCGACGTGCTGCTGCACGAGGCGGTCGCCCTGGTCGCCGCCCGCGCCGTACAGACCCAGACCGCGGAACTCAGCGTCACCTCGGCCGTCACCAAGTACCTGCTGCCCACCGGCACCGACCAGGTCCTCGCCGACCTGACCGGGCTGCTCGGCGCCCGCGCCTTCCTCAAGGGCGTCCACGCCGACGGCCGGTTCCAGAAGGTCGAGCGTGACCACCGCATCGTCGGACTCTTCGACGGCAACACCCTGGTCAACCTCAACTCCCTGGTCAACCAGTTCCGTTCACTGGTCCGCGGCTTCCGGCGCGGCGCCGGCGACACGGCGGGCAGTGACGCCGCCTGCGACCTCGGCACAGCGCTGCCGCCCCTGGACCCCACGAGGCTGTCGCTGGTCGCCCGGCACGGCAGCGGAGTCATGGCGGGCCTCGCCGCCTCCGTCGAGGAGATCACCCGGCGCGCGGGCCTGAACCCCGCGCTCGGCCCGGTGGCCGAGGCCGCGCGGCGGCTGCTCGCTGTCACCACCGCGGTGCACGCCGAGATGGAGGAGTACCAGGGCGTGCTCGCCGAGGTCCCGCCCGCCGCCTTCGAGGTCGCGCGCCGCTACACCCTGTGCTGGGCGGGAGCGGCCTGCCTCGGCCTGTGGACGCGCAGCACCGACCTCGCCGGCGACGACCCCGGCACCGGGCCGCTCTGGCGCGAAGGACTCTGGCTGCACACCGCCCTCGACCGGCTGCTGGTCCGCCTCGGCGAACCGGCGGCGGCCGGCCCGGAGACCTACGAAGAACTGCTCGGCGCCCTGCGGGCGGCCCGCTCCTCGGGCCGGCTGTTCTCGCTGCTGCCGCAGCGGGGCCCCGAGCGGCAGCCCGCGACGCCCGACGCGCCCGCCGGCGAGAGTGAGAGGACGCCATGCTGATCGGCACAGAGCCCCAGGACGCGCACCCGGCGACCGCCGCCGCAGGGGACGGTCACGGGGTACCGGGACAGGAAGCGCGGGCCGCGGCCCGCGTGGCCGAACTGGACCGACGGCTGGGCGACCCCACCGACGAGAGCAACGAACTGTCCTACGCCCGGCTGATCGAGGCGGACGAGGCGGCCCAACTCTCCGCGGCCGGCGAGCGCGCCCTCGACGAACTCAGGCTCGGCGCCGATTTCGTTCCGCGCGCCGAGGGCGGCCGTCTGGAGCGGCTCGACACCCTGGTACGTGTCATGCGGCAGGTGTTCCGCCGCGACGTCGCCCTGGGCCTCGGCTACGGCGTGACCTCCTTCATGGCCGGCGTGAACGTCTGGACCTCCGGGGACGCCGAGCAGCGCGCACGCCTCGCGCGGATCCTCACCGGCGGTGGCAAGGTGTCCGTCGCCTACCACGAACTCGCGCACGGCAACGACTTCGTGCGCAACGAGTTCGAGGCCCGCCCCGCGGAGGGAGGCGGGTATCTGCTGCACGGCGTCAAGCAGGTCATCAACAACGCCGACCGCGCGGACGCCTGGGTGCTGTTCAGCCGCACCAGCTCCGCACCGGGCAGCCGCAGCCACTCCGTGCTCTTCGTCGAGCGCGAAGGGCTCGAAACGGACACCTGGCAGGTACTGCCCCGCTACGACGCCGTCGGCGTGCGCGGCTGCCACCTGTCAGGACTCCGGTTCGACGGCACACCCGTGCCCGCCTCGTCCCTGGTCGGCGAGACCGGAAGGGGAGTCGAAACCGCCCTGCGCGCCTTCCAGATCACCAGGGCCGCGCTCCCCGGCATGGCGGTCGGCACCGCCGACACGGCCCTGCGGACCGTCGTACGCTTCGCGCTGGGCCGTCGGCTCTACCGCAAGTCCGTCATGGAGATCCCGCACGCCAGGGCCACCCTGTCCGGCGCCTTCACCGATCTCCTGACCTGCGACAGCCTCTCCCTGGCCGCGACCCGGGCGGTGCACCTGCTCCCCGAGCAGACCAGCGTCCTCGCCGCCGCCACCAAGTACCTCGTCCCGAAGCTGCTCACCGACGCCATGCGCGACCTCTCCGTCGTGCTCGGCGCCCGCTTCTACGTCCGGGACGGCGAGCACGGCATCTTTCAGAAGCACATCCGTGACCTGCCGGTGCTCAGCCTCGGCCACGCCGGCTCCGCGGCCTGCCAGGCCACGATCATTCCCCAGCTGTCCCGGCTCGCCCGGCGCTCCTGGTTCAGCGACGAACCGGCCCCCGCGGACCTCTTCCGGCCGCGCGCGGACCTGCCGGACATCCGCTACGACCGGCTCACCCTGGCGAGCGGACAGGACGGGCTCAGCGCCACGCTGGTCGCGGCCATGGACGAACCGTACGGCGCCGCACCCGAGGAGCGGGCCGTCCAAGCGCTCGTGCGGCAACTGGTCGACGAGCTGCGGCAGGTCCAGGAGGCGAGCCGCGCGCTCGCACCCCAGGACCGTACGGCGCTCGCCGGCCCCGCCGTCTTCGCCCTCGCCGACCGGTACGCCGTCCTGCTCGCGGCCGCCTCGGCGATCGGTGTCCGGCAGCAGGCGGCCCGCGACGGCGGCGACGCGTTCCTCGCCGACCCCGCCTGGCTCGCCGCCGCACTGCACCGGCTGGTCCGGCGGCTCGGCCGGCGGCCCGCCGAACTCCCGGCGTCCGTGGACGCCCGGATGCACGAGGAAGTACTGCGCAGGTTCCACGCGCGCAGCAGCTACGACCTGTACGACACCCCGCTCGTCGGCTGACGGACACCGGCCGGCCGCCCACGGACCCCGGCTGTCCGCGACGGCCGCCGGACGCCAGCACGACAGCAAGCGACAACCGCTCACCCCCGCCGAGGAGTGCACCATGCCCGTTCCGACCACCGGACACACCACTGAGTCTCTGACCACGTGGTTGGCCGAGCGCATCGCCCTCTACCTCAAGCGGCAGGCCGCCGAGATCGACCCGGACGTGCCCCTCGCGGAGTACGGCCTCGACTCCGTCGCCGCCCTCAGCCTGTGCGGAGACATCGAGGACGACTTCGACCTCGTGATGGAGCCGACCGTCGCCTGGGACTACCCGACCGTGCACGCGCTCGCAGGCCACCTCGTGAAGGAGCTCGCCGCGGACACCGCGCAGGGCGGCGGCGCTTGATGGAGCCCGTGGCCATCGTCGGCATCGACTGCAGATTCCCGGGGGCGCCCGACACCGGCGCCTACTGGGACCTGCTGATGCGCGGCGCAGACGGGGTGGGGGAGGTGCCCCGGCAGCGTTGGGACGCCAAGGAGTTCCACTCGCAGGCCGGGGAAGAAGGACACACCAACACCACCGAGGGCGGCTTCATCGCCGACCCGGACGCCTTCGACAACGAGTTCTTCACCATCTCGCCGCGCGAAGCGGCCGCCATGGACCCCCAGCAGCGGCTGCTGCTGCAGTCCGCGTGGCGGGCGGTCGAGGACGCGGGGATCGCCCCGCGGAACCTCGCCGGCACCCGGACCGGGGTCTTCGTCGGCATCATGGGCAACGAGTGGGCGCAACTGCACCTCACCGACTACGCGAACGTCACCGCCCAGGTCGGCTCCGGCAACGGCTACTGCATGACGGCCAACCGGATCTCGTACCACCTCGACCTGAGGGGCCCCAGCCTCGCCGTCGACACCGCCTGCTCCTCCTCACTGGTCGCCGCGCATCTCGCGGTGAACGCCCTGCTGTCCGAGGAGTGCGACCACGCGCTCGTCGGCGGCGTCAACGTGGCCCTCACCCCGGCTCTGTCGATCTTCTACACCCAGGCCGGGCTCTCCGCCCCCGACGGGCGCTGCAAGCCCTTCAGCGCCGAGGCGAACGGCATCGGCCGCGGCGAGGGCGCCGGCGTGATCGTGCTGCGCAGGCTGCGGGACGCCATCGCCGACGGCCAACGCGTGTACGCCGTCATCCGTGGCATCGCCGTCAACCAGGACGGCCGCAGCAACGGGCTGACCGCGCCCAACCGCTGGGCGCAGCAGGAGGTGCTCGGCGCCGCCTACCGCAGGGCCGGGGTCGAGCCCGCCGACGTGGTCTTCACCGAGGCCCACGGCACCGGCACCAGCCTCGGCGACATGATGGAGGTCAAGGCACTCGGCCACCACCACGCCGACCGCGCCGGCAAGCCCATGGCGCTCGGCTCGGTCAAGGGCAACCTCGGCCACACCGAGGGCGCCGCAGGCATCGCGGGACTGATCAAGGTCGCCCTGTCCCTGCACCACCGGGTGGTCCCCGCCAGCCGCTTCGCGGCCAAGGAGAGCAAGCAGCTCAAACTGCGCGACCAGGGGCTGCGGCTGCTCAAGGCACCGCTGCGGCTGCCCGCCGGCCCCACCGTCGCCGGACTCAGCAGCTTCGGCATGGGCGGCACCAACGCCCACGCCGTCCTGGAGTCCGCGCCCGGGCACGCCGCCCGTCCCGAACCGGTGAACGGAGCCGTGCCGGGCGGTATCGGCGCGGCCGTCTTCACCCTCACCGCGCCGAACGCCGAAGCGCTGCGCCGCAACCTGCTGGCCCAGGCGGACGCGGCGGCGGCCCGCCGGGTACCGCTGGGCCCGCTGGCCAGGTCCAGCAACCGGGTCAAGGCCGGCCACCGTCACCGCTTCGCGACCGCTGCCACCGACACCGGTGAACTCGTCGCCAGACTGCGCGAGTCGGCCGCCGACCCCGAGCTGCTGACCCGGCTCACCGGCCGGCCCGCCGAGCGGCCCCGCACCGCGTTCCTGTTCACCGGGCAGGGCGCGCAGTACCCGCGGATGACCGCCGCACTGTACGAACAGTCGCCGCTGTACCGGCACTTCCTCG
Source organism: Streptomyces sp. NPDC058198 (assembly GCF_042882605.1). NCBI lineage: Bacteria > Bacillati > Actinomycetota > Actinomycetes > Kitasatosporales > Streptomycetaceae > Streptomyces > Streptomyces sp. NPDC058198. The sequence continues at coordinate 11,247 of NZ_JBHVVP010000023.1, forward strand.
ACGAGGCCGACGCCGCACTGCTGCCGCACACGGGGCGGTCCGTGCGTGACCTGGTCCTCGCCGGCGACGAGGCGGTCCACAGCACCCGGTGGACGCAGCCCGCACTGTTCGCCGTCGGCTACGCCCTCGGCCGGACCCTGATGGAACTCGGCGTGCACCCCGGCCTGCTCCTCGGTCACAGCGTCGGCGAGTTCGCCGCCGCTGTGCTGGCCCGTGCGCTCCCGCTGGACGGCGCCGCCCGGCTGGTCGCCGCCCGCGGCGCCCTGATGCAGGAACTCCCCGCGGGCGGCGGCATGCTGTCCGTCCGGGCCGCCCCGGCGGACCTGGCGGCGCGGATCGAATCGGAACCCCTGGTCGGTGTCGCCGCGGTCAACGGCCCCACGTCCACGGTGCTCTCCGGTGATCTGGAGGCCCTGGAACGGATCGGTGCCGAGCTCGCGGCCGAGGGAATCACCACCCGCGGACTGCAGGTCTCGCACGCCTTCCACTCGCCGCTGATGCGGCCCGTACTGGCCCGCTTCGCGAAGATCGCCACCGAGGTCGGCGGGGGAGTGCCCGAGATCCCGCTGTACTCGACCGTGCGCGGCCGGGTGCTCGACGGTGAGGCGATGGACGCCGCGTACTGGGTCGAACACATCGGCGCCACCGTGCTGTTCGGTGACGCCGCCGCCGCGCTGCTCGCCGAGGGCCCGACCCACCTGGTGGAGATCGGCCCCCAGCCGGTGCTCTCCGGGATGGTGCGCCGCCTCGACCACCCCGCCGCGGGCGCGGGCCCGGCACACGTTCTGCCGGTGCGCGGCCCCGAGTCCGCGGGCCAGTCCCTCGCCGAGGCCCTCGCCGAGCTGTACCGGGGCGGCGTCGAACCCGACTGGGACGCCGCGTACGCACCTGAGGAACGGGTCGCGCACCCGCTGCCGCCGTACGCCTTCTCGACGGAACACCGCTACTGGGCGAGGAATCCGGTGCGGGGCCCGGGAACGGTCGCCGATCCGACGGCCTCGGCGCTGCTGCCGCACCGGGAGGCGGAGACCGCCCCCGCGCCCGTCCTCACCCTGGACCGGCCCGGCGGCCCGGCGGACCCGGTCGCGGACGCCGTCCTCGGCGCCGTCCAGCTGGTCGGCGGCTACACCGACGCCGACATCGGCCCGCACGACCGGCTCTACGAGGATCTCGGTTTCGACTCCGTCATGATCATGGAACTCAAGAACCGGCTGGAGGCCCGGCTCGCCGGCATCGGCACCCTGACGGTCCAGGACCTGCTGCCCCGGCTCTCCTCCGTCGGCGACCTCGTCGCCTTCCTGCGCGAGCTCGGCGCGACGGTGCCCGCTCCCGCGAGCTTCGGCGACGTCGAGGAGAACCGGGCGCTCATGGAAGAAGAGAGGACGGCATGACCACTGCGACGACCTATCTGGCCTCCATCGGCACCGCTCTGCCCGGTGACCCGGTGGACAACGCCACCCTGTCCAAGGTGCTCGGCATCAACGAGGAGTGGATCGAGCACTTCATCGGCACCAGGACGCGGTACTTCGCCCGGGACCTCGGCACCGGCGTGGTGCGCTGGTCGCTCGCCGACCTGTGCGCGCAGGCCGCCGAGCGGGCACTTGCCGCCCCCGGTGTCGACCCGTCCGAGATCGAGTTCATCGTCCTCGGCACGGCCACCCCGGACAACCTGATGCCCGCCACGGTCAACCATGTGGCCGACCAGCTCGGCCTGGACCAGATCCCCACCTTCCAGCTCCAGTCCGGCTGCGCCGGCGCCGTACAGGCCCTCGGCGTCGCCCAGACGATGATCGCCTCCGGTCAGTACCGCAGCGGTCTCGTCATCGGCGGCGACGTGTGCAGCAAACACCTCGACCTCCAGCGCGACGTGTCCGGCGCCGCCCCCGGCGACCTCGTCAACTACGTCCTGTTCGGCGACGGCGCCGGCGCGGCCGTCCTCACCGACGAGCCGCGCGGACAGCGCGTCGCGCTGCGCCACGTCCTCAACCGCTTCACCGGGCTGGGCCGCAAGCCCGGTCAGGTCATCGAGTGGTTCGGGCTCGCCGACCGGTACGACGACCGGCAGGCCCTCACCGAGGACTACAAGGCCATCGAGGAGTCCGTGCCCGTCATGGCGGTCGAGATCCTCTGGGAGATGCTCGGTGAACTCGACTGGGAGGCCGACCAGCTCGACTATCTGCTGCCGCCCCAGCTGTCCGGCCGGATGACCCGCCGTATCACCGAGGAACTCGACGTGCCGACCGCGAAGGACATCTCGTGCGTCGCGGACACCGGCAACAACGGAAACGCCCTGCCCTTCCTGCAGATCGAGAAGTTGCTGGAGCGGATGTCGGACGGCGAGCGGGCCCTCGCGGTCGCCGTCGAGTCCAGCAAATGGATCAAGGCCGGCTTCGCCCTGGAGAAGATATGAGCATCGACAGCACCGCCCCCGCGCCCGTTCCCGCCCCGGGCGGCTTCACCCTCGACGACTACGTCCGGCTCGTCAACGACGAGATCGGTATGCCGCTCGCACCCGGGCAGGTGGCCGCCGACTTCGACGAACTCCCCGAATGGGACTCGCTGTACCTCCTCAAGCTCGTCACCGCCCTGGAACCGGCCATCGGCCACAAGGTCCCGGTCGGCAAGGTCCTGGAGGCCCGCAGCCTCAAGGAGATCTACGAGCTGGCGGTGACCGGGTGAGCACCACCGCCGCCGTACGGCGCCGCCGCCACACCCTGTACTTCCTGGAGTGGGCGGCGGCCCAGCGGCCCGTGCACCTGGACACCGACATCGACATGACCCGCATCCAGGCGCACCGCGCCGCCGCCCGCGACAACGGGCGGCGCTATTCGGTCGTCGGCTATCTGCTGTACGCCGCCGGGCGGGTCCTCGACCGTCACCCGGAGGCCAACGCCGTCATGGCCCCGGGCTGGCCCGGACTGCTGCGACGCCCGAGAATCGTCCGCTTCGACGGCGTCACCGCCAAACTCGCCCTGGACCGGCCGGTCGAGGGCGAGCGCACCGTGCTCTCGGCGCTCGTTCCCGGCCTGGAGACCGCGAACCTGCGCGAGATCCAGGAACGCATCGACCGCTACCAGGGCGAACAGGCCGCCGAGCTGCCCGAGTTCAAGGGCGTACGGATGCTGGGCCGGCTTCCGGTCCCGCTCGGCAGAGCCGCCTTCGCCGCGGCGCTGCGCGATCCGCACCGGCGCGCCGGCGTGTTCGGCACCGTCTCGGTCAGCTCGCTCGGCCACCGCAACGTCGACGGCTTCCACTCGGCCGGCGGCACCGCCGTGACCCTCTGCGCGGGCCGCATCGTGGACCGCGCGGTGGTCCGCGACGGCGTCGTGGTGCCCGCGCCCATGATGCGGCTGGGCCTCACCTTCGACCACCGGGTGATCGACGGCGCGACGGCGGCCGACGTGCTGTCCGATCTCCACCACACGATGGAGACCTTTGATGACGGCACCTGGGCGCCGGACCCCGGGGCCGGCCCTCGGGGAGCCGACAGCGATCTCCGGCCCCTCGGCGGACTGGAGCAGAGTACGCGCTGACCTGGACCGGCACGGGGCCGCGGTCGTCTGCGCCCGCCAGGACGACTGGCGACCGGAAGAGGCGGGCGCGCGGCAGTTGCAAGCGCTCCTGGGCCACGATTGGGAGCGCTATCTGGAGCTGACGCACCCGCGGGTCCGTACCCGGTTCGCCGCCTCCCGCGTCCTGCTGAAGTTCGCCGCCGCGGCCGCGCTGGGCGTACGGCCCCAGTCCGTCGAACTCGCCTACGGCCTCACCGGCCGCCCCTGCCTGCGCGGCTACGACGGTGTGGACATCAGCCTCAGCCACACCGATGACCTGCTGCTGGTCGGCCTGGCCACCGACGGCGCCATCGGCGTCGACGCCGAGCGCAGCGACCGCGACCTGTACGGATCCGGTCTCGGCCGGCACATGTGCACCCCGTACGAGGCGGAGCGGATCGAGGCCATGCCGGCCGCGGAGCGCAATCCCGCCATGGTCCGCCTGTGGACCCTGAAGGAGGCCTACAGCAAGGCCATCGGTCTCGGCATGCGGTTCCCCTTCACCGACTTCGGCTTCAGCCCGGACCGGGCGCCCACGGACGTGCTGCGCCCCGACGGCACCCCCGGCACGGTCGGCGCGTGGGCCTTCCACACCGTGTCGTTCGCCGGCCGCTACACCCTCTCCGTCGCCGTCGGCGACGCGGGCTTCGGCCGTACGACGGACCTGGCGGCGGACACGGCACTGGACCCGGGCATCGTCGACGCCCTGCTGGCGGCACTGGGCGAGGAGGAGCAGGAGGAGCAGGAGGAGCCCGCCCGGTGCCGGGGGTAGCGGGCCCCTGGCACCGGGCGGGCGGGCCTCACGCGGCCCGCTGAGCCGGTTGTGAGGGGTGGAAGAGCCAGACACCGGGGCGGACTTCGAGCGGGATCGAGGACGCGGCGGCCGACTGGCCCGTCGCCAGTGCCATGCGGAGAGCGGACGCCGTGCGCCGCGCGTACTCGGTCCAGCGGTGGTCGCCGGCGGAGCGCGCGGCGCTCTCGCACTCCTCCAGGCGGGCGAGCGCGTCCTCGTGGCGGCCCTCGCGCTGCGCCACCAGGGCCAGTCCGCGCAGCGAATCGGCCGTGCTACGCGCGTCACTGACCAGCCGACTGACCGACAGGGCGCGCGCGTAGGCGCGTCCGGCCCGCGCGACCTGCCCCATGGCGAGGAGCGCGTCCGCCTCGGCGGACAGACAGCGGCCCGCCGCCACCCGGTCACCGTGGCGGGTGAACAGGCGCCAGGCGAGGCGGTACCGTTCGATCGCCAGTGAGGTCTGGTGGCGCTGCCAGGCCAGGTCGCCGAGGGAGCGCAGGATCACGGCCTCCGCGTGGACGTCACCGGACTGGCGGGCCGCGTCCAGCGCGAGGTCGTGCGTCGCCTGCCACTCGTCCCACAGCGCGCCCGCCTCGTAGTAGCCGGCCGTGGCCGAGGCCAGGGAGCAGCACAGACTCCACAGCCCGGCCGCATGGGCCTGCCGCACGGCCTCCGACAGGCCCGCGGACTCCTCCTGGAACCACCGCAGGGGCGCGTTGCCGACCGCCTCCTCGGGGGAGATCGCGGGCAGGGGTTCGGCCTCGTACGTGAGCCGTTCCCTGCCGGGCGCCAGTTGCGCGTCCGCGTGCCTGGCCAGGATCAGGAAGGCACGGCACAGCCGTTCCACGGCCTCGGGGCCTTCCTGCGGGGACTCCTGGGCGAGCACCTCAAGGGCCAGCGAGCGCAGCAGCGGATGGAAGCGGTAGCGCACGGGGGCCAGCCGCCCCGGCCGCCGCCGTGTCTCCAGCAGATGAGCCTGCACCAGCTCTTCGGTGAGCCGCTCGGCCTCCACCGGGTCCGTGGCGAGCAGCGCGGTCCCGCTCCAGGGGGCGAAGTCGGGCAGCGCGGCCAGCGCGAGGATCCGGAAGGCGCGCCTGGCCTCCTCGTCCACGTCGTGGTAGGCGGTCAGCAGAGTGCGGCGTACGTCGAGATCGCCCAGTGTGAGCGCGGTCAGCCGGGTCCGTTCGTCACGCAGCCGCTGGGCGAGCCCGGCGGCGGTCCAGTGCGGGCGGGCCGTGAGTCCGGCGGCCGCCACCCGAAGGGCCAGCGGCAGTCGGCCGCAGAGCCGGACGATCTCGCCCGCCGCCTCCGGGTCGTCCCGCATCCGCCGGCCGCCGCACGCCGTGAGCAGTGCCTCGGCCTCCCGCGTGGAGAGCACGTCGAGGGTCAGGTGCCGCACGCTCTCCAGCGCGCCGAGCACTTGGCGGCTCGTCAGGATCACCGTGCTGTCGGGCACGGCGGACAGCACCGGCCGGACCTGGGCCTCCGAGACGGCATCGTCCAGGATGACGAGCATCTTGCGGCCCTCGGTGCGTCGGTGCAGCAGCTCGGCGAGTTCCGTCTCGGACGACGGCAGCGGTTCCGCGCCCGAGTCCGCTCCCGCCCCCGTTGTCTGCGGCCCGCGCAGTCGTCGCAGCAGGGTCGCCATGGCAGTCCTCGGTTCGACGGCTCGCCCGTCGGCGTCCCGCAACGTCACCAGGACTCGTCCGTCGGGGAACAGGGCGTTGGCGTCGTGGGCCAGTCGCACGGCCAGCGCCGTCTTTCCTGCGCCCGCCCGGCCGGACAGCACGAGCACCTTGTTCCGGCCGGGCGGATCGCCCGCCAGCAGCCGCTCACCGAGGGCCAGTTGGTCCTCGCGTCCGGTGAATTCCGCCACGGCCGGCGGCAGCCACACCGGGGGCCCCGCGTCCCGGCCGTGCCCCGCGAATCCGTTGCGCGACCCGCCGGTCGACCCGTCGGCCGGGCGGTCGTCGGATCCGCCGACGGGAACGAGCCGGCGCTCGGGCTCGGCGTGCCAGGTCAGCGAGGGGTCGGAGGCGAGGATGCGCTCCTGCAGTCTGCTCAGCACCGGCCCGGGCTCCACGCCCAGTTCGTCGACGAGCGAGCGCCGCGCCTGGTGATAGACCCGCAGAGCGTCGGACTGCCGGCCGGACCGGTAGAGCGCCACCATCAGGTGACAGTGCAGCGTCTCGCGCAGCGGATGCTCGTGTGCCAGGGCCATCAGCTCGCCGACCAGTTCCTGGTGCAGTCCGAGCCGCAGATCGGCGGAGATCCGCTGTTCCAGCACTTCCGCGCGCAGTTCGTTCAGCCGGATCGCGGAGGTTTCCAGCGAGGGTCCGTGCGGTATGCCTGAGAGCGCGGATCCCGTCCACAGCCCGAGCGCGCGGCTCAGCGCCTGAGAGGCGGCCTCGTACTCGTGCCGGCCGTACGCGGCCCGGCCCTCGGCCCGCAGCGACTCGAAGACGGCCAGGTCCAGTTCCTCCGGGGCGACCCGCATCAGATAGCCGGGGGGCCGGGTCAGCAGGGGCTGCACCGTGCCCGTCTCCGTCGCGCTCTCGCCGGTGTCCTCCAGCAGGGCCTTGCGCAGCTGGGACACGTACACCTGGAGGGTGGTGGTGGCCGTGCGCGGGGGCCCCGCACCCCATAGTTCGTCGATCAGAGTATGGGTCGACACCACCGTGTTGCTCTGTACCAACAGGGTGGCGAGGACCGCGCGCGGCTTGGCCGCGGACGGCGTACGAGACGTCATGCGCACAGGGCCGAGTACTCGGTATCTCATCGCGCGGCTCAGCAGTCCTGTAGCACGGACGCGGAGACCTTCGCCACGACCCGGCTGCCCTGGAGGAACGACAGCCGCAGCTCCACCACCGGTCGGCCCGCCGCGTCCCGGCACACCCGCCCGTCCGTGCGGCGCACTCCCTCTCGCACCGTGCAGTGCAGCGGCAGTCCGGGCTCGGCGAAGCCGCGGAACGAGGCCTGCCATCGGGACAGTACGGCGTGCGAGGGGACGAAGCCGCGCAGCTCCGCGGCGGCGAGCAGCCCCACCTGGCGGGACACCTCCAGGAACAGCATCGGCGGCACGTCGTCCGGTGCGTCGGCCTCGAACCGCAGCTCGGCGGCGGCTCTGGCGTCGATGGGGAAGGCCAGTTCGTCATGGCCGTCCGCTCCGGTGCGCTCGGGCAGTCCGACCAGGACGTTACGTCTCTCCCGATGGCCCACCTGTTCGGGCAGTGGCACGCCCGGGGACGCCAGATCACCGTGCCCGGCCGCCATGGACTCCTCGCTCTGCCGCCGCCCGAGTTCGCGATGGCTGTGGTAGACGCCCTCGGTGAGGAAGACCAGCCGGGCCGAAGCGGTGCCACAGCGCTCGCCGTCGATGGAGACGGCGGCCTCGCACTCCAGGCCGCGCGGCACGCCGCCCACGATGTCGAGGGGCGTCACCCCGAGTTCCAGAGCGATCCCGGCCCGCATGTCGCCGCGGCGCCACGCGTCCAGACGGGTGATCTCGGCGCTGCCGGAGGCCACCACGGGGTGCCAGCTCGCCGGCACTCTGAAGTACCGGCGAGCCGCGAACAGCATCGTCTGGCGCAGTGACTCCACGGGGAACAGCAGATCGTGGTACCGCGAAACGGAGTCGCCGAACAGCGGGTGTTCTTCGGGTAGTTCCGCGGAGAAGGCGAAGTTCTGCCGTATCGGCGCGGTCGCCTTCAGTAGAAACGCCTCGGGGCTGGCCGGCCTGTGGACCAGATGGTGCGCGCCGAGGAACGAGGGGGAGGGTGCGGTAAAGGTGTCCATGGGATTGGGATTCCTTTGCGGCAGTGTCCGGCGGCTCTGCGGAAACGCTTCGGGGTACGTGCGTTTGACGGGGTGCACGTTGCCCGACTCCGCTGAAGGACCGGGGAAGCCGCACTGAAGTGCGAGGGCCGGCGCCCCCGCACCCTGGACGTTCAGCCCGCTTTGACCGGTTCTCCCTCGACGATCGGGTGGTCCTGGGCCAGTGGTTCCGCCCCGCTCGCGCCGCCGGGCGCGCCGGTCGTGGCGAAGACATCCCGTTCGGCGGTGACGTAGCCGGACCACTCGTCGGGCAGGGCGTCCTCGTAGAAGATCGCCTCGACCGGGCAGACGGGCTCGCAGGCGCCGCAGTCCACGCACTCGTCGGGGTGGATGTACATCTTGCGCGGACCTTCGTAGATGCAGTCGACGGGACACTCGTCGATGCAGGCCTTGTCCTTGAGATCCACGCAGGGCTGGGCGATGACGAATGTCATGAGGTCTCCACGGTCCAGGTGTCATTGCCGGTCAGGAGGGCGTCGAGGTCGCTCTTGCCGTGTTGTTCGACGGCTGCGTCGAGTTGGTCGGACATGAGGGTGTCGTAGACCGGTCGTTGGAAGCTGCGCAGGACGCCGATGGGGGTGTGGTGGAGGGTGTCGGCGTCGGCGAGGCGGGAGAGGGCGAAGGCGGTGGTGGGGCTTGCCGCGTGTGCGTCGTGGACGAGGATCTGTGCTTCGTTCTCGGGGGTGACGGTGACGACTTCGAGGTCGCCGGTGGTCTGGTTCCTGACCACGCCCTTCGAACCCTCCACGCCGAAGCGGATCGGCTGCCCGTGCTCCAGCCGGATCACGGCTTCTTCTGCCTGTTGTTTGTCCTTGAGGACTTCGAAGGCGCCGTCGTTGAAGATGTTGCAGTTCTGGTAGATCTCGACGAGGGCGGTGCCGGGGTGGTCGGCTGCCTGGCG
>NZ_JBHVVP010000024.1:0-4816 GCF_042882605.1 Streptomyces sp. NPDC058198
GCTGGTGATCCGGGGGTGCGGGAGTGGGTGGCGCCGCGTCGGGTGCCGTTTGTGGGGGTGGTGGAGGGTTCGGTGCGGGTGCCGGGTCGTCCGGCGCGTGAGGTTCCCGAACGGCTGCTGCGGGTCCTCGAACTCTGCGACGGCACCCGCCCGCTCGCCGAACTCACCGCGGAGGTCGGCCGGGCCGAAGGCCGGGAGGTGTCCCCCGCCGAGATCACCGAGGACCTGGAGTGGCTCATCGCCCAGCGCTGGGTCACCTGGCGGCTCGAAGTGCCCTCCGGCACCTACCCGGAGCGCAGCCTGCGCGCGTTTCTGGAGACGATCGGCGACGCCGGCCTGCGCGAGCCGGCCCTCGCCAAGCTGGACACACTCGAACGGGGCCGGGCCCGCGTCCAGGCGGCCGGACTCGACGCCGAGGAACTCTGCGCCGCGCTCGCCGCGCTCGAAGCCGACTACGCCGAGCTCACCGCGGCCTCCGCGCAGCGCGAGAAGGGCGCCCGTACGGCCCCGAACCGCGCGCTGGTCTACTCCGACTGCCGCAGATCGGCGACCGCCACCGTGGGCACCGCCGTGCTGGAGCAGCTCACCCCCCTGGAACTGTGCCTGACCGGCGCCCGCTGGATGACCAACCGGTTCGCCGAGGTCATCAGCCGGCGCGTCAAGGAGGCGTACGACCGGCTCAGCGCCAAGCAGGACCGGGTCGACCTCGGTTCCCTCTGGTTCGAGTGCCTGCCCGCCCCGCACAGTCAGTCGATCGCCGACATCGACCGCATCCAGGCCGAACTGCGGGACCGCTGGGGGAAGATCATCAACGCCCCGGCCGGGGCCCGCCGCGTCCGGCTGTCCTCCGCCGACATCGCCGACCAGGTGCGGGAAGCCTTCGACGAGCCGGGCCGCGGCTGGTCCCTGGCCCGCTACATCAGCCCCGACCTGATGATCATCGCCGAGGATCTGGCCGCCGTGGAACGCGGCGAGTTCGAACTCGTCCTCGGTGAGATGCATGTCGCCATGAACACCCTGGGCGCCTCGCTCTTCGTCCACCAGCACCCGGACATGCAGGAGCTGATCGACGAGACCACGACCGACTTCCCCGGGCCCCGGCTGGTGCCGATGCTGCCGAAGGAACTGCCGCTGAAGTGGTCCTCCCGCAGCCGGCCGTCCCTGGAGCGCCCCGAGGACTACTACGTCGCCCTCGTGGACCACACGGCCGACCCGCACCGCCCGCGCACCGTCCGCTGTGGCGATGTACGCGTGGAGGAGCGGGACGGAGAGCTCAAGGCCCTCCTCCCCGACGGTTCGGTCTTCGACCTGCTCGATGTGTTCTGCCACGCGATGACCAACCGCGTCATGGACCGGTTCACCCTGCTGCCCGACACCGATCGTTCGCCGCGGGTGATGGTGGATTCGATGGTGGTGGCGCGGGAGACGTGGCGGTTCGTGGGGTCGGAGGTGGAGTTCGCGGGGGAGAAGAGTGAGGCGCGGCGGTTCGTGCGGGCGCGTCGGTGGCGGGATGAGCAGGAGTTGCCGCGGTGGGTGTTCGTGGTGTCTCCGACGGAGCCGCGGCCGTTCTATGTGGACTTCGACAGTCCGGTGTATGTGAATATCTTCGCGAAGGCGGTGCGTCGGCTGGCGCGTAAGGATCCGGCGGCGCGGCTGACGGTGACGGAGATGCTGCCGACACCCGAGCAGGCCTGGCTGACGGACGACGAGGGCAATACGTACACCTCGGAACTCCGCTTCGTCGCGGTCGACCGCACCGCGGACACGGGAGAGGAACGATGACCGGCGTCCGCCCGGACGACGGGCAGGACCGCGCGGGAACGCGCACCTTCGTGGACGACATCCGCGCCCACGCCGCGCGCGATCCGCACGCCGTCGCCCTCATCACCCCGGACACCACGCTCTCGTACGGAGAGCTGGCCGGCCGGATCGACCACCTGGCCCGGGTCCTCGCCGCGCACGGCGTGGGCCCCGAGCAGGTGTGCGCCATCGCGGTCGAGCGGGGCGTCGACGCCGTCGTCGCCATGGCCGCCGTGCTGCGGGCCGGCGGCGCGTTCCTCACCCTCGACATCGAACTGCCGGGCCCACGGCTGGCCGCCATGGCCGAGAGCGGGCAGGCACGGTTCCTGCTCACCCGCGAGGCGCTCGCGCCGCGGCTCGCCGTGCCCGTCACCGGGCCGACCCTGCTGCTCGACCGGCTCCCGGAGCCGGACCCGGACGCGGCGCTCCCCGATGCCCCAGGACCCCGCTCGCTCGCCTACATCAGCCACACCTCGGGATCCACCGGCGCACCCAACGCCGTCATGATCGAACGCGGCGGCCTCGACTCGTATCTGCGCTTCGTGATCCGCGACTACGGTCTGGGCACCCACACCGTCGCCGTCCAGCTCGCGCCGCTCGGCTACGACGCGTCCATCAGGGACACCTTCGCGCCGCTCGCCGCGGGTGGCCGTATCGTCCTCGTCGACCGCTCCCGGCTGCTGTGCGCCGACGCGTTCGCGCAGACCCTCCAGGAATACGGCGCGGACACCGTACTGAGCACGACCCCCTCGTTCCTCGTCTTCCTCGCCCAGGACCCGGCGGCGGCCGAACGGCTGCGCGGGATGCGGCTGCTCGTCTCCAGCGGCGAGTCGCTGCGCCCCTTCCTCGCCGCCGGCGGCCGCGGACTGATCGGCGGCCGGCTGGTGAACCAGTACGGCCCCACCGAGTGCACGATGACCTCCACCCGGTACGAGGTGCCCGCCGTACCCGACACCTCCGCCGATGTCGTCGGTACGCCCATCGACGGGGTCACCGTCCATCTGCTCGACCCCGAACTGCGCGCCGTGCCCGACGGGGTGGTGGGAGACGTGCACATCGGCGCCGCCGGGGTCGCCCGTGGCTACCGAGGCCGGGCGGCGCTGACCGCCGACCGTTTCCTGCCCGACCCCTACGGTCCCCCCGGCGCCCGTATGTACCGCACCGGTGATCTGGCCCGTCGGCTGCCCGACGGCAATGTGGAGTATCTCGGCAGGACCGACCGGCAGATCAAGATCCGTGGCCACCGGGTGGACCCCGCCGAGATCGAGGGGGCCCTGCTCACTCACCCGGAGGTCACCGGCGCGGTGGTCACCGCCGAGACCGACAGCCGGGGGCGGACGTGGCTGAGCGCGCATGTCACCGGTCTGCTCGACGGGACCGGCGACGCCCAGGTGCGCGCCCATCTCGCGATCACCCTGCCTCCCCACATGATGCCGAGGCGGTTCACCCGTATCGACCGGCTGCCCGTGACCCGCAGTGGTAAGGCCGATCGCGGCACGCTGGGCCGGTCCGCCACGCTGCTGGCGGAGCGTGTGTCATGACGGCCGCCGGCACGCGCCTCGGCCACGCCGACGTGGTCGCCGCCGCCGGGCGCATCGCCCCGTACATACGCCGTACGCCCCTGCTCACCGCCGACTCGCTGCCCCGCATGCTGCTCAAGGCCGAACACCTCCAGCGCAGCGGCTCGTTCAAACTGCGCGGGGCGGCGAACGCGCTGCTCGCACTGGGCGCCACCGACATCGTCACTGGTTCCTCGGGGAACCACGGCATCGCGGTCGCGGCGCTCGGTGTGCCCCTCGGCATCGGTGTCACCGTCGTCATGGCCGCCGGGGCGAACGTGGCCAAGCAGCGGGCCATCGAGGCCCTCGGCGCCCGGGTGATCCGGAGCGGCGGCGGGGTGGCCGAACGCGAGCGGTGCGCACGGGAGTTCGCGGCCACGACCGGAGCGGTGCTCATTCCCTCCTCGGACCATGAACTCGTGGTCGCCGGACAGGGCACCGTCGGCCTGGAGATATTCGAGGACGCCCCCGGTGTCTCCACCGTCTTCGTCCCGGCCGGTGGCGGCGGTCTGCTCGGGGGCGTGTGTCTCGCCTCGGCGGGGCAGGCGCGGCCGGTACGGATCGTCGGCGTGGAGCCGGTGGACGCGAGACGCTACGCGCGCTCGCTCGCGGCCGGGCATCCGGTCGAGCTGCCCCCCTGCGACACCGTCGCCGACGGACTGCGCGGCCAGCGTCCCGGCGAGGTGACCTTCCCGCTGATCCGGCGGCGCGTGGACGATCTGGTCGGGGTCACCGACGAGGAGATCGTCCATGCGATGGGCCTCCTGCACCAGGCCGGCATCCCGGCGGAACCGAGCGGGAGCGTCGCACTGGCCGGGGCCCTGCGGAGCGGCTTCAGCGGCACGGCCGCGGTCGTGGTGTCCGGCGGGAACACCCCGGAGGCTCTGTCAGCGGCGATCGGCCATGACCTGAACCACGCGTGAGCGTCCGTGCCGCGAGTCCCCGGGGCTCCGGCGCACCGCCACGTCGCCCGTTTCCAACCCGTACCTCTCATCACCACACAAGGAGAACAACATGACCACGGCGCATCACACCTCCATCGACGCCCCGGAGCTCGCCGAGCTCATCGCGATCGGCTACCGGGAGACGCTCGGCGACGCCGCGCTCGACACCGCGAGTGACTTCTTCGAGGCGGGCGGCGACTCCCTCGCCGCCTTCCAGATCATCGCCCGGGTCCAGGACGCCCTGGGCACGGAGGTCCCGGTCGCCCTCATCTTCACCTACCCCACGCCGGCGGAGCTCGCGGAGGTCCTCGCCGCGGACTTCGCGGACCGCGCCGCCGACCAGGCATAGGAGGCTGTCCGGATGACCGAGGAATCCATTTCGCTGAGCGGAAGATGGCGCCTGTGGGACCAAGTGGGCCTTCGTGGGCCGGGTTTTCCGGTGGCGGGGGTGTTGCGTTTGGTGCCGGAGGGTTTGGCGGTTGCGGCGGACAAGTTTGGTGGGGGGGAGGTGTT
>NZ_JBHVVP010000025.1:0-3177 GCF_042882605.1 Streptomyces sp. NPDC058198
TTGAGAACTGCACAGTGGACGCGAGCATCTGTGGCCAAGTTTTTAAGGGCGCACGGTGGATGCCTTGGTACCAGGAACCGATGAAGGACGTGGGAGGCCGCGATAGGCCCCGGGGAGCTGTCAACCGAGCTTTGATCCGGGGGTGTCCGAATGGGGAAACCCGGCAGTCGTCATGGGCTGTCACCCGCTGCTGAACACATAGGCAGTGTGGAGGGAACGAGGGGAAGTGAAACATCTCAGTACCCTCAGGAAGAGAAAACAACCGTGATTCCGGGAGTAGTGGCGAGCGAAACCGGATGAGGCCAAACCGTATGCGTGTGATACCCGGCAGGGGTTGCGCGTACGGGGTTGTGGGAGTTCTCTTGATCGGTCTGCCGGCCGGTCGACGAGTCAGAAACCGTATGGATAGGCGAAGGACATGCGAAAGGTCCGGCGTAGAGGGTAAGACCCCCGTAGCTGAAATCTGTACGGCTCGTTTGAGAACCACCCAAGTAGCACGGGGCCCGAGAAATCCCGTGTGAATCTGGCGGGACCACCCGCTAAGCCTAAATATTCCCTGGTGACCGATAGCGGATAGTACCGTGAGGGAATGGTGAAAAGTACCGCGGGAGCGGAGTGAAATAGTACCTGAAACCGTGTGCCTACAAGCCGTGGGAGCGTCGCTGTATGTGCTTGCACATACAGTCGTGACTGCGTGCCTTTTGAAGAATGAGCCTGCGAGTTTGCGGTGTGTTGCGAGGTTAACCCGTGTGGGGAAGCCGTAGCGAAAGCGAGTCCGAATAGGGCGATTTAGTAGCGCGCTCAAGACCCGAAGCGGAGTGATCTAGCCATGGGCAGGTTGAAGCGGAGGTAAGACTTCGTGGAGGACCGAACCCACCAGGGTTGAAAACCTGGGGGATGACCTGTGGTTAGGGGTGAAAGGCCAATCAAACTCCGTGATAGCTGGTTCTCCCCGAAATGCATTTAGGTGCAGCGTCGTGTGTTTCTTGCCGGAGGTAGAGCACTGGATAGGCGATGGGCCCTACCGGGTTACTGACCTTAGCCAAACTCCGAATGCCGGTAAGTGAGAGCGCGGCAGTGAGACTGTGGGGGATAAGCTCCATGGTCGAGAGGGAAACAGCCCAGAGCATCGACTAAGGCCCCTAAGCGTACGCTAAGTGGGAAAGGATGTGGAGTCGCAGAGACAACCAGGAGGTTGGCTTAGAAGCAGCCATCCTTGAAAGAGTGCGTAATAGCTCACTGGTCAAGTGATTCCGCGCCGACAATGTAGCGGGGCTCAAGCGTACCGCCGAAGTCGTGTCATTGCAGCTATAGGGCCAACGCCCGCTGTGATGGGTAGGGGAGCGTCGTGTGCCGGGTGAAGCCTCCGCGGAAGCGAGGGGTGGACGGTTCACGAGTGAGAATGCAGGCATGAGTAGCGATACACACGTGGGAAACGTGTGCGCCGATTGACTAAGGGTTCCTGGGTCAAGCTGATCTGCCCAGGGTAAGTCGGGACCTAAGGCGAGGCCGACAGGCGTAGTCGATGGACAACCGGTTGATATTCCGGTACCCGCTTTGAAACGCCCAGTATCGAATCCATTAATGCTAAGGCCGTGAAGCCGCCCTGATCTCTTCGGAGTTGAGGGGAGTGGTGGAGCCGCTGAACCGAGGTGGTAGTAGGTAAGCGATGGGGTGACGCAGGAAGGTAGTCCAGCCCGGGCGGTGGTAGTCCCGGGGTAAGGGTGTAGGGCGTTGTGCAGGTAAATCCGTGCAACATGTGCCTGAGACCTGATGCCGAGCCGATTGTGGTGAAGTGGATGATCCTATGCTGTCGAGAAAAGCCTCTAGCGAGTTTCATGGCGGCCCGTACCCTAAACCGACTCAGGTGGTCAGGTAGAGAATACCGAGGCGTTCGGGTGAACTATGGTTAAGGAACTCGGCAAAATGCCCCCGTAACTTCGGGAGAAGGGGGGCCATTCTGGGTGATCATCTTTACGGTGTGAGCTTGGGGTGGCCGCAGAGACCAGCGAGAAGCGACTGTTTACTAAAAACACAGGTCCGTGCGAAGCCGTAAGGCGATGTATACGGACTGACGCCTGCCCGGTGCTGGAACGTTAAGGGGACCGGTTAGTCACATTTCGGTGTGGCGAAGCTGAGAACTTAAGCGCCAGTAAACGGCGGTGGTAACTATAACCATCCTAAGGTAGCGAAATTCCTTGTCGGGTAAGTTCCGACCTGCACGAATGGCGTAACGACTTCTCGACTGTCTCAACCATAGGCCCGGTGAAATTGCACTACGAGTAAAGATGCTCGTTTCGCGCAGCAGGACGGAAAGACCCCGGGACCTTTACTATAGTTTGATATTGGTGTTCGGTTCGGCTTGTGTAGGATAGGTGGGAGACTGTGAAGCTTGGACGCCAGTTCAGGTGGAGTCGCCGTTGAAATACCACTCTGGTCGTGCTGGATGTCTAACCTGGGTCCGTGATCCGGATCAGGGACAGTGTCTGATGGGTAGTTTAACTGGGGCGGTTGCCTCCTAAAGAGTAACGGAGGCGCCCAAAGGTTCCCTCAGCCTGGTTGGTAATCAGGTGTTGAGTGTAAGTGCACAAGGGAGCTTGACTGTGAGACCGACGGGTCGAGCAGGGACGAAAGTCGGGACTAGTGATCCGGCGGTGGCTTGTGGAAGCGCCGTCGCTCAACGGATAAAAGGTACCCCGGGGATAACAGGCTGATCTTCCCCAAGAGTCCATATCGACGGGATGGTTTGGCACCTCGATGTCGGCTCGTCGCATCCTGGGGCTGGAGTCGGTCCCAAGGGTTGGGCTGTTCGCCCATTAAAGCGGTACGCGAGCTGGGTTTAGAACGTCGTGAGACAGTTCGGTCCCTATCCGCTGCGCGCGCAGGAGTCTTGAGAAGGGCTGTCCCTAGTACGAGAGGACCGGGACGGACGAACCTCTGGTGTGCCAGTTGTCCTGCCAAGGGCATGGCTGGTTGGCTACGTTCGGAAAGGATAACCGCTGAAAGCATCTAAGCGGGAAGCCTGCTTCGAGATGAGGACTCCCACCCCCTTTGAGGGGTTAAGGCTCCCAGTAGACGACTGGGTTGATAGGCCAGATGTGGAAGACCGGTAACGGTTGAAGCTGACTGGTACTAATAGGCCGAGGGCTTGTCCTCAGTTGCTCGCGTCCACTGTGT
>NZ_JBHVVP010000026.1:0-2614 GCF_042882605.1 Streptomyces sp. NPDC058198
GCCCGCCCGCCCAAAAACCACCGGGCGGGGGGGCCCCCCCGGGCGCGGGGCCCCCCCCACTCGCATGATCACTCAGTCCTTGTCGCGCTTTCCGTCCTCGGCGGCGTCCTCGTCCGCCTCGTCGGCCTCGTCATCGTCGTCGAGGTCGTCCTCGACGTCGTCATCGAGATCGTCGTCCTCGACGTCGTCATCCGCGAGGTCGACATCGAGGTCATCGTCGTCTTCGGCGTCCAGGCCGTCCTGCGGCTCCGCGTCGGTCACGGACCCGGGCTCCGCCTCGGTGTCGCTCTCGTCCTCGGCCATGGCGTCGACGAACTCGACCCCGTCCAGTTCTGCGAGACGGTCCGAGGCATCCGTCGCCCCGTCCTTGTCCGCCTCGATCGTCTTGGCGAACCACTCCCGGGCCTCGTCCTCACGCCCGGCCGACAGCAGGGCGTCGGCATAGGCGTAGCGCAGTCGAGCAGTCCACGGCTGTACGGAGTTGGACGCCAGCTCGGGGCTCTGCAGGGTCACGATGGCAGCATCGATCTGCCCCATGTCCCGGCGCGCGCCGGCCGCGACCAGCCGCATCTCGACCTGACCCGCCTTGTCGAGCTTCAGCACCTCCGGCTCACCGGCCATCGCCATCGCACGCTCGGGACGGCCGAGTCCGCGCTCGCAGTCCGCCATGACGGGCCACAGGTCGACGCTCCCGGTCATCCGCCGCGCCGCCCGGAACTCGGCCAGCGCCTCGGCGTACTTCTGCGTGGCGTACGCGGCGAAGCCCGCGGCCTCGCGCACGGCGGCGACCCGGGAGGCGAGCCGCAGCGCGATACGGGAGTACGCGTACGCCTGCTCGGGATCCTCGTCGATCAGCTTGGCGACCATGACGAGGTTCCTGGCGACATCGTCGGCGAGCGTCTTGGGCAGGCTCATCAGCTCCTGACGCACACTCTTGTCGATCTCGTCGCCCGTGACATCGTCCGGGATCGGCAGCCGCTTGATGGGCTCCCGGTCGCGGTCACGGTCGTCCCGGCGCGCAAAACCGCCACCGCGGCTGTCGTCCCGGCCGCGGAACCCGCCGCGGTCTCCACCGCGGTCGCGGTCGTCGCGCCGGCCGTAGCCACCGCCGCTTCCGCTGCCGCCGCCGCTGGGACGGCCGCCACGGTCATCCCGGCGTCCGGAGCCGCCACCGCTGGAACCGCCACCGAAACTGGGCCGGCCACCACGGTCGTCATCGCGACGCGGACCGCTCGGACGGTCGTCACGACGCCCGTACCCGCCAGCGGCCGGCCGGCCGCCACGGTCGTCATCACGACGGGGCCCGCTGGGCCGGTCGTCACGGCGCGGGCCACTGCTGGGCCGGTCGTCGCGGCGGAAGCTCGGCCGGTCATCACGGCGGTCGTCGCGGCGGAAGCCGCCACGGTCGTCGTCACGGCGCGGGGTACTCGGCCGGTCGTCACGGCGCGCGAAGCCACCGCCACGGTTGTCATCACGGCGGTTGTCGTCGCGGCGGAACCCACCACGATCGCTGTCCCGACGGGGAGCACTGCTCGGCCGGTCGTCACGACGGGGGCCGCTGCTGGGACGGTCGTCACGACGGGGACCACTGCTCGGACGGTCGTC
Organism: Streptomyces sp. NPDC058198; assembly: GCF_042882605.1. NCBI lineage: Bacteria > Bacillati > Actinomycetota > Actinomycetes > Kitasatosporales > Streptomycetaceae > Streptomyces > Streptomyces sp. NPDC058198. The sequence continues at coordinate 1,606 of NZ_JBHVVP010000026.1, forward strand.
CCTGCGCGGGCCGCTGCTGGGCCGGTCATCACGGCGCGGACCACTGCTCGGGCGGTCGTCGCGGCGGAAGCCGCCACGGTCGTCATCGCGCCGGGGAGTGCTCGGGCGGTCGTCACGGCGCCCGTACCCGCCACCGCCACCGCTGCCACCGGTCGGCCGGCCACCACGGTCGTCCCGACGACCGTAGCCACCACCGCTGGAACCACCACCAAAGCTGGGACGACCACCACGGTCGTCATCACGCCGGGGGCCACTGCTGGGACGGTCGTCCCTGCGCGGACCGCTGCTGGGGCGGTCATCACGGCGGAAGCTCGGACGGTCATCACGCCGGTCGTCACGACGCGGACCACTGCTCGGGCGGTCATCGCGGCGCGGACCGCTCGGGCGGTCATCGCGGCGCGGACCGCTCGGACGGTCGTCACGACGCCCGTACCCACCACCAGTACCGCCACCGGCGCCGCCGCCGGTCGGCCGGCCACCACGGTCGTCCCGACGACCGTAACCGCCGCCGCTGGAACCACCACTGGAACTGGGACGACCACCACGGTCGTCATCGCGACGCGGACCGCTGGGGCGATCGTCGCGTCCACCGCGGAACCCGCCACCGCGGTTGTCATCACGGCGGTTGGTGTCATCACGACGGAAACCACCACGGTCCCGATCATCACGTCGCGGTCCGCGATCGCGATCGTCACGACCTCCGCGGAAGCCGCCCCGGTCGCCGCTGTCTCCGCGGCGCTGGTCGCGCTCGGGACGGTCGTCGGAGGAGTTGGGGGACATCGGTAAGGCTCCTGTCTTCGGGTACCGCAGTCATTCTCGCGCAGTCGACCTTCCGACGCGCTTCGGGTAATACATGGCAAAACAAAAAAAGACCCGTAGTCCAGCATGAACGCTGGACCACGGGTCCTTGAATAATTGTTCGGCGGCGTCCTACTCTCCCACAGGGTCCCCCCTGCAGTACCATCGGCGCTGTGAGGCTTAGCTTCCGGGTTCGGAATGTAACCGGGCG
>NZ_JBHVVP010000027.1:0-2517 GCF_042882605.1 Streptomyces sp. NPDC058198
TTGTCCTTGAGGACTTCGAAGGCGCCGTCGTTGAAGATGTTGCAGTTCTGGTAGATCTCGACGAGGGCGGTGCCGGGGTGGTCGGCTGCCTGGCGCAGTACTTGGGTGAGGTGTTTGCGGTCGGAGTCGACGGTGCGGGCGACGAATGAGGCTTCGGCGCCGATGGCGAGGGAGACGGGGTTGAAGGGGGCGTCGAGGGAGCCCATGGGGGTCGACTTGGTGATTTTCCCGACCTCGGAGGTGGGGGAGTACTGGCCTTTGGTCAGTCCGTAGATCCGGTTGTTGAACAGCAGGATTTTGAGGTTGACGTTGCGGCGCAGGGCGTGGATGAGGTGGTTGCCGCCGATGGAGAGGGCGTCGCCGTCGCCGGTGACGACCCAGACGGACAGGTCACGGCGTGAGGTGGCCAGGCCGGTGGCGATGGCGGGGGCGCGGCCGTGGATGGAGTGCATCCCGTAGGTGTTCATGTAGTAGGGGAAGCGGGAGGAGCAGCCGATGCCGGAGACGAAGACGATGTTCTCTTTGGCGAGGCCCAGTTCGGGCATGAAGCCCTGGACGGCGGCCAGGACCGCGTAGTCGCCGCAGCCGGGGCACCAGCGTACTTCCTGGTCCGATTTGAAGTCCTTCATGGACTGGGTGGCCTCGGCCTTGGGGACCAGGGTCAGCAACTCGTTCGTGTCAGGCATCGATGGCCTCCTGGAGTGCCGTGGCGAGCTGCTCGGCCTTGAACGGCATGCCGTTGACCTGGTTGTAGGAGTGGGCGTCGATGAGGTATTTCGCCCGCAGGAGGGTGGCGAGCTGGCCGAGGTTCATCTCCGGCACCACGACCTTGTCGTAACGGCCGAGGATGTCGCCGAGGTTGCGGGGGAAGGGGTTGATGTGGCGCAGGTGTGCCTGCGCGATGGGCGTCCCGGCCTTGCGCAGGCGGCGCACAGCGGCGGTGATGGGCCCGTAGGTGGAGCCCCAGCCCAGCACGAGGGTGCGGGCACCGTCCGGGTCGTCGACGGTGAGGTCGGGGACGTCGATGCCGTCGATCTTGGCCTGGCGGGTGCGGACCATGAAGTCGTGGTTGGCGGGGTCGTAGGAGATGTTGCCCGTGCCGTCCTGTTTTTCGATGCCGCCGATGCGGTGTTCGAGGCCGGGGGTGCCGGGGACGGCCCAGGGGCGGGCCAGGGTGTGCGGGTCGCGTTTGTAGGGCCAGAACACTTCGGTGCCGTCGGCCAGTTCATGGTTGGGGCCGGTCGCGAACCGGACCCGCAGGTCGGGCAGTTCCGCGGTTTCGGGGATGCGCCAGGGTTCGGAGCCGTTGGCGAGGTAGCCGTCGGAGAGCAGGAAGACCGGCGTGCGGTAGGCCAGCGCGATCCTGGCCGCTTCCAGGGCGGCGTCGAAGCAGTCCGCCGGCGTCCTGGGTGCGATCACCGGGACGGGGGCCTCACCGTTACGCCCGTACATCGCCTGGAGCAGATCCGCCTGCTCGGTCTTGGTCGGCAAACCGGTGGAAGGACCGCCCCGCTGGATCGCGACAACCAGCAGCGGCAGCTCCAGCGACACCGCCAGGCCGATCGTCTCCGACTTGAGCGCGACGCCGGGGCCCGAGGTGGTGGTGACGGCCAGTGAACCGCCGAAGGCCGCGCCCAGTGCGGCGCCGATGGCGGCGATCTCGTCCTCGGCCTGGAAGGTCCGCACGCCGAAGTTCTTGTGCCTCGACAGTTCGTGCAGGATGTCCGAGGCCGGGGTGATCGGATACGAGCCCAGATACAGCGGCAGGTCGGCCTGGTGGCCGGCGGCGATCAGCCCGTAGGACAGTGCCAGATTCCCGGAAATGTTGCGGTAGGTGCCGGCCGGGAACGCTGCGCTCGCGGGGGCGACCTCGTAGGAGACGGCGAAGTCCTCGGTCGTCTCGCCGAAGTTCCAGCCGGCGCGGAAGGCGGCCACGTTCGCCTCGGCGATCTGCGGCTTCTTCGCGAACTTGACCCGCAGAAACTTTTCCGTGCCCTCGGTGGGCCGGTTGTACATCCACGACAACAACCCCAGCGCGAACATGTTCTTCGAGCGTTCGGCTTCCTTGCGGGAGAGCCCGAACTCCTTGAGCGCTTCGATGGTCAGCGTGGTCAGGGGGACGGGGTGGATCTGGTAGCCGTCGAGCGAGCCGTCTTCGAGCGGGGAGGTCAGATAGCCGACCTTGGCCATCGGGCGCTTGGTGAACTCATCGGTGTTCACGATGATCTCCGCGCCGCGCGGCACGTCGCCGATGTTCGCCTTCAGCGCGGCCGGGTTCATTGCTACCAGGACGTTGGGTGCGTCGCCGGGGGTGAGGATGTCGTGGTCGGCGAAGTGCAGCTGGAAGGAGGAGACGCCCGGCAAGGTCCCGGCAGGCGCCCGGATCTCGGCGGGGAAGTTCGGCAGCGTCGACAAGTCGTTCCCGAACGACGCCGTCTCCGAGGTGAACCGGTCACCCGTCAGCTGCATCCCGTCACCCGAGTCACCCGCGAAACGGATGATCACCCGGTCCAGACG
>NZ_JBHVVP010000029.1:0-1459 GCF_042882605.1 Streptomyces sp. NPDC058198
GCTGGTGATCCGGGGGTGCGGGAGTGGGTGGCGCCGCGTCGGGTGCCGTTTGTGGGGGTGGTGGAGGGTTCGGTGCGGGTGCCGGGTCGTCCGGCACGTGAAGTTCCCGAACGGCTGCTGCGGGTCCTCGAACTCTGCGACGGCACCCGCTCCGCCCACGCGATCCAGCTCCACCTGGGACCGGACACCGATGTCGCCGAGGCGCTCGACCGGCTGGTGGAGCTCCGCTGCGTCACCTGGCGGCTCGACGTACCCGCCGACACCCACCCCGAACTGCGGCTGCGGGAAACGCTCGAACGGATCGGCGACCCCGCCGTACGGGAACGGGCTCTGGCCACCCTGGAGGTACTGGAACGCGGCCGCGACCAGGTCCGGGCGGCGGGGGACGATCCGGACCGGCTGATCAGCGCGATGGCGGCGCTGGAAGCCGACTTCGAGCAGCTCACGGACGCCGCCGCCCAGCGCGAGAAGGGAGCCGCCACCGCGCCCTGCCGCGCCCTGGTCTACTCCGACTCCGTGCGTTCCGCGCGGGCCCGGATCGGCGGCGACGTCCTGACGGCGCTCGCGCCACTGGATCTCTTCATGACCAGCGCCACCTGGCTGACCTCGCACCTCGCCCAGCAGGTGATGCACCGGGTCGGCGAGGTCTACGACCGGCTCCGGGAGGCGGCGGGGGACAGCGGCACCGTGGATCTGGCGGCCTTCTGGTTCGCCTGCATGCCCGTGCTGCACGGGGACGCCGCCGCTGACGCGGCACGCCTCCAGGAGGAGTTCCGCCGGCGCTGGGCCTCCATCCTGCGGCTGCCCGAAGGGGCATGCCGGGTCCGGGTGTCCGGCGCCGAGATCGCCGAGCAGGTGCACGACGCGTTCGGCGACGCCGGCACGGGGTGGACCGCGGCGCGCTACCTCAGCCCGGATGTGATGATCGCCGCGACCGACACGGCCGCCCTGGAGCGTGGTGAGTTCGAACTCGTCCTCGGCGAACTCCATCTCGCCACCAACACCCTGGGCGCCTCGCTCTTCGTCCACCAGCACCCCGCGCCGGACGAGTTGTTCGCCCTGACCGGCCGCGACCACCCCGGTCCGCGGCTGGTGCCGATGCTGCCCAAGGAACACAAGTCCCGGCTGTCCGCGCGGATCAGACACTCCCTGGTGCGGCCCGAGGACTACTACGTCGCCCTTGTGGACCACTCGGCGGACCCGCACCGCCCGAACACGGTCCTCAGCGCCGATGCCACGGTCGAACGCCGGGCGGACCGCCTGGTCGTGGTGGTGCCCGACGGGGCCGTGTTCGACGCGGTCGACGTCTTCTCGCACGTACTGACCACTCTCGTGATGGACCTCTTCCAGATCCTTCCGGAGAGCGATCGTTCGCCGCGGGTGATGGTGGATTCGATGGTGGTGGCGCGGGAGACGTGGCGGTTCGTGGGGTCGGAGGTGGAGTTCGCGGGGGAGAAGA